>NZ_LQPS01000043.1 GCF_002101885.1 Mycolicibacter senuensis
CATCTGGGATCCGGACGACAAGCCCCTGCGGGTCGCCGGGCATCGAGTGCCGGGGCGGCGTGATGTTCGGGCGGTTTTCCGTCATCCCGGGGGGCGGGGAGACGCCCTGGGATTCCAGCGCGGGAAACAGCTCCGGTGCGGTGGGCACCTCCGGGGCGGTGGCGCAGCTCGGCCCGGCCAACTCGCCGTAGCGGGGACAGTCGACGCGGACGTAGGTGCGACTGGGCGTGAGCGCGATCGCCGCCTTGACCCGCAGGAGGTTGTCGTCCGGATCCCAGATGACGTCGTAGACCCGGTTGGCGAGGTTCTGCAGTTTCGTTGAGACGCCATGGAATTCGTCGCCATGATCTGCGATCACCCCGATCGGCGGAGTCAGCGCAGTGGTGATGGTGATCATCCGATCGGCCTGGTTCTCCAGCGCGGCGGCTAGGGTGGTCGCGGTGTCATGCCCGCCGGTCAACAGGCTGGACAGCTGCGGTCCCTTCTCGGCGATGGTCGTCATGGGCCGGATCGATCGGTCCAGCGCGTCGAACAGCTCAGGGGAGACGCGATGCAGGCCTTCGGCTGCTGCTGCCAGGGCCGACAGGGTGGTCGGGTCGGTGTCGTCGGTGGCGACCACGGAATTCAGTTGCGCGAGGATCTCGTTGAGATTGTGGCCGGTGTCGGTCAACTCCTTGCCCCGCCCGTGGGTGGCCGTGCCCAGGGCGGCGATCACGCCGACGGTGGTGTCGTCGGGCTTGCGGCCCAGCGGACTGACCAGTTGCCGCAGCTTGTTCAACACGTTCTGGAACAGCACGGTGGGCAGTGACTCGTCCTCGAATACGACCGAGCCGGAACGCAGGTGGTCTGAGCCGGCGCCGTTGTCGACCAACTGGATTGCCGACACCGCGAACAGGTTGGCCGGCACGACGCGGGCGGTCACGGTGTTGGGGATCTTGGCGGCATGTTCGGGTTTGAGCACCACGTGAACGTCGTTGGGCAGGCCGTGCGTGGACGGGGTGATGTCGGCGACCGAACCGACCAGCAGGTCGTGATACTTCACGTCGGACCGGGGCGGCAGGCCGTCGCCGATGTTGGACAGCCGCACGTCGATCCGGACCAGGTTGTCCAGCCGTCCTTGGGACTTGGCGACCATCAACGTCGCGGTCGCGACGGCGACGGTGATGAACACCACGCCGAGGGCGAACACCCGCAGGTTGGAGGGTCCGCGGGGGTCGGTGTCGAACGAGTTCGGCATCGGCTAACCCCCGAACCTGGCGCCGGTCTCGACGCCCCACAGCGCCATGGTCATGAACATGTTCACCACGACGACGGCGGTGACGCTGGTGCGCATGGCGCGTCCGGCGGCGACGCCGACCCCGGCTGGGCCGCCCGAGGCGACGAACCCGTAGTAGCTCTGGATGGTCGACGAGACGAACACGAAGACGGTGGCCTTGAACGTCGCGTACAGCACGTCGCGCCCGTTGACGAACAGCGAGAAGTAGTGCAGGTAAGAGCCGTTGGATTGCCCGGAGATCAGGATGACGGAGAACTGGCAGGACAGGTAGGCGATGCCCAGCGCCACCAGGAACAGCGGAACCACTGCGATCACCGAGGCGACCGCCCGGGTGGTGACCAGGAACGGGATCGGGTTGATCGCCATGGCTTCCAGCGAGTCGATCTCCTCGTTGATGCGCATCGCGCCGAGCTGGGCGGTGAACCGGCAGCCGGCCTGGGCGATGAACGCCATTCCGACCATGATCGGGGCGAGTTCTCTGGTGGTGGCGAACGAGGAGATCAGGCCGGTGGCCGGTCCCAGGCCGAGCAGGTCCAAAACGTTATAGCCCTCGACGGCGACCAGCGCACCGGCGATCGCCCCCAGCGCCAGCGCGACGGCGATGGTGCCGCCGCCCACCACGATCGACCCGTTGCCCCAGGCGATGTCCGAGAGCAACCGCAGCATCTCGCGCCGGTAATGCCGCAGCATCGCCGGTATGGCGGTCAGGGTGCGCCCGAAGAAGTGCACCAGATGCCCGGCGCGGGCCACCGCCAGGAAGGTTCCGTGGGCCGACCCGGCGATCGGGCGTAGCCCGGGGAGCTGAAAAGCACTGGGAATGACCATCTTCTACAATGCCTGCCTCGGAAACAGGATCACGTAGAGCTGGCTCATCAAGACGTTGACGAACATCAGCAGCAGGATGGATTCGACGACTGCGGCATTCACCGAGTTGGCGACGCCGGCCGGCCCGCCGTGGCTGGCCAGGCCCTTCTGGCAGCTCACGATCGCCACGATGATCCCGAAGACGATGGATTTGGCGAACGCCAACCACATGTCACCGACATCGGAGAATGACGAGAACGTGGCGATGAACGAGCCCGCGGTCCCGTTCTGCAGGAACACGTTGAAGATGTAGCCGGCCACGTAACCGACGAAAAAGGTGATGCCGGTGAGCAGCACCCCGACCGTCATCAGGGCGGCCAGTCGCGGTACCACCAGGCGCCGCACCGGCGAGACGCCCATGACCTCCATGGCCTGGATCTCCTCGCGCATGGTCCGCGATCCCAGGTCGGCGCAGACCGCGGATCCGACGGCGACGGCAAGCAGCATCGCGGCGACCAGGGGAGCGGCTTGGCGGATGATGACCAGCCCGGTGGCCGCACCGGCGAGCGAAGACGCGCCGACCTGGCCGGCCAGCACGCTGAACTGGATCGAGAGGGTCACGCCCACCGGGATGGTGACGAAAACGGTTGGCAGGAACGCGGCGCCGGCCACGAAGGCGGTTTGATCGATGAATTCACCGACCAGGAAGCGCCCGGTGAACAGGTCGACGAACAGGTACTGGATCGCCCGAACGCCGAGCACCACCTGGCTGCCGCCGGTGCCCAGCGACGCGATGGGATGGTTCTTCAGGTACTGCAGGAACCAGTCGACCACGGTCCGCAGACCCGGCCGGCCGGCCAGTTGTTCATCGGCGATTCGGATCAGCCGGCGCGAGGATTCCGGTGCAGCCATCACTGCATGCAGACGTTGGAGAACAGCAGCACCGGCCACGACACGATCGACCCGAGGAAGGACACCACCAGGTCGATGCCTTGCATCTCGTGCAGGTGGGCGGTGTGGGTCAACGACCAGATCAGCCCCACGATCAGGTAGGGCGTGCCGACGATCAGGCCCAGGCCGATGAGTTCTGCGACGCTCATCCGGTAACTGAGCAGTCGGCCTATGCCGTCGATTCCAGACATCCGTCTCTCCCGACTTTTTCGATGTCCCGCCCCCGCCGGCGCGGGTGTGATGCAGGACGCACTTGGTGCTGCGGGTGCAGCATGGCACAGCGAGTAAGCGGCGGGCAAGAGAAAAGTTAATTTTGGTTCCACCCTGGACTGTTGTGGGGGAATCCGCCGCTGCGGAGATCGGGCCGACCAGCCGGTCCGTTGCTGCACGTGACTGATAATGAAAAAGTCGTGTGAGCTGCGAATACCATGCGTCATCGAACCCGGGCCCGGGTGCCGGTGCAGGGCTGGGGGCGAGCGGGCCAGTTCGGCGCGGAGGCCGGATTAGTTAATTTCAGTTACGCAACGATCTTGGTTGGCGCCGGGTCGCGGCCCGGCGCGGCAGCCGCCGGATGCTGCCGATTTGGCGCCGCGGCCACCCGTTCGGTAACCTCGTAGACACCGACGCGGGGTGGAGCAGCTCGGTAGCTCGCTGGGCTCATAACCCAGAGGTCGCAGGTTCGAATCCTGTCCCCGCTACTAGTGAGATCGGCCCCCGGAGAACATTCCGGGGGCCGTTTCCCATCGGCGATCCGAACGCGACCGGTGAGGCGATCTTCGAGCTGGTCGACACCGACGTGAGTTCGGTCGGTGGACCATCCGAGCGGCGGTCGCTACCCGGGGGCGAGGATGCGCTGCAGGAACGCAACCTGATCCTTGACGACCCGCTCATGCCAACCGGCGCCGGGATATACGTCGAAGTGGTCGCAAGGGTAGTGGTGCACCGCCGCCCGCATCCGCGTCGCCGCCACGGTCGCCGCTGCGGGCGGGGCGATACGGTCTTGATCGCCGATCTGCACCAGGGCCGGGCAGCGCACCCGGTCGGCGCTCGCAACCGGCCGGTATAAGCCCATCACCATCACCAGTCGTGCGGCGAACTCGTTGCGCCAGGTCGGCCCGGCGATGCGGACCATCCCCTCGACGGCCCCCTCGGCGCTGAGGCCGGCCACGTCCCCGGGTGCGGCCACGACCGGGATGAGCACGGGCGGGCGGCCGAGCAGGGCCGCCATGACGTCACGCGCGCCGCGAGCCATCACTCGCATGATGTGTCGCGGCCCGAGCGTCCGCAGCATGTGGGTCACCACGGGCAGTCCGTCGGTCGCGGGCGTCAGCGAGATGACCCCGGCCAGCGTCGGATCCTCCGCCGCGACCCGGATGACGTGCCCGCCCGACAGCGACACTCCCCACGCCACGACCCGCGCCGCATCCACGCCGTCGAATCGCCGCGCGTAGTCGACCACCGCGTGGTAGTCGGCGATCTGCCGAGCGGGGACGATCAATTGCCTTGGCTGACCGGATGATTCGGCGAAGTGCCGGTAGTCGAACGTGACGACGTCAGTGCCCGCCGCGGCCAGCGCCGCAGCGAACTCGAACAACCCGCAGTCCTGGGTCGCGCCGAGGCCGTGGGCCATGACGACGCAGGGGCGGCCGGGGGGACCGGTCAACGCGTCCGTCGTCGCCGGGAAGTGCCGCGCCGCGATGTTCTCGCCGGCGACCGGGATCTGCATCAGGGCCGATGTCACTGTGCGGCCGCTCCGAAAAGCGCTGTGTGCCAGACGTGAATGATCGCTTCGCGAAGCGGTCCAGCGGCTTCCGGGCCGTCGTCGGACCGGACATGGCGGTCGAGGACCCGTTCGTTCATCGAGATCAGCGAGTGGGCGAGTGCTGCGGCGTCGGGAATGTCGATGGTGGGCTGGATGGTGATGAAGTCGCAGACGAACTCCTCGTAGCGCCGTAACCACTGGTCCCAGATCGCCCGTGCCTCGGGGTCGTAGTCGCGGGCGTCGAGCATCGCCCGGAACAGCGTCCGGTGGGTGCGCCACGACTCGAAGGTCCGCATCATCGCGTCGGTGACGGAGGCGCGCGGGTCACCGCCGCCCGCGAGGGCACCCCCGATCGTGAAGACGTCGTCGTGGAAGATGTTGCTCAGCAGTTCGGTGACGGCTTCATGCTTGCCGGCGAAGTAGAAATAGAACGCCGGCCGTTTCAGACCCGCCGACCGGGCCACCTCGGCGATGCTGATCTCGGCCAGCGACTGGGTCTGCAACAGCTTCTCGAAAGCCTCCAGAAGCCGCTGCCTGCTCTGGTCGCCGCGCGGTTGCGGCCGGCGCGGGTTGCGTCGCGACGTCTGCGTCGTCTCAGGCGGCACCGGCGGCCTCGCGGGCCCGACCGGCCAGCTGTACCGGTCCCAGCTTCTCGACACGGCGCCGCCCGGCGGGCAGTTCACGCTTGCGCATATCGCGCTCGTAGTCCCAGTAGTCCACCTGCTGGGTGTGCCGCGGTTTGTCGGCGAAGTGCCCGACGTACTTGCGTTCGTCGGCGGCGATGACGCGCGTCATCTCGGCCTCGGACGGGGGCCGGTAGGTGCCGGCCAGATACGCCGCGGCCAACCGGGCCTGGCACTCCACGAACGGGAACAGCGTGGGCACCGCCTGGGCGAATCCGATGAACAGCAGGTCGTCGATGCCCGGTTTGAGGATTCGTTTGTACAGCGGCAGTCGGTTGTCCGGGGCCTCGATGAAACTGCGGTCGAAGAACGGGAACGTGATGTTGTATCCCGTCGCATAGATGATGACGTCGGCGTCGACGGACGTACCGTCGACGAATCTCACCGAACTGCCGTCCAGGCGTTCGATATTCGGCTTCGCGGTCGCATCGCCCGATCCCAGCCGCATGAGGAGTTCGGCGGACTGGGTGGGGTGCGCCTCGAGAAAGCGGTGGTCGGGTTTGGGCAGGCCGTAGCTCTGCGGATCACCGAACATCAACCGCGCGAAGGGCTGCATCGCCCGGCGCTGCCAGGACAGCGGGATCACCGGCAGCGAGCGCGCGACCTGGTCGGCGGTCTTGCCGAAGATGTACTTGGGCACCACCCAGGCGCCCGAGCGGGTGGAGAGATAAACCGTATTGCGCCAGGACTTCTGGGAAAGCTCGGAAACCAGGTCGGCGGCCGAGTTGCCGATGCCGACGACGACGATGCGCTTGCCGCGCAGATCGAGCGGTTCGGTGGGGTCGATGTAGCGGTGGGCGTGGATGCTCTCGCCGGTGAACTCGCCGGGGAAGTCGGGGGTGCGCGGGTCCCAGTGGTGCCCGTTGGCGACGACCAGGGCGTCGTACCGCCGGGTCTGTCCATCCGCGGTCTCGAGTTCCCAGCCCCCCGGGGGCAGACGTCGCGCGTGCTTGACCCCGTTCTGGAACTGGATGCGCTTCAACAGGCCGAACGTGTCGGCGTAGTCGTCCAGGTATCCCTTGATCAGGGAGTGATGCGGGAAGTCGGGGAGGTCGTCGCGCATCGGGAAGTCGCGAAACGACAGGCACTCGCGTGAGGTGTCGATGTGCAGCGACCGATAAGCGCTGGAGTGGCCGTTCGGGTTGCGGAACGCCCAGTTTCCGCCGATCCGGTCGGACGAGTCGAAGCAGTCGTACTCGATGCCGGCGTCGGCGAGGTTTTTGCCCGTGGTCAAACCGCTGATGCCCGCACCGATGATCGCCACTGTTGGAGACGAAACCATGATTCCCGCCGTTCTGTGAACTAGGACACAACACAGATTACTCAATTTCTGACAGCTGTCAAAAAACTCCGAGCGGGCGGGGCGGCGGTGATCCGGTCTACGCTGCCGGTCATTCCGGTGTCATCATCGCCGTGTGCTGCTTCGCGACCGGGGCCCTTGCAGAGGTTTCGGTGGATGCGCTTGCGTTACGCCGTCAGCGTTTCTCGCATCCCCGGCTTGAGTACACCGGCGAGAACATCCCAGCCCACCGTGACCGGGTAGTAGTCGCCGAGCACGTGGGCGACCGGCAGGTAGATCACCAGCCCGTCGGCGGCAGGCACCCAGTCGGCCAGCTGATCGGCGACCGGCTGCGGCGGTGTCTGGCCGGCGAGCAACTCATCGTCGGCGATCTCGACCTTCAATCCGTCGACCACCGCGGTCAGGCCGGCGGCCGGATCGGTGAACAGATCGGTCAGGGCGAGCGGCCTGGCGGCGTGGGCGTCGATCACCGCCGTGGCGACCACGTTGTACGGATGCGCGGCGCGGTCTGGATAGATGTTGAGAACCAGCACCCCGGCGACCGCGCCGGTGCCGATGTGGGAGACCTCGCTTCGGTGGTCCCGGGCCAGGATTCCGGGCGCGACCGTAACCGGCGTGTCGTCATCGGCGGGTTGCAGGTAACGGTCGAGGGCCGCGCGCATCTCGGTATTGAACATCTCGCGCACCGCGGCGTCCCCGCCGCGCAGCTGGGGAAGTTCCGCCTGGTAGGTGACGGTTCCGCGAGTCCCGTCGTCAGGTTCGATGAAGCCGGTCAGCGGTGTGGCCCGCACTGTCGCCGAGCTTGCCGAGGTCGCCGTGGTCGCCGACTCCGGGCCGTCGGAGGTGCTCGAGTCGCAAGCCGTAGCCAGCCCGAGCATCGTCACCACCGCCGTGACCGATGCCAGTGCGCGAATCGCCGATTGCCCACTTCCCATTCGGGCCTCCTCACAGCACCCACGGCGCGATCAAGGTCATCGCCCCCATCACCGCCAACCCGAGGACGAACGCCACCACCGTAAACCCCATGACCTGACGCACATTGAGTTTCGCGATGGCCAGCAGCGGCAGCAGCCAGAACGGCTGGATCATGTTCGCCACGCCTTCGCCGACGGCGACCGCCATGGAGATCAACCCGAGATAGGCGGATGAGTGCTGGCCGATCGCCAGCGCGGAGTCGACCGCGATCGGGCCCTGCACCGCCCAGTGCCCGCCGCCGGAGGGCACGAACAGGCTGATGATCACCGAACCCAGGAACGTCAGGAACGGCAGCGTGTACTGCGTGGCGCCGTTCACCAGCATCTGGGCCAGCACGGTCTGCAGCGGCGTGGAGCCCTCGGCGCCTTGATACGCCAGCAGGCCGATCAGCCCGCCGTAGAGCGGGTACTGCAGCAGCAGCGGGCCGGAGACCTTGGCGGCACCGGTGAACGCCCGGATGAAGCGGATCGGCGTGCCGTGCAGCAGGGCGGCGGTGATGGTGAACAGCATGATCATCGAGGCCATATTGAGCGTGAAACCACTCAGCACGAAATACGTCATCCCCGCGGCGAACACGAGCACGTTGAGGAGCCACTGGTTCTCCAGCCAGTCGGCGAAGGTCTTGCCGGTCTGCGGCGCTACGGGCGGATCTTCGTCGTCGAATACCGCGGCGTCCGGCGCAAGCCCCACCGAAGGCTCCATCCGCCACACCGCGAGGGCGAGCACCGCCAGCACGATCAGCACCGACAACCAGCTGTAGGGCTGGAAGATGGTCTGGCGCAACGGCACGGTGAACCCGGTGATCTTGTGGATCACGTTGATCGGACTGCCGGCATCGGTGTTGGCCAGCGCGATCGACGACGACAGCCCCTGCGTCCAGACGATGAAACCCATAAACGCCGCGGCGATCAGGTAGCCGAAATGCGAGTCGGGGAACCGTCTCGCGACCTGGCGGGCGACCAGTGCGCCCGCCACCAGGCCGAGACCCCAGTTCAGCAGGGACAGCACGGCACTGACGGTGAAACACAGCAGCGCGCCCCGGGTCTGGCTGCGCGGTGTTGCCGCGACGCGCACGATGGCCCGCTTGAGCACCGGCGCCTCGGCCAGCGTGTAGCCGGTCACCAGGATCAGCACCATCTGGAAGGCGAACGTGAAGATGTTCTCCGAACCCCACACGCCGCTGTACCAGGCGGTCACCATTCCGCCGGCCGACGCGCCCCGCACCAGCACCGCGACCAGGCCGGCGACGATCAGGGTGAGGATCACCGCGAACAGGTACGGGTCGGGCATCAGGCGCTCGACGTAGCGCACGCTGAGCCCGGTCAGCGATTGCAGGACGCCCCGACGTTCGGCCCGGTCCGCCGAGCTCGTCGTCATCGCATGGTGGCGTGCAGGGCGTCGGTCATCGCCTCGATGGCGGCTTCACGCTCCAGCGGCCAACCGTCGACCAACCACAGATGCATGAAGGAGTCGACCATGGTGTACATCATCGCGATGGCCAGCCGCAGCTGCGCTTCGGTGGCGCCGGGCATGGCGTCGGCGTCGATCCACTCGGTGACGTTGGCCTCCATGGTGGCCCGGTGGGCTGCGGCGAATTCCGGATCGGCCGCCCGCGCCTGGTGCAGTGCCGTGTAGAGCTGCGGGGCGGAGGTGTAGAAGTCGACCACCTTCTCGAAGAATGCTCTGATCGAAGGCCGGCCCGATCTGCCGCCGCGCGGTGCGTCCTGCTGGGCCCATACGGTCATCCGGGTGTTGCGCAGCTCGCGCAGCACCGCCGCCTTGGAGTCGAAGTGCAGGTAGAACGTCGCGCGTCCGATCCCGGCCCGGCGTGCGATGTCGTCGATGGTCACCGCGACATAGCCGCGTTCGGCGAAGGCCTCCAGCGCGGCGGCCATGATGTGGTCGCGGGTCATGATGCGGTGCCGGTCGCGCATCGTGAGTTTTGGTGTGGTGGTGGTCATTGCAGCACCACCCCGTCGAGCCGGCCGGTCGAGCGCCATTTTGCCAACATGTCGAAGAACTCGACGGGCTTGCCGCCGAAGTTCGTCGACAGCATGCCGTGCGGATTCTCCTTGTCGCCTTCGGAGCTGAGGTAACTCGGTGTGCACTCGGCGTAGAAGGCCTTGGGCTTCTCCGAGGCCGCATCCATCGCGGCCAGCCACTGATCCTCGGCGGCCCGGGTGGCCTCGATGGTGTTCGCGCCGCGCTGCACGAACGTGTTGATCAGGTAGGCGAAATGCTGCGCGCGTTCCTCGGCGGTATGGGTGTAGTTGGGGGAGACCCCGGACTGGGTGTAGCCGAGGAAGAAGCAGTTGGGGAAGCCGTGGGTCTGCAGGCCGTGCAGCGTCCGCATGCCCTTGGCCCACTTGTCGCTCAGCCGCACGTCGTCACGGCCAACGATCTCGAAACCGAGTCGGCGGGTGAACTCGGTGCCCACCTCGAAGCCGGTCGCGAACACCAGTGCGTCGAGTTCGTATTCGACCCCGTCGACGACGACGGCGGTTTCGGTGAACCGCTCGACGCCGCGCCCGTCGGTGTCGACCAACGTGACGTTGTCCCGGTTGAACGTATCGAGGTACTGGTCGTGGTAGCCGGGACGTTTGCAGTTCAGCCGGTACCAGGGTTTGAGCGACTCGGCGGTCTTGCGGTCGCGCACGGTTGCGTCGATCCGTGCCCGCAGCCGCTCCATCGCCACATAGTCGGCGTGGAACAGGAAGTCGCCGATCTCCTCGGGCGTCATCGCCCGGCCCAGCCGCTGGGTCTCCCGCATCACCGCGGACTCGCTCAGTTCGAGGGCCTTCTGCGTCCAGCCGTCGTCGGTGAGGTCGAGGTCCATCTCCACCCCGCAGGTGACCCGGGTGAAGTTCTCCATGCGCTCGCGCTGCCACCCCGGCTTCAGGCCGGCTGCCCACTGCGGATCGGTGGGCCGGTTGCCCCGCACCGAGACCGTGCTCGGGGTCCGCTGGAACACGTAGAGCTGCCGGGCCCACTCGCCCAGGTGCGGAATGCACTGCAGCCCTGTCGAACCGGTGCCGATGACGCCGACGCGCTTGTCGGCCAGTCGGGTCAGCCCGCCGGATTCGTCACCGCCGGTGTAGCCGAAGTCCCAGCGGCTGGTGTGGAAGGTGTGCCCGCGAAACTCGTTGATGCCGGCGATACCCGGCAGCTTCGGCCGGGTCAGCGACCCGGGGGAGACGGCGACCAGGGTCGCGGTGAACGCGTCGCCGCGATCGGTGCTGACCTGCCAGCGCTTCGACGTCTCATCCCAGCGCAGGCCGGTGACGGTGGTGCCCAGCAACGCGTTCTCGTACAGGCCGTAGTGCGTGGCGATGTTCTGCAGGTGCGCACGGATCTCCGGTCCGTGTGCGTAGCGCTCGGTGGGCAGGTAGTTCAGCTCCTCGAGCAGCGGCAGATAGATGTAGGACTCGACGTCGCACTGCACGCCCGGGTAGCGGTTCCAGTACCAGGTGCCGCCGAAGTCCCCGGCGGTGTCGATCATCCGGATGTCGTCGATTCCGGCCTCGTGCAGTCGCGCGGCGGCGATCAGGCTGCCCAGGCCGGCGCCGATGATCGCCACCTGGACGTGGTCGTACACCGGCTCGCGTTCGACGCGTTCGGACCACGGGTCGTCGGCGTAGTGCGAGAAGTCCGCGGTGACCTCGATGAACTGGTCGACGGCATCGGGGCGCATCCGCTTGTCGCGCTCCAGCGCGTACTTCGCCCGTACCCACTCGGCGTCGTACCGTGCCGGTTGGGACCCCACGGCGGCAACCGTCTCTGCCATCTCGTCGTGCTCCTCGCGCCCGTGCCATTTCGCTGGACAGAGTGTCCAGTGAACAGACTAGGCGATATCTTGCCAGACACGACGTATGCGGTCTCGCCTTCGGCAGTCGCCGTCAGGTCAGAGACGCTGCGCGGCGAACCGCGCCGCCTGGCCCACCATGCCGTTCGCCGGGTACATGGCATGGGCGATGTTCGGCGGCCCGCCGGGTGCGCCGTTGCAGATGGTGTCCTCGGGAGCGCACAGTTCGATGGTCTTGGGCGCATACAGTGGGCCGATCTTGACCGGCGGTGCGCCGTAGCCGCGAAGGAAGTCTTCGGACGGCAGACCGAGCAGGGCCACCGCGGCAACGTGGTTGGCCACCTCCGGCGGCATCGGCGAGGGCACATAGCCCAGGAACTCAGCCGGCACCTCCTTGGGCACCGACGGCGAGGTGACGAAACCGGTGACGACGGCGCCCTGGGAGAAGCCGCCGAGCACCAGCTTGGTATCGGGGCAGCGCGCCGCGGTCGCCTGAATGTGGTCGGCCTCGTCGCGAATCCCGTCGACGACGGTTCGGGCGAAGTCGATACCCGCGCCGAAATCGCCGCTGGCGGCGTAGTTGACCGGGTAGACCTCGACCGATCTGCCGCCGGCTTCGGCGCGTAACGCGTCGACGAACGCTTGCCCGACGCCGCCGACACCGGGCGGTTCACCGGTACCGCGGGCGAACACCACCTCCACGTCCGGGCACGGCTGCGCTGATGCCGTCGCTGCCGGAGACAGCAGCATCGCCCCGATGGTCAGCAGCACCGCGCCGAAGCAGCGTGCCGCAGTACGTGGCCACTCGGCCTGATTCAACTTGGTGTCCATCACTGTCCCCGCTGGCTTCTGTCGTCTGGGATCCCTGCCCGATGCGGGTACCCAGGTTCAGGCCGCGGGAAGCAGCGAATCGGCGGCCGGGCGCTACCCCAGCAGTCGCAGCACGACCTTGCCCGCCGCGGTGCGGTTCTCCAGCGCCGACAGCGCATCAGCGGCGTCCTCCAGGGCAAACACCTCCGGTTGCGGCGCCGGCACCGTCCCCGAGGCCAACAGCTGCTCCAGCACGTCCCACTGCCGCTGCAGCTCGCCGGGATGCGACATCACCCACGCGCCCCAGCCGACGCCGACCACGTCGATGTTGTTGAGCAGCAGCCGGTTCACCTTCACCGTGGGAATCTCACCGCCGGTGAACCCCACCACCAGCAGCTTCCCGCCGGGCGCCAGCGAACGCAGGGAGTCGGTGAATCGGTCACCACCGACCGGGTCGAGGACCAGATCGACACCCTTGCCGCCGGTCAGCTCGGCCACCGCACCGCGGAATCCCTCGGCCAACACCGTGTCGGTGGCGCCGGCGGCCTGGGCTACCTCGGCCTTGGCCTCGGTGGACACCACGGCGATCACCCGCGACGCTCCCAGCGGAGCCGCCAGCCGCAGCGCCGAGGTGCCGATGCCGCCGGCAGCGCCGTGCACCAGCACCGTCGCGCCCTCCGACAGCTTGCCGCGGGTGGTCAGCGCGAACAGCACTGTGAGGTCGTTGAACAGCAGCCCGGCCCCGGCCTCGAACGACACCACGTCCGGCAGCTTGAACACCTGGGCGGCGGGCAGCGCGATCACCTGCGCCATCGCGCCGTTGAGCATGGTCAGCGCGGCCACCCGATCGCCGGCGCGGACATGGGCGCCCGCCGGGGCGCTGCGCACCACCCCGGCCGCCTCCCCGCCCGGCACGAACGGCAGCTCGGGTTTGTGCTGGTAGAGCCCGCGTGACTGCAGCACATCGGGGAATGCCACCCCGGCGGCGTGCACGTCGATGATGACCATGTCGTCACCGGACGGCTCGTCGAGATCGACCACCCGGGCGGCTGTCGGTCCGTCGAGATGGGATATCTGTACCGCGCGCATGGGCGACCTCCGTATGTAGTGGCTGAGGAAAAACTTAAACCACCTCGGCGTAGACTCGCGATGCGGCAGCGTTGCCGCACTTTTGATGAGGTGGCGATGAGTGCTCTGAGTTCTTCGGGGTCCGGTCGGCGACGGGGCGCCGGCACCTTTCCGGCGGCGTTACCGCCCGCTCGCACCATGGCGGTTCGGGCCGCCGACGGAACCAAGCTGCACACCCAGGTGTTCGGCCCGGCCGACGGCTACCCGGTCGTGCTGGCCCACGGCATCACCTGTGCCATCCGGGTCTGGGGAAACCAGATCGCCGAGCTGGCCAACGACTACCGGGTGATCGCCTATGACCATCGCGGTCACGGCAGCAGCGGGGTGCCCAAGCGCGGCGGATACACCCTGACCCACCTGGCATCCGATCTGGATTCGGTGCTGGAGGCCACGCTGGCTCCAGGTGAGCGCGCCGTGATCGCCGGGCACTCGATGGGCGGCATCGCGATCAGCGCCTGGTCGGACCGCTATCGCCACCGGGTCGAAGAGCGCGCGGATGCGGTAGCTCTGATCAACACCACCACCGGCAACCTGCTCGCCGAAGTCGACTTGTTCTCGGTGGCACCACCGCTGCAGCGGGCGCGGGTGCAGGCGGCGCGCCGGGCGCTGCTGACGTTCGGCAGTGTCCCGATCGTCGGGCCGGCGAACTTGGCGGTCCGGCGATTCGTGCACATGCTCGCTGTCGGCGGTGAGGCCGACCCCGTGGTCACATCATTGATCTGCGACCTGTTCGCCCGCACCCCGCCGGCCGGCCGCGGTCACTGGGTGCGCACCCTCGTCGACTCGCTTGGCCCCTCGTCTTACCTCAACCTCGACGGGCTGACCGTGCCGACCCTGGTCATCGGCAGTACCCGCGACCGGCTGCTGCCCATGGTGGCGTCGCGGCGCATCGCCGATATCGCACCCAATCTCGCCAGGTTCGTCGAGGTCGGTGGGGGACACTGCTCGATCCTCGAACACCCCACCGTGGTGAATCGCGAGCTGCGTGAGCTCGTGGAACTGGTCACCGGATCGGCGGCCGGCATGACCGCCGATCAGGGAATCATCTCCTAGCGCGGTTCTGACGGCTCCTGACAGCAGTGAAAGTCCTCACCGCGCTTAGCGGACTGACCGGCGTCGTCGAGCAAGCCCGCGAGCTGCGGGATGCCGGTGTGCGCGGCGTCTTCACCTTCGAGGGGCCGCACGACGTGTTCGCACCCCTGACGCTGGCGGCCGGTGTCGGCGGCCTGGACCTGATGACCAACGTCGCGATCGCTTTCCCGCGCAACCCGATCCACCTCGCGCACCAGGCCAACGACCACCAGCTGCTCAGCGGCGGACGGTTCGTCCTGGGTCTGGGCACCCAGGTGCGCGCGCAGATCGAGAAGCGGTTCGGTGCGGCCTTCGACCGGCCGGTGGACCGCATGGTCGAGTTGGTCGCCGCGCTTCGGGCGATCTTCGAATCCTGGAACACCGGCGCCCGCTTGGACTTTCGCGGCCACTACTACCGGCACACCTTGATGACCCCGACGTTCAGCCCGGGGCCGAACCCGTACGGCGTCCCGCCGATCTATGTCGGCGCGCTGGGCCCGCGGCTGACCCGGGCAGCCGCCGAACATGCCGATGGGCTGCTGGTGATGCCGTTCTCCACCAAGCGATTCCTGCACCACAACACCATGGCAGCGGTCCGCGATGGGCTGGCACAAGCAGGGCGCGCACCGGAAGACTTCGCGGTGGTGCCCGAAGTCATCGTGGCCACCGGCGCCACCGATGCCGAGCGAGAGGCCGCCGAAGCCGCCACCCGGATGCTGCTCGGCTTCTACGCGTCCACACCCGCATACGCCCCGGTGCTGGCCGCCCACGGCTGGCAAGAGCTGCAACCCGAACTCAACGCGTTGTCCAAGCAGGGGCAGTGGGCGCAGATGGGGGCGGCGATCACCGACGAGATCCTGCACACCATCGCCGCCTGCGGCACTCCGGCGCAGGTGGCCGCGCACATCCGCGACCGGGTCGAGGGCGTCTCCGAGACCGTCTGCGTCTACCAGGCGGCGCCGATCGCCCCGGCGCTGATCGGCGAGATCGTCAGCGAACTGCGCTGATTCAAGGCGCCATGGTGACCCAGTCGGGGAACCCGGTCGGGTCGTGCCGTCCCAGCACGCCGTGCTCGTAGAGTCCCCAGCCTTCCACGGGGGCGGCGTCGCCCTCGCGGCATACCGCATGCCCGACGTGGTCGATCATCCCGAAACTGGTGCGCGCGATGACCCCGGGATCGGTCATGTCGTAGGTCAGCCGCTCGGTGAACTTCTCGCCCTTCCATTCCCCGTGCAGCCAGTCGGTGTCGCCGCCGTACCCGCCGCCGACATGGATCGGCACCGGCAGTTTGGATTCCACCTCGAAGACCACCGGGGTGCCGTCCGGCCGGGTGGCCTCGATGGTGGCGCCGGTCGCGATGCGGGTGCCGGAGCGGTAGCGGGTGGCCACCCGCGGCCAGCCCAGCTGCTCGACGCGGCCATCTCGCCAGATTCTGGTGCAGTCGTTGAGCGACCGGAACCCGTCGGGCTCCTCCTGGATGATCATCACCACCGCGAAGTCGTCGAACGCCATCGGCACATACAGCCACCACATGCCGTCGAACGGCGGGTCGGCGGGCCGGCCGGCCGGTTCGCGTTCGCCGACCGGGCGGATACCCCAGGACCGGTCGCGCGACCCGATCCACACCGCCGGGTCGACGGCGATCTGCTCGCCGTCGATCACGATCTGCCCGCTCCAGGACCCCAGCTGGGCGAAGCGCTGTGCATCCAGGGTCACCCGGTTGCCGGACCGCAGAAAGTGCCGCTGCTCCTGCACCGGGTCGAACAGTCCCTGCCAGCGCAGATCGAGCGCGACGCCCTCGGTCTCGGCCATGACCACCCGCAGCGAGCGCAGTGGATCGGTGACCTCGATGCGGTACGCGCCGACATGCTGGTTGAGCCGATCCTGATCGATGGCATCCGACAGGTGCACCGCGGTCTGGGTGTCGCCGCGCCGTACCAGCACGAACGCATCCTTGACGCCGAGGTTGGGGTAGTAGCCGCAGCCGGTGACCACGAAGATGTCCCCGGTGCGATCGTGGGCGTTGAGGTAGCAGCGATCGTAGAAGTTGCGGTCCGAGGATCCCGCCCAGGCGATCGGCTGCGGCAGTTGGTGGACCGGGTATTCGTCGAGTGGTCCCAACATCAGTTCTGTTCTCCGATCAGCTTTTTCAGCAATCCTGCGTGGTAGAAGAGGGATTCTGGGCTATCGGGTTTCTCCATCTCGCCGAAGTGCACCCGGCGAGCCCCGGTACGCATGAACACGATCGCCCACATCAGGCCGGCGTAGGCGTAGAACCAGTGCAGGTCCCCGAGTTCGACGCCGGTGAGCCGCTGATAGCTGGCCCGCACATCGTCTTCGCGCAGCACCTGCGGCAGGCCCGGCAACCCGGCCAGCCCGGCGAGTTCCTCGAATACCCGATGGGCGAAGATCACCCACGAGACATCCAGCTCGCGTGGCCCCAGTGCCACCATCTCCCAGTCCAGCACGGCGACCGGGGAGAAGTCGCGGTAGAGCACGTTGCCGACCCGGGAGTCGCCCCAGCACAGCACCGTCTCGCTGGCGGCGGCGTCGGCCGGCCAGTGCTGCTCCAGCCAGCCGATGGTGCGGTCCAGCAGCGCCGAGCGCCCGATGTCGGGCACCGCGAACTCGTACCACTGCCGCACACGGTCGAAGTGCCGGCGCAGCGCAGTGTTTTCGGTGGACCCGTCGTCGCCCTCGTCGAGGAAGCCGAATTGCCGGGTGGCGTCCGGAATCGCGTGCAGCTTGGCCAGCACCTCGACTGTGGCGTCCTGCAAGGCCCGTTGCTGCTCGGGGCTCGCGTCGGAGAACCAGTTGCCACCGAAGGTGTAGGGCATGACGTCAGGCGGGACTTCACCGTCGACGCGGTCCATCAGAAAGAACGGCCGGCCCAGCACCTCGCCGGTGGGTTCGATCCAGCGGACCTTGGGCACCGGGACGTCGGTGAGCTCGCCGACGCGCCGCATCACCTCGAACTGGTGATCCAGGCGGTAGGTCTCGAACACCGGGATGTCTTCGCCCGCCGGAGCCACTCGCATCACCCAGCGCTGCTCGACCGGGGCGCCGTCGGCGATCCAGCGGCCGGTGATCATGATGGTCTCCGACGACATGCCGTTGGTGTCGACGCCGCTTTCCACGGTGATCTCCGGCGTGGTCCCGCCGGGCAACTGTGTCGCCAGCCAGCGAGACATTACCGTGGGCAGTGTGGTGACATCACGGCTGGAACGTTGGATCCGGCCGACATCTCGTTCCACAGTCGGTTGGTCGACCACGGTTGCATCCTCCGTCAGATTAATTACGATACGACAGGTAGCGTTATGAAAGCAGAACCTTTGCCGGTTGACAAGGGCTCCGGCGCCGGGCGGCCCCGCGATCCCCGTATCGACGCTGCCATATTGAAGGCCGCCGCGGAACTGGTCGTCGAGGTCGGATATTCGAATCTGAGCCTGGCGGCCGTCGCGGAACGGGCGGGGACGACCAAGACCGCGCTGTACCGCCGGTGGCCCAGCAAAGCCGAACTGGTGCATGAGGCCGTGCTCTCGGTGCCCCCGAGTGCGGTGACGGCGCCGCCGGGCGATGTGGCCGGTGATCTCCGGGCGATGATGGCCGGCGCGCGCGAGGCGCTGACCAACCCGGTGGTGCGGGCCGCCCTGCCCGGCCTGATCGCCGACATGGCGACCAACGCCGAGCTCACGGCACGGTCCCTGGAACGATTCGGGGACCTGTTCGAGGTGATGCGTCGGTGGGTGGCCGATGCGGTGGCCCGCGGTGAGGTGCGAGCAGCTGTGGATCCCGACCGGCTCGTCGAATTGATTGGCGGGGCAACGCTGTTGGCCATGTTCCTGCGGCCCGACGACCAACTCGGGGGTGACTGGGCGCGCCAGACCGCCGACATCCTCGCTCACGGCGTGCTGGCCTAGCCGATGTCCGGATTCTCCGAACCGCTGCCGTTCCCCGCCGAGTGGACATCACTGCTGGTGCTGGTGCCGCATCCCGACGATCCCGAGTACGGGATGGCCGCCGCCGTGGCCAAGTGGACCGCGGCGGGCAAGACCGTCCGCTACGCGCTGGCCTGCCGCGGCGAGGCCGGTATCGAGGGCATGCCACCGCAGCAGGCCGGGCCGCTCCGGGAGGCCGAGCAGCGGCGGGCGGCGGCCGTCGTGGGGGTGCACCCGGACGACGGGGTCGATTTCTGGGACTTCCCCGACGGCGATATCCGCAACACGCCGCAGTTGCGCGCCAAGATCGCCTCGGTGATCACCGAGGTCCGCCCCGAGGTGGTGGTGAGCATCTACGGCGGCGCGGAGTTCGCCCCGGACGCCCCCAACCAACGCGACCACATCGAGTTCGCCGCCGCGGTCACCGACGTCTGGGACGCGCTGGAGAAGCCGCCGCGCTGGCTGTTCCAGAACGGGCCGGCGCCCACGCACGTCGAGACCGTGGACGGCTACCTCGATGCCGCGGTGGACGCCCTTGCCGCCCACGAGGTCTACCTGTCGGTGCTCGACCCCGACACCCCGGTGCGCGAGCAGGCGCGTGCGGTGATCGACATGACGACATCGGCGCAGCACGGTGCGCGAGTGGCCGGGTTCAGTCTGCAACGGAGCACGGCCGGATGACCCCGGTACTGCGGATCGGCGTGCTCGGCGCCGCGCGGATCACCCCGGTGTCGCTGCTCAAACCCGCTGCCGACCACCCCGAGGTGGTGGTGAGCGCGATCGCGGCGCGTGACGCCGGGCGGGCGCGTGCGTTCGCCGGCAAGCACGGCATCGGCCGAGTCCACGACAGCTACGACGCGCTGATCGCCGACTCGGAGGTCGATGCCGTCTACAACCCGCTGCCCAACAACCTGCACGGGCGGTGGACGCGGGCGGCGCTGGCCGCCGGGAAACACGTGTTGTGCGAGAAGCCGTTCACCGCCAATGCCGACGAGGCCCGCGAGATCGCTGCGGTGGCCGCGAAGACCGACCGGGTGGTGATGGAGGCGTTCCATTACCGCTATCACCCGATGACGTTGCGCATCGAGGAGATCATCGCCTCGGGGGAGTTGGGGACGCTGCGGCGGGTGGAGGCCGCCCTGAGCTTCCCGCTGCCCCGGTTCTCCGACATCCGCTACGACATCTCGCTGGCCGGCGGGGCGCTGATGGACGCCGGCTGCTACCCGGTGCACATGGTCCGCACCTTTGGCGGCGCGACACCGGAAGTCGTTTCCGCGCAGGCGAAACTGCGTGACCCGCAGATCGATCGGGCCATGACCGCGCAGTTGCGGTTCCCGGCCGGGCACACCGGGGCGATTCGCTGCTCACTGTGGTCGTCGAACCTGCTGCAGGTCAGCGCCCGCGTGATCGGTGATCGCGGCGAGTTGCGGGCGCTCAACCCGCTGATGCCCCAGTACTTGCACCGGCTCCGGGTCCGCTCGCAGCAGGGCAAGCGCGTCGAGCGTTTCGCCCACCGGGCGTCGTATGCCTATCAGCTCGATGCGTTCGCCGACGCCGTGCTGCGCGGCGCACCGGTGCGGACCACGCCCGAGGACGCGATCGAGAACATGACCGTCATCGACGCGATCTATCGGGCCGCCGGCCTCGCGGTGCGGCAACCCAGCTGAGCAGTGCCCAACCCGCGGCTCGGGGTGTTCAGGCGCCGTGGCCCGCTTCGATGTCGTCGACGTCGGAAAATGCCAGCAGGCCCCCGGTGTGCGGGGGCGCGTACCCGGCGATCGGTTCCAGCAGATAGCCCAGGTGGTCGCCGAGTTCGATACGGCTCAGCGTCTTGCCGACGAACCATGCCGGAGCGTCATCGAGGATCGGCATGCCCGCGGGCCCGCTGTGCCAGGAGCAGCGCTCGAATTTGTCGATGTCGTCCCCGGTTCGGCCGCCGAAAAGCCGGGCGAGCTCGAGGTCC
This sequence comes from Mycolicibacter senuensis, assembly GCF_002101885.1. Lineage (GTDB taxonomy): Bacteria > Actinomycetota > Actinomycetes > Mycobacteriales > Mycobacteriaceae > Mycobacterium > Mycobacterium senuense. Next base: position 20,464 of record NZ_LQPS01000043.1, read on the forward strand.
CCGCGCGCCAGGACATGGACGGCCAGATGGTCGGACCGGGCCGCGACCCCGTAGGTGTGGTTGCGTTCGGATACTCCGACCAGAAACCTCGGCGGCTGCAGGCTGGCCTGGGTGGCGAACCCGACCAGACAGCCCGAGGCGTGACCGTCGGCCGCAGTGGTCACCACGAACATGGTGTAGTCGAGCATTGCGACCAGGCGCTGAAACGATTCGTCGTCCACCCGTCCATGATGTACCCGCCGACGCCGGCGTGCCCAGCACCGGGCGCCGCAGACTTCGGCCTAGGGGAATGCAAGCCGGAAGATGTTGAGCAGTACGGTGCCGAGCTGCCTGGGCAGGGAACCGGTGTTGTACGGGATGCCGTAACGCCGGCAGATCTCGCGCACCTCCGGCGCGAGCTCGGCGTAGCGGTGGGCCGGCAGGTCCGGGAACAGGTGATGCTCGATCTGGTGCGACAGATTGCCCGAAATGATGTGAAACAGCCTGCCCCCGCTCATGTTCGCGGTGCCCAGGATCTGTCGGTAGTACCACTGGCCGCGGGACTCGCCGCGGGTCTCCTCGACCGTGAACACCCGGGCTCCGTCGGGGAAATGCCCGCAGAAGGTGATTGCGAAGGTCCACATGTTGCGGATCATGTTCGCCGCCAGGTTGCCGGTCAACGCGAAGCGCCGCGACCGGCCGGCCAACAGTGGGAACGCGACATAGTCCTTCAATACCTGGCGGAAGACCTTGCGGGCGATCACCCCCAGGGCCTCGCGTTTGTCGGCCATGGTGATTTCGTGGGGCATCCGCTCGATCTCCAGCTCGTAGCCCGCCAGACTGTATTGGAACAGCACGAAACCCAGTAGGGCGTTGATCGGGTTGAGCAGCTTCTGCCAATCCCAGGCCTGGTCTTCTTTCACCCGCAGGACGGCGTAACCGATGTCGCGATCCACGCCGATGATGTTGGTGTAGGTGTGGTGCAGGTAGTTGTGCGCGTAACGCCAGTGGTCGGACGGGCAGGCACTGTCCCACTCGAAGGTGGGGCCGTGCAGCGCCGGATCGCCCATCCAGTCGTACTGGCCGTGCATGACGTTGTGGCCGATCTCCCAGTTGTCGAGGATCTTCGACATGGACAGCATCGCGACGCCGGCCAACCAGGCGGGTCGGCGGATGCCGGCGAAAAGCAGTGCACGACCGCCGATCTCGAGGGTGCGCTGTACCCGGACGATTCGACGGATATAGTCGGCGTCCCGCTTGCCGAGGTCGGCCAGTACCCGTGTCCTGATGGCGTCGAACTCGCGTCCCAATGCATCGGCCTGGTCAGGGGTAAGCGTCATCTCCGGTTCTGCCATGATTGGTTCCCGACGTCCTTTACAAGCTGAGTTCGACGTCGCCGACCGGGATCGAGACGCAGATCTGGATATTCTCTTCGCCCGCGTCCGAAAGTGCCCCGGTGATCAGATTTTGCACCGTGCCGGCGGTTTTGCGGCAGGTGCAGGTCTTGCACAGACCCATCCGGCATCCGCTCGCCGGCTGCAGACCGGCGGACTCTGCCTGCAGCAGCAGCGGCCGGCCGTCGTCGACCACCGTGATGTCGCTGCCGAGGAAGCTCACGCGGCCGCCGGGGAGATCGGCGGCCGGTGCGAACTGCGGCGGCACGAAGTTCTCGGCGATTGCGTCGGCGCAGTGTTCCCGCACCGCCGCAACCAGGGCCGGCGGGCCGCAGACATACACCAGGTCGGGAGCCGGCATCGTGGCATTCAGATGGTCGGCACCGAAATAGCCTGGCAGATCGCCGGGTTCATTCGCCCGGGTGAACCCGTGCAACACCCGCACGTCGGCCATGGCGGCAAGCTCGTCGCGGTAACAGGCCTCGGAGCGGCTACGTGCGTAGTGCACGAAACTGATCTGGCCCCCGGCGGCGACATGGCCCTCGGCCCGCAAGGTGCGCAGCATCGACATCACCGGGGTGATGCCACTGCCGCCGGAGACCATCAGGATCCGCTGCGGACGGGCGGCCGGAAGCACGAAGTCGCCGCTGCCGCCGGTGAGCCCGACCACCAGGCCCGGGCGGGCGTGCTGGTGCAGGTAGCTCGAGACCAGTCCACCATCGTGCAAGCCGACGGTCAGCTCGATGAGTCGCTGCCCCTCGGCGTTGGCAGGTGAGTAACAGCGAGTGTGGCGCCGCCCGTCGATGTCCACCGTGAGGTTCAGGTGCTGCCCGGCGCGAAAGCCGGGAAAGGCGGTGTTGGGCTGCAACGTCATGGTGACACTGCGCGGCGTCCGGTGCCGCACCGCGACGACCTTCGCTCGGGCCTCGCCCGCGGACCACGTCGGCACCACCAGCTCGGTGTACCGGTCGATGCTGTGCGGCCAGGTCAGGACCTCGACCAGGCTCGAGACCAGCGCACGGCGCTTTGAGCCTTGTCTAGCCATGGGAAGTCGATGCGCCTTTGACTGGAGATCAGCGGTCCATTTACGTGGAGTATACGGCGTGATATAGCGACGGTTGACTCCGGGGCTGGCCGGGTCGTGCGGACCAGCCCGCCCGGGGCGGGTGTCAGAAGGCGAACTGGGTCGCGGCGTCCACCAGGTCGAGCAGCGGCTGCGGAAACACCCCCAGCGCCACGGTGACTGCGGCGCACAGCGCGATCGCCGTTTTACTCCACACGCTGGGCAGCACCAGTTGCGGCGGGTCGTCGGGGGAGTCGGTGAAGAACATCAGCACGATCACCCGTACGTAGAAGTAGGCGGCGACACCGCTGGCGATCACACCGATCACCACCAGTGGCACGGCGCCACTCTCGGCGGCCGCGGAGAACACGGCGAACTTGCTGATGAATCCACTGGTCAACGGGATGCCCGCGAACGCCAGCAGGAACATCGAGAACAGCAGCCCCACAACGGGATAACGCTGCCCCAATCCGGCCCACCGGGACATGTCGAGCTCTTCTTCCCCGCCGGGGCCGCGGATCAGGTTCACGACCGCGAATGCGCCGACGGTGGAGAAGCTGTAGGCGGCCAGGTAGAACAGCGTCGAGGAGACACCCGCGGAGGTCGCCGACAGCACGCCGGTGAGCACGAAGCCGACATGGGCGATCGAGGAGTAGGCCAGCATCCGCTTGATCTCGGTCTGGGTGATCGCCGCAATGGTGGCGACCACCATGGTCAGCACCGAGATCAGCCACAGCAGCGGACGCCACTGGTCGTGCAGCGCCGGCAGCGCGACATAGATGATCCGCAGCATCGCCCCGAATGCGGCGACCTTGGTCGCGGCCGCCATGAAGCCGGTGATCGGCGTCGGCGCCCCGACATAGACGTCCGGGATCCAGGAGTGGAACGGCACCGCGCCGACCTTGAAGAACAGCCCCACCAACAGCAGTCCGGCGCCGATCAGCGCCAACGGATCGTTGCTGTGGGAGAACAGTTGCTCGCCGATCTCTGACAACGTCAGCGATGCGGTGGCGCCGTAGAGCAGGGCGGCCCCGAACAGGAACAGCGCCGAGGAGAACGCGCCCAGCAGAAAGTACTTCAGCGCCGCCTCCTGCGACAGCAGCCGGCGGTACCGGGCCAGCCCGCACAACAGGTACAGCGGCAGTGAGAGCACCTCGAGGGCCACGAACATCGTCACCAGGTCGTTGGCGGCCGGGAAGACCATCATCCCGCCGATCGCCAGCATCGTCAGCGGGAACACCTCGGTCTGGGTTATCCCGCTGCGGGCCGCGTCGAGTTCGGCGGCGCTGCCCGGCACCGCCGATCCCTGCGGGGTGAAGGAGTCCAGCCCGGCCCGCCCGCGGACCGCGGGAGAGGCAGTGGGTGCGGTCGCCGCGCCCGGTCCCTCGGGAGCCCCCGTGCCGATGTTGCGTTCGGCGATGAAGACCATGGCCATGATCCCCACCAGCAGCACGATGCCCTGCAGCACCAACGCCGGCCGGTCGACGGCGATCGCGCCGAGCACCGTGATGTGGCCGTCGGCCGGCAGGTCACGTCCCACCGCGACAAGGCTGATGAACGCCGCGGCCAGCCCGCCGATGGCGAGCAGGACCTGCATCAGGTAGCGCGCCCGCCGCGCCACGAACGCCTCGAAGAGCACGCCGGTGACCGCGGTGCCGAAGACGATCAGCAGCGGCAACAACAGGTCGTATTCGATGTGGGGTGTTGGCATGCCCGACATGGTCAGTGCGCCCCCTCGGCGGTCAGCGGTGCCGGGTCGGTCTCACCGATCGTGGTCAAGGTGTGCGCGACGCCCGGATTGATGATGTCGAGCACCGGTTTCGGGTAGAAGCCCAAAAACAGCAGCAACGCGATCAACGGTGCGACGACGACGAGCTCGCGGGGCACCAGATCTCGGATGCGTTCGTTGCCCGCGGTGACCGGGCCGGTCATCACCCGCTGATAGAGCCACAACATGTAGATCGACGACAGCACCAGCGCGGTGGTGCCGACAGTCGCCGCCAGCCAGTACCGGTTGAACGTGCCCACCAGCACCAGGAATTCGCTGATGAACGGTGCAAGCCCGGGCAGCGACAGGGTGGCCATCGCCGCGACCATGAAGGTACCGGCCATCACCGGGGCCACCTTCTGCACGCCGCCGTAGTCGGCGATGGCCCGGGTGCCGCCGCGCCGGGAGATCAGGAACCCGGCGATCAGGAACAGCGCCGCGGTCGACAACCCGTGGTTGAGCATGTACAGCGTCGAACCGCTCTGACCCTGGCTGGTCATCACGAAGATCCCCAGGATGATGAAGCCGAAGTGCGAGATCGACGTGTAGGCGATCAATCGCATGATGTCGCGCTGGCCGATCGCCACCATCGCCCCGTAGACCACCCCGATCACCGCCAGCACGATGATTGCGGGACGGAAATACGTTGAGGCGTCGGGGAACAGCTGCAGGCAGTAGCGCAGCATGCCGAAGGTCCCCACCTTGTCCATGACCGCCATCATCAGCACCGCGGTGGCCGGGGTGGATTCCACCGCGGCATCGGGCAGCCACCGGTGCAGCGGCCACAGTGGCGCCTTGACCGCGAACGCGAACATGAAGCCGGCGAACAGCAGCTTGAGCACGCCCGGATCCACCGTGGTGGTGGCCGACGAGAACAACGAGACCAGTTCGCGGAAGTCGAAGGTGCCGCCCGATGAGCCCTCAGTACCTTCCCGGGCGCTCACCATGTACACACCGATCACCGCGGCCAGCATGATCAGACCGCCGAACAGGTTGTACAGCAAGAACTTCAACGCCGCTTGGGAACGCTTGGCGCCATTGCCGAAGCCGCCGATCATGAAGTACATCGGGATCAGCATCGCCTCGAAGAAGACGTAGAACAGCAGTACGTCCAGCGAGACCAGCGAGATCAGCACCATCGCCTCGACGGCCAGGGTGAGCGCGGCGAAGGCGTGCGGGCCGCGGCGACGCTTACCCTCACCGTCGTTCCAGCCGGCAAGCATCAGCAGCGGCACCAGCCCGGCGGTCAGCAACGCCAGCACCACCGCGATACCGTCCACACCGAGCGTGTAGCGCGCCCCGAAAGCCGGTATCCAGGCATGGGATTCGACGAACTGATACGGGGCGGCGACCGGGGTGGTGTCGAACTCGGCGGTGATCACCACCGCGATCGCCAGCGTCACCAGACTCACCAGCAGGCCGGTCCACTTCGCCAGTCGTGTCGCGGCAGCCGGTAGCACGATGACGGCGCCGGCGCCGGCCAGTGGCACCAACCAGAGCAGGCTCAGCCAGGGCAGGTTCATATTCACAGTTGCACCGCCAGCACTACCGCGACGACCAGCACCGCGCCGGCCAGCATGGTCAGCGCATAGCTGCGCACGAACCCGGTCTGCAGTCGCCGCAGCAGCAGCGATGCGAGCGCGACCAGCCCGGCTCCGGTGTTGACCGAGCCGTCCACCACCCGGTCGTCGACGTCGACCAGGGCTTGCGCCAGTCGGTTTCCCGGACGCATGAACACCTCCTCGTTGAAGGCATCGCCGTAGAGATACTGGCGGGCCGCGACCGTCAGGGGCGACACGTCGGTGGGTTCGGTGATGGGTATCGCCTTGCGGCCGTACATCCGGTATGCCACCGCGACTCCGAGCAGCACGATCCCCAACGTGATCGCGCCGGTGAGCCAGGCCGGGATGAGGTGCGCCGCTTCGTGACCGGCGGCTGCGGCGCCGGTCACCACCGGTTCCAGCCAGTGCTCGAGGCGACCGCCGATGGCCAGCGCGGCCCCGGAGAACACGGCGCCGACGGCCAGCACGATCATCGGCCAGGTCATCACCCGCGGGGACTCGTGCGGATGTTGCAGCGCCCGCTCCTGGCTCACCTCGCTCTCGTCGGCCGCCCAGCGGCGTTCGCCGCCGAAGGTCATCAGCATCACCCGGGTCATGTAGAACGCGGTGATCCCGGCGCCCAGGATCGTCACCGCGCCCAAGACCCAGCCTCGGGTCCCGCCGGTTGCCAGCGCGGCCTCGATGATCGCGTCTTTGGACCAGTAGCCCGCGAACGGTGGCACCCCGATGATCGCCAGGTAGCACAGTCCGAACGTCACGAACGTCACCGGCATGAAGGCACGCAGCGCGCCGTAGCGGCGCATGTCCTGCTCGTCGTTCATCCCGTGCATCACCGAGCCCGAGCCCAGGAACAGCCCGGCCTTGAAGAAGCCGTGGGTGAGCAGGTGCATGATCGCGACGGCGTAGCCGGCCGGGCCGAGGCCCGCGGCCAGCACCATGTAGCCGATCTGGCTGACGGTGGAGGCGGCCAGCGCCCGCTTGATGTCGTCTTTGGCGCAGCCGATGATCGCACCGAACAGCAGTGTGATCGCACCGACCACCACGACCGCCAGCCGCGCGTCGGCGGACAGGTCGAACACCGGGCCGGACCGCACGATCAGGTACACCCCGGCGGTCACCATGGTCGCGGCGTGGATCAGCGCCGACACCGGCGTGGGGCCCTCCATCGCGTCGAACAACCAGGCTTGCAGCGGAACCTGCGCGGACTTGGCGCAGGCTCCCAGCAGCAGCAGCAACCCGATGGCGGTGGTCCACCCGCTGGACCCGGCCTCTTCGACCGCGCCGAACAGCCCGTCGAACGACAGTGTGCCGAAGCCGGCGAACATGACGAACATGGCCAGTGACAGCCCGATGTCACCGACCCGGTTGGACACGAACGCCTTCTTGCCGGCCGCCGCCGCGACCGGCCGGGCGTACCAGAAGCCGATCAGCAGGTAAGACGCCAGGCCGACACCTTCCCAGCCCACGTAGAGGCCCAGGTAGTTGTCGGCGACGACCAGCAGCAGCATCGCCGCGACGAACAGGTTCAGGTAGGCGAAGAAGCGTCGACGGTCGGGGTCGTCTTTCATGTAGCCGATCGAGTAGATGTGGATCAACGCGCCCACTCCGCTGATCAGCAACACGAAGCAGATCGACAGCTGATCGATCAGCATCCCGAAGTCGACCTGCAGCGCACCGACCGGCACCCAACTGAACAGGTGGCTGTGAATCGCCCGGTCCTCGCCCGGCCGGCCCAGCATCTCGGTCAGCAACACCAGCCCGATCCCGAACGAGGAGAGCACGGCGGCGCAGGCCAGCAGGTGCCCCCAGCGGTCGGTCCGTCGCCCGCCGAGCAGCAAGATCAACGCGCCGGCCGCCGGTAGCGCCACCAGCAGCCAGCTCAGCTGGCTCAGATTCGTCATAGAGCTTCCCAACTCCTAGCCGCGCAGTAGGTTCGCGTCGTCGACCGACACGGATCGCCGGGCCCGGAATATCGTCATGATGATGGCCAGGCCGATCACCACCTCGCAGGCGGCGACGACCATCGTGAAGAAGGCGACCATCTGACCGTCGAGCGCCGAATGCAGCCGGGCGAAGGTGACGAACGCCAGATTGGCGGCGTTGAGCATCAGCTCGACACACATGAACATCACCAACGCGTTGCGCCGCAACATCACTCCGGTGGCGCCGAGGGTGAACAGCATCGCCGACAGGTAGAGATAGTTCTCCGGGTTCACTGGCCTGACTCCTCGCCGTTGCTCGCCGGAGCCATCCGCTGCTCCTCGGCATCGTCACTGTCGGCGTGGGCCGCGTTGCCGGCGGCGCCGACCCAGCGGTGCTGCAAGGTGTCCGACACCGACAGCTCCGAATAGGAGCCGTCGGGCAGCCGCGCGGCGATGTCGACGGCGTTGTGGCGGGCGTAGACGCCGGGCGTCGGCAGCGGGGTGGGGCGGTTGCCGGACCGGAAACGCAGGATGGACAGCTCCCGCTGCGTCAGCCGCGGTTGCAGCCGCTCCCGATGGGTCAGCACCATGGCCGCGACCACCGCGGTGATCAACAGCGCGCTGGTGAGCTCGAAAGCCCAGAGGTAACGGGTGAAGATCAGCGCCGCCAGGCCCTCGACGTTGCCCTCGCCGACCATGCCGGAGTCGGACGAGCCGCCGGTGGCCGGGGCGCCGATTCCGCGCAGGTGCATCGTCGCGCCGCCGACCCCGGCGATCAGCAGCACCCCGAAAGCGATCCCGGCGAGCGTCGAGGCGATCCGCTGCCCGCGCAGGGTCTCCACCAGTGACTCGGCGGAGTCGACCCCGATCAGCATCATCACGAACAGGAACAGCATCATCACCGCGCCGGTGTAGACCACGATCTGCACCACGCCGAGGAACATCGCGTCCTGGACGAAGTAGAAAACGGCCAGCGACAGCATCGTCATCGCCAGGAACAGTGCCGAATACACCGCCTTGGCGGCGGTGACGACCCCGACGGCGCCGACCAGGGCCAGGGCCCCGACGATCCAGAAGGTCACCGCTTCCCCGGTGGAGGTGCGGACCACGATGTCGGAGGCAAGCAGTGCGGCGTCCATCAGGCCTTACCCTGCTTCTTCCGGTCCAGCATGACGAAGAGGTCGGGATTCTCGTCGAGCCCCTCCGGGCCGACCCTGCCCAGGTAGTAATCCTTCTCGGTGGCGCCCGGCGGCATCGGGTGCGGCGGTGCGGTCATGTCGGACTCCAGCGGCGCGAGCAGCTGGTGGCGTTCCAAGATCAGATCGGCTCGGTTGTCCGCGGCCATCTCATAGTCGTTGGTCATGGTCAACGCGCGGGTCGGGCAGGCTTCGATGCACAGTCCGCAGCCGATGCAGCGCAGATAGTTGATCTGATAGACGCGGCCGTAGCGTTCGCCGGGGGAGAAGCGCTCATCGTCGGTGTTGTCGGCGGCCTCCACATAGATGGCGTCGGCCGGACACGCCCACGCGCACAGTTCGCAGCCGATGCACTTCTCCAACCCGTCCGGATGCCGGTTGAGCTGGTGGCGACCGTGATAGCGCCGCGCCGTGGGTTTCTTCTGCTCCGGGTAGCCGTCATTGATCGGCCGCCTGAACATCGTCCGCCAGGTGACGCCGAACCCGGCCAGCGCGTCTCTGAGCCTAGCCATTGACATCCTCCTTGACCCGCGGTGAATTACGCTGCGGCAGCGGTGGTGTCGGAAAAGAACCTTCGGATGTGGTGACCGGCGGCGGCGCCGGTTCGACCGGCAGCGTGTTCACCGCACTGAAGCGGCGATGCAGCGCCACCAGCACCAGCAGCGTGGTGAGTGTGCTGATCGCTATCAGCACCGCCTCCCAGTGCTGGTAGCCCTCGTTGCCCAGGCTGCGCATCACCGCCGCGAGTAGCACCCAGAGCAGCGCCACCGGGATCAGGATCTTCCAACCCAGCGCCATGAACTGGTCGTAACGCAGCCGGGGCAGGGTGGCGCGCAGCCAGATGTACATGAAGATGAATCCCCACACCTTGGCGGTGAACCACAGCAGCGGCCACCATCCCTGGTTTGCGCCGGCCCACAGGTTCAGCGGGAACGGCGCGTGCCAGCCGCCGAAGAACAACGTGACGGCCAGCGCCGACACCGTGGTGATGTTGATGTACTCGGCCAGGAAGAACAGCGCGAACTTCAACGACGAGTACTCGGTGTGGAATCCGCCGACCAGCTCGCCCTCGGCTTCGGGCAGATCGAATGGCGCCCGGTTGGTCTCACCGACCATCGCGGTCAGATAGACCATGAACGACGGCAGCAACAGGAACGCGAACCAGATCCGGTCCTGAGCGGCCACGATGCTCGAGGTGGACATCGTCCCGGCGTAGAGGAACACCGAGGCGAACGACAATCCCATCGCGACTTCGTAGGAGATCACCTGCGCGGTGGAGCGGATGCCGCCCAACAGCGGGTACGGCGACCCGGACGACCAGCCGGCCAGGATGATGCCGTACACCCCGATCGAGGACATCGCCAAGATGAACAACACCGCGATGGGCAGGTCTGCCAGTTGCAGATCGGTGCGATGGCCGAAGACGCTGACCTCCGGGCCGAACGGGATCACCGCGAACGCGGTGATCGCCGGCACCGTCGAGATGACCGGGGCCATCACGTAGATCGCCCGGTCGACGCCGGCGGGGACGATGTCCTCCTTGAGGGCCAGCTTGATGCCGTCGGCGAGGCTCTGCAGCCAGCCCTTCGGCCCGACCCGGTTAGGGCCCGGCCGCATCTGCATGCGCGCCAGCACTTTTCGTTCGATGACGATGGCGAACAGCACCGTCAGCACCAGGAATGCGAAGACGGCCAGGACCTTGGCCAGCACCAGCCACCAGGGAGCGCTCATGATCTGCGTCCAATCCGTACCACCGCGCCCGGGCCGACCCCGAGATTCCGGTGCACCGCTGAGTCGGAAGAGTTCATCGGCAGCCACACCACCCGGTCCGGCATCTCGGTGATGACCAGCGGCAGGGTGACCTGTCCGCGCTCGGTGCCGACCGTGATCTGATCGCCGGCCGCGGCACCGATCTCGGTGGCGGTCGGCGCGGACAGCCGCGCCACCGGTTTGCGGGCGGTACCGGCAAGCTTCGGCTCGCCGGCCTGCATCAGTCCGTTGTCGAGCAGCATCCGCCAGCTGGCCAAAACGGCTTCGCCGGAGTCTGGCTGCCCCGGCCGGCCCGCCGTCACGTCGGGGGCGGCCACCCGTTCGCCGTTCCAGGGGCCCAACCGGGTCAGCTCCTCGCGCGCCGCCGCCACCGTGGGAAGCCCGAGCTCGACACCCATCTCCTCGGCGAGCGCGTCGAGAACCCGCACGTCGGACAAGGTCCCGCGCTCATCCAGCGCGGCGCCGAACCGGCGGGGGCGGCCCTCCCAGTTGAGATAGGTGCCGGACTTCTCGACCGCCGCCGCGATCGGCAGCACCACGTCGGCGCGTTCGGTGACCTCGCTGTGCCGCAACTCGATGCTGACCAGGAATCCGACCGCGTCCAGGGCGGCCAGTGCGGCGGCCGGGTCGGCCAGGTCACCGGGTTCGATCCCGCCGACCAGCAGCGCCCCCAGGGTCCCGTCGGCGGCGGCCGCCAGGATGGCCTCGGTGTCACGCCCCGGCTGGGACGGCAGGTCGTCGGGGCCGTCGAGGCCCCAGGCCTGTGCCACCTCGGCCCGTGCGGCAGCGTCGCCCAGTGGCCGCCCCCCGGGCAGCAAGCCGGCCAGGGCGCCGCTGTCGAGCGCGCCGCGCTCCCCGGCGCGTCGCGGCACCCATGCCAGTCGCGCACCGGTCGCCTCGGCCAGCCGGATGGCCGCGGACAGCGCGCCGGGTGAGCCCGCCAGCCGCTCACCGACCAGCACCACCGCACCGGGTTGGCGCAGCAGCTCGTTGAGCTCGGCCTGGCCGGAGCCGTCGATGATGCCGTCCAGCGCCGCCGCCTCGCCGCCCGGAGCGGTCGGCAGCAGGGTGCCGAACATCTTGGTCAGCGCGCGGTCGGCGAACGGCGCGATGGCGAACACGCCGGCGCTCTTCTTGCGGGCGGCCTTGCGCAGCCGCAGGAAGATGATCGGTGCCTCTTCCTCGGGCTCCAGGCCGACCAGCAATACCGTTGCGGCGGCTTCCAGGTCGGCGTAGCGCACGCCGATTCCGCGGCCGGCCACCCGCGCGGCCAGGAACGCGGCCTCCTCAGGTGATTGCGTTCGCGCCCGGAAGTCGATGTCGTCGCCGCGCAGCGCCACCCGGGTGAACTTGGCGTAACCGTAGGCGTCCTCGGCGGTCACCCGGCCGCCCACCAATACGCCGGTGCGTTCGCGCGCCGCCGCCAGGCCGCGCGCCGCCACCGCCACCGCATGCGGCCATGAGGTGGGGACCAGCTCCCCGCTGTCGTCGCGCACCAGCGGAGTGCCGATCCGGTCGGGCTGGACGGCGTAGGTGAACGCCCACCGCCCCTTGTCGCAGTTCCATTCCTCGTTGACGTCCGGGTCGTCGCCGGCCATCCGGCGCATCACCTTGCCGCGGCGGTGATCGGTGCGCTGGGCACACCCGGATGCGCAGTGCTCGCAGACGCTGGGCGTCGACACCAGGTCGAACGGGCGGGCCCGGAACCGGTATGAGGCGCCGGTGAGTGCGCCCACCGGGCAGATCTGCACGGTGTTGCCGGAGAAGTAGGAGTCGAACGGCGTCTCGGTGTAGATGGCGACCTGCTGCAGGGCGCCGCGGTCCATCATCTCGATGAACTTGTCCCCGGCGATCTCGTCGGCGAACCGGGTGCAGCGCGCACACAGGATGCAGCGATCGCGGTCCAGCAGCACCTGCGAGGAGATGTTGATCGGCTTGGGGTAGGTCCGTTTGGCCTCTTCGAAGCGGGTCTCGGTGCGGCCGTGGGTCATCGCCTGGTTCTGCAGCGGGCATTCACCGCCCTTGTCGCAGGTCGGGCAGTCCAGTGGATGGTTGATCAGCAGCAGTTCCATCACCAGGTGCTGGGCCCGATCGGCTTCGGTGGAGGTGTGCTGGGTGCGCACCACCATTCCCTCGGCCGCGGCCACCGCACAGGAGGGCTGCGGCTTGCGCTGGCCCTCCACCTCGACCATGCACTGCCGGCACCAGGCGACCGGGTCCAGCAGCGGGTGATCGCAGAACCGTGGGATCTCGATACCCAGTTGCTCGGCGGCCCGGATGATCAGGGTGCCCTTGGGCACCGTGATCTGCTGGTCGTCGATGGTGAAGGTCACCGACTCCGGGTTCTCCTGACGGTCGGGCCCGGTCATGCCGCACCGCCGTCGGATCCGTTAGGCACGAACATGCTCGCTTTCGGGTCGAACGGACAGCCCCCGTCAAGGTGGGCGATGTATTCGTCACGGAAGTACTCGATCGACGACTTCACCGGCATCGCAGCACCATCCCCCAAGGCGCAGAAGGATTTTCCGAACAGCACGTCGGCGATGTCGAGCAAGGTGTCGAGGTCTTCGGGTGTGCCGCGACCGGTCTCCAGTCGCTCATAGATCGGCACCAGCCAGTAGGTGCCCTCGCGGCAGGGCGTGCACTTGCCGCAGGACTCGTGCTTGTAGAACTCCGACCAGCGCCGCGCTGCGCGCACCACGCAGGTCGTCTCGTCGAAGATCTGTAATGCCTTGGTGCCCAACATCGACCCGGCTGATGCCATACCCTCGTAGTCCAGCGGGATGTCGAGGTGCTGATCGGTCAGCAGCGGGGTCGACGACCCGCCGGGCGTCCAGAACTTCAGCCGGTTGCCGTTGCGGATCCCGCCGGCGTACTCCAGCAGTTCCCGCAGCGTGATGCCGAGCGGAGCCTCGTACTGTCCGGGGCGATTGACGTGCCCGGACAGCGAATACAGCGTGTAACCGCGGGACTTCTCGGTGCCCATCGACCGGAACCAGTCCGCGCCGTTACGCAGGATCGAGGGCACGCTGGCGATGGATTCGACATTGTTGACCACCGTCGGGGAGGCATACAGCCCGGCGACCGCCGGGAACGGCGGGCGCAGCCGCGGCTGGCCCCGGTAGCCCTCCAGCGAATCGATCAGCGCGGTCTCCTCGCCGCAGATGTAGGCGCCCGCCCCGGCGTGCACGGTGATGTCGAGGTCGAATCCGGTGCCGCCGATATCGGTGCCCAGCAACCCCGCCGCGTACGCCTCGGCGACCGCGTTGTGCAGTCGTCGCAGGATCGGCAGCACCTCGCCGCGGACATAGATGAAGGCGTGCCGGGCGCGGATCGCGTGGCTGCAGATGATCATGCCCTCGATGAGCACGTGCGGCGTCGCCAGCAGCAGCGGGATGTCCTTGCAGGTGCCCGGCTCGGATTCATCGGCGTTGACCAGCAGATAGTGCGGTTTGGCGCCCGCTCCGTCGGTGCCTTGCGGGACGAACGACCACTTGGTCCCGGTGGAGAACCCGGCACCGCCGCGGCCGCGCAGCCCGGAATCCTTGACCAGCTCGATGACGTCGTCGGGAGCCATGCTCAGCGCCCGCTGCATGCCCTGGTAGCCGCCGTGGCGACGATAGGTTTCCAGCGTCCAGGATTCGGGATCGTCCCAGTAGCCGCTCAATACCGGGGTCAGTGGGGTGGCCGCGGTGGCGGCGCTCGGGGGGGAAGTCACGTTCCGCTCCCGTCGGTGTCGGATTCCGGCGCGGCCATGCCGTGCTCGTGGGCGAAGCGCAGCCCGGCCAGCGTCGGCCCGGCCGGGCCGCCCTGGCCGTCGTCGGGTCGATCGTCGGCGAATCCGGCCAGCACCCGCGCGGTGTCGCGGAAACTGGTCAGCGGCAGCCCGCGGCTGGGCCGAACCTCGCCACCGGAGCGCAGCGCATCGGTCAGATCGCGCGCCGACTCCGGGGTCTGCTGGTCGAAGAACTCCCAGTTGACCATCACCACCGGGGCGCAGTCGCAGGCGGCGTTGCATTCGATGCGCTCCAGCGTGACCTTGCCGTCGGCGGTGGTCTGTGCGTCGTTGACGTCCAGATGCTCCTTGAGGGCGTCGTAGATGGCGTCGCCGCCCATCACCGCGCACAGCGTGTTGGTGCACACGCCGACCAGATACTCGCCGGTCGGCTTGCGCCGGTACATCGAGTAGAACGAGGCGACCCCGGCGACGTCGGCGAGGGTCAGCCCGAGCACGTCGGCGACGAATGACATGCCGGCCGGGGTGATGTAGGAGTCCTCGGCCTGCACCAGGTGCAGCAGCGGCAGGATCGCCGAGCGTGGCTGCGGGTAGCGGCCGATGATCTCCTTGGCGTCGGCCTCCAGGCGTGCGCGCGCCTCATCGGAGTAGCTGCGCGGCGCGTCGGGGTGGTTGAACTGGTTCGGTTCCTCCGGCGGCCGGCCCAGCTGCAGGAACACCCGGTTGCCGTCGGTGCCTGCGGTCGGCGGCATCAGCCGCCCACGCCCGGTCTTGTTGACATCTTGTTTTTCGAGGCCGTCCGTTTCGCTCACCGGTCCACCCCGCCCATCACCGGGTCGATGCTGGCCACCGCGGCGATCACGTCGGCGATAAGTGAGCCTTCGCTCATCGCCGCGACCGCCTGCAGGTTGGTGAACGACGGGTCCCGGTAGTGCACCCGGTAGGGCCGGGTTCCGCCGTCGCTGACCATGTGCACCCCCAGCTCGCCGCGCGGCGACTCGACCGAGACGAACACCTGGCCGGGCGGCACCCACAGATCCTCGGTAACCCGCTTGAAGTGGTGGATCAGCCCCTCCATCGAGTGGCCCATGATCCAGCCGATGTGCTCGCGCGAGTTACCCTGCCCGTCCGGGCCGATCGTCAGGTCACCCGGCCAGGCGATCTTGCGGTCTTCGATCATGACGGGTTCGCCGTGCGACTTGACCAGCTTTTCCACACACTGCTCGACGATTTTCAGGGACTCCTTGATCTCGGCGATGCGGATCAGGTAGCGGCCGTAGGCATCACAGCCGTCATCGGTGATCACATCGAACTCGTAGTCCTGGTAGCCGCAGTAGGGCTCTTCCCGGCGGACGTCATACGGCAGGCCGGTGGACCGCAGGATCGGGCCGGTGATGCCCAGCGCCATGCAGCCGGTCAGATCCAGGTAGCCCACACCCTTCGTGCGGGCCTTCCAGATGTAGTTGTCGGTGAGCAGATCCTCGATGTCCTTGAGCCGCTTGGGCATCAGCTTGAGGAAGTCGCGAATCTGGCCGATCGCCTCGTCGGGCAGGTCCACCGAGACCCCGCCGGGCCGGATGTACTGATGGTTCATCCGCAGCCCGGTGATGGTCTCGAAGATGTCGAGCACCAGTTCGCGTTCCCGGAAGCCGAACAGCATCACCGACAGCGCGCCGAGCTCCATGCCGCCGGTGGCAAGCGCGACCAGATGCGAGGAGATCCGGTTGAGTTCCATCATCAGCACTCGGATCTGGCTGACCCGCGGCGGGATCTCGTTGGTGACGTCGAGCAGCTTCTCCACGCCGAGGCAGTAGGCGACCTCGTTGAAGAACGGCGACAGGTAGTCCATCCGGGTCACGAACGTGACTCCCTGGGTCCAGTAACGGCTCTCCAGGTTCTTCTCGATACCGGTGTGCAGATAGCCGATGCCGCAACGGGCTTCGGTCACCGTCTCGCCGTCGAGTTCGAGGATCAGCCGCAGCACACCGTGCGTCGACGGATGCTGGGGACCCATGTTGACGACGATGCGTTCGCCGGGGTCGGCGGCCCTGGCCGCTTCGACCACCTGGTCCCATTCCTGACCGCCGACGTTCAGGACGGTCCGTGGTGTCTCGGTGCTCATCAGTTGTAGGCCCTCCGCTCGTCCGGCGGCGGTATCTGCGCGCCCTTGTACTCGACCGGGATGCCGCCCAGCGGGTAGTCCTTGCGCTGCGGGTGGCCGTGCCAGTCGTCGGGCATCTCGATCCGGGTCAGCGCGGGGTGGCCGTCGAAGAGGATCCCGAAGAAGTCATAGGTCTCGCGCTCGTGCCAGTCGGTGGTGGGATAAACCCCGTACAGCGACGGGATGTGCGGATCGGCATCCGGCGCAGCGACTTCCAGCCGGATCCGCCGTCCGTGCGTGATGGACCGCAGCGGGTAGACGGCGTGCAGCTCACGGTCGGTGTCGGTGGGGTAGTGCACGCCGGAGACCCCGAGGCTCAGTTCGAAGCGCAGGTCTGGTTCGTCGCGCAGCAGCTGGGCGACCGCCGGCAACTGGGCCCGATGGACATACAGCGTCAGCTCGCTGCGGTAGACCACCACTTTCTCGACGGCATCGGCGAATTCGATCCCTTCGCGCTGCAGCGCCGCGGTGAGGGTGTCCACGACTTCGTCGAAGTAGCCGCCGTAGGGCCGCGGTGTCTCACCCGCTAGCGCGGCCTCGCTCACCAGGCCTCCGTACCCGGACGTGTCGCCGGGCCTGCCGGCGCCGAACAGGCCGCGACGGACCTTGATCACATCCTCGGAGCCGGCCTGGTTTTCACCGTCGGCAGTGCCCTGGCTCACCGCAGCAACCCCCTCATCTGCCAGGTGGACGGTGCCGACAGGGCCGCCTCCTCGGTGGCGGTGATCACCTGCTCCCGGTTGGCGCCCAGCGGCATATCGCGAATCTTCTCGTGCAGCTTGAGGATTGCGTACATCAGCATCTCCGGCCGCGGCGGGCAGCCGGGCAGGTAGATGTCGACCGGGACGACATGATCCACCCCCTGCACGATCGCGTAGTTGTTGAACATCCCGCCCGAGGAAGCGCACACGCCCATCGACAGCACCCACTTCGGCTCGACCATCTGGTCGTAGATCTGCCGCAGCACCGGTGCCATCTTCTGGCTGACGCGGCCGGCCACGATCATCAGATCGGCCTGGCGCGGCGAAGCCCGGAACACCTCCATGCCGAACCGGGAGATGTCGTAGTCGGGCGCCATCGACGACATCATCTCGATCGCGCAACACGCCAGGCCGAAGGTCGCCGGCCACAGCGAGCCCTTGCGGAAATAACCGGCGAGGTCCTCCACGGTGGACAGCAGGAGACCGCTCGGTAGCTGTTCTTCTAATCCCATCGGTAAGCCCGCCTACTCCGAATCAATCCCAATTGAGGCCGCCGCGCCGCCAGACGTAGGCATACGCGACGAAGACGACGGCGGCGAACAGCAACATCTCGATCAGGGCGAACACCCCGAGGCCGTCGAAGGCGACCGCCCAGGGGTAGAGGAAAACGATCTCGATGTCGAAGACGATGAACAACATCGCGGTCAGGTAGTACTTCACCGGGAAGCGCTGCCCGGGCGGGGCATGCGGTCCGCTGACCGGCTGGTCGGTGGGCTCGATGCCGCACTCGTAGGCTTCCAGCTTCGCCCTGTTGTAGCGCGAGGGACCGGCCAGCGCCCCGGCGACCACGGAAAACACGGCAAAACCGGCGGCGAGGGCGGCGAGCGCGAGGATCGGCAGATACTGGTTCATGCTCAGTGACGTGGTTCCCTTCCGGGCGTCGATTGTGAGTTCAGGCACAGCCTAACCCGCGGCAACCGGGAGGTCGCCGAGAATACGAAATTGCCGGTAACTGTGACCGGCATCACCCCTTCAGCGCCCAACGGCCACAGGGCAATTCGCTTCTGCTGCCCTAACCCGGTGATTCAGCGAGGCTCGACGGAGGAGAGGCGAAGCTGGGATCGCCGCATGAACCCGGTGATTCAGCGAGGCTCGACGGAGGAGAGGCGAAGCCGGGACCGCCGCATCAGCCCGGGGTTGGTGTGCGCAACAGCCCCAGCACCGCGCGGCTCAGCGCCATCGGGTCCACCGGGTGCGGCAGCGCCCCGTCGGCGTGGGACCACCTTGCCAGCCACACGTCGTCGGCGCGGCCGGTCAACACCACGATCGGCGGGCACGGCGTGAGCTCATCCTTGAGCTGTTTGCAGATGCCCATGCCGCCCGCCGGGGTGGCCTCCCCGTCCAGGATGGCGAGGTCGATGCCGCCGGCATCCATCTGCCGGATCACCACCGGTTCCGTCGCGACTTCGACATAGCTCAGCTCCGGCAGATCCGGGTGCAGGTGCTTGCCCAACGCGGTCATGACACGCGCGCGGGTCGCGGCGTCGTCACTGTAGACCAGGATCCGCAGCGCTTGGGAGGAAGACGTGGAGTCAGACACGTTGGGAATGCTACTGCGCTATCGCGCCGCGAGAGCGGGTTTGGCCGACGACCGCCGAAGTGACTGTCGCGCAGTGACTCTAACGCTCAACGATCATAGCCGGGGTGGTCGATCGAGAGCCGGTGGCGTACCAAGGCGTAAAGGCACGTCTCGACCGCATCGGGTCGGTCGTCGAGGTCACCGGCCCGGATGGCGGCGGCCAGGGCGGCCTCGTCGGTGAAACCCAGTCCGGTCAGGGCCTGCTGTGCGGCGCCGTCGGCGACATCGCGCAACTCCCGTTCGACGATGCGCAGCGCGTTGGCGGCGACCCGGGCGTGGAAATTGACCTGGCCGTCGGTGGGCCTGCGGCCGTCGCGGTTCACAAACGCCGTGTCGAGGAACTCGGCGACCGCGGCGACGAGCTCGGCGGCGCTCGGCCGCCGGCCGGTCGCGCCCGGTGCTGACGGCCCGGAATCCGCAACCGGCGCCGCGGACCGGGGATCGCCGGGCGTCCCGTCGAGCTGCCGCAGCAGATCCCATTCGGTTTCGGAGACCCGCCGGCCGATGGTCGCCAGCTCCACCGAGCGGGTCTGCCCGCTCAGGTGCCGTTCGGCCTGGTAACGGCAGATGATTCCCCACCGCAGCGTGCCCAGCACCAACCACCAGTCGAACCGCCGGCGATCCACCGCCGTGCCGGAGGCCTGCTGGTAGGCGGTCAGGAACGCCTCGATGCCGCCCAGCCCGCCGGCGGCACGCTCGGGCGGGGCGCCGAAGCGCCAGGCCCGCTGGCAGAACCAGGCCAGGTCCTCACAGCCGTCGCCGAGATGCACCAGCTCCCAGTCCAGCACCGCCGCCAGCTCGGCGCCGTCGACGATCAGGTTGCCCATCCGGAAGTCGCCGTGCACCAGCTGTGGCTGCCCGGGCGGCGGACGGTGGGCGGCCAGCCACCGAAACGCCCACTCGAAGACGGCGGTGGTGTCGCCCATGGCGTCCAGCTGATCGCGGCAGGCGGCGAGCTGATCCTCGTCGCTCAGGGCGATCCCGGCCGGCTCGGCGCGGTGGATGGCGGCCAGCGCCTGCGCGCATTGCCGCAACAAGGCCTCGCGTCCGGTGTCATCGAGCTGCCGGTCGATGCGTCGAACCACCGTCTCGCCGTCGATCTCATCGCAGATCAGGAATGGATTACCCAGCGCCGCTGGAGAATTGTCGGCGATCAGAATGGTCGGGACCGGGGCCCCGGCGGTGCGCGCGGCGCGTTGGGCGTGCGCTTCCAGCTCCATGCTGGCGTGGATCTCATCGGGTGGGCCGGTCCGCAGGATCAGCGCGCGGCGCCCCGAGTCGCCGACGGCGTCGAACGCCCACGTGGTCCGGCTGGCCCCTCCGGTCAGCGCCCGCAGGCCCTCGACGGTGACCGGGCCCAGCACCGGCGTGAGCACAGCCGAAAGCCGTTCGGCCAGTTGATCGGCGGTCATCGGCGACGGTCGAATCCGAACAGTCGCTGCGCGACCCGGCGGATCTGGATCTCCTCGGCGCCCTCGGTGATCCGGTAACGCCGGTGATGCCGGTACATGTGCTCGAAGGGCTCGTGGCGGGTGTAGCCGATCCCGCCGAAGGTCTGGATGGCGCGGTCGGCGGCCTCGCACACCAACCGGTTGGCCCGATAGTTGGCCATCGACACCTTGTCGGAGACCTCCAGGTGGTGGTCGCGGTCCAGGTGCCACGCCGCGTAGTTCACCAGCAGCCGGACCATCTGGGCCTCGGTCTGCAACTCGGCCAGCGGCCACTGGACGGCCTGGTTGACCGAGAGTGGTTTGCCGAACACCACGCGCTTGGTCGCGTATTCGGCAGCCCGGTCGATGCAGTACTGGGCGGCGCCCAGGCTGGAGGCGGCCTGGCGGATCCGGTTCTCGTGCAGGAAGGTCTGGGCGACCTCCAGGCCGCGGTCCACCTCGCCGAGCACCGCGTCGTCGGGTACCCGAACGTCGGTGAGTTCGACCTCGCCGTGATCGCTGGGCATGTTGAACGTCCACCAGTAGAACGGGACCCTGAATCCCGGCGTGTCGGTGGGAACCAGGAAGGCGGTGATGCCGCGTGCCGAGCCGGCCTCACCCGAGGTGCGCGCGAAGATCAGGTCGTGGGTGGCGCGGTGCACGCCGGTGTTGAACCGTTTGGCGCCGTTGATCACCCAACCGCCGGCGGCGGGTTCGGCGCGGGTCTCCAGCCAGGTCGCGTCCGAGCCGTGGTCCGGTTCGGTCAAGCCGAACGCCATCGACCGCTCACCGGTGATCAGGGCCTCCGACCAGTCCCGGCGCTGCTCGTCGGTGCCGAACCGCTCCATCATGATGACCTGCGGAAAGTTCCCGACGATCGAGGACTCGTCCTGCAGGTCGTTGTGCAAACCGAGCCCTTTGTGGGCCAGGTGCTCCCGGATCACCGCCATGTCGACGTTGCTGCCGTCCCGGCCGCCCAGCGACGACGGCAGCGCGTAGCGCAGCCAGCCGGCGGCGTCGGCGCGGCGGCGCATCTCGGCCAGGAGATCCTCCCAGTCCCGGTTCGGGACGCCGCCGTTCTCCACGTCGGTGCGGGCGAACTCCCGCCGGTGGTCGAAGTACTGCATGTTCTCGGCCTGCAGCGGCGCGATCTCGCGCTCGATGAAGTCGTCCATTTCGGCGAGCAGCGCCGGAAGGTGTTCGGGCAATGTGAAATCCATGGCAAGTCCTCCGTGTTCAGCAGCCGTACAGGGTCTTCCTCCAGATCGTCGACAGCGTCGCGATGGCGTCGTTGTCGCTGATTCGCCAGCCCGGTCCGGACGGACCGACGAAGACGACGGTGAAGTTCTCGAACAGCAGCGCGATCGCCGCGGCGATGTGGTCGGGGTCGAGGTCACGGCCGTGCCCCTGTTGCTGGGCGCGCCGAACCGATGCGGCGACGATCTCCATGCCGAACCGACGGAATTCGTTCTGCAGCAACACGAACCGTTGGTTGGTGGCCGCGAGCTGGGCGACGGCGATCATGACGCCGATGTTCTGCTTGAACATCGACCAGTAGGCGCCGACCACGGACGTGAAGAACTCGGTGTCCTGCGGGGAGTCCGGCAACCGCATCTTCAGCCCGGAAGGCTCCACCACGTCGGACAGGAATGACTCCGCCAGCGCCGCCAGCAGATCCTCCTTGTCCTGGAAGTACCGGTAGAGCACCGCTGTGGACTTGCCGGCCGCCGAGGTGATGTCGGCCAGGGTAGTGCCGTGAAAGCCGCGCTCTGCGAACAGCTCCCGGGCGGCTTGCTCGATTGCCTGGCGCGTCTGGCGGCCCTTGGAGCTGAGCTCACGCTGGCTGGACATCGTGATGGTCAGTTCCGTTTCCGGTCGCCGGCTGCCAGCAGCGCGCTGGGTAGCCCGTGACCGACGACCGAGCTGGCCACGGCCGCCGCGGCGATGGCGGCGTCGAGGTCGATGCCGGTGTCGACCCCGCAGTCGCCCAGCAGGTAGACCAGATCCTCGGTGGCGATGTTGCCGGTGGCGCCAGGCGCGAACGGGCAGCCCCCCAGTCCGCCGGCCGAGGCGTCGAGACGGGTGATACCCGCCTGAACCGCAGCGTAGGCGCAGGCCAGACCGGCGCCGCGGGTGTTGTGGAAGTGCGCCCCCAGCGGTGTGTCGCCGATGATGTCTCGCACCGCGGCGATCAGGTCGGTGACCCGCCGCGGGGTGGCGGTGCCGATGGTGTCGGCGATCGCCAGCCGGTCGATGCCGGCCGCGGCCGCCGATTCGGCGACGTCGGTGACGCGCTGCATCGGCGTCGGCCCATCGAACGGGCAGTCCCACGCGGTGGCGATGATGATCTCGACCGAGCCACCGGCGTCATGGGCGATGCCGGCGATGTCGCCGATCGCCGCAACGGCGTCGGCGGTCGGGCGGCCCACGTTGGCCGAACTGAACGAATCCGAGGCGCACACAACGTACTCGATCGAGGTCAGGCCGGCTGCCACCGCCCGGGCGGCGCCTCCCGGACTGGCGACCAGTGCGGAGAACTCCAGGTCGGGATAGCGCCACAGTTCGGCGGCGAGTTCGGCGGCATCGGCCAGTGCGGGGACCTTGGTGGGGGAGACGAACGAGGTCACCTCGACCTCGCGCACGCCGGTGGCAGCGATCGCGGAGAGCAGTTCGAGCTTGGCGCGCAACGGGATCGGTTGCTCGATCTGCAGGCCGTCACGCAGTGCCACCTCGCGGATCGCGACTTTGTCGGGTATCACAGCACCCCCTCGGCGCGCAGGGCCTCCAGTTCGGCGGCGGTCTTGCCCAGCAGCCCGGCGTAGACCTCGTCGTTGTGTTGTCCGGGCCGCGCCGAGCCGGCGTTGCGGATTGCGCCCGGGGTCTCCGAGAGCACCGGGACGATCCCGGGACCCAGCACCGTGCGTTCGGCGCCTTCGTCCCAGTGCTCGGCGAACATGCCGCGGGCCCGCAGCTGCGGGTCGTTGACCACCTCGGCGACGGTGTTGATCGGCCCGGAGATCACCCCGGCATCGCTCAGCGTCGCGATGATGTCGTCGGGCTTACGTTGGGCGGCCCATTCGCCGATGATCGCGTCCAGCTCGTCCTGGTTGCGGCCGCGGGCCACGTGGTCGGCGAACTGCGGGTCGCTCGCCAGTTCGGCCCGGCCCATCGCCTGACACAGCCGGGCGAACACGCTGTCCTGATTGGCGGCGATCACCACCCAGCTGCCGTCGCTCGCCTGGTAGATGTTCGACGGTGCGATGCCTTCCAGGCGGGTGCCCGACGGTCCGCGCACCACACCGCCGACATCGTAGTCGGGGATGGTGGATTCCTGGATGGCCAAGCAGGATTCGGTCAGGGCGACATCGACCACCTGGCCGTCGCCGGTGACCGTGCGCCGGTAGAGGGCGGCGAGTGCGCCCTGGGCGGCGAACATGCCGGCCAGGCTGTCGCCCAGGGAGAGCGCCAGCCGCGGCGGGGGGCCGCCCGGGAAGCCGTTCATGTGCCGCAGCCCGCTGGCCGCCTCGGCGACCGAGGCGTAACCGGCCTTGTGGGCGTCCGGCCCGGTCTGTCCGTAGCCGGAGACCCGCACCAGGATGATGCCGTTGTTGCGTTGGCGCAGCACCTCGAACCCCAGGCCCCAGCGTTCCAGCGTGCCCGCGCGGAAGTTCTCCACGATGATGTCGCACTGCTCGACGAGTTCCAGAAACAGCTCGCGCCCGCGGTCGGTGCGCAGGTCCAGCGTGACGGCCTTCTTGTTGCGGGCGTGCACGGTCCAGAAGAAGTGGTGCCCGTCGTGTTCGGCCTGCCCCCAGGTGCGCAGCGGGTCGGGTTTGCCGGGCAGCTCGACCTTGATGACCTCGGCACCCATGTCGCCGAGCAGGCGTCCGGCGAACGGGCCGGAGATCAGCGTGCCGAGCTCGATGACCCGGATGCCGTCGAGCGCGCCCGCGGGGGGTGTCATACCGACGAGCCTACGAAATCATGCCGGGCCAGCCAATCGGTGACGATGGCCACCGCCTGACGCAGCGCCGGCCGCTGATCCGGGCCGGCGTAATAGTGGTTGGCCCCGGGGATTTCGTGGATCTCCTTGTCCGGGTGGCCGATGGCCTCGAACAGCCGGCGGGTGTGGCTGGGGGTGCAGGCGTCGTCGGCGGAGTTCCCGATCACCAGGGCCGGCACCGCGATGTCGTGGCCGCAGTCCACGCCATCACCGTTGGCGTCGTCGTAGCTCCACTGCGACAGCCAGCTACGTAGCGTGCAGAAGCGCGCCAAGCCGACCGGGCTCATGTTCACCACCCGGGGGTCCCCCAGATAGCAGCTGCCGGGAGTGCGCTCGTTGGGGTCCACCGTCGGATCCAGCCAGCGCGGGTCGGCCATCGTGCCGTGCACGACGAACGAGAACTCGGCTGTGTCTGCAGCGGGCTGACCGCTGCTCTTGAGCTCCGCGAGTTTCGCCTTGACCCAGGCGGTGATCCGGCGATTCCGGTCGATCTGTGCGGCCCGGTAGCGGTCGAGAAACTCCTCGGTGTACGGCGGCTGGTTGGGATTGTCCGGGTTGTAGAGGTCCAGCTCCGGGTCCCGCTGGGTCGGATCGGACTCGTCGAGGATCGAGGCGTCCAGCCATTCGGTCATGGTGCCGTGCCGGCTGATGTGGGCGGCCAGCAGCATGATCCCGTCGGCGGGGATCAGCCCGAGCTTGGTCAGGTCGGGCCCGTCGCCCGAGGGGCTGGCGGTCACCGTCGGATGCTGCGCCTGCTGCTGATAGAACAGCGACAGCGAACCGCCGCCGCTCCAGCCGGCCAGCACCACCTTGGAATAGCCGAGCCGGTTTTTGGCGTCTTTGAGGCATTCCCCGAGGTCTTCGACCACCTTCTCCATCAGCAGGGCGGAGTCGGTGCCGCGGAATCGACTGTTGCAGTAGATGACGTGGTGCCCGGCGCGCGCCAGCGCGTTGACCATCGGCAGGTAGGCGCCGCCGCCGATCGGGTGCATGAACACCACCACGGTGTCGCTCGGGGAGTCCTTCGGCCGCAGCAGGTAGCTCTCGAGCACCACCAGCTCCGCGACGCCACCGTAGACGTCGCGGACACCGGAATTATTCTGGTAGGCAATGAGATAGGGGATGCGGTCGTAGTCGTGCTTGGCGGTCATGCGTGCTGTCCTAGGTCGGCGGCGAGAACTTCCGGCGCGGGGATGAGGCGGCGGCGGGTGTCGATGGCGATCACCTGCCAATCGACGCGCTGGTAGTCGTCGAACTTGCGGCGGGCGCGTTCGCGGGCCTTCTCTGGGGCGCCGTGGTGCACACCCTGCGGGGCGTGGCTGATCAGGCCCGGCGGCATCGGAATCCCATAGAGCGATCCGCCGTGGAAGAAGGCGATCTCGTCGTAGTCGACGTTGCGGTGATACCAGGGGGTGCGCTCGGTGCCCGGTACGCCTTCGGCGGGCTTGGGCAGGAAGTTCATCACGTACACCCCGGTGGCCTGCATGAACAGGTGCACCGTCGGGGGGAGGTGCAAGCTGTCGGAGGTGACGACGTTGTAGTCGGCGATGTTGAAGGTGAACGCGAAATTGTCGCCGCGCCACCCTTCCACATCGATCGGATTGTGTTGGTAGTACAGCGTTGTCGGACCACCCTCATGGACCAGCCGGATTTCATACTCGTCGCGTCCATCTCGGAAGGGGTCGGGGTCGATGGGGGCAGGTTCGGGGATGACCGCCTGCGACGGGTCGAACGGGAAGTGCCGGCCGAGCGGGCCCGGCGGCGGCACCCGCAACTCGTCGGTGGCCTGGATCATCAGCAGTGTGGTCTCGGCGGCGGGCAACTGGCGCCAGGTGGTCGCCTTGGGCAGATACACCCAATCGCCCTCGCGGTAATCCAACGGACCGAACTCGGTCTCCAGCCGTCCGGAGCCGGTGTGGACGAAGCACAGCAGATCGCCGTCGACGTAGCGGACGTGAAACGGCATCTCGGCGGAGCGCCGGGACAGCGAGATGGCGCAGTCGTCGTTGTGGAACAACCGCAGCGGCTGGCCCGCCGGGTCGGCGGCGTCGGACGGTTCGAGCTGGGCGGCCAGCACGTCGATCGGCCGCAGCGGACCCTCGGCCCGGTAGGCGGTCGGATCATGACGCCGGTACATGTTGGCGGTGCGGCCGGTGAACCCGCCGCGGCCCAGTTCGTCGTCTTTCAGCCCGTCCAGGTCAGCGTGAACGCGCTTGGGCGTGACGCCTTTGCGCAGGTGAACAAAGGATTCCATCGGCGGCCCCCAGACCAGTCACTCAAAAGTAAAAGCAACATTACTTTTTGTTCTGCGCCGAGGCAAGGGGCGCCTTGATGCCGCGAGCAGTCGCGTAAGCCCCATATCCGCACCGAATTGGGGGCTTATGTTGGGGGCACCTCCCGCTTGCGGGGGACTGTTCGGCGGGGGAGGGGCGACTTCCGCGGACTCAGCGGCCGACGAACTCCGCGGTGCTGCGGGACAGAAACGCCTGCACCCCGATGGCGGCGTCCTCGCTGGCGAACAACTTCTGGACTCCCGGCACCAAGTCGGCCTCGGCCGCGGCGTCGCCGTCGCGCACCGCCTGGCGGGCGCTGCGCAGGGTGGCTTGCACGCCCAGCGGGGCCTGTCGGGCGATGGTCTGGGCGATCTCGACGGCGCGGCTCACCTGCTCGCCGTCGGGTACAACCTCCTGGACGATGCCAATGCGATGGGCTTCTCGGGCGTCGAAGGTGTCGGCAGTCAGGATCCACCGCATGGCGTTGCCCCATCCCGCTGCTCGCGGGAATCGGATGGTGGCGCCGCCGAACGGGTATATGCCCCGGGCGATTTCCAGTTGCGCGAAGGTGGCCGACTCGGCCGCGACGGCGATGTCGCCGGCGAGCATGAGCTCGATGCCGAGCGTGAGCACCTTGCCGTGGACGGCGGTGACGAGCGGCTTGGACAGCTGCCGGCCGTCGACCTGCCAGGGATTGATGCCGCCGTCGGGAACGTAGGAGACGTTGTTGGCGATGTCGCCGGCCACATTGGCCAGGTCCAGGCCGGCCGTGAACATCGGTCCCTCGCCGTAGAGCACGGCGGCCCGCAGGCCGGCATCCGCGTCGAATTCCCCATAGGCGGCGGACAGTTCGCGCAGCATGACGGCGTCGAACGCGTTGCGCTTGTCGGGGCGGTCGAGGCCGATGATGAACACATGGCCGTCGCGGCGGGTCGTCAACGTCTCATAACTCACGACAATGTCCTCCTTTAGAGCCGGATGCCGGAATGTGCAGCCGGCCTTCGCGTGCTGCGATGGCATCGATCATGCTGCGGCACTGGTCTTCCCGGCTGGCGTCCGCGGAGATTGCGTGCACCTCGTCGAACTGCGAGAGATCCTGCTCGGCTTGTCGGCAGGCCTCGGGTTTGCGCGACGAGACATACACCCGAACTCCGGCGCGGAGGTAACCCTCAGCGATCATGTAGCCGATTCCGCTGGTGCCGCCGGTGACCAGGGCCGTCTTGCCGGCCACGGAAAACAGTTCTGGGAACACGCGTCCTCCTGCTCGGATATCGGCTAGACTAGATCGTCTAGACCAGATCGTCAAGAGTAGAGGGATTCGATGGCAGCCGCGGCAAAAGCCCTGCCCCACAAGGAGCGACTGCTCCGCCAGGGGATGAGGTCGTTTTATGCCTCCGGATTTCACGGCACCACCGTCGACGCCATCTTGGCGGCGTCCGGGGTGCCGAAGGGCTCCTTCTACCATCACTTCGGGTCCAAGGATGCGTTCGGCTTAGCCGTGCTGGACCGCTATATGCAGATCCAGTTGGACGCGCTGGCCAAATGGGCCGAAGACGAAACCCGCAGCACCACCGACAAACTCACCGGCTACTTCGCTGAACTCACTGCCGGGTTCGTCCGGTCCGGCTTCCAGCGGGCGTGTCTGGCCGGCAAGTTCTCCACCGAGCTGGCGGCTGATTCCGCACCTTTTCGCGACCGCCTCACCGTCGCACTGTCCGGCTGGCACCGCGCGCTGAGCGAGCTGATGCAGGCCGGTCAGAAGCGCGGCGACGTGCGCGACGACCGCTCCGCCGAGGAGCTTTCGCACGCCGTGCTGGCCCTCATCCAGGGCGCCTTCGTCATTGCGCTATCCGCCCGCGACACCCGGGCGCTCGACGCCGTCAATGCCAGCTTCGGGCCGTTGATTCGGCCGCCGATGAGCAATCAACAGGGGATGACGTAGCCGGGGTCGGTGGTTGCGTCCAGCCACTTGCCGTAGGCGTTCCCGCCAGCAGCGCGCACGGCGCTGCCCACCTGCGCCTGGGTTGCCGGCCGGGGCGAACACCGCGGGAGGTGCCGTAAGTCCCCAAATCCACGCGGAATTGGGGGCTTACGTGTCTGCTCAGCGCAGGCAGGTTACTTCAGTTCGGAGGAACTCAAGCCCAGCAGGCGACGGGCCACCACCAGCAGCTGGATCTGCTGGGTGCCCTCGAAGATGTCGAGGATCTTCGAGTCGCGGCTCCACTTCTCCAGCAGCGTCTGCTCGGAGTAGCCCACGGTGCCGGCCAGCTCGACGACCTTCAAGGTGATCTCGGTAGCCATCCGGCCGGCCTTGGCCTTGGCCATCGACGCCTCTTTGGAGTTCGGGATCGAGTTGTCGGCCTGCCAGGCCGCCCGCAGCGTCAGCAGGTTGGCCGACTCCCAGTCGGCCTCCATCCGCAAGAACTCCGCGGCGGCGGCGTGCTGCACGTGGGCGGGCTTGTCGTAGTCGATCTCCACCCCGGCCTTGGTCAGGATGTTGCGCAGCTCCTCCAGCGCGGCACGGGCCACCCCGACGGCCATCGCGGCCACCACCGGTCGGGTGTTGTCGAAGGTCTCCATCACACCGGAGAAGCTCTTCTCGGTGTTGATCTCCGGGCTGCCGAGCAGGTTTCCGGCCGGAATCCGGGCGTTGTCGAACCGGATCACCGCGGTGTCGGAACCCTTGATGCCGAGCTTGTGCTCGAGGCGCTCGACGATGACGCCGGGGTGCTCACGCGGCACGACGAACGACTTGATCGCCGCCCGGCCCTGACTTTTGTCCAGCGTCGCCCACACCACGATGTGGCTGGCCCGGGATCCGGCGGTCACGAAGATCTTCTCGCCGTTGAGCACGTACTCGTCACCGTCCAGCTTGGCCGTGGTCGTCACCGCCGCCGAGTCCGAGCCGAAGCTGGGTTCGGTGATCGCCATCGCCGCCCACACCTTGCCGAGCCGCGTGAGCTGCTCGTCGGTGGCCACTCCGGAGATCGCCGCATTGCCCAGGCCCTGGTAGGGGATGGACAGCATCAACGCGACGTCGCCCCAGCTCATCTCCAGCACCTGCAGCAGCGCCGCCATGTTGGCGCCGTTGCGGTTGCCGGCCGCCTCATCGCCGCTGCGGAAAGCCTCGGTGGCGCTGGCCATCCCGGAGTTGTCCACCGAGGAGACGCCGTCGAACAGTGTTTCCAGGGTGTCCAGCTCCACCGGGTAGGCGTGCTCGGCCAGGTCGTATTTGCGCGAGATCGGGCGCAGCATTTCTGCGGCGCCGGCGTGCGTCAGCTCGACGATAGCCTGCAACTTCTTGGGGAGTTCCAAATTGATTGCCATGACAAGTCTTTCGGGTCGGTAGTCGACGAATGGAGGGTGGGCTAGATGACCAGGACGCCTTCGGCGACGCCGAGCGCGCGCAGGTCGCGGTACCAGCGTTCGACCGGGTGCTCCTTGGTGTAGCCGTGGCCGCCGAGCAGCTGCACGCCGTCGGAGCCGATCTGCATGCCCTTGTCGGCGGCGATCTGCTTGGCCAGCGCGGCCTCCCGGATGAACGGCAGCCCCTGTTCGGCACGGGCGGCGCCGCGCCAGGTGATCAGCCGCAGCCCGTCGAGTTCAATGGCGATGTCGGCGCACATGAACGCCACCGACTGACGGCGGGCGATGGGCTCACCGAACGCCTCGCGCTCCTTGATGTAGGGCATCACGTAGTCGAGCACCGCGTGGCTGGTGCCGACCGCCAGCGCCGCCCAACCCAACCGCGACAGCGCGATCGCCTCTGAGTAGTCCTGCGCGTACTCGGCCTCGGCTCGGTCCTCGTCGCCCAGCCGGGCGCTCAGCGGTACCGACACGTTCTTCAGCTCGATCTGGCCCAGCGCGGCGGCCCGCACACCCATGCTCGGGTCGGGCTTGACGCTCAGGCCGTTGGCGGACGACTCCACCAGGAACAGTGCCGGCTTGCCGTTGAGCTGGGCGCCGATGATGAACAACTCGGCGTTGGCGGCCGCCGGCACCAGGGACTTGACGCCGTCGAGCCGGTAGCCGCTGGGGGTGCGCACCGCCGTCGTCTTCAACGCGGTGGGGTCGAACAACGGCTGCGGCTCGGCGATTGCCACACAGGCCTGCGGCACGTTCTCACCGGCGAACTCCGGCAGGTAGGTGGCCTGCTGGCTGGCGCTGCCCCAATGGGTCAATGCCGCGGCTACGCCGCCCGGCGCCAGGATCGGCAGCGCCAAACCCATGTCGCCGTAAGCCAGCGCTTCGGCGACCAGCACATTGGTGACCGCAGAACGGTGCGCGGCGATGCCGTCGAAGTCCTCCGGGATGTTGATCGCGGTGATGCCCAGTTCGGCGGCCTTGCCGATCAGCTCACGCGGGTAGTCGACGGCCTCGTCGGCGTCGTGGGCGGCCGGGCGCAGGATCTCGGCGGCGAACTCGCCGACCGTGTCGACGATCATCTGCTGCTCGTCGTCGGGAGTCAGATCGAAGTAGTCGGCGCCGCTGGCCTTGAGCCGCACCGGCGATTTGCCCAAGTTCTGCACCGCCTTGAACTGGCGGGTGGCCGCGCCGGCCGTCGAGAACACCGCCCTGACGCCGTAGTTCAGGCTGCGGTTGAGCGGGTCGCGCAGGTTGTGCCGGTCCAGGAACGACTGGCTGACCAGCGGAGTGACCAGGGCCAGGGCGGCGGCGATCGGGGTGCGCTTCGGCTTGTTCAGTCCGATGGCACTCGATCGTCCGGACCGCTTGTTCTTCGAGCCGGGCGCGGCGGATGCAGTGTCAGTCATGTCAGAGCCTCACTGAAAAAGGAAGAATCGATAAGGCCACCTTACTCCGAAGTAAGATGACTCAACAGTAAGGTGTGACGAAGTCCTCAGCGGCCCGGCGGCGCGCAGGCTATTCGGGGGTCAAGGCGGCCAGCACCTGCGCGTGCAGGCCGGGGTTGGCCGCCACGGCGCAGTTGCCGTGCGGGCCCGCATTGCCCGACAGGTCGGTGAACACCCCACCCGCCTCGCGCACCAGGATGTCGACGGCGGCCAAATCCCACACCGACACCGCCGGTTCGACGGCGACGTCCACAGCCCCCTCGGCGACCAGGCAATACGCCCAAAAATCGCCGTAGGAGCGGGTCCGCCACACCGACTCGGTCAGACCCAGGAACTGCTCGCGCAGGCCGCGGCCCGCCCACAGGTTCAGCCCCGCGAACGTCAGGCTCGCCGAGTCCACATCGGCGACCGAAGACACCGACAGCCGTCGTTGCGGGCCGCCGGCCACCGACCCGAATGCGCCCTGCCCGCTGGTCGCCCACCAGCGCCGGTGCAGCGCCGGAGCGCTGACGACCCCCAGGATCGGCACGCCGTCGTCAAGCAGCGCGATCAGGGTGGCCCAGACCGGGACCCCGCGTACGAAGTTCTTGGTGCCGTCGATCGGGTCGATGATCCATTGGCGGCCGGTGAACGAAGCGCTGCCGCCGAACTCCTCGCCGAGGATCTCGTCGTCGGGGCGCTCGGTGGCCAGCACCTCGCGCAGCGCCGTCTCGGCCGCTTGATCGGCATCGGTGACCGGGGTGAGGTCCGGCTTGGTGTCGACGCGAAGGTCGAGCGCGCCGAATCGCGCCAGGGTGATCGCATCCGCCCGGTCGGCCAGCTCCTGGGCCAGGGTCAGGTCGTCGTGGAGACGGGGGTCGAGATTGTCGTTGATCTGCGCCATGGCGAAAGTCCTACCATGAGCTGATGTGGGAGATCTGGGCGCTGCTGTTGCTGCTGGCGATCTTGGCGGTGTTCGTGGCACCGCGGTTCTTCCGGCCGGGGCCCGGCAGCGGAGCGCAACAGGGCACCTTGCTGATCACCGGCGTCAGCCCCCGGCCCGACGCCCTCGGGACGCAGTACGTCACGATCACCGGCGTCATCACCGGACCCACGGTGGCTGAGCACGAGGTCTACCAGCGCCGCGCGGTCGACGTCGACAACTGGCCGACGGTGGGCGAGCTGCTGCCCGTGGTGTACTCGCCGCGCAATCCCGATAACTGGAATCTGACCGAACCGGCCGGCTGATTCCGGCGAGTCGCCGTGGCCGGTTCAGCCGTGGCCGACCCGCAGCATCTCGGCGACATCGACCAGCTTGATGCGGGGCCGGCCGTGCGGCTCACCGGTGGACCGCTCGTGGGCGTCGATCAGTTGCCAGTGCTCGCCGGTGACCAGCGCCGGCTGGCGCGACAGCAGCCACTTCTGTAGTTGCGCGTCATAGTCGGCGTCGACCTCGGGAAGCTCGGCTGCCGCGGCCCGGGTGGCCAGGTCCGCGGCGAGGGTGTCGACGGTGGCTTGCGAGTCGCTCTTGTTGGAACCGATCACCCCCGACGGCCCGCGCTTGATCCACCCGACCACGTACTGATTGCGGGTGCCCTCGATACGGCCGTCGGTGTGCGGAATGGTGCAGCTGCGCTCGTCGAACGGCAGACCCGCCGTCGGCACCCCGCGGTAGCCGACCGCCCGCACCACCAGGTCCACCGGCAGCACCTCGCGCTCCCCGGTGTCGCGGGCACTGACCCTGCCCGTCTCGTCGGTGACGAGCTCGTTGCGGCCCAATACGATCTCCTCGACCCGCCCGTCGCCGCGAATCTCGACCGGGGACGTGCAGAACCGGAACACGATGCGCCGATTACCCGCCTGCTGCTCGCGGCCGACGTAGCCATTGAGCACCTTGAAGTTCGCCCGAGGATGCTTGGCTGCCGCTTCGACGTCGGCATCGGTGATCCCGGCCAGCTCTTCGGGAGCGATCACCACGTCGACGTTCGTCAGGCTCTTCATCTCGCCCAGTTCACGGAGTTCCGGGCTGGTGAAGGTGGCCTGCAGCACACCGCGCCGGCCGATGATCACCACCTCCTCGACACCGCGCGGGTCAAGCAATTCCAGCGCATGGTCGGCGATGTCGGTGCCTCGCAGCTCGGCGGGGTCGCTGACCAGGATCCGGGCCACGTCCAGCGCCACATTGCCGTTGCCGATCACCACCGCGCGCTTACCGGTCAGGTTCGGCGTCACGTCCTTGAAGTGCGGGTGGCAGTTGTACCAGCCGACGAAGTCGACGGCCGCGACGCTGCCGGGCAGGTCTTCGCCCGGGATGCCCAGGTGCCGGTCGGACTGGGCGCCGACGGCGTAGATCACCGCGTCGTAGCGTTCGGCGAGTTCCGCGGGCTGAACGTGCTCGCCGACGGCGACGTTGCCGAAGAACCGGAACCGCGGATCGGCCGCGATCTTCTCGAACTGCGCGCTGATCGATTTGATCTTCGGATGATCCGGCGCCACCCCGGAGCGCACCAGACCCCATGGCGTGGGCAGCATCTCCAGCATGTCGATCCGCACGTCGACCTCGCCTCCGGAGGCCAGTTTGAGCAGAGATGCCGCGGCGAAATACCCGGATGGCCCAGAGCCGACGATCGCGACATGGTAGGGCCGCATCCTCGAACCTTCTTTCCTGTCGGGAAAACATGCACGCAGGCGCGTATCCCCGATGCTAGAGGTCGACCCGCAACCGGCGCCGGTAACCTCGATAAACGTGGAACCCGACCGCCAGCCCGATATCGCCGCCCTGGACACCACCTTGACCACGGTGGAGCGGGTACTAGACGTCGATGGCCTGCGCAGCCGCATCGACAAACTCGAGCATGAGGCGTCCGACCCCAACCTCTGGGACGACCAGACCCGCGCCCAGCGGGTGACCAGTGAGCTGTCGCACGCCCAGGGTGAGTTGCGCCGGGTGGAGGAGCTGCGCAGCCGCCTCGATGACCTGCCGGTGCTCTACGAGCTGGCGGCCGAAGAGGAGGGACAGGCCGCCGCGGACGCCCAGGCCGAAGCCGACGCCGAGCTGGCGTCGCTGCGGGCCGACGTCGAGGCGATGGAGGTCCGCACCCTACTCTCCGGCGACTACGACGAACGCGAGGCGCTGGTCACCATCCGCTCCGGAGCGGGCGGGGTGGACGCCGCCGACTGGGCCGAGATGCTGATGCGGATGTACATCCGGTGGGCCGAGCAGCACAACTACGGCGTCGAGGTATTCGACACCTCCTACGCCGAAGAGGCCGGGATCAAGAGCGCCACCTTCGCGGTGCACGCCCCGTTCGCCTACGGCACGCTGTCGGTGGAGCAGGGCACCCACCGATTGGTGCGGATCAGCCCGTTCGACAACCAGAGCCGCCGGCAGACGTCGTTCGCCGAGGTCGAGGTGCTGCCGGTGGTGGAAACCACCGACCACATCGACATTCCCGAAGGCGATGTCCGCGTCGACGTCTACCGTTCCAGCGGGCCGGGCGGGCAGTCGGTGAACACCACCGACTCCGCGGTGCGCCTGACCCACGTCCCGACCGGGATCGTCGTCACCTGCCAGAACGAGAAGTCCCAGTTGCAGAACAAGGTGTCGGCGATGCGGGTGTTGCAGGCGAAGCTGTTGGAGCGCAAGCGTTCCGAGGAACGAGCCGAACTCGACGCACTCAAGGGCGACGGCGGCAGCTCGTGGGGCAACCAGATGCGCTCCTACGTGCTGCACCCCTACCAGATGGTCAAGGACCTGCGCACCGAATACGAGGTCGGCAACCCGGCCGCGGTGCTCGACGGCGACATCGACGGCTTCCTGGAAGCCGGAATCCGGTGGCGCAACCGGCCGGAGGGCGACTGAAACGATGATTTCGGCCTTCTCCCCGGGGCAGCGCTGGCACGACGTGTGGAGCGGTGAGATCGGCCAGTGGGTCATCGACAAGGGATTGCGGATCGTCCTGCTGCTGATCGGGGCGGTGCTGGCATCGCGGTTCATCACCTGGGCGGCGCGCCGGGTCACCCGACGGCTGGAACTGGGCTTCCAGACCAGTGATGCGCTGGTGCGCTCGGAGGCCTCCAAGCATCGCCAGGCGGTCGCCTCGGTGATCTCCTGGGTGTCGGTGGTGATGCTGTGCGTGGTGGTGGCCGTACAGATCACCGGGATCCTCGACATCCCGATCGGATCGCTGGTGGGCCCGGCGGCGGTGATCGGCGGCGCGATCGGCTTCGGCGCCCAGAAACTGGTGCAGGACCTGCTCAGCGGCTTTTTCATCATCACCGAGCGGCAGTACGGGTTCGGTGACCTGGTGCAGCTGAGCATGATCGGGGCGTCGGTGGAGGCGCTGGGCACCGTCGAGGACGTGACGCTGCGGGTGACCAAACTGCGCACCGCCGACGGCGAGGTGTTCACCGTGCCCAACGGCAATATCGTCCGGTCACTGAACCTGTCCAAGGACTGGGCGCGCGCCGTCGTCGACATCCCGGTGCCCACCAGCGCCGACCTCAACCGGGTCAACGAGGTGCTGCACCAGGTGTGCGAGAACGCCATGGAGGCCGACGCGCCGTTGCGTGACCTGCTGTTGGACACGCCGTCGATCATGGGGGTGGAGAGCATCGAACTCGGTGTCGTCAATCTGCGGATGGTGGCTCGCACGCTGCCCGGCAAACAGTTCGAGGTGGGACGCCGGCTGCGCATCCAGGTGGTGCGGGCGCTCGCGTCGGCCGGTGTCGTCACTGCCGGTGAGGTGCAACCGGTGGAGACCCCGTGACGGCCGGCCGGTCCGACCCGCAGCCCGCTCAGCCGAACGGCCGGCGGTGGCGCTGGCCGGCGCAGTTGTTCAACGGCCGGGTCCGCACCTCCACCGTGCTGTTGATCATCGCGTTCGTGGCGGTGTGGTGGGTCTACGACACCTACCGCCCGCAGCCGACGCCGCCGGTCGCACCGCAGGTGGTGCCGCCCGGCTTCATCCCCGACCCGGCCTACACCTGGGTGCCGCGCACCAAGGTCCAGCAACCCTCGGCCACGGTCAGCGAGACCCCGGCGCCGACGACCACCGAGACGACCAGCCCGACCGAACCGCCGACCCCGACACCGGTGCCCGGCTTCCCGTTCTGTCCGCCGTTGTGTCCGCCGCCGGCGCCGACTCCGCCGGCGCCGACTCCGCCGGAGCTACCCGGTCAGAGCCCGCTACCGGGGTCACCTCCGGCGCCGGGCGTGCCCACGCCCTCGGCTCCGGCCGGGCCGGTGACCACGCAGCCGGCGGCGCCCTAGCCCAGCCCTAGCCCGTGGCCTGACCGCGACAGCGCGCCGCACGGCTACACTGCGTGCCGTGATGATCACGCTCGACCATGTCACCAAGCAGTACAAATCGTCGGCCCGTCCG
The DNA here is from genome assembly GCF_002101885.1 of Mycolicibacter senuensis. Taxonomy (GTDB): domain Bacteria; phylum Actinomycetota; class Actinomycetes; order Mycobacteriales; family Mycobacteriaceae; genus Mycobacterium; species Mycobacterium senuense. Next base: position 57,235 of record NZ_LQPS01000043.1, read on the forward strand.
GCACTGGACAATGTCAGCGTCAAGATCGACAAGGGTGAGTTCGTCTTCCTGATCGGACCGTCCGGTTCGGGCAAGTCGACGTTCATGCGGCTGCTGCTGGCCGAGGAGACCCCCACCAAGGGCGACATTCAGGTGTCGAAGTTCCACGTCAACAAGCTGCCCGGCCGGCACATCCCGAGCCTGCGGCAGGTGCTCGGCTGTGTGTTCCAGGATTTCCGGCTGCTCCAACAGAAGACGGTGTTCGAGAACGTCGCGTTCGCCCTCGAGGTGATCGGCAAGAAGCCGGAGATGATCAACCGGGTGGTCCCCGAGGTGCTGGAGATGGTCGGGTTGTCCGGCAAGGCCAACCGGCTGCCCGGCGAGCTGTCCGGCGGTGAGCAACAGCGGGTGGCGATCGCGCGGGCGTTCGTCAACCGGCCGCTGGTGCTGCTGGCCGACGAGCCGACCGGCAACCTGGACCCGGAGACCAGTGAGGACATCATGGATCTGCTGGAGCGCATCAACCGAACCGGGACGACGGTGCTGATGGCGACCCACGACCACCACATCGTCGACTCGATGCGCCAGCGCGTCGTCGAGCTGTCACTGGGCCGGCTGGTCCGCGACGAACAGCGCGGTGTCTACGGAATGGACCGCTGACGTGCGCTTTGGTTTTCTCTTCAACGAGGTCCTGACCGGGCTGCGCCGCAACGTCACCATGACGGTCGCGATGATCCTGACCACGGCGATCTCGATCGGACTGTTCGGCGGCGGCCTGCTGGTGGTGCGGTTGGCCGACCAGTCCCGCAACATCTATCTGGACCGGGTCGAATCGCAGGTGTTCTTGAACGCCGACGTCGCCGCCGACGACCCGAACTGCGAAGCGCAGGAGTGCAAGGCGCTGCGCGAGCGGATCGAGAACCGCGACGACGTGAAGTCGGTGCGCTATCTCAACTCCGACGACGCCTACGCCGACGCGATCCGCAAGTTCCCGGAGTTCAAGGATGTGGCGAGCAAGGACTCGTTCCCGGCGTCGTTCATCGTCAAGTTGGAAAACCCGGAGCTGAGCAAGGATTTCGACGCCGCGATGGCCGACCAGCCCGGTGTGCTCAGCGTGCTCAACCAGAAGAAGCTGATCGACCGGTTGTTCGCGGTGCTCGACGGACTGTCCAGCGCCGCGTTCGCGGTCGCCCTGGTGCAGGCGGTCGGGGCGGTGTTGCTGATCGCGAACATGGTTCAGGTCGCCGCCTACACCCGGCGTACCGAGGTGTCGATCATGCGACTGGTGGGGGCCAGTCGCTGGTATACGCAATTGCCGTTCCTGGTGGAGGCGGTGCTGGCTGCGACCCTGGGTGTGATCATCGCGGTGGCCGGATTGATCGTGGTGCGGGCATTGTTCCTCGACAACGCGCTCAGCCAGTTCTATCAAGCACACCTGATCGCCCGTATCGACTATGCCGACATCCTCTATATCTCACCGATCTTGCTGTTGCTGGGAGCTGCGATGGCCGGGGCGACCGCGTACGTGACGCTGCGCCTCTACGTCCGGCGGTAGCGGGTGGCCAAGAAGCCGGGCGGCAAGGACGCCAAGAAGCAGGCCGCCAAACAGATCGTCGCGTCCAACCGCAAAGCGCGGCACAACTATTCGATTCTCGACGTATACGAGGCCGGGGTCGTGCTGCTGGGAACCGAGGTGAAAAGCCTGCGGGCCGGCCAGGCGTCGCTGGTCGACGCGTTCGCCACCGTCGACGATGGGGAGGTGTGGCTGCGCAACATGCACATCCCGGAGTACCGGCACGGCAGTTGGACCAACCATGATCCGCGCCGCGCCCGCAAACTGTTGTTGCACCGGCGCCAGATCGACATGCTGATCGGCAAGATCCGCGACGGAAATCTCACGCTGGTGCCGCTGTCGGTGTACTTCGCCGAAGGCAAGGTGAAAGTCGAACTGGCGCTTGCCCGCGGCAAGCAAGCCCATGACAAGCGGCAGGACCTGGCTCGCCGCGACGCCCAGCGTGAGGTGACCCGTGCGCTGGGCCGACGTGCCAAGGGTATGACCTGATCGGTTCGGCGCTGGCGCTGGTAGCGGCGGCCGGCTTCGGGATGGGCGACTTCGTCGGCGGCCTCGCCTCGCGGCGGGTCTCGCCGCTGCAGGTGCTGCTGGTCTCCACCCCGCTGGCGCTGGTAGGTCTGACGGCGATCGCGGTTGCCACCGGCGGTCCGATCCGTCCGGGTGCTGTCGGCTGGGGTGCGGCCTGCGGTCTGGCGCTGGGGGTGGCCAGTTGGTGGTTCTACGCGGCACTGAGATCCGGCCCCATTTCGGTGGTTTCGCCGCTGTCCGCCGTCGTGACAGCCGGGGTACCGGTCACGGTGGGCCTGATCCGGGGTGAGCGGCCCAGTGCGGTCGCCAGCGTCGGCATCGTGCTGGCCCTGGTGGCGGTGGTCCTGGTGAGCCGGGAAGTCACCGACGAGGACGTCCGACCGCACCGGTTCACCCCGAAGGTGGCGTGGCTGACCATCGGCGCCGGAGTGGGATTCGGGCTGAACTTCGTGTTCATCGAGAAGGCGCCGGTCGAGTCGGTGTTGTGGCCGCTGATGTTCGCCAGGTTGGCGGCCACGGTGGTGGTCGTCATCATCGCGACGGGCGCCGGCGAACTGCGGCTGCCCTCCGGCGGGACGCTGAAGCTTGCGCTGCTGGCGGGGTTGGCAGATACCGGTGCCAACGTCGCTATGCTGCTCGCCCTGCGCGGCTCGCAGTTGTCGCTGGCCAGCGTGCTGATCTCGCTGTTCCCGGCGGTGACGGTGATGCTAGCCATCGTGGTACTGCGCGAGCGGGTGCATCTTTGGCAGGTGGTCGGCATGGTAGCGGCCGTCGTCGCGGTGGCGATGATCACCGCGGGATGACGTGTTTGCAGCGGGGGAATGAACGGGGCCCGTTCGTCGTTGCAACCACGTACCATGAAGTGTCCGCCGAGCGTCGGCGGAAAATACCCAGGACAGGGGGCTGAAAGGTTTCGACTGCGTGTGTCGAATCAAGGGAAGCGTGCCGGTGCAGGCAGGAGACCACCGTTAAGCGTCGCTGTAACCAAGTAAGCGCCAAGGTTGCACTTACTCCGGCTAAGGTCGCTCTCCAGAGCGACTTCGCTCTCGCTGCCTAAGCGATAGCGGGCCTGTCAGACCGGGAAAGCCCTCGGCCCGGACCCTGGCATCGACTAGAGGGATCCACCGATACGTCCGGTCGCGGGATTTATCGGGACACCAACAGCGACTGGGATCGTCATCTCGGCTGGTTCGCGTGACCGGGAGATCCGAGTAGAGGCATAGCGAACTGCGCACGGAGAAGTCTTGAGGGAATGCCGTAGGACCCGGGTTCGATTCCCGGCAGCTCCACTTCGGGTAGCCGGCCAGAGCGACAAGCTCTGGCCGGCTTTCCTTTTCAGGCGCGCCCGAGCGTCAGTCCTGAACCTTCTCCTCGACACGGTCCCAGGTCTCGGGCAGCAGCGGCATCACCGGGCCGTCGCCGAACCCGTCGTCGCGCAACCGGATCAGTCCGGTCGACCGGGCAGCGGCGCGCTCTGCGGTTCCGGTGAAGCCCAGCGGGCCGGCGCCGGTTTCGGAGCTGCCGGCGGCCGGATCGAACGGTGGGTCGGCGAATTCGGGGTCCATCACCATGGTGGCGTCGGCGTATTCCTTCATCGCCGCGCGCCGGCGCTTCCGCGACCGCAACGGCGCCCGCGCCGACGGCGCCCTGGCCGCGCTGAGAGCCGAGAGGCCGGCGGCCGGTGCGGTGGCCTGGTCCCGATCGATCAGGGTGGGGCCGAAATCTTCGGAGTGATTGCCGCCGACCAGATAGCCGAGCATCTCGGCTCCGCTCACCGGCATGGCCGGTGCGGTGGTGGCCGGCGCCGGCGCACCGGCCGACGTCCCCGCCGACCCGGCGATGCCGGGGCCGATGCCGAAACCCATCGCGGCGGGACGATCCGCAGACCGCGGGGCGGCGTGCAGTACGGCCGGGCCGAGTGGGACCGGCGCGGGTGCTATCGCGGCTTCGTCGGCTTCCGGTTCGGGCTGCGGTTGCATCGACGCGATGAATTCGTTGATGGCGGAGATGAACAGCGGGAGGAAGATCGGGATCCGCACCGCAATGGTCACCAGGTGCAGGACATTCGACCAGAAGACGATGTTCCAGAACCAGAACCAGAACCAGCGGTTGGCCTCCTCGGCCGGATCCGTCTCGCCACCGCCGGGGTCGGTCGGGCCGGTGTCGGAGGCCAAAATCGGCGGCGCCGGGTCGGTAGCCGGCATCGACGCCAGCGCAGCGCCCGACACCGCGTCATAGGTGGCCATCACGGTGGCGGCCTGGACCCACATGCGCACGTAGTCGGCCTCGTTGAGTGCGATCGGGATGGTGTTGATGCCGAAGAAGTTCGTCGCGGTCAGTACGCCGTGGACGGTGTGGTTGAGTGCCAACTCCGCCAGGGTGGGCATGGTGGCCAAGGCGGTGCCGTAGGCCGCTGCGGCGACCTCGTGTTGGGCGGCGGCGCGGGCGCTGTCGGCACTGGCCCGGGCCAGCCAGTTCAGGTACGGGGCGTGCGCTGCGACGTAGCGGTCGGCACTCAGGCCCTGCCAAGCCGCCGACCGGGTGGCGCCGAGCAGAGCGACGAGCTCCGTTGCCGCCGCAGAATATTCGGCACTCAGCGCCGACCAGGCCCCGGCAGCGGTCAACAGCGCGCCCGGGCCGGGCCCGTTGGCCAGCAGCGCGGAATGCACCTCCGGTGGTGCCGCGATCCAGATCGAGGGCATCGGCGTCTAACGACGTGACGCGCCGACGGTAGCCGCCCTGCCCGAGGGACCGACCGGCGTGATCAGCGCAGCTATCCGGCCGCTGTCCGCGAGACGGCACCGCAGTCCGCGAAACGGGACTTGACACATGTAATCAAAGGTAGCATTGCCTAATCTAACTTCGCATCCGCTGCGGGCCTCGGTGATCGACGGCACAGCCATTCGACGCAGCCGTGCACCGCAGGGCAGCGAATCCTGGCCGGCCCCGTTGACCGGCGATAACCTGGGGTATGGCCGCGAAAACCACCATCCGCGTGGCCCGCGTCTATGACGAACCCCGGGCCGAAGACGGACAACGGATTCTCGTCGACCGGGTGTGGCCGCGCGGATTCCGCAAGGATGACCCCCGGGTGGGCCACTGGTTCAAAGATGCGGCGCCCTCTCGGGAACTGCGCAGCTGGTATGACCACCGGCCGGAGCGTTTCGACGAGTTCGTCGCCCGCTACAAAGACGAACTGGCCACCCCGCAGGGCGCCATCGCGTTCGAAGAATTGCGCGAGCTGACCCGCGGCGCGAAGACCGTCACGCTGGTGACCGCGACCCGCGATGTGGACGGCAGTCAGGCCGCGGTGCTGGCCGAGCTGCTCGCGCAGCGCTGACGCCGGACCCGAGCCGGGAGCCTAGCCCCGGCCCGCGGTCGTGATCAGCATTCCGATCGGGATGCTCACGATCAGCGCCGCGATGAACAGCCGGTAGGCGAACAGCCGCCAGCCGCGTCGTGCGGGGCGTCGCACACCGTAGAGCAGCCACGCCAGCACGGCCAACAGCAGCGCGGACCCGAGGTCGAACACCACGATGTGGTCGGTGACGACACCGAGCACGATCGCCGCACCGGAGACGTTGAACGCTGCCGCGGTGACCACCGCCGCGCCCGGCGTCAGTGCTTCGGCCGCCAGCACGGCCCGGCCCGCGCCCAGCACCAACTGGCCGACGCCGAGCACCAGTACCAGGTAGGCGACCGCCCAGACACCATGGCGGGTCGGGGCCGGCGCCGCGATCGCGGCGGCCAGCGCGCCACCGCCCACCACCGCAGCGGTGCCGGCCACGGCAAACGGTTTGAATCCCGCCCGCTCGTCCCACAGCCGCAGCAGCGCCGGCTGCTGCGACGGGCCGGGCGGGCCCGCGGTGCGGGCCGCGCCGGCCACGTCGCTCATCGCCGGCTCCCGTCGCCGCCGCAGTATTTCGTCATGATCAAGCCTCCGGGCCTGAGATTACCGGGGCGGTGGCGATGGCCCGGCTCGCAGCGCACCCTCACGTGGCGTGCAGGCCACGTTGGACCGATGACTAAAGTTGTCAGGTGCCTTCCGACTCTTCAGCTGCCCGGACGCGGCTGCCGCGAGAGGTCGGGGTATTGCTGGGCGCGAACTTCCTGATCGCGCTCGGCTACGGCGTGGTGTCGCCGGTATTGCCGGTTTATGCCCGGCATTTCGGCGTGAGTATCTCCGCGACGACGTTCCTGATCACCGCGTTCGCGTTGACGCGGTTGTGCTTCGCGCCGGTGAGCGGGATGTTGGTCCAGCGGATCGGGGAACGCCGGGTCTATGTGACCGGACTGCTGATCGTCTCGGTGTCGACCACCGCGTGCGCCTTCGTCCAGACCTACTGGCAGCTGCTGTTCTTCCGAGCGCTCGGCGGCGTCGGATCGACGATGTTCTTCATCGCCGCGGTCGGCCTGATGATCCGGGTCAGTCCGGCGGATGCCCGGGGGCGGGTCGCCGGGATGTTCGCGACGGCGTTTCTGCTGGGCACCGTCGGCGGGCCGGTACTGGGCAGTCTGACAGCGGGTTTCGGTCTGAGCGCGCCGTTCCTGTTCTATGGATCGGTGTTGTTGGTGGCGGCCACCGGCGTGTTCGTCAGCCTGCGCCATTCGCATCTGGCCGAACCGGCCGACTCGTCGGGGCCCACGGTGTCGGTGCGCGCGGCGCTGGCCCATCCCGCCTACCGGTCGGCGCTGTTGTCGAACTTCGCCACCGGTTGGTCGGTGTTCGGCCTGCGGGTCGCGCTGGTGCCGCTGTTCGTCACCGAAGTCCTGGACCGCGGGCCCGCGGTCGCCGGTCTGGCGCTGGCCACCATCGGGATCGGCAACGTGTGCGCGGTGCTGCCCAGCGGCCACCTCTCCGACCGGATCGGCCGGCGCGGCCCGCTCATCATCGGTGTCTCGGTGGCCGGGGTCGCCACCATCTTGCTCGGCGCGAGCGGGTCGCTGGCGATGTTTTTGGCCGCGGCATATCTGGCCGGTCTGGCCTCGGGCATGTACGGCGCGCCGCAGCAGGCCGTCATCGCCGACCTGGTCGGCAATCAGGCCCGGGCCGGGACCGCGGTGGCCGCCTACCAGATGATGGCCGATTTCGGGTCGATCGTGGGATCACTGGCGGTCGGGCAGATCGCCCAACGGCTGTCGTTCGAGTGGGGGTTCGCGATCAGCGGCGGCGTGCTGCTGGTGGCGGCCGTCGCCTGGATGCTGGCGCCGGAGACGCGCGCGCGAGCCCCGATCGGCGAGATCACCGGTGCGACGTGGCTAGGCTCGGTTGATGGTGACGCTGGACCGGCTGGTCAACGTAGTGGGGAGCTACGGGGTTCGCCTCCGGTTCTGTTCCGTCCCGCGGACGACGACGCTGAGCAGCGTCGTGATGCACGAGGTGACCGGTGAGCGCGCCGCCGTCGGCGACGTCCTGCTGGCCGTCGGCGCCCGCTCGGTAAAGGAGGCGGTGCGCTGGGCGGTGGCCGCCAAGGCGGTCGCGGTACTGGTGCGCGACGCCGAGGACAAGACCGCGTTCGCCGGCGAGGGTGAGTCGCTGGCGGTGCTGGTGGTCGATCCGGCGGTGTCCTGGAGCGAGTTGGCCGCGATCGTCTACGGACTGGTGCTCGAGGGCCGGGAGACCGAGTCGGGCCGTGGGCCGACCGATCTGTTCGCGGTGGCCGACAGCCTCGCCGATGCCGTCGGAGGGGCGGTCACCGTCGAGGATCAGCTGGGTCGGGTGCTGGCCTACTCGCGCGGTCAGCGGCACGCCGATCCGGCGCGATCGGCGACGATCCTGAACCGGCAGGAGGCCGGGCCGCTGCGAAAATTGTTCGAAAAGCGGGGTGTGCTGGCGCATCTGGAATGCCACGACGAACCGCTGTTCGTCGCCGCCGCCCCCGAGCACGGACTGACCGGCCGGATGGTGGCGGCGGTGCGGGTCGGCCGGGAACTGCTGGGAGCGGTGTGGGTGGCGTGCCCGGCCCCGTTGAACGGTCACCGGCTGACGGCACTGGCCGACGGCGCCCGCACGGTGGCACTGCACGTCTTGCGGTCGCGCGCCAGCGCGGACCTGGAACGTCAGGTCGAATCCGACTGGGTGAACCGGCTGCTGGACGGCCGGACCGACTCCGCCGAGGCCGCCGCCCTGATCGCCAGGCTGGGGCTGCCGCAGACCCCGCTGCGCGTGGTCGCTGTGCACATCCGGATCGCCACCCAGCCGCATGCCGGGCTGTTGCTGGCCTTCGAGGCGGTCACCACCGGCTTCGGCTGGTCGCGTCCGGGCCGTAGTGCGCTGGCGGCCAACACCGTGTACACGGTGCTGCCCGCGCAGGACGCGGCGCAGGCGCGGCAATGGGTGCGCGGACTGCGCTCGGTCCTGCCGCAACAGGCCGCCGTGCTGGCCGGGATCAGCGCAGTGGCAGGCGTGACCGAGCTGGCCACCGCGCGCCGCGAGGCCGAGGAATGCCTGGCGCTGCACGAAGCCGGGCCGCACGATCTCGCGCCGCCGGCCTACGACGAGGCCTGGGACGAGATCGTGTTGCGGCGGCTCTACACCGCGGCACGATCCGGTCGGATACCGGCCCGCGGGCCGGTCGCCGAACTGCGCAACCACGACGCGGTGCACGGCACGCCGTACGTGGTCACGCTGCGGGCCTGGCTCGACGCCCAGGGCGATCTGGCTCGCGCCGCCGAGCGGCTGGGCGTGCACGAGAACACCATGCGTTACCGGTTGCGCAAGATGGCCGAGGTGACCCCGCTGGGTCTCGACGACGCCCGCGCCCGGCTCGCGGCGATGATCGAGCTGGCAGCCGGTGACCTGTCGGTTTTCGACAAACCCTGACGGCACCGTTGTTCGAACCGGTTAAACCGCAGATCGGGTGATCGCCGCATCATGGAGCAATGGGTGCGGACAACCGGATCGACGGCGTGCCACGGTCGGTGATCGTGGTGGGCGCCGGCATCGTCGGGTTGTCGACCGCGTGGTTCCTGCAGGACCGCGGTGTCGAGGTCACGATCGTCGATCGTGTCGGTGTCGCGGCCGGTTCGTCGTGGGCCAATGCCGGCTGGATCTCCCCGGCACTGGCTATCCCGCTCAACGAGCCCGCCAATCTGCGCTTCGGGCTGCGGTCGCTGTTCAGCCGGGCCGCGCCGTTGCAGGTTCCGCTCAACGCCGGGCCGGCACTGTGGTCGTTTCTGGCGCGTTTCGCCGCCAACAGCCGGCCCTCGGCGTGGCGCCGCGCGGTGCGGGCCAACGCGCCGCTGAGCGCCGAGTGCATCGAGGCCTACGACGTGCTGGTGGCCAACGGCGTCGACGCCCCGGTCACCGATGCTCCGATCACCGCGATCTTCCGCACCTCCGCCGACGCCGAGCGCCTGCTCGACGAGCTGCGGCGATTCTCGGAAGCAAGCCGGCCGGTGTTCTGCACCGAACTGACCGGTGCGGCGCTGCGCGAGCGCGTGCCGCTGGCGTCCTCGGCCGTCGCCGCGGCGGTGCAGATCGACGGCCAGCGTTTCCTCGACCCGGGCCGGTTCGTGACCGCGCTGGGTCGCGCTGTGGTCGAGCGCGGTGCCGTGCTGCACACCATGGACGTGACAGACGTGGCGCCCACCGGCGACGGCGCCGTGGTGACGGGCCGCGACGGTACGACGCTGACTGCGGCGGCCGCGGTGATCGCCAGCGGCGCCTGGCTGTCGCAGCTGACGGCGCGCTGGATTCGGGTCCCGGTGCGGGCCGGCCGTGGCTACTCCTTCACGGTGCCGGTCGACGGGCCGGTCACCGGTCCGATCTACCTGCCGGACGCCCGGGTGGCCTGCACACCGTTGAACGCCAAACTGCGGGTCGCCGGAACCATGGAGTTCGGCGATCCGGACGCCCCGATCGTCCCCGCCCGCGTCGAGGCGATCATCGCGGCAACACGCCCCCTGCTCGACGGGGTGCGCTGGGCCGAACGCACCGATGTGTGGGTGGGCCCGCGCCCGGTCAGCCCCGACGGGCGCCCCCTGGTGGGGGAGGTGAGCCCGCGTACCGTTTACGTGGCGGGTGGCCACGGTATGTGGGGCCTGACGCACGGCCCGGTGACGGGCCGGTTGCTGGCGGAGCAGATCACCACCGGCAAACAGTCCGCGGTATTGCGTGAACTCGATCCGTTGCGCTGAACCCGGTAGTACTCCAAGCTGATTCCGTTCGTAAAGGAGATCGTCGATGACTGATTCGCAAGGTGTCTGGATGACACAGGAGACCAAGGACCGGCTGCTGGCCGAGTTGGCCGAGTTGTCCGAGCCGCATATCGGCTCCGGCACCGCCGACATCAGCGAGCAACAGTCCCGCCAGGCGCGAATCCACCAGATTCACGACCTGTTGTCGGTCGCGGTCGTCGGCGAGGACCCGCCGGACGACGGTGTGGCCGAGCCGGGCATGGTGCTCAAGGTCCGCTACGACGACGGCGACACCGAGACCTTCCTGCTGGGGGTGCGTGACGACGATCAGAGTGGGCTGGAGGTCTATTCCCCGCAGTCACCGCTCGGTAAGGCCATCACCGGGGCACGGCGCGGCGAGCAGCGCACGTATCAGGTGCCCAGCGGTGCCAGTGTGACGGTGACACTGCTCGACGCGGTGCCTTTCGGGCTGCACAAGACGCAGCACCCGGCCTGACCGGGTGGATGAGCGACCAGGTGTTTTGAGCCTGGGCGTAGCGGTGGTGTAGCTTCGATGAGCACGACATCGCGGGGCTATGGCGCAGCTGGTAGCGCACCACACTGGCAGTGTGGGGGTCAGGGGTTCGAGTCCCCTTAGCTCCACTCATTCGTTGAGTACTCCGTCCCGTCCGCGCTGACCGCACCGAAGTGCGGGGCAATTATTCGGGCCGACGCCGAGTCAATGCGGCTGATCCGCATCGGTACGGTAACGGAATAAATCGGGCGACCGGACAACTTACACCGTTGTGATACGGTTCGTTTGCAGTCATCAGATTGCGTGTCCGGGGGGCTGGATACTAACAATCGGAGTTCACGTTGAAGAGCCTCGGGAGAGCCGGTATCGCGTTATTCACCGGCATTGGCTTGTATGCAAGTGCGCTGATTTTCAGTGCCAGTGCGGCGGCGGCGCCATTTTCGGTGGCGCCGTTGCCGGTGGGTGGTCCGGTGTGTGCGGGTGGCGTCGTCGCTCTCACCTCCGGTGAGGCGGCGCCGGTTGCCGGTGTGGCCGACGCGGCGGTGCTGGCCGGCGCGGGAGTGCCCTGCGGACCTGCTGCGGCTGACCTGACCACTCTTGCGGGGCCCGTGCCGATGGGACTTCCCGGTCCGGTGCCTCCGGTGCCGATCGCCCCGATCCCGGTGCTGCCGGGTGCCCCCCCGCCGGTGCCCTTCGTCGCGCCGGGGCCGGCCGGCGCGGCCGCCGCGAGCCCTATCGCGGCGGCGGCGACCGAAGCTATCAGTGCCCCTATCGGCTTGGCCGGCGGCACTAAATAGAGACCCCTCGGTAAAGGGGCCTGCGACCACTCGGTCGCAGGCCCCTTTCCGCGTCGAAATGGTGCGAATGCCGGATGCGGAATATTTTCTCGAATTGTTATTCCGAAGCGACTCATCCGTTACAGAATTATGTTTATCGAAACCCGATAGGCGATGTCATTCAAATGTTCACAAGCCGTCGTGGAGTACCCGCACAGTAACCCGCGATGTCGTCGACGATATCCCGGTAGAACCGGTCCATGCATTTCTCGGTGACATAACCCAGGTGCGGGGTGAGCACGGTGTTCTCCAGCGACGTCAGCGGGTGCCCGGCCGGCAGCGGCTCCTGCGCGTAGACGTCGAGCCCCGCACCGCGAATCCGCCTTTCGCGTAGTGCCTCGATCAGCGCCGCCTCGTCGATCAGCCCGCCGCGGGAGGTGTTGACCAGGATCGCGCTGGGCTTCATCGCTGCGAGCTCATCGCGGCCGATGACACCGCGGGTCGTCTCGGAGAGCACCAGGTGGACCGACACGACATCGGCGGCCTCGAACAGGCTGCGCCGGTCGAGCAGTTCGGCCTGCGCTTCGGTGGCGCGCTCGGAGGTCAGGTTCGGACTCCACGCCACCACCCGCATGCCGAAGGCGTGGCCCACCGCGGCGACCAACCGGCCGATGCGGCCCAGTCCGACCAGTCCCAGCGTCGCCCCCGCGAGATCGGCGCCGACGGTCTGTTGCCAGCGGCCGGCGCGCAGTGCCCGGTCTTCGACGATCAGGTGGCGCTGCAGGGCATGGATCAGCGCCCAGGTGAGTTCGACCGTCGGGGTGATGATGCCGCCGGTGCCGCTCACGGTGATCCCCAGCCGGTGAGCTGCCGCGGTGTCGATGGCGGCGTTGAACGGCCCGGTGGTGACCAGCAGTCTCAGGGACGGCAGTCGGCCCAGCAGGTCGGCGTCGATGGCGGTGCGCTCCCGCATCGCCACCACGACCTCGCGGTCGGCCAGTCGGGCGACGAGTTCGTCGCCGGGGGCGATGTGCTCGCGCAGTGCCAGCAGGTCGACGGGCCGCGGGATGGCCGACCAGTCCACGGTTTCGGCGATGCCCTGGTAGTCGTCGAGCACCGCGATTTTCAGCGGGGAAGTGGTGGCGGTCATCAGAACGCGTCCGGGTCGCGCTGGACCTCCTCGGGCACCGGATGCTGATACAGCCGAGAAGCGTTCTCCCAGGTCAACTTCCGGATCACGTCCGGGGCAAGATCGCCGATCTGTTCGTGGATGACGCGCTGGGTGTGCGGCCAGGTCGAGTCACAGTGCGGGTAATCGGCTTCGAGCAGGATGTGGTCGGTGCCGATGCGCTCATGCTGGCAGAACGACGACTGGTCTTCGACGGCGCAGAACCAGAAGTTGCGCTGCAGCACTTCAGCGGGTGTCAGGGTCTCGCCGAGCGCCTTCCAGGTTCCGTACATCTCGTGATAGCTGCGCATGTGGTCGAGCCGGTCCAGCAGCCCGGCGACCCAGCCGATCCCGCCCTCGGACAGACAGATCTTCAGCTCGGGGAACCGGCTGGGCAGCCCGGAGTAGAGCCAATCGACCGCGGCGGAGATGGCGTAGGCGAAGAACAGCACGCCGGCGACATCGGGCGGTGCGTCCTCGGTGGTGGACGGCGCCGATCCGGATGATCCGATATGCAGGTTGACCACGGTGCCGGTCTCGGCGCACGCGGCGATCATCGGATCCCAATGCCCGGAGTGGATGGTCGGTAGGCCCAGCATGGCCGGGTTCTCGCTGAAAGTGACCGCGCGAAAGCCTCTTTCGGCGTTTTCGTAGATCATGGCCGCCCCGAGTTCCGGGTCCAGCAGCCAGGGCAGCTGGCAGCCGATGATGCGGTCCGGGTAGGAGCCGGCCCATACCTCGTGATGCCAGTCGTTCCATGCCCGCACCGAGGCCAGCGCGAGCTCGCCGTCGCCGGTGGTCAGTTGCAGGCGCTGCCCGGCGAAGCCCGGCAGGAATGACGGGAAATTCAGCGAGGCGTAGATGCCGTTGAGATCCATGTCCTTGATACGTTCGTGGATGTCCCAGGCGCCGCGGCGCATCTCGTCGAATCGGGCGGGTTCGAACCCGTACTCCGACACCGGCCGGCCGACCACGGCGTTGAACCCGACGTTGGGTAGTGACTGGCCGTCATACATCCAGGTCTGGCCGCCGTTCGCGGTCTCGACCACCCTGGGTGCCCGGTCGGCCAGTTTGCGCGGGACTCGGCCTTCGAAGGTGTCGGGCGGCTCGACGATGTGATCGTCGACCGAGATCACCGTGTAACGCCGTTGCGCGCGTGGCGGTTCCGGCAGGAACGTCACGGTGCGCTCGGGGCCGGCCGTGGCGGTGGTGAAGTTCGGGTCGGAGCTCAGTTCATCGATCGATCTCACTGACGGCCCTCGATTCTCTTCAGTCCAGCACGCGGCGGTCGGCCTTGATGGTCATGCGCGCCGCTCCGGCCCAGTACACGTCGGCGGCGCGTTCGATCAGCGATGCCTGCATGCCGGCCATATCCGAGCGCTTCATCGGTGACGGCGTTCGACCGGTCAGCATGACGTGATAGGCCAGCTTGCAGACCCGTTCGATGGTCGCGGACCGATAGACCGCCTCGGCCAGGGTTCGACCGGTGGCGATCACCCCGTGCGAGGCCAGGATGGCCAGATTCGCGCCACCGGTGCGCTCGACCAGCTCTCGAGCCCGGGCGGCAGAGTCGATTTCGCCGTCGTAGCTGTCCACGAAGCACAGGTCGTCGAGGAACAGCGACCCGGTCTGGTGGACGAGTTCCGGCAGCGTCTGCAGTGCTGCCAGCAGGCTGACGTAGTAGGGGTGGTTGTGGATGACCACCCGGGCGTCCGGGCGGGCCCGGTGCAACTCGGTATGGATATGGATGGCCGGAGTGACGTCCCAGCGGCCCCGGACCACCCGGGCGTTCTCGTCGACGGTGCAGATGTCGGAGGCGGTGAGCTCGGCCCACCACAGTCCCCAGGGATTGACCAGCATCTCGGTCTGGCCGTTGGGCTGCCAGGTGATGTGACCGGCCATGTTCTCGGCGAAGCCGATCTCGGCGAGGTGGCGAAACGCCACGGCGAGCGCCTGGGCGTCGCTCAGTTCGACTCCGATCGGCGGCACCACCGAGGGCACCCAGACCGCCGAGCCACCGGGCCGGGTCAGGTCAGCGGCGCTCACGGTGGCCCGTCGTCGGCTCGGTCATGACCAAATCATATGGAAATGAGACGGTGCGTCAATCACCGTCACCGCCGTTCAGTGAGCCGCCGTCGCGCGAGGCGCGAGGCCCGCCCGGGCGGATCATCGCGGGATCGACCACGCCCGCCCATCCGGGGTAGCGCTGAGCGTGCACCAGGTGCGCCGCCGCGAGGTCCCGGGCCCGCTGGGCGTCGCCGACGTCGATGGCGTCGATCACCTGACGGTGGTCCTCCAAGACGGCGCGGCGTTCGGACACCGGCACCGTCGAGTGGTCGGTGACCTGCGTCGACCAGCTTTGCTCGTGGGCCGACCACAGGGTCTCGAGGGCACCCGCCATCACGAGCATGGTGGCGTTGCCGCAGTGCGTGACGAGCGCTTCGTGATAGCGCCGGCTGGCCGAGGTTGCTTGCGGTAAGTCGTCGACGGCCGCCACCGATTCCTCGTGCAAGCGCCGCAAGATCGGCACCACGGTGCTCTTGCGGTCGGGCCGCTGAGCGCACAGCGCCGCACAGGCCGGTTCGACCTGCAGCAAGGCGGTGCCGACATCGGCGAGGCTCACCTGCTGGGAGCCCAGCACCAGGCCCATCGTGTAGGCGACGTTTGCTGGGGTGGGGCGATGAATGACCGCGCCGCCGTGTTTGCCACGGCGCACGGTGAGCAGGCCCTCGGCCTCCAGGATCCGCATCGCCTCGCGCAGCGACGGCTTGCTGATGGCGAATTCCGTCAGCAGTTCGTCCTCTTTGGGCAGCACCTGATCGTCGGTGAGCTGGCCGGTGAGGATGCGCCGGCGGAGCTCGTCTGCCACCTGTTCGGCGAGCCGCCGGAATCGGACGGTGGGTGCTGCCACCTGGTCGAGTGTGCCAGATCGACCCGGCTCAACCGGCCCGATAACCGTTGAATCCAAATGATTTGTGTCATACGATCGCCGTGCGAGAAGGGGACCACGGGCGTGCAGCACTGGACTGTCGGCGAAGTTCGCATCCACGCGGTCCTGCAGGCGGTCATCCCGATCCCACCCTCGCGAATGTTCGCCGATGCGCCCGCCCTGCTCCGGGCGGCGCCGGATTACTGCGACTCGTCGGGCAACATCCTGATGGCGATTCAGTCCTACCTGATCGAATCCGGGCAGGCCCGCGTTCTCGTCGACACCTGCTTCGGTGACAGCTTCCTGCGGACTCGGCAGATACCGGATCGCTTCGCCGAGTCGTTGGCCGCCACCGGATTTCGCCCCGAAGACATCACCACGGTGGTATGCACCCACCTGCACCGCGACCACGCCGGCGGCAACACCGTGCAACGGGCCGGGCAGTGGGTGCCGGCATACCCCAACGCCGACTATCTGGTGACCGCGGCCGAACACGAGCACTGGGGTGAGTTCACCGGTGAGGACCGAGTGGCACCGGAATGCGTTGCGCCGCTGAAACAATGCGGCAGGCTGCGGCTGACAGAAGCGGATCACCGGGTGGCCGACGGCATCCGGCTGGTGCCGACCGCCGGACATACCCCGGGGCACGTGTCGGTGCGCATCGAGTCGGGCGGTTCAGCGAGGCTCGACGGAGGAGAGGCGAAGCTGGGACCGCCCCATGAACGCGGCGGTTCAGCGAGGCTCGACGGAGGAGAGGCGAAGCTGGGACCGCCCCATGAACCCGCCGGCGCCGTCGCCTACATCAGCGGCGACGTCGTGCATCACCCGGCGCAGATCGGCGACCCCGGGATCTGCGCCCTGCCCGACGCCGACCCGGGTGCGGCTCGCGCCAGCCGGCTCGAACTGCTGCGCCGGGTCGCCGACGAGCGCGCGCTACTGCTCGGATCGCATTTCGCCGCCCCGTCGGGCGGCTACGTCCACAGCGCCGACGGCGGAATGGTGTGGCAACCGCTGGTAGAGCGAGAGGGAGCACGATGACCGAGACACCGCGCCTGCTGCCGGAGGGGTTCGACTTCACCGACCCCACGCTCATCGGCGAGCGGATCCCGCACGAGGAGTTCGCACTGCTGCGCAAGACCGAGCCGATCTGGTGGAACGCCCAGCCGTTCGGCGTCTCCGGCTACCCCGACGAGGGCTACTGGGTGGTGACGAAGCACGCCGACGTACGGGCGGTGTCGCTGCAGGACGAGGTGTTCTCCTCGCATGAGAACACCTCGCTGATCCGGACCAACACCACCAGCAACCAAGACCTGCACGACGCCAGCCGCGACAACATCATGCTGTTCCTCGACGGACCCAAACACGCCAAGCTGCGCCGGATCGTCTCCCGCGGATTCACCCCGCGAGTCGTCGCCGGCATGCGGGATTCACTCGAACGCCAGGCCCGCGAGATCGTCGCGGCCGCCGCCGAGCACTACAGCGGCGACTTCGTCACCGAGGTCGCCTCCCAGCTGCCGTTGGCGACCATCTGTGAGCTGATCGGTGTTCCGGCGGATGAGCGCCAGCAGGTCTTCGACTGGAGCAATCGGTTGGTGGGCGGCGGCAACGGCGACCCGGAGGCCGCGGCCGACGGGATGCAGGCCTCCGCTGAGCTGTTGGGCTACGCCTACCAGATGGCCGAAGACCGCAAGGCCCACCCGCGCGACGACATCGCGACGGCACTGGTCACCGCGACGATCGACGGAGAAGCACTGACGGCGCTGGAATTCGGCTACTACGTGATGATGCTGATGGTCGCCGGCAACGAGACCACCCGCAACGCCACCTCGCAGGGGATGCTGGCCTTCTTCGACCACCCCGACCAGTGGCGGTTGTTCGTGTCAGAACGCCCGCCGACCATGGTCGACGAGGTGGTCCGCTGGGCCACGCCGGTGATCTCCTTCCAGCGCACGGCATTGCGCGACGTCGAGCTCGGCGGGGTACACATCACCAAGGGGGAGCGCGTCGGGATGTTCTACGGCTCGGCCAACTACGACGAAGAGGTGTTCGACGACCCGTTCACCTTCGACATCCGGCGCAGCCCCAATCCGCATCTGGGCTTCGGGGCTCCCGGCGCGCACTACTGCATCGGGGCCAACCTCGCCCGCATGCAGATCAACCTGATCTTCGGGGCGCTGGCCGACATCATCCCCGACATTCGCCGGCTGGACCGCGCCTCGCGATCCGTGTTGCCCTGGATCAACGGGATCGACGCGATGCCGGTGGAATTCGGTGACGCTGCGATGACTTCGGGGTCGCCCTGACGCGCGGCGTCACTCCTTGATGATCACCGGGTCGCCGATATTGACCCGGTCGAAGTACCACTCGGCATCGGTCGGGCTCAGACCGACACAGCCGTGGCTGACGTTCTCCAGGCCCAGCGAGTGAAGCGCCCACGGCGCCGAGTGCACGTAGAGGCCCCGCCGGCTGATGCGCACCGCCTGCTCGACGTCGAAGCGGTAGCCTTCGGGGTCGTCGACCGGGATCCCGACGCTGCTGGAGTCCATCAGGACCTTCTTCTCCTTGGCCAGCACGGTGTAACGGCCTGTCGGCGTGGGGAATGCGGACTTGCCCATGGTGGCGGGCATCACCCCGTCCTCGCCCCAGTGCGGGCGGTGGTGCGGTGCCGGCAGCGGGTCGGCCACCTCGTCGTCGACGCTCACGGTGAAGGTGTGCGCCGACACGCTGGCGACCCCCACCACCTTCGCGCCGGTGCTGAAGTCGGCGGAGAGCTTGCCCACCGACAGCGCCACGGTGCTGTGCGACGGCCAGTAACGGTCCGGAACCCAGTGGACTTCGGTGTCGTCGACCCACTCATACGTGCCGGTCATGGGCGGGTCCGTCCGCACCGGGATGGCGCGTTCGGCGGCCCGGTGGTCGCCGACCGGCGTGGAGAACCTCACCACCACCGGGTGTGCCACCCCGACGACGGCGCCCGACGCCGGCTGGATCGAGGCGATGCCCGAGGGTTGGTCGGCGGCAGCCGAACTCGTTCCCGGGGGCATCACCACCGTTGTCAGAGCCACTCCCACCACCACGACTGCAGCGCGTACCGATGTCCACATCTCCGGCGTACCTTCCCGACCAAAACTACTGGTGTTTACGAGGTTGATCGTAGGTAGACCGGGCCCCCGATCCCGGGTGCACATGCGCACGAACGGGTCAAGGCTTCATCAAGTTTTGGCCACGGCCGGGTGCGGGCGCGGAAGGCTACGCGGCGAAACCGGGCAGCAGCTCCAGTGCGAGCCCCCGGACCGGTACGTGCGCGTCCAACTGGGCCAGAATGCCGGTCGTCGTACCGATGACCCGCCCCAGCATCACCAGGTTGGGCGGCAGGTCCAGTTGGCGGGCGGTCTTGATCTGGTGAATCGACTGGTCCAGTTGCGCGGCGACCAGCGTCTGCAACCAGTCGCGGCTGAAGTGGAACACCTCGGGCGCCATCGGCTCGACGTAGCGGCGCAGCATGTCGTCGACGTCCTCGATCGAGATCTGTTCGCCGGGCTGGATGAAGCCGGCCTTCTCCAACGTGGGCAGCAGCAGGTCGTAGTCGGACTGGCCGGCGAACCGCAGCGCCATGCCCAGCTCCACCGGGAGGCCGTCGGGCAGCGGCGCCACCGCACCGAAGTCGATGACACCCATCCGGCCGTCGGCCAGCAGCATGAAATTGCCCGGATGGGCGTCACCGTGCAGCATTCCGACCCGGGCCGGCGCGTCCCCGATCAACTCCACCAGCCGGGTGCCCAGCAGGTCGCGCTGCTCGGCGGTGCCGTCGGCGATGATCTGCGACATCGCGACGCCGTCGAGCCACTCCTGGATCACCACCTTGGGGGCGCTGGCCACCACGTGCGGCACCGCGAAGTGCGGGTGGCCGGCATAGGCCTTGGCGAACGCGCGCTGGTTGTCGGCCTCGCGCCGGTAGTCCAGTTCCATGTCGGCGCGCTCGATGAGCTCGTCGACGATGCCCTGCACGTCGGCCCCGGGTGCCAGCGGCTTGAGCACCCCGGTCAGCCGCCGCAGCGTCTTGAGGTCGGCGCGCAGCGCCTCGTCGGCGCCGGGGTACTGGATCTTGACGGCCACCGCGCGACCGTCGGACCACACCGCCCGGTGCACCTGGCCGATGCTGGCCGCGGCGACCGGATCGTCGTCGAAGGAGCTGAACCGCTCCCGCCACCGGGTGCCCAGCTGGGCGTCGAGCACCCGGTGCACCTTGGCCGACGGCAGCGGCGGGGCATCCTTCTGCAACTTGGTCAGCGCCTCGCGGTAGGGCTCGCCGAACTCCGCCGGCACCGCCGCCTCCAGGACCGAGAGCACCTGGCCGACCTTCATGGCGCCGCCCTTGAGCTCGCCGAGAACGGTGAACATCTGCTCGGCGGCCTGCTCCATGAGCTCGGCGGTGACCTCGTCCTTCGACCTGCCGGCCAGCCGTTTGCCCAACCCGAGCGCGGCCCGGCCGGCGAAGCCCAGCGGCAGGCCCACCAGCCTGGCATTGCGCGCCGCCCCCCGACGGGTGATGTCAGCCACCCATCGATCATGCCCGATGAACGGCCTCAGCAGCAGCGTCCACCGGGATCGGCGCCGTAGCGGCGCCGCCAGTAGTCCCGCTCGGAGAGCACCGGTTCGCCGGGATGCGCCTGCCGGCGGTACTGCAGGTAGCGGCGGTAGTGGTTGTCGCCGAGCAGGGACGCCCAATACCAGCCGATGTGGCGGGCCGCCCGGACTAGACCGCTTGCTGCGCGTCCCACTGCTGCTGTACCTCTCGCTCGGTCGCCGTCGGGATCAGTCCGGCCGGCGCGAACCGCCGGGACAGTACCGGCGGTGGTTCGATGGACGGCACAGCACCGCGAATCGCCTTGACCGAGACCACGATCCCGGTCACAAAGACCACCGCCACCAGGCTGGCGAACACGATCGACAGGCTGCCCTGGATGAAGGTGTTGCGGACGACGTCGCGCAACTGCGCCGCGTCGGCCGCCGATCCGAACGACGTCTCACCGGCCCGCTCGGCGGCCCGGTAGGCGAAGTGCTGCGTCCAGTAGCCCACTCGCGGATCGGACGAGAAGATCTTCTGCCACGACGCCGTCATGGTCACCGTCAGATCCCACAGCAGTGGAATGCCCGGTATCAGCGCCCATTTCAAGTCGGATCGGTGTCGGCTGCGTTTGATCACGATCACCGTCACCACGGTCAAGGCGATCGCGGCCAGCAATTGGTTGGCGATGCCGAACAGCGGGTAGAGGGTGTTGATCCCGCCGAGCGGGTCGGTGATCCCCATCAACAGGATCGAGCCCCATCCGGCGACCACGGCCACGCTGCACACCCACGCCCCGATCCGCCAGCTCGGGTCGGCCAGCCGGCGCAGCGGGCCGCCGAGGTTGCTCAGTGAGTCGGCGAGCATGAACCGGGCCACCCGGGTGCCGGCGTCGAGGGTGGTCAGGATGAACAGCGCCTCGAACATGATCGCGAAGTGGTACCAGAACGCCTTGAGGTCCGGCCCACCGAAGACCCGGCCCAACACCTCGGCGATCCCCACCGCAAGGGTCGGAGCCCCACCGGTACGCGAGACGATCGACTCCTCGCCGACCGCGGCCGCTGCGGCGTTGATCTGGTCGGCGGTCACCGGTGCGCCGCCCAAACCGAGTCCGTTGACGTAGGCGGCGGCGCTCTCGGCGGTGCCGCCGGTCGCGGCGACCGGGGCGTTGAGGGTGAAGAACAGATGTTGGTCCAGAATCGAGGCGGTGATCAGCGCCATCACCGCCACGAAGGACTCGGTGAGCATGCCGCCGTAGCCGATGAGCCGCATCTGGCTCTCTTTTTCCAGCAGCTTCGGGGTGGTACCCGAGGAGATCAGGGAGTGGAATCCCGACAATGCTCCACACGCGATCGTGATGAACAAGAACGGGAACAGCGACCCGGCGAACACCGGCCCGTCGCCGGTGTGGGCGAACGCCGAGACGGCCGGAGCGGCCATCGCCGGTCGGGCGATCAGGATGCCGACTGCCAGTAGCGCGATGGTGCCGACCTTCATGAACGTCGACAGGTAGTCACGCGGCGCCAGCAGCAACCACACCGGCAGCACCGACGCGGCGAAGCCGTAGCCGATGATGCACCACGACAACGTCACCGGGGACAGCGTGAACCATGCGGCACCCCAAGATGTTTCGGCGACCCACCGGCCGGATGCAACCGCGCCCAGCAGTGCCACGATCCCGATCAGGGACACCTCGGACACCCGGCCTGGACGCAGGTACCGCAGATAGAGGCCCATGAACAGCGCAATCGGGATCGTCATCGCGATGGAGAACACGCCCCAGGGGCTGACCGCCAGGGCCCGCACCACGATCAGCGCCAGCACCGCGATCAGGATGACCATGATCACCAGCACCCCGATGATCGCTGCGGCGCCGCCGACCGGGCCGAGCTCCTCGCGTGCCATCTGCCCCAGCGAACGGCCGCGCCGCCGCACCGAGCACCACAGCACCAGGTAGTCCTGCACGCAACCGGCCACCACCGCGCCGATCACGATCCAGATGACGCCGGGCAGATAGCCCATCTGGGTGGCCAATACCGGGCCGACCAGCGGGCCCGCGCCGGCAATTGCGGCGAAGTGGTGGCCGAACAGCACCCGGCGGTCGGTCGGCAGGTAGTCGGTGCCGTCTTCGAACAGCTCCGACGGCGTGGCGTGCTGGTCGCGCGGACGGACGATCTTGCGTTCGATAAACCTTGCGTAGCAACGGAATCCGATGATGTAGGTGCACAACGCGGCGACCACGAACCATACCGCGTTCACCGACTCGCCGCGGACGAAGGCGATCAGTGCCCACGCCACCGCGCCCACGACGGCGAGCGCACCGAGCACCAGTTTGTGACGCGTCGAGATCGGGGAGCGGTCGACAATGGCGACCGGGGGCAGGGCGGGATCGGTGTGCAGATAGGTCACCGGACCGTCGTATCGCGCGATAACCTCGGGCGCGGTCGGTGCGGCCACGTGTCCCTCCTTGGGGCCTGCCGGATGCCCGAGTGGCAGCGGTTTCCGAGCGGAACGATAACTTGTTCCTGATACTCAAGTACTTGGCTTAAGGGAGTTCGCATGGAGATCAGTGGCAAGAAGGTCGTCGTCGTCGGTGGCGCCTCGGGGATGGGCCGGGCCACCGCGGAGCTGCTTGCCGCCGGTGGCGCAGCAGTGGCGGTGCTCGACCGGGAGGGGTCCGAGGGCAAGGAGGTGGCGGCCGGCTTGAAAGGTGGAGCGGGCACCTTCCACCCGGTGGACATCACCGACTTCGCCGCCGCGGAGAAGACGCTGGCTGCGGCGGTCGAGGGCCTCGGCGGTCTGCACGTCATCGTCACCACCGCGGGCGGCGGCATCGCCAAGCGCACACTGTCCAAGTCCGGCCCGCACGACCTGGAGTCCTTCCGTTCGGTGATCGACCTGAACCTGATCGCCACCTTCAACCTCAACCGGCTGGCCGCGGCGCACATGAGCACCAACGAGCCCGAGGACGAGGAGCGCGGGGTCATCATCAACACCGCCTCGATCGCGGCGTTCGAGGGCCAGATCGGGCAGGTGGCCTACGCCGCCGCCAAGGCCGGCGTCGCCGGCATGTGCCTGACCATGGCCCGCGACCTCGGCTCGGTGGGCATCCGGGTGCTGGCGATCGCGCCGAGCCTGTTCGCCACCGGCTTGACCAAGGGCATCCCGGAGGAGTTCGCCAGTGCCCTGACCAAGGACGCCGCGTTCCCCAAGCGCCTGGGCCGGCCCGAGGAGTTCGCCAAGCTGGCCGCCGCCGTCGTCGACAATCCCATGCTCAACGGGCAGTGCCTGCGGCTGGACGCCGGCCAGCGGTTCGCCCCCAAGTAGTTACCGAACAGGAGACCTGCCATGGGTATCGCCGTAACCGACGACCACCGCGAACTGGCCGAGGTGGCCCGCGGATTCTTGACCGCGCAGCAGGCCCGCACGGCGTCCCGTGCGCTGCTGGACGCCACCGAGGAGGGCCGGCCGCCGTTCTGGGGTGAGCTGGCCTCCCTGGGCTGGCTGGGCCTGCATATCGCCGAGGAGTACGGCGGCTCGGGGTTCGGGCTGCCCGAGCTGGTGGTGGTGGTCGAGGAACTGGGCCGGGCGGTGGCGCCGGGACCGTTCCTGCCGACGGTCATCGCCTCGGCGGTGATCGCCGCCGCCGGCACCCCCGACCAACAGGCTCAGTTGCTGCCCGGCCTGATCGACGGTTCGGTGACCGCCGGGGTGGGCTTGGCCGGCGGGGTGGTCCTCGACGGCGGCGTGGCCTCCGGTGACGCCGGGATCGTGCTGGGCGCCGGGCTGGCCGACGTGCTGCTGCTGGCCGCCGGAGAGGACGTGCTGGTGCTCGAGCGGGACCGCGCCGGCGTCAGCGTCGACGTGCCCGGCAACCTCGACCCGACCCGGCGCTCCGGGCGGGTCACGCTGACCGGTGTCGGGATCAGCGCCGACGACACCCTGGCCGGTGGGCGTGAGTCGGCGCTGGCGCGGGCCCGGGTGCTACTGGCCGCCGAAGCGGTCGGTGGGGCGGCCGACTGCACCGACTCGGCTGTCGAGTACGCCAAGGTGCGCGAACAGTTCGGCCGGACCATCGCGACCTTCCAGGCCATCAAGCACCACTGCGCCAACATGCTCGTCGCAGCGGAGTCGGCCACCGCGGCGGTGTGGGACGCCGCGCGCGCCGACGGCGAGGACGAGTACGCCTTCCGGCTGTCCGCCGCGGTCGCCGCCACCCTGGCGTTCCCCGCCTACGTGCGTAATGCCGAGCTGAACATCCAGGTGCACGGCGGCATCGGCTACACCTGGGAACA
The DNA here is from genome assembly GCF_002101885.1 of Mycolicibacter senuensis. Taxonomy (GTDB): domain Bacteria; phylum Actinomycetota; class Actinomycetes; order Mycobacteriales; family Mycobacteriaceae; genus Mycobacterium; species Mycobacterium senuense. Next base: position 81,703 of record NZ_LQPS01000043.1, read on the forward strand.
CGACGCCCACCTGCAGCTGCGCCGGGCCCTGACGGTGCAGGCGCTGTTCGGCGGTGACGCACCGGCGCTGGCGGTGTTCGAGAGCGCCGCAGCCGGCATCACCCGGGCCAACAGCCTGGATCTGCCGCCGGAGGCCGAGGAACTGCGCACCCGGATCCACGCCGACGCGCTCGAGATCGCCGCGTTGGGCGCCGAGGAGCAGCTGGACCGGCTGATCGCGACCGGCTATGTGATGCCGCATTGGCCCAAGCCCTGGGGCCGCGCCGCCGACGCGGTCGAGCAGCTGGTGATCGAGCAGGAGTTCAGCGCCGCAGGGGTGCAGCGACCCGACTACTCGATCACCGGCTGGGTGATCCTGACCCTGATCCAGCAGGGCACCGACTGGCAGATCGAGCGGTTCGTGGAGAAGGCGCTGCGCCAGGAGGAGATCTGGTGCCAGCTGTTCTCCGAGCCGGCCGCCGGCTCGGATGCCGCCGCGGTCAAGACCAAGGCCACCCGGGTCGACGGCGGCTGGAAGATCAACGGCCAGAAGGTCTGGACGTCCGGCGCGCACCTGTGCCGGCGCGGGCTGGCCACCGTGCGCACCGATCCCGACGTCCCCAAACACGCCGGCATCACGATGGTGATCGTCGACATGGAGGCGCCCGGGGTCGAGGTGCGGCCGCTGCGCCAGATCACCGGTGGTTCGGAGTTCAACGAGGTGTTCTTCAACGACGTCTTCGTGCCCGACGAGGACGTCGTCGGCGAGGTCAACGAGGGCTGGAAGGTGGCTCGCGCGACGCTGGGCAATGAGCGGGTCAGCATCGGCGGCGGTGGTTCCTTCACCGCCGGGGTCGACCAGCACCTGATCGCGCTGGCCCAGCAGGGCCGGCAGCAGGTGGCCGACGCCGCGGTGCGGATCGGCCGTTTCGTCGCCGACGAGCACGCGCTGCGACTGCTCAACCTGCGCCGGGTGGCGCGCAGCATCGCCGGCGCCGGGCCCGGGCCGGAGGGCAACGTCACCAAGCTCAAGCTCGCCGAGCACATGGGCGACGGGGCGGCGATCGGGGCGGCACTGCTGGGCCCGGACGTCGCACTCGACGACGGGCCGGGCGCGATGGCCGGCCGGATGGTGATGGGTGCGCGCGGCATCGCGATCGCCGGCGGCACCTCGGAGGTGACCCGTAACCAGATCGCCGAGCGCATTCTGGGGATGCCCCGCGACCCGCTGATCAAGTAGCGTCTCCTTCACCGCATTTTTGCGCGAGCGTGCGCGTCCCCGGTCGACACGCCGAGGCCGGAACCTTTTTGCGCACGCTCGCGCCGGGAAGGGGACCGCGAAATGGCCACCGTCGCCGACCACCTCATCGCCACCCTGAAACGCAGTGGCGTCTACCGCGTCTACGGCATCCCGGGGGACAGCCTCAACGGCTTCACCGACGCGATCCGCCGGGCCGGTGACTTCGGCTGGGAACAGGTGCGCCATGAGGAGACCGCGGCCTTCGCCGCCGCTGCCGACGCCGCCATGACCGGCCGCCTGGCGGTGTGCGCCGGCAGTTGCGGACCCGGCAACCTGCACCTGATCAACGGCCTGTTCGACGCGCACCGCAGCCGGGTGCCGGTGCTGGCGATCGCCGCCCACATCCCGCTGGCCGAGATCGGCTCCGATTACTTCCAGGAAACCCACCCGCAGAACCTGTTTCGTGAGTGCAGTGTCTACTGCGAACTGGTCAGCACGCCCGAACAGGCGCCCCGCATCCTGGAGATGGCGATGCGCACCGCGGTCGAGGAGAACGGCGTCGCCGTCGTCGTCGTGCCGGGCGAGATCTTGTCCGACCGCGTCGACGCCACCGACTGGGGGTCGCGACCGGTGACCGCCGCCGGGGTGGTGTGCCGACCTGACGAGCCCGGTCTGGCCGCGGCGGCGGGGATTCTCAACGGCGCCTCCCGGGTCACCATTCTGGCCGGCGCCGGGGTGGCCGGCGCCCACGACCAGGTCATCGAACTGGCGGACACGCTGGCCGCTCCGGTCGTGCATGCCTTGCGCGGCAAGGAATACATCGAGTACGACAACCCCCACGATGTCGGTATGACGGGGCTGCTGGGCTTCGCCTCCGGTTACAAGGCGATCGCCGAGGCCGATGTGCTGCTGATGCTCGGTACCGATTTCCCCTATCAGCAGTTCTATCCCGAGGGCGCGCAGATCATCCAGGTCGACATCCGGGGCCGAAACCTGGGCCGGCGCACCCCGATCGATCTCGGACTCGTGGGCACGGTGGCCGACACCGTGGCCGCGTTGCGCCCGAGGCTAACGGCCAAGGACGACCGAACCCATCTGGAGCGGTCGCTGAAGCACTACCGCAAGACCCGCAAGCGGCTGGACTCGCTGGCCTCCAATGATCGCGACCGTACTCCGATCCGCCCCGAGTACGTTGCGGCGGTGGCGAACCGGTTGGCCGCCGACGACGCCGTGTTCACCGTCGACGTCGGCTCCCCGGTGGTGTGGGCGGCGCGCTACGTGACGATGAACGGGCGGCGAAGGCTGATCGGGTCGTTCAACCACGGCACCATGGCGTGCGCGCTGCCGCACGCGATCGGCGCCCAGACCGTCGATCGGAAGCGCCAGGTCGTCGCCTTCGCCGGTGACGGCGGGCTGGCGATGCTGTTCGGCGAGCTGTTGACGCTGACGCAGAATCGGCTGCCGGTCAAGGTGATCGTGTTCAACAATTCGTCGCTGAACTTCGTAGAGCTGGAGATGAAGGCCGCCGGGATCGTCAACTTCGGGACCGAGTTGCAGAATCCGGACTTCGGCGCGGTCGCCGCCGCGCTGGGCATGTTCGGCCGGCGGGTGGAGCGGCCCGGTGATCTGGAGTCGGCCCTGACCGAGGCGTTCGACCATGACGGTCCGGCCGTGGTCGACGTCGTCACGGCCCGTCAAGTACTGTCGATCCCGCCGGCGATCACCGCCGAGCAGGCCAAGGGGTTCTCGCTCTACGCGATCAGGACCATCCTGGCCGGCCGCGCCGACGAACTGCTCGATCTGGTGACCACCAATGTGGCCCGGCGCATTCTGGATTGACCCGGATAATCGGGTTGCACGCCGGCGCGAGCGGGATTAGCCTGGCCGGATCATGCGTCATCTGCTTGTAGTAGCCGGTACCCGCAGCGGGGTCTGATCCAGACCGACCCCCGCTGTGGGTCGGAAGCTACTACCCGTCGGTCGCTCCCCTCGAGCAGAAGAGACCGAGACATGACCAGCACCTCGTTTCAAGACCGATTCGACACCCGGCTACCGCGTGAGCTGCGTGACGTGGCCGCCCGGTTGAGCTGGGACCGCTTCGTGGCCACCTACGGGCGTGCCGCCGGGCCGCTGCGGGTCGGCCGGTGGCGTTGCCTGGACCCCGACCGCCCCGCGGCACGACTGGGACCGCAGGGCCGGCGGTATCAGGCGACGATCGCGGTCGGCGAGCGCACGGGCACCTGCACCGCCGCGGCGAACGGGCCGTTGGCCGCGCTCACCACGATGCTTCACGACTGCGGAATCACCCTGGAAATCCTGGGTTTCCACCAGCTTCGGTGCGGCGACGAGACCGCTACGTTCATCCACGGCTCCAACGGCCGCACCACGGCGTGGGCGGTGGGCTTTTCCGTCGACGCCGGACGGTCGGCGGTGCAGGCGGTGACCACCTGTGCCAACCGGCTGCTGACAGCAGCGGGCTAGAGCGGTCGCAACACGATCGGCATCCCGTCCATCGGGATCGGCATGCCGCCGTAGTCCCAGCGCGTCTGGTAGCCGGGGTGCGGCAACTCCAACCGATACCGGCGTAGCAACCGGTGCAGGATCGCCTTGACCTCGAGGCGGCCGAACGTCATACCGATGCACTTGTGCGCGCCGCCGCCGAACGGATTGAACGCATACCGGTGCTGCTTGTGCTCATTACGCGGTTCGGTGAACCGATCCGGGTCGAATTTCATCGGGTCCGTCCATAATTCGGGAAGACGGTGATTCACCCCGGGGTAGGCGATGACATTGGTGCCCTTGGGGATGTAGTAGCCCAGCAGGTCGGTGTCGCGGACCGTCTGGCGCATCGCCCACTGCACCGGCGTCACCAGTCGGATCGATTCGTCCATCACCAAGTCGAGCGATTCCAGCTTCTCCAGCGATTCGATGTCGAGCGGCCCGTCGCCCAACCGATCCGATTCGTCGCGGCAGCGTTGCTGCCATTCCGGATTGCCCGCCAGGTTGTAGACCATCGATGTGGCCGTCGACGTCGAGGTGTCGTGGGCGGCCATCATCAGAAAGATCATGTGGTTGACGATGTCGGCGTCGGTGAACCGGTTGCCGTCCTCGTCCTCGGCGTAGCACAGCGCGGTGAGGAGATCATTACCGTCCTTGCCGCGGTGCTCGCGGACCCGGGCGGTGAAGTAGTTCTCCAGCAGCTCACGCGCCTTGAGGCCGCGCCACCAGGTAAAGGGTGGCACGCTGGTGCGGATCACTGCGTTGCCGGCGCGGGTCGTCGTGGTGAACGCCTTGTTGACCTTGGTGACCAGTTCACGATCGGTGCCGGGTTCGTGTCCCATGAACACCAGCGCGGCGATGTCGAGGGTGAGTTCCTTCATCGCGGGGTAGAGCAGGAAGCGCGCATCGTTGGTCACCCAGTCGTCGGCGATCACCTGGGAGGCGACCCGGTCGATCTGCTCGACGTAGCCGACCAGGCGGGGCCGTACGAACGCCTCCTGCATGATCCTGCGGTGGAACATGTGTTCCTCGAAGTCCAGCAGCATCAAGCCGCGTTTGAAGAACGGCCCGATCACCGGGATCCAGCCTCGCTGCGAGTAGTCCTTGTCCCGGTTGGCGTAGATGACCTGCGTCGCATCGGGGCCCAGCGCCGCGACCGCGGGAAGGACCGGGGAATCACCGAAGAGCAGCGGCCCGTGGGTGTGGTACATGCGCATCAGGTAATCGGGTCCGCCGCGCAGCATCTCGATCATGTGCCCGAGGATCGGGAGCCCGGCGTCGCCCAGGACCGGCTTGAGTCCGCTGCCCGGGGGCGGCTCGGCGAGCTTCTTCTCCGGGAACTCCATGGTCAGCAGGCGCTTCTCCAGCGCCGCCAGCCCCGGAAAGTTGTTGAACGACGGGGTCAACCGGCGTTTAGCCTGGTCGATCAGGTAGTGCGGGGTGCTGATCGTGGACACGGACGCTCCTTTGACAGGCCGGGGCAGACGGTGATGCACGTCACTTGACACCTAATACTTGGATCAAGTTTGACGCCTGTCAAGTTTGCGTCCACTGCGGCGTGGTGCGGGGCGCCGCGGTGCGCACCGAGAGCGGTGCGTGGATCAGATCGGGCGCAACACGATCGGCATGCCGTCCATCGGCAGCGGCATACCTGCGTAGTCCCACTTCGGTCGGTAGTCGGGCCGCGACAGCTCCAGCCGGTAGCGGCGCAGCAACCGGTGCAGGACGGTCTTGACCTCCAGCCGTCCGTAGACCATCCCGATGCACTTGTGCGCCCCGCCGCCGAACGGCGCGAACGCATAGCGGTGCTTCTTGTGCTCCGAACGCGGCTCCAGGAACCGTTCGGGGTCGAACTGGCGCGGGTTGGTGTACAGCTCGGGCAGCCAGTGGTTCATCCCCGGCCACAGCGTCACGTTGGTGCCGGCCGGAACGTAGTGCCCGAGCAGTTCGGTGTCGCGCACGGCCTGGCGCATGTTGAACGGCAACGGAGTGACCAGCCGCAGCGACTCGTCCATCACCAGATCGAGGGTCTCCAGCTTCTCCAGCGCCTCGATGTCCAGCGGGCTGTCGCCGAGCCGTGCCGACTCCTCGCGCGCCCGCTCCTGCCATTCCGGATGGGCCGCCAGGTGGTAGACCATGGTGGTCAGGGTCGAGGTCGTGGTGTCGTGGGCGGCCATCATCAAAAAGATCATGTGGTTGACGATGTCGGCGTCGCTGAAGGTGTTGCCGTCCTCGTCGGCGGTATGGCACAGCACCGTGAGCATGTCGGTGCCCTCGACGTTGCGGCGCTCGCGCACCCGCTGGGTGAAGTAGTCCTCGAGCACCTTGCGGCCCTGAATGCCGCGCCACCACTTGAACGGTGGCACGGGCGTGCGGATGATCGCACCGCCGGCCCGGGTGGTCTGCTCGAACGCGTGGTTGACCTTCGCCACCGTCTTGTGGTCGTCACGCAGGTCCATGCCCATGAACACCACCGAGGCCACATCCAGGGTCAGTTCCTTGACCGCCGGGTAGAACAGGAATCGGGGGTTGTCGGTGGGCCACTTCGCCACCAGCTCGGTGGCCACCCGGTCCATGTCCTCGACGTAGCTGGCCAGCCGCGGGCGGGTGAACGCGCCCTGCATGATCCGCTTGTGCGCCAAGTGCTCCTCGAAGTCCAGCAGCATCAGCCCGCGGTTGAAGAACGGGCCGATGACCGGGATCCATCCGGTAGTGGAGTAGTCCTTCTTGCGGTTGGCGAAGACCGTCTCGGTGGCGTCGGGGCCCAGCGCGACCACCGAGGACAGGATCGGCGATTCGGCGAAGTACACCGGACCGTGCTTGCGGTAGATGTGCATCGCATAGTCCGGGCCGCCCCGGAACATCTCGACGATGTGGCCCAACACCGGCAGCCCGGAGTCGCCGACGATCGGCTTGAGCTCGCTACCGGCCGGGGGCTCGGCCAGCGTCTTCTGCTTCCAGTCCACGTCGAGCAGTCGCTTCTCGATGGCGCCCATCCCGGGGATGGTGTTCAGCGTCGGGGTGAACCGGCGCCGGGCCTGGTCGAGAAGATACTGCGGGGTGGTCATGGTCGTCATCGGATGACTACCTCTCGTTCGTGGACGTCAGGTGCGCAGCGCCTATGACGGTCTGTGGCGACCGTCACCCATCCACATCTTCAGATCAAAATTGACGGGTGTCAAGTTTGAATACGGCGCGGCGTGGTGCAAGGTGCAAGGGTGAGTACCCAGCACGACTCGGCCGGCTCGACTCCCGACGATCTGCCGCTGCGGCGCGGGGACAAGCAACGCCAGGCGATTGTGCAGGCAGTGCGAGAATTGCTGGAGGAAAAGCCGTTCGCGGAGTTGTCGGTCAGCACCATCAGCGACCGGGCCGGGGTGGCGCGGTCGGGCTTCTATTTCTACTTCGACTCCAAGTACGCCGTGCTGGCGCACATCCTCGCCGAGGCGAGCCAGGAGCTCGAAGAACTGACCCACTATTTCGCGGCGCGCGGCGCCGACGAATCGCCGGCGGCCTTCGCAGAACGCATGGTGGGCAGTGCGGCGGCCGTCTATGCCCACAACGATCCGGTGATGTCGGCGTGCAACATGGCGCGCAACAGCGACGCCGAGATCCGGGAACTGCTCGACGCCCAGATCGACGCGGTGATCAACCAGATCGTCGGCGTGGTCAACGACGAGATCGCCGCGGGCACCGCGAATCCGATCAGTGACGACATCCCCGCACTCGTGCGGACGCTGGCCGCCACCACCGGCTACATGCTGTCCGGGGACACCGCGTTTCTGGGAGCCGATGGTGACGTGGGACGCGGGGTGCGGGTGCTCGAGGCGCTGTGGCTCACCGCGCTGTGGGGCGGGGACGCGGCGCGGGGTTGAATCATCCGCCGCCGGTGCGGTAACCCGGGCGGTAGGGTCTGCTGCCATGACACGCGTAGCGCACTACTACCGGGGCAAGCGGTGCTTCATCACCGGAGCGGCGAGCGGCATCGGCCGGGCCACCGCGTTACGGCTCGCCGAGGCGGGCGCCGAGCTGTATCTGACCGACCGCAACGCCGACGGACTGGCCGAAACCGTCGCCGATGCGCGCGCGCTGGGAGCACAGGTCCCCGAACACCGGGTGATCGACATCGCCGACTACGACGACGTCGCCGCGTTCGCCGCTGACATCCATGCCCGGCACGAGCCGATGGACGTCGTGATGAACATCGCGGGCGTGTCGGCGTGGGGGACCGTCGACCGGTTGACCCATCAGCAGTGGCGCAAGATGGTCGACATCAACCTGATGGGCCCCATCCACGTCATCGAGACGTTCCTGCCGCCGATGGTCGCCGCCGGTCGCGGCGGGCACCTGGTCAACGTATCCTCGGCCGCCGGGTTGGTCGCCTTGCCCTGGCATGCCGCCTACAGCGCCAGCAAGTACGGGCTGCGCGGGGTGTCGGAGGTGCTGCGCTTCGACCTGGCCCGGCACCGCATCGGGGTGTCGGTGGTGGTGCCCGGCGCGGTCAAGACCGGGCTGGTCAACACCGTCGAGATCGCCGGCGTCGACCGCGAGGACCCGCAGGTGGAGAAGTGGGTGGGCCGTTTCGCCGGCCACGCCGTGTCGCCGGAGAAGGCGGCCGAGAAGATTCTGGCCGGGGTGGCCCGCAACCGCTACCTGGTCTACACCTCCGGTGACATCCGGGCGCTGTACGCGTTCAAGCGACTGGCCTGGCTGCCCTACAGCGCTGCGATGCGCCAGGCCAACCGCGTGTTCAGCCGGGCCCTGCTGCCCTCGCAAAAATCCGTGACGAGGTGAGCCGCGAGATCACGGTATTGGCGTTGGTCGGCAGCCTGCGCACGGCGTCGGTCAACCGCCAGATCGCGCAGTTGGCGGTCGAGGCCGCTCCAGTCGGTGTCAGCGTGACGATCAGGGAGGGGCTCGGCGAGCTGCCGTTCTACAACGAGGATCTCGACACGCCCGCGACCGTGCCGCCGGCGGTGACTGCCCTGCGCGCGGTGGCCGCCGGCGCCGACGCGGCCCTGGTGGTCACCCCGGAGTACAACGGCACCATCCCCGGTGTGCTCAAGAACGCCATCGACTGGCTGTCGCGCCCGTTCGGCGACGGTGCGCTGAAGGGCAAGCCGCTGGCGGTGATCGGGGCGGCGCTGGGCCGGTACGGCGGCGTGTGGGCCCACGACGAGACCCGCAAGTCCTTCGGTCTCGCCGGGCCGCGAGTGGTCGAGGAGATCAAGCTCTCAGTGCCGATCGGCACGCTGGGAGGAAAGCATCCCCGCGATCACGCGCAGTTGGTGTCCGACGTACGGGCTGTCATCGCCAAACTGGCGGTCGAGGCGCGCTGAGCGCCGCCCGCGAAGTCTTTGCTGGGAGCCCGGCGCCGGCCGGGTGACCCGCCGTGGTCGTCGGTGGCCGGTGGTAGACCTGTCGTCATGGGCCACTTCGGGCATTTTTGTGACGTGCGACACGCCGACGCGGTAACGGCCGCAGGCTTACAACCAGCGAATTTCAAGAATGTTGTTCGGAACATCTTGTATGGCTTCTCAAGGTCACCCACTAGGTGTAGTGTTTCAAGCACCGACAGGCCCCGGATGATCCGGCTGACCGGACTGCGGCGAACGGCATCGAATCAGTGCCCGGAGCTGCGGCGGAAGCCGGAGATCCACGGCCTTGAAGGTCCGCTGAAAGCACTACCTGATTCGTTCCCTGTTCGTTGTCGACGATTCGCTGAGGAGTCTGGCGCCATGAGCATCACCGTCTACACCAAGCCCGCATGCGTGCAGTGCAACGCCACCTACAAGGCGCTGGACAACCAGGGCATCGCCTACGAGATCGTGGACATCACCCTCGACTCCGATGCGCGGGACTACGTGATGGCGCTGGGTTACCTGCAGGCCCCGGTCGTCGTCGCCGGCAACGACCACTGGTCGGGTTTCCGGCCGGACCGCATCAAGGCGCTGGCACAGACCGCGCTCAGCGCATAATCGGCCGCCTCGTCGGGTACGGGTGGAGTCTGACTGAGAGCTGAAGGGGGTCGCCGTGTCGGCGGATGTTGAATGCAGCCTGGTGTATTTCTCCTCGGTGTCGGAGAACACCCACCGCTTCGTGCAGAAGCTGCAACTGCCGGCCATCCGGATTCCGCTGCACGGACGCATCGAGGTCGACCACCCCTACGTGCTGGTGCTGCCGACCTACGGCGGCGGCCGCGGCACACCGAACATCACCGATGACGCCGCAGGCGGCTACGTGCCCAAGCAGGTCATCGCCTTTTTGAACAACGAACACAACCGGAGCTTGCTGCGTGGCGTGATCGCCGCCGGCAACACCAACTTCGGTGCGGAGTTCTGCTACGCGGGCGACGTGGTCGCCAGCAAGTGCGGGGTGCCGTACCTGTACCGATTCGAATTGATGGGAACCGACGAGGACGTGCAAGCCGTCCGCGCCGGCTTGACCGATTTCTGGAAGGACGAGGCATGCCACCTACCGCTGCAACTGCAGAGCAGGTAACCCCAACCACCCGCAGCGCACCGGTGGGCGAGCTGGACTTCCACGCGCTCAACGCGATGCTCAACCTGTACGACAGCGACGGGAAGATCCAGTTCGACAAGGATGTGCTGGCGGCCCGTCAGTACTTCCTGGAGCACGTCAACCAGAACACGGTGTTCTTCCACAATCAGGACGAGAAGCTCGACTACCTGATCCAGAAGGAGTACTACGAGCGCGAGGTGCTCGACCAGTACTCGCGCAACTTCGTCAAGTCGCTGCTGGATCGCGCCTACGCCAAGAAGTTCCGGTTCCCGACGTTCCTCGGCGCGTTCAAGTACTACACCTCCTACACGCTGAAGACCTTCGACGGCAAGCGCTACCTGGAACGGTTCGAGGACCGGGTGTGCATGGTGGCGCTGACCCTGGCCTCCGGCGACACCAAGCTGGCCGAGCAGCTCGTCGACGAGATCATCGACGGCCGTTTTCAGCCCGCCACCCCGACGTTTCTGAACGCCGGTAAGAAGCAGCGCGGCGAGGCGGTCAGCTGTTTTCCCGCCGGCACAGAGGTTGACACGATCGACGGACCTCGAGCTATCGAGGATTTGGGGCCCGGTGATCGGGTCTTGTCGCACGACGGCTCCTACCGCGAGGTGGAGGCCCTGGTTACGAATCCAAACGACCAACCGCTGGTGTCGATTTCGCACTTCGGGCACAAGGATTCAATCCGTTGCACGCCCGAGCATCCAATCCTGGTCTGGACCACACGCGCAGTCGACTCGCTGATCGACGGCGACGGTGCCGACCCCTTCAACGGCTTTGTATGGCTGGCTGCCCAGGACGTGCAGCCGTCTGACTTCATCGTGACCGCTGCTCCGCTAGAGGAGCGCGAACGCCGCGTGTTCGACCTCATGGACCACGTTGGCGACGGTGTATACGAAGAGGTCGATGGACTGATTCGTAAGGTCAATACCGATGCCAAGCATCGAAATAGGCAGCGGCACAGTCAAAACTTTATTGCGGTCAATCGATATGTCGAAGAGTCCTACGAATTGGGGCTGATCCTCGGTTGGTACGTCGCCGAAGGGCATGTCTCCAAGAGGTCTGGAGTGGCTGGCCTGCGACCCAACGGTGTCCACTTCACGCTGGGTGCGCGCGAGGTCGACTACCAGGGCCAGTTGAACATGGCATTCAAGCAGGTGTTCGGGGTCGACTTGACTTCGAACACCAACGAATCCGATCACTCCATCAAGATGGCCTGCAATAGCAAAGTCGTGGCCTCACTACTGCTGTCGATGGCCGGAACGGGATACGGAAACAAGCGGCTGACACACGATGTTCTGTCCGCAGATGAAGATTTTCAGCGTGGTCTGCTCGCCGGGCTCTTCCGCGGCGACGGTTGCAGTACTTCCGGCGGAATGGTTCTCGACCTCGTCAACCCGGAGCTGGTCGACCAGGTGCAGCTAATCCTGCGTCGGCTGGGCATCATGTCGGTGGTTCGCCGCTACATCAACCAGGCGGGTAATCCCACCGGTCACGTCTTCGTTCCCGGGCTACCCGGCATCAACGAAGACTTCATCTTTGATGTCGGCAAGAATCTGCACAACTACGTAGGACGTAAGGGCACAAATCGTTCGACGTATCAGGTCGTGCACGGCCGTCATGTGTATGGCGTACGCGCTGTCGAGCGCACCGCAGATGTTCCCGACACTGTGTACAACCTCCACGTCGAGGGCACGCACACCTACACGATTCGCGGCACTGTCGTGCACAATTGCTTCCTGCTGCGCATCGAGGACAACATGGAGTCGATCGGCCGCTCGATCAACTCCGCCCTGCAGCTGTCCAAGCGCGGCGGGGGAGTGGCGTTGCTGCTGACCAACATTCGCGAGCACGGCGCGCCGATCAAGAACATCGAGAACCAGTCTTCCGGGGTCATCCCGATCATGAAGCTGCTGGAGGACTCGTTCTCCTACGCCAACCAGCTCGGCGCCCGCCAGGGTGCCGGGGCGGTCTACCTGCACGCCCACCATCCCGACATCTACCGGTTCCTGGACACCAAGCGGGAGAACGCCGACGAGAAGATCCGGATCAAGACGCTGAGCCTGGGCGTGGTGATCCCCGACATCACCTTCGAGCTGGCCAAGAAGAACGAGGACATGTACCTGTTCTCGCCCTACGACGTCGAGCGGGTCTACGGCGTGCCGTTCGCCGACATCTCGGTCAGCGAGAAGTACTACGAGATGGTCGACAACTCGGCCATCCGCAAGACCAAGATCAAGGCACGTGAGTTCTTCCAGACCGTGGCCGAGCTGCAGTTCGAGTCCGGTTACCCGTACGTGATGTTCGAAGACACCGTCAACCGGGCCAATCCCATCGAGGGCAAGATCACCCACTCGAACCTGTGCTCGGAGATCCTGCAGGTCTCCACCGCGTCGGAGTACAACGACGACTTGAGCTACGCGAAGGTGGGCAAGGACATCTCCTGCAACCTGGGCTCGCTCAACATCGCCAAGGCGATGGACTCGCCGGACTTCGGCCAGACCATCGAGGTCGCCATCCGGGCGCTGACCGCGGTGTCGGACCAGACCCACATCTGGTCGGTGCCCTCGATCGAGCACGGCAACAACGAGTCGCACGCCATCGGCCTGGGCCAGATGAACCTGCACGGCTACCTGGCCCGGGAGCACGTCCACTACGGCTCCGAAGAGGGCATCGACTTCACCAACATCTACTTCTACACCGTGCTGTATCACGCGCTGCGGGCATCGAATCGCCTTGCCCTGGAACGGGGTAAGTCGTTCGTGGGCTTCGAGAAGTCCAAGTACGCCACCGGGGAGTTCTTTGACAAATACATCGACCAGGTGTGGGAACCCAAGACGGTCAAGGTGCGCCAACTCTTCGCTGACGCCGGTATCCGGATCCCCGAGCAAAGCGATTGGCAGCGGCTAAAGGAATCGGTGCAGGCCCACGGGATCTACAACCAGAACCTGCAGGCGGTTCCGCCGACCGGGTCGATCTCCTACATCAACCACTCGACGTCGTCGATCCACCCGATCGTCTCCAAGATCGAGATCCGCAAGGAAGGCAAGATCGGCCGGGTCTACTACCCGGCGCCGTTTATGACCAACGACAACCTGGAGTACTACTCCGACGCCTACGAGATCGGCTACGAGAAGATCATCGACACCTACGCCGCGGCCACCCAGCACGTGGACCAGGGGCTGAGCCTGACGCTGTTCTTCAAGGACACCGCCACCACCCGCGATGTGAACCGCGCGCAGATCTACGCCTGGCGCAAGGGAATCAAGACGCTGTACTACATCCGGCTACGGCAGATGGCGCTGGAGGGCACCGAGGTGGAGGGCTGCGTCAGCTGCATGTTGTGACAGCTCAGGGTCGCTTCTCGCGGGCCTGTTCGGCCTGCAGCGATTTGAGGCGTCGCTGCTCGCGCAGCACCTCCTGGTAGCCCTCGCGTTCGGTGGCCAGCCAGTCCGGTTTCTCCTCGAGCAGCTGATTGATCTGCTCGGTGGTGAGCGCACTCTCGACTCCGTTGCGGGCGAGAGCGGCGATCGAGACGCCCAGCTTGGCCGCCACCAGGTTCTTCGGGTGCGGCCCGTTCTTACGCAGGTCCTTGAGCCACGGCGGCGGGTCCGCCTGCAGCGCGGCGAGTTCGGTGCGGGTGATCGGGTTCTGCTGGAACTCCGCCGGCGTGGCGGGCAGGTAGACGTCCAGCTTCTTTGCCGCGGTGGCGGGCTTCATGGACTGCGAGTTCGGCCTGCTCATTCCCATGACCTTATCGGTAGCCTGATGCGGTGAGCCGGCCTTCCCTGACCCTCGGGTACGTCCCGGGCGCGACGCCGGCGAAGTGGGCTCGGATCTGGGCGCAGCGCCACCCGGACGTTCCGCTGCGGCTGCACAGCGTGGTTGCGGCAGAGGCGGTCGCAGCGGTGCGGGCCGGCACCGTCGACGTGGCGTTGCTGCGGCCGCCGGCCGACACCTCCGGGTTGGCTGTCATCCCGCTCTATGACGAGACGACGGTGGCCGTGGTGCCGACGGAACACCTGGTGTGCGCCGCCGACGAGATCACCGCCGCGGAGCTCAGCGGCGAGCCGATCCTGCTCCCGCTCGACGACGTCGTCGGCTGGGCGGACCCGCCCGGTGACCCGATCGACCACCGGCCCGACACCACCCAGGACGCAATAGAACTCGTGGCCGCCGGGATGGGCGCTCTGATCGTTCCGCAGTCGCTGGCGCGGCTGTATCACCGCAAGGACCTGACCTACCGACCGATCATCGACGCGCCTACCTGCGCCGTGGCGCTCGCCTTCCCGGAAGGGACGCAATCCGAACTGGTCGACGAGTTCGTCGGCATCGTGCGCGGCCGCAAACCCGGGTCGTCGCGTGGGCAGTCTCAGCCGGCACCGAAACGCACCGCGCGGGAGAAGACCCTCGCCAAGCAGGCCGCCCGGGCCGCGGCGGGCAAGGTCGCAAGGAAGCCAGGATCGGGCCAGCGCGGTCGACGCTGAGTTCACCGGCGGGGCGAGCGCAGGCTGAGCAGCAACCGGATGAGATCGGCCTGGCGGTGGGTTCCCGTCTTGTCGAAGACGTGCTGCAGATGCGTCTTGACGGTGGCCTGCGACAGCGACATGCGTTCGGCGATGTCTTTGACGCCGCTGCCGCTCAGCACCATGACGGCGACCTCGGTCTCACCGGCCGTCAGGCCGTAGTGGCGGCGCAATAGCGCTGGGGTGGTGTCGGATTCATGCTCTGGATCGAAGACCATGACCATAGCGCGCCTGGCGGAGCCGCCGGCGGCCGATTCGGCGGGCAACACCTCGATGATGTAGGGACGCTGGTTTGCGGGTCGGGTGCACAACACTGAGCTTCCAGACGGTGTGCTGTCTCCTGCCGCCAGGGCGTCGTGAATGCCGCGTTGGAGTGCGTTGTCAGCGCTGGCGGCTACCGCTTCGAGTCGCCCGCCGCGCATTCGGAGTCCGCCGCCTGACCGCAGCATGTCCTCGGCGGCAGCGTTGGCGTAGACGATTCGGGAGTCGGTGGTGACCACGATGACGGCCTGGCGCAGCGCCTCAGTGACGTTGGCAAGGTCCACGGCACGGCGATCTGCCGCTGCCAGACGCGCTTGGCAGCGCAGCGCCTGCTGCAGATGCGGCACCAGAGCACTGATCAGCGGGACGAAGGGCTCGGGCGAGCGTGGCCCGGCGGCGAGGAACGCCTGCGGTGCGGGGCCACCGGTTAGTCGCACCAACAAGCCGTCGGTCATCTCCAGCGGGCGCAGCCAGTCGACGTGAAACTCCGATTTGGCCTGCAACGCGATCAGTGAACGTCCACTGCGCAACACCCCGACCGGGCTCTGTTCCACGGCGGCAAGCACGTAGTCGATCCGGCGGTAGTGCTGTTCGTAGTCGGCGCGCGCTTCAGCTGCCAGGCTCGCATTCTGAATCGTTCGGCCCGACTCATCCACGCGCACTAATGCGCACTGGGCGTCGAGTGTCCGCTGCAGTTCGCACAGGACCGCAGTCCAGTCTGCGGGTGACATCACCGCGCGGTAGACGGCCGCAACTAATCGCGAGAAGTCGTCAATGGCCATCGTCGTCGACATCGCCGGTCTCTCGTTCAAGGGGCATGTCGCCCGGATAACGGAGATTCTGCTCCCTCGACGGGGCGGTGATCCCTCCGATTTCCTGGGAAAATCTCAACCATTCGGATGAGGCGGCGGCGCTGCGGGCCTGATTGGCTCACGCCATGACCGAGACCGTCGACGTTCGCGCCCTGCCGTTAGCGCCGAAGAACCCGCTACCGTACTGGCAGCGATTGCGCGAGGTTCGGCAGATGCATACCGGGATTGAGAAGCTGCGAGATGCCGGCGGGCCGGTGACCCGCGTGGTACTGGCGCCGACGTGGCTGACGCCCCCGATCGTGGTGGTGACCTCGCCGCAGGGCGCGCACGACGTGCTCAGCAGCGGGGACGTCGACCGCGCCCCGACGCACGATGAGGTCCGGTATCTGCTCGGCCCCAACCTGTTCGATCTCCGAAATGAGCCCTGGCTGCCCCGGCGGCGCATGCTGCAACCGTTGTTCACCAAGCAGCACGTCCGCGGCTTTGGTGGACGCATGGCGCAGGCTGCCGAGATGGTGGCCACCGGGTGGCGCGACGGCATGACGGTCGATCTGGATGCCGAATGCCGCAGGCTGACGATGCGGGCACTGGGGCGGTCGGTGCTGGGCGTCGACTTCGACGACCACGTCGATTCCGTGGCCGAGACGATGCGCGTTGCGCTGGCTTATGTCACCGATCGGGTGTTCGCTCCGGTGCGTGCCCCGCGCTGGCTGCCGACCCCGGCGCGGTACCGGGCGCGGGCCGCCAGCGCGACGTTGCATCGCTACGCCGACGACATCCTGCAAACCTGCCGATCCGACCCGACTCGTGACGCGCCGCTGGTGCGCGGATTGATGGGCGCCACCGATCCCGAAACCGGCCGGGGGTTGACCGACCGCGAGATCTGCGACGAGCTGATCGTGTTCATGCTTGCAGGCCACGACACCACCGCGACGGTACTGGCCTACGCATTGTGGGCGCTGGGCAACCACCCCGATATCCAGCGCCGGATCGCCGCCGAGGTCGCGGCGGTCCCGACTGCGGAGCTGACCCCTGACGATGTGGCCGGACTGTCCTACACCGTCCAGGTACTGCACGAGGCGCTGCGATTATGTCCGCCGGGAGCGCTAAACGGCCGAACAGTGGTGCGCGACATCGCCGTCGACGGCTACCGGGTGCCGGCCGGGTCCATCGTGGAGGTCGGCGTCTACGCGTTGCACCGCGATCCGGCGCTGTGGGAGCGGCCCGACGAGTTCGACCCCGACCGCTTCAGCCCGGAGAATTCCGCTGGTCGCAACCGATGGCAGTATCTGCCGTTCGGCGGTGGACCGCGCAAGTGCATCGGTGATCACTTCGCCATGCTGGAAGCGACCCTGGCGCTGGCCACCTGCGTGCGGCACTGCGAAATCAGCTCGCTGAGCGATGAATTCCCGCTAGCGGTACCGTTCACCACGGTCGCCGCCGCGCCGATCTATGCGCGCATCAAGGCGCGGGAAGGCGCACTGCTGTGACGGCGCAGCCCGGACCGCAGAATTCAGTCCAGCGGTGCGAAGCCGACCGGCTTGAAGTCATCGACGTGGGTGCCAGCACCCCCGCCCACCAAGCCCCGCTGCTGTTCGTGCACGGCGCCTGGCATGGCGCGTGGTGTTGGGCCGAACACTATCTGAACTTCTTCGCCGGCAGGGGATATCGAGCACTAGCGGTCAGCCTGCGAGGCCATGGCAAGAGCTCGCTGCAGCAGCGGCTGCGTGGTTGTTCGGGCGCGGACTATGTCGACGACGTCCGTTCGGTGGCGCATGCTCTGCCTACTCCGCCGGTGCTGATCGGCCACTCGATGGGCGGCTATGTGGTGCAGAAATATTTGGAGTCGTCGCCGGCCCCCGCGGGGGTGCTGCTGGCGTCCATATCGGCGCGCGGCGCTGTCGGCCTTTCGCGGCGACTGAACTTCCGGCACCCCTGGCTGATGATGGGTTTTCATTTCACGGGCAGATCGCTGCAGTTGTTCAACACGCCGGAACGGGTCCGGGAACTGCTCTACTCGGCGACGACTCCCGACGCCGACGTCGTGCGCTACAAAGCGCTGCTGCAGGAGGAAAGCCAGCGAGTATTGCTCGATGTGCTGATGTTGAATGCTGTCAGACCTCAGCGGATAACCACGCCGCTGCTGGTCGTGGGTGCAGAGCACGACGGCGCCTTGGCGGTCTCCGAGCAGCACGCATTGGCGCGCGCCTATGGCACCATCGCCGAGATCGTGCCCGGCATGGGCCACAACATGATGCTCGAACCCGGTTGGGAAGCGGTAGCAGAACGCATCTACGCCTGGCTGGGCGCCCGCGGCCTGTAGCCGGCCGAGCCGCGTCGATTGGGAAAGTGTGCGACGCTGCACCGGCGTGTGTCGCGTCGTGAGATTCAGTCTCGGCGACCGCGTGGCGATGCGGGCTGCGATGTCAGTAGCTGTGGTCGGGGCGTCCTTCGGATTTGGCGTAGAGGTATTTGAGCATCATCTCGCGGAAGCGCGCGTTGTCGAGCAGCTTGAGGCCGGCGCCGGCCAGCCTCGGCACGCCGGCCAGCCGGTGAAAGAACCGGCCGCGCCGGTATTCCCGGCCCCAGGCCGCTTCCATCCGCTGGGCGTAATTGGTGAAGTCGTCGGGCCCGCCGTTGGTCAACGCCGCGACGGCGCACTCACCGGCAGTCAGCCCCGATTCCAGCGCCTTGGAGATACCGGCGCCGGAGGTCGGCCGGCCCGCACCCAGCGAGTCGCCGACGAACAACACACCGGGACGCCACGGCGGCCACGCGGTGAAGCCCATCGGCAGCCGCCAGGCCCGCACCGTCTTGGACTGTTTCAGCTCGGTGATCGACGGCAGCTCCCACTCCCGCGGGAGGGTTTCCAGGAATTCGCCGAGGAAGCGCGTGGCGTTGATGGCCTGCCAGTTCTTGTAACTGTTGACGTAGCCCAGGCCGATGTTGACCCGCCCGTCGCCCAGCGGGAACACCCAGCCGTAGCCGGGCAGCTGGTCACCCTCGAACACCAGCTTCAGGTAGATGTCGAGCGAGTCGACGTCGGGACGTACCGCCGGCATCTCGGCACGGATCGCGATCGCGGAGTAGCCGGTGTAGTCCGAGTCCAGTTTCAGCGCGCGCTTGATCGGCGAGTAAGCGCCGTCGGCGGCGATCACCGCGTCGGCCAGCACCTTCTCGCCGCTCTTCAGCAAGACCCCGGTGACCCGGCCGGAATCGTCGAGTATCGGCGCGGTGGCCTCGGCCGATTGCCGGACCTGGGCGCCGGCGGACTCGGCATGTTTGAGCAGCAGGGTGTCCAGCTCGGGCCGGCGCGCGACGTACCCGTGGTCGGGCATTCCGGGACGGCGCGGAAACGACAGTTCCCACTCGCTGGGACTGAACACCTTCACCCGGTTGACCTGGTGAAACTTGGCAACCTGTTCGGCCAGTCCCATCTTCTGCAGATAACTGACCGCGCGGGCGGTCAGCCCGTCACCGCAGGGCTTGTCGCGCGGGAAGTCGGCCTTGTCCAGGACGACGACGCTCGCGCCGGCCTGACGGGCCTGCCAGGCGGCCGCTGATCCTGCCGGGCCGCCGCCGACGATGGCCAGGTCGAATCGTTGGGTCACTACTTCTCGTCTCAAATATGCGCCTCGAGGCGCCGCGGAACCGTCTATCGATGCTAACGGACCAGGTCACCGCGCGGTCTCCCCAGGTCAGCCAGGGCTAGGCGGTATGGTGCTTGACGTGCGCGGAACGAGTAAGGCCAAGTCGGCCGACAACGGTGAGCAGAAGGTCGACGCGCGCAGCGAGCGGTGGCGCGAACACCGCAAGAAGGTCCGCGGCGAGATCGTCGAGGCGGCCTTCCGGGCGATCGACCGGCTCGGACCCGATCTGAGCGTGCGGCAGATCGCGGAGGAGGCCGGCACCGCCAAGCCCAAGATCTACCGGCACTTCACGGACAAGGACGACCTGTTCGAGGCGGTCGGAACCCGGCTGCGCGACGACCTGTGGACGGCGATCTTCGCCTCCATCGACGTCGCCACCAACTCGCTGCGCGAGATCGTCCAGCGCAGTGTCGAAGAGTACGTGGCCCTGGTCGACGCACACCCCAATGTGTTGCGGTTCTTCATTCAGGGCCGGGTGCGCGCGCAGTCCGTGCCGACGATGCGGACGCTCAACGAAGGCCGGACGATCACCCTGGCAATGGCCGAGATGTTCAGCAATGAACTGCGAGAGCTCGACCTCAACGGCGAGACGCTCGAGCTGGCGGCGTTCGCGGCCTTCGGTACGGCGACCTCGGCCACCGACTGGTGGCTCGGTCCGGAGCTGGACAGCCCGCGGCGAATGCCGCGCGACACCTTCGTGGGTTACCTGACGACAATCATGATCAGCGTCGTCGACGGCACCGCCAACAGCCTCGGAATCGTGATGGACCCCGATCAACCGATTCATGAGGCCGTTCAGCGCCAGCCCGTCGCCTGATTCTCGAATCCGCGCCGGCCGCAGGAGCGCGTTGACACCTACCGCTGCCGTGGCGACACTGGAAAATACCCAGTACCGGCGTTCCCGGAAAGTGGTGTGAGATGTCCGTTGTCAAGCAGGAAGCCGAGCGTCCGGCGCGCGAAACCCCCGGCGACAAGCCGGTGCAAACCCGTGCGCTGATCATCGGAACCGGATTCTCCGGACTCGGCATGGGCATCGAGCTGCAACGCCGCGGCGTCGACTTCCTGATCCTGGAGAAGGCCGACGACATCGGCGGAACCTGGCGTGACAACACCTACCCCGGCTGCGCCTGCGACGTCCCGTCGCACCTGTACTCCTTCTCCTTCGAGCCGAAGGCGACCTGGAGCAAACTGTTCTCGCCGCAGCCGGAGATCCTGGATTACCTGCG
The DNA here is from genome assembly GCF_002101885.1 of Mycolicibacter senuensis. Classification (GTDB taxonomy): domain Bacteria; phylum Actinomycetota; class Actinomycetes; order Mycobacteriales; family Mycobacteriaceae; genus Mycobacterium; species Mycobacterium senuense. The sequence continues at coordinate 102,415 of NZ_LQPS01000043.1, forward strand.
GGGCGTCGCCGACAAGCACGGATTGCTCCGCCACATCCGGTTCGGGTCGCAGGTCGAGCGGGCGCACTGGGACGACGACGAATTCCGCTGGCACGTGTTCACCACCACCGGCCAGGAGTTCTGCGCCCAGTTCCTGATCTCCGGTGCCGGCGCACTGCATATCCCGCGGTTGCCCGACATCGACGGCAGGGACGACTTCGCCGGGGCGGCTTTCCATTCCGCGCAGTGGGATCACAGCATCGACCTGACCGGCAAGCGAGTCGCGGTGATCGGCACCGGTGCCAGCGCCATCCAGATCGTGCCCGAGCTGGTTCGCGACGATGCGAAGGTGGCCCAGGTGCAGCTGTACCAGCGCACCCCGCCGTGGGTGGTGCCGCGGCCCAACAGCCCGTTTCCCCGGGCGCTGCTGACGGCGTTCTCGACCATCCCGGGCCTGCGCCGTGCGGTGCGCGCCGGGATCTACTGCGGGCTGGAGGGACTGGGCTATGCCATGACCCGGCGTCCGGGCCTGTTGCGGGCGGTCGAGCTGGTCGGCCGCTGGAACATCCGCCGCAACGTCGGCGACAAGGAACTGCGCCGCAAACTCACCCCGAGCTATCGGGCAGGCTGCAAACGAATCCTTTACGCGCCCAACTATTACCAGGCGGTCGCCAACCCGAAGGCGCAGCTGATCACCGAGCGCATCGAGAAGATCACCGCCGGGGGCATCGTCACCGCCGACGGTGTGGCGCACCCGTGCGACGTCATCATCTACGCCACCGGCTTCCACGTCACCGACTCCTACACCTACGTCGACATCAAGGGGCCGGGCGGCGAGGACCTGGTGGACCGGTGGAACACCGAAGGGGTGGTGGCGCACCGGGGCGTCGCGGTCGCCGACATGCCCAACCTGTTCTTCCTGCTGGGTCCCAACACCGGCCTGGGGCACACCTCGGTGGTGATCATGATCGAGTCGCAGATCCACTACGTCGCCGAAGCGATCGCCGCGGTCGACGCCGTCGGGGCGCAGGCGCTGGCGCCGACCCGTGCCGCCCAGGACCGTTTCAACGACGAACTGCAGCAGCAGTTGGGCGGGTCGGTGTGGAACACCGGCGGCTGCCGCAGCTGGTACCTCGACGAGCACGGCGTCAACCGGACGCTGTGGAGCGGCATGACATGGCAGTATCGCCGCGTCACCCGCAAGCTGCGCCCGGACGAGTACCGCTTCTCCGGAGCCGGCTGACGCGACACGCAGACACAACTTCTTGTGTTGCCACGGGTTGTCGGCCCCCAGGGGTAGTGTCGGAGGCCTAGCTTTCCGCGGGTGAAATGGGGTTCTGGTGAGCGAAAAACTGAAGCTGATCGACCGGGTGTCAGCGATCAACTGGAACCGGGTGCAAGACGACAAGGACCTCGAGGTCTGGGATCGCTTGACCGGAAACTTCTGGCTTCCCGAGAAGGTGCCGGTCTCCAACGACCTGCCCTCCTGGGGGACGCTCACCGACGAGGAGAAGCAGCTCACCATGCGGGTCTTCACCGGCCTGACGCTGCTGGACACCATCCAGGGCACCGTCGGCGCCGTCAGCCTGATCCCCGACGCCATCACCCCGCACGAGGAAGCGGTCTACACCAACATCGCGTTCATGGAGTCGGTGCACGCCAAGAGCTACAGCCAGATCTTCTCCACGCTGTGCTCGACCAATGAGATCGACGAGGCGTTCCGGTGGTCGGAGGAGAACACCAACCTGCAGCGCAAGGCCGCCATCGTCATGCAGTACTACCGCGGGGATGAGCCGCTGAAGCGCAAGGTGGCCTCCACCTTGCTGGAGAGCTTCCTGTTCTACTCCGGGTTTTACCTGCCGATGTACTGGTCGAGCCGGGGCAAGCTGACCAACACCGCCGACGTGATCCGGTTGATCATCCGCGACGAGGCGGTGCACGGCTACTACATCGGCTACAAGTTCCAGCGCGGGCTGGCCACCCTGGACGAGGCCAAGCGCGCCGAGCTCAAGGACTACACCTACGAGCTGCTCTTCGAGCTCTACGACAACGAGGTCGAATACACCCAGGATCTCTACGACGGGGTGGGACTCACCGAGGACGTCAAGAAGTTCTTGCGCTACAACGCCAACAAGGCGCTGATGAACCTCGGCTATGAGGCGCTGTTCCCGCGGGATGAGACCGACGTCAATCCGGCGATCCTGTCGGCGCTGAGCCCCAACGGCGACGAGAACCACGACTTCTTCTCCGGGTCGGGCTCGTCGTACGTGATCGGCAAGGCCGTCATCACTGAAGACGAGGACTGGGAGTTCTGAGCCGCTGATACCCCGGCGCCGATGCTGAAAGTCCGCAACGTGACGGGCTGAATCTGCCTGACCCGGCCCCGGGCCGTGTTTTCATGACCGCATGACGGTCGCTGGCACCCCGGAATCCAGGAGATCGCAGCTCGTCAACCTGCTCCTGGGCACCTGGGTCTCGGTGATCTGCTTCTGGGCGTGGAACCTGGTCGGACCGCTCTCGACGCAGTACGCCACCCGGATGTCGTTGAGCTCCAACCAGCAGGCGCTGCTGGTGGCGACGCCGATCCTGATCGGCGCGCTGGGCCGGACCGTCACCGGGCCGATGACCGACCGGTTCGGGGGCCGCGCCATGTTCATCGGGGTGTCGCTGGCCTCGATCGTGCCGGTGCTCGTGGTCGGCTATGCGGCGCAGATCGGCTCCTATCCGCTGATACTTGTGGCCGCGTTCTTCCTCGGCGTGGCCGGAACCGTGTTCGCCATCGGAATTCCGTTCGCCAACAACTGGTTTGCCCCGCAACGCCGCGGTTTCGCCACCGGAGTGTTCGGTATGGGGATGGTCGGAACCGCGGTATCGGCGTTCGTCACCCCGCGGTTGGTGACATCGGTCGGCCTGTTCGCCACCCACCTGGTCGTCGCTGCGGCCCTGGCGATTTCGGTACTGCTGTGCGTGGTGCTGATGCGCAACGGCCCGCGTTTCGTGCCCAACACCGCGCCGGTGCTGCCGAAGCTGAAGGCGGCGGCCCGGCTGCGGGTGACCTGGGAGATGTCGCTGCTCTACGGCCTGGTGTTCGGCGGGTTCGTGGCGTTCTCCAGCTACCTGCCGATCTACATCAAGGCGGTCTACCAGTTCTCGCAGGTCGGCGCGGGGGAGCGCACCGCGGCGTTCGCGCTGGCCGCCGTGCTGGCCCGGCTGGTCGGCGGGACCCTGGCCGACCACATCGCGCCCAAGTATGTGGTGCTGGCCTCGCTGGCCGGGATCGCGGTGCAGACCCTGATCTCGGTGTTCAAGCCGCCGGCCGACATCTGGTCGGGCCTGACGTTCCTGCCGCTGGCGGTGGCGCTGGGCATCGGTACCGGCGGGGTGTTCGCCTGGGTTTCCCACCGGGCCCCGGCCGGCTCGGTCGGCTCGGTGACCGGGATCGTCGCGGCCTTCGGCGGACTGGGCGGCTACTTCCCGCCGCTGGTGATGGGCGCGACCTACGACGCGGCCCGGAACAGTTACGCGGTGGGGTTGATGATGCTGGTCGCCACCGCGGTGCTGCTGTTCGTCTACACCGCGGTGTTCCTGCGCGCCCGCGAGCCGGACACCCCGGTCCGCGCCTAGTGTTGCGGTCAGGCGATCGAAGTCAGGAGACCACGATGACCACGGAGACCGACCGCACGCCACGTTCCCGGGCATGGATCACCGGAGCGGTGATCACCGCGGTGCTCGGGTTGTTCTTCGCGATCGACGCCATCCCGAAGATCGTGGGAATGTCGTTCGCCCGCGAAGGTACCGAAGCACTGGGCTTCTCCCCGGACAAGACCGCTGTCATCGGCTGGGTTCTGCTGGCCTGCCTGATCGCCTTCTTGATCCCGCGAACCGCGGTGCTGGGCGCCGTGGGCCTGACCGCCTACCTGGGCGGAGCGGTGACGATCAACCTGCACGGCGACAAACCGCTGGCCGGCTTCGTGCTGTCCGGGGTCTACGTCGGTGTGCTGGTGTGGATCGCGCTCGTGCTGCGCCGGCCCGAACTGCTACGGGTGCTGGGGATTCGCCGCAGCTGAGCGGCCCCGCCGACCGTCCGCGGCCGGGCTAGGCGCCGCGCAGCGACGCGGTATCGATGACGAAGCGGTAGCGCACGTCGGAGGCCAGCACCCGCTCGTAGGCGGTGTTGACGTAATCGGGTTCGATCACTTCGATCTCGGGGCGCACGCCGTGCTCGGCGCAGAAGTTCAGCATCTCCTGGGTCTCGGCGATCCCGCCGATCAAGGACCCCGACACGCTGCGGCGCATCCGGACCAGCGGGCCCGGCGGCACCGCCAGCGAACCCTCGGGCATGCCCAGCTCGACCAGCGTGCCGTCCAGGGTGAGCAGGTTCAGGTACGCGCCCAGGTCCAGGCTCGCCGAGACGGTGTTGAGGATGACGTCGAAGTTGCCGCGCAGCTTCTTGAACGTTTCGGGTTCGCTGGTGGCGTAGTAGTGCTCGGCGCCCAACCGCAGCCCGTCCTCCATCTTCTTCAGGGATTGGGACAACACGGTCACCTCGGCGCCCATCGCCGTGCCGAGCTTGACGGCCAGGTGACCCAGTCCGCCGAGGCCGACGACCGCAATTCGCTTGCCTTTACCGACATTCCAGTGGCGCAGCGGCGAGTAGGTGGTGACCCCGGCGCACAGCAGCGGCGCGGCGGCATCCAGCGGAATCTCGTCCGGGATGCTCAGCACGTAGTTCTCGTCGACGATGATCGCGCCGCTGTAGCCGCCCTGGGTGGGCTGCCCGTCGCGGTCGACGCCGGCGTAGGTGCCGACCATGCCGCCGCCGGTGCAGTACTGCTCGTGGCCGGCCAGGCAGCTGGGGCACTCGCGGCACGAGTCGACGAAGCAACCCACACCGACGCGGTCACCGACCTTGAACTTGGTGACCTGCGCGCCGACTGCGGTCACCACACCGGCGATCTCGTGGCCGGGGACCAGGGGATACTGCGGGCGGCCCCACTCGGCCTTGACGGTGTGGATGTCGGAGTGGCAGATGCCGGCGAAGGCGATGTCGAAGGCGACGTCGTGCGGGCCGGGGTCGCGGCGGGTGATGGTGGTCTTGGTCAGTGGCGCCTCCGGCGAGGTGGCGGCGTAAGCGGAAACGGTGCTCATCAGTGGAAATCCCTCTTCAGATCTGCATCAAGCATAAAAACATAGCTTAGCAAAGTTTATTGGTGGAGCGGTTGTCCGGCCGCGGTGAATTCGGTCACCGCTCACCCCGGCGCCCGGTACCCGCACGGTGTCGGCGCCCGAGATTAGGGTCCGGGTATGAACAGACGTCCCAAGGTTGACCGACTGGTTCTCTATAAGCATGGCGTGGCTTTCGTGGGCCGCAGCGGCCCGGTCGACGGCGACTTCGAACTGACATTCCGTCGCGACGACATGAAAGACGTGCTGAAGTCGCTGACCGTGCACGCCGTCGCCGGCGGTGCATCGGTAGGGGCGGTGTCCTTCGACACCCCCACCGATCCACGTACCGAGTTGGCCGACCGCAACCTGCTCCTGGACTCCGGGGAGGCGCTGGTCGATCTGCTCGACGCGCTGCGCGGCCGGGCCGTCGAGGTCTACGCCGGCGAGCAGGCGCACCGCGGTGAGGTGATCGGCGTGGACGACCTCGCCGGTGAGCCGGCCCGGCGACTGCTGGTGCTTCGGGCCGATTCCGGCGTGATCAGCCTGGTCGACCTGACCGACGCCCGTCGCATCGAACTGCTCGAGGCACCGTCCAGAGACGACCTGGAATTCCTGATCGACCGGTCCCGCACCGCCACGGCCGGCCGCAACTGCGACGTCACGGTGCAGATCCGTGGCGCCGCCGACGACGTGCGGGTGTCCTACATCGTCGCCGCGCCGATGTGGCGGGTCTCCTATCGGGCGATCCGCGACGGCGACACCGTGACGCTGATCGCGACCGGCATCATCCACAATCCGATCGATGAGGATCTGACCGACGTCGCGGTGACTTTGACCACCGGCCAACCGATCTCGTTCGACATCGATCTCTACCACGGCCGGCGGGTGCAGCGGGTGGTGGTGGCCGAAAGTGAGCGCGCCGCGGCGCCGCGGCGGGGGCGCGAAGGCATGCCGCTCGCGTCGGCGGTTCCGGACGGCTTGCCCTCGTCGGCAGGCGCCTACGACGAGTCCGTGGCGGAGGTCGAAACCGCGGACCGCGGTGAGTATTTCGAATACCGGCTGGCCACCCCGCTGTCGCTGAAGCGGGGCGGGGCGGCGATGGTGCCGTTGGCGGCGGCGCCCGTCGATGCAGGGCGCCGAGAGGTGGTCTGGCGGGAAGACCGCGGGGCCGCCCCCGACATCGTGCTGGCGTTCACCAACACCACCGGCCTGGTGCTCGAGGAGGGCCCCGCCGTGGTTTACGAGCAGGACGGCTATGCCGGAGAAGCCATGCTGGACTTCACCGCCCGCGGCGCCGACGTGCGGCTGGCCTTCGCCAAGGATCTCGCGGTGCGCTGCCGCCGCGAAGCGACGCTGCGGACGGTCACCACCCGGATTCGGCTGACGGACCACGCGGTCGTCGAGGAGCAGCGTCGCGAGCGGTGGCACACCTTGACCGCCGAGAACGACCACGACGACCCGGTCGACGTCATCTTCGAGTTGGCGGTGTCCCCGGGCCATTCGGTGACCGCGCAGGATGGTGCCGCCGAGGCCGGCCAGGACGGGCGGTGGCGCCGCTTCAGCGTCACGGTTCCCGGGCACCAGACCGCCGAGGCGACGGTGCTGGAGAGCTGGCCGATCTCCTCGGAGATCGACTACGAGGACCTGGAGCCGGGCCGACTGGAGGACTGGCTGGCGGGCCGCTCGCTGGGCCGGAAGACGGTCAACGCGCTCCGGCAGGTACTGGAGCACCAGAACACGGCTCGCCGGCTCGACGAGCAATGCGACGAGGCCGAAGAGCAGCGCGACGCGCTCTACACCGCGCAGAGCCGCATCGCCGAGCAACTGCAGGTGCTCGGAACCGACGGCGCCGAAGGGGACCTGCGGGCCAGGCAGGTGCGCGAACTGAACGACCTGCAGCACCGGGTCAGCGGTCTGGACTCCGAGATGCGCCGGCTACGCGAGGACGCAGCCGCGGCCAGGGAGCAGGCGTCGGCCGAACTGCGGCGGGTGATCGGGCAGGGGCCGCCTAATTGATGGGTGCGTTCAGCCAGTGCAGGTCGTCGACCACTCCGAGGGCGGCGATCGGTCCCCGCCCGGTCTGCCACACCTCGTTGTTGACCACGAACACCCGGCTGTCACGGTTGGCCGCCAGCCGGCGCCAGGACACGCTGTCGAACACGGCGGCCGCCCGTGCTTTGGCCGCCGGCGAGGCGAACGAGACGTAGACGATGTCACCGTCGGCCGCCGACAAGTCCGCCCGGCCGGCCAGGTCGGCATCGCTGGCCGCGATCTCGATGTAGGGCTGGTCGGTGAACCGCTGTGCCGGCGGCCGGTCCACACCGACGGCCTTGAGCACACTGGCAGCGAAGTTGGCCGCCCCGTACACCCGCACACCGGCGTCGGTGAGCACCACGACCGACGCCTGGAAGTGGGTGGCATCGCCGGCTTGGCCGGTTTCAGCGGCGGTCTGGCCGAACCTGTCGAGCACCGCATCGGTCGCGCCGCTGCGCGCGGTGGCAGCGCCGACACCGCGCAGGTTGTCCTCCCACGCCGCGCCCGGCGCCCCGGTGAACACAGTCGGGGCGATCGACGCCAGCTCCGAATAGCCGGGCGTCAGGCCTTGGGCGCCCAAGATCAGATCCGGACGCAGCGCGGCGATCGCGTCGATGTCGGGCTGGCTGCGGCTGCCCACCGCCGGCAGGTCGTGCACCACGGCGCCCAGGTATGACGGCTGGTGCTCCGAGTCGTCCGGCAGCGCGGCGCCGACGATGCGGGACTGCAGTCCCAGGGCGCACAGCGCATCGAGCTGGTCACCGGAGAGCACCACGATGCGCTCCGGCTCCTCGGGGACCTCGACACCGGGTGGTTCCACCCCGGCCGCATTGTGAACCGTGCGCATCGCTGGACCCGGGTCCGCGCGGGCCGGCTCCGCCGCGCAGGACTCGTCGGGCCGGCGGTCATTGCCGAGCACCCCGGCCCCGGCGACCATGGTCGTGGTGGTGGCGGTCGGGGCCGTCTCGGCGCTCTTGCCCCCGCATCCCGAGGCCGCGACCACCAGTACGGCCAGTGCCGCCGCCGACACCGCCCGCCGGTCCGCCCTCATCACGCGGTGACGGTAACACCGACCGGCGCCGCGCCCACCGGTGAGACGAATACGACGTTTTGTAGGAGGCCTATACCGGCGGGGCGTTGCTCGGGGTTAGGATTCGACCCAAGACCACGGGATGCCCATGTTTGGAGGAATCTTGACCGCCGAAGCACCCCCGCGCGCAGAACTCGAGCCCAGTCGGCCGTTCCCGCCGCGGCTGGGCCCCAAGGGCAGCCTGCTGTACAAGATGGTCACGACCACCGACCACAAGCTGATCGGCATCATGTACTGCGTCGCCTGCATGGTTTTCTTCTTCATCGGCGGCCTGCTGGCGCTGCTGATGCGCACCGAGCTGGTCGCACCCGGACTGCAGTTCCTGTCCAACGAGCAGTTCAACCAGCTGTTCACCATGCACGGCACGATCATGCTGCTGTTCTATGCCACCCCGATCGTGTTCGGCTTCGCCAACCTGGTGCTGCCGCTGCAGATCGGGGCGCCGGACGTGGCCTTCCCGCGCCTCAACGCGTTCTCGTTCTGGCTGTTCGTGTTCGGCGCGACGATCGCACTGGCCGGTTTCATCACCCCGGGCGGTGCGGCCGACTTCGGCTGGACCGGCTACACCCCGCTGAGCAACGCGGTGCACTCACCGGGCGCCGGCGCTGACCTGTGGATCATGGGCCTGGCCGTCGCCGGCCTGGGCACCATCCTGGGCGGGGTCAACATGATCACCACCGTGGCCTGCATGCGGGCCCCCGGGATGACGATGTTCCGGATGCCGATCTTCACCTGGAACATCCTGGTCACCTCGATCATGGTGCTGATCGTCTTCCCGCTGCTGACCGCGGCGCTGCTGGGCCTGGCCGTCGACCGGCACCTGGGCGGGCATATCTATGACTCCGCCAACGGTGGCGAGTTGCTATGGCAACACCTGTTCTGGTTCTTCGGCCATCCCGAGGTCTATATCATCGCGCTGCCGTTCTTCGGCATCGTCAGCGAAGTGATCCCGGTGTTCGCCCGCAAGCCGATCTTCGGCTACGTCACCCTGGTGTACGCGACGATGAGCATCGCCGGCCTGTCGACGGCGGTGTGGGCGCACCACATGTACGCCACCGGCGCCGTGCTGCTGCCGTTCTTCGCGCTGCTGACCCTGATGATCGCCATCCCGACCGGACTGAAGTTCTTCAACTGGATCGGCACCATGTGGCGGGGTCAGATGACGTTCGAGACGCCGATGCTGTTCTCACTCGGCTTCATCGTCACCTTCTTGGCCGGTGGCCTGACCGGGGTGATGCTGGCCAGCCCGCCGATCGACTTCCACGTCAGTGACAGCTACTTCTTGATCGCGCACTTCCACTACGTGCTGTTCGGCACCATCGTGTTCGCCACGTTCGCCGGGATCTACTTCTGGTTCCCGAAGATGACCGGCCGGCTGCTCGACGAGCGGCTGGGCAGGCTGCACTTCTGGCTGACGTTCATCGGCTTCCACACCACGTTCTTGATCCAGCACTGGCTGGGCAACATGGGGATGCCGCGCCGCTACGCCGACTACCTGCCCACCGACGGGTTCCAGCCGTTCAACATCGTCTCCACCGTCGGGGCGTTCATCCTGGGTGCCTCGATGCTCGCCTTCACCTGGAACGTGTTCAAGAGCTGGCGCTACGGCGAGGTGGTGACCGTCGATGACCCGTGGGGCTACGGCAACTCGCTGGAATGGGCGACCAGTTGCCCGCCGCCGCGGCACAACTTCACCGAACTGCCCCGGATCCGTTCGGAGCGGCCGGCATTCGAACTGCACTACCCGCACATGATCGATCGGCTCCGTGCCGAGGCACACGTCGGCCGTCACCCCGGCGACGAGGTGTACGAGCCCACCCCGGTCTGATGAATCCGTCGGGGGTGAGGCGGCGCCGGGTCCGGTCGGCCAGCCGCCGCGGGTGAGCGTGCCCAAGCTGCCGGTGTTGATCACCGTCACCGGCGTGGATCAGCCGGGCGTGACGTCAGCGCTCTTCGAGGTGCTGTCGCAGTACCCGGTCGAGCTGCTCAACGTTGAACAGGTCGTGGTCCGCGGCCGGCTGACGCTGGGCGTGCTGGTGTCGGCGCCACCGGAGGTGGCCGACGGAACGACGTTGGCGGCCGAGGTCACCGCGGCCATCCACGGCGTCGGCCTGGATGTCACGATCCAACGCGGCGACGACGCCCCGATCATCGCGGTGCCGTCCACGCACCGGATCGTGGTGCTGGGACGGCCGGTGGCTCCGGCTGCGCTGGGAGCACTGGCCCGCGAGATCGCCGAGATCGATGCCAATATCGACATGATCCGGGGCGTCTCGGACTACCCGGTGACCGGTCTGGAACTGCGGGTATCGGTGCCGGGCGGCGCATCGGGCCGGTTGCAGTCGGCGCTGAGCCAGGTCGCCGCGCAGCAGCGCGTCGACGTGGCATTCCAAGATGCCAGCCTGTCGCGGCGGACCAAGCGGCTGATCGTCTTCGACGTCGACTCCACCCTGATCCAGGGCGAGGTCATCGAGATGCTGGCCGCCCGAGCCGGCGCCGGCGACGCGGTCGCGGCGATCACCGAGGCAGCGATGCGCGGCGAACTCGACTTCGCCGAGTCGCTGCACCACCGGGTGGCGACCCTGGCGGGCCTGCCCGCCGATGTCATCGACGAAGTGGGCGAGCAGATCGAGCTCACCCCGGGTGCCCGCACCACGTTGCGCACGCTGCGCCGGCTCGGCTTCAAGTGCGGGGTGGTCTCCGGGGGCTTCCGGCAGGTGATCGCACCGCTGGCCGACGAACTGCAGCTGGACTTCGTGGCCGCCAACGAGTTGGAGATCGTCGACGGCAGACTCACCGGCCGGGTGATCGGGCCGGTGGTGGATCGGCCCGGAAAGGCCGATGCGCTGCGGGAGTTCGCCGAGAAGGCCGGCGTGCCCCTGGAGCAGACCGTCGCCGTCGGTGACGGCGCCAACGACATCGACATGCTGACCACCGCCGGGTTGGGTGTGGCGTTCAATGCCAAACCGGCGTTGCGCGAGGTCGCTGATGCCTCGTTGAGCTACCCGTATCTGGACACGGTGCTGTTCCTGTTGGGTGTCACCCGCGCCGAGATCGAGGCCGCCGACGCCCACGACGGAGTGCTGCGCCGCGTCGAGATCCCGCCGGCATGACCCGGGGCCGGATCAGAACAGCGCACCGACGATGATCAGCGGCAGCAGCCCCAGGTCGGCGGCCAGCGGAATGCCGATCGCGTCGAGCAGGTTGCCGTCGGCGAGTTCGGAGGCGAAGATCTCGTAGTTGTACTCGGGCAGGGTGAACAACACTGCGCTGAGCATGTCCAGCGGCGGAATGCCGGTGTGCGGAGGGAAGGTCTCGAAGAGATCCTGCCAGGTGGTGGGCACCATGGACAGTACTGAGAATTCGCTGCCCGCAAGGAACTGCGCCTCGTTGAGCAGTTGCTGGGCCCAGGCCGGCAGCGAGTAGACGTAGTTGTCCGGATCGGCCAACCGGGCGAAGAAGTCGGTGATGCCCTGTTGGACACCGTTGGCAAACGCTTGTGGAACCTGTTGCAGCACACTGGCATCCGGCAGGAAGCCCAGCCCGGTGGGGACGTCGGCGAAGCCGGGGCTCCAGCCGTTCTCGATGTTGCCGTAGCCCAGGTTCACCAGCACCCGCAGGGCCGGCTGCAGCAGGTCGACCAGCGGGTTGCCGATGAACGGCAGCAGCTGCAGGGGCGCCAGCAGGGGAAGGGTCTCTGTCGGGATCATGTAGTAGTCGGTCAGCACGTCGGGCCCCGAGGTCGGCAGCAGCACGGCGTCGGCGATCTGCTCGGGGGTCAGCCCCAGATAGGTGCTGTGCTGGAAGAGGATGCCCATCACGGCGTTGAGCACCGACAGGAAGTTGATCGGGTACTGCGGGAAGGACGCGAACCCGTCGTACTCATGGGTGTAGACGACGGCCGGGAACAGCGTCGTCGGCTGCGCGCCGCTGAATGTCAGGCCCAGACTGGGGATGGTCGGGTTCGTCCCGAGCGGCAGATCGAAGCGGGCCAGCATGCCGCCGTTGGGCACGGTCTCATCACCGAGCAGGACGAAGTGGACGTAGTCGCTCGGTACGCCCTGGTCGGCGAGTTGCTGCATCAGCTGTGCGGACATCACCGCGCTTTGCGACCACCCGAACACCACCACCGGGTTGTCGGCGTCGACGTGGCCGCCGGCGATCTGTTCGAGGATCGCCGCCTCGAGGACCTCATTGCCCTGTACCAGTGATCTGTCCAGGGTCTCGCCGAACGGGCCCAGGAACGGGTACAGCCCCTGGGGGGTGGTCAGGATCTCGGTGGTGCCGGTGAAGCCGTGCGGTGCCAGGTACAACTCGTTGACGAGATCGGCGTAGCCCTGACTGGGGGTCGAGATGCCGCTGGGGCCCAGAATCAGCGCGGTACCGCCGCCCATGGACGAGGCGAGCCGCAGCGACTGCACCTCGGCGGCCCTCGCCGGCGGGGCGGGGGAGTTGAACAGGCAGGCGCCGGTGAGGATGACGGCGATTGCGCCGGAACCACGAACCATGGGAGCCCCCTGAACGGTAACCGAGGCACAGGTGTGCGCTAACTGTGATTCAAGTTACAACATCGGCCCGCCGGTTCCTGCCGGGCAGCTTTTTTCGGCGCACCCGGGGCCACCGGCACCCCCGTCGGTCGCCGAGGGGGCCGGGTACGGCACCATAGGGCCGTGCCCGACACCGGACGCCCCGGCCACCCCGCAGCGGCCGATCCAGACCTGTTGATCCACTTCGAGGGGATTTCGCTGCGCCGTGACGGCCGAACCATGGTGGGTCCACTGGACTGGTCGGTCGAACTCGACGAACGCTGGGTGATCATCGGGCCGAACGGGGCCGGCAAGACGTCGCTGCTGCGGATCGCCGCTGCCACCGAGCATCCGTCCTCCGGCGTCGCCTTCGTGCTCGGTGAACAGCTCGGGCGGGTCGACACCACCGAGCTGCGCGCCCGGGTGGGCCTGAGCTCCGCGGCGCTGGCACAGCGGATACCGGACAACGAAACGGTCAGCGATCTGGTCATCTCGGCGGGCTATGCGGTGCTGGGGCGGTGGCGGGAACGCTACGACGCCGTCGACCACGAGCGCGCGATCGACCTGCTGGAAAGTCTCGGCGCCGAGCACCTGGCCGACCGCACCTACGGCACGCTGTCCGAGGGCGAGCGCAAGCGGGTGCTGATCGCCCGCGCGCTGATGACCGATCCGGAACTGCTGCTGCTCGACGAGCCGGCGGCCGGGCTCGACCTGGGCGGGCGCGAGGAACTGGTGGCCCGGCTGGCCGATCTGGCCGCCGACCCCGACGCCCCGGCGCTGGTGCTGGTCACCCATCACGTCGAGGAGATCCCGATCGGATTCAGTCACTGCCTGCTGCTGGCGGAGGGCCGCACCGTGGCCGCCGGCCTGCTCAGCGATGTGCTGACCGCCGAGAATCTGTCGGCCGCGTTCGGCCAGTCGATCTCCCTGGACGTCATCGACGGGCGGTATTTCGCCCGCCGAACCCGCAGCCGGGCAGCGCACCGGAGGCGCGCATGAGCGCTCCGCAGCCACCACCGCTGCCGACGCGACCAGCGGCCACGGTGATGCTGGTGCGCAACGGGGACAGCGGGCGCGGGCCCCTGGACGTGTTTTTGATGCGCCGTCACGCCGCCATGGAGTTCGCCGCGGGCGTGATGGTGTTTCCCGGCGGCGGTGTCGACGACCGGGATCGCAGTGCCGAGGTCGCCTGGTTCGGTCCGGAGCCGGCCTGGTGGGCACAGCGTTTCGGCGTTGACGTGGACCTGGCCGCGGCGCTGGTGTGCGCGGCGGTGCGGGAGACCTTCGAGGAAGCCGGTGTGCTGTTCGCCGGGCCGGCCGACGACTCGCGGCGCGTGGTCGGCGATGCCTCGGTGTACTCCGACGCCCGCCGCGCACTGGCCGTCGGCGAGTTGTCGTTCGCCGACTTCCTGCGCACCGAGAACCTGGTGCTGCACGCCGAGTTGCTGCGGCCGTGGGCGAACTGGGTGACGCCGGAAGCCGAGCGCACCCGCCGCTATGACACCTACTTCTTCGTGGCCGGACTGCCGGTCGGGCAGCGGGCCGACGGTGAGAACACCGAATCCGACCGGGCCGGCTGGCTCACCCCCGACGCCGCGATCGAGGATTTCGCGGCCGGACGCAGCTTCCTGCTGCCGCCGACCTGGACCCAACTGGATTCGCTGGCCGGTCGCAGCGTCGAGGACGTGCTGGCGCTGGAACGCGAGATCGTGGTGACGCAGCCGGGGCTGACTCGTCACGGCGACAACTGGGAGATCGAATTCTTCAACTCGGAGCGCTACAACGCGGCGCGCGGTAAACGGTGGCCCGGATGAGCGAATTCGTTTCCGTCCACACCTCATCGGATGCCCCCGGGGTTGCCACCCTGGTGCTGTCGCGTCCGCCGACCAACGCCTTGACCCGGCAGGTCTACCGGGAGATCACCGAGGCCACGGTGGAGGTGTCGACCCGTGACGACGTCGCTGCAGTGGTGTTGTTCGGCGGGCACGAGATCTTCTGTGCCGGCGACGACGTGCCCGAACTGCGCACCCTGATCGCCGCCGAGGCCGAGCAGTTCGCCCGCGTCCGCCACGATGCCGTGCAGGCCGTGGCGGCCATCGGCAAGCCGACGGTCGCGGCGGTCACCGGCTACGCGCTGGGCAGCGGCCTGGCGCTGGCGCTGGCCGCGGACTGGCGGATCAGCGGCGACAACGTCAAGTTCGGCGCCACCGAGATTCTGGCCGGCCTGGTTCCCGAGGTGGCCGGGCTGGCCCGGTTGGCGCACACCATCGGCGCGAGCCGCGCCAAGGAACTGGCGTACAGCGGGCGGTTCTTCGACGCCGAAGAGGCGCTGGCGCTGGGAGTGGTCGACGACATGGTGGCCCCTGACGGCGTCTATGACGCGGCGGTCAAGTGGGCCGGGCGCTTCGTCGACACCCCGCTGCAGGCCTTGGCCGCGATCAAATCCGCGATCGACGGATCCGTCGACCAGCCCTAGCTCGCGACTGTGAACTGAATCACAGCACGGCGTGCGGTTGGGCGGTTGCCCGACGCGAATCCCGGACCGCTTCGCCGTCCTTCTCGCGCTTCGGCGTGCGTCGTTCGCCTTCACGGAAAATGGTCCGTTTTCATGTTACTATCAGCCAACATTTAAGTTGGCGCGGAGAAGTCCGCGGGGTCGCCGATAGGAACACGTCAATGCAGCAAGGTGTCACCCGCCCCTGGATCGCCGGCGCCGTTGCGCTCGTCAGCGCGAGCGCCGTCGCGGCAGGGCCGGTGGTCAATCCGGTCGCGGCGCCGTGGTCCCTCCCGGCCGCGGCCGAGATCCTGCTCGCCGCCCAGGACATCACGCTCGACCTGGTGCGACACGGTGAGTCGGTGGACAACGCCGAGGACGTCCTGGGCACCATCCCGCCCGGCGCGGCGCTGACGGCGCTGGGGCAGCAGGAGGCGGCCGACGTCGCACCCGAGATCCGGGAGGCGTTCCCGGACGGGATCGACGGCATCTACGCCTCGGAGTTTCTGCGGGCCCAGGACACCGCACAGCCGCTGGCCGACCTGCTGAACATGGACATCACCACGTTGGCCGGGCTCAACGAACTCCACGGGGGCTTTCTGGAAGGTCAGTCGCTCGACACCCTCGCCCAGATCGGCTACATCTTCGCGCCGGCCATGTGGATCATGGGTCAGTACTGGATGCCGCAACTGGGATCGACGATCGATGTCAACGGCGTGGTGTTCAACGACCGCGTCACCGAGGCGATCGAGGCCATCTACAGCAACACCATCTCCGACCCGGACAGCCCGACGACGAGCGTGGCGTTCGCGCACGCCGGGACCATTGCGATCTGGACACTGATGAACGTCAAGAACCCCGACCTCTGGCTGGTCATCAGCGAAGGGATCAAGACGCTCAGTCCGTTGGCCAACGCCGCTCAGGTGGTCATCGAGGGCAACCCGACCGACGGCTGGACGCTGGTCAGCTGGGACGGTCACGAGGTGTCGGCCACCCCGGACCTGTTCACCGGCTTGTTCGTCGACTGGCGGGATCTGACCACGGCCCCGCAGATCGCCACGTGGCACATCCTGGAGGCGATCGAGGGCGGCGACCAAGCCGAGATCGCCGCCGCGCTGGAAGCCGGGTTCGATCAGGTCGTCGCTGCCATCAGCGCGTTCCCGCAGGCAGTGATCGACACCTTCACCGACGCGTTCAGCGCCTAGGCTTCCGCGGGATTTCGGCCCGCTTAAGCATTGACATAGGTAAATTGACGGGTTAACTTCAGAAACAGCATTGCGCTACGCATCGGATCGTAACGGAAGTGATGCTATTCGCTGAAGGAGAAAGTCATGCGCCAAACCCGCCCGTGGATCACCACCGGAGTCGCGCTCGTTGGCGCCGGCATGGTGGCCGCCGCTCCGGTCATCCCGATCTCAGGCCCGTTGCCGGGCATCGCCATGCCCGCCATCGAGCTGACCGCCGTCGACATGGTGCTCGACCTGGTGCGGCACGGCCAGTCCGAGGACAATGTGGCAGGCATCATCGGGACGCTGCCCCCGGGCGCGCCGATCACCGAGGAAGGCGCCGAGCAGGCCGCCTACCTCGCCGATCCCACCAATCCGCAGCACCTCGCCGACCCGGACTTCTACAACGGCATCTACGCGTCGGGGTTCCTCCGACCCCAGGAGACCGCCACCGAGTGGCTGGCGGCAGCCGGCGCCCCGGACCACCCGGTGTCGATTCTGTCGGGGCTCAACGAGCTCAACGCCGGCTTTCTCGAGGGCACCTCGCAGGACAACCAGCTGATGGCGTTGCTGTACCTGGTCGGCCCGCTGTCGTGGATGTTCGGCCAGTACTGGGTGCCGCAGTTGGGTTCGACGATCGACCCGAACGGCATGGCGTTCCAGGACCGGTTCGCTGACGCCGTCGAACAGATCTACAGCAACGGCGCCGCCGACGCCGACGGAGACTTCACCAGCGTCGCGTTCTCGCACGCCGCGTCGATCTCCACCTGGGTGATGATGAACGTCAAGAACCCGGACTTCGAGCTCTACTTCACTTCGCTGCTGCAAGGCATTCTGCCCAACACCGGTCAGGTCGTGATCGAGGGCAACCCGACCGACGGCTGGACGCTGGTCAGCTGGAACGGAACCGAGGTGGCGGAGAATCCGGGCCTGCTCACCGGGCTGTTCGTGGACTTCCGCGACCTGATGGTCGCGCCACAGATGGCCGGCTGGCATATCTGGGAGGCCATCCAGGGCGGCGACCCCGCCGACATCACCGCCGCACTGCAGACCGGCTTCAACGACGTGTTCGCGGCGATCACGGCGTTCCCGCAGGCGGTGATCGACACCATCACCGGATCGTTGGGCGACACCGTCGGCAGCAGCGCGGCCGACGCACTGGGCGACGCACTGGAGGCCCTGGCGAGCTAGGTCGTAACAACAGCGGAGCCGGGCGCAGCGGAAACCCGCTGCGCCCGGCTTCGTGTCAGCACGGGCTGAACCGGAGATGTCGAATTCACCGAGAAAGGGCATTGCTCAGCTGATCGAAACGTGAGTAACGTGAGAGCAGTCGCAGCGTTAACTTCGGGGGAGGCTTAACATGTTGCCACTAATCAGCTATCGGTGGGCCAGTGCGGGCATCGCGGTAGCCGGTGCCGGGATCGTCGTCGCAATACCGGTGGCGTCGCCGCCCCCGTCCGCACATGCCTTCGACATCGCGCTGACCGCCGAGGACATCACGCTGGATCTGGTGCGGCACGGCCAGTCGACTGACGATCTCAACAACATTCTCGGCACCTTGCCCCCCGGTGCTCATCTGACCGATCTGGGTGAGCAGCAGGCGCACGACGTCGCCGCCGCCATCCAGCAGGAGTACCCCGACGGTATCGCCGGGATCTACGCCTCAGAACTGGTCCGGACCCAGGAGTCCGCGGCCGCACTGGCCCTGCTGCCCGGGATGCCGGACGTACAGGTGCTGTCGGACCTCAACGAGATCCCCGCCGGCCTGTTCGAGGAACAGCCCCGCAACCTGCTCACCGAAGCCTCGTTCTTCTTGCCGATGGCGTCGTGGATTCTGGGCAACCTCTTTGTCTCGGAGCCCGGGACCGCCTACAACGGGGTGGTGTTCGACGATCAGATCGACAGCGCCGTCCAGACGATGTACGACAACACCCTCGCCGGCGACGGTCCGATGACCGACGTGGCGTATTCCAGTGGCGGCGTCATCGCCATCTGGATTCTGATGAACGTCAAGAACCCGGATGTCTGGCCGATCATCCAGACCGTGCTCGAAAACGGCGGTCCGCCCCCCAACGGAGGCCAGGCCGTTCTCGAGGGCAACCCGACCGACGGCTGGACACTGGTCAGCTGGGACGGCATACCCGTCTCGCCGACCCCGGACCTGTTCACCGGGTTGTTCGTCGACTTCCGTGATCTGATCACCGCGCCGCAGATCGCGCTGTGGCACCTGTGGGAGGCCATCCAGGGCGGCGACTCGGCCGACATCACCGCCGCGCTGCAGACCGGCTTCAACGACGTGGTCGCGGCGTTCACCGGGTTCCCGCAGGCCGTGATGGACACCCTCACCGGAGCCATGGGCGACGCCGCCGGCGGCAGCGCCGCGGACACCGGTGACGTGATCGGCGACGCGCTGGCGACCCTGGCGGGCTGAACCGCTGGCGGCAGGCCCCGGCACGGCGATATCGTCGCTGCGCCCGGCTTCGCCACCCCGGCAACCAGGCTTTAGGCTGACCGATCATGAGTACGGAACCGACGCCGAACCCGCACGCCACCGCCGAACAGGTGGAGGCCGCCCGGCACGACAGCAAGCTCGCCCAGGTGCTCTACCACGATTGGGAAGCCGAGCAGTACGACGACAAGTGGTCGATCTCCTACGACGAGCGTTGTATCGACTACGCGCGCGGCCGCTTCGACGTGATCGTGCCCCCGTCAGAAAGGTCCGGGCCGGCGCCGCTTTACGACCGGGCCCTGGAATTGGGCTGCGGCACCGGGTTCTTCCTGCTCAACCTGATGCAGTCCGGCGTGGCCCGGCGCGGATCGGTGACCGACCTGTCGCCGGGCATGGTCAAGGTCGCCACCCGCAACGGCAAGAACCTCGGCCTGGACGTCGACGGCCGGGTCGCCGACGCCGAGGGTATTCCCTACGAGGACAACACCTTCGACCTGGTAGTCGGCCACGCCGTGCTACACCACATTCCCGACGTGGAGCTCTCGCTGCGCGAGGTGGTCCGGGTGCTCAAGCCCGGCGGCCGGTTCGTCTTCGCCGGCGAACCCACCACGGTCGGCAACTTCTACGCGCGCCGGCTGGCCGACCTGACCTGGAAGACCACGGTCGCCGCGATGAAGCTGCCCGGGATGGGCTCCTGGCGCCGGCCGCAGGAAGAGCTTGACGAGAACTCGCGGGCGGCGGCCCTGGAATGGATCGTCGACCTGCACACCTTCGAGCCGCGCGACCTGGAGCAGATGGCGGCCAACGCCGGAGCGGTACAGGTGAGCACCGCCAGCGAAGAGTTCACCGCCGCCATGCTGGGGTGGCCGGTGCGGACCTTCGAGTCGACCGTGCCCCCCGGCAAGCTCGGCTGGGGGTGGGCGAAGTTCGCGTTCCGCAGCTGGACGACGCTGAGCTGGGTCGACGCC
Organism: Mycolicibacter senuensis; assembly: GCF_002101885.1. Taxonomy (GTDB): domain Bacteria; phylum Actinomycetota; class Actinomycetes; order Mycobacteriales; family Mycobacteriaceae; genus Mycobacterium; species Mycobacterium senuense. Next base: position 122,347 of record NZ_LQPS01000043.1, read on the forward strand.
AACGTGCTGCGCCGGGTGGTGCCGAAGGGCTGGTTCTACAACGTGATGGTCACCGGAGTCAAACCGTCCTAGATTTTCAGGCCGACGACGTCGGTTACCTGAGCTCGGCGGCCGGCAATGCCGACCTGGCCGAGGTCGCCGGGTTCGCGCTGACCGACGCCACCCGCCTCGCCGACACCGCCGCGCTGCGGAGCCGGTTCGGCGACCGGACACCCGCCCTGGTCGAGACCACCCTGCTGCGCCGGCGGGCGGCGGCCAAGCTGGCCGAGCTGCCGGGGACATCGCAGTGGCTGTTCACCGACGAGGCGCTGCAGCAGGCCAGCGCGGCGCCGGTCGCGCGGCACCGCGCGCACCGGATCAGCACCGCGGCGCCCGATGCCGTGGTGCACGACGTGACCTGCTCGATCGGCACCGAGTTGGCAGCGCTGTCCGAGCGGACCGATCGCTTGCTGGGCAGCGACCTCGACCCGGTGCGGCTGGCGATGGGGCGCCACAACCTGGCCGGGGCCACCCTGGCCGGTCTTGTTCAAGCCGACGCCCTGGCGCCGGTCACCCGCGACGCGGTGGTGCTGGCCGACCCGGGCCGCCGCGGCGGTGGGCGCCGCCGCTTCGACCCCGCCGACTACCAGCCCGCCCTGGATCGGTTGCTGGAGGTCTACACCGGCCGCGACATGGTCGTAAAGACCGCGCCCGGAATCGATTTCGACACGATCACGAGGCTCGGGTTTCAGGGCGAGATCGAGGTCACCTCATGGCGGGCCTCGGTGCGCGAGGCCTGCCTGTGGTCGCCCGGCCTGGCCGCACCCGGTGTTCGTCGCCGCGCCACGATCCTGGACCGCGGCGAGCAGCTCACCGACGCCGACCCGGACGACTGCGACGTACGGGCGGCAGGTCGCTGGATCATCGACCCGGACGGCGCGGTGGTGCGAGCCGGCCTGGTCCGCCAGTACGGGGTTCGGCACGGGCTGTGGCAACTCGATCCCGGCATCGCCTACCTGTCCGGTGACCGGCTGCCGGACGGGGTGCGCGGATTCGAGGTGCTCGAGGCACTGCCCTACAGCGAGAAGCGCCTTCGTCAGGCGCTGGTGGCACACGATTGCGGTGCACTGGAGATCTTGGTCCGCGGCGTGCGGGACGCGCAGGCCGATCCCGACGGACTGCGGCGCCGGTTGCGGCTACGCGGCGGGCTGTCGTTGTCGGTCGTGATCACCCGCATCGGGGCGGGGACTGCGGCCCGGCCGATTGCGTTCGTCTGCCGTCCGTCCCGCTGAGCGGCCCGGTAGGCTATCGGCTTCGGGGCCATTCCTGCTTGCTGCGGCAAGTCGACACAAAGCGAGACGAACCGAACAATGCGCATTCTGGTGGCCGCCCTGTTGGCGGGCGGAGCTGTGGGCGGTTGGCTGGGTGTGGCGAATTTGCCGTCGGCGCTGGCGACCTCGTCCTGCGCCGAACTGGGCGGGTCGGTGGAGTCCGGGCAGTTGTGCCACGTCCACTCCTCGACGGCCAATTACACGCTGGACATGAAGTTTCCGGTCGACTACCCCGACCAGCAGACACTGACCGACTACCTGGTGCAGAACCGGGACGGGTTCCTGACGGTGGCCAAATCCCCCGGCTCGCGGGACATGCCCTACGAGATGGACGCCATCTCCGAGCAGCACCGTTCCGGCCAGCCGCCCAAGGGCACGCAGAGCGTCGTGCTGAAGATCTTCCAGGACCTCGGGGGCCCGCAGCCCTCCACCTGGTACCAGTCCTTCAACTACGACCTGGCGGCGCGCAAGCCGATCACCTTCGACACGCTGTTCGCGCCGGGCAGCAAGCCGCTGGACACGATCTTTCCGGTGGTGCAACGAGACCTCGAGCGCCAGACCGGGGTCCCGGCGATCCTGATCTCCGCGGGTTCGGGGATGGACCCGTCGCACTACCAGAACTTCGCCATCACCAACGACGAGGTGATCTTCTACTTCGCGCCCGGCGAACTGCTGCCGATGAGCGCGGGGGCCACCTCGGTCAAGGTGCCGCGCACCGCGTTGCCGCCGCTGGCGATCTGAGCGGTCGGCTACACCGGGGCGAAGCTGAAGACCTGCCCGGCGCTGGTGGTGACCACCACCCGTTGGTCGCGGCCCACCGACACCCCGAGCGGGAAGCCGCGCGATTCGGGCAGCGGATAGCTGTTGACGCTGTGGCCGTCGTCGGGGTCGAACACCAGCAGTGACAAACCGGCCGGGCCGACACTGGTGCCGGCGGCGACGGTGTAGCCGACTTTGCCGGCCAGGCTCGACGACGACAGCGGCGTGACGTCGTCACGGCGCCACACCTGCTCGGCGTAGTCACCGCGATCGGCGAACGCGACCAGTTCGGTCTCCGGCCCGCCGCCTGCCACGATCAGCCCACCGGGGGTCACCGCCGGCGGTGTCTGGGCCAGGAACTTCAGCGGCACCGACCATTTCGCCTTGCCGTCGGCCGCGTCGATCGCCCACAGCCGCTGGTCGCGTCCGTTGACGTAGACGGTGGCGCCGTCGGCGGACAGCACCGGGCTGGCCAGCACCCCGGCGGCGACCGCATCGCTGGTCCACTCCCGGGTGATCAACGGGGTGCCGCCCGGGTGGTACCTGATGCCGACCAGGCCGGACTCCTCGGCGCCCGGCTGCCACAAGCTCACGACCACGGTGTTGCTCGCCGCGGAGAAGGCGGGTGCGGCCGCCACCGGGCAGTCCGGCCTGGCGCCGTCGCAGTCGGACAGGCCACGCCGGAAGTCGGTGGGGTCGACGCCGTCCACCAGGTCCAGCGGCGTCCCGACGACCGTGCCGCGGTGGGCGTCGAACACCAGCACCTGACCCAGGTGTGTCACCACCAGCAACAGGCCGTCACCGAGAATCCGTGGCGTCGAGGGCATCCCGATCACCGGTGCGCGCCAGCGGATCCACTGGGTCGGCGGAAACGACAACATCGCCCCCGGCTGGCCGACGTAGACGTTGTCGAAGCCGTCGATGAGCGGGCCGAAGAACCCGCCGCCCTGATGCAACCGGGTGCACCAGCGCTGCCTGCCGTGCTCGGCGTTCTCCCACTGCATCAACGAACAACCGTCCTCGGTCTGCGCGTTGAGCACCAGCCAGCCGTGCGCACCCAGCGCCGGGCCGGCGCCCAACTCGCCCTTGACCGAGCGGGTCCAATCCAATTGCAGGTCCGTGGCCCCCGCGGTGGTGGTGTTGCTGCTGTTGGCGGCGTCGGCGTACTGGGCCGGCCAGCCTGCTGCGGGGGTGGCCTCCACCCACGAGTCGGTGTTGGCGCAACCGCCCAGTGCCACGGTGACCGCCGTCAGCGCCGGCAGCGCGATGGACGCCAGGACACCACGTCGCCGCAACACAGTGGCAATCCCCAATCACCGGTGAACGAGTCCAGGTGAGGGTAGCGCGTGCGCCCGAGCCGCTCGCGTAGGCTTTCCGGCCATGACGACCATGTGGGGTGCTCCGATCCACAAACGCTGGCGCGGTTCGCGCCTGCGGGATCCGCGCCAGGCCCGCTTCCTCACGCTGGCCTCGCTGCGCTGGGTGTTGGCCAACCGGGCCTACACCCCGTGGTATCTGGTGCGTTACTGGCGGCTGCTGAAGTTCAAGCTGGCCAACCCGCACATCATCACCCGTGGCATGGTCTTCCTCGGCAAGGGCGTGGAGATCCAGGCCACTCCGGAGATGTCGTACATGGAGATCGGTCGCTGGGTGCACATCGGCGACAAGAACACCATCCGTGCCCACGAGGGCTCGCTGCGCTTCGGTGACAAGGTGGTGCTGGGGCGCGACAACGTCATCAACACCTATCTCGACATCGAACTCGGGGATTCGGTGCTGATGGCCGACTGGTGCTACGTCTGCGACTTCGACCACAAGATGGACGACATCAACGTGCCGATCAAGGATCAGGGCATCATCAAGAGTCCGGTCCGGATCGGTCCGGACACCTGGGTCGCCGCCAAGGTCACCATCCTGCGCGAGACCAGCATCGGCCGCGGCTGCGTGCTCGGTGCGCACGCCGTGGTCAAGGGCGTCATCCCGGACTACTCGATCGCGGTGGGGGCGCCGGCCAAGGTGGTCAAGAACCGCAAGCTGGCGTGGGAGACCACGGCCGCCGAGCGGGCCGAGCTGGCCGCCGCGCTGGCCGACATCGAACGCAAGAAGGCCGCGCGTTGACGCTCGGCTGAACCGGCGGGATGCCCGCCGTTGCCGGGCCGCCGCCGCCCGCCGGTGGCCGGGCGCGCCGCTCCGGGGCCCGCCGCGGGGGCCGGTGCCCACCTGCGCCCGGCAGGTACCGTGGATGCGAAAGCGCACGCAGCAAACCCGAAGTAATGGAGGGATTTTGCAGACTTCCGCGACGATCACAGCTGAGCGGACCTCGGAGAAACGCCGGAATCCGGACAAGGGCTATATCGCGTTACTCGGTTGGAGTTTGAACGCCATCGACGCGGTTGACCGTTTTGATCGCCGCTACGTGGTCGTTGCGCCGGATTGGGCTGAAGAATACTGCCAGCAGCACGATATCCCCTATATCGCCTGGAATTTCGAGCGGCTCAATGAGCGATCGATGGAGATCGCCGAAACTCTGAAGGAGCGCGGCGTCGACGTCGCGATCCCGCTCTTCGAAGAGACCGTCGAATGGGCGGGGGCCATCAACTCCGTCCTGCTGGACAATCCGCGACTGCTCGGCCAAGCCATGCTGCTGCGGGACAAATCGCTGATGAAGCGTCGTGCTCAACTGGGCGGGATCCGGGTCGGCATCTTCGAGGAAGCCCATGACCGCGATGACGTCATCCGTTTCCTCAAGCGGGTCAACCAGACGTTGCTCAAACTCGACGGCGACCCCAACGACCCCATCCATTTCAAGGCTTTCGACAAGGCCGGCTGCCTGGGGCATCGGGTGATTCGCGCCCCCGACGACATCGACTCGATTCCGGACGAGGAGTTCCCGGCGCTGATGGAATCGCATCTCGACGGCTGGGAATTCGCCGTCGAGGCGTGGGTGCACAACGGAAAGATCCGCTTTCTCAACATTTCCGAATACGTCACGCTGGGCTATTCGGTGTTCGTGCCGGCATCGCCGGAATTGGAACGCTACCGGTCCCAGATCACCGCTCAGATCGAAAAACTGATCAAGACGTTCGACATCGATTTCGGATTCGTCCACCCCGAGTACTTCGTGACCAGTGACGGGGAGATGTACTTCGGTGAGGTCGCCTACCGGCCACCGGGCTTCAAGGTCTTCGAACTGTTGGAGCGTGTCTACGGGTTCAACGGCTACCAGGCCCTGGTGTTGGTGTTCGACCCGAAAACCACCGAGGAGGAACTCGAGCAGTTCTTCCCGCGCGAGATCGTCGACGCCGACGGCCACGCGGGCTGTTTCGGGGTGTATCCCCGCCGCCGGGTGGTCAGCAGGCTCGCCATCCCCGCCGAGACCGAGGACCACCAATACTTCGAATCGCACGAACTCGCCGCGCCGCTCGAAGAGACTGTCACCAAGCGCACCGCATTCGGCACCCACTGGGGTCTGGTCTACTTCATCGGTGAGGATCCGTATGAGATGCGGCGGTTGCTCAAGCGGCAAGAAGGGCTCGACTTCTACGTCTGAGGCGGCGGCACGCACGTGAGGAACCCGTTGTGACTGGGAATTCACCCGAGGGCCGGACGAACGGCGAGGCGGCGACCCTGGAAAGCCGCCTGAAGCGGCTCGACGACGCGACCAGGGCGCTGGCGGAGGCCGGTGCGGTGGGCAAGCCGGACCGGCTGCGCCGCGTCCTGGACGGGCTTCGGCTGGTACTGCTGCAACCGGGCGGCTACCCGGAGGTACGGGCCCGCAGCGCCGCGCTGGAGGAGGCCGGGGTGTTCCTCGGGACCGACTGGGCGTCGCCGCGCACCCTGCTGCCGGCGCTGACCACCGGTTCGTTGCGCAGCCCGAACCCGGACACCGTGGTGCTGGAGGCCGTCAACGAACTGCGGCTGCTGGCAGTCGCCAACGGCGACTACGTCCATCCGCTGATCACCGCGGAGCAGGCGCGGCACCATCTCGCGCAGGTGCTGGCGATCAACCTGTCGCTGCTGCTGACCCCGCCGACCGAGGCGGAGCGCGAACTGCAGGGCCGGATGGCCGGGCTGACCCGGGAGTTGTTCGGTTACCTGGTCGACGAGATCGGCTATGAGGGCGTGCTGGACCGGCTGGTCGACGAGATCTGGCGGATCCTGCGGCAGCGGCCCATCCAAGTCGACCAGATCAAGGCGATGATCACCCAGATCTCGATCGTGCGCGCCGATCCGGGCATCGACCTGGGCAGCGGTGCGGTGGGAACCGACCGGCTGATCACCAGCCTGTACGGCACCACCGACGGCTGCCGCGAGGACCCCGGGGTGCAGGTGTACCGCAGCCGGCTGGAATCGATGGACGAGCCGACCCTGCAGTACGAGGCCGCCGGTTTCGCGCGGTCGATGCACGACACCGGGTTGGTGTCGCCGTATCACGCGGTGCTGCTGCGCTTCCTGCTGGAGAAGAGCGACTATCTGATCGTCGAGGCGCTGGGCCTGTCCAGCACCGGCCGCGACAGCCTGCTGTGCTTCCACGATCTGGTGCACAGCCTGATCTCGAGCGCCGTGCACGTCGAGACGGCGCAGTGCATCTACGGGCTGGCGCTGCTGCTGGAGCGCGGCATCCTCTACCAGCCGCCGGTGGCGCCGTCGCTGTGGCGTCAACTGGCGCTGCCGGTCTCCAAACAGTCCCGGGAGCGGCTCACCCAGGTGTTCGGGCCGGCGCAGGATCCGCACACCTGGCTGCTGGCGGGGACGTTGTCGATGCTCGGGCTGCCCCTGGGCGTCGGGCAGGGCGATAACCCGACCTGCCAGGCGGCGCGTGCCCTGTCGATGTGGTCCTACAACGATCCCGACTATCTGCTGCAGACCATCGCGTGGGCGGCGCGCGATGACGAGATCGTCATGCACTTCGAGGGGCAGCCGATCTCGTCGATCGGCAGCGGTGAGGGAGTGGCCGCGCATCTGCCGGTCGACCTCGACCCGGTGTCGTTGCTGGTGGTCCCGCACCTGGACCGCGTCTATGCGGAGATGTTCCGGCGGTGCGTCGGTCGCGACGGCGACCCGCACCGGTGGGTCAATCCGGAGTTCCACGGCTGGTGGTCGGGGCGGGGCTTTCGCATCAATGTCGATGTCGAGACCGGGAATCTGGTTGACCTCGACGGGTTTCTGCGGCATTTCTACGCCGCCTACCACCCGTTCTACAACGGCAACCAACCGCTGATCCACCCGCAGCCGGCCGGTGTCGCCGTGACCGACAGCTCCGCACGCTTCGTGGGCTGGCATGCGATCACGGTGCTGCGGGTGAGCCTGGACCCCGAGGGCACCATGCGGGTGTATTTCTACAACCCCAACAACGACAGCGGACAGGACTGGGGCGACGGCGTGGTGGTCAGCACTGCCGGGCACGGTGAACGCTTCGGCGAGGCGTCGCTGCCGTTCGATCAGTTCGCCTCGCGGCTCTACATCTTCCACTTCGATCCGCTGGAACCCGGCGAGCGGGCCGCGGTCACCCAGACCGAATTGGATCGGGTACTGGGATACATCCAGCGCAGCTGGGGTTCTGCCCGAATGGCCGGGGCGGGCGCGTCCCAGGCGTGAGGACTCAGGGCGTCAGCTTCGGCAGCACCTGCTCGACCAGCAGCCGCAGGGCGCCCCAGCCCTCCTCGAGCGGCAGACCGCCGATCAGCGGATGCAGGGTCACGCCGGTACGCCCGTCGCGGCACTGCGCGATGAGCTGGTCCGGGGTCAACACCTCCACCGTGCCGGCCGCGCGCAGCTCGGCGATGGTGCGCGCCGAACTTTCGTTGGGGCGCGGCACGTCCGGCACGGACCAGGAGCTGTATTCGCGTGCCTCGTTGAGGAAGTAGTCACCGCAGCGGGCCCAGGCCCGGTCCGGGTCGGTGCTCAGATGGGTGACGGTGTTGCCGTTGGCCGGGCTGAAGACGAATCCCTGCTTGCCGTTTCGCGACAACTCGGCCTGATAGACGGCTTCGAGCTCGGGCATCGGCATCGGCGGCGAGAAGGGCAACCCGAACCGGGCCGCCCGGCGCGCCGCCGCGACGCTCATGCCGCCGACGAACAACACCGGGTGCGGCCGGGTGTACGGCTTGGGCGTCACATCGATCAATCGGCCGTTGAACCGGAACGGTTCGTCGCCCCACGCCCGGAACAGCACCGCCAGGGCTTCGTCCATCAGCCGTCCGCGCCGCCGGAAATCCTTGCCGACGGCATGGTATTCGGCCGGGCGATAACCGATCCCGGTTACATAGCTGACGCGCCCGGCCGACAGCTGGTCGAGGACCGCGATGTCCTCGGCGAGCCGCACCGGGTCATACAGCGGCACCAGCAGTGCGCCGACGCTGATCCGGATCCGCTGGGTGCATCCGGCGACGGCGGCGGCCATCAGCAGCGGGGAGGGCAACCAGCCGGTCTCCGCGAGGTGATGCTCCTCGCAGCCGATGGCGGTCACCCCGTGGGCGTCGGCGTAGGACGCCATCTCCAATGCCGCCCGGTAACGCTGGGCGTGCCCGGCGCCGGGCACATTGGTCATGTTCAGGCGCAGGGCGCTCAATAGCGGCATGAGACGGACCGATCACCTCCTCCGGCGTTACGGTAGCCCACGACATGATCGATCAATGGATTGCACCGCTGCCGACCTCGACCCCGGCTCACCGGGCGGTGCACTGATGGGCGGGCCCCCCGACCCGCAGGTGCTCGCGGCGTTGCTGGCGCTGCGCGAAGGCGCCGACGAGGTGCCGCCGGCGGCGATCGGCGACGTCATCACCCGCCGGCGCAACGCCGGCCGGCTGTTCAGCCACGTGTTGGCGTCGCGGCCACCGATCACCGGCATTGTGACCCAAGAGTTCTCGCTGGATTATGACGGCACCGCGATCGGGCTGCGCTGGTATCGGCGGGCCGCGGCCGACCAGCCCGGCAGCGCGGCGCTTTACCTGCACGGCGGCGGGATGATCCTGGACTGGGAACGCGTCGGTGGGCTTTATGACGCGGTGGTGCGTAGCTACGTCGCCGCCTCCGGCGTACCGATGCTGGTCGTCGCTTACCGGGTCGCCCCGGAATTCCCGTATCCGGTGCCGCTGCAGGACTGCTATGCGGCACTGCGCTGGCTGGCCGACCACGCCGGCGAACTGGGCGTCGATGCGTCCCGGGTCGCCGTGATGGGAGACAGCGCCGGCGGGGGACTGGCGGCCGGGGTCTGCCTGCTGGCGCGTGACCGCGGCGGGCCGTCGATCGCCGCCCAGTTGCTGAGCTACCCGATGCTCGACGACCGGACGTGTGCCGGCGGCCCGACGGACGGCGCGCTGCTGACCTGGGGCTACGACGACAACGCCACCGGCTGGGGTGCGCTGCTGGGCGGTCAGCCCGCAACCGGCTACGCCGCGCCGGCGCGCGCCGACGACGTGGCCGGGCTGCCGCCCACCTACCTCGACGTCGGCGGGCTGGACATCTTCGCCCCGGAGGACCTCGGGTACGCGCAGCGGTTGCTGGCTGCCGGAGTGCCCGTCGAGTTGCACCTGTACCCCGGCTGTCCGCACGCGTTCGACCTGCTGGTGCCCGACGCCGATGTGTCGCAACGGGTTATCGGTGACCGGGTGCGGTATCTGGAGTCGTTGTAGGCACCGTGTGATCATGCCGGGTGCCCGCCGGCATCGACGGCCACCAGATGCGGTCGCCGACCATGGTGAACAAGGCCGGGATGACCAGGGTGCGGACCACGAAGGTGTCCAGCAGGATGCCGATGCCCACGATGATGCCCAACTGGGTGAGCACGATCAGCGGCAGCACCCCGAGCACGCAGAACACCGCGGCCAAAACGATTCCCGCGCTGGTGATCACGCCACCGGTGGCCGCGACCGCGGCCACCATGCCCTCGCGGGTGCCCTGTTCGGCGGTCTCCTCCCGGGCGCGGGTCACCAGGAAGATCGTGTAGTCGACACCGAGTGCGACCAGGAACAGGAATGCGAACAGCGGCGTGCCGTTGTCGAGCGCGGGGAACCCGAACAGGTGGATACTGGCCCAGCCGCCCAGGCCCAGTGCGGCCAGCGCGCTGAGCACGGTCGCGGCGACCAGTACCGGCGGGGCGAGCGCGGCGCGCAGCAGGACGTAGAGCACCACCAGCACCACCGCCAGAATCGCCGGGATCAGTACTCGACGGTCGCGGTCTGCGGCGTCGCGGATATCGAGCGCCTGGGCATCGGCGCCGCCGACCAGCGCACCGGGGTCGGCGGCGCGGACTGAATCCCGCAGCGCCGTAACGGTGTCGAACGCCCGGGCGGTGGACGGTGCGGCATCGATCACTACCGACCACCGGGTCGAACCGGCCGGCGACAGCCCGGTGGGAGACGCCGACGACACCCCGGGAACCCCGATGATGGCATCGCGCAGCAGTGCGGTGCGGGCGGTGGAACCGATGACGACCGTCGGGTCGGATGCCCCGCCGGGGAAGTGCTCCGCCAGCGTCTGAAAGCCGGTCACCGAGTCGGCGCGGACCCGGAACTGCTCGGTCTGCGACAGGCCGATCCGGGTACCGAGCAGCCCGGTGGTCAAGACCGCCAGCGCCACCACCGCCACCGCGCAGACCGGGACCGGCCGGCGGCCGACCGCCTCGGCGATCCGCCGCCAGCCGGTGGTCGCCGGGCCGTCACCGATTCGGGGAATGAACGGCCAGAAGATGTTTCGTCCGCACAACGCCAGCAGCGGCGGGAGCACGAGCAGCACGAACACTGCCGCCACCACCAGCCCGCAGGCCGCGCAGATCCCCAGGCTGCGGGTGCTGGGAATGCTCGCCGCGATCAGGGTCAGCAGTGCCAGCACCACGGTGGCGTTGCTGGCCACGATCGCCGGGCCGGCGCCACGCACCGCGGCGCGCAGCGCCAGCCGGTGATCCGGTGCCCGCCGCAGCTCCTCGCGGTATCGGGAGATCAGCAGCAGTGCGTAGTTGGTGCCGGCGCCGAACACCAGCACGCTGGTGATCCCCGACGTCGAGCCGTCGAAGCTCACCCCGGCCGCCTCGGCGATCACCCCGCCCGCCACGGTGGCGACCCGATCGGCGAACGCGACGGCCAGCAGCGGCAACAGCCAGAGCACCGGCGAGCGGTAGGTGACGATCAACAGCAGTGCGACCACCAGTGCGGTCACCGCCAGCAGCGTGACATTGGCGCCGGAGAAGGCGTCGGCGATATCGGCGCCGAATGCCGGGCCACCGGTGACGTGCGCGGTGAGCTGACCGGGCAGTCCGCCGTTCACCGCCGTCCGCAGCGCCTGCACCGCGTCGCGGAGCTCGAAGCCCGACAGTGCGCCGTTGAGCGGCACGGTGGCGATCGCGGCTTTGCCGTCGGCGGAGACCGGCACCGGGGCGGGCCCGCCGGGCAGCGCCTGCGGGATCCGCTGCATCCGGTCGCGTGCCTGCCCGACCGCCGCCAGGTCGTCCGATGTCAGGGCTGAACCGTCGGAGCGGGTGACGACCAGGATCGCCGCGGCTTGCTCGCCCTGCGGAAAGCCGTGCTGCGCCGCGGCGACGGCGGCGGACTCGGAGGAGCCGGGCAGCAGTTCCGGCGACGCGGTGGCGTCGCTGCTGTTGCCGCCCAACGCCATCAGTGCGGCCGAGGCCGCGAGGATGACCAGCGCCAGCAGCCACGAACCACGGTGCGTGACTCCGGCCGAGATGCGGTCCCACACGGCGAGGGTTACCTGTCGGGTAGCGCGTGCTCGATGATCGGTCGGCGCGGCTGCGGCTCGCGCTCGCGGCGTTTGGCGGCCAGGTACACCTGCGCGGTCTCGTCGGCGACGGTGTGCCAGTCGAAGTCGGCGCTGAGCCGGTCGCGGGCGGCCACGGCGCGCTGCTGGGCCGCGGCCGGGTCGTCGAGCACCGCGCAGACCGCCGCGGCCAGCGCCGGCACATCGCGCGGCGGACACGACATCCCGGTGTCGCCGTCGATGACGGCCTCACCCAGGCCGCCGACGTTCGATGCGACCAGCGGGGTACCGGCGGCGGCGGCTTCGAGGGCGGCCAGGCCGAACGGCTCGTAGTGGCTGGGCAGCACGGCTGCGTCGGCTCGATGAAGCAGGTGCAACAGCTCCTCGTGGTCCAACCGCCCCACGAACCGGGTTGCCTTGAGTACCCGATGTTTCCGGGCGCACTCGGTCAGCCAGTCCTGCTGAGTGCCGTCACCGGCGACGGTCAGCGTGGTGCCCGGGTGGGCCCGGCGGATCCGCGGCAGCGCCGCGATCGCGTCGTGTACACCCTTCTCGTATTCGAGCCGCCCGACGAACAGCAGTTCCGGCGGTGCGGTACGCGGCCCGCGGCGGGCGAACGGCCACCGTGCGGCGTCGATACCGTTGCGAATCACGGTGGTTTCGGCCAGCCCGGGGCCGAACAGGTCGGTGATCTCGTCGCGCATCGAGGCTGAACAGGTGATCAGCGAGTCGGATTCCCGGGCCAGCCACGATTCCACTGCGTGCACCTGACGGCTCAGCGGACCGGAGACCCAGCCGGAGTGCCGCCCGGCTTCGGTGGCATGGATCGTGGAAACCAAAGGGACATCGTAGAATTCGGCCAGCGCGATCGCGGGGTGCGCAACCAGCCAGTCGTGGGCATGCACCAGGTCGGGTCGCCACAACGTCTGGCCGCCGTCGATCTTCAACGACAAGCCGGCGCGCACCATCGAGTGGCCCATCGCCAGGGTCCAGGCCATCATGTCATCGCCGAAGGAGAACTCGTGCGGGTCCTGGGCCGCGGCGACCACCCGTACACCCTCGGTGATCTCGTCCGACGAGGGGTGGGTGCTCGGGTCGGTGTCCGATGGGCGCCGGGCCAGTACGACGACGTCGTGCCCGGCGGCGGCCAGCGCCGTGGACAGGTGGTGGACGTGCCGGCCCAGCCCGCCGATCACCACCGGCGGGTATTCCCACGACACCATCAGGATCTTCACGTGGCTTGTCCTCGTCGTTGAGGTCGGCGCGGCCGCTGTGCACGGCGCGAGGGTGCGCGGAAACGGTCGTTGCGCGGCGTGTCGCGCCGGGCACACGCACGACCGCGCGGGAGGGGGGTCACCGTGGCAGCCTACGGGCATCGAGCGCGCCGAACAGACCGTCAGCGCGATTCCAGCCCTCGGCCAGGCGTTCGGCCACGTCGCGATGCCCGGATGCCAGCGCGTCGGCGATCTCCCGGGTGGCGTGGGCGTGCAGCTGGGCGCGGTAGCGGGCGTATTCGGCGGCGGAGTCCTTGCTCACCATGAACGGCCAGTCACTGGAGACGGTGAGCAGTGCCTCCCGCAGAATCTGGTCGGCGACCCGGTCGCGCGGATTGGGCCCCGACGGAGTCGCGGCAGCCGCCATCGCCTTGTCGAGCGCGCCCAGCGCGGTCTCGACCACCTCGCTGTTGAGCTGCACCAGGTCGGCGACCTTCTCCCCGGACCACACCTGCCAGTCCTTGCCGGAGCCCCACGAGCTCGGCGGCAACTCGACCGCGTCCCCGACGAACCCGGCGTCGATCGCGTCCGACAGCGTCCCGACGCGAATCCCGGCTTCCGGCAGGGCGCGTAACACCCGGGCCAGCCACTGCGGTCCCTCGTGCCACCAGTGGCCGAACAGCTCGGTGTCGAAGGCGGCGATCACGTGGGCGGGCCGGCCGATGCGTTCGGACTCGTCCTGCAGCCGGTTGCGGACCACCTTGACGAAGTCGGCGACGTGGGTGTCGACCGCGGCGTCGGCGCGCTGCGGGTCGTAGGGCGCCTTGTCTTCCGGGTCGACGTTGCGGCCGGTGACCCGCGACGGTTTCAGCCCGGTGCGATGGTCATAGGTGTGGAAATCCCGGTAGGCACCGTGGCCCGGGTAGCCCGACTTGGGTGACCAGACCCGGTAGCTGACCTGCAGATCACGACCGAATGCGATCACTCCCGAGTCGCCGACCGGGCGGCCCAGCGCGGTGTCGCCGTGCAGTGACGGCCCGTCGACCATGAAGTGCGACACTCCGGCGGCCGCGTAGCCGGCCTCCATGCCGGGGGCATAGGCGCACTCCGGCGCCCAGATCCCGGTGGGAGCGTGGGCCAGCCGCGTCCGGGTGTCGGCCAAGCCCTCCCGCAGCGCGAACTCGCGCAACCGCGGCGCCAGCAGCGGCTGGAACGGGTGGGCCAGCGGGCCGCCCAGCATCTCGACGGTGCCGGTCTGTGCCAGCTCGCGCAGCAACGGGCTGGCGCCGTGGCGCCACAGCAGCGCGAAGTCGTCGAGCGCCTGCTCGGCCCTGGCGCATTCGTGGTCGCCGAAGGGGCGCAGATCCGGCAACGTGGTGGCCTGGGTGGCGCGCAGTTGCCAGTTCGCCAGCCAGTGGTGCATGCCGTCGAGGCAGTACGGGTCATCGAGTTGGGCGGCGACCACCGGCGTCACCCCCAAGGTGAGCAGGTTGCGCCGCCCTTCGGCGGCCAGCGTCCGCAGCACCCGCAGCAGCGGCAGGTAGGCCGCCGACCAGGACTGGTAGAGCCACTCCTCGCCGACGGGCCAGCGGCCATGGTGGGCCAGCCACGGTAGGTGGGTGTGCAGCACCAGGGTGAACAGGCCCGGCGCCGAAGGCTTTTCGGTCACGGCCGCACCGCGATCGCGACCAGATCCAGGCTGTCGTCAATGTCGTGAGCTGTGGTGTCCGTACCAGCCGGGACCAGCTCGAAATCCGCGGTGCGCACCGCCGCCACATCGCGGGTCAGCGGTTCCGGCCACGGCGCATCGGCCAGGGCGCGTTCGATCTGGGCGTCGATGATCGACCCGCCATGTCGGGCGTCCATCTCGCGCAGCGCCGGGCCGTGAAAGACGCCGTAAACCCCGTCCATCACGAACCCGCCGTCGACCAGCAGTTCGGTCAGCTCGGCGGCGTTGAGTTCGCGGGTGTGGAACGGGTTGATCGGGGTGTCGCGCCCGGGGGAGAAGGTGATCCGGTTGGGTGTCGAGATCATCAGCAGCCCGCCGGGGCGAAGCACCCGCGCGCATTCGGCGATGAACTGCGCCTGGTCCCACAGGTGTTCGATGACCTGAAAGTTGACCACGACGTCCACGGCGGCGTCGGGCAACGGCAACTCGGCGAGGTTGCCCTGCACCGCTTCGACCCGCGGGTAACGGGCGGTTACGTGGGCCACCGCCGCGTCGTCGTAGTCCAGTCCGATCACCCGCTGGGCCACCTGCGCGATCAGGTCGGCGCCATACCCCTCGCCGCACCCGGCCTCGAGTACCTCCCGGTCGGCGCAGCGCGGCGCCAGCTGCTCATAGACCACCTCGTGACGGCGAAACCAGTAGTTCTCGACGTCGAGCCCGGGGATGGTGCGTTCCCCGGTCAGCATCAACGTGACGTCGCCGGGTGGGGTGCCGGCAGGGTCCCCGGCGGGTTTCGTGGATTTCATCGCACAGGCAGGCTAACGCGAACGCCACGGTCCGCGAACCGGCTACCCCGCAGTGGCCCTATCACGACCCGCTACTCTGTACAGGCGAACCGCACTAAGTTACCCATGAGTAACTCATCCGTGTGGCTGCGTGAATCGTGACCGAAGTCTTGTGGCCCGCCGCCGCAGGACCCCTTCGAGGAGGACGAACCACACTCATGACGAACATCGTGGTCCTGATCAAACAGGTCCCAGACACCTGGTCGGAGCGCAAGCTCAGCGACGGTGACTTCACGCTGGACCGTGACGCCGCCGACGCCGTGCTGGACGAGATCAACGAGCGGGCCGTCGAAGAGGCGCTGCTGATCCGTGAGAAGGAAGGCGCCGAAGGCACCGTCACCGTGCTGACCGCCGGCCCCGAGCGGGCCACCGAGGCGATCCGCAAGGCGCTGTCGATGGGGGCCGACAAGGCCGTGCACATCCTCGACGACGGTATGAAGGGCTCCGACGTCTTGCAGACCGCCTGGGCGCTGGCCCGGGCACTGGGCCAGATCGAGGGCACCGAGCTGGTCATCGCCGGCAACGAGTCCACCGACGGCGTCGGCGGCGCGGTTCCGGCGATCATCGCCGAGTACCTGGGCCTGCCGCAGCTGACCCACCTGCGCAAGCTGACCGTCGCGGACGGCAAGGTCACCGGCGAGCGCGAGACCGACGACGGCGTGTTCGCCCTGGAGGCCTCGCTGCCGGCGGTGGTGAGTGTCAACGAGAAGATCAACGAGCCGCGCTTCCCGTCCTTCAAGGGCATCATGGCCGCCAAGAAGAAGGAAGTCACCGTTTACACGCTGGCCGAGATCGGTGTGGAGGCCGACGAGGTCGGCGTCGCCACCGCCGGTTCCAAGGTGACCGCGACGACGCCGAAGCCGCCGAAGACCGCCGGTGAGAAGGTGACCGACGAGGGTGACGGTGGCACCAAGATCGCCGAGTACCTGGTCGGCCAGAAGCTCATCTAAGCGCCCAGACGAGAGACGGAAGTAGACAAACATGGCTGAAGTACTGGTGCTCGTTGAGCACGCCGACGGAGCGCTGAAGAAGGTCAGCTCCGAACTGATCACCGCCGCGCGTGCGCTCGGCGAACCGTCCGCGGTCGTGGTGGGCGCCCCCGGCGCCGCTGCGCCCCTGGTCGACGGACTCAAGGAAGCCGGCGCCGCCAAGATCTACGTCGCCGAATCCGACGTGGTGGAGGGCTACCTGGTCACCCCGACGGTCGACGTGCTGGCCGCGCTGACCGAGTCGGCGGCCCCGGCCGCGGTGCTGATCGCCGCCAACGCCGACGGCAAAGAGGTGGCCGGCCGGCTGGCGGCCCGGATCGGATCCGGTCTGCTGGTCGACGTGGTCGAGGTCTCCGAAGGCGCCAAGGTGGTGCACTCCATCTTCGGTGGCGCCTACACCGTCGACGCCGAGCCCACCGGCGACACCCCGGTGATCACCGTGCGGGCGGGCGCCGTGGAGCCGGCCCCGGCCGCCGGAGCGGGCGAGCAGGTCACCGTGGAGGTGCCCGCCGCCGACGAGAACGCCACCAAGGTCACGTCGCGGGAGCCCGTGGTGGCCGGTGACCGTCCGGAGCTCACCGAGGCCCCCATCGTGGTGGCCGGCGGTCGTGGCGTCGGCAGCGCGGAGAGCTTCTCGGTGGTCGAGGAGCTGGCCGACTCGCTCGGTGCGGCCGTGGGCGCCTCGCGTGCCGCGGTGGACTCGGGCTACTACCCGGGCCAGTTCCAGATCGGCCAGACCGGTAAGACGGTCTCGCCGCAGCTGTACATCGCGCTGGGCATCTCCGGGGCGATCCAGCACCGGGCCGGGATGCAGACCTCCAAGACCATCGTGGTGGTCAACAAGGACGAGGAAGCCCCCATCTTCGAGATCGCCGACTACGGCATCGTCGGGGACCTGTTCAAGGTCGCCCCGCAGTTGACCGAGGCGGTCAAGGCCCGCAAGGGTTAATTTCTTCTGTGTGAGCAGTAACGGCAAAGGCCCCCGCACGCCAGGCGTGTCGGGGGTCTTTGCGTCGGGCCCCGGGCTGGTGGGCCGGGGCGGCGAACAGCGCCAGCTCCAGGAACTGCTCGCCCGGGCCCGCGCCGGCGACAGTCAGGTGCTGATCCTGCGGGGCGAGCCCGGCATCGGCAAGACCGCCATGCTGGACTATCTCGCCGAGAGCGCGACCGGGTTCGAGGTGATCGGCACCGCCGGCGTGGAGTCCGACATGGAGCTGGCCTTCGCCGGTCTGCAGCAGCTGTGCGCCCCGCTGATGCCTTGCGCCGGTGCGCTTCCGGAGCCGCAACGTGAGGCGCTGCAGGTCGCCTTCGGGCTCAGTTCGGGTCCCGCCCCGGACCGGTTTCTGGTCGGACTCGCCGTGTTGGGCCTGCTGGCAGCGGCCGCCGGCGAACACCCGATGCTGTGCCTGGTCGACGACGCCCATTGGCTGGACCGGGTGACGGCGCAGACGCTGGGTTTCGTGGCGCGCCGCCTGGTCGCCGAACCGGTCGCGCTGGTGTTCGCGCTGCGCGAGCCGGTCGACGGGCTGACCGGACTGCCGAAACTGGTGCTGCGCGGGCTCGGCGACACCGACGCCCGCGAATTGCTGGCCTCCGCGGTCACCGGGCGCATCGATACCCAGGTGCGTGATCGCATCGTCGCCGAGACGCACGGCAACCCGCTGGCGCTGTTGGAGTTGCCCCGGGGACTGTCGGCCGCCGAACTGGCCGGCGGCTACTACCGGCCCGATGTCCAGCCGGTCGCCGGCCAGCTCGAACAGCACTTTCTCGCCCAGGTCCGGTCGCTGCCCGACGACACCCAGCGGTTGTTGCTGCTGGCCGCGGCCGAACCGGTGGGGGACCCGACATTGCTGCTGGCCGCGGCGCGGCTGCTCGGGCTACCGGCCGAGGCGCTGGCGCCGGCCGAGGCGGCCGGGCTTTCCGAGACCGGCCGGCGGGTGCGGTTCCGGCATCCGCTGGTGCGTTCGGCGGTCTACCGTGCCGCGGACCCGGCGCAGCGCCGGCAGGCCCACCGCGCGCTGGCCGAGGCGACCGATTCGGCGCACGATCCCGACCGGCGCGCCTGGCACTTCGCCCACGCCGCGGCGGCCCCGGATGAATCGGTCGCGGCCGAACTGGAGCACTCGGCCGGACGGGCCCAGCTTCGCGGTGGAACCGCCGCGGCGGCAGCGTTTCTGGCGCGGGCCACTGAGCTGACACCGGATGCCGCCCGGCGCGGCGGACGGGCTCTCGACGCGGCCGAGGCGATGCGGGCCGCCGCCGAGTTCGACGCGGCTGACGCCCTGCTGGACACCGCCGAGCTGGCGCCGCTGGACGACCTGCAGCGTGCCCGGGCGGCGCGGACCCGCGCGATGTTGGTGTTCGCCCGGGGCCGGGGCAGTGGAGACGCCCCGACGCTGAATCTGTCGGTACGGCAATTATTCGACGCCGCAGCGACTTTGGAGCGACACGATACCGTCATGGGCCAGGACGCGCTGCTGGAGGCGGTCAGCGCGGCGATGTACACCGGGCGGCTGTTCGGACAGGATGCGCGCTTTGCCACCGCGGTGTCACTCGCGGACCGGGTGCGGGCGGACCCGAACCGGGCGGCCGGCCTGCTGCTGCACGCCCTGGTCGTCCGGGTGCTCGACGGGTGCGCCGCCGCCGCGGTGCCGCTGCGGGCCGCGATCGCGGCGATCACCCCGGAATCCTGGTCGTGGCAGGCCTTTCCGATCGCCCACGAGGCGGTGCTGCACGAATTGTGGGACGACGAATCCTGGCACCGGATCGCCACGGACGCGGTGCGGGTCGCCACCGACACCGGCGCGCTGGCAGTGTTGCCGATGGCGTTGACCACGTTGGCCGGGGTGCATGTCCAGGCCGGTGAGTTCGCCTCGGCCAGGGCGTTGATCGCCGACGCCGGCGCCCTGACGGCCGCCGCCGGCCAGACCCCGCTGCGCTATCACGAACTGGCGCTGGCCGCCTGGATCGGCGACGAAGCCGAGGCGACCAGGCTGCTCGACGCGGCGGTGCGCTACGCGACGGTGCGCGGCGAGGGACGGGTGACCGCACTGGCCGGCTACGCCGGAGCGGTGCTCAACAACGCGCTGGGGCGCTACCAGGCGGCCTGCGAGGGGCTGGGCCGGGCCGGCGAATACGAGGACTTGGGGCTCTACGGGTGGAACCTGGCGGAACTGGTGGAGGCCGCGGTGCGAACCGACCGGCACGCCCTGGCCGCCGATGCGCTGGAGCAACTCGACGATCGAACCCGGGCCGCCGGAACCGACTGGGCGCTGGGGGTGCGGGCCCGGTCGGCGGCGCTGCTGCGTGACGGCGACGCGGCGGAAAGCCTGTACACCGAGGCGATCGAACGATTGGGCAGAACCCGGATCGCCGTGCAGCTGGCGCGCACCCATCTGCTCTACGGGGAGTGGCTGCGCCGGGAGAACCGCCGCGGTGACGCCCGGACCCAACTGCGGCTCGCCCACACGATGTTCAGCGGTTTCGGAGCCCGAGCGTTCGCCGCGCGCAGCCACCGCGAGCTGCAGGCGACCGGGGAGAAGGCCCGCAAGCAGCCGGTCGCCACCGGTGACGCGTTGACCACGCAGGAAGAGCAGATCGCGGAGCTGGCCGGCGCGGGACTGACCAACGCCGAGATCGGTGTGCAGCTGTTCATCAGCGCGCACACCGTCGAATGGCACCTGCGCAAGGTCTTCGCCAAGCTGGGCATCCGGTCGCGCCGCGAACTGCGCGACGCCCCGTGGCGCCGCTCCGCGCCGGGGTGAGACTACGGGTTTTCCAGGGTGCGGCCACCCTCGGTGCGGTGCCAGTGTCGAAGGCACACGGCAGAAGGGAAGGTCTAGCGAGATGAAAATCACTGTGATGGGCGCCAGCGGACAGATCGGCTCGAAGGTGGTCGCACTGTTGGCCGCCGCCGGCCATGAGCCGGTGTCCGCCTCGCGCGACACCGGTGCCGACGTGCTCAGCGGCCGGGGCCTGGCCGAGGCGCTCTCCGGCGCCGACGTGCTCGTCGACGTGGTCAACTCACCGAACTTCGACGACGACCCGGTGCTGGACTTCTTCACCCGCTCCACCACCAACCAGGTCAAGGCGGCCCGCAAAGCCGACGTCAGCCACTACGTGGTGCTGTCGATCGTGGGCTGCGACGGCCTGCCCGACAGCGGCTACATGCGGGCCAAGGTCGCCCAGGAGCGGATCATCACCGAATCCGGGCTGCCCTACACCATCGTGCGCGCCACCCAGTTCCACGAATTCGCCGAGGCGATCACCGCCTCACTGACCGTCGACGGGGTGGTGCGGGTCCCCGAGGGCCTCATCCAGCCGATCGCCGGCGCCGACGTGGCCGCCGCGGTGGCCCGCGCCGCGCAGGCGGCTCCGGCCGACGGGATCGTCAACGTCGGCGGCCCGGAGAAGATGACCTTCGCCGAGCTGGCCGCCGCGGCGCTGGCGCACCGCGGCGAGACCCTGCCGATCGTCGTCGACCCGGCGGCCGTCTACTTCGGCACCAAGGTCGGCGACACCGGACTGGTCACCGGAGCCGACGCGACGTTGTCCCAGACCCGCCTGACGGACTGGCTGGCGACCCGGTGAACGAGCTGTCCGGCCAGACCGCGCTGGTGACCGGCGGGACCGCCGGCATCGGCCTGGAGTCCGCGCGGCTGCTGGCCCGCCACGGCGCCACCGTGATCATCACCGGCCGGTCCGCCGGCCGCGGCGCTGAGGCCGCCGCCGAGCTCGGACCCGGGGTGCGGTTCGTAGCCGCCGACCTGTCCGACCTCGAATCGGTGAAAGCCCTTGTCGCCCAATGCGGCGACGGCGGCGTCGATATCGTGGTCAACAACGCCGCCAGCTTTCCCGGTGCGCTGACCGTCGAACAGGATGTCTCGTCGTTCGAGTCGACGTTCGACACCAACGTGCGGGGCGCGTACTTCCTGGTGGCCGCGCTGGCGCCGGGCATGCTGCGGCGCGGGCACGGCAGCATCGTCAACGTCACCAGCATGGTCGCCTTCAAAGGCGTCCCGGGAGCGTCGAGCTACAGCGCCTCCAAGGCCGCCCTGGAATCGCTGACCCGCACCTGGGCAGCCGAATTCGGGCCGCACGGCGTGCGGGTGAACAGCGTCGCGCCCGGCCCCACCGCCACGGCGGGAGTGGCCGCCGAATGGGGCGACGTCAACGACGAACTGGGCCGGGCGCTTCCGTTGGGCCGCACCGCGCAAGCGACCGAGATCGCCGAAGCCGTGCTGTTCCTCGCCTCGCCGAGATCCAGCTTCATCACCGGCTCCACCCTGCACGCCGACGGTGGTGGCGCGGCCGCCTGAATTCGTCACCGAGCGTGCACCGGCATGTCATGCGGTGATTGCCTGGGCGCCGCATGACTACGCGACCGTGACCGGTGTGAGCACTGGTTCTGTACTCATCGCGCCCGATCCCACCACCACGAACGACACCCCGCGATACTCGCTGCTGGTATCAGCCCAACCCGACCTCATCGAAGCCGCGCAGCGGCTGCGCTACGAGGTGTTCAGCACCGAGCCGGGATTCCGCCTCACCGGCTCCGCCGACGACCGCCCCGGCCTCGACGCCGACCGATTCGACGAATACTGCGAGCACCTGCTGGTGCGCGACGACAACTCCGGTGCACTGGTCGGCTGCTACCGGATGCTGCCGCCGACCGGTGCCATCGCCGCCGGCGGCCTTTACACCGCAGGCGAATTCGACGTCTCCGCGCTGGACCCGCTGCGGCCGTCGCTGGTCGAGATGGGCCGGGCGGTGGTACGCCCGGGACATCGCAACGGCGCCGTGGTGTTGTTGATGTGGGCCGGAATCCTGGCCTACCTGGACCGCTACCAGTACGACTACGTCACGGGCTGTGTGTCGGTGCCCGTCCACGGCGAGGGTGCGCCCGGCAGTCAGATCCGCGGTGTCCGCGACTTCGTCCGGCGCCGCCACGCCTCACCGCACCGGGTCACGCCGTATCAGCCGGTGATCGTCGACGGGAAGCGTCTCGACGAGATCGCGCCGCCGGCCCGGCCGAACCTGCCCCCGTTGCTGCGCGGCTACCTGCGGCTGGGCGCGCGGATCTGCGGCGAGCCGGCCCACGACCCCGGCTTCGGCGTGGGGGACTTCCCGGCGTTGCTGTGCCGAAGCGAGGCCGACACCCGCTATCTGCACCGGCTGCGGTCGGTGGCTGCGGTGTCCTCGCTGTCGTCAGCGGCCGACGGCCCCGCGCCGGCGTGACCCCGGCGGTGGTGCACCCCTGGGCGCCCCGGGGATTCTGTACGCCGGCGTGCGTGCGCGGCGGCGTGGCCCGGGCCTCGCCGGTGGTGGTGGCGTTGCGGCTGGCCCTGGTGGTGCTGCTGGCGCCGCTGCTGCCGCTGTTGGCGGTACCGCTGCCGGGCCGGGTGCGGTTCCAGCGCGGCTGCTGCCGGTTGGTGTTGCGCTGCTTCGGGGTGCGGGTGATGACCACCGGCGGGCCGGTGCGCAACCTGCGCGGCATGCTGGTGGTCAGTACGCACGCATCGTGGCTGGACGTGTTCGTCGTCGGGGCGGTCTCGCCGGGAACGTTCGTGGCGCGCGCCGACCTGATCAGCTGGCCCGGGATCGGGGCGCTGGCCCGGCTGATGCGGATCATTCCGATCGACCGGGACAGCCTGCTCGGGCTGCCGTCGGTGGTCGAGGCGGTGGCAGCCCGGTTGCGGGCCGGCCGCACGGTGGTGGCCTTCCCGGAGGGCACCACCTGGTGCGGTCGGGCCCACGGCCGGTTCTACCCGGCGATGTTCCAGGCCGCTGTGGACGCGTCGCGGCCGGTGCAGCCGCTGCGGCTCGGTTATCACCACCACGACGGGTCACGCTCGACTCTGCCGGCCTTCGTCGGCGACGACACCCTGGTGGCCTCGATGCGGCGAATGATCACCGCGCGGCGCACCGTGGCGCAGGTACACGTCGCGTCGCTGCAGCTGCCGGGGACCGATCGGCGCGAACTGGCCGCGCGCTGTCAGGCCTCAGTAGGTTGCCGGGTGGGGTGCCAGCCGCTGCCGGGCCGACGAGCCTGCATCTTCTGTTGAACCCGGCTGCTCGCCGCACCACCGGGCCGAGCAGAGCTGCCCGGTATCCTGGGCGGGTCATGGTCTATCTGGATCACGCTGCCACCACCCCGATGCACCCCGAGGCCATCGAGGCGATGACGGCCGTGATGGGCACCGTCGGCAATGCCTCCTCGCTGCATTCCGCCGGCCGCGCCGCGCGGCGCCGGATGGAGGAGTCCCGGGAATCCATCGCCGCCCGGTTGGGCGCCCGACCGTCCGAGGTGGTGTTCACCGCCGGCGGCACCGACGGCGACAACCTGGCGGTCAAGGGCATCTACTGGGCCCGCCGCGACGCCGACACGCGCCGCCGCCGGATCATCACCACCGAGATCGAGCACCACGCCGTGCTGGATTCGGTCGGCTGGCTCGCCGAGCATGAAGGCGCCGAGATCACCTGGCTGCCCACCCGAGCCGACGGTTCGGTCTCCCCGGAGATGCTGCGCGACGAACTGGCCGACGGCGGGGCCGACGATGTGGCGCTGGTGTCGGTGATGTGGGCCAACAACGAGGTCGGCACCGTCCTGCCGATCGCCGCACTGGCCGCGGTCGCCGCGGAGTTCGGGGTGCCGATGCACTCCGACGCGGTGCAGGCCGTCGGGCAGTTGCCGGTCGATTTCGCCGCCAGCGGCCTGTCGGCGCTGAGCCTGACCGCCCACAAGTTCGGCGGGCCATGCGGCGTCGGCGCCCTGCTGGTGCGCCGCGACGTGACGTGTGTTCCGCTGACACACGGCGGGGGACAGGAGCGCGATATCCGCTCGGGCACACTCGATGTCGCCGGCGCGGCCGGAATGGCCACCGCGCTGCAGATCGCCGTCGGGTCGCTGGAAGCCACCTCGGGCCGGGTCGCGGCGCTGCGCGACCGGCTCATCGACGGCGTGCTCGCGACGATCGAGGACAGTTGCGTCAACGGGTCGCGCACCGACCGGCTGCCGGGCAATGCGCACTTCACATTCGCCGACTGCGAAGGCGATTCGCTGCTGATGTTGTTGGACGCCAACGGTATCGAATGCTCCACCGGTTCGGCCTGCACTGCGGGGGTGGCGCGGCCTTCGCATGTGTTGACCGCGATGGGCGCCGACCCGGTCGCCGCTCGTGGTTCGTTGCGACTGTCGTTGGGACACACCAGTGTCGACGATGACGTGGACGCCGTGCTGGCGGTGCTTCCCGGCGCGGTGGAGCGGGCACGCCACGCCATGCTGGCCGCCGCGGGGGCCGGTGGCATGAAGGTGGCCCGGTGAAGGTCGTAGTGGCCATGAGCGGCGGGGTGGACTCGTCAGTCGCGGCGGCCCGCATGGTCGACGCCGGACACGACGTGGTCGGCGTGCATCTGGCGCTGTCACGCAATCCGGGCACGCTGCGCACCGGTTCCCGGGGGTGCTGTTCGCGGGAGGACTCCGACGACGCTCGACGGGTCGCCGATGTGCTGGGCATCCCGTTCTACGTGTGGGACTTCTCCGAGCAGTTCCAAGAAGAGGTGATCGACGACTTCGTCGAGTCCTACGCGCGCGGCGAGACCCCCAACCCGTGCGTGCGCTGCAACGAGAAGATCAAGTTCTCCGCGGTGGCCGCCCGCGCCCTGGCGCTCGGCTTCGACATGGTGGCCACCGGCCATTACGCCCGGCTGGCCGACGGACGGCTGCGCCGTGCGGTCGACGTCGACAAGGACCAGTCCTACGTGCTGGCGGTGCTGACCGCCGAACAGCTCAGCCACGCGGCGTTTCCGGTCGGTGACACCCCCAAGCCGGCGATCCGGGCCGAGGCCGCCGAGCGCGGCCTGGCGGTGGCGGGTAAACCCGACAGTCACGACATCTGTTTCATCCCGACCGGCGACACCCGGACCTTCCTGGGCAGCCACATCGGTGTGCGGCCCGGCGCCGTCGTCGACACCGGCGGCGAGGTACTGGCCGAACACGACGGCGTGCACGGCTTCACCATCGGGCAGCGCAAGGGCCTGGGCATCGCCGGCCCCGGCCCGGACGGCCGGCCCCGCTATGTGACCGGCATCGATGCCGCCACCGCCACCGTGACCGTGGGAACCGTCGCCGACCTTGAGGTGCTGGAGCTGACCGGCCGGGCGCCGGTATTCACCTCGGGTGGGGCGTGGCACGGGCCCGTCGAGTGCGAGGTGCAGGTGCGGGCCCACGGGGAGACGGTCGGTGCGGTCGCCGAACCGGTCGGCGAGGATCTACAGGTGCGGCTGCGCGAACCGCTGCGCGGTGTGGCCCGCGGCCAGACCCTGGCCTGCTACCGCCCGGACGCGCGAGGCGACGAGGTGATCGCCAGCGCCACGATCGCCGGCACCGGCACCTGAGTCGCCGGCTAGCCGGGAATCCCGGCCGCCAGATTCGTCAGCACCAGATCGGCGATCGACTCCGAGAAGCCGCAGTGCGTGACCTCCAGCAGCACCACCGACTTCAGCTGGTAGGCGCGACCGCAATCGCCGGCACCGGTGTGCAGGAACTGCTCGTCGGCCGTCTGGTCGCCGACCAAACCCGGTCCGGCGGGGCTGTCGGCGCATTCGGCGACGGCCGCCACCACAGCATCGAAGGCCCGCCGGGCCGACTCCGGGTCCGGGTAGGCCGCGGCACCCTCGGAGATCAAGGCGCCCCGGGGCGGGTATTGGTAGGTGGTCTTGTGGAACTGCGTGTGCTCGGTGCCGAACACCGTGGTCTCGGCATAGATGAAGCGGCACGGCGGTGGCACGGTTGCGGCGAGCCCGTCGATGTCGACCGGGGTGGCGGAGTCCATGGTGGGAATGATCGTCAGCTCCTCGCCGGTGCCGGTGATGGCGCGCATCCGGGGGGTGTCGAGCATGAGCCTGCCGACGTGCACGGCGCCGTCGGGCACCAGCGGCGCGAGCGGCGGCAGAGCCGAACCGTCGATCAGCCGGGTGCAGCCCAGCACGACCGCGGCCGGGCCACAGATCAGGGCCCGCCGCCATGTTTTCACCGCTGAAAGGCTATCCCGATACGGTTGCCGGGTGAATGCCTTCGCCACCGCTATCGGCTCCTGGCCGGGCACCTCGGCGCGCCAGGCGGCCGAGGTGGTCGTCGGCGAGCTGGGCGCAAGCCTGGCCCACTTGGTGGAGTTGCCGGCCCGCGGGGTGGGCGCCGACCTGATCGGCCGGTCCGGCGCGCTGCTGGTCGACATCGCCATCGACACCGCCCCGCGCGGCTACCGGCTGGCCGCGCGCCCCGGCGCGGTGACCCGGCGGGCGGTCAGCCTGCTCGGCGAGGACACCGACGCCCTCGAAGAGGCCTGGGAGATCGGCGGCCTGCGTGGCAGCGGGCACCCGGTCAAGGTGCAGGCGCCCGGCCCGCTCACGCTGGCCGCACAACTGGAGTTGGCCAACGGGCACCGTGCCATCACCGACCCGGGGGCACTGCGGGATCTGGCCGCCTCGCTGGCCGAGGGGCTGCGGGCGCACCGGGCCGAGCTGTGCCGCCGGCTCGACACGCAGGTGGTCGTGCAGCTCGACGAGCCGGTGCTGACCGCGGCGGTGACCGGAGGTCTGGCCGGGGTCACCTCGCTGAGCCCGGTACCGGCGATCGATGACGCGGTGGCCACTGCGTTGCTCGACGGCTGCGCCGATGCGGTGGGCGGCGAGGTGATCGTGCACAGCTGTGCTGCAGAGCTGCCGTGGAATGTTCTGCAGCCCAGTAAGATTGCCGCGTTGTCGCTGGACTGCACCGCGTTGGGGCCGGTCGACTACGACGGGATCGGCGCGTTCATCGAATCCGGTCGCACCGTGGTGTTCGGGCTGATTCCCGCGGTGCAGCCGGCACGACGACCCGCCGTCGACGAGATCGCCGCCGCGGCCGCCGCGATCACCGACCGGATCGGCTTCGCCCGCCCGGTGCTGGCCGAACGGGTCGGCATCAGCCCGGTCTGCGGGCTGGCGGGCGCCACCACCGCGTGGGCACGCACCGCGGTCGGGCTGGTTCGGCAGGTGGGCGAGGTGCTGGCGGGTGACCCGGAGGCCATCTGACGCACCGCGCCAGGCCGAGGACGTCGAGGCTTAGTCCGGCTTAGTCCCCGTCCAGGAGCCGGATCAACCGCGGTGTAGCGGTCAGCCGAAACGAGGCGTCGACCAGCTCGCCGACCTCGCCCCAATCCACCGGGGCCGCACCGAAATTCAACCCCAGCCAGCCGGACGGCCCCAGGTACATCGGATAGAAGAACCGCGAGTCTTGCTCCAGTGCCCGCCGCTCGGATTCGTCGACCTTGACCAACAGCGCGTGCGGGTAGCGCACCATCTCCCCGGTGGCCTTGGTGCTACCTCCGTAGATCGCGAACATCTTGGGGGCGCAGAACACCGGGCGGCCGTGCGAGACCTTCTCGACGGCTTCGGGAAAGCCCAGCGCGATGCGGCGCAGCTCCGCCAGGCCCGGGTCGTCATCGCGGAACATGATCGGGTGTGGCATGCCGACAGGGTAGTCAGCCGATAGCCTGCGAGGGTGAATCCAGAGGCCGACAGCGTGAGCCCCGACATCCGGCGGCAGTGGCACGACCTGGCTGAAGAGGTGCGCGAACACCAGTTCCGCTATTACGTCAAGGACGCGCCGATCATCACCGACGGCGAGTTCGACGAGTTGTTCAACCGGCTGCTCGCACTCGAGGACGCCCATCCGGAGCTGCGGGCCGCCGACTCGCCGACCCAGCTGGTGGGCGGGGCCGGGTTCACCACCGAATTCACCCCGGCCGAGCACCTGGAGCGGATGCTGTCGCTGGAAGACGTGTTCTCACCCGACGAGCTGACGGCCTGGGCGGGCCGGGTCGCCGGTGAGATCGGCGGTGACACCAGCTACCTGTGCGAGCTCAAGGTCGACGGGGTGGCGCTGGGTCTGGTGTATCGCGACGGCCGACTGGTCAGCGGCGCCACCCGCGGCGACGGCCGGGTCGGTGAAGACGTGACCCTCAACGCGCGCACCATCGCCGACGTCCCCGAATTCCTCAGCGCCGACAGCGAATTCCCGATCCCGGCGGTGCTGGAGGTGCGCGGTGAGGTGTACTTCCGACTGGCGGACTTCGAAACCCTCAACGCCGGACTGGTCGCCGAGGGCAAGGCGCCGTTCGCCAATCCCCGCAACAGCGCGGCCGGATCACTGCGGCAGAAGAACCCGGCGATCACCGCCCGGCGCAACCTGCGGATGGTGTGCCACGGCCTCGGCTACACCGAGGGCTTCAACCCCGACACCCTGCACGAGGCCTACATCGCGATGAAGGCCTGGGGCCTGCCGGTCTCGGCGCACACCGCGCGCGTCGAGGGGATGGCGGCGGTGGCCGAACGCATCACCTACTGGGGCGAGCACCGCCACGACGTCGAACACGAAATCGACGGTGTGGTCGTCAAAGTCGACGAGCGAACGCTGCAGCGCCGCCTCGGCGCCACCTCACGGGTGCCGCGCTGGGCGGTGGCCTACAAATACCCGCCCGAGGAGGCGCAGACCACGCTGGTCGACATCCGGGTCAGCGTCGGCCGCACCGGCCGGGTCACCCCGTTCGCCTATATGACCCCGGTCAAGGTCGCCGGCTCCACGGTGGGGCTGGCCACCCTGCACAACGCCTCGGAGGTCGAACGCAAGGGGGTGCTGATCGGCGACACCGTGGTGATCCGCAAAGCCGGTGACGTCATCCCCGAGGTGCTCGGGCCCGTCGTCGACCTGCGCGACGGCACCGAGCGCAAGTTCGTCATGCCGACCCACTGCCCGGAATGCGGCACCCTGCTGGCGCCGGCCAAGGAGGCCGACGTCGACATCCGCTGCCCCAACGCCCGATCCTGCCCGGCGCAGCTGCGCGAGCGGGTGTTCCACGTCGCCGGCCGCGGCGCCTTCGACATCGAGGCGCTGGGCTACGAGGCGGCGACAGCGCTGCTGGGCGCCGGCGTCATCACCGACGAGGGCGACCTGTTCACCCTCTCCGAGGACGACCTGCTGCGCACCGAGCTGTTCACCACCCAGAAGGGTGTGCTGTCCAAGAACGGTCGCCAACTGTTGACCAACCTCGACAAGGCCAAGTCCCAGCCGTTGTGGCGGGTATTGGTGGCGTTGTCGATTCGCCACGTGGGCCCCACCGCGGCGCGCGCCCTGGCTACCGAATTCGGCAGCCTGGACGCGATCACCACTGCCTCCACCGAGCAGTTGGCCGCTGTCGAAGGTGTCGGGCCCACCATCGCCACCGCGGTCACCGAATGGTTCGAGGTCGATTGGCACCGTGCGATCGTCGACAAGTGGCGGGCCGCCGGGGTGCGGATGGCCGACGAACGTGACGAGAGCATCGAACGCACGCTGGAGGGCCTGAGCATCGTCGTGACGGGCTCGCTGACCGGGTTCTCCCGCGATGAGGCCAAAGAGGCGATCATCACGCGCGGCGGCCGGGCGGCGGGTTCGGTGTCGAAGAAGACGGCCTATCTGGTCGCCGGTGATGCGCCGGGGTCCAAGTACGACAAGGCCGTCGAGCTGGCCGTACCGGTCCTCGACGAGGCGGGTTTCGTCAAGCTGCTGGCCGAGGGGCCGGCCGACGGCGCGACCGATTAGCTCCGATTAGCTCAGCAGCGTCGCCACGATCCCGGCGAGGTAACCCAACCGCGCCACCTCGGCAGGCAGGAACGGCGGGCCGCCGGTGCGGCCCAGCACGATCGCGGTGCGCGGGTCTCCCAGCGGGGCGGCCAGCAGCGCGGTGTCCATCTCCCGCCACACCGCGGGCACCCAGTCGGCGGTGTTGTCCAGGACGGTGGCGCGCTCGAGCGGCAGCCATGGCACCGCACCGACGTCGGTCTCGGGAGTGCCCGCACTGCCCGCGAGCCGGCGGAACCCGGCAGCGGACCCGTCGGCGCGCAACACCGTGCACCAGCTGACCCGCAGCACCCGCGGTGCTGCGTCGGCCAACTTCTGCAGCTTGGCTCGACGGTCACCGGCCGCCGCGACGTGGTCGATCAGCTCGAGCTCGCGGTGCGCCTCCAGCAACCCGGTGTGTGGGCGAACGCTGTGCACCCGGATGCCCTCCAGGCGCTCGGCGGCGGTGATCAGCACATCGGGCATCGCTCCGGGAGGCAACTCGACGACCAGGTCATCGATCGCCGATCCGGAGCCGCGCTCGATGACGTCCAGCGACAAGATGTCGGCTCCCACCGAGCCCAGCGCCACCGCCAGCGAGCCGAGGCTGCCGGGGCGGTCGTCGAGTTCGACGCGCAACAGATAGGAAGACACGGCAAAACTGTCCCACAGTGGCCGCACCGAAAGTGACGCCGACTAGTCTTGCCAGTCGTGCCCCAGATCTCCCGTGACGACGTCGCCCACCTGGCCCGGTTGGCCCGGCTGGCGCTGACCGACGACGAACTGGACGGCTTCGCCGGCCAGCTGGATGCGATCCTGACCCATGTCAGCACGATTGCGGCCGTAGACGTCACCGGCGTCGAGGCCACCGACAACCCGCTCAAGGCCGTCAACGTCACCCGGCCGGACGAGATCGTGCCGGGTCTGACCCAGGAGCAGGCGCTGGCGGCTGCTCCGCGCGTCGCCGAGAACCGGTTCGCCGTCCCGCAGATCCTGGGGGAGAGCCGGTGAGCGAGCTGATCCGGTCCGACGCGACCACCCTGGCGGCTCGGATCGCCGCCGGTGAGGTGTCCTCGGTCGAAGTCACCCAAGCGCATCTGGACCAGATTGCGGCGACCGACGAACGCTACGGCGCCTTCCTGCACGTCGGCGCCGAGGAAGCGCTGGCCGCCGCTGCGGCCGCCGACAAGGCCATCGCCGCCGGCGAGGCGCCCTCACCGCTGGCGGGCGTGCCGCTGGCTCTCAAGGACGTGTTCACCACCGTGGACGCGCCCACCACGTGCGGATCGAAAATCCTGGAGGGCTGGCAGCCCCCTTACGACGCGACCGTCACCGCCCGGCTGCGGGCAGCCGGTATCCCGATCCTGGGCAAGACCAACATGGACGAGTTCGCGATGGGCTCCTCCACCGAGAACTCCGCCTACGGCCCCACCCGCAACCCGTGGGACGTCGAGCGGGTGCCGGGCGGGTCCGGCGGCGGCAGTGCCGCGGCGCTGGCGGCGTTTCAGGCGCCGCTGGCCATCGGCACCGACACCGGCGGCTCGATCCGCCAGCCGGCCGCACTGACCGCCACCGTCGGGGTCAAACCCACCTACGGCACCGTAAGCCGTTACGGCCTGGTGGCGTGTGCGTCGTCGCTCGACCAGGGCGGCCCGTGCGCCCGCACCGTCGCCGACACCGCGCTGCTGCATGCGGTGATCGCCGGGCACGACCCGCGTGATTCCACCTCGCTGGACGCTCCGGTGCCCGACGTCGTGGCCGCCGCGCGCGCCGGGGCCACCGGGGATTTGTCGGGCGTGCGGATCGGGGTGGTGCGCCAGCTGCACAGCGGGGAGGGCTACCAGCCCGGTGTGCTGGCGTCGTTCAACGCCGCCGTCGAACAGTTGACTGCGCTGGGCGCCCAGATCTCCGAGGTGGACTGCCCGCACTTCGATTACTCGCTGTCCGCCTACTACCTGATCCTGCCCTCGGAGGTCTCGTCCAACCTGGCGCGCTTCGACGCGATGCGCTTCGGGTTGCGGGTCGGCGACGACGGCAGCCACAGCGCCGAGGAGGTGATGGCGCTGACCCGCGCGGCCGGCTTCGGTCCCGAGGTCAAGCGCCGCATCATGCTCGGCACCTACGCGCTGTCGGCGGGCTACTACGACGCCTACTACAACCAGGCGCAGAAGGTGCGCACCCTGATCGCCCGCGACCTGGACACCGCCTATGAGTCCGTCGACGTGCTGATCTCGCCCACCACGCCCACCACGGCGTTCCGGCTCGGCGAGAAGGTCGACGACCCGCTGGCGATGTACCTGTTCGACCTGTGCACCCTGCCGCTGAATCTGGCCGGGCACTGCGGCATGTCGGTGCCGTCCGGGCTGTCCGGCGACGACGGGCTGCCGGTGGGTCTGCAGATCATGGCGCCGGCGCTGGCCGATGACCGGCTTTACCGGGTGGGCGCGGCCTATGAGGCCGCTCGCGGCGCACTGCCGGCGCCGCTCTGAGGGCGATTTTCTTCCGTACCCTGGGAATATGGCTGAAGAGACGATTCACGAGGAAGAACGGATGATGACCCGGGCGGAGGCCGCGGCGGACCTGCGTCGGCTGGCCGACGAACTGGAGGCCGGGACGATCTCCTACGGAACCGGCGGCAGCCTCGAGGTTCCCGAGGCGCTGGAGCGCGAGATCGAGATCGAGCGCGAGGACAAGGGCACCAGCATCAAATACCAGGTCGAATTCGAGTTGGAGTGGTCTGTTCCCAAGGTCTGATCCGGGCAATGGGAAAACCGGTGGCCGCCCACCGGGCAAGATGGGGGCATGCGGATCGGAGTCCTCACCGGTGGCGGTGACTGTCCCGGGCTGAACGCGGTGATCAGGGCGGTGGTACGCACCTGCGATGCGCGGTACGGCTCGTCGGTGGTCGGCTTTCAGGACGGCTGGCGCGGCCTGCTGGAGAACCGGCGTATCCAGCTGGCCAACGACGACCGCAACGATCGGCTGCTGGCCAAGGGCGGCACCATGCTCGGCACCGCCCGGGTGAACCCGGACAAGTTGCGTGCCGGGCTGGACCAGGTCAAGGCGACCCTCGACGACAACGGCATCGACGTGCTCATCCCGATCGGCGGGGAGGGCACCCTGACCGCGGCGCACTGGCTGTCCCAGGAGAATGTCCCGGTGGTCGGGGTGCCCAAGACCATCGACAACGACATCGACTGCACCGACGTCACTTTCGGGCACGACACCGCGCTGGAGGTCGCCACCGAGGCCATCGACCGGTTGCATTCGACTGCCGAATCCCACCAGCGGGTCATGCTGGTCGAGGTGATGGGGCGCCATGCCGGCTGGATAGCACTGAACGCCGGGCTGGCATCCGGCGCGCACATGACGCTGATCCCCGAGCAGCCGTTCGATGTCGAAGAAGTGTGCCGGCTGGTCAAGCAACGCTTCCAGCACGGCTCGTCGCACTTCATCTGCGTCGTTGCCGAAGGGGCCAAACCCGCGGCCGGGTCGATGGAACTGCGCTCCGGCGGGATCGATGAGTTCGGCCACGAGCGATTCACCGGGGTCGCCGCCCAGTTGGCCGTCGAGATCGAGCGCCGTGTCAAGAAGGAAGTGCGCACCACCGTGCTCGGCCACGTGCAGCGGGGCGGCACCCCGACCGCCTACGACCGGGTGCTGGCAACCCGGTTCGGTGTCAATGCCGCCGACGCCGCCCACGCCGGCGAGTACGGGATGATGGTGTCGCTTCGCGGCCAGGAGATCGGTCGGGTGGCGCTGGCCGACGCGGTGCGCCAGCTCAAGGTGGTGCCGCAGAGCCGCTACGACGACGCGGCGGCGTTCTTCGGGTAGCCCGCGTTTGTGCACGGTCTATTGGGGCAATAGTCACCGAATGGTCGCCGGATGTTCGGTGGACTACTGTTCGCTTGCCGGGTGGACGAAGGTTGGGGGGCCGGAATGGGAAAGCTGTCGCGGACGGCCACCGCGCTGGGGGCGCTGCCGATCGGCTTTGTGCTGGCCGCACCGGCTCACGGGATCGGCGACGCGGTAAGCGATTACGTCGCCGATCACGGTGGCGAGGTCTGTGCGTTCATGGACGACCAGCCCAATCTGGCCGGGGTCAAGGGCGCGGTCAACCACATCCTGGGGACCAGCGGGCTGCCCGAGAACCAGACAGGCCGCATGCTGGCCGGATCGGTGACCGTGGACTGTCCCGAATACGGCGGCCTGGTCGACGAATTCGTCCGGTATGTCCAACGCCGCCAGCAGCAGCAGCAGAACGGCGGTATCGGCGCCGTGCTCGGCTACTGACGCTTCACAGCTCGCCCGGGTCATCGGGCACATCAACGGCGTAGGCGCGCAACACATCCAGCGAAACCACGTCGAGGGTGCGTTCATGGGTGGCGGCCAGCACCACCGGGGCCGCACGGCCGTCTCGGTGCGCCCGCAACCAGTTCAGCGCGGTGACACACCAGCGATCACCGGGGGTCAGCCCGGGGAATCGGTAGGCCGGCATCGGCGTGGACAGGTCGTTGCCGATCGAGCGCTGATGCTCGAGGAACTCGCCGGTCACCACCGCGCAGATGGTGTGCAGTCCGAGGTCCTCCGGTCCGGACGAGCAGCAGCCGTCGCGGTAGAAGCCGGTGACGGGGTCGCTGCCGCACGGCTCCAGCGGGCCGCCCAGTACGTTGCGCTCAGCCATGGCCAAACGGTACCGCCCGGTTAGCCTGAGGCATGGCAGACCGTATGCGCGACGTGCTCTGGGCCGGTATCGCCGAGATCTACCGGCGAATCTGCGAACACCCCTTCATCACCGGGCTGACCGACGGGTCGTTGGCGCACGACCGATTCCGCTACTACATCGCCCAGGACGCCCACTACCTGCGGGCCTACGCCCGGGCACTCGCCGGCTGCGCGGCCAAAGCGCCGGTTGAAGCGGAGCTGACGATGTTCGTCGAGCATGCCGGGGTGGCGCTCGGCGCCGAGCGTGACCTGCACACCGGGCTGCTCACCGAACTGGGAACGGACGCCCAGCGGGCCGCAGCGCTGCCGATCGCCCCGACAACGCAGGCCTACGCGAGCTACCTGCTGGCCGTCACCGGATCGGGCTCCTACGCCGAAGCCGTCGCAGCGGTGCTGCCCTGCTACTGGGTCTACGCGCGGGTCGGCGAACACCTACAGCGCCACGGTTCACCGGAGCCGCTGTTCCAACGCTGGATCGACACCTATGCCGGCCAGGATTTCCAGGCCGTGGTCGATGAGGTGCTCGCCGTCGCCGACGGGATCGGCGCGCAGGCGTCGCCGGCCACGCAGGAATTGATGCGGCGGCATTTCCACACCAGCGCGCGCTACGAGTGGATGTTCTTCGACGCCGCCCACCGGATGGAGGACTGGCCGGTGTGACCCGGTCACCTAGACTTTCCTTCCATGACCGCTGCTGTCGCCGAACTGCTCGACTACGACGACGTCGTCGCCCGCTTCGACCCGGTGCTGGGCCTGGAGGTACACGTCGAACTGTCCACGGCCACCAAGATGTTCTGTGGCTGCTCGACCGAATTCGGCGCCGAACCCAACACCCAGGTGTGTCCGGTGTGTCTCGGGCTGCCCGGTTCGCTGCCGGTGCTCAACGCCGTCGGTGTGGAGTCCGCGATCCGGATCGGGCTGGCACTCAACTGTGAGATCGCCTCCTGGTGCCGGTTCGCCCGCAAGAACTACTTCTATCCCGACCAGCCGAAGAACTACCAGATCTCCCAGTACGACGAGCCGATCGCGTTCAACGGCTACCTGGACGTGCCGCTCGACGACGGCACGATCTGGCGGGTGGACATCGAGCGCGCCCACATGGAGGAGGACACCGGCAAGCTCACCCACGTGGGCAGCGACACCGGCCGCATCGAGGGCGCCAGCGAATCACTGGTCGACTACAACCGGGCCGGCGTCCCGCTGATCGAGATCGTCACCAAGCCGATCACCGGAGCCGGCGAGCGCGCCCCGCAGATCGCCCGGGCATATGTGACCGCGCTGCGGGACCTGCTGCGCTCGCTGGATGTCTCCGATGTGCGGATGGATCAGGGCTCGATGCGCTGCGACGCCAACGTCTCGCTGATGCCCACCGGGGCAACCGAATTCGGAACCCGCACCGAGACCAAGAACGTCAACTCACTGAAGAGCGTCGAGGTGGCCGTCAGCTACGAGATGCGCCGCCAGGGTGCGGTGCTCACCGGCGGCGGCATCGTCATCCAGGAGACCCGGCACTTCCACGAGGCCGGTTACACCAGCCCCGGACGGACCAAGGAGACCGCCGAGGACTACCGCTATTTCCCTGAGCCCGACTTGGAGCCGGTGGCGCCGAGCGCCGAACTCGTGGAACGGCTGCGCGGCACCATCGGAGAGCTGCCGTGGCTGGCCCGCAAGAAGATTCAAGACGAATGGGGCGTCTCCGACGAGGTGATGCGCGATCTGGTCAACGCGGGTGCGGTCGAGTTGGTGGCGGCCACCGTGGCGGCCGGGGCGGGCAGCGAGGCGGCTCGGGCCTGGTGGGGAAACTTCCTGGTGCAAAAGGCCAACGAGACGGGTGTCGAACTCGACGCGCTGGCGATCAGCCCGAAGCAGGTCGCCGAGGTGGTGGCGTTGGTGGATTCGGGCAAGCTGTCCAACAAGCTGGCCCGCCAGGTGGTCGAGGGGGTGCTGGCCGGTGAGGGTGAACCCGAGCAGGTGATGACCGACCGTGGCCTGGTCGTGGTGCGAGACGATTCGGTGATCCAGGCGGCGATCGACGAGGCGCTGGCCGCCAATCCCGATGTGGCCGAGAAGATCCGGGGCGGCAAGGTGCAGGCGGCCGGTGCGATTGTGGGTGCGGTGATGAAAGCCACCAAGGGTCAGGCCGATGCCGCTCGGGTCCGAGAGTTGGTACTGGCGGCCTGCGGGTAGCCGCGAGGCGTCAGCCGGAGACGCCGCCGTTGATCTGCTGCGGCCTGCGAGCCGGCGGGTGGTTCCAGTGTTCGAAGATGAACTGCAGCCACCGAACGTCGATCAACATTGTGTCGTCATCCTTTTCCCTAGATGACTCCCAAGGTAGGCCGGATATTTAAGGCGGTCGGGCGGGGTCGGTAAAGCTTTGGTGAGAACCGATCCGGCGGCGTCGACAACGACAGTGGCCCCCTTCGGGATCGAAAGGGGCCACTGCCGCGCCGGGGGAAGGTCTTACAGGCCGATCGAACTCACGAGATCGGCGAGCAGGTCGCCCGCCGCGGAGCTGCCGCTGCCGGCCAGATCGTCGAGCGGATTACCCACGCCGTCCCAGCCCAGAGCGTTGGCGATGATCTCCTGCAGGCTTTGCCAAGCGCCCAGCAGGCCGACGCCGTGGCCGTCGACCACCAGCGGGAAGCCCATGAGCCCGGTGGTCAGTCCCAGTCCGTTGATGATCGAGCCGCCGATACCGGGGGAACTGCCATCGTTGATCAAGTTGACGAAGCCCTCGACGTCGGTACCGGTGACGCCGGGGGACAGCAGCCCGCCGAAGGTGTAGCTGAGCGCGGAGACGTCCAGGTCCGCGGACAGCAGGCCGGCCTCCGTCAGGCTCGGCAGCAGCGCGTCCAGGTTGAGCGTGGCCCCGTTGAGAAGCCCGCCGACCATGTTGGCGGGGAGGTTGGCGATGTCCTGCAGCGCCGCCGTCCAGTCCGGGCTGTCGCCGGACAGTGCGGTGCTGATGTCGCTGATGCTGTTGCTCAGCGCAATCAGCGGGCTGATGGACGGGCCGAGCGCACCGATCAGCACACCGCTGAACGGTGACGCCAGGAAGGAGAGAACCGGCGTCAGCTCATCGGTGGACAGGGGGAAGTCCTCGGGCATGTACTGCGGCAGCACCAGTGTGATCAGTGCCTGCAGCGCGTCATTGCTCAGCAGCAGCGGTGACATCGGCAGGTCGGTTTGCATGCTGGGCTGCACAACGGCGTCGATGATGGCCTGCGGGTCGATGTTCACGCCGTGCATCAGGTCGTAGATCAGCTGCTGTCCGGCCACCATCGGGGCCGCGGACATCTGGTCGAACAGGGTGGTGGCGTTGGTCTTGGCGGTGTCGAACATGTCCTGCCAGGCTGCGAACGGATCGAAGTCCGCGGTCAGCACCACCGCGGGCGAGTTGCCGGCAGGCAGGCTCGGCAGCGGGGTGGTGACCGGGGCGACGGCGATGGCGCCGGCGCCGGCGAGCGCCGCGGCGGCGATGACCAACGGCGAGCGAACAACGTTTTGCATGGGGCTCCTAATTACAATTTATGTGACAGGTGGCACAGCGGATGAAAGGTTACTTGAAAGTAGCTTAGGTGCCAATGGCGGCCGATTTGTTTGACACGACCGTGACCAGATGCCGGACTATGGTGCGTATCGTCGGACTTGCTCCCAGGAAAAACCCCAGTTAGTAGTGATTTGGCGGATTCCGGCGGTGGCGTCCGCGGCCGAGTCAGCGCCGTCTTCCGGTTCACGCGGAGGCGACACGAGCGACCGTGTTTTCGGGCAGAGACGAACCTTGGGCTGAGATCGCTTAGTAGGCGTTCAGGTCAGCGAATCGTTGCTCAGTCTTTGTCGTCGTTGGCGCGCGGGAAACCGCCGCCCGATGGGAACAGCGGGAACACCACGTCGTCGAGCTTCTCCGCGTCGCCGGCGGTCTTGTTCACCGTCGCACCCCAGACGTTGCCGTCCGGCGACATCTCGACAGCCCAGACGTGGCCGTGGGTGTCCTGACGCATGACCTCGGGTTCGCTGGTGACCGAACCGGTACCGGAGGCCAGTCGCACGGCGACGGTCTGCTTGGTGTCGATCAGATTGACCAGGATGATCCCGTCCATCGCGGCGCAACCGGCGACGCCGGGTTTATCCGGCCACGTCCACACCGTCGACACATGGGAGTCCTTGGTGATGCGCTGCAGGCGGTCGCCGCCGGGGCTGCGGTCGGTGACGTAGAGCGAGCCGTCGATAGGGTCGATGCACAACCCGCCGCCGGCGCCCAGACCGCTCAGCGCGGTGGTGGGGGCGGCCTGTCCGATCGTGGTCGGCTGCTCGATGCGCAGCACCTTGCCCGCCATCGAATCCGGGTCGGCGGCCGCGCCCGGGTTCCCCGCATCCCCGGTCAGCACCACCAGCGTGGTGGGGCTGGTGAAGATCAGCGCGCCGGTGTTGCCCGTCGGGCCCTTGGGGATGCCGGTCAAGAGGTCCTTCGGCACGTCGCCGTCGGCGATCCGGATCACCCGGTTGTCGGTGGGGGTGCTGATGTAGGCATACATCAGCCGGTCCTGCCGGTAGGTCGGCGACAGCACGATGTCCATCAACCCGCCATCGCCGGCCGGGTCGACACCGATGACGGTCTTCACCTTGGGCTCGGCGGTCAGTGAGACCTCCTTGACCGCGCCGGTGGTCCGTTCGGCTACCAACGCCGACTTGCTGTCGGCGTGCATGATCAACCCGCTGGTGCTCTCCAGGCAGCCCTGCATCACCCCGGGGGCCGGGCACTGCTTGGGGAACGGGTTGGCGGGCAGCGGCGGGGGCGGCGGAGGCGTCGTGGTGGGCGCCATCCCGCGGCGCGGCACCGTGGTGAACGGCTGCGATTGGGCGTCGTCGAAATGCGCGCAACCGGTCAGAGCCAGCAAGGCCACGCCCAGCACGACAGGCACCCGGAGAACCGCCCTGCGCATCCGCATGCCCGACAGGGTACGGATACCGGGTCCGGTTTCGCCACGACGCCCGCCGCGGCATCACCGCGGCGGCGCCTCGCCCCGGCTGCACCGGGCCGGAATCGATTCGCTAACGAAGCCGTTCAAATCCCCAATCCCGCGGGGGTTGCCCTTACCCTTGCAGGGTGAAGAGTCAAGGTGAGGGCTCACACTGGCGTCGGCCGGGTGATGCTGGCGACGCAGGCAAAGGACGTCCCAAGTCGGCACGTCTGGTAGATCCGGAGGACGACATGCCATCGCCGACCTACACCGGTGATTTCGAGACTGCGGCGATCCCGCCCTACGACCCGACCGGTGCGCGCCCGCTCGGTGGCGACTACAACCCGCTGCCCTACGCCGAGCCGCAGGCCACCGCCGGGCGGGTGATCGGTTCCGGTGGCGCTGATGCGGACGCCGACGACCCGTTCCGGGTGGAGGACCGTCGCGGGACCCAGGATCTGGGTCTGCTGATCCTGCGGCTGGGCCTGGGGGTGTCGCTGGTTGCCCACGGGCTGCGTCAGCTGTTCGGCTGGTGGGGCGGCCAGGGACTGACCGGATTGAAGAGCTCGATCGCCGAGGTCGGCTACCAGCACGCCGACATCCTGACCTACGCCGCCGGCGGCGGGCAGATCGCCGCCGGTCTGCTACTGGTGCTCGGGTTGTTCACGCCGCTGGCCGCCGCCGGCGCCCTGGCCTATTTGATCAACGGTGTGCTCGCCGGTGTCTCCGCGCAGAGTCAGGGGCGCTTCGCCTACTTCCTGCCGGACGGCCACGAGTACCACATCATGCTGATCGTGGTGGCGGTGGCGATCGTGCTGGTCGGGCCGGGCCGCTACGGGCTCGACGGTGACCGCGGCTGGGCCCGGCGCCCGTTCATCGGGTCGGTTGCGGCGTTGCTGCTCGGGGTCGCCGGCGGCGTGGCGATGTGGGTGTTCCTCAACGGGGCGAACCCGCTGGCCTAGCTTTTCCGGCAGTGCGCATCCGGCGGGCCGGAGTCGAGGACGGCCTCACCGATACGGGTTGGGCACCCGCCCGCCACTGGCCTCGGTGAGCAGTGGCAGCGTCGCGAAGCTGACCGCCGGCAGGCGCAACCGCTCGCCGCTGCGCAGGTGCGCCCGCGCCCACTTACCCCGGCTGAACCCCAGGCCGGCGATGTCATCCCAGCTCACCGACCGGCTTCCCAGCAGGGTCTGCACCGTGACCTGTTCGGCGTCGGCGACGGTCCGCCACCGCACGATCAGCGCCGAGACCAGCACCGGTAGCAGCAGAAGCGGCGCGGTGAGTGGCCAGGTCATCACCGGGATCAGCAGGCCCAGGGCGAAGAAGCCGACCGCGAAGTGGGCCATCGGGGAGATGCGGATCACCAACGGTTCGGGATCGTGTGATGCGGAGGGCACCCCCGCATGATGTCACCGCCGTTCCGATCGGGTACGGACGGGCGGATGAGCTGGGGAGACGACCAACCCCGCTAAAAAAATATTGACGACTTATTTTTTGTACGACATGATGGTCGCGTGCCACCGACCAAACCCCGCCGAACCCAGGCGGAGCGGACCGCCGAGACTCGGCGGGCGCTGCTGGACGCGACGCTTGACGCGCTGGTGGAAGTGGGTTTCAAAGGCACCACGACCACCGAGGTGGCCCGTCGGGCCGGGGTCTCGGTAGGGGCGCTGCAAGGACATTTCCCGACCAAGATCGGCCTGCTGACCGCCGCCATCGAGTTCGCGCTCAACCGCCGCATCGAGGAGTTCCAGGTGTTGATGGCGAGCCTGGACCCCGCGGCCGACAAGCTCGACGAAGCATTCGACCTGTTGTGGTCGATGTTCTCCGGCCCGACTTTCACCGCGACGATCGAACTGTGGGTGGCGGCGCGCACCGACCCGGACCTGGCGCCGGCCGTCATCGCAACCGATCGCCAGTTCGCCGACGCCTGCGAGCGGGTCTACGACCAACTGCTCGGGCCGGCCGACGCCGCCGGAGCCGCTGCCCCGCCCTCACGCGTCGGCCTGCAGATGGCATTCGTGCTGATGAACGGCTTGGCGATGTCGCGGTCGATCGACGGCTACGAACCCGTGCCGCCCGAGGACATCCTCGAGACCTTCAAGACGCTGGCCCGGCCGCTGGTGGCCGGCCCGGCAGATCGACAACCAACAGCTGAACAACCGGAGGAGACGTCATGACCGTCGAGAACAGCGGCCGGCCTTCCACGCATCCGGCGGTGCAGCCGCGCCGCATCCGGTTCAACTACCCGGTGGCGGCCTTGCAGCGTCACTTCGTGCAGGGCGACCTGGTGATGAGCCACATGATCGCGCACCTGTCGGCGGTGTTCCCCGAAGGCGAGGACTTCTTCATTCGTTCGGTGCGCCACTACGCCGCCCATATCACCGACCCGGTCCTGAGGGATCAGGTCAAGGGCTTCATCGGCCAGGAGGTCACCCACGGCCGCGAGCACCGAGCGCTCAATGAGCGGCTGCAGCAGATGGGCTACCCGACCCGCCGGATCGACCGACTGGTGCACCGTCGCCTGAAGGCGGCCGAGCGACGTTTCTCGCCGCTGACCCGGCTTTCGATCACGGCCGCACTCGAACACTTCACCGCGGTCTTCGCCGAGACCCTGCTCGCCGATGAGCGGGCCCAGGAATTGCTCGGCACGACGGAGGTGCGGTCGATGCTGCTGTGGCACGCCGTCGAGGAATCCGAGCACCGCTCGGTGGCGTTCGACGTCTACCGCGCGGTCGGTGGCGACGAGACCCGGCGGATCCGGACGATGCGCGTCATCCGGTTCAGTTTTCCCATCGCGGTCACGATGAACACCATCATCTCGCTGTTCTCCGACCGAGCCGCCTACCATCCGGTGCGCCTGGTCCGCAGCTTCGCCGCGCTGCGGCACTCACCGTTTTTGACCCGCGCGGTCTTTCGCCGGCTCGGCGACTACCTGCGGCCCGGCTTCCACCCCGACGACCACGACAACAGCGTGCTGCTGGGGCGCTGGGAGTCCGAGCTCTTCGGCGAACGCGGCTCGCTCGTCGACCACCTGCACTGAGCACCCGCCGGGGCCATTTGACCCTGGTGGGTCCAGCGACTACCGTCTTCGGCTATGGACAACGGCATGCTCGTAGTAGCCCCCTGCGCGTTGGTTGTTGCCTGAGCTTTCAACCACCAACGCGCAACCCTCGTGCAGCAGCTGAGCTGGCGGGGGTTTTTTGTTGCCACCAGTCCAGATCACCAGAGACAAAGAGGAAACCGTGAGCGCACCCACCACGCGACCGTCGCAGCGGTCGGCCGCAACCGAGGGGCCGCAGCCGGCCAACGGGACCCCCGCCGCCGAGAAAGCCAAACCCGCGGCCCGGCCCGTCGCCCCCGAGCAGCTCACCGGTGCCCAGTCGGTGATCCGGTCGCTGGAGGAACTCGACGTCGACGTCATCTTCGGCATCCCCGGCGGTGCGGTGCTGCCGGTCTATGACCCGCTGTTCGACTCCAAGAAGCTGCGCCACGTGCTGGTCCGTCACGAGCAGGGCGCCGGGCACGCCGCCAGCGGCTACGCGCACGCTACCGGGCGGGTCGGCGTCATGATGGCCACCTCGGGACCGGGCGCCACCAACCTGGTCACCCCGCTGGCCGACGCGCAGATGGACTCGATTCCGGTGGTTGCCATCACCGGGCAGGTCGGCCGGTCCCTGATCGGCACCGATGCCTTCCAGGAGGCCGACATCTCCGGCATCACAATGCCGATCACCAAGCACAACTTCCTGGTCCGCAACGGCGACGACATCCCCCGGGTGATCGCCGAGGCATTCCACATCGCGGCAAGCGGACGGCCCGGAGCAGTTCTGGTCGATATCCCCAAGGACATCCTGCAGGGTCAGTGCACCTTCGCCTGGCCGCCGAAACTGGACCTGCCCGGCTACAAACCCACCACCAAACCGCACAACCGGCAGATCCGCGAGGCCGCCAAGCTGATCGCCGCGGCGCGCCGGCCGGTGCTCTACACCGGCGGCGGGGTGATCCGCGGCGAGGCCTGCGCGGAGTTGCGTGAGCTGGCCGAGCTGACCAACATCCCGGTGGTCACCACCCTGATGGCCCGCGGCGCCTTCCCGGACAGTCACCGCCAGCACCTGGGCATGCCCGGTATGCACGGCACGGTGTCGGCGGTGGCCGGCCTGCAGCGCTCCGATCTGCTGATCACCCT
Source organism: Mycolicibacter senuensis (assembly GCF_002101885.1). GTDB lineage: Bacteria > Actinomycetota > Actinomycetes > Mycobacteriales > Mycobacteriaceae > Mycobacterium > Mycobacterium senuense. The sequence continues at coordinate 166,361 of NZ_LQPS01000043.1, forward strand.
GGGCGCCCGCTTCGACGACCGGGTCACCGGCCAGCTGGACTCGTTCGCCCCGGACGCCAAGGTCATCCACGCCGACATCGACCCGGCCGAGATCGGCAAGAACCGGCATGCCGACGTGCCGATCGTGGGCGACGTCAAGGCCGTTATCACCGAGCTGATCGCCGCGCTTCGCCATGAGAAGGTCGAACTGGAACTCACCGACTGGTGGGGCTACCTCGACGATGTGCGCTCCACCTATCCGCTGAGCTACGGGCCGCAGAGCGACGGCAGCCTCGGTCCGGAGTTCGTGATCGAGAAACTGGGCCAGATCGCCGGACCCGAAGCGCTGTACGTCGCCGGCGTGGGTCAGCACCAGATGTGGGCGGCGCAGTTCGTCAAATACGAGAAGCCGCGCACCTGGCTCAACTCCGGGGGACTGGGCACCATGGGTTTTGCGATCCCGGCGGCGATGGGGGCCAAGATGGGCCGCCCGGACGCCGAGGTGTGGGCGATCGACGGCGACGGCTGCTTCCAGATGACCAACCAGGAGTTGGCGACCTGCGCGATCGAGGGCATCCCGATCAAGGTCGCGCTGATCAACAACGGCAACCTGGGCATGGTGCGGCAGTGGCAGACCCTGTTCTACGGGGAGCGGTACAGCCAGACCGACCTGGCCACCCACTCACACCGCATTCCCGACTTCGTGATGCTGGCCGAGGCATTCGGTTGCGTCGGATTGCGTTGCGAGCGTGAAGAAGACGTCGAAGACGTGATCAAGGCGGCCCGGGCCATCACGGACCGCCCGGTGGTGATCGACTTCATCGTCGGCGCCGACGCGCAGGTGTGGCCGATGGTGGCCGCCGGCACCAGCAACGACGAGATCCAGGCCGCCCGCGGTATCCGTCCGCTGTTCGACGATGAAGACAACGAGGGGCACGCCTGATGACCACCGCCTGGAAGACCCACACGCTGTCGGTGCTGGTCGAGGACAAGCCCGGCGTGCTCGCGCGGGTCGCGGCGCTGTTCTCCCGGCGCGGCTTCAACATCGAGTCACTGGCCGTCGGTGCCACCGAGACCAAGAACATGTCACGGATGACGATCGTCGTCTCGGTGGAGGACACCCCGCTGGAGCAGATTACCAAACAGCTCAACAAACTGATCAACGTCATCAAGATCGTCGAGCAGGAGGACGACAACTCGGTCTCCCGCGAGATCGCGTTGATCAAAGTCCGCGCCGACGCCGGCACCCGCGGGCAGATCATCGAGGCGGTGAACCTGTTCCGCGCCAGGGTGATCGACGTCTCGCCGGAGTCGCTGATCATCGAAGCCACCGGCACCCCGGCCAAGTTCGAGGCACTGCTGCGGGTGCTGGAACCCTATGGCATCCGCGAGATCGTCCAGTCGGGTCTCGTATCGTTGTCGCGCGGTCCGCGCGGCATCGGCACGGCCAAGTAGTCCCCGCGAATACTTCATCGAAGAACGAACAGAAAGAAGTGACACAAAGTGGCAGTTGAGATGTTCTATGACGACGACGCCGACCTGTCGATCATCCAGGGTCGCAAGGTCGGCGTGATCGGTTACGGCAGCCAGGGCCATGCGCACTCGCTGAGCCTGCGCGACTCCGGCGTGCAGGTGAAGGTGGGCCTCAAGGAGGGGTCGAAGTCGCGCGCCAAGGTCGCCGAGCAGGGCCTGGAGGTCGACACGCCAGCGGAAGTGGCCGCCTGGGCTGATGTCATCATGCTGCTCGCACCCGACACCGCCCAGGCCGAGATCTTCACAACCGACATCGAACCCAATCTCAAGGCCGGGGATGCGCTGTTCTTCGGCCACGGACTCAACATCCACTTCGGTCTGATCAAGCCGGCAGCCGACATCACCGTCGGGATGGTCGCCCCGAAGGGGCCGGGGCACCTGGTGCGCCGGCAGTTCGTCGACGGCAAGGGCGTGCCTTCGCTGATCGCGGTCGCGCAGGACCCGCGCGGTGACGGTGAGGCGCTGGCGCTGTCGTATGCCAAGGGCATCGGTGGCACCCGGGCCGGGGTCATCAAGACCACCTTCAAGGAGGAGACCGAGACCGACCTGTTCGGTGAGCAGGCCGTGTTGTGCGGTGGCACCGAGGAATTGGTCAAGGCCGGCTTCGAGGTGATGGTCGAGGCGGGCTACGCCCCGGAGATGGCCTACTTCGAGGTGCTGCACGAGCTCAAGCTGATCGTGGACCTGATGTATGAGGGCGGTATCGCCCGAATGAACTACTCGGTTTCCGACACCGCTGAGTTCGGCGGGTACGTGTCGGGTCCGCGAGTGATCGACGCCGACACCAAGCAGCGGATGCGCGACATCCTCGCCGACATCCAGGACGGCACGTTCGTCAAGCGCCTGGTGGCCAACGTCGAAGGCGGCAACAAGGAGCTCGAAGGGCTGCGCAAGGCCAACGCCGAGCACCCGATCGAGGTCACCGGCAAGAAGCTCCGGGACCTGATGAGCTGGGTGGACCGGCCCATTACCGAGACCGCCTGACCCCCTTCAGCGCGAGCGCGGGGTAGGGGCGCCCGCTCCGTGGCCTTTCGGACATCCGGGAGCCGTGGCGGCGCAACAGCGAAAACGAAAACCCCACCTGGCGGCTTCGCCAGGTGGGGTTTTCGCGTAGCCCGCGGTTCTAGCCGAGATCGAAGTCGAGTCCGGCGAGGATGTCGCCCGGGTCGAATGCCGCCGTGGCGTCGAACCCGCTGAACATCCAGCTCAGGTCCATGTTGCCGAACGGCGTCACCAGCACGTCGGAGATGCTCGCCGCATCGTCGCCGGTACCGGGGATGGCCTGGTAGATGTTCGTCCAGCCGAACAGGTCGGTCACGGAATAGACCGTGCCGTCTGCGGGCAGGCCGGCGGTGACACCGTCTTCGAACTCACCGCCGGTGACGGTGAACTGGGTGGTCTCGATCATGCCGAACAGGTTCGAGACATTCACCGCGGTCTCGACCGAGCCGAGCAGGTTGCCGTCGGTGCCGTAGACGAAGAGATCCTGGGGCGCCAATGCAGAGCCGGCGAGCTCACCGCCACCGATCGCCAGCAGCGGGGCGACACCGAACATCGGGTTGATGCCGGCGAAGCCGTCGGCGCCGGGGTCGAACGTGAGACCGCCGAGTGTGAAGGCGTCTTCGCCGAAGTCACCGGCACCGACGCCAAGCGCCGTGAGCGCAGCGCCCGGGTCAAGCGGCTGGGTGGCGTCGAACCCGGCGAACAGTGAACTCAGGTCGGTGGTGCCCCAGGGGGTCACCAAAGTGTCGGTGATGGTGGCCGACCCGCCGTCGGCTCCGGGGACCGCGGTGTAGATATTCATGATGCCGCCGCCGAGGTTGGTGACCGAGTACACCGTCCCGTCAGCCGGCAGGCCGCCTTCGCCACCGTCGGCAAGGTCGCTGCCGGTGACGGTGAACTGGGTGGCGTCGATGCCCAGCAGGTTGAGGGTGTTGACCGTGGTGTGCGCGGTCCCGAGTTCGGTGCCGTCGGCGCCGTAGATGTCGAGGTCCTGCTTGTACATCGGGAGCTCGAAGATGCCGCCGAGCACGGCGACGCCGCCACCGAGGTTCATCAGCGGCGCGATCCCGAACAGCTCGTTGGCCTCGTGGAACCCACTGGCGCCCGGGTCGAACGTCGTGCCGTCGATGGTGAAGGCGTGTTCGCTGAACTCGCCGGTTCCGGCGCCCAGGCCGGCGAAGGCATCGCCGGGGTTGAGCCCGTGGGTGGCGTCGTAGCCGGCGAAGAGCCAGTCCAGGTTCATGTTGCCCAGCGGGGTCACCAGCACATCGGTGACGGTGCCGGGGCCACCGTCGGCGCCCGGCGTGGCGATGTAGATGTTCTGGAAGCCGCCACCCAGGTCGGTGACGCTGTAGACCGTGCCGACCGCCGGCAGGCCCGCGGCGTCGGTGCCGCCGTCGGCGTCGATGACCCGCAGCTGGATGGACTCGATGCCCAACAGGTTCTGCACGTTGACGTTGGTCTCGACGGTTCCCAGCGCGGTGCCGTCGTTGCCGTAGACGTCGAAGTCCTGCCGGGCAAGCCCAGCTGAGGTCAGCGACTGGTTGATCGAGGCGCCCCCGATGCCCAACAGCGGAGAAAGCTGAGACAGCGGGGGGATCGAGGTGTATCCGTCATCGCCCGGGTCGAAGGTGAAGGCGCCGATGGTGAACGCGTTGTCGGTGATGGTGCTGTCGGCGCCGGTCTCGGCGACGGCGACCGCCGCTGACAGGAACGCAGTGGCCAGGAGGCCACTGCTAGCGGCGCCTGCCGCCCAAAGGGTGCGGTGTTGCATGTCGGAACTCCTCTTCCGGGTACCCATCGTTTTGGGTTACATGTTCTGGACTGACTCAGAGGGCACCCTACATACTCTTGAGTAACATAGGAAGAGCATTAGAAATATTCTCCAACGTCAGAAACCTTTCAAGCGTCCGGGCCCGAGTCGGCCGCGTGCCGACCGCCCGGTGTTGATCGACTTCGTCGTCGGCGCGGACGCGCAGTCGTGGCCGAGGGTGGCCGCCGGAATCAGCAACGACGAGATCCGGGCCGCCACGGCATCCGGCCGCTGTTCGAAGACGACGACAACGAGGGGCACGCTTGATGTCTGGGAAGACTCATAGGCTGTCGAAGTTGTTGGCGCTCAACGGCTACGGTGGCGAACGCAGTCCAGCGAAACGAGTGGCCCCTTCCATGAAAGGGGCCACTCAGTTGTTGTCACGGGTGCGGCTGAACCCGAGGTCGACACGGGCACCGCTATGTTCGGCGCCGCCGGTTTACAGCATGCCGAACACGTCGTCGAGCAAGCCGGACAGATCCAGGCCGCCCAGCAGCTCCGAGAAGTCGAGGTCGGCGAGGAAGTCGCCGATCCCGTTGAAGAGGCTGGACAGGTCGAAGTTGGCGAAGAAGTCGGTGATGCCGGCGAAGATGCCGGACAGGTCGAAGTTGGCGAAGAAGTCGGTGATGCCGCTGAAGATGCCGGACAGGTCGAAGTTGGCGAAGAAGTCGGTGATGCCGCTGAAGAGGCTGGACAAGTCGAAGTTGGTGAAGAAGTCGCCCAACATCTCGGACAGGTTCAGGCCGCCGAAGAGGTCGCTGATGAGCTCGGACAGGTTCAGGCCGCCAAAGATGTCGGAGATGAGCTCCGACAGGTTCAGGCCACCCAGCAGATTGTTCAGAATGTCGCCGAGGGAGCCCAATACGCCATCGAACGCGCCGCTGTCGTCGGCGGTGAGTTCGATGGCCGATATCGGCACGTGCACGGGTGCGACGATCACGGGTGTGGCGGCGATTGCGCCAGCGCCGATGAGCGCGGCGCCCGCCAGGGCAAACGGACGAAGGGTGGCGTTCATGGCTGCTCCTCTAACGGGATGTGATCTGCGTCGCGACGCTCGTCGTGTGTGACGTTCGTCATAGACGAACTGAGATTACACTCAAGTGCAAGAAAGTCCATACTTAGCTAAAAATTAGTGGAAACTACGGCTTATGGCCCCGGTAGGTCTGTGCCTTCGGAATATGGTCGCCGATCAAAGTGCTCCGGTTCAGGCGCGCTCCAGCCGCAGCCGAAACGGCGCGGCCCGCAGTGAGGTCCCGCCCGCGCCCGGCTACGCCGCTCCGGGGGCCATCGTTAGGCTGTCCGGGTGACTCTGCCCGTGGTACTGATCGCTGACAAACTCGCCCAATCCACCGTCGCCGCCCTCGGTGATCAGGTCGAGGTTCGCTGGGTGGACGGTCCCGACCGGGAGAAGCTGCTGGCCGCCGTACCGGAAGCCGACGCGCTGCTGGTGCGCTCGGCGACCACCGTCGACGCCGAGGTGCTCGCGGCCGGCACCAAGCTCAAGATCGTGGCCCGCGCCGGGGTCGGCTTGGACAACGTCGACGTCGACGCCGCCACCGCGCGGGGTGTACTGGTGGTCAACGCCCCGACCTCGAACATCCACAGCGCCGCCGAGCATGCCATCGCGCTGATGCTCGCCGCCGCGCGGCAGATCCCGGCCGCCGATGCCTCGCTGCACGGCAAGGAATGGAAACGCTCGTCGTTCTCCGGCACCGAGATCTTCGACCACACCGTCGGCGTGGTCGGCCTGGGCCGGATCGGCCAGCTGGTGGCGGCGCGCCTGGCCGCGTTCGGCGCCCACATCATCGCCTACGACCCGTATGTGTCGGCCGCACGCGCCGCCCAGTTGGGCATCGAGTTGCTGTCCCTGGACGAGTTGCTCGGGCGCGCCGACTTCATCTCGGTTCACCTGCCGAAGACCCCCGAGACCGCGGGCCTGATCGGCAAGGACGCGCTGGCCAAGACGAAGCCGGGGGTGATCATCGTCAACGCCGCCCGCGGTGGGCTCATCGATGAGGCGGCGCTTGCCGATGCGATCACCAACGGCCATGTGCGGGCCGCCGGGCTGGACGTGTTCGCCACCGAGCCGTGCACCGACTCCCCGTTGTTCGACCTGCCGCAGGTGGTGGTGACCCCGCACCTGGGGGCCTCGACCGCCGAGGCCCAGGACCGGGCCGGAACCGACGTCGCCAAGAGCGTGAAGCTGGCATTGGCCGGGGAATTCGTTCCCGACGCGGTCAACGTCGGCGGCGGTGCGGTCAGCGAGGAAGTGGCTCCCTGGCTGGATCTGGTGCGCAAGCTCGGGCTGCTGGCGGGTGCGCTCTCCGATGGCCTGCCGGTGTCGTTGTCGGTGCAGGTGCGTGGTGAGTTGGCGTCCGACGACGTTGGGGTGCTGCGTCTTTCAGCGCTTCGGGGGCTGTTCTCGGCGGTCATCGAAGACCCGGTGACGTTCGTCAATGCGCCGGCGCTGGCCGCTGAGCGGGGAGTCGACGCCGAGATCGGCACGGCCACCGAAAGTCCCAACCACCGCAGCGTGGTCGAGCTCAAGGCGGTCGCCGCCGACGGTGCGGCCGTGACCGTGGCCGGCACCCTCTCCGGCCCGCAGCTGGTGGAGAAGATCGTCCAGATCAACGGACGGCACTTCGATCTGCGCGCCGAGGGTGTCAACCTGATCATCAACTACTCCGACCAGCCCGGGGCGCTCGGCAAGATCGGCACCCTGCTGGGCTCGGCCGGCATCAACATCCATGCCGCGCAACTGTCCGAAGACGCCGAAGGGCCGGCGGCGACGATCCTGCTGCGGGTGGACCGCTCGGTACCGGCGGACGTGCAGTCGGCGATCACCGCCGCTGTGGGCGCCAACAAGTTCGAGGAGGTCGACCTCGCATGAGTGTCAAACTCGCGGTCATCCCCGGCGACGGCATCGGCCCGGAGGTCATCGCCGAAGCCGTCAAGGTGCTCGACGCGGTACTGCCCGGCACCGAGAAGACCACCTACGATCTCGGGGCCAGGCGCTATCACGCCACCGGTGAGGTCCTGCCCGACTCGGTGCTCGAGGAGCTCGGCGGACACGACGTGATCCTGCTCGGCGCGATCGGCGATCCGTCGGTGCCGTCCGGGGTACTGGAGCGCGGCCTGTTGCTCAAAGCACGCTTCGCGCTGGACCACCACGTCAATCTGCGTCCGGCCCGGCTCTATCCCGGGGTCAGCGGCCCGCTCGTCGGCAATCCGGAGATCGACCTGGTGGTGGTGCGCGAGGGCACCGAGGGGCCCTACGCCGGCACCGGTGGTTTCCTGCGGCGCGGTACCGAGCACGAGATCGCTTCCGAGGTCAGCGTCAACACCGCCTTCGGGGTGCGCCGCGTGGTGCACGATGCGTTCGGCCGGGCCCAGCGCCGACGCAAGCACCTGACGTTGTTACACAAGACCAACGTGCTCAACTTCGCCGGGGACCTGTGGTGGCGCACGGTGCAGGAGATCGCGGGCGAATACCCCGATGTCGAGATCGCCTACTGCCACACCGACGCCGCGACCATCTATCTGGTCACCGACCCGGGCCGGTTCGACGTGGTCGTCACCGACAACCTGTTCGGTGACATCGTCACCGACCTGGCCGCTGCGGTTTGCGGCGGAATCGGACTGGCAGCCAGCGGCAATATCGACGCCACCCGCGCCAACCCGTCGATGTTCGAACCGGTGCACGGTAGCGCGCCGGACATCGCCGGTCAGGGCATCGCCGACCCGACCGCGGCGATCATGTCGGTGGCGCTGCTGCTGGCCCACGTCGGCGAGGACGCCGCCGCCCAGCGGGTCGACGAGGCCGTCGCCCAGCACCTGGCCACCCGCGGTGAGACGAAGCTGTCCACGGCCGCGACCGGCGATCGGATCCTGGGCCTGCTCTGAGGCTGCGGCAGCGGTCCTGTCGCGGCCCGGAATCAGCGTGAGTCGCCGTCGGAACCCGCGGGGCCGGCGAGCACCCGCGCCGCGATGCGGAACGCCGCATTGGCATCGGGCACACCGCAATAGACGGCGGTCTGCATCAGCACCTCCTTGATCTCGTCGTCACTGAGACCGTTGCGGCGCGCCGCGCGCAGGTGCATCGCCAACTCCTCATGGTGGCCACGGGCCACCAGAGCGGTCAGCGTGACGATCGACCGGCTGCGTCGGTCGAGGCCGTCCCGGGTCCAGATGCTGCCCCACGCGTAGCGGGTGATCAGGTCCTGGAAGTCGGCGGTGAAGTCGGTGGTGTGCGCGATCGCCCGATCGACGTGGTCATCGCCGAGAACCTGTCGCCGCACGGCCATTCCCGAGGTGTAGACCGGATCGCGCACCATCAGCTGGTCGAGAATCAGGTTGGCGGTGGCATCGGGCGCCTCCGCCGGGGCAAGGTGGCCAACACCGTCGAGTGTCACCAGCCGGCCGTGCCGGACACCGGAAGCGATACGCCGCAGCGATTCCGGGGGAGTGGCGACATCTTCTGAGCCCGCAACGGCCAACACCGGCGCAGCGATCTGAGCAAGTCGCGCGGTGACATCGAACTCGGCCAGGGCCTCGCACGCCTGCGCATACGATTCGGCGTCGGTGAGGCCCAGCGCCTCCGACAGCGCCGCGGCGACATCGGGCCGGCGCTCGGCGAAACCGGGGGCGAACCAGCGCTGCTGGGACGATTCGATGACCGCGCCGGTGCCCGATGTGCGCACCGTGGCGGCACGTGTGGACCAATCCTCGGCCCGCCCGATGCTGGCGCCGGTGCACAACAGCGTGGCGCTCGACAACCGCTCGGGCGCATCGAGCAGCAGCTGCAGACCGACCGCCCCGGCGATGGAGACACCGGCGTAGTGGAACGCGGTGTGCGGGCGGAGCTCCTCGGCCAAGGCGAGCACACCGGCCGCCAGATCCGGTATCCGGAACCGCGCTGCCTGGCTACGGCCGTGCCCGGGAAGATCCCACGCGACGACGCGCAGCTGCGCGGCGAGTTGTTCAGCGGCCGGGCCCCACAGCGCGCTTGCCGATGTGCCCAGGGATGGCCCGAGCAGCAGCAGGTCGGCGTCCTGCGGTCCGCCGAAGTCGGTGCCGACCAGCCGCGGCACGCTCATGTCGCCTCCGTTGTGTGGTGTGCGCGTTTCAGTACAGCATCGATGAGATGGTCTGCCGCGCCGGTGTAGTCGGGCCGAGCCGTCCGACCGGTCAACTCGGTCATCGATCGCTGCTCTGCGAGCAGGTCACCGGCGGCGGCCAGGTTCGCCGCGGCGCGGTCGGTGTCGATCACCACGCCGGCGAGCAGTTCGGTGGTCTGAGCGGCGGCGACGACGGTGTGACGGCACAATGTCCGGAGAGTGGCCCATTCGGCATGCCAGCCGCCGTCGGAGCGCTCATCGACGCCGACCGCCGACGCGACGTGCAAGGCGGCTGCCAGCGACGGCACAACCAACGCGGCACGCCGGATCAGGATGGACAACACCGGATTGTTCTTGTGCGCCATGGTGGATGAGCCGCCACCCCGGCCCTCCGCCAGTTCGCCGATCTCGGCCCTGCTGCCGATCGCAACATCGCCGGCGATGTGACCCCAGGCATCGCAACACGTCACCAACGCGTCACCCACGCGGGTCAGAACGGAGCGAGTGGTGTGCCACGGCGGGCTGTCAGTGAGGCCGAGCGCGGCGGCCAGTCGCTGCGACAGTGTGACGGCTTCACCGGGTGAGCCGGCCAGCTCGGTGGCAGCGGCCAGCGTGCCCACGGCACCTCCGGCCTGAACCGGAAGTGCCGGCAGTGCGGTCAGGGAGTCAGCCGCATCGAGAACCCCGCCAAGCCAATGTGCGACCTTCATGCCGACCGTCGTGGGCAACGCGGGCTGGGTCAGGGTGCGGGCGAGCATGGGACTGTCGCGGTAGGTCTCGGCCAGCTCGGCCAATCGGCGCACCTGCGCAACGATTTCACCGTGGAGTCGGTCCAGCGCCTCACGAAGACAGACCATCAGCGCGGTATCGACGACGTCCTGGCTGGTCAAGCCTCGGTGCACCCAGCGCGCCGGTTCACCGCCGGTGCGCTCACGAAGCAGGGCCACCAGCCCGGGCACCGGGTTGCCGGTGGCATCGGCCGCTACGGCCACCGGCTCGACGTCAGCTGCGGTGATCGTCGCGGTCAGGTCTGCTCGCGCCGACGCCGGCGCGATACCGGCGTCGACAAGCACGCCCAGCCAGGCGTTTTCGACCCGCACCATTGCGGTCAGCCAGGCCGTGTCGCTGAAGAGGTGCCCGGCCCGGTGGTCGCCGGGCCACAACAAGTCCGTCACGGTTGCCCCCGATACTGCAGAAACACCGTCTCATCGGGGCCCTGCAGCCTGATGTCGAAGCGAAATCCGTGTTCGTCGGTCACCGCGATGAGGGTATGGCGCCGATCGTCGGGCAGCGAGCTGAGCAGTCGGTCGGCGTGCAGTTGGTCGCCGGGTAGGTAGGCGCGGGTGAACAACCGGTTCAGCAGACCTCGCGCGAATACCGTGACGGCAATGAATGGTGTCGACTGTTGCAGCGCACCGGGTTTCACGGTGGTGAAGTGGTAGTGGCCATGCGCGTCGGTCTCAGCGCGTCCCCAGCCGGTGAACGCCCGGTCCTCCCGCAGCAGGGATCCGGTGGCCGTTGGAACCGCGCCGTCGTTGTCGGTCTGCCAGATCTCCAGCAACGCATCGGGAACCGGCGCTCCGGCGCCGTCGGTGACGGTGCCGTGCAACCGGATCGCATCGTGGGAGCCGGGGGAGACGAGTTCGTTGCCACGGTCGAACGGCAGCGCGAACCCGAAGAACGGGCCGACGGTCTGCCCCGGAGTGGCGGTCGGTCTGCTCACCGCGGCTCCTGCAACGGCGTTGCGGCCGCGCCGGTGAGCACCACGTCCCACCTGTAGCCGGTGGCCCATTCGTGGCTGGTGATGTCGTGGTCGTAGCTCGCGACGAGCCGGTCGCGGGCCTGCTGATCGGTGATCGCCTGGTAGATCGGGTCCAAGGCCAGCAGCGGGTCGCCGGGGAAGTACATCTGAGTGATCATCCGCTGGGTGAAATCACTGCCGAACACCGAGAAATGGATATGCGCCGGGCGCCATGCGTTGTGGTGGTTACGCCACGGGTAGGGGCCCGGTTTGATCGTCGTGAACCGATAGCGGCCGTCGTCGTCGGTGAGACACCGTCCCACACCGGTGAAATTGGGGTCTAACGGCGCCGGGTGCTGGTCCCGGTGGTGGATGTAGCGCCCGCTGGCGTTGGCCTGCCAGATCTCGACGAGTTGCCGGCGGACCGGTCTGCCGTCACCGTCGAGGATGCGCCCGGTCACCACCGTGCGCTCCCCGATCGGGGCGCCGGTGTGCCGGGCCGTCAGATCTGCGTCGGCTGCGTCGACATCGGTTTCGCCGAAGCAGGGCCCCGTCAACTCGACGGTCTCCGGATCGGTGAGGTGCAACGGGTGCCGGGGATGGCGAAGAACGCTGCTGCGGTACGGCGGATAGTCGAGCCTCGGTTGGCTTTCCGCGATACCGGCGGCCCGGTACCCGGTCTGGATCGCCGCGATCTCGGCGCTGATCTCCGCCTGGCCGGTCATAGCGACACGGTATCGGTAGGTGTCATCGGTTCAGCCGGTTTCCACTCGGGCGATCTCGTGGCGCCAGGCGGCGTCTGCCGTGAACGACGGGCCCAGGTCGGGCAGGTCCGCCCAATCCGATTCGTCGATCGGGGTCAACGTACCGCCTGCGGCGCGGATGCGTAGCGACATGGCCGCCAACTGGTCGAGGCTGATCGCTTGCAGGACGGCTTGCGGGACCGTGGCGGCGGCACTGGTTATGCCGTGGCCACGACAGATCACCACCGGCCTGTCTCCCATGGCGGCGACCATCTCTTTGCCCAGTTCCGCAGTGCGGATCAGCACTGCCTTCGGGTAGACCGGAACACCGTGACGGGCCAGCCACGCGCCCGGGATATCGAAGGCGCCGTAGATGGGTTCGATCGTGATACCGGCCAGGTCGGCCGCCACGACGGCCGGTGGATGCAGGTGGGCCACCGCGCGGTGCTCGGGATGTGCCAGCAGCGTCTCGACGTGGATCGGCAACTCGTTGGGTACCCGGTAGCCGTCCAGTTCGCCGGTCGCCCCGGGTGTTCCGTCGAAGCGGATGAGCCGGATGTCGTCGGGGCGGGTGAATGCCACACCGTCGTCGGAGTCGCTGCGGCACCGGATGAGCAGACGGTCTTCGTCGATTCGGGCACTGATGTGTCCGAGAATGCCGTCGACCAGGCCACGCGCGGCGGCCACCCGGCACGCTTGCGCGATCTCGGCCCGCGCGGCCGCCAGCTCGGCCGTCGTCACGCGTTGTCCCCGGTAGGCGCTGCACCCATCCCGAAACCGCCGTCGGGATGGATGCTTCCGGCGGTGATGCCGCGGGAGCGGTCCGATGCCAGGAAGACGAAGCTCCAGGCGTGATCCTGCGGTGTGAGGGCCACATTGAGCGGAGTGCGCGCCGCCAGATCGCGGGCACGGTCGGGGGTGTCGTCCAGGCGGATATGGTCCAGCGACAGGTTGCGCAGGCCGCGCAGGTCGGTGTGCAACGTTCCACCCGGTGCGACGCCGTTGACGCGGATGTGCGGCGCGAGTTCGTGAGCGAGCGTGCTGACCAGGCCGCGCACCGCGAACTTCGAGGCGACGTAGAGCACACCGCCGCGGCCCGGGTGGAACGACGACGTGGACTCGGTGAGAACGATCGAGGATCGCTCCTGGGCCCGTAGCGCCGGCAGCGCGGCCTTCACCGACTGCAGGTGACTCAACACGTTGGTCGTGAACATCTCGTCGAAGGCCGGTGCCAGCTCATCGATCGAGATGTCACTGATTCCCTTGTAGAAGTCGAAGATCCCGACACAGTTGACCAGGGTGTCCAGCCCGCCGAAGGCCGCGACGGCTGTCGCGACCGCCCGCTCGTTCGCCTCGGCCGTCGTCGCGTCTCCCTGGGTCACCGGCAGCCCCGGTAACTCATGCTGCAGGGCAGCGCATTTGGCGGCATCGCGCTCCAGTACGGCGACCTGCGCTCCCTCCTCGAGATACGCGTCCACGACCGCTCGACCGATGCCGGACCCGGCGCCGACGACCAGCGCCCGTTTGCCCTCGAGCCACCGCGTCATGGCAGTTCGGTTTCGTCGCGAAGCAGCGGTTCGTGCATCTTTCCGACCATCGCCGCCAGCGTGTAGCTGTTCTGCCAGGTCAGGGCTTCGATCTCCAAGGCGTCGAGGCTGATCCACTGTCCCGACTTCGGTGAGGTGACCAGCAGCCGCGAACCGTTGCGGGTGTCGACTCGACGCAAGGTCACCTCGGTGAATTCATTGGCGATGGCGATGGTTTCGCCCACCGCGCAGTCGATGAGGTCATCGAGTTCGCTCACAGGAACACCGCCAGATTCTGCATGCGAAGGACCGATTCGTCGAGATGGATCGTGCGGCGTGCCAGCTTCCAGACCTGATCGGTGAGACGCAGCAGATCCTCTCGGCCGCAGGAGATCAGTGCCGCCTCGTTCACATCGCCACGACTGCGGAACAGCAACTCGGCCGACTCCACGATCAGGTGCGCGTCATCGTCGCAGGCGAAGGTGCGCACGTTGGTGATGTGATGGCGCAGCCGTGACGGCGGGTCCTCGGTCCAGGCGTGTTCGGTCGCAAAGCGCGCCACGCGCCGGTTCAGCGAGTACTTGTTCTCATCGAAGTGGGCCATGCCGGGTGAGGTGTCGAAACCGGCGCCCGCGGCTGTGGTCACCCGGACGGGGGCGAAGTAGTGGATGTCGTCGGTAAGGGTGTCGAGCCATTCGCCGTAGCGCGCTGCGTCGAGCAGATAGGCCTCGTCGACCAGGAACTGATGCGCCTGCTGGTGCCGGACATCGTGGAACGGCAAGGGATTGCCGGTGCGGACCTGCTGGGGCGCGTGGCCGCCCAGGACTGCCAGCTGCCATGGGCGTGCGGCGTCGTCGGGCCACCGGAACCCGGCGCGCCCGTTTCGTTCGGCGGATGTCATAACTAGACCTCCTGGTGGGCGGCTTGGCATGCAGAAGTGCCGTTGGTCTGCGCCAGCGGGGTGATCCCGTCGGGCCGGCCGCCGATGGTCGCCGGGTTCGGCGCCACCGGAGGCATCTCCAGGTGATCGGCCCACATCCGCAGGATGGCGCGCTGGTTGTTCTCGTTGTAGCCGACCTGGGCGACGCCCGGTCCGTGGAACTGTTCGGGCGGCAGCGCATTCACCACCGGGGTTCCGTCAGCGAGCAGGCCCATCCGGCCGTTGAGCAGTAGTTGGCGGGCCATGGATCCGGCAGCGGTGTTGGTCAGCGAGACCCAGTTCTCCACGTCGTCCTGTTCGAACATGCCGGTGGAACCGAAGCACATCAGGTAGGCCTTGTAGGAGTCCTTCTTGAACTGATCGGGCGCCGCCGCGTCGACCGCGAACCACGAGTACACCTCGGTTTCGTTCTCGCTGATCGGCTGCCAGGTGCGAATCGATATGAACGGCAACACATCGTCGCTGTCCTGGATCTTCGGCCAGTTGTGCACCAGGCTCATGTTCGGGAAACAGGATGCCGCCGAGATCATGAAGCCGTCGTCACCCACGACGCGCTGATGGTCGTCGGACCACATCTGCTTGATCCGCCCCACCATGTCGTCGGGGTAGCCGACGTAGCGCATCCGTTCGTCGAAGGTGCCCGGCGGCAGCTTGTAAGTCGTGCCACCGCCGCAGCCGGCCCAGTACGTTGCGCCGTCTTTGCGTTTCTGCGCCTTGGGTTCGCGAAACAACCCGATGTCGACGACCGAGGCGTGGGTGTGGGGTGTGTGATACATGTCGCCGGCGAAGTTCTCGACGCCGATCTTCCAGTTCGCCTTGATGCGCCACCGTTGCGGACCGCGCACCTCCAAACCGGCCCCGCTTTGCCTGGTGTAGAAGTCGAGGTAGAACCTGAAGTCGCCGAGAAATTCCTCCAATGGCGGCGCTTGCGCGTCGAGGCTGATGAAGATCATGCCGTTATAGCTGGCGAGATTCGGTGCCGGCAACAGCGTCTGGCCGCGTTTCTGGAACCCCGCCTCGCCGCCGTAGGCCTCCTGGTGGAAGGGCAGGCCGGTGAGCCGCCCGTCGTTGCGGTACGACCAGCCGTGGTACGGGCACCGGAAATTCGAGGCATTGCCCATCTCGGCGCGGCAGACCTGCATGCCGCGATGCAGGCACATGTTGAACATGGCCCGCACGTCGCCCTTCGAGTCGCGGGCGATGATGAACGAGTCGTCGAGCAGGCGCCGTACGACGTAGTCGCCGTCTTGCGGGATCTCCGACTCATGCGCCACGAACATCCAGGCGCGGCGGAAGAGCCGCTCGCGCTCGAGTTCGAAGATCTCGGCGTCGTTGTAGATGTGCGCCGGGATCATCCCTCGCCGGACCTCGTCGAGGACTTGCCGGTGATCACTCATCGATGCGACTCCAGTCTCGAGTTCGCCAGGAAGATGTCTGCTGTACAGAGAAAAGCCCTGGTCGATAGCGGAAATTCTGCCAGAAACCCGGGTCAGTGGTCAATTGGCCCGGTATCGTTTCTGGTATGCAGAGACACCGGCGGGCCCGGACAGTGCCCGGCGGCCCCGCGGCCGCCGAGCACGGGATCCCGCAGTACCCGATCGGATCGGTGGACAGGGCACTGCAGCTCATCCTGTTGCTGGGGGAACGACCGCGGCTGCGGTTGACGGACGCGGCCGAGCACCTGGCCGTCGCGTCATCGACGGCCCATCGGCTGTTGGCGATGCTGCAGTACCGCGGCTTCGCGCGCCAGGATCCGGTGTCCAAGGCCTACTACCCCGGGCCCGCGCTGATGAGTGTGGCGTCGTCGGTGTTCAACCGCTTCGACATCGAGGGCATGGCGAGTCCGGTGCTGCGTCGTCTCAGTGAGGAGCTCAAGGAGTCGGTTCATATCGGGATGATCGAGGGCGGCCACGTTCGGTTCATCGCGGCCGCCGAGGGGCCGACGGCGGTTCGGGTCGCATCCCGGCTCGGACGCACGATGCCGGCGCACTGCACCTCGACGGGTAAGGCGCTGCTGGCACGACTGTCTGATGCCGACATCGCCCGCCTGTACCCGGATGACGAACTCGAGGGCGTCACGGCGCATTCGGCCGGTACCAGGACCGAATTGCAGCAGGAGCTCAGCCGGATACGCCAACAGGGGTACGCGGTGAACCGGGAGGGGAGTGAGGAGGGTGTCGCCTCGGTTGCGGTTCCCATTCCGACGCGTGCGCCCGGTGTGTTGCTGGCGCTCAATGCCGCCGCGCCGGTTCACCGACTGAATCCGTCGCGGTACCGGGCGGTGGCGGCCCTGCTGGTCGAGGCCGCCAAAGAGATCGGCGACCAGATCGGGTAGCCGGCGGCTACAACACCGGTTGCGCTCGGCGCGCCAGCAGCCGGCGGACGGCATCGTCCATGTGCTCGTCGATCAGCCGGACCGCGGCGGCCTCGTCGGCGGCCGCGATCGCCTTGCGCAGCACCACGTGTTCGGTGACCTGCTCGCGCAGATCGGGATAGGCCTCTTCGAGCTCCCCGAGCAGGATCCGGGTCTCCGAGAGCAGGGTCCGCATCGCCCGGAGCAGGCGGGGACTGCCCGCGCAGTCGACCAAGACCTCATGGAAGGCCTGGTCGGCGTCGGCCACCGCGGAGCCGTCGCCCCGGGCGGCGGCGGCGCGCAGTGCCTCGACCGGGCCCCGCAACCGGGCGGCGGCCGCCGCCGGGTCGCCGCGCAGCACGTCGATCACGGCGGCGCGCTCGATGGCCTTGCGTGCCTGGTAGACGTCGCGGACATCGTCATCGCTGAGCTCCACGACGAAGATGCCCCGGTTGCGTTCGCTGCGCAGCAGGCCTTCGGCCACCAGCCGCTGCATGGCCTCGCGCAGCGGGCCGCGAGACACCTCGAACTGCCCGGCCAGGCCGGCTTCGCCGAGTTGTTGTCCGGGCGACAGCCGGCCGCGGGTGATCGCCTCCCGGAGCCGCTCGGCGATCAGCTCGGGCGTCGAGGGTCTGCTCAACGGCTCGAACCCGGCCTCGTGCGAGAGCGTCATCGGTTGTCCTCGAGCGTCAGGTGTTCGAACAAGGCGCCGAGCCCCGTTGTGCGCCGGGATATCCCGGCGATGCGCAGACCCTCCCATATCGTCACGGCGTTGGCCGTCAGCACCGGCTTGCCGAGCAGTTGCTCGAGCTCGTCGACCTGGTCCACGGTGTGCATGGCGGTGTCGGGGATCAACAGCGCCTGCGCCCGCGGTGAATCGTTGACCCGCGCCAGATCCCGGATCTGACTGCGGGTCAGCCGGCCGACCTGCGCGGCCGTCGGGATGCCGGCGTCGCCCATCGACTCGACGGAGACGGCCTGGGCCGCAACGAAATCGGCAAACATCGTGGCGATGTCGTGCGGATAGCTGGCGGCGACCGCAACGCGGCGGCAGCCCAGTGCGGCCAGGGCGTGCACGAAGGCGAACGACGTGCTGGACGCGGGCACACCGGCTGCGGCGGCCAGCCGGTCGACCTGTTCGGCGGCGCCGTCGGGGCCGAATACGAAGCTGCCCGACGTGCAGGCCCAGACCACGGCGGCCGGCTGCTGCGGGGCCAGCAGCGCGGCCCCCTCGGCGAGCCTGGCCGGACTGCCGAGATCCAGCAGCTCCGGTAGGGCGTGCAGGTCGGTGCCGTAGATGTGTACGACGGGCAGTTCCACCCCCAGCAGCCCGGCGGCGAGCGAATAGTCGGACTCGGCGGCATGGCCGGGATAGATGAAGCCGGCGCGGCTCACTGCGGGGCTCCGGTGAAGACGTCGCGGAGCCACTGGCCCGGGCCCATCATCGGCAGGTTCATCCGGCCCAGGCACGCCCACATCGTCAGCTGGTTCGCCGTGAGGATCGGTTTGCCGAGCATCTGCTCCAGCGGGGCGATGATGTCGTAGGTGCGCAGGTTGGTGCAGCTGACGAAGATGGCCTGGGCTTCCGGGCGGTCGGCGGCGAGGATCCGCTCGGCCACGGTCCGGTAGTTGACCTTCCAGATGCCCCCGCCCAGGCCGAGGTAATCCGAATGACGCACCGCCACCCCCAATTGATTCAGAAAGACCCGCAGCAGGTCGGTGAGCTCCTCGTCGTAGGGGGTGAGCACGCAGATCCGGGAGATGTTCAGCGCGATGATCGCTTCGGCCAGCGCCCCCGAGGTGGTGACCGCGGCTTTGGCGCCCGCCGTCTCGATCGCGGCCACCAGCGTTTTCTCGTACTCGACGCCGTGGACGAAGCTGCCCGAGGCGCACAGGTAGGCGACCACCTCCGGCTCGACGTGCAGTACGTCGCGGGTGGCGGCCTGCAGGTGGTTGGTATCGGAGACCAGTTCGGCCATCGCCCGGCTCACCGGGACGGGTTCGTAGTGCGTCCGCGCAAGGTGCAGCGTGACTTCGGCGGGTATCCAGCGCCACAGTTCGCGCTCGATGGCCAGATCGAACGGCGCGATGATGCCGATACCGCGCTGATCGACCGGCCCGTCGAAGTCCGGCAACTGGGACAGATCCATGCGTGTCCCCATACTGACGTCGCAACCCCAGGCCGCCCCTGGATTGTTGACAATCATACGATCGGTTTCTACCGTGTCAATGTGGACGCGCGACCGGTGGTGACCGTCCAGCACGGTGAGTCGGTTCCCGCCCAACTCGATTCGATCAGCGCAGCAGCGGAACTGCGGATGATTCCGTCGTCGCGGCTCGGTGAGGCGATCGCCGGGACCGACGTGTTGTTCGTCTACGACTTCTCCTCTCCGGCCCTGGCGTCGGTGTGGTCCGACGCCGACGCGCTGCGCTGGGTCCAAGTCGCCGCCATCGGGGTCGACGCGGTGTTGTTCGACGCGCTGATCGACAGCGACGTCGTCGTCACCAATTCCCGCGGCATCTTCGAGGAACCGATCGCCGAGTACGTGCTGGGCCAGATCCTGGCCTTCGCCAAGGATTTCCGGCGGACCTGGGACGCGCAGGGCGCCCAGCGGTGGCAGCACTTCGACACCGAGCCGATCGCCGGATCGTCGGTCACCGTCGTCGGCCCCGGCCCGGTCGGGCGGGCCGTCGCCCGGTTGCTGCGCGCGGTCGGCATGTCGGTGCGCGGCGTCGGGCGCTCCCCACGCGATGACCCCGACTTCGGCGCCATCACCACCGATGTGGTTTCCGCGGTCGCCGACGCGGACTATGTCGTGCTCGCCGCACCGCTGACACCGCAGACCCGACACATGGTCGATGCCGCCGTGCTGGCGGCGATGCGCCCCACCGCGCGACTGATCAACGTCGGACGCGGCGAACTGGTGGACACCGACGCGCTGGTGTCGGCATTGCGGGACGGCGCGATCGCCGGTGCCGCACTCGACGTCGTCGACCCCGAACCGCTGCCGCCGAACCATCCGCTGTGGAGTGCGCCCACCGTCCGCCTGACGCCGCACAACAGCGGCGACATCAAGGGCTGGCGAAATGCGTTGCAGCAGCAGTTCATCGCCAACTTTCAACGGTACGTGGCCGGCCAACCGCTCCATAACGTCATCGACAAAGGCCACGGACACGCGCCGAGCGGGACTGGTTGAGGAGGCGTGTCACATGACTCATCCCACCGAACTGACGGCTTTGCAACTGGTCGCCGCCTACACCTCCGGCGAACTCTCGCCGGTTGAGGCGACCGCGGCCGCGCTCTCGGTGATCAGCGCGCACGACGGTGAGGTCAACGCCTTCTGCCTCGTCGACGAGGAGGCCGCGCTGTCGGCGGCCCGCAAATCCGAAGCCCGTTGGAGCGGCAACTACACCAAGGGCCTGCTCGACGGGGTCCCGGTCGCCGTCAAAGACGTGTTCCGCACCGCCGGCTGGCCCACACTGCGGGGATCGCTGCTCTCCGACGCCGCCGGGCCGTGGCCCGACGACAGCCCGGCGGTCGGCAAGATGCGCGACGACGGCATGGTGCTGCTGGGCAAGACGACCACCCCGGAACTGGCATGGAAGGGCGTCACCGACAGCCCGCGAACCGGTATCACCCGCAACCCTGTCGACATCACCCGGACCGCCGGCGGGTCGTCGGGCGGCAGCGCCGCCGCGGTCAGCGCCGGGATGGCGCCGTTGGCGATCGGCACCGACGGCGGGGGAAGCATCCGCATCCCGGCCGCGTTCTGCGGCGTCGTCGGCTTCAAACCCACCCACGGGCGGGTGCCGATGTATCCGATCAGCCCGTTCGGGCCCCTGGCGCACGCCGGCCCGATCACCCGGACCGTCGAGGACGCCGCCGTGCTGTTGGACATCATCGCGCTGCCCGATCACCGCGACCCGACGTCGTTGGCGCCGACGCTGACCACCTACCGCGGCGAAGTCCGGCGCGACGTGGTCGGTCTGGGCGTCGCCTACTCGCCGACCCTGGGCTATGCCGATGTCGATCCGCAGATCGAGGCCGCGGTCGCCGCGGCGGTCCGCGTACTGGCCGACGCCGGACTCAACGTCACCGAGGCCGACCCCGGCTTCGCCGATCCGGTCGACGCGTTCGAAATGCTGTGGGCGACCGGGGCGGCAGGCAGCCTGCGCGGCCACGAGGCGGACCGCGGGCTCGTCGACCCGGGCCTGGCCGAGATGTGGGAACGCGGCCTGGCGGCCTCAGCGGTCGACTACCTGGCCGCCCGCCAGGTCGGTGTCGACCTGGGTCTGATCATGGGGCGCTTCCATGAACGCCACAACCTGCTGATCACGCCGACCACACCGATCCCGGCGTTCGCCGCCGGCCACGACGTGCCGACCGACTCCGGCATGCGCTGGTGGGCGCAGTGGACGCCATTCACCTACCCGTTCAACATGACTCAACAGCCGGCGTTGAGCATCCCGATCGGTACGACCTCGCAAGGTCTGCCGATCGGCCTGCAGATCGTCGGACCGCGGCACAGTGACGATCTGGTGCTGGCGGCCGGCCTGTTCGCCGAGCGGGTGCTGGGTCTCTGACGGGACTCAGGCGCGGGCGAACGCCAACTGTTCGCCGACCGCACCGGCCATCCACAGGTCGTTGCAGGCGGCCGCCATCTCGGCCAAGCCGTCTTCGATAGTGGCGAACACATTGCCGGGCACCCAGCCGACGTCGCCGTTGAGCAGCAGATTGTTGCGGCCGTAGAAGATCGCCAGGTCGGTTGCACCGGCCGGTGAATTCGCCTGCGCGCCTTCGTCGTAGCCGTAGGCCGGATTGCCGATCTCGCCCGGGCCGAAGCTGAAGAAACAGACGTCGCCGGGGATCGGCGTCACGGTGGTGTTCTCCCGGCCCGGCGTGCCCAACGGCGGCAACAGTGTGTAGACCTCGTTGCGGGCGTACTTGCCGTGATAGGCCTGGCCGGTGACCGGCAACGTATCCCACACCGCGGCGCAGGTGCGGGGGGCCTCGTCGTCGAGCAGTCGCGCCCGGCAGGCCACACCGCGGCTGGTCAACGTGATGGACAGAAAACGTGCCACGGAAAACCTCTTCCCGCCGGTCGGGTCCCTACACCGGATCGAAGGTGCGGCTGGCGATGAACGTCGGCCGCGGCGCAGCGGCGCCGAACGGTTCCAGCAAGGTGTTCTCCACGCTGTTGTAGACGATGAAGACGTTCGACCGCGGATAGGGGGTGATGTTGCTGCTGGATCCGTGCATGCAGTTGCTGTCGAAGAACACCGCTGACCCGGCCGGACCGGTGATCTGACGGATGCCGTGCTGGTCGGCCATCCAGGCCAGGCTGTCGTCGTCGGGGGTGCCGATCTCCTGCTGCTTCAGCGACGAGCGGTAGTGGTCGGGCGGAGTCTCGTCCGGACATGACACGAACCAGCGGTGCGATCCGGGCATGATCATCAGCGAGCCGTTGCTGTCCAGGTTCTCGGTGAGCGCCACCGAGACGCTGACCGCCCGCGGTGTGGGCATTCCGTCCTCGGCGTGCCAGGTCTCGAAGTCGGAGTGCCAGTAGAACTCCCGGCCGTTGAAGCCGGGTTTGAAGTTGACCCGGCTCTGGTGCACATACACCTCCGAGCCGAGCAGTTGGCGGACCGGGCCGACCAGCCGCGGGTCAGCGATGAGTGCGGCGAACGCCGGGCTGATCCGGTGCACCTCGAAGATCGACCGGATCTGTCCGCTGTCGAGCTCGCAGATCGAACGCTCGTCGACGGCCAGCACCGGGTCGGCGCGCAGGTTGTCCAACTCGTTGCGCAGGTCGGCGACGACATCGGCATCCACCAGGTCGTCCACCGACAGGAAGCCGTCGGCGTCGAATGCCGCGACGCTGTCAGGCCTCAGCGGACCGCCTCCGCCCGGGGGTGTCCACACCACCGGGTCGCGCCGCGGTTCGATGCCGATCGTGACGTTGTTGCGAGTGGGGTAGTGGTCGGTGAGAGCCTTGGTCATGGGACGGGTCATGGCGCAGCTTCTTGAGGTTCCTCGGTGAGCAGGGGGTAGGCGCCGGTCTCGTCGTGCACCTCCCGCCCGGTGACCGGCGGGTCGAACACGCACACCATGCGCAGGTCGGTGTGGGCCGAAACACGGTGGTGCTCATGACCGTCGAGCAGGTACAGGGTGCCGTCGGCAAGCGGAAACGTCTCGCCTGTTTCTTCGTTGATCAGCTCACCCTCGCCGCCGACGCAGTACACCGCCTCGACGTGGTTGGCGTACCACATCGCGGTTTCGGTACCGGCGTACAGGATGGTCTCGTGCATCGAGAACCGCTGGCCGTCGCGAGCCAGCAGCAGCCGCTGGCTGTTCCAGGTCTTGGCCTGGACATCGCGGTCCGTGCCCTTGATCTCGGCGAGGGTACGAACGATCATTGCTTGGCTCCTGAGGTAGTACCGGCAAGTTCTCGGGCGGCGACCGCCTCGATCGATTGGGCCGCGAGTGTCAGCCCTTCGGCCAGATCGTTGTCATCGATGACCAGCGGTGGCATCAGTTTCACCACCTCGCCCTCCGGTCCCGAGGTCTCCAGCAGCAGGCCGCGGGAGAAGGCCTCCTTCTGCACGGCGCCGGCCAGCTCGGGTCGGTCGAAGGCCACACCGCGGATCAGGCCGCGGCCCCGGGACTCGACCCCGTCGAAGGGCGCTATCACCTCGCGCAGGGCCTGGTCGATCTGCTCACCCTTGCGGAGTACCTGCTTCTCCAGCAGGTTGTCGCTCCAGAAGTTCAGCGCCGCGGTGGCGGTGACGAAGGACGGGTTCTGGCCGCGGAAGGTGCCGTTGTGCTCGCCGGGCTCCCACACATCCAGTTCGGGCTTGAACAGCGTCAGCGCCATCGGCAGCCCGTAGCCGCTGATCGACTTGGACATGCAGACGATGTCCGGCACGATGTCGGCCGCCTCGAAGCTGAAGAACGGCCCGGTGCGTCCGCAACCCATCTGCACGTCGTCGACGATCAGCAGCAGCCCGTGACGCTTGCAGAGTTCGGCCAGCCCGTGCAGCCACTCCAGCCGGGCCACATTGATCCCGCCTTCGCCCTGCACGGTCTCGACGATCACCGCGGCCGGTTCATTGAGGCCGCTGCCGCTGTCCTGCAACAGTCGCTCGAACCAGATGAAGTCCGGAGTGACGCCGTCGAGGTAGTTGTCGTAGGGCATCGGGGTGGCGTGCACCAGCGGGATCCCGGCGCCGCCGCGCTTCATCGAGTTGCCGGTGACGCTCAGCGAGCCCAGCGTCATGCCATGGAAGGCATTGGTGAAGCTGATGATGCTTTCCTTGCCGGTGACCTTGCGGGCCAGTTTCAGCGCCGACTCGACCGCGTTGGTGCCGGTGGGGCCGGGGAACTGGACCTTGTAGTCCAGCCCGCGCGGCTTGAGGATCACCTCTTCGAACCGTTCCAGGAACGCGCCCTTGGCCACGGTGTTCATGTCGAGGCTGTGCACGACCCGGTCCGCGGTCAGGTATTCCAGCAGCGGTGCCTTCAGGTCGGGATGGTTGTGTCCGTAGTTCAGCGCACCGGCGCCGGCGAAGAAGTCGATGTATTCATTGCCGTCGACATCCCACATGCGGGAACCGAGGGCCCGGTCGAATGTCACCGGCCAGGATCGGCAATAGCTCCGCACCTCGGATTCAAGGGTTTCAAAAATAGTCATGATTTCCTCCGTCCGTCGGTCACATACAACGGAACGGAACGACAGGTCGATTTCAAAACTCGTGCCGTGGGTGATCTTCGGCTCGACCCACCACCCCGCTCGGATGCCCCCGGCTAGGTCTGCCGGGGCTCACGTTTGCGCGGACGTGACCTTACCGAGACCGTTTTGTGATCTCAACCTTGCCATGCTGTCCTCAACGGTCGATGTTTACCCGCAGTGGCCCGATTCGAAACAGTTCCTCGGCCAGATGGGATTCGGGAAACAAGCTGGCCCCGAACAACTCGGAGCATTCCAGGCCGGCGTCCCATCGCCGGGCGAATGCCCCGAAAAGCCGTCGGCTGGCCTCATTGTCCGGTGTGATTGACGTCTCAAGATGGGTGCCGCCATCGGCGACCAGAGCGGTCCCCAGGTGGTCGAGCATCCGGCCGGCCAGGCCCATCCCGCGATGCGCGTCGTTCACAGCGACCTGCCAGACCATCAGGGTCTGCGGCTGATCCGGGCGGCGGTAGCCGGTGATGAAACCGGCCGGTTCGCCGCTGACCTCAGCGATCACCGAGCTGGCCGCGAAGTCGCGGCACCACAACAGATAGGCATAAGGGGCGTTGACGTCGAGTGTGACGCTGTCGAGGGCCATCTTCCACAGGGCCGGGCCGTCGGCCACCGTCGGTGTCCGGAGCGCGATGTGAGCCGGTTCGGTCATCTCGTCGACGCTACCGGCAGCCGATCTCGGTGTCGGCCGGGGATGGCGGGTGTCAGCCCTCCGGAGGGGGTCGTACCGGCGGCAACGGCTGCGGCGGCACCCGCAACGTGCGCAGCGCCTGGAGCACCGAGCGGCCCTCCGGCTCGGCGCTGACCGGCACCAACCGCACGGCGGCCAGCGGGAACAACCCGCACAGCGCGAACGCCACCGGATAACCGGCGGCACCGATCAGCGCGCCGAACAGTGGGGGAGCGATGCCGGCGGTGAGTCGCTGGGTGGTGTTCTGCGTGCCCAGCGCACGCCCGCTCCAGTACGGACCGGCGATCTCGGCGACCGCGGTCGACGACAATCCGTTGTCCAGCACGCTGATCACCGCTGCGACGACGAACGCCGTCTCGGCCAGGTGGGAGTGCAGGTGATCGGTCACTCCCAGCACCAACATGGCCACCGCGCTCGCGACGGCGAGGCTGCGGATCGGCCGCAGTCTCGAACGGACCCGGTCGGACCACCGACCGGCCAGCACGCGCCCGGCCGCACCGAGCAATTGCGCCACGGTGACCAGGGCGCCGGCGGCGGCGATCGACCAGTTCGTGTCGACGATCAACCACACCAGCATGAAGGTGGACAACACGCACTGCGGAACCATCAGCAGCGACGACGACCAATGGATGCGCCACAGCACTTTCGAATCGGTGTAGGGGTTGGCCAGCTCTTTGCCGGTCGCCGCCGAACGTGGCCGGCGCGGCGGGTCGACCACCCCGAGAGCACACGCCACGGCCGCTACCGCGCACAGTGTCGCCGGGAACATCAGCGCCCGTGCCAGCCCGTGTTCGGCCAGTTCGGGAATCACCGCGGCCCCCAACGCGATTCCCAGCGGCTGCGCCGTCTGGCGGATACCCATCACCAGACCGCGTTGGTGCGGCGGGAACCAGCCGGTCACCAGGCGGCCGCTGGCGTTGTTGGCGCTGGCGGCGGCCATGCCGCCCAGGAAGAGGAAGGCTCCGACCCCAACCAGGGAGTTCATCGAGGCCGCCCCGAAGGTGGCCAGCGCGGTCAGCGCGGAGCCGACGGTCAGCACGATCCGCTCCCCGATGCGGTCCAACAGCGCGCCCCACGCGAACAGCGTCAGCACCATGCCGAAACTGGGCATCGAGGCCAGCAGACCCGCCAGCGCCAGGTTGGTCTCCCGCTTGGTCTCCAGCATCGGGATGACGAACGCGATCCCGTTGATGAACACGAACGAGCACAACGTCGCCGCCAGCGCCACGAGTACCACTGACCAGCGCGCGGCGCTGCTGATCGACTCGGTGGTCACCCGGCAATGGTTCCACAAGTTAACGCCGTGCAGGTGCGACATCCGTCCGGTGACGATCGCCTGTGCGGGTTTGATGGCGACCCCCAGCGCCCGGCTCCGCCGCGCTTGCGATCGCCATTAGGCTTGCTCGAATGCGCCTCGGTCGAATTGCCAGCCCGGACGGCGTCGCCTTCGTCAGCCTGGAGGGCGATCCGGACCGGCCCCACGAGATGACAGCTCGCGAGATCGCCGAGCACCCCTTCGGCACACCGGAGTTCACCGGCCGATCCTGGCCACTGGCCGACGTGCGCCTGCTGGCCCCGATCCTGGCCAGCAAGGTGGTCTGCATCGGGAAGAACTACGCCGCCCACATCGCCGAGATGGGTGGCGCGCCGCCGACCAACCCGATGATGTTTCTCAAGCCCAATACCGCGATCATCGGGCCGAACGTTCCGATTCAGCTGCCCGCCAACGCTTCCCCGGTTCACTACGAAGGCGAGCTGGCGGTGGTGATCTCCCGGCCCTGCAAGGACGTTCCGGCCGCCCGGGCCAAGGACAACATCCTGGGCTACACCATCGGCAACGACGTGTCGGCCCGTGACCAGCAGAAATCCGACGGGCAGTGGACCCGCGCCAAGGGGCACGACACGTTCTGCCCGATCGGGCCCTGGATCGTCACCGACCTCGACCCGACGGACCTGGCGATCCGCACCGAGGTCAACGGCCAGACCAAACAGGACAGCCGCACCTCGCTGATGATCCACCACATCGGCGCGATCGTGGAATGGATCTCCGCGGTGATGACCCTGCTGCCCGGTGACCTCATCCTCACCGGTACCCCCGACGGCGTCGGCCCGATCGAACACGGGGACACCGTGTCGGTCTCCGTCGAAGGCATCGGCACCCTCACCAACCCGGTTATTCGCAAAGGAATGTCGTGACTCAAGGTTTCCAGGCTGATTCACCGGTGCGGGTCCGGTTCTGCCCGTCACCGACCGGGACGCCGCACGTCGGGCTGATCCGCACCGCACTGTTCAACTGGGCCTATGCCCGACACACGGGCGGCACGTTGGTGTTCCGGGTGGAGGACACCGACGCCGAGCGTGACAGCGAGGAGAGCTATCAGGCGCTGCTCGAGGCCCTGCGCTGGCTTCGTCTGGACTGGGACGAGGGCCCCGAAGTGGGCGGACCGTACGGCCCTTACCGTCAGTCGCAGCGCGCCGACATCTACCGGGACGTGGTGGCACGGCTGTTGGCGGCCGGCGAGGTCTACGAGGCCTTCTCCACACCGCAGGAGGTCGAGGCCCGCCACCTGGCCGCCGGCCGAAACCCCAAGCTGGGCTACGACAACTTCGACCGCGACCTGACCGACGATCAGCGCGCCGGCTACCTCGCCGAGGGCCGCAAGCCGGTGCTGCGGTTGCGCATGCCCGATGGCGACCTCGGCTGGCAGGATCTGGTGCGCGGGCCGACGAGCTTTCCGGCGGGCACTGTTCCCGACTTCGCGCTCACCCGCGCCAGCGGGGATCCGTTGTACACGTTGGTCAACCCGGTCGACGACGCGATGATGAAGATCACCCATGTGCTGCGTGGCGA
Organism: Mycolicibacter senuensis; assembly: GCF_002101885.1. Lineage (GTDB taxonomy): Bacteria > Actinomycetota > Actinomycetes > Mycobacteriales > Mycobacteriaceae > Mycobacterium > Mycobacterium senuense. The sequence goes on from NZ_LQPS01000043.1 coordinate 194,389, forward strand.
GGACCTGCTGCCGTCCACGCCACGCCAGATCGCGCTGTATCAGGCCTTGATGCGCATCGGGGTGGCCGACAGGATTCCCGAATTCGCCCATCTTCCAACAGTTCTGGGTGACGGAACCAAGAAGCTGTCCAAGCGCGATCCGCAGTCGAACCTGTTCGCGCACCGCGATCGGGGTTTCATCCCGGAGGGCCTGTTGAACTACCTGGCGCTGCTGGGCTGGTCCATCGCCGATGACCGCGACGTGTTCGGTCTCGAGGAGATGGTCGCCGCATTCGACGTCGTCGACGTCAACTCCAACCCGGCCCGGTTCGATCAGAAGAAGGCCGACGCGCTCAACGCCGAGCACATCCGGCTGCTGGATGCCGACGACTTCACCACGCGGCTGCGCGGCTACTTCGACACCCACGGTTACCGCACCGGGCTCGACGAGGCCGGATTCGCGGCCGCTGCGGCGCTGGTGCAGACCCGTGTCGTCGTGCTGGGCGACGCCTGGGGACTGCTCAAGTTCTTCAACGACGACGAGTACGCGCTCGACCCGCGTGCGGTGGCCAAGGAGTTGGGCGCCGGCGCGGCTGCCGTCCTGGACGCGACCATCACCGCCCTGGAGGCCGTGGGGGACTGGACCACCGCCGGGATCGAGGCCGCACTGAAGGCTGCGCTGCTCGACGGTCTGGAGCTCAAACCGCGCAAGGCGTTCGGCCCGGTCCGGGTCGCCGTCACCGGCGGGTTGGTCAGCCCGCCGTTGTTCGAGTCGCTGGAGCTGCTGGGTTCGGCGCGCAGCCTGGCGCGGTTGCGGGCCGCCCGCGACGGCCTCGGGTGAGTGCGATGAGTACTTCGCGGTAGAAGTTTGGTAGTCTGCACGTCGGCCCGAAGCAGCTGGCTCGAAGCGCCCAACCGGCGCTCTGACCAGCGGTTATGGCCAGGCCTCTAGGGGTCATTGGGGTATGGTGTAATTGGCAACACAGCTGATTCTGGTTCAGCCATTCTAGGTTCGAGTCCTGGTACCCCAGCAAAAGCGGTCCGCCACAAGCGATTAGGCGGGCCCGTGTGGGTTGGGCTATGCTGACAACCCGGAAGTTCTGGCCCCCGTCGTCTAGCGGCCTAGGACGCCGCCCTCTCACGGCGGTAGCGTGGGTTCGAATCCCATCGGGGGTACATACCGCAAGGCCCGCACCTCGCACGAGGCGCGGGCCGTTGTGGTCTTGGAGGTCGGTTCAGCCGCCCGTCGGAGCGGTGGAACCGGCCAGCGGCATCGCCGGCAGGCCCAGCTTGCGGTGGTCCCAGGACCGGGAGCGCCGTGTGACGATGCGCACAGCCACCCGGTTGTTCATCATGGCGTCGACGCCCGGCTTCATCTCGTCGGTGTAGGGGCCGGTGTAGCGCTCCCAGACGCTGACGCCCACCCGGAAGAGGATGTCGGGGTCGTCGATGATCTCCGCGACGCCCTCGAAGGACACCCCGCGCAGCGTGTCGTAGGTCTGGCCGGCCTCGAGCAGGAAGCTGACGCGCGGATCACGCCGCAGGTTGACCGCCTTCTGCGACTTGGCCTTGGTCTCCAGCCAGATCTCGCCGTCGAGCACCGCGTACCACATCGCCGTCAGGTGCGGTTGCCCGTCGGCGCCGATGGTGGCCAGCGTCCCGGTGCGGTGGGTGGTGACGAAGTCGGCGATCTCGGCGTCGGTCATGACGATCTGTGCGCGTTGCTTGGTTCCCATGCCAGCAGTCTGGCAGGTGGTCACCGAGATCCGTTATAGCCGGGCGGTGAGTGCGTCGGCGGCCGCGAGCAGGTCGGTGGCCCAGCGTGCCCCGGGGCGTCGTCCCATCCGGTCGATCGGGCCGGACACCGAGATGGCCGCCACCACCGTCCCGCGCCGGTCGCGCACCGGCGCCGAGACACTGGCCACCCCCGGTTCGCGCTCGGCGATGCTCTGCGCCCAGCCCCGCCGGCGCACCTCCGACAGGGTGCGGCCGGTGAACTTCGCCTGTGCCAGCACTTCCTGCTGCAGCGCCGGATCGGCGAATGCCAGCAGCACCTTGGCGCCGGAACCGGCCGTCATCGGCAGCCGGGCGCCGACCGGAACCGTGTCACGCAGCCCCGCAGGAGGTTCCAGCGCCGCGACGCAGACCCGGGAGGATCCCTCGCGGCGATACAGCTGCGCGCTCTCGCCGGTGATCTCCCGCAGCCGCGGCAGCACCGCCGCACCGGCCGCCCGCAGCGGATCGTCGGCGCGGGACGCCAGCTCGCTGACCGCCGGACCGATCTGCCAGCGCCCGTCGTCGTCGCGCCCGAGCAGCCGGTGGACCTCCAGGCCGGCGGCCAGCCGGTGTGCCGTCGCCCGGGGCAAGCCGGTGCGTTCACACAGTTCGGCCAGGCCACAGGGTGATTCGGCGACAGTGTGGAGCACCACCAGAGCTTTGTCCAGAACACCGATGCCGCTATGCTGTCCCATATACAGATACTAGCGTCTCAGCATATGAGACGTAGAGATTTGGGGAAGACAGTGATGTCCAAGAAGCAACAGCCTCGTACGCTGGCCGAAAAGGTCTGGGCCGACCATGTCGTGGTCTCAGGCGGCGGGACCGAGCCCGACCTGATCTACATCGACCTGCACCTCGTGCACGAGGTCACCAGCCCGCAGGCGTTCGAAGGCCTGCGCCTGGCAGGCCGTGGCGTCCGGCGCCCGGATCTGACCATCGCCACCGAGGACCACAACGTGCCGACGATCGACATCGACAAACCGATCGCCGACCCGGTATCGCGCACCCAGGTCGAGACGCTGCGGCACAACTGCGCCGAGTTCGGCATCCGGTTGCACCCGATGGGCGACATCGAGCAGGGAATCGTGCACATCATCGGACCGCAACTGGGTCTCACCCAGCCCGGCACGACCGTGGTCTGCGGCGACAGCCACACCTCCACCCACGGCGCATTCGGTGCGCTGGCGATGGGTATCGGCACCTCGGAGGTCGAACATGTGCTGGCCACCCAGACGCTGCCGCTGCGGCCGTTCAAGACGATGGCGGTCAACGTCGAGGGAGTGCTACCCGAAGGGGTGACGGCCAAGGACGTCATCCTGGCGGTGATCGCCCAGATCGGCACCGGCGGTGGCCAGGGCTACGTCATCGAGTACCGGGGCAGCGCCATCGAGGCGCTGTCGATGGAGGCCCGGATGACGATCTGCAACATGAGCATTGAGGCCGGAGCCCGGGCCGGCATGGTCGCGCCCGACGAAACCACGTACGAGTACCTGCGGGGGCGGCCGCACGCGCCGGCCGGTGCGGACTGGGATGCCGCCGTCGCCCATTGGGACGGCCTGCGCACCGATCCGGGCGCGACGTTCGACGCCGAGGTGTTCCTGGATGCGGCCACGCTGACCCCGTTCGTCACCTGGGGCACCAACCCCGGGCAGGGAGTGCCGTTGGGCGCGGCGGTGCCCGACCCGGAGACGATCGGCGACGAGGCACAGCGACGGGCCGCGGAGAAGGCGTTGGCCTACATGGACCTTCATCCGGGGACGCCGATGCGTGACATCGCGGTCGACACGGTGTTCGTCGGGTCGTGCACCAACGGGCGCATCGAGGATCTGCGCGCGGTGGCCGACGTGCTGCGCGGCCGGCGGGTCTCCGAGGGCGTGCGGATGCTCGTCGTGCCGGGATCGATGCGGGTGCGCAACCAGGCCGAAGCCGAAGGCCTCGCCGAGGTTTTCACCGCCGCGGGTGCCGAATGGCGCCAGCCCGGATGCTCGATGTGCCTGGGAATGAACCCGGATCAGCTTTCGCCGGGTCAGCGGTGCGCGTCGACCTCCAACCGCAATTTCGAGGGCAGGCAAGGCAAGGGCGGGCGGACCCACCTGGTCTCTCCGGCCGTCGCCGCCGCCACCGCCGTGCGCGGGACGTTGTCGGCGCCCGCCGACTTGAACTGACCGCCACGGTATTTAAAGGAGTTTACTCATGGAAGCCTTTCACACCCACACCGGAATCGGCGTCCCGCTGCGGCGGTCCAATGTCGACACCGACCAGATCATTCCGGCGGTCTATTTGAAGCGCATCACCAGGACGGGATTCGAGGACGGCCTGTTCGCCACCTGGCGCACCGATCCGTCGTTCATCTTGAATCTCAAGCCGTTCGACGAAGGTTCGGTGCTGGTCGCCGGGCCGGATTTCGGCACCGGATCGTCGCGGGAACACGCGGTGTGGGCGCTACTGGACTACGGGTTCCGGGTGGTGATCTCCGCACGCTTCGCCGACATCTTCCGCGGCAATGCTGGCAAGGCGGGGTTGCTGGCGGCCCAGGTGGCCCAGGACGACGTGGAACTGCTCTGGAAACTCATCGAGGCAAGCCCGGGGCTGGAAATCACTGTCAATCTTCAAGATCGGAATATCACCGCCGGAACGACGGTGGTGGCGTTCACTATTGACGACTACACCGCTTGGCGACTGACCGAAGGGCTTGACGATATAGGCCTTACGCTGCGGAAACTCGACGAGATCGCCGCGTTCGAGGCCGACCGCCCAAGTTGGAAACCGCGTACCGTTCCGGCCTCTTGACGGCACCCGCCGGAGCCTAATTCCGGTCGATCGAGCAGTCTGGCCAGCTCCCAAGGGCAGTAACCGGATTGCGGAATTCGCCGATAATCTCATCTGAAATTGCGCGTGGCTCTTGGATATCAGTGGTATCAGGGTTTACCGTGTGCTCTAGTCGGCTCAAGTAGGGCCACTGGTCTCGGAGGGATTGGATGAACAAAGCAGAGCTCATCGAGGTGCTCACAAAGGAATTGGACACCGACCGTCGGTCGGCGACCGAAGCCGTCGAGCACTTCGTCAATGCCATTGTGCGCGCCGTCCACAAGGGCGAGAGCGTCACCATCACCGGGTTCGGCGTGTTCGAGCGCCGCCGGCGCGCCGCGCGCGTGGCCCGGAATCCCCGCACGGGTGAGACGGTCAAGGTAAAGCCGACTTCGGTGCCCGCATTCCGTCCGGGCGCGCAGTTCAAGGCGATTGTTTCTGGCGCGCAGCGCGTCCCATCCGAGGGGCTCGCGGTCAAGCGCGGTGCCGGCGCCGGCACCACGGCGGCGAAGAAGGCCGCGAAGAAGTCGCCGGCCAAGAAGGCCACCAAGGCCGCCGCCAAGAAGACCGCGGCGAAGAAGGCCACCAAGGCGGCACCGGCGAAGAAGGCCGCCGCCAAGAAGGTCACTGCCAAGAAGGCGGCGACCAAGGCCCCGGCCAAGAAGGTGACCGCCAAGAAGGCGGCGACCAAGGCCCCGGCCAAGAAGGTGACCGCCAAGAAGGCGGCGACCAAGGCCCCGGCCAAGAAGGTGACCGCCAAGAAGACGGCGGCCAAGAAGACCGCGGCGCGCAAGGCCCCGGCCCGCAAAGCGACCAAGGCCACAGCACGAAAAGGCCGTAAGTAACCACGAATAGCCGAGCGCCGCGGGGTGAACCCCGCGGCGCTCGGTTGTTCACACCAGCACTTGTTTCGCCAGCGGACTGCCCATGTGGTCCGCGGCGATCAACCGCCCGCCCGACAGCGACAGCACCCAGGTACTGCCCTTGCGGTTGCGCGACTTGTCGGGGCTCACGCCGTCGCGGGCACACCACCAGGAGATCAGGTCCGGAATCACCTTGCCCTGCGTACAGATAACCGGTGTGCCGCCGAGCCGGGCGATCTCCAGCACCCTGCGGCGGGCCTTCTTCGGCGCATCGGAGTAGGCCTCTTCGGTCAGCGTCGGCTCGTTGTGCACGACCACACCGAGCTCGGCCGCCAACGGTTCGACGGTCTGATGACAGCGGACCCGGTCGGCCGCGTACACATCGGTGGCGCCGAAGGCCAGCAACAACTCGGTCAGCGCCTCGGCCTGCGCGCGGCCGTTCTTGTCCAACGGGCGCAGGGTGTCGTCGCCGGAGAACCGGGACCGGCGCCCAGCGGTGCCGTGCCGCACGATCAGCACTGTCCGGGTGTCGGCGGGAGCCTTGGCGAACCGCCGCAATATCTTCCGGTCGTAGGGGTATTTCAGTTCTTTGAGTGCATCGCCGACCGGCAACCAGACCAGATCGTCGACCTCGCGGTTGGGTACGAAGTCACCGGCGCGCGCCCGGGCGCTCCAATAGCGCACCTTTTTGATGCCGTGGGCGACCGGGTAGCTCACCGATCCCAGCTGGCGCCCCAGCTCGGCATGCCGGCCGGTCTCCTCGAGGATCTCTCGTACTGCGGTCACCGGTTCGGTCTCGCCGGGATCGACCTTGCCCTTGGGCAGTGACCAGTCGTCGTAACGGGGTCGGTGAATGAGCGCCACCTCGACGGTCTTGCGCCGCGTCCGCCACAGCACCGCCCCTGCGGCGTGGATGGTTCTGTCCGGTGGAACGGAGCCGTTCGACGAGGACTTTGTGTGCACGTTCACTCCTGCAGGTCGATTCGGGCCTCATCGACGAAGCTCGACGGCGGTTGCCGGCGGTTTCGGTTCAGGGATTGCGGTGTCGTTCCATCAGGGACACCTGGTGGTCGCGCACGGTCGCTCCGTCTCGTGGTGCCGCAGTCCACTGGCCGTCGGGCCCGAGTTCCCAGCAGCGGGTGGCGGGGTCCATCGCCGAATCGAACATGTCGCTCAGTTGCGCGCTCAATCGCGGATCCTTCACCTGCACCATCACCTCGACCCGCCGGTCCAGGTTGCGGTGCATCATGTCGGCGCTGCCGATCCAGAACTCGTTGATGGCACTGCATTCGATGACGCGCGAGTGCTCCAGGAAACGACCGAGAATCGACCGAACGACGATGTTTTCGGAGAAGCCTTCGACACCCGGCCGCAGTGCGCAGATTCCGCGCACCACCAACTCGACCTGCACACCGGCGCGCGAGGCGCGGTAGAGCGCATCGATCACCTGCTCGTCGACCAGGGAGTTGAGCTTCAACCGGATCCGTCCCTGCGCACTGCTGTCGCGGTGCGCGGCGACCTCGCGTTCGATGCGTTCGACGATCCCGGCCCGCACGCCGTGCGGAGCCACCAAAAGGTTGCGATAGGTGTCCTTGCGCGAATAACCGGTCAGCGAGTTGAACAGGTCGGTGACGTCGGCGCCGATATCGGGGTCGGCGGTCAGTAACCCGATGTCCTCGTAAAGCCGCGCGGTCTTGCTGTTGTAGTTGCCGGTGCCGATATGGCAGTACCGCCGGATCGCCGACCCCTCGCGGCGCACCACCAACGAGACCTTGCAGTGCGTCTTCAGCCCGATCAGGCCGTACACCACGTGCACCCCGGCCTGTTCCAGCTTGCGGGCCCATTTGATGTTGGCCTGCTCGTCGAACCGGGCTTTGATCTCGACCAGTGCCACGACCTGTTTTCCGGCCTCGGCGGCGTCGATCAACGCGGTGACGATCGGCGAATCACCCGAGGTGCGGTACAGCGTCTGTTTGATGGCCAGCACCCCCGGGTCGGCGGCGGCCTGTTCGACGAACCGCTGCACGCTGGTGGCGAACGAGTCGTAGGGGTGGTGCACCAAGACATCACCCTCGCGCAAGGTGGCGAAAATGCTCTTGGGGGTTTCACGTTCGGCGAATGCCGGGTGGGTCGCCGGGACGAAGGTGCGGTCCTTGAGATCCGGGCGGTCCTGCCGGTACACCTGCCACAACGACGACAGGTCCAGCAGCCCGGGCACCTCGATGACGTCGCCGGGATTCACGTCGAGCTCCCGCAGCAGCAGCTCCAACATGTTCTCGGTCATGTCGTCGGCGACCTCGAGGCGCACCGGTGACCCGAATCGGCGTCGCGCCAACTCCCTTTCCAGCGCTTGGAGCAGGTCCTCGTCGCGATCCTCTTCGACTTCGAAGTCAGCGTTGCGGGTGATGCGGAAGGCGTGATGCTCGACGATCTCCATACCGGTGAACAGCACCGGCAGGAACGCCGCGATCAACTCCTCCATCGGCAGGAAACGGATCTCACCGCGGTCTTCGCCGCCCTTGGCGCCGGCGTCGAGTTCGACGAACCGGTCGACGTTGTCGGGAACCTTCACCCGGGCGAAGTGGTTTCCACCGTCCTCGGGGCGCTTGACCGTCACCGCCAGGTTCAGACTGAGGCCGCTGACGAACGGGAACGGGTGCGCCGGGTCGACCGCCAACGGCGTCAGGACCGGGAACACCTGCTCTTGGAAGTACTCCGACAACTGCTCGCGTTCGCCCGGTTGCAGGTCGGCCCAGGTGACGATGTGGATGCCTTCGTCGGCGAGCGCCGGTCGCACCGACTCGCGGAACACCCGGGCGTGACGGGTGGCGATCTGCTGGGTCTGCTCGCCGATCCGGCGCAGTTGCTCGCGCGGCGTCAGACCGTCGGCCGAACGCACCGACAGTCCCATCTCGTCGCGGCGTTTGAGCCCGGCGACCCGGACCATGTAGAACTCGTCGAGGTTGGAGGCGAAGATCGCCAGGAACTTGGCCCGCTCCAACAACGGCAGCGAGGTGTCGGCGGCCAGCGCGAGCACCCGCGCGTTGAAGTCCAGCCAGCTCAGCTCCCGGTTCAGGTAGCGGTTCGCGGGCAGTTCGTCGGCGTCTTCGGTCAGCGGGACCGCGGTGGCGGCCGGCGGGGCGCTCGGCGTGGCGTCGTTGGGGCGCCAGTCCGTTTCGTCGGCGCGCGGTTCGGTACGTTGGCCGACCTCGATTTCATCCACTCCGAGATCATTGCTCATCGCGGGTGGCACTGCCACCGGTCTTGGCTTGTGCGAGCGCGCGCGCCGTGGCCGCACCGACCCCGAGGCGGCGCGCCACCGCCAGGTCCTCGGGCGTGTCGATGTCGCAGCGCAGGCCAGGCCAGACCCCGGTCAGCTCCAAGGCGCCGGATTGCCGGTGCCGCGTTGAGGAATCCCGGCCGAACCGCGGATTCAGCGCGGTGCCGAACGCCAACAGCGCAGCGGTGCCCATTCCGTGCCGGTCGGCCACGAAGCTGCGCGGGTGGGCGCGGGCCGCGGCGATCGCCTCGTCGAGCTCGTAGGACTGCAATGCCGGCAGATCGCCTTGCAGTGCAACGATATTGCGCACCGATTCGGCCACCGTGCGTTCCGCGGCGGCCAGCGCGTTGTTCAGCGGGTCCCGGTGCCCGTCCGGGGTCGGGTCCGCCAGCACCGCTGCCCCCAGCTCGGCCGCGGCCGCCGCGGCGGCCGCGTCGGGGGTGACCACGGTGATGTGCTGCAGGCCCTGCACCGCCGACGCCGCGGTGATGGTGTCGACCAGCATCGCCAGCACCACGGCCTCTCGCAGCGGCGCCGGAAATGCCGGCGCCAGCCTGGTCTTGGCCACGCTGAGCCGCTTGACGGCGATGATCAGGCCGATCCCGGGGTCCTCGGCCATGGCGTTCACAACCGACATCCTGCCAGCGCCGGGTTCTCGGCGATCGACGCATCGTCCCCGCGCGGGCAGTCGGCGGTGGCCCGCTCGGTCCGGCTCCACCCCGCTAGGGTGATCCCCCTATAGGGAGGTGGTGTGCGTTGGGCACCGAGGGCGCTGAGGACACTGTCGCAGTGATGGGAGCCGGGGCGTGGGGCACGGCGCTGGCCAAGGTGCTTGCCGACGCGGGCAGCCAGGTCAGGCTGTGGGCGCGCCGGTCCGACATCGCCGCCCAGATCAACGAGACCCGCCGCAACCCCGACTATCTGCCGGGCTTCACCGTGCCGGAGGCGGTCCGCGCCACCACCGACGCAGCGGAGGCGCTGGACGGCCTGACCACGGTGGTGCTCGCCGTGCCGGCGCAGACCATGCGGGCCAACCTCGAGGCGTGGGTGCCGCAGCTGACCGACGGCGCGACCCTGGTCAGCGTCGCCAAGGGCATCGAACTGGGCACCCTGATGCGGATGAGCCAGGTGGTCGCCTCGGTGACCGGAGTGGACCCCGGCCAGGTCGCAGTGGTGTCCGGCCCCAACCTGGCCGCCGAGATCGCCGCCGAGCAGCCGGCCGCGACGGTGGTCGCCTGCACCGACTCCGGCCGCGCCGTGGCGCTGCAGCGAATGCTCAACACCGGCTACTTCCGTCCCTACACCAACGCCGATGTGATCGGCACCGAGATCGGCGGCGCCTGCAAGAACGTCATCGCCCTGGCCTGCGGGATGGCGGCCGGGGTGGGGCTGGGCGAGAACACGGCGGCGGCGATCATCACCCGCGGGCTGGCCGAGATCATCCGCCTGGGTGTGGCGCTGGGCGCCAAAGGCGCCACGCTGGCCGGTCTGGCCGGGGTGGGCGATCTGGTGGCCACCTGCACGTCGCCTCGGTCACGCAACCGGTCGTTCGGCGAACGGCTCGGCCAGGGCGAGGCCATGCCGCCGTTGCCGGGGTCAACGGGCCTGGCGAGCACCACCGACGGCCACGTCGTCGAAGGCGTGACGTCGTGCCAGTCGGTGCTGGCGCTGGCGTCGAGCTACGACGTGGAGATGCCGCTGACCGAGGCCGTTCACCGGGTCTGCCACACCGGCCTGTCGGTCAATGAGGCGGTGGCGCTGCTGCTGGGACGTCGCACGAAACCGGAGTGAGTTCGGCGTTGCCGTACCCTCTGGCGTGTGAATTCCCACGCACGCACCCGGGTGGCCGTCGTGTTCGGCGGGCGCAGCAGCGAGCACGCGATCTCCTGCGTGTCCGCGGGCAGCATCCTGCGCAACCTGGATCCGCAGCGTTTCGAGGTCATCGCGGTGGGGATCACGCCGGAGGGAGTGTGGGTGCTCACCAGCGGCGACCCGGACGCCTGGGCGATCAGCGGCCGACAGCTGCCCGCGGTGAGCAAGGCATCCGGCGCCGAACTGACGTTGCCGGCTGACCCGCAGCGAAGCGGCCAGCTGGTCGCGTTGTCCGGCGGGGCGCCCACGGAGCTGCTGGCGTCGGTCGACGTGGTGTTCCCGGTGCTGCACGGCCCATACGGCGAGGACGGCACCGTGCAGGGGCTGCTGGAGCTGGCCGGGGTGCCCTATGTCGGTGCCGGGGTGCTGGCCAGCGCCGCCGGGATGGACAAGGAGTTCACCAAGAAGCTGCTGGCCGCCGAGGGGCTGCCGATCGGCCCGTACGCGGTGTTGCGGGCCGACCAGGCGACGCTGTCGATCGAGGACCGGGAGCGCCTGGGGCTGCCGTTGTTCGTCAAGCCCGCGCGCGGCGGATCGTCGATCGGGGTCAGCCGGGTGGCGTCGCACGACGAGCTTCCCGCCGCCATCGCCGAAGCCCGCCGGCACGACCCCAAGGTGATCGTCGAGGCGGCCATCGTCGGCCGCGAACTCGAGTGCGGTGTGCTCGAATTCCCCGACGGCACGGTGGCGGCCAGCACGGTGGGCGAGATCCGGGTGGCCGGGGTGCGCGATCGTGACGATTCCTTCTATGACTTCGCCACCAAATACCTCGATGACGCCGCCGAACTCGACGTGCCCGCCAAGATCGACGACGACGTCGCGGACACGGTGCGGCAGTTGGCGATTCGTGCCTTCGCTGCGCTGGATTGCCAGGGATTGGCGCGGGTGGACTTCTTTCACACCGACGCCGGTCCGGTGGTCAACGAGATCAACACCATGCCCGGGTTCACCACGATCTCGATGTACCCGCGGATGTGGGCGGCCAGCGGTGTGGATTACCCGACGCTGCTGGCGACGATGGTCGACACCGCGCTGGCCCGCGGGGTGGGGCTGCGCTAGCACCTCTTCCCGCGAGTTGGGGGCACCTCGCGCTTGCGGGGGAGCGTGTCCCCGCTCGACACGCCGCGTGCTCAAACGTTTTTGCGCACGTTGGCTAGCCGGGCGGACCCGGCCTGATCGGCACGGCGTCCACCCTGTCGGCGATCAGATCGGACAACTCCTGGATCGGCGTAGGCCCCGAGCCCCGGGGCAGCGTCAGCGCCAGATAGACCGGCCTATCCACGGCATACCAGGTGGCGCGCTCGCCTTCGCGGACCTCGAACCACTGCACCTGATCGACCACCTGGATCGGCGAACCCACCACGAAGTCGGCCGGTCGGTCCAGCCCGCATCGCAGCACCACCGACCCGTCGGCGCCGGCCGTCCACGCCGCCACGCCCTCCGGGGCCGGGTCCGCGATCTCGGCCCGGTGATAATCACCCAGCTGCTGGGGCAGCCCGTCGAGAACGGCACGGCAGGCCGCGCCGCCGGCATGCGGGGCCGGCACCGTGGCGATGCGCAGCGGCGCCTCCGGTTGGCTTTCCGGCCGGTGCGCGGCCGCGACCGCCAACGCGGCCACCACCGCGGCGACGGCGACCACCAACGCAGCGATCAGCGCAACACGCGGCGGCCCGTCGGCGTCGTCTCGGGGATCGATCAAGCCCGCCCACCTATCTGTTCGCACTTACACTCGGTGGCTGTGCGCGGTAACGAGCCCACGCTGGGTCAGCTTGGAGAGTTTCCCATGATCGACCGGCTGGTGGCCGGTCGGCGTCAGCCCGGCAGCACCGAATTGGGGCCCGGCGACGACGCGGCGGTGGTGCGCTGCCCCGACGGTCGCACCGTGATCTCCACCGACATGCTGGTGCAAGGCCGGCATTTCCGGCTCGATTGGTCCAGCCCGCACGACGTCGGCCGCAAAGCGATCGCACAGAACGCCGCCGACATCGAGGCGATGGGCGCGCGGCCCACCGCGTTCGTCGTCGGCTTCGGCGCCCCGGCGGATACCGCGGCCGCCGATGCCGCGGCGCTGGCCGACGGGATGTGGGAGGAAGCCGGGCGATTGGGTGCCGGCGTGGTCGGCGGTGATCTGGTGCAGGCCGACTCCTGGGTGGTCGCGGTGACGGTGCTCGGTGAGCTGGCCGGCCGGGCACCGGTGCTGCGCTCCGGGGCGCGACCGGGCGCGGTGGTGGCGGTGGCCGGCGGGCTGGGCCGCTCAGCGGCCGGTTATCGACTCTGGGAGCGCGGGGTGGCCGGCTCGGAGAACTTCGATGAGCTGCGTCGCCGTCACCTCGTCCCGGAGCCGCCCTATGGGCAGGGGGCGGCGGCCGCGGACGCCGGGGCGCAGGCGATGACCGACGTCTCCGACGGCCTGGTCGCCGATCTGGGACACCTGGCGTCCGCGTCGCAGGTGACGATCGAGGTGTCCACCGCCGCGCTGACGGCCGATCAACAGGCGCTGGGCGCGGCCGCCGCAGCCGTCGGCGCGGACGCCTGGACATGGGTGCTGGGCGGGGGAGAGGACCATGCGCTGGTCGCCACATTTCCCGGCGCGGTTCCGGCCGGCTGGCGGGCGATCGGGCGGGTCGCCGACGGGCCGGCCCGGGTGCTGGTCGACGGGGCGCCATGGGATGGGGATGCGGGCTGGCAGTCCTACGGTTCGCCGGGCCCGTTACGTTGAGACACCATGACCGCGCGCCCACTTGCTGAACTCGTCGAGACCGGTTGGGCCGCCGCGCTGGCGCCGGTGACCGAGCACGTCGCCGCCATGGGGCAGTTCCTGCGGGAGGAGACGGCAGCCGGGCAGCACTACCTGCCTGCCGGGCAGAACATCTTGCGGGCGTTCACGTTTCCGTTCGATGCCGTGCGGGTGCTGATCGTCGGGCAGGATCCGTATCCGACTCCCGGGCACGCGGTGGGCCTCAGCTTCTCGGTCGCCCCGGACGTGCGGCCGCTGCCGCGCAGCCTGGAGAACATCTTCACCGAATACACCGCCGACCTCGGTTATCCCCGCCCGGCCAACGGTGACCTGTCGGTATGGGCGCAACGCGGGGTGCTGCTGCTCAACAGGGTGCTCACGGTGCGGTCGGGCACCCCCGCCTCCCACCGGGGCAAGGGCTGGGAGGCGGTCACCGAGTGCGCGATCCGCGCGCTGGTGGCCCGCAGTCAGCCGATGGTGGCGATCCTGTGGGGTCGCGATGCGGGAACGCTGAAGCCGATGCTGGCCGACAACTGCGTCGCGATCGAGTCACCGCACCCGTCGCCGTTGTCGGCGTCACGGGGATTCTTCGGATCCCGGCCGTTCAGCCGCGCCAACGAACTGCTGGGACAGCTGGGAGCCGAGCCGATCGACTGGCGCCTGGAATAGCGGCGCTCGCGCAGGAAGGGGCAGGGGGCGGACTCAGCCGCGCAGGACCTTGCCGGCCTTGATGCAGGAGGTGCAGGCGTTCAGGCGCTGCTTGTTGCCGCCGGGGCGGGCAGCGTGCACGACCTGGATGTTCGGGTCCCATCGACGGCTGGTCCGACGATGCGAGTGGGACACCGACTTGCCGAAGCCCGGTCCCTTTCCGCAGATATCGCACACCGCAGCCATATGTGACACTCCTCAAAACGTCTGCTTGAGGGCCAACAACCTCAGAGCGGGTGGCCCGACAACCTGATCAGGATACCCGCCGGGCCGGGCAACCACCAAAACGCCCCGGCACGGCTCGCGACGCGGCGTGAGCTGTGGTGTCGCCCGCAATGATTAGGCTTGCAGCCACCGGTGGTGGCGGCAGGAAGGTGCGTGGCGGTGGGCAACCCGGATCGGCGGCTGGATGCGGCCACCTTGCGGGACTGGGCGCACACCGCGGTCGGCGATCTGATCACCCACACCGACGAGATCAACCAGCTCAACGTCTTCCCGGTCGCCGATTCCGACACCGGCACGAACATGCTGTTCACCATGCGTTCGGCCCTGGCCGAGGCCAACACCGAGGCCGCCTCCGGGGAGGTGGCCCGGGTCGCCGCCGCGCTGTCGTCGGGGGCGCTGCACGGGGCCCGCGGCAACTCCGGGGTGATCCTGTCGCAGATCCTGCGCGGCCTGGCCGATGTGACCGCCGCCGAAGAGGGCACCGCCGACCCCACCGTCGTTGATGCCGCGCTGCTCGGCGCCGGCCTGCGGCACGGCGTCGGGCTGGTGATCACCTCGATGGGCGGTCGCGAGGTGCCGGGAACCATCGTCTCGGTGCTGCAGGCGGCGGCCGCGGCCGTCGAGCAGTGCGCCGCCCGGGGGGCCGGGCTGGCGGTGGCGGTCAGCGCCGCCACCGATGCCGCCGCCGAGGCGCTGGACAAGACCACCGAACAACTCGACGTGCTGGCGCAGGCCGGTGTCGTCGACGCCGGCGGCCGCGGACTGCTGGTGTTGCTCGATGCGCTGCGGTCGACGATCACCGGACAGGCGCCCGTCCGGCCGGTTTACCAGCCGTCGCCACGGCCGCGGGCCGCCGAAGCCGTCACCGAGCAACCCGCACCGCAGTTCGAGGTGATGTACCTGCTCGGCGAATGCGCGCCCGAAGACACCGAAGCGCTGCGCGAACGGCTCACCCAGCTCGGCGAATCGGTGGCGATCGCGACGTCGGGGGTGGTCGGCGGCTATTCGGTGCACGTCCACACCGACGACGCCGGTGCCGCCGTGGAGGCGGGCCTGGCGTTCGGCCGGCCGCGGCGCATCCAGATCTCGGCGCTGGCCGGCGCCACCGGCCTGCCGCCGGGCAGCTGGGCCCGTGAGCGCGCGGTACTGGCCGTGGTCGACGGCGAGGGCGCGCAGGAGTTGTTCCACGGCGAGGGAGCCTGCGTGCTGCGGCCCGACGCCCACAGCGCCGACCCGACGATGATGGTCACCGCCCAGCAGCTGCTGCGGGCGGTGGTCGACACCGGTGCCGCCCAGGTGATGCTGCTGCCCAACGGCTATGTCGCCGCCGAGGAATTGGTGGCCGGGTGCACCGCGGCCATCGGCTGGGGTATCGACGTGGTCCCGGTTCCGACCGGGTCGATGGTGCAGGGGCTGTCCGCGCTGGCCGTCCACGATCCGGGCCGGCCGGTCGTCGACGACGGGTACACCATGGCCCGGGTGGCCGGCACCACCCGGCACGGCTCGGTGCGCGTCGCCACCGAGCAGGCGCTGACCTGGGCCGGCACCTGCCGCCCCGGCGACGGGCTCGGCATCGCCGGCGACGAGGTGTTGATCGTGGCCGGTGACGTGGGCGCTGCCGCGATCGGCCTGATCGACCTGCTGCTGGCCGCCGGTGGTGAACTGGTCACGGTGCTGATCGGGGCTGAGCACGACGGCTTGCCGGGCAATGTCGTCGACGTGCTGGCCGAGCACGTGCACGATCGGCACCCGGGCATCGAATTGGCGGCCTACGTCACCGGGCACCGGGGCGACGCGCTGCTGATCGGGGTCGAGTAGCGATGGTCACGCTGGCTGACCGGCTGGATTTCATCGTCGGCTCCGATGCCGCGGGAAAGCTCGACGATGCGTTCGGCATCCGTACCGTCGGTGACCTGCTGCGGCACTATCCGCGCAGCTACGTCGAAGGCACCGGGGTCCGCGGCGCGGCGGACAGCCGCCCCGAAGAAGGCGACCACATCACCGTCGTCGACACCATCTCCTCCGCGGTGCTCAAAGACATGCAGCGCCGCAAGGGCAAATTCCTCGCCGTCACCGTCGGTAGTGGCCGCAACAAGGTCAGTGCGACCTTCTTCAACCCCAAAGGCCTGCGTTGGCGGCTGACGCCCGGCACCCGGGTGATGCTGTCCGGCGAGGTCAAGCTGTACCGGGGCGCGATCCAGCTCACCCATCCGGACTTTTTGGTACTCAAAGAAGCCGACGGCGAAGCGCAGGACCGCAACTTCGGCAGCAGTTCGCTGCGCAACATCGCCGACGCATCGCAGAAGGTCAGCGGGCAGATCGACCAGTCGGACTTCGAACGCAGCTGCTACCCGATCTATCCGGCCACCGCGAAACTGCAGAGCTGGGACATCTTCGCCTGTGTCCGGCAGGTTCTCGCGGTGCTCGATCCGGTGCCCGACCCGTTGCCGGCCGCGGTGCGCACCGAACGTGGTCTGCTCAGCGAAGACGACGCGTTGCGGGGGATCCATCTGTCGGAGAAGGCAGCCGAACGGGACCGTGCCCGCGACCGGTTGGCCGTCGACGAAGCCTTCGGTCTGCAATGGGCGCTGGCGATGCGCCGGCACAGTGAACTGTCCGAATCCGGCTTGCCCGCGCCGCGCCGTGCGAACGGGTTGGTCGCAGAACTGCTGCGGCGGTTGCCGTTCGAGCTGACGGCCGGGCAGCGTGATGTGCTCGACGTGTTGAAGGCCGAGCTGGGCGCGTCGCGCCCGATGAACCGGCTGCTGCAGGGCGAAGTCGGTTCGGGAAAAACGGTCGTGGCGCTGCTGGCGATGCTGCAGCTGGTTGATGCCGGCTATCAATGCGCGTTGTTGGCCCCCACCGAAGTGCTTGCCGCCCAACATGTTCGGTCGATCCAAGACATGCTCGGGCCGCTGGCGCTCGCCGGTCAGCTGGGCGGGTCGGACAATGCCACCGCGGTGGCGCTGCTCACCGGTTCGATGCCGGCGGCCGCCAAGAAGCAGGCTCGCGCCCAGATCGCCGACGGTCGGGCTGGCATCGTGGTCGGAACCCATGCCTTGCTGGTCGACGCGGTCGAGTTCGCCAACCTGGGCATGGTGGTCGTCGACGAGCAGCACCGGTTCGGCGTCGAACAGCGAGACCGGTTGCGCGCCAAAGCCCCCGACGGCATCACCCCGCACCTGCTGGTGATGACCGCGACGCCTATTCCGCGCACCGTCGCGCTCACCGTCTACGGTGACCTGGAGACCTCCACGTTGCGTGAGCTACCGCGCGGCCGCCAGCCGATCGTCAGCTCGGTGATCTTCGAAAAGGAGAAACCGGCCTGGCTGGAGCGGGCCTGGCAGCGCATCCGCGAAGAGGTCGCCGCCGGCCGACAGGCCTATGTGGTGGCGCCCCGCATCGATGAGTCCGACGACACCAGGTCCGGCGGGGCCGAGGAGAACGGCCGAACCTCGGCCACCGCGGTCGGCCTGTTCGATCAGCTGCGGGCCGGACCGCTGTCGGGGTTGCGGCTGGGCTTGATGCACGGACGGCTCAGCGGCGACGAGAAGGACGCGGTGATGAGCGCGTTCCGTTCCGGGGAGGTGGATGTGCTGGTGTGCACCACCGTGATCGAGGTCGGCGTCGACGTGCCCAACGCCACCGTCATGCTGATCGCCGATGCCGACTGGTTCGGCATCAGCCAGCTGCACCAGTTGCGTGGCCGGATCGGCCGCGGCCAGCACGCCAGCCTCTGCCTGTTCGTGACCTCGAGCAGCCCGAAATCCAAATCCGGAAAACGTTTGGAGGCCGTTGCCGGGACACTGGACGGGTTCGCGCTGGCCGACCTGGACCTGACCGAGCGCGGCGAGGGAGATGTGCTGGGCCGCAACCAGTCCGGTTGGAGCGGCGGCCTGAAACTGCTTTCGCTGGCCGATCACGGTGAGCTGATCGAAGCCGCCCGCGACTTCTGCGTGCAGGCCTGGGCCGCCGACCCGTCCGATCCCGGCTTGGCACTGCTGGCCGAGCCTTTCACCGACATCGAATATCTGGACAAGGCATGAACCCGAGCCGCAAGACCCTGCTGTGGCTGGCCGCGGCGGCGCTGCTGGCCGTCGTCGTAGCCGTTCAGACCGTGTCCGCAGCGAACCACGACAGCCGTGCCATCGCCGCGCAGGCCGGCATGCCCACCGTGGCGCCCGGCGCCGACGTGCTGGCGGGGATCACGGTGGTGCCGGCGCGCACCCACCGCTACGACTACCGCCGCGCACTGTTCGGCGACGCCTGGAACGACGACAACGACGCGCCCGGTGGGCGCAACGGCTGCGACACCCGCAACGACATCCTCAACCGCGACCTGGTCGACATCACCCACGTGTCGACGAAACGCTGCGCGGCCGCCGTCGCCACCGGCATCCTGCACGACCCCTACACCAACGCCGCGGTCGCCTTCAGCCGCGGCGCCAAGATCGGTGAGGCGGTGCAGATCGACCACATCGTGCCGCTGGCCTACGCCTGGGACATGGGCGCCTCGGCATGGCCGTACCGGCAGCGGCTGCGGTTCGCCAACGACCCGGCCAACCTGCTGGCGGTCGCCGGGCAGGCCAACCAGGACAAGGGCGACGCCGGTCCGGGGCAATGGATGCCGCCGAACAAATCGTTCGCCTGCCAGTACGCGGTCGCCTACATCGCCGTGCTGCGGGGCTACGCCCTGCGTCTCGACCAGCCGTCGGCCGACGCGCTGCGCGAAGCCGCTGCGACGTGCCCGGCCGGGTAGGGCTGCGACACCGCTCGCCGGCAGGGCAGACTCAGGTACCGGTGTAGGTGAGCGGGTCTTCGCGGAAGCGGGTGCCGTCGTCGAGCCCGTTGAGGCTGGCCATGTGTTCGTCGGCCAGCTCGAAACCGAACACGTCGAGGTTGGCCGCGATGCGTTCGGGCTGGGACGACCGCGGAATGACCACGTTGCCCAGCTGCAGGTTCCACCGGATCAGCACCTGAGCCGGGGTCTTGGAGTACTCGCCGGCGATCGCGGTCACCGCCGGGTGGTCGAGCAACCGGGCCACACCCAGCGGGCTGTAGGCCTGCGTGATGATGCCGCGCTCGGCGTGCACGGCCCGCAACTCGGCCTGGTTGAGCAGCGGATGCAGCTCGATCTGGTTGACCGAGGGGGTCTCGAACGCCAGGTCGATCACGTCCTCGAGGTGGTTCGCGGTGAAGTTGCACACCCCGATGGACCGGGCCAGTCCCAGTTCCCTGGTCTGGATGAGGCCGCCGAAGCTGTCGACGTACATGCCCAACGAGGGAGCCGGCCAGTGGACCAGGTACAGATCCACATAGTCCATTCCGAGCCGCTCCAGGCTGGCCTTGCAGGCTTCGATGGCGGCGGTCAGTCCCTGGTCGGCGTTGGCCAGCTTGGTGGTGACGAACACCTCCTCGCGCGGGATCCCTGAGGCGGCGATCGCCCGGCCCACCGCGGCCTCGTTGCCGTACACCTTGGCGGTGTCGATCAGCCGGCAGCCCGACTCGAGCGCGGCGGCGACCGCGCGCTCAGTCTCGGCGTCGGACAATTCGGCCACCCCGAGGCCCAGCGTCGGCATGGAATGGCCGTCGTTGAGCGCGACGGTGGGGATCGCAGTTCCCGGCGTCATCTCACCTACCTGTGTAATCGAACGTGCGCGGATCGGGTCCCAGTCGGGCGCGGTCGTCGAGCGAGGATATCGCGGCCATCTCGGCCGCGCCGAGTTCGAAGTCGAAGACTTCGAAGTTGCTGATGATGCGCTCAGGGTTCACCGATTTCGGAATCACGATATTACCGAGCTGAAGATGCCACCGGATGAGCACCTGCGCCGGAGTCTTACCGCAACGCTGCGCAACCTCGGTGACCACCGGGTGCGCCAGCAGCGAGCCGCGCCCCAACGGCGCCCACGCCTCGGTGGCGATACCCAGGCGGGCGTGCACTTCACGCAATTCGGGCTGGCTGAATCGCGGATGCAGCTCGACCTGGTTGACCACCGGCACGATGCCGGTCCCGTCGATGAGCAACTCGAGGTGCTCGCGTTCGAAGTTGCTCACCCCGATCGAGCGGATCCGGCCCTGATCGCGTAGATGGGCCAGCGCCCGGAAGGTGTCGACGAATTTGCCACGTGCCGGAAGCGGCCAATGGATCAGGTAGAGATCCAGGACGTCCAGACCGAGCCGGTCCATGCTCTTCTCGAACGCGGCCAGCGTCGAATCGTATCCCTGGTCGGCGTTCCACACCTTGGTGACGAGATACACCTCGTCGCGAACCAGCCCCGACGCCGCGACCGCACGGCCGACCTCGCGCTCGTTGCCGTAGAGCGCCGCGGTGTCGATGTGGCGGTACCCGGCCGCAAGTGCGGTGCTCACCGACTGTTCGGTCTCGGCGGGCGAAATCTGGTAAACCCCGAAACCGAGGCGGGGGATCGAATTACCGTCGTTGAGCGTGACCGAGCGCAAGTTACGTCGAACAGTCATGCCAGGAAGTCTGCCATCCGGGGCCGGCCCGGGGGCGGCGGCGCGGTGGGCCGAACAGCTACAGAGCACCGTCTTCAACGTCGGCATGAAGGTGACGCCGATGCTGCCCATCGGGCTGCAGCGGCTGATGACCGGCGGACGGTCGGTGACCATCGACGGCAACACCTTGGACCCGACGTTGCGGCTGGCGTTGGCCGGGCAGCGCGCGCTGGGCATCAACGGCATCATCGTCGACGACGACGCGGCCGCCTCCCGGGCCCAGTTGCGGGAGCTGACCGCGGGGCTCGGCGGGGCCGACATCCACGGCTGCGAGGTCCGTGACATCGTGCTGCCGGGCCCGGCCGGGGAGATCGCCGCCCGGCACTACCGCCCGGTCGGTGGGCCGGACGGCACCGCCCACCCGCTGCTGGTCTTCTATCACGGCGGTGGATTCGTGGTGGGGGACTTGGACACCCACGACGCCGTGTGCAGGCTGACCTGCCGCGACGCCGATGTCGCGGTGCTGTCGATCGATTACCGGCTGGCCCCCGAACATCCGGCGCCGGCCGCCCTCGACGATGCCTACGCGGCGTTCCGGTGGGCCTGCGAGCATGCCCACGAACTGGGTGGTATCCCGGGGCGGATCGCGGTCGGCGGCGACAGCGCCGGCGGCAACCTGGCCGCCGGGGTGGCGTTGCTGGCCCGCGACGACTCCGGCCCGGCGCCGATCCTGCAGTGGCTGATCTACCCGGTGACCGACTGCGTGGCCGTGACCCGCTCACGCACCCTCTACGGCGACGGTTACCTGCTCACCAAGCACGACATCGACTGGTTCACCGCCCAGTACGTGGGCCGCTCGCAGCTGGAGCCGACCGACCCGCGGGTGTCACCGCTGCTGGCCGGCGACCTGTCCGGGTTACCGCCCGCGCTGATCACGGTGGCCGGCTTCGACCCGCTGCACGACGAAGGCGAACAGTTCGCCGCCGCCCTGCGCGACGCCGGGGTCGTGGTCGATCTGCGGCGGATGCGGTCGTTGACGCACGGATTCATCAACCTGTTCGGCCTGGGCGGCGGCAGCGCCACCGCGACCGACGCGTTGATCTCGGCGCTGCGCGCCCACCTCAGCCGCAGCTGAGCCGCCGAGCCCACGCCGGTACGCTGAACCGCAAACCCGACCACCGAACACGAGGATCAACCGACTGTGGCCAGCAAACCCAAACGCCCCGGCGCCTCCGGCCTGAAGGCCGGCGATCACAAACGCAACCTCGCCCTGCAGATCGGGCTCATCGCCATCGTGGTGGTGTTCGCGGTGGGACTGATCGGCTACATCGTGATGTCCAACAGTCACAAGAAGGGCGCCGGGGCCGGTGAGGCGGTCCGGGTGACCTCGAGCAAGCTGGTCACCAAGGACGACAGCGACGAGCCCAAGGCCGTGCTGACGTTCTACGAGGACTTCCTCTGCCCGGCCTGCGGCAACCTCGAACGGGTGCTCGGCCCGACGGTGTCCCGGCTGATCGACAGCGGGGCGATCGCGGCCGACTACCACATGGTCGCGATTCTGGACCGGTCGCAGAATGACAATTACTCATCGCGGGCAGGGGCGGCGGCCTACTGCGTCGCCGACGAGAACATCGACGCGTTCCGCCGGTTCCACAACGCGCTCTTCACCGCCGAACTGCAGCCGTCCGAGATCGGCACGGAGTTCCCCGACGACAAGCGGCTGATCGAGCTGGCCCGCCAGGCCGGCGCCGCCGGCAGCGTTCCGGCCTGCATCAACAGCGGCAAGTACCTCAAGATGGTGGGCGGCCTGGCCCAGGCCGCCGGCATCCACGCCACCCCGACGCTGCGCATCAACGGTGAGGACTACCGCCCGTCGACACCGGAGGCCCTGGTCGCCAAGATCCGGGAGATCGTCGGCGATCTGCCGGGTATGGACGTGCCGCCGGCCCAGGAGTCGTGAGCATCGCCACTTCGACGGTCGAAGCACCCGCGCCGCCGGCGTCGGGGGTGCAACCGGCGCCATCAACGGCCTGGGTGACGCTGATCGCCGGGGCCATCGGGTTGCTGGCGTCGGTCACGTTGACGGTGGAGAAGATCCGGCTGCTCACCGATGCGGCATATGTGCCCTCGTGCAATCTCAACCCGGTGTTGTCCTGCGGCCCGGTGATGGCCACCCCGCAGGCTTCGGTGCTGGGCTTCCCGAACCCGCTGATGGGCATCGTGGCGTTCACCGTCGTGGTGGTCACCGGGGTGCTGGCGGTGGCGAAAGTGCCGCTGCCGCGCTGGTATTGGACCGCACTGGCGGTCGGGACCCTGGCCGGGGCCGGCTTCGTGCACTGGCTGATCTTCCAGAGCCTGTATCGGATCGGCGCGCTGTGCCCCTATTGCATGGTGGTCTGGGCGGCCACGATGCTGCTGTTGGTGGCCTTCGCGGCCTTGGCATCGCAGCCCGGCCGAATACACAAAAGTTTGCAACTTTTGCAGCAGTGGCGGTGGACGCTGATTGCATTATGGTTTATCGGGTTATTCCTGTTGGTATTCATCAGATTTCAGGACTACTGGTTGACGTTGGTTTAAGGGGTGCGGTGTGATCTCCAAAGTGCTGGTCGCCAACCGCGGAGAGATCGCGATCCGCGCGTTTCGCGCCGCCTATGAGCTCGGGATCGACACAGTGGCGGTCTATGCCTACGAAGACCGCAATTCGGTGCACCGCCTCAAAGCCGACGAGTCGTACCAGATCGGCGAGCCGGGTCATCCGGTGCGCGGCTACCTGTCGGTGGAGGCCATCGTCGACACCGCCAAGCGCTGCGGCGCCGATGCGGTCTACCCGGGCTATGGCTTCCTTTCGGAGAACCCGCAGTTGGCGCAGGCCTGCGAAGACGCCGGCATCGCGTTCGTCGGGCCCAGCGCAGCCGTGCTGGCGCTGGCCGGCAACAAGTCGCATGCAGTGGCCGCAGCGCGTGAGGCCGGCCTGCCGGTGCTGGCGTCATCGGAGCCGTCACGCTCGGTCGACGAGTTGGTGTCGGCGGCAGCCGACATGGCGTTTCCGCTGTTCGTCAAGGCGGTCGCCGGCGGGGGCGGTCGCGGGATGCGCCGGGTCGCCGACCTCGACGGGCTGGCCGAGGCGGTCGAGGCGGCCAGCCGGGAAGCCGAATCGGCGTTCGGGGATGCCACGGTGTACCTCGAGCAGGCGGTGATCAACCCACGCCACATCGAGGTGCAGATCCTGGCCGACACCCACGGCAACATCGTGCACCTGTTTGAGCGGGACTGCAGCGTGCAGCGTCGCCACCAGAAGGTCGTCGAGTTGGCGCCGGCGCCGAACCTGGATCCGGTATTGCGGGACAAGATCTGCGCCGACGCGGTCGCTTTCGCGCGCCACATCGGCTACAGCTGCGCGGGCACGGTGGAGTTCCTGCTCGACGAGCGCGGCCACTATGTGTTCATCGAGATGAATCCGCGAATCCAGGTGGAGCACACGGTCACCGAGGAGATCACCGACGTGGATCTGGTCTCGGCTCAGCTGCGGGTTGCCGCCGGGGAATCCCTGCAGGACCTGGGGCTGCGCCAAGACGCCATCGTTTCGCACGGCGCGGCGCTGCAGTGCCGGATCACCACCGAGGACCCGGCGAACGGATTCCGGCCCGACACCGGGCGAATCACCGCCTACCGCAGCCCGGGCGGCGCCGGCATCCGACTGGACGGTGGCACCCACCTGGGCGCGGAGATCAGCCCGCATTTCGATTCGATGCTGGTCAAACTGACCTGCCGGGGCCGGGACTTTCCCACCGCGGTGAACCGGGCACGCCGGGCGATCGCCGAGTTCCGTATCCGGGGGGTCTCGACGAACATCCCGTTCCTGCAGGCCGTGCTCGACGACCCGGATTTCCGGGCCGGCCACATCACCACGTCGTTCATCGACGAGCGCCCGCAACTGCTGACCTCACACGCATCAGCTGACCGCGGCACCAAGATCCTGACCTATCTGGCCGACGTCACCGTCAATCAGCCTCACGGTGGGCGACCCTCGGCGGTCTACCCGCGCGACAAGCTGCCCGACATCGACCTGTCGAGCACACCGCCGCCGGGCTCCAAGCAGCGGCTGATGAAACTCGGGCCGGAGGGGTTCGCGCGCTGGTTGCGGGAATCGCCGGCCGTTGCCGTCACCGAGACGACGTTCCGGGATGCCCACCAGTCGCTGCTGGCCACCCGATTGCGCACCAAAGGTCTGCTCAACGTGGCTCCCTACATCGCCCGGACCACCCCGCAACTGCTGTCGATGGAGTGCTGGGGCGGGGCGACCTACGATGTGGCGCTGCGCTTTTTGAAAGAGGACCCCTGGGAGCGGCTGGCGGTGCTGCGCGAGACGCTGCCCAACATCTGCCTGCAGATGCTCCTTCGGGGCCGCAACACCGTGGGCTACACGCCGTACCCGGAGCTGGTCACCTCGGCGTTCGTGGCCGAGGCGACCGCAACCGGCATTGACATCTTCCGGATCTTCGATGCGCTCAACAACGTCGACTCGATGCGCCCGGCGATCGACGCGGTCCGCGAAACCGGCAACGCGGTAGCCGAAGTCGCCATGTGCTACACCGGTGACCTGACCAATCCGGCCGAGAACCTCTACACCCTGGACTATTACCTCAAGCTCGCCGAGCAGATCGTCGACGCCGGCGCGCACGTGCTGGCCATCAAGGACATGGCCGGGCTGCTGCGGCCGGCGGCGGCCACCACGTTGGTCGGTGCGCTGCGAAGCCGCTTCGACCTGCCGATCCACGTGCACACCCACGACACCCCGGGTGGGCAGTTGGCCGCCTACGAGGCGGCCTGGCACGCCGGCGCCGACGCCGTCGACGGGGCGGCCGCACCGCTGGCCGGCACCACCAGCCAGCCTGCGCTCAGCTCGATCGTGGCTGCGGCGGCCCACACCGACTACGACACCGGCCTGTCGCTGGCCGCGGTGTGCGACCTGGAACCGTATTGGGAAGGCGTGCGAAAGGTCTACGCGCCGTTTGAATCCGGATTGGCAGGACCGACCGGTCGGGTGTACCGGCATGAGATTCCCGGCGGCCAGCTGTCCAACCTGCACCAGCAGGCCAAAGCGCTGGGGCTGGCCGACCGGTTCGAGGAGATCGAAGCCAACTACGCCGGGGCCGACGCCGTGCTGGGCCGGCTGATCAAGGTCACCCCGAGCTCGAAGGTGGTCGGAGACCTGGCGCTGGCCTTGGTCGGTGCCGGCATCACCGCCGAGGAGTTCGCGGCCGACCCGGCGAAAGTGGACATCCCCGACTCGGTGATCGGCTTCCTGCGCGGGGAACTCGGCGAGCCGGCCGGCGGCTGGCCGGAACCCTTGCGCACCAAGGCATTGGACGGTCGAGGGCAGGCGCGCGAGGTGCAGCAGTTGTCCGCCGACGACGAGGCGGTCTTGGCGCTGACCGGCCCGAAGCGCCAAGCCACGCTGAACCGGCTGCTGTTCCCGGGCCCCACCAAGGAATTCGAGGAGCACCGCGACCTCTACGGCGACACCTCGCAACTGTCGGCCAACCAGTTCTTCTACGGACTGCGCCAAGGCGAGGAGCACCGGGTCCGCCTCGAGCGCGGCGTGGAACTGCTGATCGGCCTGGAAGCCATCTCCGAGCCCGACGAACGCGGCATGCGGACCGTGATGTGCATCATCAACGGCCAACTGCGGCCGGTCGAGGTGCGTGACCGCAGTGTGGCCAGCGAGGCGCCGGTGGCCGAGAAGGCCGACCGCTCCAAGCCCGGCCACGTCGCTGCGCCGTTCGCCGGAGTCGTCACCATCGGGGTGGCCGAGGGCGAACAGGTCAGCGCGGGACAGACCGTGGCCACCATCGAGGCGATGAAGATGGAGGCCGCCATCACCGCCCC
Organism: Mycolicibacter senuensis; assembly: GCF_002101885.1. GTDB lineage: Bacteria > Actinomycetota > Actinomycetes > Mycobacteriales > Mycobacteriaceae > Mycobacterium > Mycobacterium senuense. The sequence goes on from NZ_LQPS01000043.1 coordinate 220,985, forward strand.
GGCCGACGGCACCGTGGAGCGGGTGGCGGTCGCCGAGACCGCACAGGTCGAAGGTGGTGACCTGCTGGTGGTGCTGAGCTGACCCGCATCGTCGGTGGCGTCGCGGGCGGGCGACGCATTGCCGTGCCACCGCGCGGCACCAGGCCGACCACCGACCGGGTGCGGGAGGCACTGTTCAACGTGCTCGATGCCCGGCTGGACCTGGACGGGACGGCGGTGCTGGACCTCTACGCCGGCTCGGGGGCGCTGGGATTGGAGGCGCTGTCGCGGGGGGCGGCCAGCGCGCTGTTCGTCGAATCGGACCGCCGCGCCGCCGACGTGCTGGCCGGCAACATCGCCGCGCTGGGATTGCCCGGCGCCACGCTGCGCCGCGGCACGGTGACCGCGGTGCTGACCGGTGGTATTGACGCCCCGGTGGATCTGGTGCTGGCCGACCCGCCCTATGAGGTTTCCGCCGCCGACATCGATGCGCTTCCGGGGCTGCTGGTCGCCGGCGGCTGGGCCGGTCCGGGCACCGTCGTGGTGATCGAACGCGCCGCATCGAGCCCGCCGGTGGCGTGGCCGGACGGATGGGATGCGTGGCCGGATCGCCGTTACGGCGACACCCGGTTGGAGCTGGCCGAGTTGGCCTGACCCGTGCTGCTAGCGTCATGGACCATGAGTGGCGCGGTATGCCCGGGCTCGTTCGACCCGGTGACCCTGGGACACGTCGACATCCTGGAGCGTGCGGCCGCCCAGTTCGACGAGGTGGTGGCAGCCGTCCTGATCAACCCGGCCAAAAAGGGCATGTTCAGCCTGGACGAGCGCCTGGAGATGATCGCCGAAGCTACCGCGCACCTGCCCAACGTGCGGGCTGAATCCGGCCAGGGGCTGGTGGTCGACTTCGTCCGGGAACGGAAACTGACCGCGATCATCAAGGGCCTGCGCACCGGCACCGACTTCGAGTACGAGCTGCAGATGGCGCAGATGAACAAGCACATCGCCGGGGTGGACACCTTCTTCGTGGCCACCACGCCGCGCTATTCGTTCGTGTCGTCGTCGCTGGCCAAGGAGGTGGCCTCGATGGGTGGGGATGTCTCCGATCTGCTGCCTGAACCGGTGAACCGGCGGCTGGCGGCGAAGCTGGGCTCGTAGGCGCGTTATATGTGGGCGCGTATCTCGAATCCGCTGCACCGGCAGGTCACGGCCGCCGACTGGTTCCTGCCTGGCCGGCTTTCTCGATGCGGCAGCGCGGGCAGTGCGAATGAATTCCGCAACGCTCCAATGTATTTGAGTTCCGGCAAGGAACGGGTGGCCGGTCTAATTGGTGGTAGGGGGTGCTTGGGGTTGGAAGGGTTGGTACCACCACCAGTCGGCGCGTTCGCCGAGTGGTCCGGGGCAGGGTGGGGCCGCCGGTGGTGGGTTGGTGGGTGGTCGGGCCAGTGATCCGGGGCGAAGGGGGTGCCCGTTGTTGTCGGTGACGGTGAGGTCGGTGGCGGGTCCGGTGATGGTGATGATGCCGCGATGGTGCAGCCGGTGGTGATACGGGCAGACCAGTACCAGGTTGTTCAGGTCGGTGGAGCCGCCGTCTTCCCAGTGTTGGATGTGGTGGGCGTGCAGCCCTCGGGTGGCCCCGCAACCGGGGATCACGCAGCTGCGGTCACGGTGCTCGAGGGCACGGCGTAGTCGGCGGTTGATGGCGCGGGTGCTGCGGCCGGCGCCGATGGGCACGCCGTCACGTTCGAACCACACTTCGAAGGTGGCGTCGCACAGCAGGTATTGGCGTTCGGCGTCGGTCAGTAGTGGGCCCAGGTGCACAGCGGCGGCGTGCTGCTGCACATCGAGGTGGGCGACCACGGTGGAGTGTTGCCCGTGGGGCCGGCGCGCGGCCTCGACGTCCCATCCGGTTTCGACCAGGCGCATAAACGCATCCCCAGTGGTCGGCAGCGGCGGTGCTTGGTCGCAGTCCGCGCCATCGTGGTCGTGTTTCCACTCGGCTATCAGGGTATCCAGGTGGGATTGCAGCGCCGCGTCGAATTTGGCGGCATCCAAAGGGTTCAGTGTGATCCGCCAGCAGCTGCCGTGCGCGTCGCTGGTTTTGCTGACCGAGCGTTCCGGCTCGGGCCGGCGATCAGGTTCGGGGTCGGGGCGGGGTTCCAGTTTGACCGCGGTCCGCAACTGGCTGACGGTGGCCACCTCGACCAGCTGAGCGTAGTGCGCATCGGAGCCGTCGGCGGCCCGCTGAGCGATCACCCCGACCTGGTCCAGCGAGACACGGCCTTCCCGCAGGCCCTGGACACAGCGGGGAAACTCCGCGCTTCGTTGCGCCACTGCTGTGATGGTGTGGGCGTTGCTCGGGGACACTCCGGTCTTCCAGGCCACCAGGGCCGGGATCGAGCGCGCCCCGGTGGCGCCCCACAGTTCGTCGCGGTCGATCTCGGCGACGATCTCCACGATGCGGCCATCGATGGCGTTGCGCTGTCCGGTCAACTCCGCCAACTCCTCGAACAGCCCTTCAAGACGCTGGGTAGGACCCGCCTGCGGGCCGGCATCAGTGGTGATCGAGGACATGACTTCAGCATGGCAGGGGGGTCCGACATCTTCCGGCTCAACGACCCGCGCTGTGGTGTGGACTGGTGATTGCGGACGCCATGTCCCATAACCGGCGGATAGCGGGAATGCTGTGCCGCTGCCCGATTAGTTAGAACGGTGCCTATACCCGGATTTTCGTGATCTCGGGCATGAGTGCCTGTCGGTGAATTGCGACTGCTCTGCTTGCCTGACTACCCAGCCCACTCCTCATGCGCCAACGGCGAATCATTCAGCAGGTCGCGCCGCGCCCGCCAGTCCGGCAGGTACCCGTCCATCAGCGCGGTGAACCGCTCGCCGTGGTGGCGTTCCCGGTAGTGAGTCATCTCGTGAACCACGATGTACTCCAGGCAATCCGGGTGCTTCTTGGCCAGCTCGATGTTGAACCAGATATGGCCGCTCTCGCGGTTGCACGAGCCCCACTTGGTCTTCATCCGCCGGATGCTCCAGCGCGGAACCGAAACACCGATCACGGGCTCCCATTTGGCGATCAGGTGCGGCAGAGCGTCACGCAGCTGCTGGCGGTACCAGCGGTTGAGTACGTCGTGCCGCTGTTCGGACTCGGATTCGGCTGGGGTGTACAGCAACAGGCGGTCGCCGTCGAGTTCCACGTGCGCCCGCCCGGGACGCTGCACCACCTTGAGGCGGTACCGCACGCCCCACACGTAATGTGATTCGCCGGTGAGGATTTCGCGTCGCGACTGGCGTACGGTCGCCTGGAGCCGGTGACGCTGCCGTTTGATCCACGGCAGGCGGTCGATCACCGCCAAGCGCACGGCTTCATCATCGAGACGCCGGGGGGCGGCCACGCGCACCCGCCCCAGCGGCGGGTAGACCCCGATGTGCAGGTGCTTGATGTCCTTGTAGACGACGTCGACATCGATTCCGGCCACACTGAGATAGCCGCTACCAGTAGCCATCTTGAGCCTTCACCAGGTCGAAGAGTTCATCGAGCCGATCGAACCCGTCGGACAGCACCGCGGCGATGGCACGCTTGACCACCTTCTCCTTCAGCGGGTCGCCGACCCAGTCGTGATGCTTGTGGGTCAGGATCGCCTCGTCGATCTTGACCGGGGTGGCCGGGTCGGGCCAGCCGAAGTCGATCAGTGCACGCCGCGCCCGGTTGTCGGCCCAATCGGGGTAGACGGTGTCGGTCTCACCCTTGCCGAGCTTCTCGGCCTGCTCCAACAGTTTTGCCAGATATGCCTGGTACTCCAGGGCCCCGCGGCGGCGCTCCGCCAGCAATGCGTCGAGCAGTGCCGACATGGCCTCGTAATACTTCGGGTTGGTGGGGTGTTCGTCGACGATGACTTTGCGCATGTTGTTGACGATGGTCTCGGCGACCGCCTCCGGGTCCTTCTTGATCCCCTGCGGCAGCTTATCGATCGCGCCCGCGCCGAGTCGGGCGATCAGTTGCACTAGGCCGGTATCATCGAAATTCGACACCACCTCTGAGGGCTCGGCACTGATGTAGGTGTCGAGGAGATACCGCATACCGGCCTCATACTGCTTGAAGTCGACGTTCTCCCCGGCGCCGAGTTTGATCTCGTCACGCAGCGAGGTGTATCTGGTGACTTCGATCTTGATGGCGGCCGCGTCCGCGGCGCTGTAGCCGGCGGCAGTCATGTCGTTGGCAAGGTTGGCATAGGCCCGGGTCACCGCCGCGATCATCTTGTACAGCTTGACCCGCTTGGGCTCATTGGCCTTGATCTGCTCGGCGTTGCCTTGCTCGGCGGCGCAGAAATAGTGCTGGAACTGCTGAATGCCCCGGGGCGGGGCGACCGGCTCGCACAACGCCCGGATCCGCTCCAGTGCCTCGTCAAGATCGGAACGTGCACTTGCCAGCCGATCGGTGAGCAGGCCCTCGATATCCGTCTTGTCATAGCCGTCGAGTGCGCCGCCGGTGTAATCGGTGATCGCGGTTTCCAGCGAGTTGAACAGGTCGCGGTAGTCGACGATGTAGCCGTACTGTTTGTCGTCGCCGTCGAGCCGGTTGACTCGGCAGATCGCTTGGAACAGGCCGTGATCGGCCATCGTCTTATCGATGTAGAGGTAGGTGGCACTGGGTGCGTCGAAGCCGGTCAGCAGCTTGTCCACAACGATCAGCAGCCGCATCCGGCCCGGCTCGGTGACGAACGTGTGCTTGACGTCCTTTTCGAACTGGTCGACCTTGCCCATCGCGGTGTCTTCGGATACACCGAAATGCTCGGCGAGCATCCGCCGGTAGATCTGGTACTGATGCAGCTTCTCGGTGGCGCCGTGACCGGAGTCCTCCTTGGCGATGTCGGCCGGGCTGGGGGAGTAGCTGGTGACGATGGCGCATTTGCCGGCAAATCCGGCCTGGCAGAACAACTCGTAGAACTTGCAGGCCTGATAAATGCTGGAGCTGACCAACATGGCGTTGCCGCGCCCATCCATCAGGCGCGGTTTGGTGGCCATGTCCATCAGGATGTCGTCGACGATCTGGCGGGCGCGGGGCTCGGAGCTGACCACCTTTTGCGCGGTGCCCCAGCGCTTTTTGAGTTCGGCCTTGGACAGGTCGGTCATGCCTTTGGTCTGGGCGTCGAACCATTGGTCGACCTTGGCGGGGGAGGTGAGGTCTTGGTCGATGCTTCGGGCTTCATAGCGCAGGTCGACCACAACTCCGTCGGACACCGCCTCGTCGAACTTGTAGGTGTGGATGAAGCTGCCGAAGGTTTCGATGCTGGTGGCTTTGTCGGCTTTGAGCAGCGGGGTGCCGGTGAACCCGATGAACATCGCCCGGGGCAGCAGGGTCTTCATCGCCTCATGCAGCTTGCCCGATTGGGTGCGGTGTGCCTCGTCGATGAACACGAAGAGATTGCCCTTGGCGGCAAAATCTTTCGGCATCGTGGAGTTCAGTTCGGCGATGAAGTCCGCGCCGTCGTCGTCGCGGCCTTCGGCGACGCCGAACTTGTGGATCAATGAGCAGATCAGCCACGGCGCGCTCTGGTTGAGGGTGGCCAACAGGTCCACGCCGGAGGTGGTGCGGTAGATCTGCTCGTCGACGCCGCTGAAGACCTGCTCGATCTGCTCGTCGAGCTCGGTGCGGTCGGTGATCAGCAGCACCCGCGCATCGGGCTGGTGTTCGCGCAGCCACTTGGCCAACCACACCATCGTCAGCGATTTGCCCGAACCCTGGGTGTGCCAGATGATGCCGCCCTCCCGGGCGGCGACGCGGGACTGGGCGGCTTTGACCCCGAAGTACTGGTTGTGCCGGGCGGTCTTCTTGATCCCGGCGTCGAACACCATGAAGTCGTGGATGAGTTCCAGCAGCCGCTCCTTGCCGCACATCTGGGTCACTGCCCGGTCCAGCGGCGCCGCGATGTCGGAGGGTTCTTTCCAGGCAAGCCAGTATTTCTCCGGGGTGTCGATCACGGCATACCGCAGGCCCTCGACCTCATTGCCGGCGAACACAAACTGTGCGGTGGTGAAGAACGGCCGGATGAAATCGGCCTTCTGGTTGCCGATGGTCTGGCGGATCCCCTCGGACACCGCCACTTTGGATCGTTTGAGTTCGATGGTGGCGATCGCGATGCCGTTGACGTAGAGCATCAGGTCGGGCCGCTTGGTGTGGTTACCGGCGACGGTGACCTCTTCAGCGATGGCGAACTGGTTGGCCTGCGGGTTCTTCCAGTCGATCAGAAAGACCGTTTCATAGTGTTCCCCGGCGCCGGCTTTGACCTTGACTCCGTAGCGCAGCAATCCGTAGACGTCGCGGTTGGCTTCGTAGAGGTCGCGGCCACTACCGAGGGAGGCGTCGCTTCTCAGCCGATCGATGGCCTTGTTGATCAAGTTGGGGTGATAGCCGCGAGGTGTCAGGTTGGCTTCCAGCAGTTCGACTTCGACATTGGAATTGCCGTCCCGGTGCGCCCAGTTGCCCAGGTAGTCATACTTCAGCGTGTCGCGGAAGATCTCGACGACGTGTTCCTGGGTTTTGCGTTCACTCTGGCCCACGGTGCTCATGGCTGGTCTCCGGCAGCTTCGTCGACGCCCTGGCTCTGCCAGCTGCCATAGCTGGTACCCGAATCCTGGGTCCTCCATTCGATACGGCCGTTTGCGCTGCGGCCGAGGACGATCGCAGCCGCCGCACTCGGGCTGGCAAAGACCTGGTCGTGGGTGAAGCGTAGTGGCCCCTCGCCGTTGGGGGTGATAGTCCCATCCTGCCGGAGCTTTTCATGCAGCGCCTTGTAGCCGTCGTTGCCAACGCCGACCCACGTCGCCCGGGCATGAGATCCCTCGATGACCGTGAATTCACCGTCGATCTCGCGAGCATGGGCGGTGATGCCTTCTTTCTTCAGATGCACCTCGAAAATGGGAGATTCAACGGCCACCGGAACGCGATCGGCAGCGGACGCGGCCGTTGCAACGATGGCGGTCGTTGCCGAACGAAATAGGTTGACGCCCAGCACCGGCAGGATGATCTTGGCCTGGGCGATGTAGTACTCCATGTCCGATACGTCTGCCTCGGGCAGGGCGATGGGGGTTGACGCTGTTCCGTTGGTGAGCCTGGCACGCTTGGCCAGCTGCGCCAAGGTGATGAACCGACTCTCCAGGTAGCGGGCATGAGCCTTGGTCAGGTTGGCGTCCTTGCTGGTCAACACGATGGCACGGTCCCAGAAATCCTTGCCGCCCTGATCTTCTGGGCGCGAATGCTGGTAGAGACGCTTGCTGATGTCATCACCCTCGCCGATGTAGGCGACCTGGCCGCCCATGCTGTCCGGGTCGTCGCCGAGCAGCAGATAGACACCGGTACGCGAGGTCTCCGGACGCTTCAGCAAGTCCGCCAGTTCGGAGCGGGGAGCGGCAACCACATGGCCGGTCCAGTTCATGATCTCCGCAGTCAGCAACCCGCCCGGCGTGCCATCGGCCAGGAAGAGCCGCACCGACTTGCCGACGCTCATGCTTGTCCTCCCGGCTCTGGTTGATCGTCGTTTTTGCCTCGATCGAGCATCCCCCTGCTGAACCGGTCAAAGTCCGACTCGACAGCTTCGGACTCTTGCAGTTTGAACTTGTCGAACTCCACCGCTGCGTGTTCGGCCGCCAAGTCGTGGGAGACCTTGCCGGCTGAGGTCAGGATGTCGCGGTCGTTGAGAGTGAGAAACCCATCGAGCTTGGCGACCCAGTCAGCCATCCGCATCGGCACCCGGCGCTGTGCCTGCCCTTCGGCGAACACCAGGTACTGCTCGACCAGGTTGTTCAGCGCGCGCAGCTCGTCCTCGGTGTAGTAGTTCTTGGCGATCGTGGTGTCGGACTTTTTGATCCGAGCGCCCGCGCCAGCTGGTCAAGCCCATGTTGGGTTTTGCCGCATCAGCACGGCGGCGGATCACCTCGGCGGCGGTTTGGCCGGTGATCGCCCAGTGCAGCTTGTTCTGCACGGTGGCGTAGAACGTCTGCGTGAGCTCGGCGGCCGGGTCGTAATCGAGCGAGGTGGCGTACACATCGGTGATCTTCTGATAGAAGCGCCGCTCGGAGGTGCGGATGTCTTGAATCCGCGACAGCAGTTCATCGAAATAGTCGAACGGCAGGTCGGGGTTCTTCAGCCGCTCGTCGTCGAGCACGAAGCCCTTGACGAGGTATTCGCGCAGCCGCTGGGTGGCCCAGATCCGGAACGCGGTGGCGATCCGCGACTTCACCCGGTAGCCGACCGAGATGATCATGTCCAGGTTGTAGTGCGTAACCGTGCGCCGCACGTCGCGGCTGCCCTCGCGACGAACCGACAAGTAATCCTTGTGAGTTCCTTCCCGGGGCAGCTCCTGCTCCTCCAGGATGTTCAGGATATGCAGGCTGACGTTTTGCTGCGTGGTCTCGAACAGCTCCGCGATCTGGGATTGGGTCAGCCAGACGGTTTCGCCGTCGAACCGGACGTCGACGCGGGTGTTGCCGGCTTCATCGCGGTAGACGAGAAACTGGCTGGGGGTGGGTTCCAGCTCGCTCATGGTTCGAGGACCGGTAGGCGGGTGCGGCCGGTGAGGAGTTGCTGCATCATGCCTCGTTTGATGGCGTGGGTTTTGGTGAGGCGTCTTTGGAGACCAGCGATTTCGCGAACAACGTCCTCGAACACCGAGGTGATCGCAACTTGCTCTTTCACCGGCGGGATCTGCACGACTACCTGGCTTAATGACTTACCGTTGGTCAACGCGCGCGTAGTGCAACTGGCCGACGCGGTAATCTGCTTTCGAACATCGCTGATTTGAAACATATAGGCGAGGAATCGCGAATCACACTTGCCTGAGTATGGCCGCCCTCGCAGTATGAAGCCACTAAAGGCTGCATTGGGTATGTCGTCGATGAGAACGGCCGCCGTTCCGACTTCTTCAACGGTCTCAGAGGTTCGAGTGAAGAAGATGTCGCCCCGCTTCGCGGAGAACCGCTTGATCTCATCGCCAGTAAGAGTGACTCGCCCCCCTACATCTCGGGTGGTAATGAGCGGCCCGTTCATCACATCCATGAAATTCACGATCGGCGTACCCGACCCGAAGAACTGACTTGCCTTGTTGAGGCCGTTTCTGAACTCCATCAAGTCGCCCACGCTGACCGCTTTCCATGGCGCGGCGAAGCCGGGAAGGCGGGTTTTGCCCGTAAGGAGCTGCTGCATCATGCCCTGCTTGATCGTCTGCTTCTTGGCGATCAGCCGTTCGAGCGCGGCGACGAGTTTGTCAGCGTCTGAAAGCGCGTCGGCAATCTGCTGCTGCTCACGGACGCTTGCGGGAATCTGGAGTTGGAAATCTCGGATGTCACGCGGGCTGATGTGGGGGATCGCAGTGTGCGTCTTAACCGAGTCGACATGCTGCACAAAGTGGTCCGACGCTATCCACTGATGTAGAAGTTCCTGATGAATAGACATGCCGCGAAGGCGAGCAACCCTTTGTACTAGGTAGGCGGGCAGGTCGGAGGGAGATATCCGCGTGTGGCTTCGACCGACAAGAGCACCGTCCATGGCAACGACGATGTCGCCGTCTACCAGCCGGAAGGCGCGAAGCGATGGGGTCCTCTGCCGGCCAGTACATTGCAATGTCGGGCGACCAATCCAGCACGCCACGTTTGACATTGGAGCCGCGAATGAGACGGATGCCGCTCCCGGAGAAGCGCGCACTTGCAAACGGGAAGCCAGTCATGGAGCTCGCAGACTGCCCAATCGAAGTGCTGATCCAACCTGGCGGAAGCTCGTTCATTCGACCCCCATGTCAACCAGATGTTGGAGGAGCTTCGCTTCACTCGTCTCGAGTTCTGTGCTCAAAGTGCCGACCGTCTCGGCGTATCGTTCGCCGAGTTCTCGGATGCGGGCCACGAGCGCGCGTGTTAGCGAGTTGACCTCCTGGGCGACCTGACCGGCGACCGTCACATGCCACTTGTCGTCCAGCACCAACTCCTTGACCTCCGGCAGCGTCAGCTCCCCGTACTTGGTCAACGTCGCCGTATGGAGTGCCGCCTGCGCCTCCTTGGCCTTCTTCTTGGCGGCGGCCTCGGCGTCATACAGCCCGATCAGATGCGTCAGGGCATCGATCTCGTCGGTGTCGGCCTTCTCCCGCCGCGCCTCCTTGAGCCGCGCAGCGGCGAGCGCCTTGGTGATCTTGTCGTCGTCCATCGCCTCGGCGAGTAGGCCGTCGTCACCGCCGTTTTCCTCGACGTACTCCTCCACGGCACGGGCGCACTCCTCGGCCGCGGCATTCAGCTCGTCGATCTCGGCCTGCTCGGCGGTGAAATACCGAGCCACCACCAGCGCCGGCGGAATGAGATCCATCTTGTACTTTGCGGCACCCCGCCCAGATCCGCTGACCAGATCGGCCGTCTCGGACAGCCCGCGGCCCTTGTCCTCGATGGTCTTGCGGGGCTTGGCCGCCTCCATCCAGCCGACGTTCATGATCAGGAACACGTCGTCGTGCATGACGGTGTGCCAGTAGGTCATCAACTGCTCATAGACGTCGTACTCATCGAGCAGTGCCACACCCTTGAATCGGGACAGCAGATCATCACCGAGGGTGGCAATCAGCTCGTTGGGCACGGTGTCGGCGTCGATGGCCTGCAACAGGGGGCGGTGTTTGGCGAACCAGGTGCCGACCTTGCGGGCGGCTTTCTTGGTGAACGCCGCGAAATCATCGGAGTCCAGGATGGTCTGCTGCACCTCGGTGATGTCCACCCGCAGCTCGCTGTAGCCCTTGCGTTTGTGCTTGAACAGCGCACCGCGCAGATCGGGGAACGCGTCCCAGTAGGCGCTCAGCGCATCGAGGTCGTGGTTGGGGATGCCGCCGTGCAGATGCGCGTAGAGGTCTTGCAGGTCTTCGGGTTCGGAGGTGTCGATGTAGCGGGGGATGTTGAGGTTGTAGTCATTTTTCGGATCGGCGATCTCGGTCAACGGCACCATCCGCGAATACCGGTCCACCTCCAAGCGTTTGGTGAACACGTCGACGATCTTGCGGATGTCCTGGCTGCGCAGCCGGTTCTTCGGCCCGTCCTTGATGAAGCCCGCCGACGCGTCGATCATGAACACCCCGGTGCGCCCGGCGGCACCGGCCTTGTCGATCACCACGATGCACGCCGGAATCCCGGTGCCGTAGAACAGGTTCGCTGGCAACCCGATGATGCCCTTGAGGTAGCCGCGCTTGAGCAGTTCGGTGCGGATGGTGGCCTCGGCGTGGCCGCGGAACAGCACCCCGTGCGGCAGGATGATCGCCGCCTTGCCGGTGCTGGTCAGCGATTTGAGCACGTGCAGCAGGTAGGCGTAGTCGCCGTTCTTCTGCGGGGGCCGCCCGAACCCGTCGAAGCGGCCGTACTCGTTGTCCAGCCCGTTGGTCCAGGCCTTGTCGGAAAAAGGCGGGTTCATCACCGCGTAGTCGAATGTCTTCAACCGGTCTTGGTCGGTGAACTGCGGATCGGCCAGCGAATCACCCTTGCGGATTCCGGCGGTGGCGTTGCCGTGCAGGATCATGTTCATCTTGCACAGCGCCCAGGTGGCGTTGTCCTTCTCCTGGCCGTAGATGCTCATGCCGTGCGGCGCCTCGGCGGCGGCCTTGAGCAGCAGTGAGCCCGAACCGCACGCCGGGTCATAGACGGTGGTGTCGCGCGTCGTCGTCGCACCGATCCCGACCACCTTGGCCATCACCCGCGACACCTCCGCGGGGGTGTAGAACTGGCCCTTGGACTTGCCGGACTCGGTGGCGAAATGCCGCATCAAATACTCGTAGGCGTCGCCGAGCAGGTCGTCGCCCTCGGCGCGCGAACCACGGAAATCCAGGCCGTCGAAGATGGTGACCAGCGCCGAGAGCCGGTCCTGCATGGCCTTGCCCTTGCCGAGCTTCTCCTCGTCGTTGAAGTCGGCCAGGTCGATGACCTTCTGCAGCCCGTTGGCCTCGGCCAGCTTGGCGATGATCTTGTTGAACCGGTCGCCGATCTCCTTGTCGCCCTTGGCTGCCAGCATGTCGTCGAACGAGCCGCCCTTGGGTACCTCGATGAGGCTGCGGGGGTCTTTGGCCTTGTCCGAGACGTACTTCATGAACAGCAGCGTCAGGATGTAGTCCTTGTACTGGCTGGCGTCCATGCCGCCGCGCAGCTCATCACAGGAGCGCCACAGTGAGCTGTAGAGGTCGGATTTCTTCAGGGCCACAGGTCAAGCTCCCGGGGTTCGGTGGTCATCTGATGCCGCAGCGAGCTTATCGACCGTCTCCGACACGATTATTTGGTTCGGGCAGTCCCAACCGTTGCGCGGTCACATCGCGAATCCGCGCAAAATCACCACCGCAGCCCAGCACCCGCAGCGCGGCCTCAGCGGTGGTCCAGGGGTGATCGACCGGGCAGGCACCGTCGTCGCTGCGGCGGTTGATGACCGACTCCACCAACCGGAACGGCAGGTCCTCGGCGGCTGCAGGTCCGCCGTGCTGGGTGATCACCGTGGCTGAGAGCTCGCGGTAGTGGCCCCGCAACGCCTCCCGGCGCCGGCGGAACGCGGCGAAACGCTCCACGCGCAGCTCCGGGAGCAGATATAGGCTGCCCAGATTCCACACCCCACCGCACAGCTGGGCGGTGTCGGCGACCACGAGGGTGTGCAGCCGGGGAGCCGCCGGGCCGTCCTCGGCGCGCAGCTCGGCGGCCAGTTGCAGTGAGGCGTCGACGGTTCCGGCCAGCAGCGCGTCGAGGATGTCCTCCTTGGCGGTGAAGTGGTGATACAGCGAGGCCTGCCGCATCCCGACAGCCTCGGCGATGCGCCGCGTCGACGTGCCGGAGTAGCCGATGGTGGTGAACAACTCCGCTGCCGCATCGAGGATTTCGTCGCGTGCGCTGCGGCCCGGGCGACGAGATGCCGTCAAACGGGGGCGGCCTCGTCGATCGGTGTTCATGCACTACACCTATCACGCGGCAACCCGTGCGCGACCATTTTCTATCGATTGATAGGAAACATGTTAGGGTCCGGTCATGAGCACCGACTCGACCAGCGGAGCCCGCTCACATGCCCGGGCCCAGGCGCAGCGCGCCGAGATGCGGATACCGGCGACGCCGCAGGACGTCGACTCGTCGACGCTGATCTGGGCCGAGTCGATCCCACCGCACGGCTACGCCACCAAGGTGCTGGCCCGCGGCAGCCGGGTCCGGCTGATCGACGTCGACGGCGGGGCGTGCGCGCACCTGCTGGCCTATCGCGCCGACGCGCCCTGGGAACGGCTCAATGTCGCCGACACCATGAAGGTGCCCTGGCAGGCCTATCTAGGCGCCGGGCATCCGCTGCTGTCTGATCAGGGCCGGTTGCTGGCCACCGTCGTCGCCGACTCATCCGGCCACCACGACCTGTTGTGCGGCCCCGACGCCGCCGGCCGGCGGCTGCTACTGCTGGCCGCGCTCAAGCACGGCATGGATATCCGCGACGTCGCGCCCTCGGTGGGCCTGTTCCGCGGTGTCCGGGTCGATCCGGTCAGCGGCGCACTGGAATTCACCGGTTCTGCCGGTCGGGGAGCGTCCGTCGACCTACTGATCCACCTTCCGGTGGTGCTGTCGCTGGCCAACACCGCACACCCACTGGATCCCGAACCGAACGTGACCGCACTCGACGTGCTCGCCTTCAAAGCCGACGACCAGCTGACCGAACCGCTCAATGACGATCCGGAATACCTGCGCGCGCGGGAGAACACCGACGCGGTGGTGCGGGCATGGTGACCGTCAGCGACGAGGTGGTGCCGGCCCGGGCGCCCTGGTCGAAGGTGGTGCGCGCCGGCGAGCGGCTGCAGATCATCGACCTGCATGGCAACCAGGCGGTGGACTGCCTGCTCTACGACGCAACCGATCACACCTGGCGCTACAGCGCCCAGGCCACCGTGGCAGCCCAGCGCAACATCTTCGTGGGCACCGGTTCGGTGCTGCGCACCGCCGACGGGTCCGCGCTGATGACCGTCGTCGCCGACGACGTCGGCAACCACGACACCATCGCCGGAGCCTGCTCGCAGGAGTCCAACACACTGCGCTACGGCCACCACACCGGCCACCAGCACGCCTGCGCGGAGAACTTCCTCACCGAGGGCGCCAAACACGGCCTGGGCAAGCGCGACCTGGTCTCCAACATCAACTGGTTCATGAACGTCCCGGTCGAAGCCGACGGCACGCTGGGCATCGTCGACGGGATCTCGGCGCCGGGCAAGAGCCTGACGTTGCGGGCCGAGACCGACACCCTGGTGCTGGTGTCGAACTGCCCGCAGATCAACAACCCCTGCAACGGTTTCGACCCGACCCCGGTGCGCATGGTGATCACCCGCGAATGATCGGCATCGACGTGGTTCGGCCGGGCATGTTCACCACCGTGCAGGACTGGCCCGGGCGCATCGGCTATTGGCATGTCGGGGTGCCACCGTCGGGGCCGATGGACGACCTGTCGTTCCGGATCGGCAACCGGGTGCTGGGGAATCCGCAGGGTGCGGCCGGCCTGGAAGTCACCCGGGATGGGCCGGCCCTGCGGTTCGCCGACCCGGCCTGGATCTGCGTCACCGGGGCGCCGGCACCGGTCACCGTGGCGGGCGTCGCGACGCCACAGTGGCAGGCGGTGCGGATACCCGCCGGGGCCCTACTCGAGATCGGCACCGCCGCCGGCCCCGGGTTGCGCTGCTACCTGCTCATCGAAGGCGGCCTGTCCGAACCGGAATTCCTGGGCAGCGTGGCGACTTTCACCCACGGCGGATTCGGTGGCCATCGTGGCCGGCAACTGCGCGCCGGAGATCGGCTCACCGCTTCGGGCCGGGGCGGCGCCGCGCCGGCGCTGGACCGCGCCGCCGGTGAGAGTCAGCCCAGCATCGGCTCGCGCTGGGAGCTGGCGGTGACCGAAGGCCCGCACGGTGCGCCGGAGTTTTTGTCCCGCACCGACATGACCACTTTGACCACCACCGATTACACCGTGCACTTCAATTCCGACCGCACCGGGGTCCGGCTGATCGGGCCGAAGCCCAGATGGGCGCGCCCCGACGGGGGAGACGCCGGGCTGCACCCGTCGAACATCCATGACACCGCCTACTGTGTTGGCGCACTGGACTTCACCGGCGACACCCCGATCCTGCTGGGGCCCGACGGGCCCAGCCTCGGCGGTTTCGTCTGTCCGGTGACGGTGGCGCGCGGCGACCGCTGGAAGCTCGGTCAGCTCCGCCCCGGCGACACCGTGCGCTTGGTGCCGGTGCGCGCCGATCACGCCCCGCCGCCGACCTCGTTGGGGGTGCGGCGGCGAGCGGCGTCACCGGTGGTGTTGTCCCGCTCCGGGGACGGTGACGACGGGGTGCTGCGGCGCTACACCGGTCGCGACGGGACGGCCGTCACCATGCGGCGCGCCGGCGACGGTGGGGTGTTGCTCGAATACGGGCCCATGACACTGGATCTGGCGTTACGGGCGCGGGTACAGGTGGCTTACGACACCCTGCGCCGGCAGGGGTTGCCCGGGCTGGTGGAACTGACACCGGGGGTGCGGTCCCTGCAGGTCCAGTTCGACACCGAGCAGATCTCCTGCGCCGAGGTGATCGAACAGCTGACCGCCGTCGACGAGGCGCAGCCGCCCTGCGACGAGCTCGTGGTGCCGAGTCGCTCGGTGCGCCTGCCGTTGAGCTGGGACGACCCGGCCACCCACGAGGCGATCCGCCGCTACACCTACGGTGTGCGCCCCGACGCGCCGTGGTGCCCGTCGAACATCGAATTCATCAGGCGCATCAACGGACTCGATGACACCGCGGCGGTCTACGACGTCGTGTTCGGCGCGCAGTACCTGGTGCTGGGCCTGGGTGACATCTATCTCGGCGCGCCGGTGGCGACCCCGCTGGACCCCAGGCACCGGTTGGTTACGACGAAGTACAACCCGGCTCGCACCTGGACGCCGGAGAACGCGGTCGGCATCGGCGGTGCCTACCTGTGCATCTACGGCATCGAGGGGCCCGGCGGCTACCAGTTCGTCGGCCGCACCACCCAGGTGTGGAATCACCGCCACGCCACCGCTGGCCTGTTCGATCCCGAGACCCCGTGGCTGTTGCGCTACTTCGACCGGATCAGCTTTTATCCGGTCGGCCCGGACGAACTGTTGGAGCTGCGCGCCGACACCGCGGCCGGACGCGGCCGGATCGCCATCACCGACGGCGAGTTCTCGCTGGCCGACCACCAGCGGTTCCTCGCCGACAACGCCGAATCCATCGCCGAATTCCGCCGCCGACAGACGGTGGCCTTCGCCGCCGAACGCAGCGCCTGGCGTGCCGCGGGTGAAATCGATTGCAGCTAAATCAGTTTCAGTGATTCATCGCGGTGCAGCACGAAGAAGTACGGCCGGGACGAACCGCGCAGATCCATCGCGCCGATCACCGCTTCACCGGAGAGCCGGCGGAAGACGTCGTTGATCGGGGCCTGGTCGTAGACCATTGTCGCGCTGTCGACTTCCCGAAAGCGGGTGGTGCGCAACCGGGCCTTGGGTGAACGCGTCCGCAGCAGCGGCTGCAACCGGGTGATCGGGCCGGCGAACGAGCGCTTCTTCAACCCGGGCAGCTTCGTCGCGGGCCCGAGGGCACTGAACGCCAGCACCGGGTTGAACGCCCACAGCGCGGAGCCGTCCCGGGTGGGGAACAACAGCGGATGGACGGTCTCGGCGTCGACGAACTGCTTGCCCCACCAGCCGGTGGCGGCCAACAGCCCGTCGAGTGGGTGGCCGGTCGGCAGCTCGGCGCCCCGCCAGGTGCCGAGCATGAAGTCGGGGTCGACTGCCGCCGCGGCGTCAAAGACCTCAATGGCCGCGGCGGTGGTCGTCGGCACCGTCGAGAACAAGTCCTGCACCAGCATGGGAACCACCGTACTTGACAGCTGTCAACGGTGGGGGCCCTGCGGTCAGAGCACCACCGTTTCGTTGGCCACCCGGATCACCCGGTCCTGGCAGTGCCACTGCACCGCCCGCGACAACACCGCCCGCTCCACGTCGGCGCCCAGCCGCACCAGGTCGGTCACGCTGTGGGTGTGGTCGACGCGCACCACGTCCTGTTCGATGATCGGCCCCTCGTCGAGCACCTCGGTGACGTAGTGCGCGGTGGCGCCGATCAGCTTCACGCCGCGCTCGCGCGCCCGCTGATAGGGCGCCGCACCGATGAACGCCGGCAGGAAGGAGTGGTGGATGTTGATCAGCGGGCAGCCCACCGCGTCGATGAAGTCTCCGGTGATGATCTGCATGTAGCGCGCCAGCACCACCAGATCGACGTTGCCGCACAACAGCTGCAGTTGGCGCTGTTCGGCCTCGGCGCGGATGTCGCGGGTGGCCGGGATGTGGAAGAACGGCACCCCGAACGGACGCACCTGCTCGGCCAACTCCGGGTGATTGGAGATCACCATCGCCACGGTCATCTCCAGTTCGCCGCGACGGTTGCGCCACAGCAGGTCCAGCAGGCAGTGG
The DNA here is from genome assembly GCF_002101885.1 of Mycolicibacter senuensis. GTDB lineage: Bacteria > Actinomycetota > Actinomycetes > Mycobacteriales > Mycobacteriaceae > Mycobacterium > Mycobacterium senuense. The sequence goes on from NZ_LQPS01000043.1 coordinate 238,449, forward strand.
TCGGCCTTGGACGCCATGATCGCCACCCGTTTGGGCTTGGCCGCCTCGGCGAAGCGGTAGTCCATCGCGAACCGTTCGGCGACCGTGGCGCCGAACCGCTGTTGCAGGTCGTCGATGGCGGCGGGCAGGCCCGGCAGGTGAAAGATCGCCCGTTGCACGAACGTGCCGTCTTCGGGGGCGGTCGAGTGCTGATCCAGCGAGATGATGTTGGCGCCGGCCTCGGCCAGAAAGGCACTGACCGAGGCGATGATGCCGTGGCTGTCGGGGCAGCGCAGCAGCAACCGTCCGATGTCCGCGGGCGGCTGGCCGTCGGTTCGCGGTGGACGCGGTGGATAGGCCTGAGTCATGACCGCCCTTCGCCGATCTGGATTTCAACGGGTCAGGCTACCGCTGAAGTGGAAGAGAATCCGACACACCGGGCGGATAACGCAGTCACACGCATAACAGAGGGCACACTAGTAACAACAACTATGCCTGGAGGGTGCTGCCGTGTACCGAGTGTTCGAAGCCCTTGACGAACTGGGCTCCATTGTCGAAGAAGCGCGTGGCGTGCCGATGACGGCCGGCTGCGTGGTGCCCCGCGGCGACGTCCTGGAACTGATCGACGACATCCGCGACGCGATACCCGGCGAGCTGGATGACGCCCAGGATGTGCTCGACGCCCGCGACTCGGTGCTCAACGAGGCCAAAGAACACGCGGAGTCGATGGTCAGCTCCGCCACAGCCGAATCGGACTCGCTGGTCAGCCACGCCCGGGCCGAGGCGGACCGGTTGCTGGCCGACGGCAAGGGGCAGGCCGACCGGATGGTGGCCGAGGCGCGCGCCCACAGTGAACGGATGCTCGGCGAAGCCCGCGAGGAGGCCGCCCGGCTGACCGCGACCGCCAAGCGCGAGTTCGAGACCGCCACCAGCCGTGCCCAGGCCGAATGCGACCGGTTGGTCGAGAACGGCAACGCCGCCTACGAGAAGGCGGTGCAGGAGGGCATCAAGGAGCAGCAGCGGCTGGTCTCGCAGAACGAGGTGGTGACCTCCGCGCGGGCCGAGGCCACCCGGCTGATCGACTCGGCACACGCCGAGGCCGACCGGATGCGCGGTGAATGCGACATCTACGTCGATGCCAAGCTGGCCGAATTCGAGGACTTCCTCAATGGCACCCTGCGCTCGATCAACCGCGGCCGTCACCAACTCCGCACCGCCGCGGGAACTCACGACTACGCAACTCGCTGACCCGCCGAGCCCGGGCCGATCGCTGCGTAGAATCGCGGCATGACCAGGCACCGCGACGCACGCACAAAGGCGACCCTGCCGGCACCTTTCGTGGTCAACGTCGCCCGGCTGGGCCGGCGCCCCGGCACGATGATGTCGCTGCAGGAGCAGCGGTCCAGCCCGGTCCGCATCGGTCTGGACCTGGTGGCGATTCCGCCGGACTCCGCGGTCCACCTGGATCTGCGGGTGGAGTCGGTCTCCGAGGGGGTGCTGGTCAGCGGCGTGGTCTCCGGGGTGACCACCGGTGAGTGCGCGCGGTGCCTGCAGCCGCTGACCGGCGACATCGAGGTCGAGCTGACCGAGCTGTTCGCCTACCCGGACAGCACCACCGACGCGACCACCGACGACGACGAGATCGGCCGGGTGGTCGATGACGCCGTGGACCTCGAGCAGGCGATCGTCGACGCGGTCGGGCTGACGCTGCCGCTGTCTCCGCTGTGTGCGCCCGACTGCCCGGGACTGTGCCCGGACTGCGGGGTGGCCCTGGCCAGCGTAGAGGGGGCCGAACCGGGCCATCACCACGAAAAGATCGACCCGCGCTGGGCCAAACTCGCCGAGATGGTGGGCCAGCAGCGGTCCCAGGGGGCTCAGTCGAGCGATGACGGTGAGCGGTGAGCCGTCCCCGGCAAGCAGTGCTCGACGCGCTCGGCGTGGACCTGCCCGACGACCTGCTCACGCTGGCCGTCACCCACCGCAGCTACGCCTACGAGAACGGCGGACTGCCCACCAATGAGCGCCTGGAGTTCCTCGGCGACGCCGTGCTCGGGCTGACCATCACCGACGAACTGTTCCACCGGCACCCCGACCGGCCCGAGGGCGACCTGGCCAAACTGCGCTCCAGCGTGGTCAACACCGCCGCGCTGGCCGATGTGGCGCGCGGGCTGACCGACGACGGCCTGGGCGCCCATCTGCTGCTCGGCCGCGGGGAGATCAACACCGGCGGGGCCGACAAGTCCAGCATCCTGGCCGACGGTATGGAGTCACTGCTGGGTGCGGTCTACCTGCAGCACGGCATCGACACCGCGCGTGAGGTGATCCTGCGCTTGTTCGGCCCGTTGCTCGACACCGCCGCGACCCTGGGCGCCGGCCTGGACTGGAAGACCAGCCTGCAGGAACTGACCGCTGCCCGCGGCATCGGCGTGCCGTGCTACCAAGTCAGCTCGACCGGGCCGGACCACGACCGCGAGTTCACCGCGATCGTGGTCGTGTCCGACACCGAATACGGATCCGGTGTGGGCCGGTCCAAGAAGGAAGCCGAGCAGAAAGCGGCGGCGGCGGCCTGGACGGCGCTGGACGCCGGGTAGATGCCGGAGCTTCCCGAGGTCGAGGTGGTGCGCCGCGGCCTGCACGCCCACCTGGTGGGCCGCACCATCGCCGGGGTCCGGGTCCACCACCCGCGTGCGGTGCGCCGGCACGAGGCCGGGCCGGCCGACCTGACCGGCCGACTGCTCGATGCCCGGATCGTCGGCACCGACCGGCGCGGCAAGTATCTGTGGCTGCTGTTGAGCACGGATGAGGCGCTGGTGGTGCACCTGGGGATGAGCGGGCAGATGCTGCTGGGCGACTTGCCCGACACCAAACACCTGCGAATCGCCGCGGTGCTCGACGACGGCACCAAGGTCAGCTTCGTCGATCAACGGACCTTCGGCGGCTGGCAGCTCACCGACTTGGCCGAGGTCGACGGCAGCGTGGTGCCGCTGCCGGTGGCGCATCTGGCGCGTGACCCGCTGGATCCGCGCTTCGACGCCGAATCGGTGGTGCAGATGCTGCGGCGCAAGCACTCCGAGATCAAACGCCAGCTGCTGGATCAGACCGTGGTGTCCGGGATCGGCAACATCTACGCCGATGAGGCGCTGTGGCGTGCCGGGATTCGCGGCACCCGGATGGCCGACGCGCTGTCCCGGCCCCGGTTGCGAGCGCTGCTGGAGGCCGCGGGGGCGGTGATGCGCGACGCACTGGCCGCCGGCGGCACCTCGTTCGACTCGCTCTACGTCAACGTCAACGGCGAGTCCGGCTACTTCAGCCGGTCGCTGGACGCCTACGGTCGCGAGGACGAGCCCTGCCGGCGCTGCGGGACGCGCATCCGGCGGCAGAAATTCACCAACCGCTCGTCGTACTACTGCCCGAAGTGCCAGCGCTGAGCTGTGTCACTCGAAGATGTCGCGGTAGATCCGCCCCGGCGGCAGGGTCGGGTCGATGAACCATTCCCGGCCGAACATCAGCCCGGCCACCTGCGGGGGAAGCCGCAGCAACACCGCGAACAGTCGCGCCGCCGCCGCATTGCCGCTGATCTGCGAACGATGCGCGGCGAACGCATCGCGCTTCTGTCGCGCGAACCGAAACACCTTGATACGGTGCGTGATCGCCGACCGCGGGGCGTACGCGGTGCGGGCCACCTCGAGCGGGTAGGGTGCCGGCAGCCGCAACAGCCGAGCGGTGCGCGCGACCCGCAGCAGCGACTCTCGGGACATCGTGGCCTCCAGCACGCGCGGGGTCGCCGCGAGCTCGGCGGCTCGTTTGCCGACGTGATGGACCTGGACGTGATCACGATGGCCGTAGCCGCCGTTGGCCTGGTAGCTCAACAGCAGATCCGCGCCTTCGTCGCGAAGGATCGCGGCCAGTTGCTGGGCCGCCCGCTCGGTGTCGGCGCGCCCGAACCTGACCCGGCCCGGCGGGTCGGGGTGGAACTGCGGTCCGAAACCGCTGTCGGCGTAACCGAGGCACTCCACCCGATGAACGCCGAGAATCTGCGCACTGGCGCGTAGTTCGCCGAGACGCTCGACGTCGTCGTCGCTGACGCGCCCGTCCGTAGCCACCACCAGAACCACCCGGTGGCCCTCGGCGGCCGCCCGCGCCAGCGTGCCCCCGGTCAGGATCGCCTCGTCGTCGGGGTGGGCGTGGAATGCGACGACCGTGGCCATGACAGGTCGGTTATTCCCTCAGCGCCGCAGCTGCGCCGCGCGGTTGCGCACCGCCTCGTCGGCCTTGGGCAGCGAGCCGCAGTCGAACGGCGGCTGCGGGTCGTACTCGATCATCAGCTGTGCCGCCTGGGCCGTCTCGGTGTCCACCAGCAGCTCGACCAGCCGCAGCGCCATGTCGATACCGCTGGAGACCCCCGCCGAGGTGAGAATCCGTTGCGGCAGGTGCTCGACCACGCGCTGCTCCACATAGCGAGCGCCCAGATGCTCCAGCAGCTCCACCGCGCCCCAGTGCGTGGTGGCGGTCAGGCCGTCCAACAGCCCGGCCGCAGCCAGCAGCAGCGAGCCGGTGCATACCGAGGTGGTGAACCTGGTGTGCGGGTGGACTCTGCGCAGCCAATCGAGCAGTTCGGCGTCGTCGAGCAGCACTCGGGTTCCGACACCGCCGGGCACGACGACGACATCCGGACGAAGCACCTCGTCGAACCGGGCGTCACAGGTGACCCCGAGCATCCCGTTGTCGCTGCGGACTTCGCCGTGCCGGTGACCGACGAAGACGATTTCGACTTCGGGAACCCGCTGCAGCACCTCGTAGGGGCCGACCGCATCCAGCGCGGTGAATCGGGCGAACAGTGGAATCGCGACCTGCACCGGGTGTCCTCTCGGCTGTCCAGCGAATAGTGTTGCGACAGCCACCGATGATAGACCGCCTGAGCTGAATCCGTCGGCGCCGTCACCGCACCGGTGCCGCCGGATCGAGCGTGACCAGGAGCCGAACGAGTTCCGCCTGCCGATGAATGCCGGTCTTTTCGAAGACATGCCGGAGGTGGGTCTTCACGGTCGCCAGAGACGGACAGCCTTTCGGCGATCGGGTTCAGGCCTTCGCCTCCCATCACCAGCAGGGCCACCTGCGCCTCGCTTCTGGTCAGACCGTACAGCCGCCGCAGCAGCATCGCCGGCGGTGCGGCTTCTCGCTCGGGATCGACGATGATGACCATCGAACGTCCGCTCACCGGCGCCGCAACGCAATTCGGGTGGACCGGCAGGACATGCACGACGTAGGGACGCCGACCGGAGCGCCGCGGACACAGAAATGATCCGCCCCAGGTGTCGCTGTCGGCCAGTTCGGACGCCCGGGCGATACTGCGCTGCAACTGGGCGTCGGCAGGCGGCGCGTCGGCCCTGATGCAGCCGTTCTCGATCCGCAACCCATCAGCTGAGCACAGCATCCGGTCGGCGGCGGCATTGGTGTAGACCGACCTGCGCCGTTCGACGATGACGATGCCGTGGCTGACGCTCTCACTGGCCTGGGCGAGGTCATCGCTTCGGTGATCGAGATCGTCGAGTCGGCCTTGTATCCGCAGCGCCTGCTGCAGGTGGGGGATGAGCAGGTGGGCCATCTCGACGTGCTCGGGGCTGTCGAATCGCTCCGGTCGCTTCACATTGGCGACGGCCAGGCTTGCCACTGGCGATCCGGAGGTGAGACGGACGAAGAGTCCGTCGTGCAGCCCGTTCGGGCGTGCCCAGTCGACTTGGAACTCACAATTCTGATACGGCCACATGAGCTCGGCGCCGGTACGAACCGCTCCCAACGGTCCGGCGTCGACGGCGCAGAGTACGTGATCCAGCCGTCCGTAGTGCTCCGTGTAGGTCTGTGCCGCTGCCGGCGGCATCTGTGCGTGCGCGAGCGTGTGCGAGCCGTTCGCGGAGAACACCAGCGAGGCGGTATGTGCATCGAAGGCACGCGCGATTGCGGCCACCGCGTCATCCCATTGCTCCGGTGCCAGCGCCGCGGAATAAATACCGGAGATCAGTTGTGAGAAATCATCGATCCGGCTCATCGCTGCCCTCGAAATCACCTACAGGCGTGTACATCCGGGCATGTTCACCGGTTGTGAGGTGCTGGGGATACCGCTGTCTTCATGCGGGAAAAGCGTACTCGGATCTCATCCGAACAGATGAGGTAATCGATTGCTCGAAATGCTTGCCTTGGTGATGCGCTCGCAGGTGGTTTCGGTCGGGAGATCACCGCTGTCGGAAGGAGGCAGCTCATGTCGCAGTTGGTCGTTCACCCAGGGATCGCGATGCCGTTCGATACCGTCGCTCGTCACCTGCGCCAACAGGGCCACATGCTTGTCGCGGCGTCGAGCAACGCGCTCAGCCGCATCCGCGCCAGGCTGCTCGAACACCGGGAGCTTTTCCCGCACCTCGAGCCGGCCTACTTCGAGAACGCGCGGATGATGCGTGAGATGTACCGGCTGTGATAGCGAAATACGGTCGGGGACAACAGAACACCCACGAAAGGAAGGCGAACAATGTCTCAGCAGAACATCGAGCTGGTCCGGGGCGGCTATCAGTCCTTCGCCAACGGCGACACTCAATCGTTGATGGCGCTCTTCGACGAGGACATCGAATGGGTGCAGCCGGGGGAGAGCGCGGTAAGCGGAACCTACCGGGGCAAGGCGGAACTCGGTGAGTTCCTCGTGGCATTGGCGGCGAAGGCGCCGAAGATCTCGCCGCGCCGTTTCCTGGCCGACGGCGAGACGGTCATCGTGCTCAGCGAGGCGTCCATCGGTGGCGAAACAGGCCACAGCGCCGAGGTTTACACTATCCGCAACGGCAAGACCGTGCAGGTCCAGGTGTACGGGGACACCGCGATGATGGAACGCCAATACGGCAGGAAGCCGGTCGCCGCCACGGGCTGATCGCCCCGCCGGCGTGGCGATGCGCCGGGTCGGCGGTAAGAATGTGCCCATGAGCAAACTGTGGGTGGAACGAACCGGGATCCGGCGCTACACCGGCCGCAGTTCGCGCGGTGCGCAGGTGCTGATCGGCAGCGAAGACGTCGATGAGGTTTTCACCCCCGGCGAACTGCTGAAGATCGCGCTGGCGGCCTGCAGCGGGATGTCCAGCGATGCCCCGCTGGCCCGTCGGCTCGGCGACGACTACCGGGCCACCATCTCGGTCAGCGGTCCGGCCGATCGCGAGCAGGAACGCTATCCGCTGCTGGAGGAAACCCTGGAGTTGGAGCTGTCGGTCCTGCCCGACAGCGACAAGCAGCGGTTGCTGACCGTGGTGCGCCGCGCCGTCGACCAGGTCTGCACGGTCGGTCGCACCCTGCAGGCCGGCACCGAGGTGCGCTTCGAGATCAAGGACGAGGACGGCTCGTGACCTCGACGGTGCGGCTCACCGCCTGGGTGCACGGGCACGTCCAGGGGGTGGGCTTTCGGTGGTGGACCCGGTCGCGGGCGCTGGAGTTGGGCCTGACCGGGTATGCGGCCAACCGCCCCGACGGCCGGGTACAGGTCGTCGCCCAGGGATCCCGGCCGGACTGTCAGCGGCTGCTCGACCTGCTGCAGAGCGGGGCGACTCCGGGCCGGGTGGACACCGTCGTCACCGATTGGGGCGCCGCCGGGGCGCCGATCGACGGATTCAGCGAACGCTAGACCGGTAGTCTCACACCCCGTGCACCTCAAGAGTTTGACGCTGAAGGGCTTCAAGTCCTTCGCCTCGCCGACGACTCTGCGCTTCGAGCCGGGCATCACCGCCGTGGTCGGGCCCAACGGCTCGGGCAAATCCAACGTGGTCGACGCGCTGGCCTGGGTGATGGGCGAGCAGGGCGCCAAGACGCTGCGCGGCGGCAAGATGGAAGACGTCATCTTCGCCGGCACGTCCTCCCGCGCCCCGCTCGGGCGCGCCGAGGTCACCGTCACCATCGACAACTCCGACAACGCGCTGCCGATCGAGTACGCCGAGGTGTCCATCACCCGGCGGATGTTCCGCGACGGCGCCAGCGAATACGAGATCAACGGTTCGAGTTGCCGGCTGATGGACATCCAGGAGCTGCTCAGCGACTCCGGGATCGGGCGCGAGATGCACGTCATCGTCGGCCAGGGCCGGCTGGCACAGATCCTCGAGTCGCGGCCCGAAGACCGCCGGGCGTTCATCGAAGAGGCCGCCGGTGTCCTCAAACACCGCAAACGCAAGGAAAAGGCGGTCCGCAAACTCGACGCGATGTCGGCCAACCTGGCCCGGCTGACCGACCTGACCACCGAACTGCGCCGCCAGCTCAAACCGCTGGGGCGCCAGGCCGAGATGGCGCGCCGAGCCGCCACCATCCAGGCCGACCTGCGCGACGCCCGGCTGCGGCTGGTCGCCGACGACCTGGTCACGCGGCAGACCGAGTTCGCCGGCGCAGGCGACGCCGAGGCGACGTTGCGCCGCGAACACGACCAGATCACCGAGCGGCTGACGGCGGCCGCCGACGAGTTGACCGCCCACGAGTCCGCGGTCGCCACCTTGACGCAACGCGCCGAGGCCGCCCAGCAGACCTGGTTCTCGCTGTCGGCGCTGGCCGAACGGGTCAGCGCCACCGTGCGCATCGCCAGCGAACGCGCGCAACACCTCGACGAGGAGCCGATCACCAGCGGCGGCGTCGACCCCGACGCGCTGGATGCCGAGGCCGAGCAGGTGGCCGCCGCCGAGCAGCAGCTGCTGGCCGAACTGGCCGACGCCGGCACCCGGCTGGAAGCTGCCCGCGCCGAGTTGGCCGAACGCGAACGCCGCAGCGCGGAGGCCGAGAAGGCGCATCTGGCCGCGGTCCGTGCCGAAGCCGACCGTCGCGAGGGCCTGGCCCGGCTGACCGGGCAGGTGGAGACCGTCCGGGCGCGCGTCGAGTCGATCGACGCCCACGTGGCGCAGTTGTCGGGGCGCATCGAGGAGGCCGCCGCGCGTGCCCAAGCCGCCCAGGCGGAGTTCGAAACCGTGCAGGGCCGGGTCGGTCAGCTCGACCAGGGCGAGGTCAGCCTCGACGAGCAACACGAGCGGACGGTCGCCGCGCTGCGGCTGGCCGACGAGCGGGTCTCCGAACTGCAGGCCGCCGAACGTGGCGCCGAACGACAGGTGGCCTCGCTGCGTGCTCGCATCGACGCCTTGTCCATGGGGCTGGAACGCCGCGACGGCGCGGCCTGGCTGGCCCAGAACCACGGTGGTTCGGGGCTTTTCGGGTCGGTCGCCAAGCTGGTCAAGGTGTGCTCAGGGTATGAGGCGGCGCTGGCCGCGGTGCTCGGGTCGGCCGCCGACGCGCTGGCCGCGGAGAACGCCGGTGCGGCCCGCGCGGCGCTGCACGCGCTGAAGAGCGCCGACGGCGGGCGGGCCGCGATCGTGCTCGGGGACTGGCCGCTGCCGCCGGCTCCCGAACAGCGCGCCGCCCTGCCCGACGGCGCGCAGTGGGCGCTGGACCTGGTCGAGGCCCCCGACCGGCTGCGCGGCGCGATGACGGCGATGTTGTCGTCGGTGGCGGTGGTCGCCGACCTGCCCGCGGCGCTGGAGTTGGTGACCACCCGTCCGGGGGTGCGGGCGGTGACTCTCGACGGCGATCTGGTCGGCGCGGGCTGGGTGAGCGGCGGCTCGGACCGCAAGCCGTCCACCCTGGAGATCACCAGCGAGATCGACAAGGCCCGCACCGATCTGGCCGGCGCCGAAACGCAGGTCGGGCAGCTCAGTGCCGCCCTGTCCGGCGCCCTGACCGAGCAGGCCGCCCGCCAGGACGCCACCGAGCAGGCGCTGGCCGCGCTCAACGAATCCGACGCCGCGATCGCCGCAACCCACGAGCGGCTGGGCCGGCTGGGCCAGGACGCCCGCGCCGCCGAGGCCGAGTGGCGCCGCCGGCTGCGGGAACGCGAAGAGCTGGAGGCCGGCCGGGCGCAGACGGTCACCGAACTGGGGGAGTTGGAGACTCGGCTGCGCAACGCCGAGCAGGACCAGCCGACCGCCGCTGCCGAGCCGGTGGACCGGCAGCAGATCGCGGCCGCCGCCGAGGCGGCCCGCAGCGTCGAGGTGGAGGCGCGGCTGGCGGTGCGCACCGCCGAGGAACGCGCCAACGCCGTTCGGGGCAAGGCGGATTCGCTGCGCCGGGCCGCCGCCGCCGAACGCGAGGCGCGGGTGCGCGCCGAACGGGCCCGCGCGGCCCGGGCGCTCGCCGCGACCACGGCGGCCGCGGTGGCCGACGCCGGGACTGCGTTGGCGCGGCGCCTGCAACTGGTGGTGGCAGCGGCGTCAGGCATCCGAGACGGGCTGGCCGGCGAACGCCAGCAGCGGGCCGCAGCGATGGCCGCCGTCCGCGACGAGGTGAACTCGCTGAGCACCCGCATCACCGCACTCACCGAGTCGCTGCACCGCGACGAGGTGGCCAAGGCGCAAGCCGCACTGCGCATCGAGCAACTCGAGCAGACGGTGCTCGAACAGTTCGGGATGAGTTCGCAGGATCTGATCGCCGAGTACGGTCCCGATGTTCCGTTGCCGCCGACCGAACTGGAGATGGCTGAGTTCGAGCAGGCCCGCGCCCGCGGCGAGCAGGTCACCGCGCCGGCCCCCATGCCCTTCGACCGGCCCACCCAGGAGCGCCGGGCCAAGCGCGCGGAGCGTGAACTGGCCGAGCTGGGCCGGGTCAACCCGCTCGCGCTGGAGGAGTTCGCGGCACTCGAAGAGCGCTACAACTTCTTGTCCACCCAGCTCGAAGACGTCAAGGCGGCCCGCAAAGACCTGCTCGACGTGGTCGCGCAAGTCGACACCCGCATCCTGCAGGTGTTCACCGACGCCTACACCGACGTCGAGCGCGAATTCCGCGACGTGTTCGCGGCGCTGTTCCCGGGCGGGGAGGGCCGGCTGCTGCTGACCGATCCGACCGACATGCTGACCACCGGCGTCGACGTCGAAGCCCGCCCGCCTGGCAAGAAGGTCAAGCGGCTGTCGCTGCTGTCCGGCGGCGAGAAGTCGCTGACCGCGATCGCCATGCTGGTCGCGATCTTCCGGGCCCGCCCGTCGCCGTTCTACATCATGGACGAGGTCGAGGCCGCCCTGGATGACACCAACCTGCGTCGCCTGCTGGCGCTGTTCGAGATGCTGCGGGCGCGTTCGCAGCTGATCGTGATCACCCACCAGAAGCCGACGATGGAGGTCGCCGACGCGCTGTACGGCGTCACCATGCAGGGCGACGGGATCACCGCGGTGATCTCCCAGCGCATCCGCGGGCAAGAGCTGGTCTCCAGCCAGGCCTGAACACCGCCGGGGCGGCTACTGCCACAATGGCGGGCGTGTCGTCTCAAAGTCTGTGGATCATCGCCGGCGTCCTCGCCGCCCTCGTTCTCCTCACCGCCGTGATCCTGGGCCTGGTGCGTCACCGCCGCCGGCGCATCAGCCTGTCCGCTCCGCAGCGCGAGAGCCTGGACCGATCGGGTGGCTACGCCGCGTCCTCGGGCATCACCTTCAGCCGAACCGAGCTGTCGCCCGAGCCGCCGGCCCCGGTCATCGGGGACGACGCGACCATTCCGCGCGACGCTCCCCGGCGCACGATCACCGACGTCGAACTGCCCGAGACGCCTCCCGAGACCGCGGCCCCGCCGATCGTCGATGACACCTTCGAAGCCGGCCTCGAGCCGGAGCTCGAGCCGGACATCGAGCCGGTTGAAGGCCGGATGCAGCGGCTGCGCGGCCGGTTGGCCAAGTCGCAGAACGCGTTGGGACGTAGCATGCTCGGGCTGCTCGGCGGTGGTGACCTCGACGAGGACTCCTGGCAGGACGTCGAGGACACCCTGCTGGTGGCCGACCTGGGGCCGGTGATCACCGACGCGGTGGTCACCCGGCTGCGGGAAAAGCTGGCCGGCGGTCAGGTGCGCACCGAAGCCGACGCCCGCACCGTGCTGCGCGACGTGCTGATCGGCGAGCTGCAGCCCGCGCTGGACCGCTCGGTGAAGGCCCTGCCGCACGACGAGCACCCGTCGGTGCTGCTGGTGGTCGGCGTCAACGGCACCGGCAAGACCACCACCGTCGGCAAGCTGGCCCGGGTGTTGGTGGCCGACGGCCGACGGGTGGTGCTGGGCGCGGCCGACACCTTCCGTGCCGCCGCCGCCGACCAGCTGCAGACCTGGGCGGCGCGGGTGGGTGCCGAGGTGGTGCGCGGTGCCGAGGGCGCCGACCCGGCCTCGGTCGCGTTCGACGCCGTCGACAAGGGCGTCTCGTCCGGTGCCGACGTCGTGGTCGTCGACACCGCCGGCCGGCTGCACACCAAGACCGGCCTGATGGACGAACTCGGCAAGGTCAAACGGGTGGTGGAACGCCGTGCCTCCGTCGACGAGGTGCTGCTGGTGCTCGACGCCACCATCGGCCAGAACGGGCTGGCGCAGGCCCGGGTGTTCGCCGACGTCGTCGACATCACCGGGGTGGTGCTGACCAAACTGGACGGCACCGCCAAGGGCGGCATCGTCTTCCGGGTGCAACAGGAGCTGGGGGTGCCGGTCAAGCTGGTGGGCCTGGGCGAGGGGCCGGACGACCTGGCGCCGTTCGAGCCGGCGGCCTTCGTCGACGCGCTGCTGGGCTGAGCGCGCCACCAGCGATCGTGACCGGCCTGTTACCACCGATCGGCGCGTGAGGTAATTTTTTCATGTGCTCCCCTCAGCATTTGGCGCAGTAGCGCGCTGCCTCCTCCCGTTCCTGGCCGTCATGGCCCTCGCCGGCGCCGGGCCGGCCCTGGCCGACGGCGACAACCCGCTGGCCGGGATGCCGTTCTACGTCGACCCGATCTCGAAGGCGATGCATGCCTCCAACGCCCAGCCCGACAGCGCCGAACTGGCCCGGGTCGCCAACACGCCGCAGGCGTACTGGCTCGACCAGGCGTTCGGGGTCGGTTCCGTCGGAGCCACGGTGGCCCGCCACACCGGCGCGGCCGCTGCGGCCGGCGCCATGCCGGTGCTGGTGCTCTACGCCATCCCGCACCGCGACTGCGGCAGCTATGCGGCCGGCGGCTTCTCCTCCGGTGCGTCCTACCGCGCCTGGATCGACAGCGTCGCCGACGGGATCGGCGGCAACCCGGCCGCGATCATCCTGGAACCCGATGCGCTGGCGATGGCCGACTGCCTCTCCGGAGACCAGCGCCAGGAGCGCTTCGACCTGATCAGCTACGCCGTCGACACGCTGGGGCGCAACCCGGCCACCGCCGTCTACGTCGACGCCGGGCACTCGCGCTGGGTCAACGCCGGTGAAATGGCCAACCGGCTCAACCAGGCCGGGGTGGCGCGCGCGCGGGGCTTCGCCCTCAACTCCACGAACTACTTCACCACCGAAGAGCAGATCGGCTACGGCGAAGAGATCTCCGGCATGACGGGCGGCAAGCACTACGTCATCGACACCTCCCGCAACGGCGTCGGGCCTGCCGAAGGCGATCCGTTCGGCTGGTGCAACCCGAGTGGACGGGCCCTCGGCACGCCGCCGACCGCCGACACCGCCGGCGCGCACGCCGACGCCTACCTGTGGGTCAAGCGGGTGGGGGAGTCCGACGGCAGTTGCGGCGCCGGCGAACCCGCCGCCGGGCACTTCGTCAGCGAGTACGCCATCAACCTGGCGCGCAACGCCGGCTGACCGATCACGCCGTGAGCATCGGCTACGACGAGGCGCTGCGGGACCGGATCCGGGCCCGCCTGGTCGCGCACGACCGCCGCGTCGTGACGGACCCGTCGAAGCGGCATGCGGCCGTCGCGGTGGTGCTGGTGGACTCCGAGACCGGCGAAGACCGGGTCGACCCGGCCCCCGTGGACGACTGGATCGGTGGGCGGCCCATGCCGGAGGCGGGCCTCGACGGCCGCATGGTCGACGTGTCGGGCGGAGCTGCTTTCCTGTTGTGCCGCAGAGCGTCCCGTCTCACCTCGCACGCCGCGCAGTGGGCGCTGCCGGGCGGGCGGCTGGATCCCGGCGAAACCGCGGTCGACGCTGCGCTGCGGGAGCTGGACGAGGAGGTCGGTGTCGGGCTGCCCGGCTCGGCCGTGCTCGGTCTCCTCGACGACTACCCGACCCGCTCGGGATACGTCATCACCCCGGTGGTGGTCTGGGGCGGTGGGCGACTCGACCCGCAGCCCGCGCCCGACGAGGTGGTGGCGGTCTACCGGGTGGGCCTGCACCAATTGCAGCGTGCGGACTCCCCGCGCTTCATCACCATCCCGGAGAGCCCGCGTCCGGTGGTGCAGATCCCGTTGGGCAACGACCTCATTCACGCGCCGACGGGTGCGGTGCTGTTGCAATTGCGGTGGTTGTGCCTAGAGGGTCGAGGAGACCCGGTCGATGAACTGGAGCAACCCGTCTTCGCCTGGAAATAGCTGCGGGCACCCCTGGCCCGCCCTAGGCTGCGGTCCATGGTGATGGACCGCGCCGCGCTTGCCGCCGGCAGCATTCGGCTGGCCTCGGGAGTCTCATTCCTGGTCGATCCGCTTCGGGCGAACCGCATCTGGGGGGAGCCGGACGACCCGGGGCCGTCGGCCCGGCTGCTGCTGCGGTCGATGGGCTACCGCGACGCCCTGATCGGGGGCCTGTTGCTGTACTCGGGATTGCGTGGCCGAGACACCCGCGGCTGGTTCCTGGCGTCCGGTGGTGCTGACGCGGCCGACCTGCTGGGCGGGATGAGCGTGCACGCCGACCTCAAACGCGGCCAGCAACTCATCGGCCTCGGCGGCGCGATCCTCGGCATCGGTGTGGGCCTCTGGGGCGCCGCGCGGCGGCCGGGGCGATCGGGCCCGGCACCGGCGGAGATCAGCTCGGCCGGTTGAGGGCGGGGGAGCGCGCGGGCGCCATCCCGATCACCGCTTGGTGGCGATGTAGTAGTAGTTCGACGGGTCCTCGGCGATCTCGGTGAACACCACATCGGCGAAGCCGGCGTCGGCCAGCATCGACATAGCCAGCTGGCGGCCCCACATGGTGCCCAGGCCGGCGCCGTCCAACGCCAGCGAGACCGGCATGCAGTGCATCAGGGACACCGTGTACCGGTAGGTGTTCGTGGCGACGCCGACGTTGTCCTCCAACCGGCTCGACGCCTTGGCGTCCGCCATCAGCAGGATGCCGCCGACGCGCAGCGACCGGTGGATGTTCTCCAGCACCCGCGCCGGCTGCGCCTGATCGTGGATGGCGTCGAACGCGGTGACGAGGTCGTAGGCGCCGGCACGGTCGAACGTGGTCAGGTCGCTGCTCTCGAATGTCGCATTCGTCAGGCCCCGCTGGGCGGCTTCCCGGCTCGCCCGTGCGATGCCCTCGGCCGAGAAGTCGATGCCGGTGAACCGGCTGTTGCTGAATTCCTGCGCCATGACGTTGACGGCATGGCCGCTGCCGCAGCCGAAATCTGCGACGTCCGCGCCGGCTCGCAGGCGTTGCGGCAATCCCTCGACGAGCGGCAACACCACCTCGACAAGTGCGGTGTCGAACACTTCGCCGCTCCGCTCGGCCATCACGGTGTGAAAGCGGGGATATTCGCTGTAGGCCAGCCCGCCACCGTCGCGGAAACACGACAGCACCTGCTGTTCGACCTCGCCGAGCAGCGCGATGTACTGCGCGACGCGCGCCAGGTTGGCGGGGCCGGCCGCACGGGTCAGCACCGCCGCGCGGTGCTCGGGCAGGCGATAGGTCGCCGTCGCGGGGTGGTAGTCGACGACACCGGCGACGGTCATGCCGCCCAGCCACTCCCGGACGTAGCGTTCGCTGAGCCCGGCGGCGTCGGCGATCTGCACGCTGGTCGCCGGTGCGGGCAGGGCGACCATGGCGTCGAACAGGCCGCTTTGATGGCCCAGGCTCAGCAGCAATGCCAGGCTGGCGGCATCGAGCGCATCGGTGACCCGATCGGCGAAGGCGCCGGTGTCCTCGGTGGATTCCGTCGGTTGGCCTCCGGCCGCTGGTGTCGTCACCGTGCCCCTTGAAAATTCACTGCGGCCGCAGACCGCATGTCGTCACAGTCGAGTCCCACGGTAACGAACGGGGCCGCGGGCTGAGGTGACCGATGACCGACGGAGAAGGCCCCCGTCGCAACGGGGGCCTTCTCGCTCAGCGGTGCGACTACTTGGGGGGCATCCGGATGCCACCGTCCACCCGGACGACCTCGGCGTTCATATAGGAGTTGGTGAGCAGCTCGACCACCATCGACGCCAGCTCATCGGGTTTGCCGAGCCGGTGCGGGAACAGCACCGACTCGCCGAGCTTGGCCTTGAAGGCCTCCGATGCCTCGCCCTCCCCGTAGATCGGGGTGTCGATCAGACCGGGGGCGACGGTGTTCACGCGGATCCCGACGGCCGACAGGTCGCGCGCGACCGGCAGGGTCATCCCGACCACGCCGCCCTTGGACGACGAGTAGGCGGCCTGCCCGATCTGACCGTCGAAGGCCGCCACGCTGGTCATGTTGACGATCGCGCCCCGCTCGCCGGTGTCGGTGAGCTCGTTGCGGCTCATCGCGGTGGCCGCGATGCGGATGCAGTCGAAGGTGCCGATCAAGTTGATCGCCAGCACCTTGCGGTAGGCGTCCAGGTTGTGCGCCGACTCGAATTCGCCGTCCTTGCCGATGGTGCGCTGGGCCCAGCCGATGCCGGCGGAGTTCACCAGCGCCCGCAGCGGACCCAGGTCGGCGGCGGTGTTGACCGCGTCGATGATCTGCTCGGTGTTGGTCACGTCGACGGTGACGAACACACCGCCGATCTCGTGGGCGAGCGCCTCCCCCTTGTCGGCCTGCAGGTCGGCGACGACGACCCGGGCACCCTTGTCGGCCAACTGGCGGGCAGTAGCCGCGCCGATTCCTGATGCGCCACCGGTGACGATCGCGCTTGCTCCAGTTATATCCACGCCGGACACTTTACGCGGACGATAGTCCGCCGAAGTTTCGGGCGCGGTGAAATGGCCAAAATTATCATCACGCCTCAATAACGCAAGTTATGTCAGTTTGGCTGGCTTTCTGCGGTTCTCCTGACTAAAACTGTTGCGCGTGATGTAATTTCGGTTGCAGTTCCGCATCGTGTTGGTGACATGTTCGAGGGCTTTCAGGGAGTTTCCATGGCTGATACCACAGCGATGTCGGGCTTGCGGGGCGCAGGGTCGCCTCGCCATCTGCGTGCAGTCCTCGCTGCCATAAGCGTCTTCGTCGCGCTCGCCGTGGTGGTCGGTGTCAGCGGTGCGACGTCGCCCTCGGCGGCGGCGTCCTCAGCCGTCACCGGGGCACTTGAGGTCCAGCTGGCCGCCTCCGACGATGTCGCCGCGGCAGCCAGCGGAGGCACCGCATTCGTGATGGGCGGCAGCGGTATTCCGTTGCCGTCGGACGGATACGTCAACGCCGCCGACATCATGTACTTGCAGCCGCACGGCTTCACCGGGACGGCGGAGTCGCTGTTCACCCCCCAGCTCTACTTTCCGGGCAACGTCTCGGAAGTCCAAGGGGCGCAGATCCTTGCCGCAGCGATCAACGAACAGATCGCCACCGGCCAAGCCGGCCCCGACAACCCGGTGTACGTGTTCGGCTATTCGCAGAGCGCGGCGATGTCCTCGATGACGATGGAGCAGCTCTACCACCAGGGCGTGCCGGCTGAGGACGTCCACTTCGTACTCGTCGGAAACGCCGCGAACCCCAACGGCGGCATTGTCGAAATGCTCAACTTCTGGGGCGGCAACCTCAGCTTTTGGAACGGAATGACCCTTGGTCATCCGACGCCGGACTACTTCACCACCGACGTCTACACGATGGAATACGACGGCTACGCCGACTTTCCCCGCTACCCGCTGAACCTGCTGTCGACGCTCAATGCCATCGCCGGCATGTTCTTGACCCATATCGGATATTTCGGGTTGAGCGACGAAGACATCGCGAACGCGATCGCGTTGGAGACCACCGACCCCGACAGCCTGACCAACTACTACATGATCCCGTCCGAGACTCTGCCGCTGTTGGATCTGTTGCGGCTCAACCCGGTGTGGGGCAGCCCGCTGGCGGCCCTGTTGGAGCCCAGCATGCGGGTGCTGGTGAACCTGGGTTACGGCAGCCTCACCGAAGGCTGGAACCAGGGGCCGGCCAACGTGCCGACCACCATCAGTTGGGACCTGCTGCCGAGCAACATCAGCTGGGCGGACATCAACGCCGCGCTGAGCAACGCCTGGACCGAAGGGGTTCAGGATGCGATCAAGGAACTGCAGGATCCGAACACCTACTTCCTGGGCGGATTCATGGCGGAGGAACCCTTCTCGACAGTCTGGAACGCCGCCCAACGCGTCTACTTCGACATCCAGGACCCGACTTCGCTGTTCGGAGGCTCGGCGATGGCCACCGACCCGGCGGACACGTCGGACGTCACCGACTCCCTCGGTTCGCTGCTGGACGGCAATCCCGACCTGTCCTGGATCACCGACCTCCTCGGCCTGGACATGATCACCGCCGCCTGAGGCCGATTCGGCCCGCCACCACGCACTAGTCCACACGGATTTGTCCCAGAAAGGTCTCCGGAAAATGAACCGTCGTCATCGCCGCGGAATCGGCAAGCTTGGGGTCACCGCAACCGAACGGTTGTGCCGGGCGGTGGGCGGCGCCGCAGCGGCCCTGGCCCTTGCGCTGACCCCGATGGCGACCGCACCGTCGGCGCAGGCGGATTTCGACTTCCTGGACCCCGGCAGCTGGTTCGACCCGTCGGTGTTCGAGCCGGTCGATGTCGGCATGGCCGTTGCCGATCCGATCGACATCGGCCCGGCCGACTTCGACATGTTCTCGCCGGGCGACTGGTCCGAGCTCTACCACGAGAGCTTCTACCTGCCGCTGCACAGTGCGATTCAGGTCTGGATGCACGACGCGGGCAACCAGCTCACGATCGATCTGATCAACACCCCGTGGGTGCTGATGTTCGGCCGGGACCTCATCGGTGACGGCATCGACGGATTCGCCGGCACCAACACCTCGCTGTTCGGCTGGCTCGGATTCGGCGACCTCGGCGACGGCGGATTCCTGTTCGGTGACGGCGGCACCGGTGTGGCCGGCGTGGCCGGTATCAACGACGGTATGGGCGGCGTGGGCGGCGACGCCGGAATGTTCGGCAACGGCGGCGCGGGAGGTGAGGGCGCGGCCGCCTTCCTCGGCGTCAACGGCACCGTCATCGAGGCCGGCGACGGCGGTCAGGGTGGCTCCGGTGGCTGGTGGCTCGGCGACGGCGGCGTCGGCGGCCGGGGCGGCACCGGCTTCTACGACACCTTCGACGGCAACGAATTGGTGACCCACGACGGCGGCAACGGCGGTGAGGGCGGCGACGCGCTGGCCGCCTGGGGCTTCGGCGGGGCCGGCGGTGTCGGAGGGTCCGGCTGGGCCGGGGTCAACAACACGGAGATCACCGCGTTGAACGGCGGCAACGGCGGCACCGGCGGAGTCGGTGGGAGCGCCGGCTGGTTCCTGGGCGACAGCGGCGACGGCGGTGCCGGCGGGTCCGGCGGCACCGGTGCGGCAGGCGCCACCGGGACCGCATCCCAGCCCAGCGGCGGCCACGGCGGCAACGGCGGCGACGGGGGCCAGGCCGGGCAGGCCGGTGCCAGCAACGCCTGGATCGGTCAGGCCGGTCAGGCCGGTGATGACGGCGACGGTGGCGCAGGCGGTGCGGGTGGCGCCGGTGTGAACAACCCGATGGGCACCGGGGGCCAAGGCGGCAACGGCGGCGCGGGTGGAGCCGGCGGCATCGGCTCGACCGGCGGGAACGGCGGCGCCGGCGGAGCCGGCGGAACCGGCGGCAGCGGGCGATTCGGCGCCGACGGCGGAAACGGTGGAAGCGGCGGGGCAGCGGCCGACCAGGTGGACAGTTCCGGTGGGCGAGGCGGCGCCGGCGGGGCCGGCGGCAACGGTTCGATCGGTCCCGGCGGTGACGGCGGCAACGGCGGCGGCGGCGGCTCCACCGGCGGCGCCCCCGGCGCCCCGGGACTCCCCGGTGATCCCAACGACGGCGGCACTGGTGGCGCCGGCGGTGCGGGCGGGGCACCCGGCACGCTGAACTAGCCGGGTCGACGCGGCGGGTCCCGGTGCCCGGCCAACATGGTGTGCACGTTGTCGGCGAACGCGGCGGTGCTGAAACAGACCGGTTCGGCGAACTCCTCGAGCGTCATCGCCTCCTGCCAGCTGGCATCGGCCGCCGCGCGCAGCAGTGGTTTGGTCATCGCTGTGGCGTGGGAGGGCAGCGCCGCGACCCGTGAGCACCAGTCGTCGGCCGCGGTCAGCAGCTGATCGTGAGCGACGACCTCGTGCACCAGACCCAGCCGGTGCGCGGTGTGGGCGTCAATGGGCTCGCCGCGCAGGTAATAGGCCAGCGCGCCCTGATATCCGAGCCGGCGGGTCAGGGCCCAGCTGGTCCCCACCTCCGGCAGCAGCCCGAGCCGACCGAACGCGGGCACGATCACCGCCCGGTCGCCGGCGATGGTCAGATCGCAGGTCAGCGCCCAGGCCAGGCCGACACCCGCGGCGGCGCCGTTGAGTGCGGCGATGAAGATCGTGTCCGAGGTGGCGATGAGCCGGGCGACACCGCCGAATTCGCGGCGGATCCACCGCCAGACGTCGGCGACGCCCTCCGGGGCCGGATCGGCTCGCCGTTCGGTGACGGTGGCCATCATCTTCAGGTCGCCCCCGGCGCTGAACCCGGGGTCCGCGCCGGTCACCACCACCGCGCGCACCTGCGGGTCGCCGTCGAGGGTGGTCAGCGCGCGCCGCAGCTGGCGCACCAGCGGCGCGGACAAGACGTTGAGCCGGTCGGGTTCGTGCAGCGTCACCACCGCCCGGTCGCCGCGGTGCTCGACGCGGACCCGCTCGGGTGCGTCCGGGTCGTCTCCCTCGGCGACCAAGCGGTCGTACAGGGATTCGGTCATCTCGCCTCCTTCTTCCAGCTCTGCTAGGCCCGCAATGCCGCCCACGCCGCGTCGGCGAAGGTTCTGACGGCACCGCGCGGCAGTCGCGCTGACCCGCCGGCCAGCCAGTGCCGGCTGAACTCCTGCGCCGGCCCGAACCACAGCGCGGCCGTGATCGGGGTCTGGATGGGCCGCAGCGCGCCGTAGCCCTGATGTGGACGCCACCAGTCGTGAACCGCGGCGAAGAACAGCGCATTGGACTGGCGCAGCGACGGGCTGTCGAGTCGATCGCCCAACAACAGTGCCGCTTCGCCGCGATGCGCCGCCACCCAGCGCAGGTGGTGTTCGACGCCCCCGCGAATGCCGCCCTCGGCGGTTGCGTGCCCCCGAAGCATGGTGACGAAACCGTCCTGGTATTCGGCCATCACCTGGGCGTACACCGCGGCCGCCAGCGCGGCCTTGTCCGGGAAGTGGTGGTACAGCGCGCCCACGCTCACACCGGCTTCCCGCCGCACCTGCTCCAGCGTCGCGGTCAGCGCGCCGGTGGCCCCGAACCGCTGCCGTGCCGCCGTCAGCAGTTTCCTTCGCGCGTCAGGTGCTACCACGAGAAATACTCTAGCTATACCGAGGAAGACTCGGTAGAGGCGCTCAGCTGTCTTCCTGGTCTCCGGCGCACGACGATGGGTACGCTCCGGGGAGCATGTCCGCACCCTGGTTGGTTCCCCGATGACGTCGGCGGTGTCGGCGTGAGCACCGCGGTGGTGGTGGGCGCCGGGCCCAACGGACTGGCCGCCGCCGTCACCCTGGCGCAGCACGGCGTAGCAGTCACCGTGCTGGAAGCCGCCGACGAGATCGGCGGGGGCACCCGCAGCAGCGAGGCGATCATGCCGGGCCTGCTGCACGACCACTGCTCGGCGATCCACCCGATGGCGGTCGGATCCCCGTTCCTGTCCGGACTGGACCCGGCGCGATACGGCTTGGAGTGGCGCTGGCCGCAGGTCGACTGCGCCCATCCGCTCGACGACGGCAGTGCCGGGGTGCTGTACCGCTCGGTCGAGCAGACCGCCGCCGGCCTGGGCCGCGACGGCGGCCGCTGGCGAGCCCTGTTCGCCGGGCCGGTCGCCCGCTTCGATGCGCTCAACGACGGCATCATGGGGCCGCTGCTGCGACTGCCGCACCATCCGTTGGCGCTGGCCCGGTTCGGCGCACCCACTGTGCTGCCCGCCTCGGCATTGGCGCGCTGGTTTCACACACCGCAGGCGCGCGCGTTGTTCATCGGCGTCGCCGCCCACGCGTTCCGGCCCCTGCACTACCCGATGACCTCGGCCATCGGACTGGGGATTCTCACCGCCGGGCACCGGCACGGTTGGGCGGTCGCCGCCGGCGGGTCACAGGCGATCGCCGACGCCATGGTGGCAGCCCTGACCGAACTGGACGGCGTCATCGAAACCGGGGTTCCGGTCGAGTCCGCAGCCCAACTGCCGCCCGCGGACGTGACGCTGTTCGACCTGGCGCCCGAGGCGGTGGCGCGCATCCTCGGCGATCGGTTGCCGCGGCGGGTGGCGCGCGCCTACCGGCGGTTCCGGCGGGGGCCCGGTGCCTTCAAGGTCGATTTCGCCGTCGAGGGCGGGGTGCCCTGGACCAACGCCGACGCCCGGCTGGCCGGCACCGTGCACCTGGCGGGGACGGCCGGGGAATTGGCCGCCACCGAACGCGATGTCCACGCCCGGCGGATGCCCGAGCGGCCCTTCGTCCTGGTCGGCCAGCAGTATCTGGCTGACCCGCAGCGATCCGTCGGCGACATCCATCCGGTGTGGAGCTATGCCCACGTGCCCCATGGCTACACCGGCGACGCCACCGCGGCGATCATCGCCCAGATCGAGCGGTTCGCGCCGGGGTTCCGCGACCGCGTCGTCGGCCAGACCGTGCGCACCACCACCGACCTGGCGGCCCACAACGCCAACTTCGTCGGCGGCGACATCATGACCGGAGCAAAAGACCTCCGCCAGTTGACGTTCGGTCCGCGCGTCACGCTCTCGCCCTACGACACCGGGATCCCCGGAACCTACATCTGCTCGGCGGCCACCCCGCCGGGCCCGGGTGCGCACGGCATGTGCGGAGCCAATGCCGCACGTCTTGCGCTGCGTCACCTCCAGTTGGCGCGGTAGCAGCCCTCGCCGGAATTGACGCCGAGTCGCGGCTAGGCTGGCTGCGTGTTCGAATCGCTCTCCGACCGGTTGACCGGTGCGCTGCAAGGGCTGCGCAGCAAGGGACGTCTCACCGACGCCGACATCGACGCCACCGCGCGCGAGATCCGGCTGGCGCTGTTGGAGGCCGACGTATCGCTGCCGGTGGTGCGGGAATTCATCGGCCGGATCAAGGACCGCGCCAAGGGGGCCGAGGTCTCCGGTGCGCTCAACCCGGCCCAACAGGTCGTCAAGATCGTCAACGAGGAGCTCATCGGCATCCTCGGCGGTCAGACCCGCACGCTCGCGTTCGCCAAGACCCCGCCGACGGTCATCATGCTGGCCGGCCTGCAGGGCGCCGGTAAGACCACCCTGGCCGGCAAGCTGGCCACCTGGCTGCGAGCCCAGGGCCACACCCCGTTGCTGGTGGCTTGCGACCTGCAGCGACCGGGCGCCGTCAACCAGTTGCAGGTCGTCGGCGAACGAGCCGGGGTCGCAGTGTTCGCGCCCCATCCGGGGACCTCGGCCGCCGGTGCCGCCGATGCCGCGCCGGGGGATCCGGTCGCCGTCGCCGCCGACGGTCTGGCCGAAGCCAAAGCCAGGCACTTCGACGTCGTCGTCGTCGACACCGCGGGCCGGCTCGGCATCGACGAGGAGATGATGGCCCAGGCCGCCGCCATCCGCGACGCCGTGCAGCCCGACGAGGTGCTGTTCGTGCTGGACGCGATGATCGGCCAGGACGCCGTGGCCACCGCGGACGCATTCCGCGAAGGCGTCGGTTTCACCGGTGTCGTGCTGACCAAGCTCGACGGCGACGCCCGCGGCGGTGCGGCGCTGTCGGTGCGGGAAGTCACCGGCGTCCCGATCCTGTTCGCCTCCACCGGGGAGAAGCTGGAGGACTTCGAGGTCTTCCACCCGGACCGGATGGCCAGCCGCATCCTGGGCATGGGCGACGTGCTGAGCCTGATCGAGCAGGCCGAGCAGGTCTTCGACGCGCAGAAGGCGGAGGAGGCCGCCGCCAAGATCGGCACCGGCGAGCTCACCCTGGAGGACTTCCTCGAGCAGATGCTGGCCATCCGCAAGATGGGCCCGATCGGCAACCTGCTGGGCATGCTGCCCGGCGCCGGCCAGATGAAGGACGCGCTGGCCGCTGTCGACGACAGCCACCTGGACCGGCTGCAGGCCATCATCCGCGGTATGACCCCCGCCGAGCGCGCCGACCCGAAGATCATCAACGCCTCCCGGCGGCTGCGCATCGCCAACGGCTCCGGGGTTGCCGTCTCGGAGGTCAACCAGCTCGTCGACCGGTTCTTCGAGGCCCGCAAGATGATGTCGTCGATGATGGGCGGCATGGGACTGCCCGGGATGGGCCGCAAGAGTGCCACCCGGAAAGCCAAGGGCGGCAAGGGTAAGGCGGGCAAGAAGGGTAAGAAGCGGGGGCCGACGCCGCCGAAGGTGCGCGGTCCATTCGGTCCGGGCATGCCGGCCGGATTCCCTGACCTGTCACAGCTGCCCGAAGGACTCAACGAGCTGCCTCCCGGACTGGCCGATTTCGACCTGTCCAAGCTGAACTTCCCGGGTCAGAAGTAATTGGTCTACCACGTTCGCGGCCGCGGGCTGCCCGATGAAGAACCGGTCGAGTACTGGATCGCCGACGGCCGCATCAGCCTCGAACCTGTCGAGGGCGCCGAAACCGTCTTCGGCTCTTCCGGCTTTCCGGGCTGGATCATCCCCGGCCTGGTCGATTCGCATTGTCACCTGGGCATCGGAACCGGTGGACCGGTCGGGCTCGACGAGGCGATCGACTACGCCGAGACCGAACGCCGCGCCGGGGTGCTGCTGCTGCGCGATCCCGGGGTGCCGATCGACACCCGCAGCCTCGACGACCGCGACGACCTGCCGCGCGTCGTCCGCGCCGGCCGGCACCTGGCGAAGTCCAAGCGCTACATCCCCGGCCTGGCCATCGACGTCGACGACGAGTCCCAGCTGCCGGAGGCGGTGGCCGAGCAGGCCCGCGCCGGCGACGGCTGGGTGAAGCTGATCGGGGACTGGATCGACCGATCGGTGGGAGACCTGGCGCCGCTGTGGTCCGACGAGGCGCTCACCGCGGCCATCGCGGCCGCGCACGCCAACGGCGCGCGGGTCACCGCCCACGTGTTCGGTGAGGACGCGCTGCCCGGCCTGATCAACGCCGGCATCGACTGCATCGAGCACGGCACCGGCATCACCGACGACATCATCACGCTGATGCTGGCGCACGGCACCGCGCTGGTGCCGACCCTGATCAACATCGACAATTTCCCCGGAATCGCCGATTCGGCCGCCAAATACCCGACTTACGCCGCGCACATGCGCGCGCTGCACGACTCGTCCCGCACGCGACTCAGCGCCGCCCGGGAAGCCGGAATCCCGATCTACGCGGGCAGCGACGCCGGCGGCATGGTCGCCCACGGCCGGATCGCCGATGAGGTGGATGCCCTGACCGGGATCGGACTGAGCGCCACCGAGGCGCTGGGCTCGGCGTGCTGGGACGCCCGGCGCTGGCTGGACGCGCCGCTACTGGAGCACGGCGCCCCGGCCGACCTGGTGTGCTTCGCCGACGACCCGCGCACCGGGCCGGATGTGTTGCGGAGACCCGATCTGGTGATGCTGCGCGGCCGGGTGTACTAGCGGCCTACAAGCTGCCGATGCCGGACATCGGGCCCTGCGCGAAGCCCCAATCCAGCAGCGCACCGGCCTGATCCCAGTAGGTCGGGCCGCCCTCGTGGATCAGCCCGTACATCATCGCCACCACCAGCCGTCGGCCGTCGCGGGCGGCCGCGCCGACATAGGTCTTGCGGGCCGCGTCGGTGAATCCCGTCTTGCCGCCGATCGCGCCGGGATAGCGGGCCAGCAACTCGTTCATGTTGACGATGGTGCGCTCGCCGGACTCGGTGGGGAACATCGCGGAGGGCAGCGCGGTGATACCGGCGAACACCGGGTCGGCCATCGCCGCCCGGAAGATGACCGCCAGGTCATGCGGAGTGCTCGCGCCGGGACCGCCGGGGCCGTCCAGCCCGGATGGCGTGCTGGCGTGGGTGGCGGTGGCTCCGAGCGCGGCGGCCTTGGCGTTCATCTTCGCCACCGCCGCTTCCTGTCCGCCCAGCATGTCCGCGAGTGCGTTGGCGGCGTCGTTGCCCGACACCAGCAGCAGGCCTTCGATGAGCTGACGCGCGGTGTAGCTGCGGCCGGGCTTGATGCCGAGGCAGTTGCACTCCACCGCGGTGTCGGCCGGGGTGGCGACCACGGTGTCGTCGGGGTTCAGCTCGTCGAGTGCCACCAGTGCGAGCAGCACCTTGATCGTGCTGGCCGGCGGGGTGACGGCGTAGCCGTTCTGCTCGGCGAGCACCTCCCCGGAGTCCAGATCGGCGATCAGCCAGTTCGGCGCCGGGCCGGCCGGAATCGGTGCGGAGCCCAACGGCTGGGCGACATCGGCGGAGGCGGACACCGCGGTGGTGGTGAGCAGGCCCAGCACGGTCGCGGCCACGGCCCACAAGGCCAGAATTTTCCGCATGGCCGGTTACCTTACCGCCCGCCACCACGGCAGTGTTGAATCGAGGAATGCTGAGCCAGGCCGAAATGTCGGACCGGTGGCAGATCCAGCAGCTGCTGGTCGATTACTCCACCGCCATCGACACCCGCAACTTCGATGACCTCGACGCGGTGTTCACCGACGACGCCTACATCGACTACCGTGCGATGGGCGGGATCGACGGGAACTACCCGCAGGTGAAGGCCTGGTTGGCGGAGGTGCTGCCGAATTTCGCCGGCTACGCCCACATGCTGGGCCTGCCGTCGATCCGGGTCGACGGCGACACGGCCACCGCGCGCACCTTCTGCTTCAACCCGATGGTGTTCGGCTCCAAAGACACCGAGACACCGGCGACCATGCTGCTGGGCCTGTGGTACGACGACGAGTTCGTCCGCAGCCCCGACGGCTGGCGGATGACCCGCCGGGTCGAGACCAAGTGCTTCGAGAAGCTGCCCTGAGGCGATTTCTGCTGACCGGGCCGGTTCTGGCAGAATGGGCGGCTGTCCGCCGCGCGACTGTGCCCTGTTGAGGGGCGTGCGGTCACGCGGCGCACACGCGAGGCAAAACCGGACGGGGGCAAGTCCGCCCCTGTCGCTGAATTGCAGCGTGCTACCAAGGAGTTAAGTCATGGCTGTCAAGATCAAGCTCACCCGGCTCGGCAAGATCCGCAATCCGCAGTACCGCATCTCGGTCGCCGACGCGCGGACCCGCCGGGACGGCCGTTCCATCGAGGTCATCGGCCGCTACCACCCCAAGGAAGAGCCGAGTCTGATCGAGATCGACTCGGAGCGTGCCCAGTACTGGCTGTCGGTCGGTGCCCAGCCCACCGAGCCGGTGCTCAAGCTGCTGAAGATCACCGGTGACTGGCAGAAGTTCAAGGGGCTGCCCGGCGCCGAGGGCAAGTTGAAGGTCAAGCCGGCCAAGCCGTCCAAGTTGGAGCTGTTCAACGCCGCGCTGGCCGAGGCCGAGGGCGGCCCGACCACCGAGGCGACCACCGCCAAGAAGAAGAAGGCTCCGAAGGCGGCAGAGGGCAAGAAGGCCAAGGACGACGGCGGCGAGGCCAAGGACGACGCCAAGGCCGAGGCCCCGGTGGAGGACACCGCTGCCGAGACGCCCGCTGCTGACGCCGCCGAGCCGGCCACCGAGAGCTGAGCGCGACGATGAGTGCAGTGGTGGCTGATGCCGTCGAGCACTTGGTGCGCGGCATCGTCGACAACCCCGACGACGTCCGGGTGGACATGGTGACCAACCGGCGTGGCCGAACCGTCGAGGTTCACGTCCACCCCGACGACCTGGGCAAGGTGATCGGTCGCGGCGGTCGCACCGCCACCGCGTTGCGCACCCTCGTCGCCGGTATCGGTGGACGCGGCATCCGCGTGGACGTGGTCGACACCGACCGATAGCCGGCCGGCTCATGGAGCTGACGGTCGGGCGGGTGGTCAAGGCCCACGGCATCACCGGCGAGGTCGTGGTCGAGGTCCGTACCGACGACCCGGACGAGCGATTCACCCCCGGCGCCGTGCTGTGCGCCAAGAAGCGTGGTGAGCGGCCGCGCGATGTTGTGCTCGACACGGTGCGCCGGCACGGCTCGCGGCTGCTGGTGCGGCTGGCCGGGGTGTCGGACCGCGACGCGGCCGATGCGCTGCGCGGCAGTCTGCTGGTGATCGACTCGGCGGATCTGCCCCCGATCGATGAGGACGACACCTACTACGACCATCAGCTCGAAGGTCTGCGGGTGCGCACCGAGGCGGGGCAGGACATCGGCACGGTGACCGAGGTGCTGCACACCGGGGCCGGTGAGCTGCTGGCGGTCCGCCGCACCGACGGCGGAGAGCTGTTGGTGCCGTTCGTCTCGGCGATCGTCACCTCCGTGTCGCTGGCCGAGCAGCTGGTGTGCATCGATCCGCCCGACGGGCTGTTGGAGCTGTCGTCGTGAGGGTCGACGTCGTCACGATCTTCCCGGCTTACCTGGACCCGATACGGCAATCGTTGCCGGGCAAGGCGATCGAGTCCGGGATGGTCGAGTTGAGCGTGCACGATCTGCGGCGCTGGACCCACGATGTGCACCGCTCGGTCGACGACACCCCCTACGGCGGGGGACCGGGGATGGTGATGAAGGCCCCGGTCTGGGGTGACGCGCTCGACGAGATCTGTTCGGAGCAGACGGTTCTGGTCATCCCGACGCCGGCCGGGGCACTGTTCGACCAGGCCACTGCGCAGCGGTGGAGCCGGGAACAGCATCTGGTGTTCGCCTGCGGCCGCTACGAGGGCATCGACCAGCGGGTCGTCGACGACGCCGCCCGGCGGATGCGGGTCGAAGAGGTCTCGATCGGCGACTACGTGCTGGCCGGCGGCGAGTCCGCGGTGCTGGTGATGCTGGAGGCGGTGCTGCGGCTGATGCCCGGGGTGCTGGGGAATCCGGCTTCGCAGCAAGATGATTCGCATTCGCCGGATCGCGATGGACTCCTGGAGGGGCCCAGCTACACCCGCCCGCCGGACTGGCGCGGCCTGCAGGTGCCCGAGGTGCTGCTCTCGGGCGACCACGCGCGGATCGAGGCCTGGCGCCACGAGGCCGCGTTGCAGCGCACCAGGGAACGCCGGCCGGACCTTCTCGGCCGCGACGAAACCCGCTAGATCCGGCCGCCGGGGAAGATGGTCTTGACGGCCTGGGTGATGGTGTCACGCGCCGTGGCGTCGTCGCTGGGCTGCAGTGACTCGATCACCACCACGTAGCGCCGGTCCGCGCCGACCACGCCGGTCGACAGGTGCATCCAGTTGTTGCCGATGCAGCACATCCAGCCCTGCTTGACCGCCGCCGGTTCGTTGTACAGGCCCTCGGGGATCCCGAACCGCTGCGGGTAGCCGTCGATGCCGGTCGGGGTGGATTGCGCCAGGTCGTTGATGATCATGTTGGCCTGGTCCGCCGGCAGGCCGCCGGCGCCGTTGAGCAGCATGTCGTAGTAGCGGGCCAGGTCCGGTGCGGTGCTGATGGTGTTCCACCAGGCGCCGTTGGACGGCGGTCCGGTGCCGGCCAGGCCGTAGCGGCCGGCCACCCGGGTGATGATCGCGTTACCGCCGCGCCGGTTCCAGAACGTCTCGGCGGCGCCGTCGTCGGAAGACCGCAGCATCACGTCCAGGGCGGCCTGGTCGTCCGCCGACAACGCGCCCTCGGTGTCGTGCAGCAGATCGTCGGCGATGAACAGCTTGGCCACCGAGGCGGTCGCGATGGAGTGGGTGTTGCCGTTGGTGACCAGTTGATGGGAGATCCGGTCCAGCACGGCCACCGAGATGCTGGCACCCGCCTTGGCCGCTTCCTCGGTGGCGTCCTGCATGCGTGCCGCCAGGCCGTCGACCACGGCGACCGGTGGGATCGCCGGGGCCCGGGGTGCGTCGATCGCGGTGGCCACCGGCGCCACTTCAGGCGCCCGGTTCTGCGGGGGACGGGTCGCGGCGGCGCCGTAGACCTTCTCGTCACAGCCGAATATCACCGTCGAGATCACCATGACCACAGTCAGCAGAAGCATCGATGGCCGCACGGCGGGTATGCCTCCTCAACAGGTATCGGTCGGGTAACCGACATCTACGGGCTCGCCACACTGCTGCCATCGGCCCGCCGGATAGATTACCGCGTGCGTAACGGGATTGTGCAGTCGACCTTGCATCAGACTTATCATGCGTCCGGCGGCCCCGGCGGTAACTACCAGCGGCGATTTGTGCGATTTCGCTGGTTGCGCCGCGTCTGGCACAATTGAGCAGTTGTCGCCCGGCAGTTGATTCTGCAGTGGAGCCCGGCGTCCCGGTCACCGCACGATGCGACAACAGGCCAGAACCCATCGGCTCGGCTACCGTCTGCACGCGCACCGTGCGCGCAGACCGGCCGTCAGCCGCGACCCGCGAGGAAGTGTTTCCGCAATGAACACGCTGGACATCGTCGACAAGGCGTCGCTGCGCGACGACATCCCGGCCTTCGGCCCCGGCGACACCGTCAACGTGCACGTGAAGGTGATCGAAGGCACCAAGGAGCGCATCCAGGTGTTCAAGGGCGTGGTGATCCGTCGGCAGGGTGGCGGCATCCGCGAGACGTTCACCGTCCGCAAGGAGAGCTACGGCGTCGGCGTGGAGCGCACCTTCCCGGTGCACTCGCCCAACGTCGACCACATCGATGTCGTGGTCCGCGGTGACGTCCGCCGGGCCAAGCTGTACTACCTGCGTGAACTGCGTGGCAAGAAGGCCAAGATCAAGGAGAAGCGCTGACTCGCGCGCCCGTGCCGGCCCCTGCGGTCGGGCGACAGCCCGCGGTCGGTCTCCGGCCGTGCTGACGCGGTCACTACCCTGATCTCGTGACCGAAACCACGGGCTCGTCACCCGAGAACACTCCCGAGGCCGACCAGCCCGAGGCCGACGGCGGCGCGTCGCAGACGGACGCATCCGAGGACCGCAAGCGCACCACGCTGCGTGAGTCGGTCGTGCTGGTGGCGACCGCGCTGGTGTTGTACTACCTCATGCTGACGTTCGTGGCGCGTCCCTACCTCATCCCGTCGGAGTCGATGGAGCCGACGCTGCACGGCTGCCACGGTTGCGTCGGCGACCGGATCATGGTCGACAAGGTCACCTACCGGTTCAGCGACCCGAGCCCGGGTGACGTCGTCGTCTTCAAGGGCCCGCCGTCGTGGAACGTGGGTTACAAGTCGATCCGGTCCGACAACACCGCGATCCGTTGGGTGCAGAACGCGCTGTCGTTCATCGGATTCGTCCCGCCCGACGAGAACGATCTGGTCAAGCGGGTGATCGCGGTGGGCGGCCAGACGGTGCAGTGCCGCAACGACACCGGCCTGACCGTCGACGGCAAGAGGCTCGACGAGCCCTACCTGAATCCGGCCACCCTCATGGTCGACCCGATGGTCTACCCGTGCCTGGGCAATGAGTTCGGTCCGGTGACCGTGCCGGAGGACCGGTTGTGGGTGATGGGCGACAACCGCACCCACTCGTCGGACTCGCGGGCGCACTGCGACACCGTGGCGGTGCAGCCCGATCTGCGGCGCCGGGTCCTGTGCACCGGCGAGGACCTCGACGCCGGCACGGTGCCGGTGAGCAACGTGATCGGCAAGACCCGGTTCATCGCCTGGCCGCCGTCGCGTTGGGGGCCGGTGAAAGCGATCAACCCGCAGCAGGGCCCGTAGCGATGGCCCCGGCCTGGCCGCCACGCACAGTGATCCGCCGCTCACCGGGACTGCGCACCCTGGAGTCGGCGCTGTACCGCAGCGGGCTGGGGCCGGTGGCCGGCGTCGACGAAGTGGGCCGCGGCGCCTGCGCCGGACCACTGGTGGTGGCCGCCTGTGTGCTCGGGCCGGGCAGACCCGCCGCGCTGGCGGCGCTCGACGATTCCAAAAAGCTCACCGCCAACGCCCGCGAGCAGTTGTTCCCGCTGATCCGCCGGCACGCGCTGGCCTACCACGTGGTGTTCATCTCGCCGGCCGACGTCGATCTGCGCGGTGTGCACGCGGCCAATATCGAGGGGATGCGCCGCGCGGTGGCCGGGCTGGCGCTGCGGCCCGGTTATGTGCTCTCCGACGGATTCCGGGTGCCGGGGCTGCCGATGCCGTCGCTGCCGGTAATCGGCGGTGACGGCGCCGCGGCCTGCATCGCCGCGGCGAGCGTGCTGGCCAAGGTCAGCCGCGACCGGTACATGGCGACGCTGGACGATCCCGGCTACGGCTTCGCCGACCACAAGGGGTACTCCACCGCTGCGCACACCGCGGCACTGGCGGCCCTGGGGCCGTGCGGCCAGCACCGCTACTCGTTCATCAATGTGCGCAGCGTGGCGGCCCTGGCCGCCGCGGTGACAGGGACAATGGGGACGAACCGAGCAGAAGGACGACTGAGCAGATGAGTGCCCGATGAGTGCGGAAGATCTCGAGAAGTACGAAACCGAGATGGAACTCTCGCTGTACCGCGAATACAAGGACATCGTGGGCCAGTTCAGCTACGTCGTGGAGACCGAGCGGCGGTTCTACCTGGCCAACAGTGTCGAGATGGTGCCGCGCAACGCCGACGGCGAGGTGTATTTCGAGCTGCGGCTGGCCGACGCCTGGGTGTGGGACATGTACCGGCCGGCGCGGTTCGTCAAGCAGGTACGGGTGGTCACCTTCAAAGACGTCAACATCGAAGAGGTCGAGAAACCCGAGCTGCGGCTGCCCGAATAACGGCACAGCGCCGAGGTGGACTTGGGTCTAGGCTGACTGGCATGACCGCTGTCGACCGTGCCGTCTCCCGTCGGGAGATCACCGATGCCCTGCTCAAAGCCATGGAACGTCGCCATGAGGTGCTCGACGTGATCGTCGAATCCGATGACCGCGCGTCTGCGGTGCAGGCGATCGCGAACCTGCTCGGCACCTCGCCGGCGGGATGTGAAGCGGTGATCGGGATGTCGTTGGATCAGCTGACCAAGGATTCCCGGAGCCGGATCGCCGCCGAACTCGAGGACCTGAACAACGAGCTGACCTTCACGCTCGGTGACCGGCCGGCGAGCTCCGGCGAGGCCCTGCTGTTACGCCCGTTCGCCGGTGACCCGGATCGCGACATCTTCGAGCTGCGTACCACCGACGTCGGCGCCAGCGGTGACGGATCCGGCGCTCCGGCCGGCGGTCTCGACGACGAGATCCGCTCCGCGCTGTCCCGGGTGGATGACGAGGACGCCGCGTTGTTCGTCGCGATCGACGGTGCGCAGAAGGTCGGGATGGTCTTCGGCGACCTCAGCCGCGGCGAGGTGAACGTGCGGATCTGGATCCAGCCCGAACATCGCAAGAAGGGTTACGGCACCGCCGCGCTGCGCCGAGCGCGTACCGAGATGGCGGCCTACTTCCCCGGGGTGCCGCTGGTGGTGCGGGCGCCGGGGGCACGCTCCGGCTAGCCACCGGTGGTCCGGCGGCTGTGGATGAAGCCGCCACTGTGCATAACTGACTGGGGTGCAGCCGGTTTCAGTCTGCCGCGGCTCGACGCTGTCGGTGCGATGACCCAGCCTGATCGGCATGACAACCATGACGCGCGCCGAATTGGGGGCGCTCGGGGAACAGCTGGCCGTCGACCACCTGGTGGGGCAGGGGTGGTCGATCCTGGCCCGCAACTGGCGCTGTCGCTACGGCGAACTGGACGTGATCGCCGCGGACCCGGCCCGGCGCTGCGTGGTGTTCGTCGAGGTGAAAACCCGCACCGGTGACGGTTTCGGCGGGCTGGCCTATGCGGTCCCGCCCCAGAAGATGCGCAGATTGCGCAGGCTGGCCGGAGTGTGGCTGGCCGGCCAGCAATCTCACTGGGACGACGTCCGCCTGGACGTGATCGGTGTGCGGATCGGGCGGTGCCGCACCCCGGAGATCACTCACCTGCAGGGGGTGGGGTGATGGCGTTGGGTCGGGCGTTCTCGGTCGCGGTGCGCGGTCTCGACGGCCTGATCGTGGAGATCGAGGCCGACATCACCTCGGGCCTGCCCGGAGTGCATCTGGTGGGCCTTCCCGATGCCGCCGTGCAGGAGTCGCGGGATCGGGTGCGGGCGGCGATCACCAACAGTGAGCAGCGTTGGCCGGCAGCGCGATTGACGCTGGCGCTGTCACCGGCGACGCTGCCGAAGATGGGCTCGGTGTACGACATCGCACTGGCCGCAGCGGTGCTCTCGGCCAATCGCGACACCCGCTGGCCGCGGCTGGAGAAGACGGTGCTGCTCGGCGAGCTGGCGCTGGACGGCCGGGTGCGGCCGGTGCACGGGGTACTGCCGGCGGTGCTGGCCGCCAAGAACGACGGCTGGGCGTGCGCCGTGGTGCCGGTGGACAACCTCGCCGAAGCCAGTCTGGTGGACGGCATCGAGGTCTACGGCGTGGCGACGCTGCGACAGCTGCACGACTGGCTGGACGGTTCGGCACGGCTGCGGGAACGGGTCACCACGGCGGCGCCGGAGATCCTCCCGGCTGCGGACCTGGCCGAGGTGGTCGGCCAGGCCCAAGCCCGGTTCGCTGTCGAGGTGGCCGCGGCCGGCTCGCACCACCTGCTACTCACCGGCCCGCCTGGAATCGGAAAAACCATGCTGGCCCAACGGCTCCCGGGGTTGCTGCCGCCCTTGACCGAAAGTGAGTCGCTGGAGGTCACCGCGATCCACTCGGTCGCCGGCCTGTTGTCGGGCAGCGCACCGTTGATCACCAGACCGCCGTTCATCGCACCGCACCACAGCTCCAGCGTGGCGGCGCTGGTCGGGGGCGGCTCCGGAATGGCCCGGCCCGGCGCGGTGAGCCGCGCCCACCGCGGGGTGCTCTTCCTCGACGAGTGCGCCGAGATCCGGGTCAGCGCCCTGGAAGCGTTGCGAACACCGTTGGAAGACGGCGAGATCCGGTTGGCCCGACGCGACGGCGTGGCCTGCTACCCGGCCCGCTTTCAACTGGTGATGGCAGCCAACCCCTGCCCGTGCGCGCCGGCCGACCCGCGCGACTGCACCTGCAAGTCGATGGAGAAGCGGCGCTACCTCGGCCGGCTGTCCGGACCGCTGCTGGACCGGGTGGATCTGCGGGTGCAGATGCATCCGGTGCGGGCCGGCGCGTTCTCGGCCGTCGACGGCGAATCGACGGCCGCGGTGCGCGCCCGGGTCGCCGACGCCCGTGCCGCAGCGACACAGCGCTGGGGCCCGTACGGCTTTCGCACCAACGCCGAGGTCAGCGGCGCGTTGCTGCGCCGGAAGTTCCGACTCAGTGCTGCGGCGATGGCACCGTTGCGCACCGCACTGGACCGCGGCCTGTTGTCGATCCGCGGGGCGATCCGAACCCAACGGGTGGCCTGGACGCTGAGCGACCTGGCGGGCTGCAGCTCACCCGGCCGGGACGAGGTCGCGGCGGCACTGAGCTTTCGGCAGCCCGGAGCGCACCGATGAACGCCGCCGACGCCACCGTGCGTGCCTGGGCCTACCTGTCCCGAGTCGCCGAACCGCCGCGCCCGGATCTGGCCGCATTGGTCGCGCGGGTCGGTCCGGTGGAGGCGGCGGAGCGGATCCGGCGCGGCGCCGTCGAACCGAAACTGGCCGAACACACCGAGGCCAGACGACACATCGACTCCGCGGCCGAGGACCTGGAGTTGCTGTATCGCCGCGGCGGGCGGCTGATCACCCCCGATGACGAGGAATGGCCGCTGCTCGCGTTCGCCGCCTTCGACGGCGCCGCGGCCGCGAAGAAACCGGACTGCCGTGCACCGCTGGCGCTGTGGGCGGTAGGCCCGGCACGCCTTGACGAGACCGCCGAACGCGCGACCGCGATCGTCGGGACGCGGGCGGCGACCGGC
Organism: Mycolicibacter senuensis; assembly: GCF_002101885.1. GTDB lineage: Bacteria > Actinomycetota > Actinomycetes > Mycobacteriales > Mycobacteriaceae > Mycobacterium > Mycobacterium senuense. Next base: position 274,352 of record NZ_LQPS01000043.1, read on the forward strand.
TACGGCGAGCTGGTGGCCGCGGACCTGGCCGCCGGGCTGGCCGAACGCGACGTGGCCGTGGTGTCCGGCGGCGCCTACGGCATCGACGGCGCTGCTCACCGCGCCACCCTCGCCGCCGAGGGCACCACGGTGGCGGTGCTGGCCGGTGGTATCGACATCTGTTATCCGGCAGGGCATTCCGCGCTGCTGCACCGCATCGGTGGGCACGGGCTGCTGGTCACCGAATACCCGCCGGGTGTGCGACCGGCCCGCCACCGGTTTCTGACCCGCAACCGGCTGGTGGCGGTCCTGGCCGGGGCGACGGTGGTGGTGGAGGCGGGACTGCGCAGCGGCGCGGCGAACACCGCGGCATGGGCGCGGCTGCTGGGCCGGCCGGTGGCCGCGGTCCCGGGGCCGGTCACGAGTGCGGCCTCGGCCGGCTGTCACCGGTTGCTGCGCGGGGGCGCCGAAGTGGTCACCCGCGCCGACGAGGTGATCGAACTGGCCGGCCGGGTCGGGGAGCTGGCGGCCGACCCGCCACGACCGGCCGGCCCGCTGGACGGGCTCAGCGTCGCCGAACATCAGGTCTACGAGGCCTTACCGGGCCGCGGGGCCGCCACCGTCGATCAGGTCGCGGTCGCCTCCGGGCTGGCGCCGGCCCAGGTGTTCGGGCCGTTGGCGATGTTGGAGGTGGCCGGCCTGGTGGAGCGGCGTGACGGCAGCTGGGCGATAGTCCGCCCGAAGCGGTAGCTCGTATAGTCGGCCAAGGCAGCCGAGACGGGAGGGCAACGTGGCAGGACGACCGGTTCACACCTTCGCGGTGGTCCGCACCGAAGAGCTCTCTGAGCACATGACACGGGTGGTCTTGGGCGGTGCCGGATATGACACCTTCCGCCCGAGCGAATTCACCGACTCCTACGTCAAGGTCGTCTTTGTACGCCACGACCTCGACGTCGCGGCACTACCGCAGCCGTTGACCCTGGACAGCTTCGACGCACTGCCGGACCAGGACCGCCCGGCGATCCGCACCCTGACGGTGCGGCGCGCCGATCCGGTCGCCCGCGAGATCATCATCGATGTCTCGGTGCATGGCGACCACGGCGTCGTCGGTCCGTGGGCCACCGCCGCCCAGCCCGGCCAGCCGGTCTACCTGATGGGGCCCAACGGCGCCTATGCGCCCGACCCTTCAGCCGACTGGCACCTGTTGGCCGGTGACGAGAGCGCGCTGCCGGCGATCTCGGCGGCCCTGGAGGCACTCCCGGCCGGCGCCGTGGGCAAGGCCTTCATCGAGGTCGCCGGACCGGAGGATGAGATGGCACTCGCCGCGCCGTCAGGGGTGCAGCTGAACTGGCTGCACCGCGGCGGCCGCGCCGATCTGGTCGGGCAGGACCGGGCCGGCGACAATGCCCCGCTGGTCGAGGCGGTCACCACCACGCTGTGGCTGCCGGGCCAGGTTCAGGTGTTCATCCACGGCGAGGCCCAGGCCGTCATGCACAACCTGCGGCCCTACATCCGGAAAGAGCGCGGTGTGTCGGCCAAGTGGGCGTCGATCTCGGGCTACTGGCGGCGTGGCCGCACCGAAGAGACCTTCCGGCAATGGAAGAAAGAACTCGCCCGCAAAGAAGCGGCCGAGACTGCGGCAGACTAGCGGCATGGCGTTCGGCGACTACCAGTTCGAGATCTACCTGCAGGGCCTGGCCGGGGTGGTGCCCGCGCTGCCGATGACCTACACCGAGTTGGAGGCCAAAGCCGCTGCCGCGCTTTCCCCGTCGGTGTGGTCCTATGTGGCCGGCGGGGCCGGCGACGAGCGCACCCAGCGGGCCAATGTCGCGGCTTTCGACGGCTGGGGGCTCATTCCACGGATGTTCGTCGGCGCCACCGAACGCGATTTGTCGATCGAACTGTTCGGGTTGCGCCTGCCCGCACCGATCTTCATGGCGCCGATCGGCGTCATCGGCATCTGCGCCCAAGACGGCCACGGCGACCTGGCGAGCGCCCGGGCCGCGGCGGCCACCGGCATCCCGCTGATGGTCTCCACCCTCACTGCCGACCCCCTGGAGGACGTCGCCGCCGAATTCGGCGACACACCGGGGTTCTTCCAGCTCTACACACCCAAGAACCGGGACCTGGCCGCCAGCCTGGTGCACCGTGCCGAGGCGGCCGGCTACCGGGCGATCGTCGTCACGCTGGACACCTGGGTCCCGGGCTGGCGTCCCCGCGACCTGGCGACCTCGAACTTCCCCCAGCTGCGCGGGCACTGCCTGTCCAACTATTTCTCCGACCCGGTGTTCCGGGCCGGGCTGGCCCAGCCGCCCGAGGAGAACCCGCAGGCCGCCGTGCTGTCCTGGGTGCAGACCTTTGGCAACCCGCTGACCTGGGACGACCTGCCGTGGCTGCGGTCGTTGACCGACCTGCCGCTGATCGTCAAGGGGATCTGTCACCCCGACGACGCACGGCGCGCCAAAGACGGCGGCGTCGACGGCATCTACTGCTCCACCCACGGTGGGCGCCAGGCCAACGGCGGGCTGCCGGCGCTGGACTGCCTGCCTGATGTGGTGGCGGCCGCCGACGGGCTGCCGGTGCTGTTCGACTCGGGCGTCCGTACCGGCGCCGACATCATCAAGGCGTTGGCGTTGGGCGCGACCGCGGTGGGAATCGGCCGGCCCTACGCCTACGGGCTGGCGCTGGGCGGCGTCGACGGGATCGTGCACGTCCTGCGTTCGCTGCTGGCCGAAGCCGACCTGATCATGGCGGTCGACGGCTATCCATCACGGCTTGATCTCACCCCGGATACGCTGCGGCGCGTCACCTGAGCCGATGACCGGCCTCTGCGACCGTAAGTCGTGTGGACGCGATTCTCGAGGAGTTCGACGAGCATCTGGCGCTGGAGCGGGGGCGGTCCGAACACACCCGCCGGGCCTATCTGGGTGACCTGCGGTCGCTGTTCGCGTTCCTCGCCGAGCGCGGCCACAGCGGCATCGGCGGTCTGAGCCTGCCGCTGTTGCGCAGTTGGCTGGCCGAACAGGCCGGCGCCGGTGCGGCGCGCAGCACGCTGGCACGGCGCACCTCGACGGTCAAGACCTTCACCGCCTGGGCGGCCCGGCGCGGCCTGCTGGCATCGGATCCCGGTGCGCGCCTGCAGCTGCCGAAGTCGCACCGCATACTGCCCGCGGTACTGCGCGAAGACCAGGCGCACGACATCATGCTCGCCGCGAAATCCGGTGCAGAGCAAAATGATCCGATTGCATTGCGGGACCGGCTGATCGCCGAGATGCTTTACGCCACCGCGGTGCGGGTCAGCGAACTGTGTGGGCTCGACGTCGACGACGCGGACGTCTCACGCCGGCTGCTGCGGGTGCTCGGCAAGGGCAACAAACAGCGGACGGTGCCGTTCGGCGAGCCCGCCGCCGAGGCGTTGCAGGCCTGGCTGGCCCGGGGCCGCCCACTGCTCGCGACGGCGGAATCCGGCCCGGCCCTGCTGCTCGGCGCCCGCGGTGGTCGGCTGGACCCGCGGCAGGCCCGCACCGTGGTGCACCAGACCGTCGCCGCGGTCGGCGGCGCCCCCGACATGGGGCCGCACGGGCTGCGCCACACCGCGGCCACCCATCTGTTGGAGGGCGGCGCGGACCTGCGCATCGTGCAGGAACTGCTCGGCCACTCCAGCCTGGCCACCACGCAGCTCTACACCCACGTCACGGTCGCCCGACTGCGCGCGGTGCACGATCTGGCCCACCCCCGGGCCTAACCGACCGGTTTGAGCCGGATCGGCGTCGAAGCCAGCAGCCCCAGCGGATCGACGTAATCGGCGCGCGAAGCCGGGCCCCACATCGCCCCCCAGTGCAGGCATGCCGCGGCACCACAGTCCGGATGCCCGGGCTCCAGGACACCGATCACCGTCGCGGCCGTCACCCGCTGACCCGGGCGCACCAGGGCCCGCACCGGCTGATAACTGGTGCGCAACCCGCCCGGATGGGCCAGCGAGACCACCGGCGCGCCGCCGGCCGGCGCGGCGAACACCACCGTCGCCACTCCCGCCGCATACACCTGCTGGCCCGCGACACCGGCCAGATCCACCCCCCGATGCCCGCGCTGCCAATCCGGGCGCGGCGCATCGAATCCGCGCACCACCGCCGGGCGCGGGCGCAGCGGCCAGTCCAGCCGGAACTCTTCGGCGTGCGCCGGGGCGGCCGCCAGCAGGCTTGCGACCAGGAGCAACGCCGTGAACCGCACCCGGCCAGTTCACCCCGGCGGACCCGAAACCGGCCAGTCACCGCTGTGGACAAAGCACCTGTTCGGAGCGTGTAAACTCATTTGCGCAGTTCGCGTATGCGGGCTGACTTCGCGTGTCTGCAGCACAACGCAGATGCCGACGGTCCCCGAGAGGGGTTCGGCATCTCAGCAGGCACCAGGGCCCGGCCTCACCCGACGCCGGGCGGCAACCGACAAAAAGGATATGGCCAACCATGGCTGTTGTAACCATGAAGCAGCTGCTCGACAGCGGCACCCACTTCGGGCATCAGACCCGTCGCTGGAACCCCAAGATGAAGCGGTTCATCTTCACCGACCGCAACGGCATCTACATCATCGACCTGCAGCAGACGCTGACGTTCATCGACAAGGCGTACGAGTTCGTCAAGGAGACCGTCGCCCACGGCGGGTCCATCATGTTCGTCGGCACCAAGAAGCAGGCGCAGGAGTCGGTCGCGGCCGAGGCCACCCGGGTCGGCATGCCGTATGTCAACCAGCGCTGGCTGGGCGGGATGCTCACCAACTTCTCCACCGTGCACAAGCGGCTGCAGCGCCTCAAGGAACTCGAGGCCATGGAGCAGACCGGCGGCTTCGAGGGACGCACCAAGAAGGAAATCTTGATGCTGACCCGCGAGAAGAACAAGCTGGAGCGCAGCCTCGGCGGTATCCGCGACATGGCCAAGGTGCCGTCGGCCGTCTGGGTCGTCGACACCAACAAGGAGCACATCGCCGTCGGCGAGGCGCGCAAGCTGGGCATCCCGGTCATCGCGATCCTCGACACCAACTGCGACCCCGACCTGGTCGACTACCCGATCCCGGGCAATGACGACGCGATCCGCTCGGCGGCGCTGCTGACCAAGGTGATCGCGTCCGCGGTGGCCGAGGGCCTGCAGGCCCGCGCCGGCCAGGGCAACGGCGAGGGCAAGGCGGAAGCCGATGCGGTCGAGCCGCTGGCCGAGTGGGAGCAGGAGCTGCTGGCCTCGGCGACGACTACGGCCGCCACCTCGGCCCCCGAGGCGCCGGCCGCTACCGACACCACCACCGACGCATCGTAGGAAAGGCACACCACAGTGGCGAACTACACCGCTGCCGACGTCAAGCGGCTTCGGGACCTCACCGGCGCAGGCATGATGGACTGCAAGAACGCGCTGGCCGAGAGTGACGGCGACTTCGACAAGTCCGTCGAGTTGCTGCGGATCAAGGGCGCCAAGGACGTCGGCAAGCGCGCCGAGCGTGCCACCGCCGAAGGGCTGGTCGCCGCCAAGGGCGGTGCGTTGATCGAGCTGAACTCCGAGACGGACTTCGTCGCCAAGAACGACGAGTTCAAGGCACTCGCCGACGAGGTCGTCACCGCCGCCGCGGCGGCCAAGACCTCCGACGTCGAGGAGCTCAAGAACGCCAAGATCGGGGACCGCACGGTCGGGGAGGCCGTCGAGGCGCTGTCGGCCAAGATCGGCGAGAAGCTGGAGCTGCGCCGGGTCGCCTACTTCGACGGCACCGTGGAGACCTACCTGCACAAGCGGGCCTCCGACCTGCCGCCGGCGGTGGGTGTCCTGGTCGAGTACGAGCCGGGGACCGGGTCGGAGGGCGCTGCGGCGGCCCACGCGGTGGCGCTGCAGGTAGCCGCGCTCAAGGCCAAGTACCTGACCCGGGACGACGTGCCCGCCGACTTGGTGGCCAACGAGCGGCGCATCGCCGAGGAGACCGCCAAGGAGGAGGGCAAGCCCGAGGCTGCCCTGCCCAAGATCGTCGAGGGCCGGGTCACCGGCTTCTTCAAGGACGTCGTGCTGCTGGAGCAGTCGTCGGTGTCGGACTCGAAGAAGACGGTCAAGGCGCTGCTCGACGAGGCCGGTGTGACCGTGACCCGCTTCGCGCGCTTCGAGGTCGGCCAGGCCTAGATCCCTTCGTTCGAGCGAATCGCCGCCGCGGCGCCCACGGGCAGCGGCGGCGATTCTCGTTCGGGCTTGACTACCCGGGATGAAGCTCGGCCGTCGTCGGCTAATGTCACCGACATGCGATATGTGCACGCCTTCGGTGACGACGCACTCGGCGACTCCGACGCGGTCGGCCTGGTCGAGCGGATCCGGTCGGGCGACGTGTCGCCCGCCGAGCTCGTCGAAGCTGCGATCGCGCGCGCCGAGGCGGTCAACCCGCAGCTGAACGGGCTGGCCTATCGCGCCTTCGACCGCGCTCGGGCCGAGGCGGCGGCACCGCGGCCGGGCTACTTCGGTGGCGTTCCGACATTCGTCAAGGACAACGTCGACGTCGCCGGGATGCCGACCATGCAGGGCACCGACGCGTGGCAGCCGCGCGCCGCGGCCGCCGACGGGGACTTCGCCCGGCTGTACCTGAACACCGGGCTCGTCGCGCTGGGCAAGACCCAGCTCAGCGAGTTCGGGTTCAGCGCGGCCGCCGAGCACCCGCGGCTGGGCGCGGTCCGCAACCCGTGGAATACCGATCACACCGCGGGGGCGTCGTCGTCGGGCTCGGCGGCGTTCGTCGCGGCCGGGGTGGTGCCGATCTCGCACGCCAACGACGGCGGCGGCTCCATCCGGATCCCGGCGGCGTGCAACGGGCTGGTCGGCCTCAAACCGTCACGGGGCCGGCTGCCACTGGACAAGGATATGCGTGCCATGCCGGTGCGCATCGTCTACAACGGGGTGGTCACCCGCTCGGTGCGCGACACCGCGGCGTTCTACGCCGAAGCCGAACGGATCTGGCGCAACGGCAAGCTTCCGCCGGTCGGTGACGTCCGGGGCCCGGGCGCGCAGCGGCTCCGGATCGCGGTGGTCACCCAGTCGATCGCGCGCGAGATCTCCACCGAGATGCGTGAGCTGACCCTCAAGACCGCCGCATTGCTCGAGGAACTCGGCCATCACGTCGACTACCTGGACCGACCGCCGGTGCCGGCGCGCTTCGCCGACGACTTCCTGCTCTACTGGGCGTTGTTGGCCACCGCGTTGGTACGGGGCGGGCGGCGGATGTTCGGGCCGAGCTTCGACCGCAGCCGGCTGGACAGCTTGACGCTGGGGCTGGATCGCCACGCCACCCGGCGGCTGCACAAGCTGCCGCTGGTGATCGCCCGGTTGGCGGGCGTGCGCCGCCATACCGAGCGGATGTTCCGCGACTACGACGTCGCTCTCACCCCGACGCTGGCCCATGACACGCCACCGGTCGGCCACCTGGACCCCACCGCCGGCTACGAGCAGGTCATCGAACGGCTGATGGACTGGGTGGCGTTCACCCCATTGCAGAACGTCACCGGTGATCCGGCGATCTCGTTGCCGCTGGCCGAATCCGCGGCCGGACTGCCGGTGGGCATGATGTTCAGCGCCCACCTCGGCCAGGACGCCCGGCTGCTGGAATTGGCCTACGAGCTGGAGGCGGCGAAGCCCTGGCCGACCATCACCGGCCCGCGCTGAGCCTCACTCCGCACCGATCCGTTCCAGCATCTGCCGGAACTGTTGTTGTTCGGCCGCGCTCAGCGCGGCCAGCACCCGGCCGTCGGCGACGCGCACCGCGTCCTCGGCGCGGGTCAGCAACTCCCGGCCGGGGTCGGTCAGCGTCGCCGGCAGCGCCCGCCCGGACGGCACCGATTGTGGCCGGCTCACCGCGCCCCGGTTCTGCAGCCGGTGCAGCACGGTGTTCATGGCTTGCGGTGTGACGCTGGTGTACCGGGCCAACTCGGCACTGGACAATCCCGGGTGCTGGGAAAGCACTCGCATGCAGACGAATTCGGGCAATGTCAGCCCCAACGGTCCGAGCACCGCGGACACCTGTGGGCGCAGCGCCGAGCTGACGCGGTAGAGCAGATAACCCAGCGGAGCGTCGTTCACGTCACCCATATCAAAGATCTTGACATACGGGGTGGTTACGGTGAGGCGCTATAAGTCGTTTCCCGCGTAGGACAGGTTGAAGCTCTTGTTCGTCAGCGGGAAGTCCGGGACGATGGTGTCGGTCATGGCGAGCGGCAGCGCGGGCCAGTTGAACCAGGACGGGTCGACGATCTTGGCGCGGGTGATGGCTCCATCGGCGCCGGTCTCCACCCGGTGCACGATGCTGCCACGCCACCCCTCGACGATCCCGACCCCGCTGGCGGCGCCCGTCGGCCCGCGGACCTGTGCCCGGACGTCGATCGGCCCGTGGTGGCCGTCGATGAGGTTGCGGCACAACGCCACCGAGGCGGCGAACTCGTCTCGGCGGACGGTGTAACGGGCCAGCACGTCGCCGGCTGTCGCCGTCACCTCCGTCACCGGCAAGTCGGTGGTCGGGTGATCAAGGCGGGCATCGGTGACCAGCCCGCTGGCCCGCGCCACATACCCCAGGGTTCCGATCGCCTCCGCATCCGCGCGGTCCAGCACCGAGGTGCCGGCGAACCGGTCATAGATCACCGAGTTGCCCAGCGTCAGCTCGGCGATCTCAGCGACGTCGTCGGCCAGCGCCTGCAGTCGATCCGGGTCGGGCAGCGCTTGCAACACCACGCCTCCCGGCCGGATAGCCTTACGCAGCAGTCGATCTCCGGTCGTTTGCGCATTGATGCGCAACAGCTGTTCACGGACGCGCTGAGCGTGGGAGTTGGCCAGCCCGAAGCTGACGTCGTTGGCCAGCGCGCCCAGGTCGGCGACATGGTTGTAGAGCCGTTCGAGCTCGACCAGCAAGGCGCGCAGCCGGTGTGCCGGATCGGGCAGTTCTACGCCGAGGGCCTCTTCGACGGCGAGGCTGTGCGCCAACGCGTGGCCGGCGGAGGTGTCACCGCTGATCCGCTCGGCCAGTTCGACCGCGCCGCCGGCGGGCCGGCCGGCAAACAGTCGCTCGATTCCACGGTGCACGAACCACAGCCGCGCCTTGAGCCGCAACACCGATTCACCGACCACCGAGAACCGGAAGTGGCCCGGCTCGATCAGGCCGGCGTGCACCGGTCCGACCGGAATCTCATAGACACCGGCCCCCTCGACGTTGAGGAACGGAAAACGGCCCGTCGCAACGAAGTCCGGTGGCGGCCCGGCGTCGTTGCGCATCGGGTGCCAATCCTGCGGCCAGTGCGCGTGCCGGACCAGCCGGCGCGGTTGCGGATGACCCACCGGGGTGATCCCGTACAGGTCCTGCATCTCGCGCTCGAAGCGGCCGGCCTGAAACGACAACCGCGCCAGCGAGGGAATCGACGGCCGCTGCGCCGGAATGGTCAGGGTCAGTTCGGTGCGGCGGTCCGGCCGGCCCGCCAGGAACAGATACACCACCCGCAAGGTGTCGTCGTCGTCGTGGGCGGCCACCAGCGCGAGCCGGAAACCGTCGGCGAGCAGGGCGGCGGCCGCGTCGGGCAGCTCGGCACCGGAGACCCCACAGCGCTTGACCGGGCCCATCAGAGCCCCCCGAGTTGGGTTGCTGCGGTGCTGAACAGGCTTGTCAGCGGTCCGGCCGTCACACCGAGTGCGACGGACACCAGCACCCCGGTCACGAGTGCGGCCGCGACGGTGGCCGGCACCAGGATCGCCGGGCCGTCGGTGCTCGGTGTGCCCAGCAGGATGCGGCCGGACTTCGCCATCAGCGCGGCGAACGCCACCAGCAGCGCCACCAGCGCCACCGCCAGCGCCCACGCCAGCCGGGCGTCGGCCAGCGAGGTCGCGATGGCCAGCTCGCTGGCGAACATCGCAAACGGTGGCAGGCCCAGCAGCACCACCATTCCGACCGCGAATGCGCCCCCGACCAGTCGTGACCTGCCGAGCACCCCGGTGATCTCGCTGATCGCAGTCGTGCCGTGGGCGGCCTGCAGCTGGCCGCCGGCCAGGAACAGCACCGTCTTGCCGACGCCGTGCGCCAACACGTGCAGCAGCAGCGCCGCGATCGCCAGCCGGGTGCCGGCGGCCGCGGCGACGGCCATCAGGCCCATCGTCTCCATCGACGAATAGGCGAGCAGCCGTTTGAGATCGCCTGTGACGGTCAGCAGCAGCGCGGCGATGAGCAGCGTCGCCAGGCCGGTGGCCAGCAGCGCGGCCCGCAGGAAGGCGGGACCCGTCGCGGCGTCGATGATGGGCTTGATGCGGATCAGCACCGAGAACGCGACCGAGAGCAGCACCCCGCTCATCAACGCCGAGACCGGTGCCGGTGCCTGGCTGTGCGCATCGGCGAGCCAGGTGTGAAACGGTGCCAGACCCATTTTGGCGCCGTAGCCGATCAGCAGCAGCGCACCGGCCAGCCGGGTGACCGCCGGGTCCAGCGCAGCCGCGTGGGCCAGCAGCACATCGAGGTGCAGCGCATTCTCGGCACCGGCGCCGGCGTGCAGTGCGGCGAAGTGCAGCAGCACGGTGCCCAGGAACGCGATGGTGATCCCCACCGAACACACCATGACGTATTTCCAGGTGGCTTCCAGTGCGGCACGACTTCGATGATGGCCGACCAGAAACGCGGTCACCACTGTGGTGGCCTCGACGGCCACCCACACCACACCGATGTTGTTGGCCGACACCGCGAGAACCATCGCGGCGAGAAACGCCGGGGTGAGGACGCCGTACATGCGTGCCCCACGCCGATCGGTCACGCCGTGGGCCAACTCGGCGTCGACGTAGCCGATGCTCGCCCAGGTGGCCAGGCTGCCGACGACGCCGATCACGATCAGCATGGTCACCGACAGTGCGTCGGCGCGCAGCAGGCCGTCGAGTGCCAGGTGCGCCCGATCGCCCACCCGGAACCCCAGCGTCACACCACATCCCAGAATCGTCAGTGCCGATCCCAGGGTCGCCACGGCGCTGAGCCGGCGCCAGCCCACGACGAGCGAGAACAGTGACGCCAGCACGGGAGTCAGCAGCGGAAGCAGCATCAGCGGTGTCATCAGTCGCGCAGCTCCCGTAACAGGTCCAGATCCACGCCGCCGAAGGTGTTGCGCAGACGTCCGGTCAGTACGCCCAGCACGATCAACACGAACAGCACGTCCAGGGACGCGCCGAGTTCGACGATCAGCGGGACGCCGGCCGTCAGCAGGAACGCGGTGGCGGCGATCCCGTTGTCCAGCATCAACAGTCCGGCCGCCTGCGAGATGGCATGGCGGCGAGTCGCCATCATGAACAGCGCGATCAGCACGGTGGCGATGGCGGCCGCGGCGGCGGTGGTCGCCGAACTGCGCTGCAGGTCGATGATGGGCTGGGCGATCATGAACGCCACGACCACCAGGGCGGTGACCACCAGCAGTGACGCGGCGGTGCCGACCAGGGGAGTGGCCTCGCGGCGTTCCCGCCGTTCGGCGCCGAGCGCGCGAGCCAGCAACCACGGCAGCGCGACGGCGCGCACCGCCAGCACCGCGACCGCCACCGCGATCAGTGCCCGGTCATGGTCGTGCACCCCGCGAATCAGCGGGATCGCGGCCAGCGCGGCGCCCTGGGCGACGAGCAGTCGCTGCACGGTCACCGACAGGTCCCGGCGCCAGACGGCCAGCACCGCGGCCAACAGCACTCCGCCGGCGGCCAGGTCCAGCATGTTGTGGTAGCTCATCCGCCGGCTCCGCCGAAGAAGTTCGCCGCCGTCACTGCCAGCAACGCCAGCAGAAATGATCCGGCCAGCAGTTCGGGCACCCGGAACAGTCGTAGCTTGGCGATGAACACCTCGACGCCGGCCAAGGCGGCCGCGAGCAGCGCCACCTTGATCGCGATCGCGCCGGCGCCCACCACCACATCGATCAGGCTCGGGTGCGCACCGGCGATGCCCCACGGGAAGAACAGGTTCGCCAACAGCGCCAGCAGCACCGTCAGCCGCATGCCGCTCGCCCACTCGACCAGGGCCAACTTGGGGCCGGCGTACTCCAGAACCATGGCCTCGTGCACCATCGTCAGCTCCAGATGGGTGGCCGGGTTGTCCACCGGCAGCCGGCCGGTCTCGGCGACGATGACGATCACCAGCGCGACGAAAGCCAGTGCGCTGGCCAACGAGACCACCTGACCCGGGTGCTCGACGGTGTTACCGACGATGGCGCTCAGATTGGCCGACCCCGCCGGGATGGACAGCGCGAAGACCGCCAGCAGGATGGTCGGTTCGACCAGCGCCGCGATGGTGATCTCCCGGCTTGCGCCCATACCGCCGAACGCGGTCGCGGTGTCGATGCCGGCCAGCGCGAGGGCCACGGTGCCCAGGAACAACAGTCCCACCACGGTGATCAGGTCGGCGACCGGGTCCAGCGGCGAACCCGTCGCCACCAGCGGTGCGGCGGCGACGATGACCAGCGTGGTGGCGGCCAGCGCTGCCGGGGCCGCGGCGAACACCCAGGTGGTCCCCCGCGGGTTGAGCAGCTGTTTGCCCAGCAGCTTGCGCATGTCCCGCCAGGGCTGCCCGATCCCCGCGCCGGTGCGGCCCTCCGCCCGCGCCCGGACCTGGCGCATCAGGCCGATGACCAGCGGAGCCCCGGCGATGACACCGGTGACCTGTAGGAAACCGGCCAGAACGGTCATCGCGTTCATCGCGCCACCAGCAGGGCGATCAGCACACCGATTGCGCCGTAGGCCAGATACAGGTGCACACTGCCGGTGTGGGCGCGCCGCACGAGCTGCGCGGCGGCGCCGACAGCCCGGGTCACCGGCGTGTACCAACGCTCCTCGATGACGTCGGCGATGCGCGCCCGGTAAGCGATCCGGTCGACCACATAGGTCGACGGGGCTTGCCCGCTCACCTCGACACCGGTGTCGAACCGCAGCACATCGTCGAAGACGTGCTGCAGCGGTTGGGCGAACGATGTCGCGGTGTACTGCATGCGCGGGGTCAGGTCGTCGGCGCCGCAGGCCCACAGCGGCACCGTGGCCGGGGCGGGACGCTGCCGCGAACGCCACCGGGAGCCGATCAGCACCAGCAGGACGGCGACGGCCAGCGCGGCGGCCAGCAGGCCCGGGGCCATGGATGCGGGCAGACCAGGCAGGCGCACGAAGACCCCGAGCGCCGGGGCGTCGCCGAAGACCCGCACCGCGGCGATCACGCGGTGCAGCATCGGGGCCACCGCGCCGGGGGCGACGGCCAGCACCAGGCAGGCCGCCGCGGGCAGCGCCATCGCGGCGATCATGGTGTGGGGCGATTCCCGCGCCGCCGCAGCGGCATCCGAGCGGGGGCGGGCCAGGAAGCCGATCCCGAACGCCTTGACCATCGCGGCCACCCCGAGCCCGGCGGTCAGCGCCACCGCGCCCACCGCCAGTGGCGTCACCAGTGCGATCGTGGCGTCGTGCCCGGGATGGGCGTTGATCAGCGACTGGATCAGCAGCCACTCGCTGACGAAGCCCGCGCCCAGCGGCAGCCCGGCGGCGCCGAGTGCGGCCACCCCGAACAGTGCTGTGGTCAGCGGCATTCGGTGGGCCAGACCGCCGAGCCGGTCCAGATCGCGCACGCCGGTCGCGGCCAGCACCGATCCGGCCGCGAAGAATCCGAGGCTCTTGAACGCGCTGTGAGCGACCAGGTGCAGCAGCGCCGCGGTGAGGGCTATCGCCGCGGCCGGCTGCGATCCGGCGCCCGACAACAACGTCGCGGCGCCCAGCCCCAGGGTGATCAGGCCGATGTTCTCGGTCGTTGAATAGGCAAGCAGCCGTTTGAGATCGGTCGCCACCGAGGCCTGCAACACCCCGTACACCGCTGACACGGCGCCGACGGCCAACAGTGTCAACGCCCACCATCGCGGGCCGGGACCCAACAGTTGTAAATCGATGCGGATGATGCCGTACACGCCCAGATTGACCATGGCCGCGCTGAGCAGCGCCGAGACCGGGCTCGGCGCCTCCGGATGCGCCCGGGGCAGCCACGCGTGCAACGGCAGCAGCCCGGCCTTGGAGCCGAAACCGATGAGCGTCAACACGAAGACGGTGTTGCGCACGCCGTCGGGCACCGCGCCGATCGCGGCGAAGTCGTCACCGGAGGCGGCGGCCAACAGCACCATCCCCAGTAACAGCGTCAGGAAGCCCAGCTGCGTCATCACCGCGTAGATCAGGGCGGCAGAGCGCACTTCGCCGCGCTGCTGTTCGGTGAGCACCAGCACCAGGGAGGCCAGCGCCATCAGCTCCCAGGCGAACAGGAAGGTGGTCACCGACCCGGCCGCCGGAACGGCCAGCAGCGTCACGACGAACACCGGCAGCGCCGTCAGCGGGACGGCGCCGAATCCCTCGTGTCGGCTGTAGCCGATCCAGTACAGGCCGGCGGCGACCGCCACCGCGCCGGTCAACACCATGAAGAAGCCGCCGACCGGCTCCACCCGCAGCTGCACGCCCAGCAGCGGCAGCAGCCAGCCGATCCGGACGGCGGGCAGTGCGCCGAACACTCCGGCCAATCCGGCAGCGACTCCCGCGGCGCCCACACCGATCGTCGTCACGCCGCTGATCAGCGGCCCGGAGGCGTTGCGGAGCAAGACAGCCGGGCGAGGGGTGTTCACTTTCGGGTCACCGACCGTAACGCGGTGATGATCTGGTCCGGGGTGGGCGGGCAACCGGGGATCTCGACGTCGACCGGCACGACCTCGCCCACCGCGCCCACAGTTCCGTAGGCTTCCGCGAAGACCCCGCGATTGAGTGCGCAGTCGCCGCAGGCGATGACCCGCCGCGGCTGCGGGGTGGCCGCCACGGTGTTGCGCAGTGGTTCGGCCATGTTGCGGGTGACCACCCCGGTGACCAGCAGGGCGTCGGCGTGCCGAGGTGAGGCGACGAGCCGGGCGCCGAATCGTTCGGCGTCGTACACCGGACCGAAGGCGGCGCCGATCTCGATCTCGCAGCCGTTGCAGGATCCGGCGTCGACATGGCGGACCTGCACCGAGCCGGCCAGACCGCTGGGCTGATCGGCGGTCTGCGGTGGGCGGGGGCCGGCCGGTTCGGTGATGCGGCCGAGCGTAAGGATCCTGCGGAGCCAGCTCATCGGCCGGCTCGCAGATCGTCGAGGATCGCGACCTGATCGCTGAGCAGTCCGGTCAGGGCCTTGCGTGCCACGGTGAGCAGTTCGGTGATCACCGGTGACGCGATCGAGTAGACCACCGTGTTGCCCTCCTTGGTCGCGGTCACGACTCCGGCGCGCCGAAGTACCCCCAGCTGCTGGGAGAGGTTGGATGCCTCCAGTCCGATCTCGGGCAGCAGTTCGCCGACGGTTCGGTCGCGTTCGGCCAACAGTTCCAGTACCCGGATCCGGGCCGGGTGTCCGAGCGTCTTGAAGAAGTCGGCCTTCACCTGGTGCAGTGAGTTCGGCACGGGCCCGACCATAGCAGCGAAATCATCAATTGAAAATATTTTCATGTGTTGTGACGTTCGGTCTCCGGGGTCCGCACCCCCGGGCACCGTCTGACCGGCCCGGTAAGGCAGGATGGCAACTGCCGTCGCGGACGAGTCTTCGCGATGGCGCTGTCATGCGCGCCAGCCCCGAGGAGCCTGATGACGGAGCCGACGAGTACCGATCGCGTCTCACCGACCGGCCGCCCCCATTACACCCGGGTGTTGCTCAAACTCGGCGGAGAGATGTTCGGCGGCGGGCAGGTCGGGCTCGACCCCGACGTCGTCGCCCAGGTCGCCCGCCAGATCGCCGAAGTGGTCCGGGACGGCGTGCAGGTCGCCGTCGTGATCGGCGGCGGCAACTTCTTCCGTGGCGCGCAACTGCAACAGCGCGGCATGGAGCGGATGCGTTCGGACTACATGGGCATGCTCGGCACCGTGATGAACAGCCTTGCGCTCCAAGACTTCCTGGAAAAGGAAGGCATCGATACCCGAGTTCAGACCGCGATCACCATGGGGCAGGTCGCCGAGCCGTACATCCCACTGCGCGCCCAGCGGCACCTGGAGAAGGGCCGGGTGGTGATCTTCGGCGCCGGCATGGGACTGCCGTATTTCTCCACCGACACCACCGCCGCGCAGCGTGCGCTGGAGATCGGTGCCGAGGTGGTGCTGATGGCCAAGGGCGTCGATGGGGTGTTCACCGAGGACCCACGGGTGAACCCCGACGCCGAACTGCTGCCCGCGATAAGTCACCGCGAAGTCATCGACCGCGGGCTGCGGGTGGCCGACGCCACCGCGTTCAGCCTGTGCATGGACAATGGCATGCCGATCCTGGTGTTCAACCTGCTGGTGGACGGAAACATCGCGCGGGCGGTCGCAGGTGAGAAGATCGGAACACTGGTCACCACCTGAGAGTTCGGTGGGGCACCACCCGCCTTGCGGGGGAGAGGAACGGCAAAGATGATCGACGAGGCTCTCTTCGATGCCGAAGAGAAAATGGAGAAGGCCGTGGCGGTGGCCCGCGAGGATCTGGCGACCATTCGCACCGGCCGGGCCAACCCGGGCATGTTCTCCCGGATCGTCATCGACTACTACGGGTCGCCCACCCCGATCACCCAGCTGTGCAGCATCAACGTGCCCGAGGCACGGCTGGTGGTCATCAAGCCCTACGAAGCCTCCCAGCTCGGCGCCATCGAGACCGCGATCCGTAATTCGGACCTGGGGCTGAACCCCAGCAACGACGGGTCGCTGATCCGGGTGGCGGTGCCGCAGCTCACCGAAGAGCGGCGTAAGGACCTGGTCAAGCAGGCCAAGGCCAAGGGCGAGGACGCCAAGGTCTCGGTGCGCAACATCCGTCGCAAGGCGATGGAGGAGCTGCACCGTATCCGCAAGGACGGTGAGGCCGGCGAGGACGAGGTCGGCCGCGCCGAGAAGGACCTGGACCGCTCCACCCAGCAGTATGTGAGCCAGATCGACGAGCTGGTCAAACACAAAGAAGGCGAGTTGCTCGAGGTCTAGGCGACTTCGTGCAACCGATCCCCGTGGCAGACAACGAGACCGGTACGGACACCGGTAAGAAGCGGTCGCGGGCGGGACGCAATCTGCCCGCCGCGATCGTGGTGGGGGCGATCCTCGCCGGGATGCTGGTCTACACGTTGCTGTTCGCCCCGCGGTTCTGGGTGCTGATTCTGGCGGTGGCCACCCCGATCGCCACCCATGAGATCACCCGGCGGTTGCGTGAGGTCGGCTACGACGTCCCGTTCATCCCGCTGGCCCTCGGCGGCCAGGCGATGCTCTGGCTCTCGCTGCCGTTCGGGGCCAGGGGAGTGCTGGGCGCGTTCGGCGCCACCGTGGTCATCTCCATGATGTGGCGGCTGGTGCACCGCGGCCTGCACACCGCCCCGGTCAACTACCTGCGGGACATGTCCGCGATGGTGATGATCGCGGTCTGGGTGCCGCTGTGCATGAGCTTCGCGGCACTGCTGGTGTTCCGCGACGACGGCCCCGGCCGGGTGCTGTGTCTGCTGTTCCCGGTGGTCTTCTCCGACATCGGCGGGTACGCCGTCGGGGTGCTGTTCGGCAAGCACCCGATGGCGCCGGCGATCAGCCCGAAGAAGTCCTGGGAGGGGTTCGCCGGGTCGCTGGTGCTCGGTATCGGCGCGGCGGTGTTCGCGGTGACGGTGTTCCTCGACCGGCCGTGGTGGGTGGGGCTGCCGCTGGGGCTGCTGCTGGTGTTCACCGG
The DNA here is from genome assembly GCF_002101885.1 of Mycolicibacter senuensis. Classification (GTDB taxonomy): domain Bacteria; phylum Actinomycetota; class Actinomycetes; order Mycobacteriales; family Mycobacteriaceae; genus Mycobacterium; species Mycobacterium senuense. The sequence goes on from NZ_LQPS01000043.1 coordinate 292,025, forward strand.
GGTTTTCGGCGACCTCATCGAGTCTCAGGTCAAACGCGATCTGGGGATCAAGGACATGGGCCGGCTGCTGCCCGGCCACGGCGGGATCATGGACCGGCTCGACGCGCTGTTGCCGGCGGCCGTGATGACCTGGATCGTGTTGACCGTTCTGCCGTGAGCCGCAGGCATACTGGAATCGATCGTGACGCAACAGTTGGTGTTCAGCGCACCGCGACGGGCCCTGCCGCCGCGGCATTTGGCCGATCTCGACGCCGCCGGTCGCGCCGCCGCCGTCGCTGAACTGGGGTTGCCCGCATTCCGGGCCAACCAGCTCGCCCACCAGTACTACGGCAGGCTGGTCGCCGATCCGCAGCAGATGACCGACCTGCCGGCCACGGTGCGCGACTCGGTGGCCGAGGCACTGTTCCCCGCCCTGCTGACCGCCGCCGGCGAGATCGAATGCGACGCCGGCGAGACCCGCAAAACGCTCTGGCGGGCCCACGACAACACCAAGTTCGAGTCGGTGCTGATGCGCTACCCCCGGCGCAACACGGTGTGCATCTCCTCGCAGGCCGGCTGCGGTATGGCCTGCCCGTTCTGCGCGACCGGGCAGGCCGGGCTCACCCGCAACCTGTCCACCGCCGAGATCCTCGAGCAGGTGCGGGCGGCGGCGGTGACATTACGAGATCGCGACGGTGCCCGATCTTCTGGGGTGCGGCTGTCCAACATCGTGTTCATGGGCATGGGCGAGCCGCTGGCCAACTACGCGCGGGTGGTGGCGGCCGTCCGGCGGATCACCGAGCCGCCGCCGAACGGGTTCGGCATCTCGGCGCGATCGGTGACGGTGTCGACGGTCGGGCTGGCCCCGGCGATCCGCAAGCTCGCCGATGAGCGGCTGGGCGTGACATTGGCGGTGTCGCTGCACACCCCCGACGACGAGCTGCGCGACACCCTGGTCCCGGTCAACAACCGCTGGAAGGTGGCCGAGGTCCTCGATGCCGCCCGCTACTACGCCGACGTCACCGGCCGGCGGGTATCGGTGGAGTACGCGTTGATCCGCGACGTCAACGACCAGCCGTGGCGGGCCGATCTGCTGGGCAAGAAGCTGCACCGGGCATTGGGACAGTTGGTGCACGTCAACGTGATCCCGCTCAACCCGACGCCGGGCAGCGACTGGGATGCCAGCCCGAAGCCGGTGGAGCGGGAGTTCGTCCGCCGGGTCCGGGCCCAGGGCGTGGAATGCACGGTGCGCGACACCCGCGGGCGGGAGATCGCCGCCGCCTGCGGTCAATTGGCGGCCGAAAACCAGTAAGCTCCCCGCGCGAGATTGCGCTGAAGCAGGGAAAATCACCGATTCAGCTGCGTGGATGCAATCTCGGGAAACCGCCCCGGACGGATCTGGCGCCTAGCGCAGCCCGCCGCGCTTGCGGCCGATCATGTCGCGCAGTACGACGAACAGCGACAGCGCGGCGAACCCCAACAGGAAGTAGTCCTCGACGTGGCCGATGTGGTTGCCGTGCAGCATCAGCAGCAGGAACCCGACGATCACCAGGCCGAAGATGTGCCAGGTGCGGTAGTTGATCGCGCTCCAACCCCACGCCGCCGACGGCACCTCGGCGGTGTCGACACTTCGGCGCTCCACCTCGGTACTGGCCACTTCGACTCCTTCAGTTAGGTCAACTGCGCAACATTCTGGCATACCGGGATCCAGGCGCCGACCTCGATCGTCCGCCCGCGGGGCGCGCCGGCGATACCCCGTCACGGGTCGGCCGGCCGCATTACCGTGGACGTCATGGCTGACCAGCCGGTCTGGGATTTCGTCGTGGCCCCGCCGCGCACCGCGCCGGGGGTGACGTCGATGGTCGGTTACCGGGCGCTTGACGTCCCCGACGCGGTGCACCGGGGGATGCCGTCAGCGACCTTGACCTTCATCGTCAGCCTCGACGACGGGGTGCAGGCGGCCGACACCGCCGAGGCACTGCCGGCGGCGCCGCCGAACCCGATCCTGCTCGGCGGCCTGCACGTGCAGGCCAGCCATGTGCGGCAACGGCGCGGCCAGGCCGGTGTGCAGGTTGCCCTGCATCCGCTGGCCGCACGGGCGGTGTTCGGGATCCCCGCGGCCGAGCTGAGCGTGACCGACTTCGATGCGATACCGATACTGGGCCCCAGCTCGCAGCGCCTGCACGAGCGGATCGCCGGCGCCCGGCGGTGGCCGGATGCGTTTGCGCTGGTGGCCGACTACCTGGTGGCAGGCAACTGTCGCCGCCACACCACGGTGCGCCCCGAAGTGGCCTACGCCTGGCAGCTGCTGGATCGCAGCCGGGGGACGGCGCCGATCGAGCGCATCGCCGAGCGGGTGGGGTGCAGCCAGCGGCATCTGAACACGCTGTTCCGCCGGGAGATGGGCCGCACCCCGAAGGCGGTGGCCATGCTGATGCGGTTCGAGCACGCCTCCGGCCGGATCGCCGATGCGGCCCGCCGCCACGGCCGCGTCGACCTGGCCGGGATCGCCGCGGCGGCCGGCTATTGCGATCAGGCGCACCTGACCCGCGACTTCGTCCGATTCGCCGGGACATCACCGCGGGCCTGGCTGGGCGCGGAGTTCCAAAACATCCAAGACGGCGGTCACGTTCAGCGTTCACAGTGGGGCCATGACTCATTCGAACCCGACCGTCTGGTTGTGCCTGCAAGCCCATGACGCCCCGGCCCTGATCGACTACTACGTCGACACCTTCGGCTTGGTGGTCACCGCACGCCACGGCGACACCGGCGCTACCGTCGCCCATGCCGAACTGCGCTGGCCCGAGGGGGTCGGCGCCATCATGCTCGGCAGCCACAAACCCGGAAACCCGTGGTGCCGCGAGCCCGGGACCGGCGGCGCCTACGTCGTCACCAGCGACGCCGACGGCCTCTACCAGCGGGTGCTGGAACGCAAGGCCGACGTGATCCGCCCGCTGGCCGACACCGACTACGGAGCCCGCGAGTTCGTCGTCCGTGACCCGGAAGGCAACCTGTGGAGCTTCGGCGATTACGCGGGAGCACAATAGACGGGTGACATCGTCTGGGGCGGGCCGGATCAAAGTTCTGCTGCTGGGCTCGACCGGCTCGATCGGGACCCAGGCGCTGCAGGTCATCGCCGCCAACCCGGATCGCTTCGAGGTGGTCGGGCTGGCGGCCGGCGGCGGCAACCCGCAACTGCTGGCCGCCCAGCGCGCCGAGACCGGCGTCACCAACATCGCCGTCGCCGACCCGCACGTCGGTGAGGCGCTGGACGCCACCTACCGCGGGCCCGAGGGCGCCACCCGGCTGGTCGAGGACACCGAAGCCGATGTGGTGCTCAACGCCCTGGTCGGCGCCCTGGGGCTGCGGCCCACGCTGGCCGCGCTGGCAACCGGGGCCCGGCTCGCGCTGGCCAACAAGGAATCACTGATCGCCGGTGGGCCGCTGGTGCTGGCCGCCGCCGGGCCGGGCCAGATCGTGCCGGTGGATTCCGAGCATTCGGCGATCGCTCAGTGCCTGCGCTCCGGCGCCGCCGAGGAGGTCGCCAAGATCGTGCTCACCGCCTCGGGCGGGCCCTTCCGCGGCTACAGCGCCGCCGAGTTGGAGCACGTCACACCCGAGCAGGCCGGCGCGCACCCGACCTGGTCGATGGGTCCGATGAACACGCTGAACTCGGCGTCGCTGGTGAACAAGGGGCTCGAGCTGATCGAGACCCACCTGTTGTTCGGCGTGCCCTACGAGCACATCGACGTCGTCGTCCACCCCCAATCGATCGTGCACTCCATGGTCACCTTCACCGACGGCTCGACGATCGCCCAGGCCAGCCCGCCGGACATGCGGCTGCCGATCGCCCTGGCCCTGGGCTGGCCTGCCCGGGTGCCCGGCGCGGCCGCGGCCTGCGACTTCACCAGCGCCTCCAGCTGGGAGTTCGAGCCGCTGGACGACACGGTTTTCCCGGCGGTGGCCCTGGCCCGCCAGGCCGGTCAGACCGGCGGCTGCCTGACCGCTGTCTACAACGCCGCCAATGAGGAGTCAGCAGAGGCGTTCCTGCAAGGCCGGATCGGTTTCCCCACGATCGTCGAGATCATCGCCGAGGTGCTGGGCTCCGCCGACCAGTGGGCCGCACAACCCGCTACCGTGGATGACGTACTCGATGCGCAACGCTGGGCTCGCCAACGGGCGGCTCGCGCCGTCGAGGCGGTAGCTATGAGAAAGGTCGGAAGCACCCGATGATGTTCGCGGTCGGCATCGCGCTGTTCGCGCTGGCCATCCTGGTATCGGTGGCACTACACGAATGTGGCCACATGTGGGTGGCCCGAGCCACCGGGATGAAGGTGCGGCGCTACTTCGTCGGCTTCGGCACCACGCTGTGGTCGACGCGCCGTGGCGACACCGAATACGGCCTCAAGGCGATCCCGGCCGGCGGCTTCTGCGACATCGCCGGCATGACGGCGGTGGAGGAGCTGGCGCCCGACGAGGTCGACCGCGCCATGTACAAGCAGCAGACCTGGAAGCGGGTCGCGGTGCTGTTCGCCGGGCCCGGCATGAACTTCATCATCGGCCTGGCGCTGGTCTACGCCATCGGGGTGATCTGGGGCCTGCCCAACCTGCACGCGCCCACCACCGCGGTGATCGGCGAAACAGCTTGTGTGGCACCGGAAGTCGTCAAGGGTGAACTGGGTACCTGCTCGGGTCCCGGTCCGGCGGCGCTGGCGGGCATGCGGGCCGGCGACGTGGTGGTCAAAGTCGGTGACACGCCGGTGTCGACCTTCGAGGAGATGGCCGCCGCGGTGCGCAAACAGCACGGCACCACCCCGATCGTCGTCGAACGCGACGGCGCGGAGTTGACCAAGTACGTCGATGTGACGCCCACCCAGCGCTGGATCGCCGACGGGCGGGACAGCGAGGCGGTTCCCAGCACGGTGGGCGCCATCGGGGTGGGGGCCGCCCAGTTCGGGCCCGCCCAGTACAACCCGATCACCGCGGTGCCGGCCACGTTCACCTTCAGCGGCGACCTGGCGGTGCTGCTGGGCAAGTCGCTGGCCAACATCCCGTCCAAGGTCGGCGCGCTGATGCACGCCATCGGCCACCCGAACGGGGAGCGCGACCCGGAGACCCCGATCAGCGTGGTGGGCGCCTCGATCATCGGCGGTGACACCGTCGACCACGGATTGTGGGTGGCGTTCTGGTTCTTCCTGGCGCAGCTGAACTTCATCCTGGGTGTGCTCAACCTGGTGCCGCTGCTGCCGTTCGACGGCGGGCACATCGCGATCGCGCTGTACGAAAAACTCCGCAACATGGTTCGCTCGGCACGCGGGAAGGTCGCCGCCGCCCCGGTGAACTATCTCAAGCTGATGCCGGCCACTTACGTAGTCTTGGTCGTGGTGGTCGGTTACATGCTGCTCACCGTGACCGCCGACTTGGTCAACCCGATCAGGCTGTTTTGATAGGAGCCCCCGCATGTCCGTCGGCCTAGGTATGCCGGCGCTGCCCGCGCCCACACTGGCGCCGCGCCGTAAGACCCGCCAGTTGATGGTCGGTGGCGTCGGGGTGGGCAGCGACCACCCGATTTCGGTGCAGTCGATGTGCACCACCAAGACCCACGACGTCGACGCGACGCTGCAGCAGATCGCGGCGCTGACCACCGCCGGCTGCGACATCGTGCGAGTGGCCTGCCCGCGCCAGGAGGACGCCGACGCGCTGGCGACCATCGCCCGCAAGAGCAAGCTGCCGGTGATCGCCGACATCCACTTCCAGCCGAAGTACATCTTCGCCGCGATCGACGCCGGCTGTGCCGCGGTGCGGGTGAACCCGGGCAACATCAAGGAGTTCGACGGTCGGGTGGCCGACGTCGCCAAGGCCGCCGGCGCGGCCGGTGTGCCGATCCGGATCGGCGTCAACGCCGGCTCACTGGACAAGCGGTTCCTGACCAAGTACGGCAAGGCCACCCCCGAGGCGCTGGTCGAGTCGGCGCTGTGGGAGGCGTCGCTGTTCGAGGAGCACGGCTTCGGCGACGTCAAGATCAGCGTCAAGCACAACGACCCGGTCGTGATGGTGGCCGCCTACGAGCAACTGGCCGAGCAGTGCGACTACCCGCTGCATCTGGGAGTCACCGAGGCCGGACCGGCGTTCCAGGGCACCATCAAGTCCGCCGTGGCGTTCGGCGCGCTGCTGTCCCGCGGTATCGGCGACACCATCCGGGTGTCGCTGTCCGCCCCGCCGGTCGAAGAGGTCAAGGTCGGCAACCAGATCCTGGAATCGCTCAACCTGCGCCCGCGGGGCCTGGAGATCGTCTCGTGTCCGTCCTGCGGTCGCGCACAGGTCGACGTCTACAAGCTGGCCAACGAGGTCACCGCGGGGCTGGAGGGACTCGACATCCCACTGCGGGTCGCGGTGATGGGATGTGTGGTCAACGGGCCCGGTGAGGCCCGTGAGGCGGATCTGGGTGTGGCTTCCGGCAACGGCAAGGGCCAGATCTTCGTCAAAGGCCAGGTGATCAAGACCGTTCCCGAGGCGCAGATTGTCGAGACCCTGATCGAGGAGGCATTGCGGCTCGCGGCAGAGATGGGGGACGGATCTCCCGGCGGTTCGCCCACCGTCGCCGTAAGCTGAACTGAGCCGATCCGCCGACCGCGCGCGGCAAGTCAGTTCGCAAGAAAGAGTCACTATGTCGGCTCCGCCGGATTTCCGCCTCGATCAGCGACGGGTGTCCGTCGCGCGCGACGCCGCCGCGGTGTGGCGGGTGCTCGACGCGGATCCGGTCGGCTCCTGCATGGTCGCGGCCCGGGTCGCCGACTACGGTGTCGATCCCCGGTCGATCGGTGGCGAACTGTGGACGCGCGGCAGCGCGGACGAATCGCTGTGCTACGCCGGGGGGAACCTGGTCCCGCTGCGCGGCGCGCCGGCCGACCTGACCGCCTTCGCCGACAAGGCGGTCAGCGCCATCCGCCGGTGTTCATCGCTGGTCGGCCGTGCCGAATTCGTGTTGCCGATGTGGCAGCGCCTGGCAGATGTCTGGGGCCCGGCCCGGGATGTGCGCGAGAGCCAACCGCTGATGGCGTTGCACGCCATGCCCGACTGCCCGATGGACACGGAGGTGCGTCAGGTCCGCCCGGATGAACTCGACGCCTACCTGGTGGCGGCCGTCGACATGTTCATCGGGGAGGTCGGGGTGGACCCGCGGCTCGGTGACGGCGGGCGCGCCTACCGGCGCCGGGTGGCCAACCTGATCGCGGCGGGCCGGGCTTGGGCGCGCTTCGAGCGCGGCGAGGTGGTGTTCAAGGCGGAGGTGGGTTCGCAGTCGCCGACGGTGGGGCAGATCCAGGGCGTGTGGGTGCACCCGGAACGACGCGGGCGCGGGCTGGGCTCCGGGGGCACCGCGATGCTGGCCGCGGTGATCGTCGGCACCGGCCGCGTCGCCAGCTTGTACGTCAACGATTTCAACGAGGTGGCCCGGGCCACCTACGAGCGGGTCGGGTTCACCCAGACCGGCACCTTCGCGACGGTTTTGTTGGACTGAGTTCTTCGTTCGCGTCGAAGCCGGACTTAGCGCGGAAAAGTTCGAGTAGCGGACACGCCAACTTTCCCCCGCAAGCGGGAGGTGCCCCCCGTCTCGGTGCGCCTCCGCCCTGCGACCGTTCCCATTTCGTAACATCTGCCTCAATGACAACTGCAAGCTCATTCGTCACACGCGTCACGGGACTGTTGGCGGTGGTGGTCACCGCGGCCGGCCTGGCGGCCTGTACGCCCCGCCCGGACGGCCCGGCGCCCACCGCGGAGCGGTTCTTCGCCGCGCTGGCCACCGGCGACACCGCCACCGCCGCCGAACTCAGCGACGACCCCGCCACCGCCCGCACCGCCCTCAACGCGGCCTGGGCCGGACTGCAGGCCGAGCACCTCGACGCCCAGATCCTCGGCGCCCGCTACAACGACGACACCGGCACGGTGTCCTACCGCTACACCTGGCAGCTGCCGAAAAACCGCGCCTGGTCCTACGACGGCCAGCTCAAGATGGTGCGCAACGAAGGGAACTGGGCGGTCCGCTGGACGGCGACCGGCCTGCACCCCAAGCTGGGCGAGCATCAGACCTTCGCGCTGCGGGCCGACCCGCCGCGCCGCGCCTCGGTCAACGAGGCCGGCGGTACCGACGTGTTGGTGCCCGGCTACGTCTACCACTACGAACTGGACGCCGGCCGGGCCGGGCGGAACCTGATGCGCACCGCGGGCGCGGTCATCGAGGCGCTGCGGCCGTTCGACGGCACCCTGGGCGACCCGCAACGGCTCGCCGAGCAGGCCAGCTCCTCTGTCACTCCGCTGGATCTGATCACCCTGCGCAAAAACGACCACGACCGCGTCGAGGCGGCGATCGGCGCGCTGCCGGGGGTGGTGATCACCCCGCGCCCGGAACTGCTGCCCACCGACGACCGGTTCGCGCCGGTGCTCGTCGGCGAGGTGAAGAAGGCCGTCGCGGACCGACTCGACGGCGAGGCGGGCTGGCGCGTCGTCAGCGTCAACCAGAACGGTGTCGACGTCGCGGTGCTGCACGAAGTCGACCCGTCACCGGCGCCGTCGCTGACCATCAGCCTGGACCGATCGGTTCAGCGGGCCGCCCAGAACGCGGTCAACACCCGCGGCAACAAGGCGATGATGGTGGTGATCAAACCCTCGACCGGTGAGCTGCTCGCGGTCGCGCAGAACACCGCCGCCGACGCCGACGGACTGGTCGCGACCACCGGTCTGTACCCGCCCGGTTCGACGTTCAAGATGGTCACCGCCGGTGCGGCGATCGAACGTGACATGGTCTCACCGAATTCGCTGGTGGGCTGTCCCGGCGAACTCGACATCGGCCACCGCACCATCCCGAACTACGGCGGATTCGACCTGGGCATGGTGTCGATGTCGCGGGCCTTCGCCAACTCGTGCAACACCACCTTCGCCGAACTGGCCAGCCGGATGCCGCCGCGGGCGCTGTCCCAGGCAGCCAGCCGCTACGGGATCGGGGTGGACTACCTGGTGGACGGCATCACGACCGTCACCGGTTCGGTGCCGCCGACGGTGGACCTGGCCGAACTGACCGAGGACGGATTCGGCCAGGGCAAGGTGCTGGCCAGCCCGTTCGGCGTCGCGCTGGCCGCGGCCACGGTGGCGGCCGGGAAGACCCCGGTGCCCCGGCTGATCGAGGGCCGGCCGACCACGGTCAACGGCCCGGTGGGCCCGCCGGTGAGCAACGAGATGCTCGACGGCCTGCGCCAGATGATGCGCCTGGTGGTCACCGACGGCACCGCGCGCGCCGTCGCCGGCTGCGGGCCGGTGTTCGGCAAGACCGGCGAGGCCGAGTTCGCCGGCGGCTCGCATTCCTGGTTCGCCGGCTACCGGGGCGACATGGCTTTCGCGGCGCTGATCGTCGGCGGCGGGAGCTCGGAGTACGCGGTGCGGATGACCAAGGTGATGTTCGACTCGCTGCCGGACAACTTCCTGCTGTGACCGCGCCTGAAGCGCGCACGGGCCGGCGACGGTAAATTGAGAAGCCATGACCGGTCTCGATGACGTGGCCTTGCGTATCTCCGATGCGGACCGCAATGGCACGCTGCGTCGCCTGCACAACGCCGTCTCCCTGGGGCTGATCGACATCGGCGAATTCGAGGAGCGCGCCGCCCAGGTGTCGCAGGCCAGGATGCGCTCAGAACTCGACACCCTGATCGGGGATCTGCCGGGGCCGCGGGCGATCGTCACCTCGGCGGCCGACCGGGTCGAACTGCGCGGTTGGGCCGGCTCGCTCAAGCGGCACGGGGAATGGGTCGTGCCGACCCGGCTGGCCCTGGTGCGACGCCTGGGATCGGTGGAACTCGACCTCACCAAGGCGCGGTTCGCCGGGCCGGTGGTCGTCATCGAACTGGACATGCGGCTCGGTTCGGTCGATATCCGGCTGCCCGACGGCGCGAGCGCCTCCATCGACGACGTCGAGGTCTACGTCGGCAGCGCCAAGGACCATCGCAAAGACGCCCCCGCCGAGGGCACCCCGCATGTGGTGCTGGCCGGGCGCGTGGTGTGCGGCTCGGTGGACATCAAGGGCCCCCGGCGGCCCTGGCTCAGCCGACAGCGGCTGCGCCGCTGACAACCCGGACCCCGCCGGCGCGGCCCGACCCGGCGGCCATGACCCGGATCCACGGCGGCGGCGAGTCGTTAAACTGGCGTGATGGCCGTGCGTACCCCGCTTTCCCCCGGTGTGGTGTCTCCGACGCTGCCGGTGCCCAAGTCGATCCCGCGGCCGGAATACGTCGGCAGATCCACCGCCGCCGAAGGCAGCGAGCCGTGGGTGCAGAGCCCCGAGGTGATCGAGAAGATGCGGGTGGCGGGCCGGATCGCCGCAGGCGCGCTGGCGGCGGCGGGCAGCGCGGTGGCCCCCGGGGTGACCACTGACGCGCTGGACCGCATCGCCCACGACTACATGGTCGACCACGGCGCCTACCCCTCCACGCTGGGCTACAAGGGCTTTCCCAAGTCCTGCTGCACCTCGCTCAACGAGGTCATCTGCCACGGCATCCCGGACTCGACGGTGATCGCCGACGGGGACATCGTCAACATCGACGTCACCGCCTACATCGACGGCGTGCACGGCGACACCAACGCCACCTTTCTGGCCGGGGAGGTGTCCGAGGAGCACCGACTGCTGGTCGAGCGCACCCGGGAGGCCACGATGCGCGCCATCAAGGCGGTCAAACCGGGGCGGGCGCTGTCGGTGATCGGCCGGGTCATCGAGGCGTACGCGAATCGGTTCGGCTACAACGTGGTGCGCGACTTCACCGGTCACGGGATCGGCACCACCTTCCACAACGGGTTGGTGGTGCTGCATTACGACCAACCCGAGGTGGACACCGTCATCGAGCCGGGAATGACGTTCACCATCGAGCCGATGATCAATCTCGGGGCATTGGACTACGAGATCTGGGATGACGACTGGACGGTCGTCACCAGCGACGGGCGGTGGACCGCGCAGTTCGAGCACACCTTGGTGGTCACCGACGACGGGGCCGAGATCCTGACACTTCCGTGACGTCCCCGCCGTTTCTGTTGAGCTGCTGAGGGCCCATCAAAACCGCCCCGTGCGGCCCCACTGGCTGTAGCGTTGCGAAAATGCCGGGCACGATGATGACCATCGACGGGTTTCCGATCCCGGTCGATGTCGCCGGTCCGCACAACGGGCCGGTCGTGGTCGTGCTCGCAGCGGCCCAACACCCGTTGACCGCCTACGAGGCGGTCTGCCAACGGCTGCATACCGCGTCGTTGCGAACCATCGTGATCGGCGCCGACCCGCGGCTGACACCCAAGTCCGTGGTGGGCATCCTGGATTCGCTGGGAGTCCAATGCGGAGTGCTGGTGGGCGACCGCAGCGGCGGTGACAACGCCTGGGAGCTCGCGGCCACCCGCCCGGACCGGTTCACCGGCCTGGTGGTACTCGACCGGGGACATCCGCGGGCACCGGACCTGGGCGGCGGGATCCGCGACGAACGCTGCCCGCCGGTGGAGATCAACACCACCGTGCTGGTCAGTTCCCGCGCCTCCGCTTCGGTGGCCGATGCCAGCCAGCGGTTCGTCTACGGCGAACACCGGCTGGTGATGCTTCCCGGACGCCGCAGCGCGAGTGAGTTCACCGCGCAACTCGCGATGGAGATCGTGTTGCGGGCCAGCACCTGGTAGGGGCTGGCGAGAATCGTAAGTTCAGCATCGCCGCGCGGCATAGGGGGCCGCCGCTTTCCAAAAAATCGAATACAACAACCGGGGGTACAAAGTGTTGTCGTGGGGGCATTCGATACCGGGACTGCTGCGCGAACGGGCTCAGCAATGGCCGGACCGGTCGGCGTTCACCTTCATCGACTACGAGGTCGACCAAGCGGGCTACGCCGAGACCCTGACGTGGCCGCAGATCCTGCGGCGCACCGAGTCGGTGGCCGCCGAGGTGGCCGCGGTGGCCTCGCCGGGCGACCGGGTCGCGTTGCTGGCGCCGCAGGGCCTCGAATACATCGCCGCCTTCTTCGGCGCGATGGAGGCCGGCTGCATCGTGGTCCCGCTACCGGTGCCGGCGTTCGGCAGCCGCGACGAACGCGTCACCGCGGCGCTGAAGGACTGCGCCCCGGCCGCGGTGCTCACCACATCGGCCGTAGCCGGTGACATCCACACCTGCGTGAGCGCCGTCGGGGGCAACCCGCCGGCGATCATCGAGGTGGACCTGCTCGACCTCGACTCGCCCTCCGGCTGGAACGGCTCCGGCGCGCTGACCACCAAGACCGCGTTGCTGCAGTACACCTCCGGGTCGACCGGTTCGCCGCGGGGCGTCGTGGTCTCGCACCGGAACGTGTTCGCCAACATCGAGCAGGTGCTGAAGGACTATTTCGGTGACGAAGGGGGAGCGGCACCGGACGACACCACCCTGGTGTCGTGGCTGCCGTTCTATCACGACATGGGGCTGTTGCTCGGCGTCATGGGCGCCGTCACGCTGGGCCGCCCCTCGGTGATCATGAGCCCGATCGCCTTCCTGCAGAAGCCGGCCCGGTGGATGCAGCAGCTGGCCGGCAACCCCTGTTCGTTCACTGCCGGGCCGAACTTCGCGTTCGAACTGGCCTCGCGACGCACCACCGACGACGACATGGCCGGACTCGACCTCGGCGGGGTGCACACCATCCTGTCCGGCAGCGAGCGCATCCACGCGGCGACGATCCGGCGCTTCACCGAGCGATTCGCCCGCTTCAACCTGCCCGCCAACGCCCTGGCACCGTCCTACGGGCTGGCCGAGGCGATGGTCTACGTGGCATCGGCGCCGCGTGCGCATCGGCCGGTGACCGTCCGGCTCGACTACGAGAAACTGGTGGCCGGCACCGCCGAGGTCAGCCCCGCCGGAGCCGACCTGGTCAGCATCGGCGCCCCGCGCGCCTGCACGGTGCGGATCGTCGACCCCGACACCCGCACCGAGAACCCCGCCGGCACGGTCGGGGAGATCTGGATACACGGAGCCAACGTCGCCAGCGGCTACTGGCACAACGCGGAGGCCACCGAACGCACCTTCGGCGGACGCCTCGACGCCCCGAGCCCGGGCACACCGGCGGGACCGTGGTTGCGCACCGGGGATCTCGGGGTCATCCACGAGGGCGAACTGCTGGTCGTCGGCCGTATCAAAGACCTGCTGATCGTCGACGGCCGAAACCACTACCCCGATGACATCGAGGCCACGGTGCAGGAGCTCACCGGGGGACGCGTCGCGGCGGTCCCGGTCAGCGGTGAGGGCCGTGAGCAGCTGGTCATCATCGCCGAAGTCAAGAACCGGGGCAATCCGGACGAGCAAGCCGAGCGGGTGCAGACCCTGAAACGGGAAGTGGCGGCGGCGGTTTCGCGTTGCCACGGCGTGCGGGTGGCCGACCTGGTGCTGGTCGCCCCCGGCTCGTTGCCGATCACCACCAGCGGCAAGATCCGCCGATCGACCTGCGCCGACTGCTACCGGTCTCAGCAATTCCGTCGGCTGGAGACCATCGGCTGACCGCGGGCGGGTAGCCTGGCAGCACTCAACTGTCAGGGGGACCGTCGTCGGCGAAGGAGCACTATGACCCGGCCCGCGATGCTGTCCCAGATCGAACTGCAGCAACTGGTCGCCTCCGGCGAGATCGACACCGTGGTGGTGGCGTTCACTGACATGCAGGGCCGGCTGGTCGGTAAGCGCGTCGCGGCGCAGCATTTTCTCGACGAGGTCGCCGGCCACGGCGTGGAATGCTGCAGCTACCTGCTCGCCGTCGACGTCGAGATGAACACCGTTCCCGGCTACCCGATCGCCGACTGGGGCACCGGCTACGGCGATCTGGTGCTGCGACCCGACTTCGCCACACTGCGGCGCATCCCGTGGCTGCCCGGCACCGCCCACGTGCTCGCCGACGCCCACTGGCCCGACGGCGCCCAGGTCGCGGTGTCGCCCCGCCAGATCCTGGCCGCTCAGCTCGCACGGTTGACCGAACGCGGGCTGGTCGCTTACGCCGCAACCGAACTCGAGTTCCTGGTCTTCGACGACAGCTACCGGCAGGCGTGGGCCGGCGGCTATCGCGGCCTGACAGCGGCGACGGACTACAACGCCGACTACGGCCTGGTCGCCGGTGCCCGGCTGGAACCGCTGCTGCGTGACATCCGGTTGGGCATGGCCGGTGCCGGAATGCGCTGTGAGGGCGTCAAGGGGGAGTGCCACACCGGTCAGCAGGAGATCACCTTCCGTTACGACGAGGCGCTGATCGCCTGCGACAACCACAGCGTCTATAAGAGCGGCGCCAAGGAGATCGCCGACCAACACGGCAAGAGCCTGACGTTCATGGCCAAATTCGACGAACGCGAAGGCAACAGCTGCCACGTGCACCTGTCGCTGCGCAGCGCCGAAGGCGAAGCGGTGTTCGCCGATCCGGCGGCGCCGCACGGCATGTCGGTGTTGTTCCGCAGCTTCCTGGCCGGCCAGCTGGCCACCCTGGCTGAGCTGACGCTGTGTTACGCGCCGAACATCAATTCCTACAAACGGTTCGTCGGCGGCAGCTTCGCGCCGACAGTGATCGGGTGGGGCCTGGATAATCGCACCTGCGCCTTGCGGGTCATCGGCGGCGGCGACTCGCTGCGAATGGAGTGCCGGGTGCCCGGCGGTGACGTGAACCCCTACCTGGCGGTGGCGGCGCTGATCGCGGCCGGCCTGCACGGCGTCGACAACGATCTGGAACTGCCGGATCCGGTCGACGGTGACGCCTACCGCGCCGGGCTGCCGCAACTGCCCACCACGCTCGCCGAGGCGGCCGCGGCGTTCGCCGAATCCACGGTGGCGCGCAAGGCGTTCGGCGACGACGTGGTCGAGCATTACCTGCACGGCGCCCGGGTGGAGTTGGACGCCTTCAACACCGCGGTGACCGACTGGGAGAGGGTTCGGGGCTTTGAGAGGTTCTGAACTCCGTGAACCGGCCGGCCCGGTGGTCGGACTGACCAGCTACCTGGACCGGGCGCAGTTCGGGGTGTGGGATGTGCCGGCGGGTCTGCTGCCCGCCACCTACCTCGAGGGCGTCACCGCCGCCGGCGGTATCGCGGTGCTGCTGCCGCCGCAGCCGGCGACACCCGAGATCGCCGCGCGGGTGCTCGACGGAGTGTCCGGCCTGGTGATCACCGGCGGCAGAGACCTCGATCCCGCCGGCTACGGCCAGCCGGCGCACGCCGAGACCGACCAGCCCGACACCACGCGGGACGCCTGGGAGTTCGCGCTGCTGGCCGAGGCGCTTCGCCGTGGCGTGCCGGTGCTGGGCATCTGCCGCGGCGCCCAGGTGCTCAATGTCGCGCTCGGCGGGACGCTGCACCAGCATCTGCCCGACGTGCTCGGCAGCTGCGGCCACCGGGCCGGCGACGGGGTGTTCACCCCGATGCCCGCGCGCATCGTGGCGGGCACCCGGCTGGCCGGCCTGCTGGGCGAGACCTGTCAGGTGCAGTGCTACCACCACCAGGCGATCGCCGAGCTCGGTGACGAGCTGGTGGTCAGCGCGCGCGATGACGACGGTGTCATCGAGGCGATCGAGCTTCCCGGGCAGGACTTCGTGCTGGCGGTCCAGTGGCATCCGGAAGCGTCACTGGCCGATCTGCGATTGTTCACCGCGATCGTGGACGCGGCGCGAAGCTACGCGGCGGCGCAGGTGAGCCGATGACGACACACGACCTCATCAACCCGGCCACCGGGGCGGCGTTCGGCACCGTCGAGCACGTCGACGCCGCTGCGGTCGACGACGCGGTGGGTCGTGCGCAGGTGGCGCAGCAGCGGTGGGCGCGGTCGGCGCCGGCCGAGCGCGCTGCGGCGTTGCGGGACTTCGCCGCGGCCGTCGACGCCCACGTCGACGAGCTGGCCGCGCTCGAGGTGCGAAACGCCGGTCATCCGGTGTCGGCCGCCGAATGGGAGGCCGGGCACGTCCGCGACGTGCTGCAGTTCTACTCGGCCAGCCCGGAACGGTTGTCCGGTCGCCAGATACCGGTGGCCGGCGGGCTGGATGTCACCTTCCACGAGCCGCTCGGTGTGGTCGGCATCATCACCCCGTGGAACTTCCCGATGCCGATCGCCGCGTGGGGGTTCGCCCCCGCACTGGCCGCCGGCAACGCGGTGCTGGTCAAGCCCGCCGAGTGGACGCCGCTGACCACGATCAGGCTGGTGGAGTTGGCCGCACACGCCGGCTTGGACCCTGATCTGCTGCAGGTGCTGCCCGGCCCCGGCGCCGAGGTGGGGGAGCGACTGGTCACCCACCCGAGGGTGGCCAAGATCGTATTCACCGGATCCACCGTCACCGGGACCCGGGTGCTGGCGGCCGCGGCACCCGGCGTCAAACGGGTCACGCTGGAGCTGGGTGGCAAGAGCGCCAACATCGTGTTCGCCGACTGCGACCTGGAGCAGGCGGCGGCGACGGCGCCCTACGGGGTGTTCGACAACGCCGGGCAGGACTGCTGCGCACGCAGCCGGATCCTGGTGCAAGCGAGTGTGTACGACCGATTCATGGAACTGCTCGAGCCCGCGGTCGCCGGGGTCGTGGTGGGCGATCCGGCCTCGCGAGACACCGAGATGGGCCCGCTGGTCTCACGACCACACTGGGACAAGGTGGCCTCCTATGTTCCCGACGACGCGCCGGTGGCCTTCCGCGGCCGGGCGCCGGACGGCCCGGGTTTCTGGTTCCCCCCGACGGTGCTGACCCCCACGCGTGATGACCGCAGCGTCACCGAGGAGATCTTCGGCCCGGTGGTGACGGTGCTGCCGTTCGAGGATGAGGCCGACGCGGTAGCGCTGGCCAACAACACCGTCTACGGACTGTCGGGTTCGATCTGGACCGACGACCTGTCGAGGGCGCTGCGGATGTCGCGCGCGGTGGAAGCCGGCAATCTGTCGGTGAATTCGCACGCATCGGTGCGTTTCAACACCCCGTTCGGGGGCTTCAAACAATCGGGGTTGGGCCGGGAGCTGGGCGCAGACGCCCCGCTGGCCTTCACCGACACCAAGAACGTGTTCATCGCAGTGAAGGAGATGTGAGTGACCGATCTGACCCAACGCCTGGCCGGGCGCGTCGCCGTGGTGACCGGCGCCGGTGGCGGAATCGGCCTCGCGGCCGCCCGGCGGATGCGCTCCGAGGGCGCGCGCGTCGTGGTCGGTGACCTCGATCCGTCGGCGGGTGCTGCGGTCGCCGAAGAACTGGACGGGCTGTTCATACCGGTCGACGTCTCCGAGCAGGAGCAGGTCGACGCGCTGTTCGACACCGCGGCGCAGACCTTCGGCGCGGTCGACATCGCCTTCAACAACGCCGGCATCTCTCCGCCGGATGACGATCTGATCGAAACCACCGAACTGCCGGCCTGGCAACGCGTTCAAGACGTCAACCTGAAGTCGGTCTACCTGTGCTGCCGGGCGGCGCTGCGGCACATGACGCCGGCGGGCCGCGGCTCGATCATCAACACCGCGTCGTTCGTGGCGGTGATGGGCTCGGCGACATCGCAGATCTCCTACACCGCCTCCAAGGGCGGCGTGCTGGCCATGTCGCGGGAACTCGGAGTGCAGTACGCCCGGCAGGGTATCCGGGTCAACGCACTGTGCCCGGGACCGGTGAATACCCCACTGCTGCAAGAACTCTTCGCCGCCGACCCGGAGCGTGCGGCGCGCCGGCTGGTGCACGTGCCGGTGGGCCGGTTCGCCGAGCCCGAGGAGATCGCCGCCGCAGTGGCGTTTCTGGCCAGCGACGACGCCTCCTTCATCACCGGCTCGACGTTTCTGGTCGACGGCGGAATCAGCTCGGCCTACGTCACTCCGCTGTAGCAACCGGCGGCGCGCCCGTCAGAACCACTGCGGGCGCATCTGGATCGTGGTGCGGTCCAGGCTTTCCAGCAGGTCGAGCTGCGGGCCGGTCTTCGGCAGCTCGTAGCGGAAGAAGTATCGGGCGGCCTGCCGCTTGCCGTCGTAGAAGTCCCCGGTGCGATCGGCGACGGCCAGCAGTTGTTCCAGCCACATCCAGGCGATCACCACGTGGCCGAACGCCTCCAGATAGACGGCGCTGTTGGCCAATGCGGCATCGATGTCACCGGCGGCGAACATGCCCGCGGTGACCGCGACCAATCGCTGGACCACGGCGTCGAGTCGGTCTGCGAGTTCGGCCGATTCACCACCGGCCCGGCGCGCGGCGGTGACGCTGTCGGTCATCGCCCGGTGCAGGGCGGCCAGACTGGCTCCGTCGCGTTGAACCACCTTGCGTCCCAACAGGTCCAGGCTCTGGATACCGTGGGTTCCCTCGTGAATCGGGTTGAGCCGGTTGTCCCGGTAGTGCTGTTCGACGTCGTACTCGCGGGTGTAGCCGTAGCCGCCGTGCACCTGGATGGCCAGGTCGTTGGCGGCCAGACACCACTGCGACGGCCAGCTCTTGGCGACCGGGGTGAGGATGTCCAGCAACGCGGTGGCGTGCTCGAGTTCCTCGTCGGATTCGGCGGCGCGCGCGATGTCGACGAGTCGCGCGCAGTACAGCGCCAACGCCAACGCTCCCTCGACATAGGATTTCTGCGCCAGCAGCATTCGTTTGACGTCTGCGTGCTCGATGATCGGAATCTGGGGTGCGGCCGGGTCTTTCGCTGTCACCGGTCGGCCCTGCGGGCGGTCACGGGCGTAGTCGAGCGACTTCAGGTAGCCGGTGTAGCCGAGCGCGATCGCGCCCATGCCCACCCCCAGCCGGGCTTCGTTCATCATCCGGAACATGTAGCTCAACCCGCGGTGCTGCTCACCGACCAGGTAACCGACCGCGCCCGGTTCGCCCCCGGGCCGATAGCCGCCCTCCCCGAAGTTGAGCACGGTGTTGGTGATGCCGCGGTAGCCCATCTTGTGGTTGAGCCCGGCCAGCACGACGTCGTTGCGTTCACCCGGGGCGCCGTCGGGGCCCACCAGATACTTCGGGACGATGAACAGCGAGATCCCCTTGGTGCCGGCCGGGCCGCCGGGGATCTTGGCCAGCACCAGATGGACGATGTTGTCACTGAGTTCGTGGTCACCTCCGGAGATCCACATCTTCGACCCGAACAACCGGAAGGTGCCGTCGGGCCGCGGTTCGGCGCGGGTGGTGATATCGGCCAGCGATGATCCGGCCTGGGTCTCCGAGAGGCACATCGTCCCCAGGAACCGGCCGGCGATCATGGGCTTGACGAAGGCGTCGATCTGCTGGTCGCTGCCGAATTCGGCGAGCAGGTTGGCGTTGGCCATCGTCAGCATCGGATAGCCGGCGGTGGCGACATTGGCGGCCATCAGCCAGGCGAAGCCGGCCTGGGCCACCGTCGCCGGCAGTTGCGCCCCGCCCAGCCGATAGTCCATCGCCATGCCGACCAGCTCGGCGTCGGCGCACGCCGCCAACGCCTCCTTGACCTCACCGATGACGGTGACCTTCACCCCGTCGAAGGTGGGCTCGTTGGTATCGCTCTTCTTGTTGTGCGGGGCGAAATAGCGGGTCGCGAGCTGTTCGCACAGCTGCAGTGCGCCGGCGAAGGTGTCCCGGGAGTGCTCGGCGAACCGGGCGCGGCGGGTCAGCTCATCGATGCGCAGCCAGTCGAAGAGCAGAAAATCCAGGTCGCGGCGGGACAGCAGGGTGGACTTCATCGCTCTCTCCTATCGGCGGCCCGGCCTCATTCCAGGCCCAGCAACGCATTCTCGACGGCCTCCGGCAGCGCCGGGTGGATCCAGTATTGACCGCGGGCCATATCGCGCGCGGTCAGTCCGAAGCTCATCGCCTGGATCAGCGGCTGGACGATCGACGACGCCTGATGGCCCATGATGTGCGCACCGAGCAGCCGCCCGGTGCCGCGTTCGGCGATGAGTTTGACGAACCCGGTGGTGTCCTCCATGGCCCAGCCGTAGGCGACGTCGCCGTAGTCCTGGATCTTGACCGAGATATCGAGTCCCTTTGCCCGCGCCTGGTTCTCGGTCAATCCGACCGCGGCGATCTGCGGGTCGGTGAACACCGCGAACGGCACGTAACGGTGATCGGTGATCCGCATCGCATCGACATCGTCCCAATCGCAGAGCAGGTTGTGCTGTACCACCCGGGCCTCGTGGTTGGCGACGTGTTTGAGCTCATACGGGGAGGACACATCGCCGAGCGCGAAAACACCGCGCGCCGTGGTCCGCTGGTACTTGTCGACCACAACCCGGCCGCCGGCGATGTCGATGCCGGCCTGCCCGGCCTCCAACTGGTCGCCGTTGGGAACCCGGCCGGTGGCCACCAGCAACGCATCGGCCCGCAGTGTCGACCCGTCGTCGAGTTCCAGGATGACGCCGTTGTGGGCGGGTGCCTCCGGGCGGGCGGCGACTACGTTGCGCTGCGAGCGCAGCTCCCACTTGTCCGCGCCGATCCGGGTGTAGCGCTCCGCGACGGTTTCGTCGCAGTGCCGCAGCAACGTCGTGCCACGGATCACCACCGTGACCCGGACGCCCAAGGCGGAGAAGACGTGGGCGAACTCGGCGGCGATGAAACCGCCACCGATGATGACCAGGTGCTCGGGCAATTCGGCGATCCGCATCACGTCATCGCTGGTGTAGTAGTGCACCCCGGACTCGGCGATCACCGGCGGAATCCACGACCGCGCTCCGGCGGCGATCACCACCTGCTCGGCGCTGAACTGCTCGCCGCCGGCGGTGCGCAGCACGTATCTCCCGTCGGAGCCGACCGGCGCGAACCGGGTGTGCTCGGCGTAGACGTCGACGTTGGGCAGGCTGCGCCGATACTCCTCGCCGCCGGCGGCGATCGGGTCGATGCGGCTGAAGACCCGCGACACGATGTCGTTCCAGCGGACCTTGTCGATGCGGGCGTCCACCCCGTAGCGGGTCGCCTCGTTGACCGTCTTGGCCACCTCGGCGGCGTAGACGAACATCTTCGTCGGGATGCACCCCACGTTCAGGCAGGTGCCGCCGAAGGTGCCCTGCTCGCAGATGGCCACTCGCTTGTCCGCGTAACGCTCGTCGAGAATGCTGTTGCCCGAACCGGTTCCGATGATCGCCAGATCGTAGCTCTCCATGGCGTCAGCCTAAACGGTGGGCGAGCCGAGCCGGCCGCATGTGCGCCGGAACCGGGCGCCGCGGGTTACCGCCATCGTGGCTAGGCTGCCTAACGTGTCCAAACCGCTTCAGACGGATATGGCGCTGATCGGTGCGGGCATCATGAGTGCCACGCTGGGGGCGATACTGCGCCGGCTGGAGCCGGCGGCCTCGATCACCGTGATCGAGCGATTGGACACCGCCGCTGGCGAGAGCAGCGCCCCCTGGAACAACGCCGGCACCGGCCATGCCGGCCTGTGCGAGCTGTTCTACCCGCCGGAGAAGGCGATCCGCGTCAACGAGCAATTCCAGGTGACCCGCCAGTTCTGGGCCTACGCGGTGCAGCACGGGCTGCTGGGCCGGCCACGTGACTTCGTGCACCCGGTTCCGCACGTCAGCTTCGCCCACGGCGCCGACGGCGTCGATCGGCTGCGTCGCCGGCACCGCGAGCTGGCCGGGAACCCGCTGTTCGCCGGAGCCGAGTTCATCACCGACTTCGATGAGTTCGCGGCGCGACTGCCACTGATGGCGGCCGGCCGCAATCCCGGCGAACCGGTGGCGCTGGACTGGTCGCCCGACGGCACCGACGTCGACTTCGGCGCGCTGGCCGGGCAACTGATCGGCTTTTGCGTGCGCCACGGCACCGAGATGCTGTTCGGTCACGAGGTGCGCGCGATCCGCCGGGAGCCCGACGGTGGCTGGATGCTGGGCCTCGTCGATCGCCGCACCGGCGAAAGGCGAAGGCTCAAAGCCAAATTCGTATTCGTCGGGGCGGGGGGTGCCACTCTGGGACTGCTTCAGCGCTCCGGTATCCCCGAGATCCGGGGCTTCGGCGGATTCCCGATCGGCGGGGTGTTCCTGCGCAGCGGGGTTCCGGAACTGACCGCCGCCCACCGCGCCAAGGTGTACGGCTTCCCGGCGCCGGGTGCGCCCGCGACGACGGCCCCGCACCTGGACGCCAGGGTGGTCGAGGGCGCGGCGTGGCTGCTGTTCGGGCCGTTCGCGGGCTGGTCGCCGAGATTCCTCAAGCACGGCCGGGCCACGGATCTGCCCCGATCGCTGCGGGTGGGCAACGCGGCGTCACTGCTGGGGGCCGGGGTCCGGGAGCGGAAACTGGTCGGCTACCTCCTCGGCCAGCTGCGGCGACGTCCCGTCGCGCGGCTGGCCGCGCTGCGCGAGTTCGTCCCCGATGCGCTCGGCGAGCACTGGTCACCGATCCGGGCCGGCCAGCGGGTGCAGGTGATCCGGCGTGGCCGTCTGGAATTCGACACCACGATCGTGCATGCCGCCGACGGCGCCATCGCGGGCCTGCTGGGCGCCTCGCCGGGAGCGTCGACCGCGGTGTCGGCCACGCTCGAGGTGCTGGCGCGCTGCTTCCCGAGCCGGTTCGCGGGCTGGCTGCCGACGTTGACGGAGATGGTGCCGTCGCTGGGTGTGCGGCTCGGCGAGGAGCCCGCCCTGTTCGAGCAGGTGCGGGAGTGGGGGACCCGACAGCTCGAGCTGCGTCCGGCATCCGGCGGCCAGCCTTAGAGTTGTCGGGTGATCGAGAACCCATATCTGGTCGGGCTGCGGCTGGCCGGACGCAAGGTCGTCGTGGTGGGCGCGGGAGGCGTCGCACAGCGGCGGCTGCCGTTGTTGGTGGACAGCGGCGCCCAGGTGGTGGTGATCGCCCCCAGCGCAACGCCGGCGGTCGAGGCGTTGGGGGAGCGCAAGCCCGGCATCACGTTGGTGTCGCGGGCGTACCGGGACGGCGATCTGGCCGATGCCTGGTACGCGGTTGCGGCCACCGATGACCCGGACGTCAACGCCGCCGTGGTCGCCGAGGCCGACCGTCGACAAATCTTCTGTGTGCGTGCTGATCTCGCCGTGGAGGGATCAGCGGTCACCCCGGCGACCTTCAGCTACGCCGGCCTGTCGGTGGGGGTGCTGGCCGGCGGCGAGCACAACCGGTCGGCGGCGATCCGGTCGGCGATCCGGGAGGCGCTGCAGTCCGGTCTGATCGCCATGGACATCGAGGCGACCTCCGACGTGGTCCGCGGCGGCGTGGCCCTGGTGGGCGGCGGCCCCGGCGACCCGGAGCTGATCACGGTGCGCGGGCGGCGCATGCTGTTGCACGCCGACGTCGTGGTGGCCGACCGGCTCGCCCCGCCCGAACTGCTCGCCGAACTGCCGCCGCACGTCGAAGTCATCGACGCCGCCAAGATCCCCTACGGCCGGGCGATGGCCCAGGACGCCATCAACGCGCTGATGATCGAACGCGCCGCGGCCGGCAAGTTCGTGGTGCGGCTCAAAGGCGGCGACCCGTTCGTGTTCGCGCGCGGGTACGAAGAAGTCCTGGCCTGCGCCGACGCCGGGATTCCGGTGACGGTGGTGCCGGGTGTGACCAGTGCCATAGCGGTGCCGGCGCAGGCCGGGGTTCCGGTCACGCACCGTGCGGTGAACCACGAATTCGTGGTGGTCAGCGGCCATCTTGCGCCCGACGACCCGGAATCGTTAGTGAATTGGGATGCACTGGCCGCGATGCGCGGCACCATCGTGCTGCTGATGGCCGTCGAACGTATCGAGCAATTCAGCGCGGTACTGCAAAAAGGCGGCCGACCTGCGGATACACCGGTGTTGGTGGTTCAGCACGGGACCACGCCCGCGCAGCACACGCTCCGAGCCACGCTGGCCGACGCGCCCGAGAAGATCCGCGCGGAGGGCATCCGACCTCCTGCGATCGTCGTTATCGGGGCGGTCGCGGGCTTCGGGGTTTAAACATCTCTTAATATTACTGTAGGGTAGCCGGTTATGACTGCTCTCGATGATGCAGGACGGGCGAGCGCGCAGTGGCCGGCAGACGCTGCCGGGTCGGCTTCCCCGACTCGTCAGGGCTCGGACATCGTTAGCCGCACGAGCAGGTATATCTCATCCATGCTGCCCTCTCGCCGATTCATCTACGCCGTCATCGCCATCGGGGGCATGCAACTGCTGGCCACGATGGACAGCACCATCGCGATCGTCGCGCTTCCCAAGATCCAGAACGACCTCGGCCTGTCCGACGCCGGCCGCGGCTGGGTGATCAGCGCCTACGTGCTGACCTTCGGCGGCTTGATGCTGCTCGGCGGTCGGCTCGGCGACACCATCGGCCGCAAACGCACCTTCATCAGCGGCGTCGCGCTGTTCACCATCGCCTCGGTGCTGTGCGCGGCGGCCTGGGACGCCCCCACGCTGGTGATCGCCCGGCTGCTGCAGGGTGTCGGGTCGGCCATCGCCTCGCCGACCGCGCTGGCGCTGATCGCCACCACGTTCCCGAAGGGGCCGGCCCGCAACGCGGCCACCGCGGTGTTCGGCGCCATGACCGCCATCGGTTCGGTGATGGGTCTGGTGGCCGGCGGCGCGCTGACCGAGGTGTCGTGGCGGCTGGCGTTCGGCATCAACGTGCCGATCGGCCTGCTGATGATCTACCTGGCCCGCACCGCGCTGACCGAGACCCAGCGCGAGCGGATGAAGCTGGATGCGGGCGGCGCGCTGCTGGCGACCCTGGGCTGCACCGCCGCGGTGTTCGCGTTCACGATCGGTCCCGAGAAGGGCTGGATCTCGGTGATCACCATCGGCTCCGGGGTGCTGGCCGTGGTTGCGCTGCTGGCCTTCGCGCTGGTGGAACGCACCGCCGAGAACCCGGTGGTGCCGTTCAGCCTGTTCCGGGACCGCAACCGGGTGGCCACGTTCGCGGCCATCTTCCTGGCCGGTGGTGTGCTGTTCACCGTGACCGTGACCATCGGGCTGTACGTTCAGGATCTGATGGGCTACTCGGCGTTGCGCGCCGGCGTCGGCTTCATCCCGTTCGTCATCGGGCTGGGCGTCGGTCTCGGGGTGTCGTCGCAGCTGGTCCGGTTGTTCCCGCCGCGGCTTCTGGTGATCGCCGGCGGCGTAGTGGTGCTGGGGGCGATGGTCTACGGCTCGACCGTCGACCGCGACATCGCCTACTTCCCGAACTTCGTGACGCTGATCGTGCTCGGCGGCCTTGGCATGGGCGTGATCGTGGTGCCGTTGACCCTGTCGGCGATCGCCGGCGTGGGCTTCGACCAGATCGGACCGACCTCGGCGATCGCGCTGATGCTGCAGAACCTCGGCGGCCCGATCGTGCTGGCGGTCATCCAGGCCGTCATCACCTCGCGCACGCTGTATCTGGGCGGCACCAACATGCCGGTCAAAACCATGAACCCCACCCAGATCGCCGCGCTGGACGCCGGCTACACCTACGGCCTGCTGTGGGTGGCCGGGGTGGCGGTGCTGGTCGGCGCCATCTCGCTGCTGATCGGCTACTCGGCCAAACAGGTCGCGCATGCCCAGGAGGCCCAGGACGCGTTCGGCGCCGGCAACCTGTAACTGCCCGCGGGTCCACCGCGACAAGGGTGCTTCGCGGAGCGCCCGCGATGGAGAAGTTAGGCTCTCGGCCTGTGATCACCCGGATGTCCGAACTGTTCCTGCGCACGCTGCGCGACGACCCCGCCGATGCCGAAGTCCCCAGCCACAAGCTGCTGATCCGGGCCGGCTACATCCGGCCGATCGCACCCGGCCTCTACAGCTGGCTGCCGCTGGGGCTGCGGGTGCTGCGCAACATCGAGAAGGTGGTGCGCGAGGAGATGAACGCCATCGGCGGACAGGAGATCCTGTTCCCCGCGCTGCTGCCGCGTGCGCCGTACGAGACCACCAACCGTTGGACGGAGTACGGCGAGGGCCTGTTCCGGCTGAAGGACCGCCGCGACAACGACTACCTGCTCGGCCCCACCCACGAGGAACTGTTCACCCTGACGGTCAAGGGGGAGTACAGCTCCTACAAGGACTTTCCGCTGACGCTCTACCAGATCCAGACCAAGTATCGCGATGAGGCGCGGCCGCGCGCCGGCATCCTGCGCGGCCGCGAGTTCGTGATGAAGGACTCCTACTCCTTCGACGTCGACGACACCGGCCTGGCCGCCGCCTACGACGCGCACCGGGTGGCCTATCAGCGGATCTTCGACCGGCTGGGCGTGCGCTACGTGATCGTCTCGGCGGTCTCCGGGGCGATGGGCGGATCGGCCTCCGAGGAATTCCTCGCCGAGAGCGAGGTCGGCGAAGACACCTTCGTGCGCTGCCCGGAGTCCGGCTACGCCGCCAACGTCGAGGCGGTGATCACCGCCCGCCCGCAGCCGCAGCCGATCGAGGGCCTGCCGGAGCCGCAGGTGCACGACACCGGCAACACCCCGACCATCGCCACCTTGGTGGACTGGGCCAACGGCGCCGACCTGGGCCGCAGCGTCACCGCCGCCGACACCCTGAAGAACGTGCTGCTCAAAGTGCGCTTACCGGGCGGGGAATGGCAGCTGCTGGGTATCGGGCTGCCCGGCGACAGGGAGGTCGACGAGAAGCGGCTGGGTGCGGCGCTCGAGCCGGCCGAGTACGCACTGCTGTCCGATGACGATTTCGCCGAGCACCCGTTCCTGGTCAAGGGCTACATCGGCCCGAAAGCACTGCAGGACAACGGTGTCCGTTACCTGGTCGACCCCCGCGTGGTGGACGGCACCAGCTGGATCACCGGTGCCGACGCCCCCGGGAAGCACGTCGTCGGGCTGGTGGCCGGGCGTGACTTCACCGCCGACGGCACCATCGAAGCCGCCGAGGTCCGCGACGGTGACCCGTCTCCGGACGGAGCGGGCACGCTGGTCAGTGCCCGCGGCATCGAGATCGCCCACATCTTCTCCCTCGGTCGCAAATACACCGACGCGTTCGCCGCCGACGTGCTCGGCGAGGACGGCCGGCCGGTGCGGCTGACGATGGGCTCCTACGGGGTCGGGGTGTCGCGGCTGGTCGCGGTCATCGCCGAACAACAGCACGACGAACTGGGTCTGCGCTGGCCGGCGCAGGTGGCGCCGTTCGACGTGCACTTGGTGGTCGCCAACAAGGACGACGCCGCCCGCGCCGGCGCCACACAACTGGCCGCCGAGCTCGACCGGCTCGGCCTGGAGGTGTTGTTCGACGACCGGCAGGCATCGCCGGGGGTGAAGTTCAAAGACGCCGAGCTGCTCGGCGTGCCGTGGATCGTCGTGCTCGGACGCGGCTGGGCCGACGGGGTCGTCGAACTGCGGGACCGCTGCTCCGGGCAGACCCGCGAGCTGTCGATCGGCGCCGACCTGGCCGGGCAGGTCCGCGCGGCCGTCCGCGGGGAAGCCGGCTGACCCGGCGGTCGCCATCGGAAAGGTCGCGCTCAGTCCTGGCCGCCGGGGAACGCCCGGGTGATCGGCCAGTTCCCCAACGCCCGGTTCCAGTGCGCGGCCAATACCGCACTTTGGCCGAGCGCGGTCGCGGCGAACTCGCGATCCGCGGGTTCGCGGGCCTGCTCGACGACCGCGCGCCAGGCGGTCGCGGTGTCGTTCTCCATCCGGACTGCCAGCCGCAGCGCGTCGTCAGACGTGGTCAGCGGCATGGGCAACTGATAGCCGGCGGCGGGTTGCGGGACCGGAACGGAGCGAGCGGCCAGCATGGCGATGGTGCGATCCCGGCGCTCGCGGTGCTGACGGATCGTGGGAACCACCAGGTCGTTGAGCTCCGGCAGGGAGTACGCCGACACCAGCCCGTAGCCGTAGACGACGCCGTACTCGGTGGCCAGCGCATCGCACAGGGCGGCGTCGGGCGCGCTGAGCGGACTGGGCTCGGCTGAGGTCATGACTGCACCACCAATGCGACGGCGTAGGAGGCCGTGCAGGCCGCCGCCACCGAGGCAAGCAGCCCGGCTCGGTATCCCGTGGCCGTGGCGGCCAAGCGGCCGGCGCTGTCGGCCGCCGCACGCAGTGCGCTGACCACCTCGGATACCGTCGGATCCCGCCCGTCCGGCACCTCGGCCGGTGTGGTGGTCGCGGCGGCTTCCGGTGCCGGCCGCCGCGCCGCCCGGGCGATCTCGGCGGCCAGCGCACGGGCGTGTTCGGCCCGCTCGAGCGACACCTGGTCCAGCGCCGCGGCCAGCGTCTGCGCATCGGGGTCGGCTGCTCGCGTCAGTGCCGCCCCCGCCGCGGCGGCCAGCTCACTGTCGTGCTGCGCCAGTTGCCGTTGCGCTTCCAGATCGTCGACAGCCGGTGGGGCCGGTGCCGAGCCGCAGGCCGGCGCCGCCAGGGCGATCAGGGCGACCACCCCGGCTCCGCTCAGCAGGCGCCGCCGGTCGATGGCGGTCAGTGGGCCGGACACCTGAGACATCCTGCCACCCCGGTGCCGCCGGACGGACGCGACGTCGCCGGTGGCGGGGCGATAGGGCACGGCCGGTGCTTTCGCCGGTTTGCTGTGGGTGCGCACACCACGGCGTATCGTTGGTGGCTGGTTCCCGGTGCGCCTGGCGCGGGGGAACGCGACGACCGGACAACTCAAGACGAGGAGCTCGCCGTGGCCACCGGGCTACCATCGCAAACACAGGTGATCGAGCTGCTCGACGCTGAGTTCAGCCGTGCCGGATACGAGATCGAAGACGTCGTGGTCGACGACCGTGCCCCGCTGCCGCGCATCACCGTGGTCGCCGATGGCGACACCCCACTGGACCTTGACACTGCCGCGGCGTTGTCGCGTTCGGCGTCGGATTTGCTCGACGGCCTGTCCTTCGACGGCCGATACGTGCTCGAGGTCAGCTCACCCGGCGTGCAGCGGCCGCTGACCGCCCCCAAGCATTTCCGGCGTGCGCACGGGCGCAAGATCGAGGTGACCTTGTCAGATGAGACCGCCGTGACCGGCCGGGTGGCCGACGTCGACGACGACGTTGTGACCCTGGTGGTGCGGGGCGGGCGGGACTGGGAGCGCCGCCGGATGCCGCTCAGCGACATCAAGCGCGCGGTGGTACAGGTCGAGTTCGCCGCGCCGAGTGCACGTGAGTTGGAGTTGACGGGCCGGCAGGCCCCCGATGCGGGAACGGAGGCCGACCGATGAATATCGATATGGCGGCGCTGCACGCGATCGAGGCCGACAAGGGCATCCCGGTCGAGGTGGTGGTGGAGACCATCAAGTCGGCGCTGCTCACCGCCTACCGGCATACCGAAGGGCACCAGGCCGACGCGGTCATCGACGTCGACCGCAAGTCCGGCATGGTTCGCGTGCTGGCCCGCGAGACCGACGCCGACGGCAACGTCATCAGCGAATACGACGACACGCCCGAGGGCTTCGGTCGTATCGCGGCGACCACCGCCCGTCAGGTGATCCTGCAGCGGCTGCGCGACGCCGAGAACGAGAAGGCCTACGGCGAGTTCTCGGCGCGGGAGGGCGACATCGTCGCCGGCGTCGTCCAGCGCGACGCCCGGGAGAACGCCCGCGGCGTCGTCGTGGTGCGACTGGGCACCGAGGCCAAAGGTTTCGACGGTGTCATCAGGCCCTCCGAGCAGGCGCCCGGCGAAGCCTACGAGCACGGTGACCGGCTGCGCTGCTATGTGATCGGCGTGACCCGCGGGCTGCGCGAACCGCGCATCGAACTGTCGCGCACCCACCCGAACCTGGTACGCAAGCTGTTCGCCCTGGAAGTGCCCGAGATCGCCGACGGGTCGGTGGAGATCGTCGCGGTCGCCCGGGAGCCCGGGCACCGGTCCAAGATCGCGGTGGCTTCGGGAGTCCCCGGGCTCAACGCCAAGGGCGCCTGCATCGGCCCGATGGGCCAGCGGGTCCGCAACGTGATGAGCGAGCTGGCCGGCGAGAAGATCGACATCATCGACTACGACGAGGATCCGGCCCGTTTCGTCGGCAACGCGTTGTCGCCGGCCAAGGTGATGTCGGTGACGGTGATCGACCAGACGGCCCGTGCCGCCCGGGTGGTCGTTCCCGACTTCCAGTTGTCGCTGGCCATCGGCAAGGAGGGCCAGAACGCCCGGCTGGCGGCCCGGCTCACCGGGTGGCGAATCGACATCCGCAGCGACACCCCCGAGCCCGGCGCCAACGGTGCCGAGCAGGAGGTCGGCCGAGGCGTGGCCCAGGAACATTAGGGGCGGCGCCCGGGCTTGAATCGGGTGGTTCGGGCGATCGCTGGTGTATGGGTAGACTGAGCCGTGATCCAGCGCGAGACTTCGGCAACCGCCTCGCGGACGCACCGCTCCCCGAAGGGACCGGTGCGCACGTGTGTCGGATGCCGGAAACGCGAGTTGGCCGTCGAGTTGCTTCGGGTGGTCGCTGTGTCAGGGAACGGCAACGAGGCCGTGACCGTTGACCGGGCGGGCAACCAGCCGGGACGGGGAGCATGGTTGCATCCCGCACCGGAGTGCATGCAAGCGGCGATCCGGCGACGAGCGTTCGCGCGCGCGCTGCGGATCAGCGGTTCCCCGGATGTGTCCGGGGTGGAGGAGTACTTCGATCAGCAGATCGGGCTCACCGCCCCGGCCAACAGAACAGGTAGCGAAGAACATGAGCACACCGTGAAGTCCCGATGACCATGCGTCATAGCTAAACCCGAGGCGCGGCCCACCACCGCTGTCGCCTCATAGACAGGAGATGTAGTGGCAAAGGCCCGCGTACACGAGTTGGCCAAGGAACTCGGTGTCACCAGCAAGGAAGTCCTCGCTCGCCTGAGCGAGCAGGGCGAATTCGTCAAGTCGGCCTCTTCGACCGTGGAAGCCCCCGTCGCGCGGCGGCTGCGCGAGTCGTTCGGCGGTGGCAAGGCCGCCGCGAAGAGCGAAGAGCCGGCCAAGGCGCCCGCCAAGTCCGCCGCCCCGGCCCCGCCGAAGGCCGCACCGGCGGCCTCGGACGGCGTGGCCGGCGTGACTGTCGAGGCCGTCAAGGCCCCGACTCCGGCAGCCCCCGCGGCGAAGCCGTCGGCTCCGCCCGCGCCCGCCGCCGAGGCCTCCGCGCCCGCGGCGCCGCCGGCGACCCCGCCGCAACCCGGCCCGTCGCCGGCGCCCGGCCCGCGGCCCGCAACCCCCGGGCCCAAGCCCGGCGCCCGGACCCCGCGCGTCGGCAACAACCCGTTCTCGTCGGCGCAGCCGGCCGAACGCGCCATCCCGCGTCCGCACCCGCAGGCGCCGCGGCCGGGTGCGCCCCGGCCCGGCATGCCGCGTCCCGGTGGCGGCGCAACACCGGGCAACATGCCCGGACGCAGTAACTTCGGCGCGCAGGGCCGCCCGGCGCGCCCCGGTGGCCCGCCGCGACCCGGCGGCGGTGGCCGCCCCGGTGGCCCCGGTGGCCGTCCGGGAGGTCCCGGCGGCGGTCCCGGCGGTAACTACCGCGGCGGACCCGGCGGCGGGGGTGCCCCCGGAGCGCCCGCGGGCGGCGGTTTTCGGGGCCGTCCCGGCGGCGGTGGCCGTCCCGGCCAGCGCGGTGGCGCGGCCGGCGCGTTCGGGCGTCCGGGCGGAGCACCGAAGCGGGGACGTAAGTCGAAGCGGGCGAAACGCGCCGAATACGAGAACATGCAGGCGCCGGTCGTCGGTGGCGTGCGGTTGCCGCACGGCAACGGCGAGACCATCCGGCTGGCCCGCGGTGCGTCGCTGAGCGACTTCGCCGAGAAGATCGACGCCAACCCGGCCGCGCTGGTGCAGGCGCTGTTCAACCTCGGTGAGATGGTCACCGCCACCCAGTCGGTCGGCGACGAGACCCTCGAGCTGCTCGGCAGCGAGATGAACTTCGTGGTGCAGGTCGTCTCGCCCGAGGACGAGGATCGCGAGCTGCTGGAGTCGTTCGACCTCTCCTACGGGGAAGACTCGGGCGACGAGGGCGATCTGCAGAGCCGCCCGCCGGTGGTGACCGTGATGGGTCACGTCGACCACGGCAAGACCCGACTGCTGGACACCATCCGCAAGGCCAACGTGCGCGAGGCCGAGGCCGGCGGCATCACCCAGCACATCGGCGCCTACCAGGTGGGCGTTGACTTCGACGGCTCCGAGCGGCTGATCACCTTCATCGACACCCCGGGTCACGAGGCGTTCACCGCCATGCGTGCCCGCGGCGCCAAGGCCACCGACATCGCCATCCTGGTGGTGGCCGCCGACGACGGTGTGATGCCGCAGACGGTGGAGGCGATCAACCACGCCCAGGCCGCCGATGTGCCGATCGTGGTGGCGGTCAACAAGATCGACAAGGAGGGCGCCGACCCGTCCAAGATCCGCGGCCAGCTCACCGAATACGGTTTGGTGCCGGAGGAATTCGGCGGTGAGACGCTGTTCGTCGACATCTCCGCCAAGCAGGGCACCAACATCGAGGCGCTGGAGGAGGCGGTGCTGCTGACCGCCGACGCAGCGCTGGACCTGCGGGCCAACCCCGACATGGAGGCCCAGGGTGTGGCGATCGAGGCGCACTTGGACCGCGGTCGCGGTCCGGTGGCCACGGTGCTGATCCAGCGTGGCACGCTGCGGGTCGGCGACTCGATCGTCGCCGGCGACGCCTACGGCCGGGTCCGGCGGATGGTCGACGAGCACGGCGACGATGTCGACGAGGCGCTCCCGTCGCGGCCCGTTCAGGTCGTCGGCTTCACCTCGGTGCCCGGGGCCGGTGACAACCTGCTGGTGGTCGACGAGGACCGGATCGCCCGCCAGATCGCCGACAAGCGCAATGCCCGCAAGCGCAACGCCCTGGCGGCGCGGTCGCGCAAGCGGATCTCGCTGGAGGACCTGGACTCGGCGCTGAAGGAAACCAGCCAGCTGAACCTGATCCTCAAGGGCGACAACGCCGGTACCGTGGAAGCGCTGGAAGAGGCCCTGATGGGCATCCAGATCGACGACGAGGTGCAGTTGCGGGTCATCGACCGCGGTGTCGGTGGCATCACCGAGACCAACGTCAACCTGGC
Organism: Mycolicibacter senuensis; assembly: GCF_002101885.1. GTDB lineage: Bacteria > Actinomycetota > Actinomycetes > Mycobacteriales > Mycobacteriaceae > Mycobacterium > Mycobacterium senuense. The sequence goes on from NZ_LQPS01000043.1 coordinate 324,844, forward strand.
ATCGGCGTCGGACGCCATCATCATCGGGTTCAACGTGCGCGCCGAGGGCAAGGCCACCGAGCTGGCCAACCGCGACGGCGTGGAGATCCGCTACTACTCGATCATCTACCAGGCGATCGAGGAGATCGAGAGTGCGCTCAAGGGCATGCTCAAGCCCGTCTTCGAGGAGAAGGAGCTGGGGCGCGCCGAGATCCGCGCGATCTTCCGTTCCTCGAAGGTCGGCAACATCGCGGGTTGCCTGGTCACCTCCGGCATCATGCGCCGCAACGCCAAGGCGCGGCTGCTGCGCGATTCGGTGGTGGTCGCCGAGAACCTCACGGTCTCTTCGCTGCGCCGGGAGAAGGACGATGTCACCGAGGTCCGCGACGGCTACGAATGTGGTCTGACGCTGACCTACAGCGACATCAAGGAAGGCGACGTCGTCGAGACCTATGAGCTGGTGGAGAAGGCACGTGCCTAGGAGCGGTCATCATGGCTGATCCGGCCCGGGCGCGCCGGCTGGCCAAGCGGATCTCGACGATCGTCGCCTCGGCGATCGAGTACGAGATCAAGGATCCGCGGCTGGCCGGGGTGACGATCACCGATGCCAAGGTGACCGCCGACCTGCACGACGCCACCCTCTACTACACCGTGATGGGCCGGTCCCTGGAGGAGGACCCCGACTACGGCGGGGCGGCTGCCGCGCTGGAGGGCGCCAAGGGCGTGCTGCGCTCCAAAGTCGGCGCCGGAACCGGGGTGCGGTTCACCCCGACCCTGACGTTCGTCCGGGACACCGTGCCCGACGACGCGCACCGGATGTCGGAGTTGCTGGCCGCCGCGGCCGCCGCCGACGCGGACCTGGCCCGGATACGGGAAGGCAAGCAGCCGGTCGGGGACGCCAATCCCTACCGGGAGGCCCCCGGACAACCGGGCGCCGAAGACAGCGGTCACGGTGAGCGATCCGGCGACTGATCCGCCGGCTGTGGGTCGCCGTGTCGACGCCGCCGGGGCCGTGGAGCTACTGGCGGGCGCAGACACGCTGGCGGTGATCTGCCATGTGCATCCCGACGCCGACACGATCGGAGCCGGACTGGCGCTCGCGATGGTCCTCCGACGGCGCGGCAAGGCGGTCGAAGTGGGTTTCGCCCGCCCGGCAACCCTTCCGCAGTCGCTGCGGTCGTTGCCCGGCGGTGACCTGCTGGTCAGCCCGGAGGCGATGCGCCGCGATGTGGATCTGGTGGTGACGGTCGACGCCTCCAGCGCCGACCGGCTCGGCGACCTGGGGGAGCAGCTGACCACGGCCGGGCCGGAGGTACTGGTGATCGATCACCATGCCTCCAACCGGTTTTTCGGCACCGCCAATTTCGTTGACCCGTCAGCGGATTCGACGACGATGCTGGTGGCTGACCTGATCGACGCCTGGGGTGAGCCGATCGACGCCGACGTGGCCCATTGCCTGTATGCCGGGCTGGCCACCGACACCGGCTCGTTTCGGTGGGCCACTGCCCGCGCCTACCGGCTGGCGGCACGGCTGGTGGGCACCGGGGTGGACAACGCGGCGATCACCCGCACCGTCATGGACACTCACCCGTTCGACTGGTTGACGTTGCTGTCGCGGGTGCTGGCCGAGGCCCGGCTGCTGCCCGACGCGGTGCGCGGACGCGGGCTGGTCTATGCCGTGGTCGACAACGCCGAGTGGGCCGCGGCGCGGCCCGAGGAGGTGGAGAGCATCGTCGACATCGTGCGGACCACCCAGCAGGCCGAGGTGGCGGCGGTGTTCAAGGAGGTCGAGCCGGGCTGCTGGGCGGTGTCGATGCGTGCCAAGTCGGCGGTCGACCTGAGCGCGGTGGCCGTTTCCTTCGGCGGCGGCGGACATCGACTGGCCGCCGGGTACACGGCCACCGGTGCAGCGCAGGACGTGGTCGCCGCCCTGGTCACCGCGCTCGACTGATGGCTGTCCCTCCTCCCGGCGCGAGCGTGCGTGTCCCCGGTCGACATGCCGCGCCGAGAACCGTTTCCGCGCACGCTCGCCGAAGAATGTGCCCGTGACTGACAACGGTGGGCCGGCGGGCGCCCGCCAGATTACGGCGCTGGCGCTGCCGGCGCTGGTGGTGCTGGCCGCCGAGCCGCTGTATCTGCTGTTCGACACCGCGGTGGTGGGCCGGCTGGGTGCGCTGGGCCTGGCCGGGCTGGCCATCGGCGGGCTGATTCTGGGGCTGGTGGCCTCGCAGGCCACCTTCTTGTCCTACGGAACCACGGCGCGCTCGGCTCGGCACTTCGGTGCCGGCGACCGTGCCGCAGCGGTCGCCGAGGGGGCACAGGCGACCTGGCTGGCGCTGGGCCTGGGCGCACTGATCGTGGTCGTGGTGCAGGCCACCGCGGTGCCGCTGGTATCGGCCATCGCCGGCCGGGATGACATCGCCCGGGCCGCCTGCGAGTGGCTGCGGATTGCGATCCTGGGCGCTCCGGCGATCCTGGTGTCGCTGGCCGGCAACGGCTGGATGCGCGGAGTGCAGGACACCGTGCGACCGCCACGCTATGTCGTTGTGGGCTTTGCGCTTTCAGCGTTGCTGTGCCCGCTGCTGGTGTACGGCGGCCTCGGTCTGCCGCGCTGGGGGCTGCCCGGGTCGGCGGTGGCCAACTGTGCCGGCCAGTGGCTGGCCGCGCTGCTGTTCCTGCGCGCACTGCGTTCCGAGCGGATCCCACTGCGGATCGACGGCGCGGTGCTGCGCGCGCAGGTGTTGATGGGCCGGGACCTCATCGTGCGCTCGCTTGCCTTCCAGGCCTGTTTCGTCTCGGCGGCCGCGGTCGCGGCGCGATTCGGCGCCGCGGCGCTGGCCGCCCACCAGATCGTGCTGCAGCTGTGGACGTTTCTGGCGTTGGTGCTCGATTCGCTGGCCATCGCTGCGCAGGCCCTGGTGGGCGCGGCCCTGGGCGCCGGCGCGGCCGGGCAGGCCAGGTCGGTGGCCGCCCGGGTGACGGTGTTCTCGGCGGTCGCCGCCGCGGTGCTGGCCGCGCTGCTCGCCGCCGGGGCCACGGTGCTACCGGGAGTGTTCACCGACGACGCCGCGGTGCTGGCGTCGGTCGCGGTGCCTTGGTGGTTCCTGGTGGCCCAGTTGCCCATCGCCGGAGTCGTTTTCGCCCTCGACGGGGTGTTGTTGGGGGCCGGCGACGCCGCGTTCATGCGCACGGCCACCGTGATCAGCGCGCTGGCCGGCTTCCTGCCGCTGACCTGGCTGTCACTGATGCTGGACTGGGGACTGGCCGGGATCTGGTCCGGGCTGTCCACGTTCATCGTGCTGCGACTGGTATTCGTCGGGTGGCGGGCGCTTTCCGGACGATGGATGCGAGCCGGCCGGCCGTAGGATCGGCGGGCATGAGCGGTGAACGGGATCGGATGCTCAGCGGCGCGCCGTACCGCCCGGACGACCCCGGTCTGTTCGCCGACCGGCAGGCATGTCAGCGCTTGGTGGCCGCGTTCAACGACACCGGCGCGGACGAGGAAGACCGCCGCCGGGAACTACTGCGCGAACTGCTCGGCTCGTTCGGGGAGGCGTCGGTCATCATGCCGCAATTCTGTTGCGACTACGGCGGACACATCCACATCGGGGTCAACTGCTTCATCAACTACGACGCGATCCTGCTCGACTGCGCGCTCATCACCATCGGCGACCACGTGTCGATCGGTCCGCGCGCCCAACTGGTCACGGCGCTGCACCCGATCGGCGACGTCGCCGCCCGGCGCGACGGCTGGGAGTCGGCGGCGCCGATCACCATCGGCGACAACGTCTGGCTGGCGGCCGGTGTCATCGTCTGCCCGGGGGTGACGATCGGGGCCGATTCCGTCATCGGCGCAGGCAGCGTGGTGACCCGCGACATCCCGGCGGGTGTGTTCGCTGCCGGGAATCCCTGCCGGGTCATCCGCGCGATCAGCTAGGCCGTCGACGTTCGGCGGCGTCGACGGCTCGGTGCTGCTGGACCCGAGTGCCGTGTTGTTGTCACTGCAGCTGGGCGCGCCCGCGTTCCAGCACGGCCGCCCGGTTGGCGGCGACATCGGCGCTCGACACCGTGGACATCCACTGTCTGGCCGCCATCGCCTCGATCCACAGTCCGGTGGCGGTCTGCGACTCGTCGATGCGGTGATAGGAGGCGAGCAGCGCGCGTACGGCGGCCTGGTTGTTGCCGACGATGGACGCTGCCACCCGGCGCGCCGTCGGCAGCAGCTCGGCGTGCGGCACCACCTGCGTGACCAAGCCGGCCCGAAGCGCATCGGCGGCGTTGAGGTAATCGCCGGTCAGACTCATCCGGCGGGCCAGGCCCACCCCGACGCGTTGCGGCAGCCGCACACTCAGTCCCCAGCTGGGCATCAGACCGACCCGGGCGTGGGTGTCGGCGAAGCGCGCCTGTTCCGACGCGATCATGATGTCGCAGTACAGCGCCAGCTCCAGTCCACCGGTGACCGCCGCCCCGTTGATCGCGCCGATCACCGGCTTGGTCAGTACTGGCCACTGCGGTGAGATATCGGGCAGCGCAGGAGAAGCAGGAGAATCAGCAGCACTGAACTCCTTGAGGTCCAAGCCGGCGCAGAACACCGGGTCCGCGCCGGTCAGGATCATCACATCGACGCCGTCGTCGGCGTCGGCCTCGGCCAGCGCGCCGAAGACGGCGTCACGCAACGCTCGTGACAGCGCATTGCGGGCCTGCGGACGGTTGAGGGTCAGGGTGCGGATGCGGTCTTGCGTCTGGACCAGCAGGATGTCGTCGCTCACCGGTTCACCGTAGCCCCGACTACGCTGAGCGGCATGCGCGGTACGGCATTGAAGGAGTGGAGTGCCGTCGTCGCGGCACTGCTGGCCGGCCGGCAACGAATCCTGCTGCGCAAGGGCGGCATTCACGAGAAGCGGTTCGACGTCACCGCTGACGAGTTCCTGTTGTTTCCGACGGTGGCGCACAGCCACGCCGAGCGGGTCCGTGCCGAGCACCGTGACCTGATCGCCGCGGCGATCGCTGACTCCACCGCTGAGCAGGTGGTGGTGCGCGCTGCGGCGAAAGTCGTTGCGGCGCTGCCGGTCGAGCGGCCCGACGCGCTGGAGGAGATCGCCGACCTGCACATCTGGACCGCCGAATCGGTGCGCGCCGACCGGCTGGACTTTCGGCCCAGACACCGCTTGACGGCGCTGGTCGTCCAGGCGATCCCGCTGACCCGGCCGGTTCGGTTGCCGCGAACCCCCGACTATGCGGGCTGCTCCAGCTGGGTGCAGCTGCCGATCACTGCCGCCGAGCTGGATGCCCCGGTGTGCGGCGTCCAAGAGCTGGCGGCGATCACCGACCGGGTCCGGGAAACGGTCGGCTGAGCAGCAGGATCGACCAGCGGTCCCGATGATGCCGGATCTATTGGTCAAGGCCGCGGCCGACGTCCGCGGGCAGCAACAACCGTGAGTCGCCGAACCGCACGGTGTGCGTCGCCGTCTGCACCCGGGTGCCGCTGATCGGCGCTTCCCCGCTGCCGAGGTTCGCCGCGTAGCGCGGATGGCTGCCGCCGGCGATCAGCACCCGGATCCGGGACCCGGCGGCGAACCGGTGTGCGATGGCGTCCAACTCGATACGCACGCGGCCGGTGTGGTGGTGCAACCGGCGGTAGCCGTCGCTGACGTTGACCGACCGGCCTTTGCGGTCGACTTCACTGACCCGGACGAACAGGTCGACGTCCGGCACGTCGGAGCTGTGGTCCAACTCAAGTACCGGGGTCCCGGACACGTCGAGGTCGTCGGCCAATGCCGCGCTGGTGAAGCCGAGCACGTCGTCGCGACGGTGCAGCCGGGTGTCGTTGCGGTAGCCGCCGGCCGGCGACAGCAGGCGGCCCCCGATCGTGGGCGGAGGGTCGGTGGGGTCGAACCGGAACGAGGCCGCCGGGGCCGCCGGGCTCATGCGGCGGTCCCAGCTTCGCCTCTCCTCCGTCGAGCCTCGCTGAACCGCCGGGGCGGGTGCGCCGGGGGCGAGCCGGCCGCCGGGCTGCAGGTACCAGGCGTGGGTGGCCTCGGCAGGCGCCCAGTCCGGGCGGTCCTCCCAGCCCTTGCCGGCTCGAAAGATCCGCACCCGGCTCGGCCGCGGTGACGCGGTCGAGCGGCGCAGGTGAGTGTCCAGCCACTGCAACGACTCGGCGGTGACCCGGCTCAGGCCGGAGGTCAGCATCTGGGTGTGCGTCCACGGGCCGATCGTCATCGCCACATCGACGTTCCGGTCGCGCAACGCCCGATACTGGGCCAGGGTCTGATCCAGGAACAGGTCCTGCCAGCCGCTGAGCAGCAGCACCGGGACCCGCGAGTTCTCCAGCGCCGCCGGATGGCGCAGCCGATCCCAGAACGGGTCCTCGCGCTCGGGGTGTTCGACCCAGGATTCGTACCAGGGTGACCCGGTGCCCAGCAGCGCCCGGCCCGCGACGCCCAACGGCAGTCGGCCCGCGGCGCGCCGGACTTTGCGCTGGGCGGTGAGCTGATTGATTCCGGCCCGGATCCGCGGCCGGTCCTCCTGGTGGGCCATCATATGGCTCCAGCCCAAGAAGTCATTGAGTGCGAATGACCCTGCGCCCCACGTTGATTGGTACAGATCATGCGGGCCGACCGTGATGACGGCAGCAGCCAACTCCGGCGGTGGATCGCTCAGCAGCGCCCATTGGGTGAAGCCGAGATACGACAGCCCGATGGTGCCGAACGTGCCGGTGAACCATGGCTGGGTGCGCAGCCAGGCCACGGTGTCGGCGCCGTCGGCGGCTTCGTTGACCATCGGCTCGAAGTTCCCGCCCGAGCCGAAGGTGCCGCGGACACTCTGCAGGATCACCCGATAGCCGCGGCCGGCATACATCCGGGCGAACACCAGCGAGAACGGGAACCCGCGACCGTAGGGGCAGCGCACCAGCAGGGTGCCGACCGCGTCGCCGGCCGGCTGATAGCGCTCGGCGCGCAGCACCACGCCGTCGCGCATCGGGATCGCCTCCCGGTGCACGGTGTAGCCGGTGGTGGGCGCGGGCAGTCGCCGCAGCGCCCTGTTCAGGACAACATCGGTGAGGCGTGGGCCGGTGCGGCGGCGGTCCGTCGTCACCCGGATCAGTATTTGTAGTGCGGCGCCAGTTGGTGGGCGCGCATCAGGTTCTCGGTCTGGCAGTCGGTGTCGGGGTTGGAGTACACCGGCGAGTAGTACAGCGACTGCTGGATCAATCCGTAGCTGGTCTTGAACGCCACCATGCAGGAGAACCACCAGCGGTTGTTCCACTCGGTGGGCTTCATCACCCAGTACTGCGCCGCGCGGTGGCCGTTGATGTCCATCTCGATCGCGTCGGCCGGGATCGACTCGTCGTAGCTGCGCCACACGAACGTCTCGACGGCCATCTGGTAGTTGCCGGCGTCGAACTCGCAGCGCACACCCTCCACCGGCTTGGGCGGAGTGAAGGCGAGCCCCAGCTGGGCGATCACGTCGAACGGGATGTCCTCGCACGCGTCGAACGGGCGGGGATTGGTGAGGTTGACCGGCTTGCTGGAGGTGGGCGGCGGCGCCAGCGGCACGGCCGTGGAGCGCAACTGCACCCCGTGCGCCCCGGCTGCGTCTGCCCGGTCGCCGGGTGGCGTCTGCTGCCAGACCATCACGATGGCCATCGCCAGCGCGCTGAACGCCGTGGCAAGGCGCAGTTTGGTGAGCATGCCACTCCTCGCTTCCGCCGGACTTTCCCCGGGAGTGTACAAGTTGCGGCTCGGGCTACTGCAGCAAAAGCGAGAACACGTTCCAATTCGCCCTCCGCGGCCCGGCCGGAGGGGATCGCTAGGCTGGACGATCGTGACCACCCCCGAGCCGCGGGCCTCGCACGGACCGACCCTGTGGGCGATCTCCGACCTGCACACCGGCCATGTGGGAAACAAGCCGGTCACCGAGTCGCTGCACCCGGCGACCCCCGACGATTGGCTGATCGTTGCCGGCGACGTCGCAGAACGCACCGACGAGATCCGTTGGTCGCTGGACCTGTTGCGGAAACGGTTCGCCAAGGTGATCTGGGTGCCCGGCAACCACGAGTTGTGGACCACCACCAAGGACCCGATGCAGGTGTTCGGCCGGTCGCGCTATGACTACCTGGTCGACATGTGCGACCAGATGGGGGTCATCACCCCCGAGCACCCGTTCCCGCTCTGGACCGAGGAGGGCGGCCCGGCCACCATCGTGCCGATGTTCCTGCTGTACGACTACACGTTCCTGCCGGCGGGCGCGACCACCAAGGCCGAAGGTCTGGCTGTCGCGCGGGAGAACAACGTGGTGGCCACCGACGAGTTCCTGTTGTCCCCCGAGCCGTATGGCACCCGGGACGCCTGGTGCCGCGACCGGGTGGCGGCGACCCGCAAGCGGCTCGAGGACCTGGACTGGATGACACCGACCGTGCAGGTCAACCACTTCCCGATGGTGCGCCAGCCCTGCGATGCGCTGTTCTATCCGGAGTTCTCGTTGTGGTGCGGCACGGTCGAGACCGCCGACTGGCACACCCGCTACAACGCGAGCTGTTCGGTCTACGGCCACCTGCACATCCCGCGCACGACCTTCTACGACGGGGTGCGCTTCGAAGAGGTGTCGGTGGGCTACCCGCGGGAGTGGAAGCGACGCAGGCCGCATCGCTGGCTGCGCCAGGTGCTGCCCGATCCGCACTATCCGCCCGGATACCTCAACGAGTTCGGTGGCCACTTCGTCATCACCGACGAGATGCGCGCGGCGAGCGCGAAGTTCGCCGAACGGATTCGGCAGCGGCAGGCCCGATGAGCAGACTGTTGGACACGGTGCTCGAACCCACACAGTCGCTGGCCTGGGCCGAACGCTACGACGACCCGCCCGGCCTGGCCCCGTTGCCCGAGGAAGAGCCGCTGGTGGCGCGTTCGGTTGCCAAGCGCCGCAATGAGTTCGTCACGGTTCGCTACTGCGCCCGGCTGGCGCTCGAAGAACTCGGCCAGCCGCCGGTGCCGATCCTCAAGGGGGAGAAGGGCGAGCCGTGCTGGCCCGACGGGGTGGTCGGCAGCCTGACGCACTGTGCGGGCTTCCGCGGCGCGGTGGTGGGCCGCGACGCCGATGTGCGGTCGGTGGGCATCGACGCCGAACCGCACGATGTGCTGCCCGACGGGGTGCTGCCGGCGGTCAGTCTGCCCGCCGAACGTGCCGAGCTGGCCGCCCTGCCTGCCGGTCAGCACTGGGACCGGATCCTGTTCTGCGCCAAGGAGGCCACCTACAAGGTGTGGTTTCCGCTGACCAGGCGCTGGCTGGGCTTCGAGGACGCCCACATCACCTTCTCGCTGACCGGCCAGACGTCCGGTGCGTTCGTCTCCCGCATCCTCATCGACCCCGCGGCGCTGTCCGGACCGCCGCTGACCGAGCTGCGCGGGCGGTGGTCGGTCAGCGACGGGCTGGTGCTGACCGCGATCGTGCTGTGAGCGTGCCGCCCGGGCTGGTGGTCGTCGACAAACCGGCCGGAATCACCAGCCACGACGTGGTTTCCCGGTGCCGCAGACTCTTCGGCACCCGCAAGGTCGGCCACGCCGGCACGCTGGATCCGATGGCGACCGGGGTGCTGGTGATCGGCATCGAACGGGCCACCAAGATCCTGGGTCTGCTCACCACGTCGGCGAAGGGCTATGCCGCCACCATCCGGCTGGGTCAGACCACGTCCACCGAGGACGCCGAAGGCGAGGTGCTGCAGACGGTTTCAGCCGAGCACCTCACCGACTCGCTGATCGTCGAGGCGATCTCCGGCCTGCGCGGCGACATCCTGCAGGTGCCTTCGGCGGTCAGTGCCATCAAAGTCGCCGGCCAGCGGTCCTACCAGCTGGCCCGGGAGGGACGCGCGGTCGAACTGCCCGCCCGGCCGGTGCGTATCGATCGCTTCGAGCTACGCGAGGTCAGCCGGGTGGGGGACTTCATCGACCTGGGCGTCGAGGTGGACTGCTCGGCGGGCACCTACATCCGCGCGCTGGCCCGCGACCTCGGCGACGAACTGGGGGTGGGCGGGCACCTGACGGCGCTGCGCCGCACCCGCGCGGGCAGCTTCGGCCTGGATCAGGCCCGCACGCTCGATGAGCTGGGCGAGAACCCACGGCTGAGCTACAGCCTGAATGAGGCCTGCCTGCAGACCTTCCCGCGCCGGGATCTGACCGCCGACGAAGCGGTCGACGCCAGTCACGGGCGACCGTTGACCCCGGCGGGTATCACCGGCGTGTACGCGGCGACGGCGCCCGACGGCCGGGTGATCGCGCTGCTGGAGGATTCCGGCAAGCGGACCAAGTCGGTGGTGGTCATCCGGCCGGCGACGCTGTGAACTGGTCTCAGACCACCTCGGCGACGCGCTGCACGAACCGGCCCAGCTGTGCCCGGGCGCGGGAGCCCTCCGGAATGGGTTGCATCAGCCAGTTGTGGAACATCGCGTCGTACTCGTGGAAGTCGACCGGTACGCCGCGGGCGGTCGCCGCATCGCGTACCCGGCGGGCGTCCGGATTGAGAATGTCGCGGGTGCCGGTGAACACGGCCATCGGCGGGAAGCCGGTGAAGTCGGCGTGCACCGGACTGATGCCGGGATCATCGACGTCCTCCCCGTCGGCGTACCAGCGGCCGGCCTGGCGCAGCCCGGCGATGCCCAATTCCGGGTCGTGCGGGGAGATCTGCGCTGAGCGGGGGTCGGCCAACGCCATGTCCAGCCACGGTGAGATCAACCCCAGACCCGTCGGCAACCGCTCCCGTTGGTCGCGCAGCGCCCCCACCAGATCAAGGGTCAGCGCGCCGCCGGCCGAGTCGCCGGAGACGTATCGGGGGCCGTCGACGTCGGTCAGGAACCGGTCGTAGACGGCGTGCACACAGTCCCGAATCTGGCGATGGCCGGCCGATGGGCACAGCGGATAGATCGGGAACACCACGGTCGCATCGACGTGTTCGACCAGCCAGCGTAGGAAACGCCAGTGGTGCGGTTCGGGTTCTTCGACGAAGCCGCCGCCGTGCAGGTGCAGCACCCGGCGACTCCCCGGGCCGGATTGCGGCTCCAGCACGTAGCAGCGGGTCTGCCCGACGTGGGTTTCGCGCACCCGGACCCGGCGGCGCACCGCGTGGATCGGGCGGGTCTTGCGCGGGTCCTGGTGTTTGGGCAGCCGGGCGCGCATCACCGCCGCGTCGGCGTAGAAGCGTCTGCTGCGCATCGCGCGTAACGACATCGTGATCAGATGGGAGCGTAGCGAGGCCATGAGAACCGGTTACCCGGTTTGCTTCCGGCTACAACGGGCATCCCAGCGCATATGCCCAAAAACGTGTTCGTGTTAGGACTCAGTGATCAACAGCGCGGTGAGCTCGGCACCGTACGCGGCGCCGACGAACTACGCTTTCACGGCCTGCTCGACTACGACGAGCTGGTGGGCGCCGAACACTTCGAGCTCGGCTCGCTGCTCGACCGGGCGCGTGCCCAGCTCGACCGCTTTGCCAGCGTCGATGCGATCATCTCGCACTGGGACTTTCCCACCAGCGTGCTGGGGCCGGTGCTGGCGGCCGAGCGCGATATCGCGGCTCCGAGCCTGCTCAGCATCTTGGCATGCGAACACAAGTACTGGTCGCGGCTGGCGCAGCGCGAGTCCGTTCCCGAATGCGTGCCCGACTTCGCGGCGTTCGATCCCTTCGACGACGACGCGCTCGACACCATCGACGTGCCGTTCCCGTTCTGGATCAAACCGATCAAGTCGCACTCGTCGCAGCTGGGCTTCGAGATCCAGCGTCCCGAACAGTTCCGCGAGGCGCTGACCCAGATACGGGATGAGATCGGTCGTTACGGCGATGCCTTCGATGAGGCATTGCGGCTGGTCGAACTGCCCGACGACGTCGAGGGCGTGACCGGCACCGGATGCATCGCCGAACAGATCATCACCGGCGTCCAGGCAGCACCCGAGGGTTCGATGTATCGCGGGGAGTTCCTGGTGCACGGCATGTTCGACATGCACCGAGCCGCCGACGGGCACAGCTTCGACCGACTCGACTATCCGGCCGCGTCGATCAGTTCGGAGTTGCAGCAGCGCATGATCGACGTCACCGAACGCTATATCCGGCACGTCGGGTTCGACAACGGTTGCTTCAACGCCGAGTTCATGTGGGATGCCGACGCGGACAAGTTGTGGCTGATCGAGATCAACACCCGGATCTCGCAGTCCCACAGCGACTTGTTCGCGAAGGTCGACGGGATGTCGAACCATGAGTTCGCCATCGACGTCGCACTCGGCCGTCGCCCGCGACCGCACGCACGTAACGGAAAATTCGCGGTCGCCGCCAAATGTCAAGTGGGGCAGCCCGACGACGGTGTCATCAAAGCCATCCCGGATGACGCCGACATCGCCGCCGTCCGTGAGCGGTTCCCCGACACCCTGGTCGAGATCGAGGTCGCGGTCGGTGACCGGCTTTCGGAGCTGCCCAATCAGAATCCGTACCGCTACCAGTTGGCCACGCTGTACATGGGCGCCGACGACACCGCCGCGCTGGCCGAGAACTTCGAGAGCGCCCAGTCCATGTTGCCGTTCGAAATCAGCTGAGCAGGAGGGAGCGTCGTTGCGCGCGGTCACCGACTTCCCGCACGCGGTGCGGACGATCGAGAACACCTTCATCACCATGAGCGACGGAACCCGGCTGGCCGCCCGCATCTGGTTGCCGGTCGGGGCCGAGGAGACACCGGTGCCCGCGCTACTGGAATACCTGCCCTACCGCAAGCGCGACGACACCCGCCGTCGCGACGCCCTCAACCACCCATACCTCGCCGGACACGGGTATGCGAGTGTGCGAGTGGATATCCGCGGTAGTGGTGACTCCGACGGTGTGCTCGAAGACGAGTATCTGCCGGCCGAGCAGGACGATGCCTGCGAGATCATCGCCTGGCTGGCCGAACAGCCGTGGTGCGACGGCAATGTCGGGATGATGGGCATCTCCTGGGGAGGGTTTAACAGCCTGCATGTCGCCGCGCGGCGGCCGCCCGCGCTCAAGGCGATCGTCAGCGCCTCGGCCACCGACGACCTCTATGTGGACAACATGCACTACATGGGCGGTTGCCTGCTGTCGGACAACCTGTCGGAGGCCACGGTGATGTTCGCCTACAACAGCTTGCCGCCGGACCCGGCGATCGTCGGGGACCGGTGGCGCGACATGTGGTTGCAGCGGTTGCGCGGCAGCGGCCTGTGGGTGCAGAAGTGGCTGGAGCACCAGCACCGCGACGACTACTGGAAACGCGCCTCGGTCAACGAGGACTACGCGGCGGTGCAGTGCCCGGTGTTCGCGGTCGGCGGCTGGGCCGACGGCTACACGAACGCGATCTTCCGGTTGCTGGAGAACCTCGACGTGCCCCGCAAGGGGCTGATCGGGCCGTGGGGCCACCGGTATCCGCACCTGGGTGTGCCGGGCCCGGCGATCGGCTTCCTGCAGGAAGTGGTGCGCTGGTTCGATCACTGGCTCAAGGGGATCGACACCGGCGTCATGGCCGAACCGATGCTGCGGGCCTGGATGCAGGAGAGCATCGCCCCCAACCCCGCCTACGATGAGCGGCCGGGCCGTTGGGTGGGAGAGCCGTGCTGGCCGAGCCCGCACATCGAGCCGGTGCGCTACACCCTGACCCGGTTCCTGCTCGACGAGACCGTGGACCCCGAGGACGTAGCGGTCCAGGCGCTGACCATCAACTCACCGCTGAGTGTGGGGCTTTCGGCCGGCAAGTGGGCTTCCTACGCGGCGACGCCGGACCTGCCGACCGATCAGCGTGACGAGGACGGCGGCGCCCTGGTGTTCGAATCCGAACCGCTCGACGAACCGGTCGAGCTACTCGGACTGCCCAAGGCCGACCTGGAGGTCGCGGTGGACCGGCCGGTGGCGATGGTCGCGGTGCGACTGTCCGATGTCGCACCCAATGGTGAGGCGACGCGGGTGACCTACGGCCTGCTGAATCTGACCCACCGCGACGGCAGTGCCGACCCGCAGCCGCTGACGCCGGGCCGGCGGTACCGGGTGCGGGTCAAGCTCAACGGCATCGCGCAGGTGTTCCCGGCGGGGCATCGGCTGCGGCTGTCGCTGTCCAGCTCGTACTTCCCCCTGGTGTGGCCCTCCCCGGAGCCGGTCACCCTGACGGTGTTCACCGGTGCCAGCAGCCTCGTCGTACCGGTACGCCCCCGCCGCGACGACGCCGACGCCGCACTCGCCGAATTCGGCCCGCCCGAATCGGCGCCGCCGCTGGCCGTCACCGACTGTGAACTGGGCGAGCACCACTGGCGAACCAGCCGCGATCTGGCTACCGCGCTGACCACCGTCGAGATCGACAACGATCAGGGCGAACAGCTCATCGACGAGACCGGTACCGCCATCCGCCGGGACACCACCGAGTGGTTCAGCTTCTGCGGCAACGACTTGTCATCGGCCTGCGGCAAGACTCGCACCGTGCGCGGTCTCCGGCGCGACGACTGGAACGTCGAGATCACCACCTCCACGGTGGTGACCGCAACCGCCGAAGACTTCATCGTCACCGCGCAGCTCGACGCCTATGAGTTCGATGAGCCGCATGGTCGCCGCCGGGTCTACGCCGAGAGCTGGAGTTGCGACATCCCGCGCCAACTGGTCTGACCGCTGCCCGCTAAACCACCCAGATCGCCTGCGCGGCAGGGCTTCCCAGATCAATCGTCGCCTGCTCACCGGCGGGGGACTCGATGGTCACCGAGATGATCCCGGCGAAGTCCCGGCGGGTGAGCACCTGCACCCGGGCATCGAGGCTGATGCCCACTCCGTCGAAGTAACGCAGCATCTCCGGGTCGCTGTCAGAGATCCGGGCGACCGTACCGGAGTCGCCGTCGGCGCATTCCCACAGCTGGCGGGCCGGGGGAGTGGGCACCCGCCCGTCGGCCGCCGGGATCGGATCGCCGTGCGGGTCGCGCTGCGGGAACCCCAACTTGGCGTCGATGCGGTTCACCAGCTCATCGGAGACCGCGTGCTCGAGCACCTCGGCCTCGTCGTGCACCTCGTCCCAGCTGTAGCCCAGTTCGCGCACCAGAAACGTCTCGATCAAGCGGTGCCGGCGCACCATGGCCAGCGCCGCCCGGCGACCGTCATCGGTGAGGCTCACCGCGCCGTACTTCTCGTGATCCACCAGGCCGGCGTCGGCGAGTTTGCGGATCGACTCCGAGGCGGTGCTGGGCGAGACACCGATCTTCTCCGCCAGCATCTTGGTGCTGACCTTGTCGGGTGACCATTCCTGCGCGGTCCAGATGACCTTCAGATAGTCCTGGGCGACACTAGTCAGCCCGTCCGACTGCTCCCAAGGGCTCACGGCACACAGTTTAGGCTGGCGGATGTGCAACGGTGGCGGGGGCAGGACGAGATCCCCACAGACTGGGGCAGGTGCGTGCTCACCATCGGCGTGTTCGACGGTGTGCACCGTGGCCATGCCGAACTGATCGCGCACGCGGTGAAGGCCGGCAAGGCCCGCGGTGTGCCGACGGTGCTGATGACCTTCGATCCGCACCCGATGGAGGTGGTCTATCCGGGCAACCACCCGGCTCAGCTCACCACCCTGGCGCGCCGCGCCGAGCTGGTCGAGCAGGCCGGGGTGGACGTGTTCCTGGTCATTCCGTTCACGCCCGACTTCATGAAGCTCACCCCGGACCGCTACATCCACGAACTGCTGGTCGAGCACCTGCACGTGGTGGAGGTGGTGGTCGGGGAGAACTTCACCTTCGGCCGCAAGGCGGCGGGCAACGTCGAGACGCTGCGCCGCGCCGGGGAACAGTTCGGGTTCGGGGTGCAGTCGGTGTCGCTGGTGGCCGAGCGCGCCGACTCGGATGTGACCCAGCCGGTCACCTTCTCCTCGACCTACATCCGGTCGTGCGTGGATGCCGGCGACGTCGTCGCGGCGACCGAGGCGCTGGGCCGGCCGCACCGCATCGAGGGACTGGTGGTGCGCGGTGACGGGCGCGGGCGCGACCTGGGCTTTCCGACGGCCAACGTGGCGCCGTCGGCGTACGCCGCCATTCCCGCCGACGGGGTGTATGCCGCCTGGTTCACCGTGCTGGGTCACGGCCCGGTGCCGGGCACCGTCGTCGCCGGTCAGCGTTGCCGGGCCGCGGTGTCGGTGGGCACCAACCCGACCTTTTCCGGGCGGGCGCGCACCGTTGAGGCATTCGTGCTCGATCAAACCGCCGACCTGTACGGACAGCGGGTGGCCGTCGACTTCGTCGGCCGGATCCGCGGGCAGGAGAAGTTCGACACCGTGGCGGATCTGGTGGCCGTGATGAGCACCGACGTCGAGAAGACCCGGGACCTGCTCGCCGGTGGCTGACCGGTCGCCCGGCCCGGACACGGATTGGGCCGCGGATTGTGCTCAGCCGCCGCGCCGCTGCTAAACTCCCGGGTCGGCGAGCTGCAGTCCGCGGTGGCCGCCGTCATTTCATTCGCGGGACGACATTGATGGAGATGTTTTCGTGGCGCTGACCGCCGAGCAGAAAAAAGAGATCCTGGGCAGCTACGGCCTGCACGAGACCGACACCGGATCGCCGGAGGCGCAGGTCGCGTTGCTGACCAAGCGGATCACCGATCTCACCGAGCACCTCAAGACCCACAAGCACGACCACCACTCCCGTCGTGGGCTGCTGCTGCTGGTCGGCCGGCGTCGTCGTCTGCTCAAGTACCTGGCCCAGGTCGATGTGGCCCGTTACCGCTCGCTCATCGAGCGCCTGGGTCTGCGTCGCTGACCTTCCGGCCGGCGACAACGCCGCCGTGTAGAGTGAGACCGTTCCGGGTTCCGCCCGGGCATCGGTGTGGCCCGCGCAGTCCGCGCGCGTCGCTCCGGCACGTCACGACGGGACACGTTCCCGCGATCAGCCAGACCTGAGTCGGGCGGTCTTCGGTAGTGGCAGCCGGGTCTGAACGTTCGTGCAAGATCCGGCCGCTTCGATCGACGACCGTAGCCGCATCCAGGTTCTTCGCTGGTCCATGTCTGGCGTCGCGAAACAGCTGAACGAACCAGGAAGGCCGCACGGGCATCCATGTCTGCAATTGAAATTGAAGAAGGCGTTTTCGAGTCCACCGCCACCCTCGACAACGGGAGCTTCGGCACCCGCACCATTCGCTTCGAGACCGGCCGGCTGGCCCAGCAGGCCGCCGGGAGCGTCGTCGCCTACCTCGACGACGAGACCATGCTGCTGTCGGCGACCACCGCCAGCAAGGCTCCCAAAGACCACTTCGACTTCTTCCCGCTCACCGTCGACGTCGAGGAGCGGATGTATGCCGCAGGGCGGATCCCGGGTTCGTTCTTCCGCCGCGAGGGCCGGCCGTCCACCGACGCCATCCTGACCTGCCGGCTCACCGACCGCCCGCTGCGCCCATCGTTCGTCGAGGGCCTGCGCAACGAGGTCCAGGTCGTGGTGACCGTACTGAGCCTGGACCCCAAGGACCTCTACGACGTGGTGGCGATCAACGCCGCGTCGGCCTCCACCCAGCTTGCCGGCCTGCCGTTCTCCGGCCCGGTCGGCGCGGCGCGGGTGGCGCTCATCGACGGCACCTGGGTGGCGTTCCCCACGATCGAGCAGCTGGAGCGCGCGACCTTCGACATGGTGTTGGCGGGACGTGCGGTTGAGTCCGCGGGCGGGGCCACCGACGTCGCGATCATGATGGTCGAGGCCGAGGCCACCGACAACGTCATCGAGCTCATCGAAGCCGGTGCGCAGGCGCCGACCGAGACCGTGGTGGCCGAGGGGCTGGAGGCGGCCAAGCCGTTCATCGCCGCACTGTGCAAGGCCCAGCAGGAGCTGGCCGATGCGGCGGCCCGGCCGACCGCCGAGTACCCGCTGTTCCCGCCCTACGGTGACGACGTCTACTACTCGGTGGCCTCCGTCGCCACCGACGAGCTGGCCAAGGCCCTGACCATCGCGGGCAAGGCCGAGCGCGACGCGCGCACCGAGGAGATCAAGGCCGAGGTGGCCCAGCGACTGGCCGAAACCTACGAGGGCCGCGAGAAAGAGGTCAGCGCGGCCTACCGCAGCCTGACCAAGAAGCTGGTGCGGCAGCGGATCCTGACCGACCACTTCCGCATCGACGGCCGCGGGATCACCGAC
The DNA here is from genome assembly GCF_002101885.1 of Mycolicibacter senuensis. Classification (GTDB taxonomy): domain Bacteria; phylum Actinomycetota; class Actinomycetes; order Mycobacteriales; family Mycobacteriaceae; genus Mycobacterium; species Mycobacterium senuense. The sequence goes on from NZ_LQPS01000043.1 coordinate 342,942, forward strand.
ATCCGGGCGTTGAGCGCCGAGGTCGCGGTGGTGCCGCGGGCGCACGGCAGCGCGCTGTTCGAGCGGGGCGAGACCCAGATCATGGGCGTGACCACGCTGGACATGGTGAAGATGGCGCAGCAGATCGACTCGCTGGGCCCGGAGACCTCCAAGCGGTACATGCACCACTACAACTTCCCGCCCTACTCGACCGGTGAGACCGGCCGGGTCGGCTCGCCCAAGCGCCGCGAGATCGGCCACGGCGCGCTGGCCGAGCGGGCGCTGGTCCCGGTGCTGCCCAGCATCGAGGAGTTCCCCTACGCCATCCGGCAGGTCTCGGAGGCCCTGAGCTCCAACGGATCCACCTCGATGGGTTCGGTGTGCGCCTCCACGCTGGCGCTGCTCAACGCCGGGGTGCCGCTGAAGGCCCCGGTCGCCGGTATCGCCATGGGCCTGGTCTCCGATGACGTCGAGGTCGACGGTAAGACCGAGCGCCGGTTCGTCGCGCTCACCGACATCCTGGGCGCCGAGGACGCGTTCGGCGACATGGACTTCAAGGTCGCCGGCACCAAGGACTTCGTCACCGCGCTGCAGCTCGACACCAAGCTCGACGGGATCCCCTCAACGGTTCTGGCAGGTGCTCTCGCCCAGGCCAAAGATGCCCGGCTGACCATCCTGGAGGTGATGGCCGAGGCCATCGACGCCCCCGACGAGATGAGCCCGTACGCGCCGCGGGTCACCACCATCAAGGTCCCGGTCGACAAGATCGGCGAGGTGATCGGGCCCAAGGGCAAGATGATCAACTCGATCACCGAGGAGACCGGCGCCCAGATCTCCATCGAGGACGACGGCACCGTGTTCGTCGGCGCCACCGACGGTCCGTCGGCGCAGGCCGCGATCGACAAGATCAACGCGATCGCCAACCCGCAGCTGCCGAAGATCGGCGAGCGGTTCCTGGGCACCGTGGTCAAGACCACCGACTTCGGCGCGTTCGTGTCGCTGCTGCCGGGCCGCGATGGGCTGGTGCACATCTCCAAGCTCGGCAAGGGCAAGCGGGTCGCCAAGGTCGAGGACGTCGTCAAGGTCGGCGACAAGCTGCGGGTGGAGATCGCCGACATCGACAACCGCGGCAAGATCTCGCTGGTGCCCGTTGAGGATTCGGCAGATTCGGCTGAGTCGGCCGACTCAGGCCAGGGATCCGCTCAGCCTGTCGATGCCGCGGCAACCGAGAGCTGACATCGGGCGCGCCACACTGCGACGCACCACCGTGGCGGGCGGACTGCGGGTGGTCACCGAGTACCTCCCGGCGGTCCGTTCGGCGTCGGTGGGCGTCTGGGTCGGAGTGGGCTCGCGCGATGAGGGCGCCACGGTGGCCGGGGCGGCCCACTTCCTCGAACACCTGCTGTTCAAGGCCACCCCGTCCCGCACGGCGGCCGGCATAGCCCAGGCGATGGACGCCGTCGGCGGAGAGCTCAATGCCTTCACCGGCAAGGAGCACACCTGCTACTACGCCCACGTGCTCGACACCGACCTGGAGATGGCGGTCGCGCTGGTGAGCGACGTGGTGCTCAACGGATCCTGCGCGGCCGCCGACGTCGACCTCGAGCGCGACGTGGTGCTCGAGGAACTCGCGATGCGCGACGACGATCCCGAGGACGCGCTCGGTGATGTGTTCGCCTCGACGCTGTTCGGCGATCATCCGATCGGCCGGCCGGTGATCGGCAATGTCGAGTCGGTGTCGGCGATGACGGCCAAGCAGCTGCGCTCGTTTCACCAGCGCCGCTACACCCCCGAGCGCATGGTGGTGGCGGTGGCGGGAAACATCGACCACGACACGGTGGTGGCCCTGGTGCGAGAACACTTCGCGCACCGGCTGATTCGCGGCCAGCGGCCCGCAGCACCGCGACGTGGCGCCGCCCGGGTGCCCGGCGCTCCCGGACTGACCCTGATCAATCGCGACGCCGACCAGACCCACATGTCGCTGGGCGTGCGGGTCCCGGGGCGTTACTGGCAGCACCGCCAGGCGCTGGCCGTGCTCAACACCGCGCTGGGTGGAGGCCTCAGTTCCCGGCTGTTCCAAGAGGTTCGGGAGTCCCGCGGGCTGGCGTACTCGATCTACTCGTCGGTGGACACCTTCGCCGACGCGGGTGCGCTGTCGGTCTACACCGCCTGCCAGCCGGAGCGGTTCGCCCAGGTGGCGGCCGTGACCGCCGAGGTGCTCGACTCGGTCGCCCGTGACGGCATCACCGCCGACGAATGCCGGATCGCCAAGGGCTCGCTGCGCGGCGGGCTGGTGCTGGGCCTGGAGGACTCGGGCTCGCGGATGAACCGGTTGGGCCGTACCGAACTGAACTACGGCCGGCACCGGTCCATCTCCCGCACGCTGCGGGAACTGTCCGCGGTCACCGTCGAGGAGGTCAACGTGGTGGCGCGGCGACTGTTGCTCAAGCCCTACGGTGTCGCGGTTCTCGGCCCGTACCGGTCGAAAGGGGCGCTGCCAACCCGTCTACGGGCGCTTGCCGGTTGATGGCAGGCTAGAGGGATGGTGTTCAGCTTCTCCGAACTCGCCGTCCCGTTGGTCGGTGCGCCCATGGCCGGTGGTCCCAGCACTCCGGCGCTGGCGGCGGCGGTGTCTCAGGCGGGTGGTCTGGGATTCGTCGCCGGGGGGTACCGCACCCCGCAACAGTTGGCCGATGAGATCACCGCCGCCCGCGACGCCACCACCGGGCCGATCGGCGCCAATCTCTTTGTGCCGCAACCCAGCGGCGCCGATGTGGTGCTGCTCGACGATTATGCCGATCTGTTGGACCCCCTGGCCGAGCATTACGGTGTCGAGCTGGGCCGTCCCCGCTTCGGCGACGACGACTGCTGGCCGGAGAAGCTCGAGGTGATCGCCGACCTGCGGCCCACCGCGGTGTCGTTCACGTTCGGGACTCCTTCGCCCGACCAGTTGGAGAGGCTGCGTGCGCTGCGCATCCTGACCATGGTCACGGTGACGTCGGCCTACGAGGCCGGCATCGCCCTGGCGCACGGCGCCGAGGTGCTGGTGGTGCAGGGCCCCGACGCCGGTGGCCACCGCGGCACGTTCGCCCCCGACATGCATCCGGGACACGACAGCCTGGCGGATCTACTGGCCGAGATCGGCCATGCCCACCGCGATGTCCCGCTGGTGGCGGCGGGCGGTCTGGGCACCGCGGCCGATGTGGCCGCGGTGCTGCGGCGTGGCGCGGTCGCCGCGCAGGTCGGTACCGCCCTGTTGCTGGCCGACGAGGCGGGCACCAACCCGACGCACCGGGCGGCGCTGACCAATCCGGAATTCGGCAACACCACGGTGACGTGCGCGTTCTCCGGCCGGTACGCGCGCGGCCTGGAGAACGACTTCACCCGGACCTTCGACAACGTGGCGCCGGTGGGATATCCCGAGATCAACCACATGACCACTCCCATCCGGGCGGCGGCGGTGGCGATGGACGACCCGCACGGCACCAGCCTATGGGCAGGGACCGCGTATCGCTCCGCCCGTTCAGGCCCGGCCGCCGACATCGTGGCCGCGTTGGCGCCGGGGTGACCCGGTCACCACATCGTTGACCGTCGTCCCCTGACGGCCTTGCGCTTGGCGTCCTCCTCGGATGCCTTGTGGTTTCGCGAACCGGCACCGCCGCGCCCGTCCATCGCCATCAGCGGCGCACCACCGAATAGCGGCATGCCGCTGAACATCCCGGCGGCGCGTTCGCCCGCGACGACGTTGGCCGTCGAGAACTCGGCTGCGGCCAGCCGCATCTCCGGGGCGGCTGTGGCCCAGGCCTTGGGAACCGACAAACCGCTGACCGAGGCCGCATTGCCGAGCCCCGCCGACATCGGGGCCGATGACAGGGTGGCGGTGGCGCCCTCTACCGGTATCAGGCCCAGGGGCAGACCCGCCGCAAAGGAGGTGGCCGACAACGCCTCCAAGCCGAAGGGCGCCGGGAGCCCGGCGGCGCCGAGGATGTACTCGGGGATGAAGGCGGCGATGATGGCGCTGAGCATGAAGGTCGATACCGGAGCGGCGCCCAGCGTGGCCAGATCGCTGAAAATATCGGGAAGCATCAGTGACGTGGCGTCCGCTGCCCCCGCCATCGCATGCGGCATCGCCTGCATTGCCTGGTTGACGGTGGCTTGCGCGGCTCCCTGCCCCAACGCCTGCGCGGTCGCGGTGCCTTGCGTGGCCACGCCGGCCGGGTTCGCCGTCTGCGGGGGCGTGGTGAACGGGGCCATCTCCGATGCGACCTGCGCGGCCGCGGCATAGCCGTACATCGCGGCCGCGTCTTGAGCCCACATCTCGCCGTAGAGTGCCTCGGTGGCGGCGATGGCGGGGGCGTTCTGACCGAAGAAGTTGGTCGCGACCAGGGTGGCCAATTGCGCCCGGTTGGCGGCGATCGCGGGCGGGGGAATGGTCATGGCGAACGCACTCGAATGGGCGGTGGCCGCGGCCATCGCCTGGGCGCCGGTCAGTTCGGCCTGCTCGGCGGTGGCGGTGAGCCAGGTGGCATACGGGGCGGCCGCCGCCGCCATCTTCGTCGACGACACTCCCAGCCACGCGCCGCTGGTGAGCTCGGTGACGATCGCTCGGTAGCTGGCGGCGGCGGTGTGCAGTTCGGCGGCCAGCTCGGTCCAGGCCGCCGAGGCGGCCAGCAGCGACCCTGAGCCGGGGCCGGCGTACATGCGTCCGGAATTGACCTCCGGCGGTAGCGCTGCGAAATCCATTGGCGGCGACTCCTGTCCTATCCGTGTCCTATCCGGCCGCGACAGCGTTGGCGGCCTCGGCCGCGGCATAGGTGCTCGCGCTGCCATTGAGGGTCGACACGAACATCTCGTGAATGGCGGCGGCTTGGGCGCTGACCTGGTGGTACTGCTGTGCCTGGGTGGTGAATCGGGCGGCCAGCATCGCCGAGACCTCGTCGGCGGCCGGGGGCAGCACGCCGGTGGTGGGAGCTTGCGCCGCGGTGTTCTGGGAGGCGAGTGCGACCCCGGTGCTCGACAAGCAGTCGGCTGCGGCCCGCAATGCTTCGGGATCTGCGGTGAGGAACGACAAGAAAGTTCTCCTTAAAACAATGGCAGACAAGAACAACGAGCAGCTCGGAGTTGAAGAGATTGCGCCTCAACGTTTCCTGGCAACATCCGACAGGTTTCCTGACTGTGCGGTTCAACGCCAAGCGGGTTAACAACCTCGTAACGTTTGCCGCGAGATATTTACAGAGCTGTCAATATCACGGGTTCGGGCTAACACGCCGGACACTTTCGGCGGCGCTTCGCGGGCTGACCGGTACCGGCGGTACCGCTATGATCGGGTCACCGCAACGGGCCGCGAGAATCGCAAGCTCCTAGACGTTTACCGGGGTCTTGTCGATCACAAAGACATCGAATATGGTTTTGTAAATCCGTCGGTGAAGGAGTTGCCATGCTTTCGGTTGATGACCGGGCCGCAGGCCCGCACGGCGAGGGGGCGCAGGACCACGAGCGGATCGTGCTGCAGGCCCGTGACGTGCACTTCGACTGGTCGGACCTGCCGGTGCACTACCTGCCCGGCGAGCCCTTTGCCACCCACTTCTGCAATGTGCTGCACCTGCTGTTGCCCGCCGGCGAGGAGTTCTTCGTCGAGGTGTTCAAGCAGGCGCTGCCGCTGATCAAGGACGACCAACTGCGCCTCGACGTCCAGGGCTTCATCGGGCAGGAGGCGATCCATTCCCAGACGCACGCCGGCGTCGTCGAGCACCTCGCCGGCCGGGGTGTCGACATGGCGCCGTTCACCGCCCAGATCAAGTGGCTGTTCGAGAAATTGCTCGGGGACCGACCGCACTGGAGCAAGCGCCGCCAGCAGCGCTGGCTGCTGGAACGGGTGTCGCTGATCGCCGCCGTCGAGCATTACACGGCGATTCTGGGCGAGTGGGTTCTCGACAGCCCGGCGCTGGATGAGTGCGGAGCACACCCGGCGATGCTGGACATGCTGCGCTGGCACGGTGCCGAAGAGGTCGAGCACAAGGCCGTCGCCTTCGACGTGATGAAGCACCTGCGCGCCGGATACCTCCGGCAGGTCCGCACCCAGCTGATCGTCACGCCGCTGATGCTGTGGATGTGGGTGCGCGGCCTGCGGTACATGTACAAGGTGGACCCGGAATTGCCGCCCGGAGTCAAACCGCGCTGGCGGGACTGGTTCCTGGTGGCGCGCCGCGGGCTGGTTCCCGCTCCGTTCGAGTTCGTGCCCGCCATCGCCTCCTACTACCGGCCGGGGTTCCACCCGGCGCAACTCGGCGGGATCGAGAAGGCGGTCAACTACCTGGCCGTATCGCCCGCCGCCCGCGCCACGCACTGACCGGCCGCGAGCCGGAAAGGATTGCAGTCGATGAACTCTCCGACCACTGTGACGGCAACCGACGGGGTGGCTCTGGCGGTCCACGCCTACAACGACCTGGACCCGCGGCGCCCCACGATCCTGGCCATCCACGGCTATCCGGACAATCACCACGTCTGGGACGGGGTGGCCCGTGAGCTGGTGCAGAACCACCCGGGCAGGTACAACGTCGTCGCCTACGACGTGCGCGGCGCAGGTGCGTCGTCGCCACCGGCGGACCGATCCGGGTATCGGCTGCCCCAGCTGATCGCCGACATCGGCGCGGTCATCGAGCACCTCGGGGTCGACAACGTCCATCTGCTCGGTCACGACTGGGGTTCGATCCAGGGCTGGGCAGCGGTGACCGACCCCGTCGTGGGGCCCAAAGTGGCTTCCTACACCTCGATTTCGGGTCCGCATCTCGATTACGCGGGCAAGTTCCTGCGATCGCCGCGCACTCCCCGGACGCTTTTCGACGTCGTCCGGCAGGTGCTGGAGTCGGCTTACATCTGGCTGTTTTTGACCCCCCGGTTGCCGGAGGCGATCTTCCGCTCCGGTTTCGGCGGCAAGCTCATCGCCGCCCTGGAGCGCATCGGCCGCTCCGGTGCCGGCCCGTGGGAAGCACCGCGGGGAGAGAACGACTACCTCAACGGGCTCAACCTCTACCGCGCGAACATGCCCAGGCCGCTGTTCAAACCGGCCGACCCGCTGCCGGCCACCGACGTCGCCGTTCAGGTGCTCGCGCCGCGACTGGACCTCTTCGTCAGCCCCGCCCTACAGCGGTTCACCGGCGCGATCCCGCCCCGGAACCGGGTGCTCGACATCCACGGCGGGCACTGGGTGGTGACCGACCGCCCCGAGACCATCGCCCGGCTCACCGGCGAATGGGTGGAGCAGAACATCGCGGGCAGCGCGGACGCCTCCGACAGCAACATGCGGCAAAGCTGATATGGCGCAGGAGATCTGGAGATCCCGGCCTACCGACCTGTACGGCCGGCGTAAGCACGACCGGTTATTCAACGTGCTCTGGGGAGCAGTGACGGTCTTCGGCGGGGTATCGGCGCTGTCGCGGTGGAAGCCGTCGCGGGTGGTGCCCGTCTCGCGGACCATCGAGGCCGTCGTCACCAAGCGGGAGATGCTGACCCCGGACGTGGTGGCGCTGACCCTTGCCGAACCCGACGGCGGGCTGTTGCCGTCCTGGACTCCGGGCGGTCACATCGACGTGCAACTGCCGTCTGGCCGTCGTCGGCAGTACTCGCTGTGCGGGGTGCCCGGCCGGCGAACCGAGTACCGCATCGCGGTGCGCCGACTCGACGACGGCGGTGGCGGGTCGGTCGAGATGCACGAGGCCTACGCGGTGGGCGACACACTGGTATTCGAGGGGCCGCGCAACGCCTTCTATCTCGGCACCGATGAGAGCGACGTGCTGTTCGTCATCGGCGGGATCGGGGTGACCCCGATGCTGCCGATGCTGCGCGAGGCTGCCCAGCGCCGAATCGACTGGCGCGCAGTGTATGCCGGACGCAGCCGGGCCGACATGCCGTTGCTCGACGAGGTGCTGGCGGTAGACCCGGCGCGGGTCACGGTGTGGGCCGACGACGAGCACGGCCGGTTCGCCCGCACCGAGGAACTGCTCGCCGGCGCCGGTCCGCGAACCGCGGTGTATGTGTGCGGGCCGACCGCGATGCTCGAAGCGGTGCGGATCGCCCGAGACGAGCACACCCCGGACGTTCCGGCGCCGCTGCACTACGAGCGGTTCAGCCCCCCGCCGGTGGTCGACGGGGTGCCCTTCGAGCTGGAGCTGGCCCGGTCCGGGCGGCTGCTGCTGATCCCCGCGGATCGGTCGGCATTGGACGTGATGCTCGACGCCGACCCGACGACGCCGTGCTCGTGTCGGCAGGGGTTCTGCGGCACCTGCAAGGTCAAGGTGGTCTCCGGTGACGTCGACCGGCGTGGTCGCACCGCCGAGGAGGCCGGCGAGATGCTGGTCTGCGTATCGCGGGCCCGCGGCGGGCGGATCGTGATCGACGCTTGAGCGTCGGCGGCCCGGCTACGCAGGCGGTTTGGGTCAAACCACGGCGCTCGCCGTCGATCGGCCCCTAGACTGCCCGGATGTCCGGAGCCCTTCCGATCCATCCCGCAAGCCTGCCCGCCAAGCTCATTTATGCGGTCGCGAACGCCGTCACACCGCGCCTGGTGCGCCGGCTGGTGCTGCGCGCCGGCAGCGGGACGGTCGCCGGCCGGATGACGAAGATGGGCCGGCGGACCAACGCCATCGCCAGGCTGCAGCGGGTGCGGCCGTTCTTCGGCGTCGGCTTCACCCGCGGCGCCGGCACAGACGTCCCGGTCGAGGTCGTCCGCCGCGTCGAGCGCTCCCGGCCGCTGGATCAGGCGTTCGGCGACGGCGCGATTCTGTACTTCCACGGCGGTGGCTTCATCACCGGAGGCCTGGACACCCACCTGCACGTGGTGGCCAAACTCGCCCGCCGCACCCGGTTGCCGGTCGTGCACGCCGACTATCGGCAATTCCCGCAGGTCACCGTCGACGGATCGGTCGACGACTGCGTCGGCGCCTACCGCTGGCTGCTGAGTCAGGGCGCCGACCCGGCCAAGACGGTGCTCGCCGGGGACTCCGCCGGCGGATTCCTGGCGTTCGCGACCGCGCTGACCGGTCAACAGCGTGGCCTGCCCGCCCCGGCCGGGGTGATCGGGATCTCCGCGCTCCTGGAACTGGACGGCGTGGCGCGCGACACTCACACGAACCAGAGCGCCGACGCATTCGGAATACCGGCGGTGCTGCCCGACCTGATCGATCTGGTGTGCCCCTCGGCCAAGCTGCGCCACGAACTGTCGCCGATCAACGGCCGGCTGGAGACGATGCCACCGGCCCTGCTGATCGCGGCCGAGTCGGAGATCCTGCGCTGCGACGCCGAACGGCTGCACACCGCGCTGCAGCAGCTGGGCCGGTCCAGCCGACTGGAGCTGTGGGCGCGCCAACTGCACGCCTTCCCGGCGCTGTTCCCGTTCCTGCCGGACAGCCGGGCGGCGTTCGACCTCATGTGCCGCTTTGTGGCCGAACGCCTGGCGGATGCCGACCGGCCCGGCCAGACCCGCCGAGAGGTGTCCTGAGGCCCACTGCCACTAGGGTGGCAGTCATGCGGGTAGCAGTGCTGGGCGCCAAGGGCAAAGTCGGCGCCACCATGGTTGCGGCGGTGCGTGACGCCGATGATCTGACCCTGTCCGCCGAGGTCGATGCCGGTGACTCGCTGAGCCTGCTGACCGACGGCGGCACCGAGGTGGTGATCGACTTCACCCACCCCGACGTCGTGATGGACAACCTGAAATTCCTGATCGACAACGGCATTCATGCGGTGGTCGGCACCACCGGATTCACCGCGGAACGGATCGCGCAGGTCCGGTCCTGGGTGGAGACCAAACCCGGTGCGGCGGTGCTGATCGCACCCAACTTCGCGATCGGCGCGGTGCTGTCGATGCACTTCGCGGTCCAGGCCGCCAAGTTCTTCGAGTCGGTTGAGGTCATCGAGCTGCACCACCCGCACAAGGCCGACGCACCGTCGGGTACCGCGACCCGCACCGCTGCGTTGATCGCCGAAGCCCGAAAAGGCCTACCCGCCAACCCCGATGCCACCAGCACCGGCCTCGCGGGGGCCCGCGGCGCCGATGTGGACGGCATCCCGGTGCATTCGGTCCGGCTGGCCGGGTTGGTCGCCCATCAGGAGGTGCTGTTCGGCACCATGGGGGAGACGCTGACCATCCGGCACGACAGCATCGACAGGACGTCGTTCGTTCCCGGGGTGCTGCTGGCGGTGCGCCGCGTCGCCGGCTTTCCTGGGCTGACGATCGGCATCGAACCCCTCCTCGACCTGAACTAGCGGTGATCAAGGTGTCGGCGGCCGCGCGAGCGAAGGCGCTCATCGCCTTCATGTGCCTGGCGTTGCTGATGTATCTGGTGTTCTTGGGCCGGACCGCGGTGCTGCTCATCGCCTCCGGCTCGGTGCCGGCGATCGGGATGGGACTGGCGCTGCTGATCATGCCGTTCATCGGGCTGTGGGCGATGATCGCCACGCTGCGCGACGGGTTCGCCCACCAGCGGTTGTCGCGGCTGATCGCCGCCGACGGGATGGAACTCGACGCCGGGGCGCTGCCGCGACGCCCGTCCGGGCGCATCGAACGCGAGGCCGCCGATGCGCTGTACCGGACGGTTCGCGACGAACTCGATGCCGACCCCGACGACTGGCGACGCTGGTACCGGCTGGCCCGGGCCTACGAATTCGCCGGGGACCGCCGTCGAGCGCGGGAGGCGATGAAGACCGCGGTCGGGTTGCAGGAGAGCCGATGACCAAGACCTTACTGATCGTCCACCACACCCCGTCGCCCTACTGTCAGGCGATGTTCGAGGCCGTCGTGTCGGGTGCGAGCGATCCGGAGATCGAGGGCGTGGAGGTGGTGCGGCGGGCGGCGCTGAGCGTGACGGCCACCGACATGCTTGAGGCCGACGGCTACCTGCTGGGCAGCCCGGCCAACCTGGGTTATCTCAGCGGCGCCCTCAAGCACGCCTTCGACGTGTGTTACTACCCGATTCTGGATTCCACCCGCGGCCGGCCCTTCGGTCTGTATCTGCACGGCAACGAAGGCACCGAGGGAGCCGAACGCGCCGTCGACTCCATCACGACGGGCCTGGGATGGCTCAAAGCCGGCGACTACGTCGTCGTCTCCGGCAAACCCGAGAAGGCCGAACTGGAAGCGTGCTGGGAGCTCGGTGCGACGGTCGCCGCGATGTTGATGGACTGAAACACCGCTACGGGCCGATGCGGTTCTCCGGTTGGTAGAACGAGTGGAACGGATACTGTCGGCCCAGCGGCCCCATCTGATGGCAGTCCTGTTGCGACGGCGGTGATTTCGGCGGTTCGTAGTAGTAGATCACGCACCGCTGCCAACTGCCGTCGGGTTGAATCGGGCCGTCGCACTTCTGGGCGGTGGAGAAGAACAGCAGCGGATTGTCCTGACAACCGGCATGGGCCTGCGGCGCCGAGCCGATCGCCGACCCGGCCATCAGGCCGGCGGCCACCAGCATGGCGGCCAGACCCCCGGTGAGGTATCGCGTCACGGTCGTCTCCTTCCCGCCCGGCGTGCTGCGGAGAGATTAGCCCGGATGACGCCGGGGTTTGCCGGGTTTGCGGTCCTGGTTTGCACGCAGTCTCCAGGATCAGGCGATAAGCTGCGATGCCGTGACCCAACCAAACGACACCGCGTCCACGACGGACCTGCTTGCGCGCACCCTGGAGTCGGTGCGCACCGCCTACGACGACATCGCGGAACTGGCCAAGCACCACAACGGCATCCATGCCGTGGCGCAGACGGCGAAGGGCACCGCGCTGATCCACGACCTGCGCAAGCAACTCGACCAGCTCGACAAGGTCCTGCCCTTCAAGAGCTGACGGATCTCCGGCCCGTCACTAGGGCGGCGGTTTATCGAGTTGGCCGAGGTTACGGGCGCGTTCGGCCCGGATGCAGCTGAGCCGGTCCCGGGCGCGGGTGCGCCGGCGGATCGGCATCATGACCTCCCGCCCCGAATCGGGCGGCGGTGCGGGAGCGGCGGCCGCCGGCGCGGCGGTGGGCAGACACAGACCGGAGAACAACAGACGACTACCCGGCCGGGTGGTGTAGGTGTGGCCGGTGGGCGATGTCCAGTCGATCGTGCCGTCGGGGTGCTGGTGATCATGCCAGCCACTGGCGCCGGTCCAGAAGGTCTTGAGCAGGTGATGTTTTCGGCAAAGACAACGCAGGTTGCCCGGATGCGTCGGCCCGAACGGGAAGGCAACCGCATGATCGATGTCGCAGCGCGTCGCCGGGCGGTCACACCCGGGAAACCGGCAGGTCATGTCACGAGCGCGGACGAATGCCGCCAGCGCCGCAGACGGCCGGTAGCCGGGCTGGGCCGATGATTCGGCGGGCTGCCGGAGCGGCCTGACGGCGGCCCCGCCGGCGATCAGCTCGGCCAGTAGGCCCGGTGGCACGCTCCCGCCACCGATGATGCGCCCCGACGGCGCACCAGGCCGGGTGGCAGCCGGCTGTGGGCGAGCGCCCGGCCCGTCGAGTTCGATCTCCCCGGACAACTGCGGGTCCGCAGCGGCATCAACGGCGGCGGCTTCGGCGACGACGTGCACCACGACATTGGTTGCCCGTGCATCGGCGTTCCCGGCGCCGGGGCAGTCGGATCGCCCGCAGGCGCACGCCAAGAACTCAGCGCCGGCGGCCAGGGCACCGAGCGCGTCGGCGCGGCGCTGGGCCAGCGTGCGCGGGTCGTCGTCGCAGACGGTGTGAGCCAGCTGCATCAGACGCTGATCCAGGGCGGCGGCGTCCACGGCGAACAACCGGCCCCACAGGCCAGTGATCCCGCCTTCGGTCCGGTCGGTGTCGATCACGACGTCACGCCCGCGCACCTGGTCGCGCATCCGGCGAACCGCAGCCGGATCGTGGCGTTCGATCAAGGCGTCGATGGCAGCTGCGGTTTTGGCAACCGAGAGCGGGCCGAGCGAAGTGGCCAGCTCGGCCAGGTCGGCGTCGACGAGCAGCAGCACACCCGGATCGGTGATCAACGTGGTGTGCCAGGCGATCGCCGAGGCCAGCCGGGCGCTGATCCGGCCGGCCAGGAACAGCGCCGCCACCCGGGGAATCCGGTCGCGCAGGGCGCTGGCCAGATACATCTGCGAGGACGCCATGCCGTGACTGATCTGTTCGGCGGCGGCCACCTCGGCGGCCGCGCCGTCCCAGTTGTCGCACGACCAGCGCGACCGGTCGAACCCGTCACCGCTGATACGCCGGGCAACCAGCTCTCCGATCGCGGCCAGCCGGTGGGCGGCCGCGGCGGCCTCCACCCGAGCCCAGCCGGTGATCGTCGCCATCAGCGCACGGTCATCGGCATCGGCCAGCGCCTCAGGTCCCGACAATGACGAGTCGAACATGTGTTCGAGTATAGCGGATTCCACTGACTCAAGTTTTTGTCGGGTAGCTGCTTGTGGATAACTGCGGCCACAGCCGGAGGGTTGTGGAGACGGACCTTCTAGGCGTGCTACGCATGGAACAGCAGTTGCACTTCGTCACCGTCGCCGCAAAAGATCTGGATGCCACCCGGCGACCATTCCCGGATCTCCGGGATCACGTTGGCCCACAACGTCGACAGCCCCGACGACGTGACCGCGCTGGCCGGCGCCATGGCCGGCGTCGGCGGAACAGTCCTCAAAAACCCGCAGCCCGGCCGGTTCGGCGGGGTGTTCCACGCCCACGTGCAGGACCTCAACGGACTGATCTGGGAGATCGCCCACAACCCGGCCTGGCGAATCGGCCCGGACGGCACCGTGCAACTGGGTCAGCCGTCGTAGGGTGACCCGGGGGAGACAGCGGGAAAGGAAACGCCACGACGATGCCCTCTCTGTCGAGCATGGCGCTGGGCGCGGCGCCGGTCTTCGGTGGCGCCCTGCTGACGGCGGCGGCCGGGCAGCTGAGGGGCCCGGACCCGCGCAACCTCATCAAGCAGGATCTCGACCTGCTCGACCGGATCCCGGCCGAACAGGCCGAGCGGCGGGCCGAGCTGCAACGCACCATCGACGAGCGCATCGATGACCTGGTCGCCGCGTTCGATCGGAGCCGGGCGCTGCGGGCCGCGGCGATCTCCTATCAGGGCAACTGGCGCGACGTGGTGCTGTTCGTGTGCTCGGTGCTGTTCAGCTATGTCTGGTGGCATGTCGACCATCAGCGCGGCAACTGGTTGCCGATGTTCATCGTGCTGCTGCTGGCATGCGTGATGACAGCGGTCTACGCGCTGCGCGGGACGATGCGAGCCCTGGCCAGTGCACGGCGGCGCCGGTCATGACGGGCATCGTCGAGATCTCGCGGCGGCACAACCCTTATCCGACGACCGGGGTGACCCGCGACGGCAACGGCGTCGCGCACTACCAGCAGTTGCCTGCCACCCTGCTCGATGTGCTGGCCGAGCAGGCCGAGCGCCGGCCGGACGCCGAGGCCGTTGTGGAACTGGGGGCCGGCGCGGTGACCTACCGGCAGTTGTGGCAGCGCGCGGCGCGGGTCGCCGGCGGACTGCGCGCTGGCGGGCTGGGACGCGGCGACCGGGTGGGACTGCGCTACCCGGCGGGACTGAACTGGGTGCTGGCGTTCTGGGGAACCCTGATGGCCGGTGGCATCCCGGTGGCCGTCAACACCCGTTCTGCCGCACCGGAGGTCGACTTCGTGCTCACCGATGCCGGCGTGCGGGTGGACCTGGCGCCGGGCGCCGCGCTGCCCGACGGCCAACCGTATGTGGTGGACGGTCTCGAGCCGGCCGATGTTGCTGCGCTGTTCTATACCTCCGGGACCACCGGACGCCCCAAAGGTGTGCCGACCACCCACGAGGCATTCTTGACCAACGCCGAGAACATGTTGCGTTCCATGGGGCAGTCCCGACAGGTGGGCGAGGAACTGCGCACCTTGATCTCCGTACCGCTGTTCCACGTGACCGGGTGCAATTCGCAACTGCTGGTGGCCGCTTACACCGGGGGAACGGCGGTGATCATGCCGGCGCTGAGCCTGCCGGAGTTGATCGCCACGCTTCCTGCGCAACGGATTTCGTCGATGGTAACGGTTCCGGCGATCTATTCGCTGCTGCTTCGGCACCCGGACTTCGCCGGCCTGGACGTCGCCGGGGTGCGCTGGGTCGGCTACGGTGGTGCGCCGATCGCCCCGGCCCTGGTGCGGTCGCTGCGCGACGCATTCGGTGCGGCAACGGTGTTCAACGGCTACGGTATGACCGAGACGGCCTCGCTGATGACGGTGTTGCCGGATTCCGACGCCGTCGCCCACGCCGACTCGGTCGGCTACGCGGTGCCCTCGGGAGACCTCGGCGTCGCACCGCTGGACCACAACGCCGGCGATCCGACCACCGGCGAGCTGGTGGTGCGGGGCGCGAACGTGATGGGCGGCTACTGGAATCGGCCCGATGCCACCGCCACCACCATCATCGACGGCTGGCTGCACACCGGCGACGTGGTCCGCGTCGACGATGCCGGCCGGGTGCACATCATCGACCGGCTCAAAGACATCATCATCCGCGGCGGCGAGAATGTCTCCAGCGTCGAGGTGGAGGCCGCGTTGCTGTCGGCGCCCGGGGTCGCCGACGCCTGTGTGCTGGGGGTTCCCGACGACGTGATGGGTGAGAAGGTGGGCGCGGTGCTGCTCGGGGCAGATGTTGACGTGGCAGCGGTGCTCGATCACTGCCGCGGTCAGTTGGCGGACTATAAAGTGCCGCAATACATCACGGTCGTCGCCGAGGAACTGCCACGCACCGCCAGCGGCAAGCTGCTCAAGGGGCGGCTGCGTGAGCAGGTGCAGTGGGGTGACCCGCTGCGGTGAGCGCCATCCACGCCCCGCCGAACGCGGTGTTGATCGCCAACCGCGGCGAGATCGCCCTGCGGATCATCCGCACCGCCGCCGAATCCGGTTATCGCACCGTTGCGGTCTATGCCACCGACGACGTGGACAGTCCGCACCTGCGCGCCGCCGATGACGCCATCGCGCTGTCCGGCGCCGGCCCCGCCGGCTACCTCGATCAGGACGCCGTCCTGGCGGCGGCGAAGGAATCCGGCGCGGTGCTGATTCATCCCGGCTACGGGTTCCTCTCGGAGAACCCGACATTCGCCCGAGCGGTCGCGGCCGCCGGGCGAATCTTCGTCGGGCCGGATCCGGATCTGCTCGACACCTTCGGCGACAAGTCGGCGGCTCGCGCTGCCGCGATCGCCGCGGGCCTGCCGGTGCCGGCCGCCACCGACCGCGCCGGCGGCCTGGATCAGATCCGCGACTTCCTGCGTGCCCATCCCGGCGGCATCATGCTCAAGGCGCTCGCCGGCGGTGGCGGCCGGGGGATCCGCGCGGTACGCGAAGCCGGTCAACTCGACGACGCCTACCGGTGGTGCGCCGAGGAGGCCAGGCTGGGCTTCGGCACGGCGGCGGTGTTCGCCGAAGAGTTGATCGCCGATGCCCGCCACGTCGAGGTGCAGATCGTCGCCGACGGCCTGCGGGCCCTGGCGGTGGGGGATCGCGACTGCAGCATCCAGCGCCGCTACCAGAAGCTGATCGAGATCGCGCCCGCCCCGGCGGTCTCCGGCGAGCTGCGCACCGAACTGCACCGGGCGGCGGCCCGACTGTGCGCAGCAGGCCGGTACCGGGGCCTGGCGACGGTGGAATTCCTGGTCACCGGAGACGATTTCGTCTTCCTGGAGGTCAACCCGCGCATTCAGGTCGAGCACCCGGTCACCGAGGCGGTGACCGGGCTGGATCTGGTGGCGGTGCAGTTCCGGATCGCCGAGGGCGCCACCCTCGATGACCTGGCCCTGCCGGCCGGGGTCGTCGCCGCCGACGGCCGGGAAACCGGGGAGCCGGCGCGCGCTCACGGGATCGCGGTCGAATGCCGCGTCAACGCCGAGACGGTGGCCGCCGACGGTGCGGTGCAACCCTGCGTCGGCACCCTGACGGCGTTCACGCCGCCGAGCGGCCCGGGAATCCGGGTCGACACCTATGCCCGCCCCGGCCTGACCATCAGCCCCCGCTACGATTCGCTGCTGGCCAAGGTGATCACCCACGTGCCCGGCACCTCCCCGGCCGCCGCGCTCCGCAAGGCCCGTACTGCGTTGTCGGAGTTGATCGTCGACGGGGTCGGCACCAACACCGCCTTGCTGGCTGCGGTGCTGTCGGAGGCGGAGCCGGCGACCGGGACCGTCACCACCGGCTGGCTGGGCCGGCGGCTGCCCGCCCTGGTCGGGGCGTCGTCGCCGAGCAAGGCCGAGCATCGGGCGCCCACAACGGCTCTGGGGCCGGGCGAACATGTGCTGTACGCACCGATGGCGGGCACGGTGGTCGAAGTGGAGCCCGGCGGTGTGGTGCTGGAGGCGATGAAGATGCAACACGTGCTCGCCGCTCCGGGTGCAGTGGTGCGTGCACTGGTCGCCGTCGGGCAGGTCGTCGCCGCCGGCGAACCGCTGCTGGTGTTCGCCGGCACCGGCGATGAGACCGGCCAGGCGGCCGACGGCGGCCCGGACCTGGATTCGCCGCGGGCCGACTTCGAGGAGGTCGCCGACCGCCACCGGCTCACCCGCGACGCCGGCCGACCCGAGGCCGTCGCCAAACGGCACCGGAAGGGACGGCGCACCGCCCGGGAGAACATCGCCGACCTGGTCGATCCCGGCAGCTTCGTCGAGTACGGGGCGCTGGCGCTGGCCGCGCAGCGCAGCCGGCGCTCCGAGGAGGACCTGATCGCCAACACGCCGGCCGACGGCCTGGTCGCCGGACTGGCGACCATCGATTCGGCGCAGGTGGCGGTGGCCTCCTATGACTACACCGTGCTGGCCGGAACTCAGGGCATGCGCAACCACGCCAAGACCGATCGGCTCTTCGAGTTGGCGGCCCGCCGGCGGATACCGGTGGTGCTGTTCGCCGAGGGCGGCGGCGGCCGGCCCGGCGACACCGACGTGGCAGGCGTGGCGGGGCTTGATCTCATGACGTTTCGCGCGCTGGCGGCACTAAACGGCCGGGTGCCGCTGGTGGCTGTCGTGTCCGGCCGCTGTTTCGCCGGCAATGCCGCCCTGGCCGGCGTGTGCGACGTGATCATTGCGACGCCCGACGCCAATATCGGGATGGGCGGCCCGGCCATGATCGAAGGCGGCGGGCTGGGGGTCTACCGGCCCGAAGAGATCGGCCCGATCGAGGTGCAGCGCCGCAACGGGGTGGTGGCGCTGGCAGCCGCTGACGAGGCACACGCGGTGATGCTGGCGAGGCGCTACCTGTCCTACTTCCGCGGCGCCGTCACCGACTGGGACGAACCCGATCCGAGACTGGCACGGCATGTGGTGCCGCAGAACCGGTTACGGGCCTACGACGTGCGCCGGGCGATCGAGGCGATCGTCGACGTCGATTCGGCACTGGAACTACGGCCGGATCACGGCATCGGCGTCGTGACCGCCCTGGTGCGCGTGCGCGGTGTGGCGTACGGGCTGCTGGCCAACAACAGCCATCACCTCGGCGGTGCCATCGACGCCGAGGCGGCCGATAAGACCGCCGACTTCCTCGCGCTGTGCGAGTCGTTTCGGCTGCCGGTCGTGACGCTGTGCGACACCCCGGGATTCATGGTCGGCCCGGAAGCCGAGCGGGAGGCCACCGTGCGCCGGTTCAGCCGGATGTTCATCGCCGGGGCCCGTCTGACGGTGCCGATGGGAATGATCGTGCTGCGCAAAGGCTACGGCCTGGGCGCGATGGCGATGGCGGGCGGTTCGTTTCACGCTTCGCAGTTCACCGTGGCCTGGCCGACCGGCGAGATCGGCGGGATGGGACTGGAAGGGGCGGTACGGCTCGGGTACCGCAAGGAACTCGCCGAGGCCGCCGACGCCGATCAGCGTCAACAGCTGTTCGAGCAACTGGTGGCGGCGGCCTACCGGCGCGGGCGGGCGCTGAGCGCGGCGACCACCTTCGAACTCGACGACGTCATCGACCCGGCGGAATCCCGACGGTGGATCGCGGGACTGTCGACCGGCTAGTTGTCGGTGGCTCGCGCTACCTTGCCCGGTATGGACACCGCCCTGCTGATCCTGCTTACGTCACTTGCGTTGCTGGCGGTGTTCCTCCAGCTCGTGATGCTGTTGCGGCCGGGCGGCGGAGCGATCTCACCCGAACAGCTCGCCGCGCTGCGCGGCGACAGCGAGCGGGTGGAGCGAACGCTGCGCGAAGAGCAACACGCCGGGCGTGCCGAACTCGCGCAGGCGTTTCACCAATGGCAGCTGACGCTGCACCGCTTCGGGACGACCCTGCAGGGCACCCAGGACAAACTGGGCGCGACGCTGGATCGCCAACTCAAGGGCCTGCAGACCGAGAACACCGCGCAGTTGGAGAAGATGCGCGCCACGGTCGACGAGAAGCTGCAAGCGACGCTGGAAACCCGGTTGGCCCAGTCCTTCACGCAGATCTCCGAGCGGCTGGAGGCCGTGCAGCGGGGACTGGGCGAGATGCAGACGCTGGCCACCGGGGTGGGCGACTTGAAGCGGGTCCTGACCAACGTCAAGACTCGTGGCATCTTCGGCGAGGCGCAACTGGCGGCGCTGCTGGCCGAGACGCTGACGCCCGAGCAGTACGTCACCAACGTGGCCACCGTGCCGGGATCGGCTGCCCGGGTGGAGTTCGCGATCCGGTTGCCCGGCGGATCCGGCGCCGGCGAAGTGCTGCTGCCGATCGACGCCAAGTTTCCGCGGGAGGACTTCGAGCGCCTGCTCGACGCGCAGGAGAGCGCCGACGCCGCGGGGGAGACCGCCGCGCGGCAGGCGTTGATCCGGCGGATCGAAGCAGAGGCCGGCGACATCTGCGACAAGTACCTCTCGCCGCCGCACACCACCGATTTCGCGATCCTGTTCCTGGCGACGGAGAGCCTCTACGCCGAGGTGCTGCGCCAACCGGGGCTGTTCGAACAGATCCAGGCCAAGTACAAGGTCACCCTCGCCGGCCCGACCACGCTGGCGGCGCTGCTCAACAGCTTGCGGATGGGCTTTCGCACACTGGCGATCGAGCAGCGCAGCAGCGAGGTCTGGCAGGTGCTCGGCGCGGTCAAAACCGAGTTCGGAAAGTTCGCCGCGGTGCTGGAGAAGACCCGCAAGCAACTCGACACCGCCCGCAACACCATCGACACCGCGGGCGTTCGCACCCGCGCCATCGAACGCAAGCTGCGCGGGGTGGAGTCACTGCCCGAACCGGAGGCCGACGCCATGCTGGGCGGACTCGCCGACGGCGCCGCCATGGATGAACTTGACGTCGGATTCAGCTAAGCTGCCGGGATGGAAGAGGTGCCGGTCGCCCCGACCCGCCAACCGCCGGCGACGGTGCGCGGCGCGCGGACCCGGGCCGCGCTGGTCGCCGCCGCCCGCAAGGTGTTCGAGCGGGACGGCTATCTCGACGCGAAGCTGACCGGCATCACCAAGGCGGCCGGTTGCGCCACCGGGTCGTTCTACACCTACTTTGCGAACAAAGAGGAGATCTTCGCCGCCGTCCTCGAACAGGCACAGCGGGACATGATGCATCCGGGAATGGGCCGGGTCGGCGGCGCCGACGATCCCTATGCGGTACTCGAGGCGAGCAATCGTGCTTACCTGGAGGCATATCGGCGCAATGCGAAGCTGATGGGACTGCTCGAACAGGTGGCCCAGATCGATCCCACCTTCCGTGCCTTCCGCTCCCAGCGGGCCGATGCGTTCGTCCAGCGCAATGCGGCCGGAATCGCCGACCTGCAGGCGCGGGGGATCGCCGGCGCCGACGTCGACCCCCTGCTGGCATCCCTGGCGCTCTCGGGCATGGTCAGCCGGCTGGCCTACGGCGCGTTCGTGCTCGACGAGGCGGCCGACATCGACTTCGAGGCGCTGGTGGACACGGTGACCCGACTGTGGGCCAACGCCCTGCGTTTCCCCGACCGCCAATAGTTGAAGCTGAAATCGGCCTCAATTACCGTGACGAACTATCGACAGTGAGGGAAGGTGCCCATGAAGGTTGCCGAGCGGGTCGCCATCGTCACCGGGGGCGGCGGTGGCATCGGCGGGGCACTGGCTACAGCGCTGGCCCGGGCCGGGGCGACGGTGGTGGTGGCCGACCTCGATGCGCAGGCCGCCGCGGCAGTGGCCGACGGCATCAACGGCGAGCACCCGGGCGCGGCGGTGGGTAGCGGCGGCGACGTCTCCGATACCGAGGTGATCCGGGGGCTGATCGCGCTCGCCGAACACCACTACGGCCCGGTCGACATGTACTTCGCCAACGCCGGCATCACCGGCGCGCCCGGCCTGGAGGCCGACGACGGCGACTGGGACCAGGCGATCGACGTCAACCTGCGGGCCCACATCCGCGCCGCGAAACTGTTGGTCCCCGACTGGGTGCGCCGTGGCCAGGGGTACTTCGTGTCCACCGCGTCGGCGGCCGGCCTGCTCACCCAACTCGGTGGCGTCACCTACGCGGTCACCAAACACGCCGCCGTCGGATTCGCCGAATGGCTCAACATCACCTACGGCGATCAGGGCGTGCGGGTCAGCTGCCTGTGCCCGATGGGTGTCAACACCAAGCTGCTCTACGCCGGCGAACAATCCGGCGACCCGCAGGGTGATCTCGCCACCCGGGCGGTCACCGCGGCCGGCGAGGTGCTCGAGCCGGCCGCCGTCGCCGACGAGGTGCTCGCCGCCATCGACGACGAACGCTTCCTGATCCTGCCGCATCCGGCGGTGCTGGAGATGTACCGGTTCAAGGGAGCCGATTACGACCGCTGGTTGCGCGGCATGCGCCGCTACCAGCGCGGCCTGCTTGATCCCGAAGTGTCCTAGAAGAGGAGTCTGCATGTCACTGTTCGAGATGTCGGAGCGCGCGGCCAAGTACCGGTCGGACCTGTTGGAGTTCATGGACGCCCTTGTGTATCCGGCGGAGTCGGTCTACGAGACGCAGATGGCCGAATCCGGCAACCCACATTTTCAGCCCCCGATCCTGGAGGAGTTGAAGTCCGAGGCGCGAAACCGCGGTCTGTGGAACCTGTTTCACCCCCACCCCGACGTCGGCCCCGGCCTGAGCAACCTCGAATACGCGCCGCTCGCCGAGATCATGGGCCGCAGCCCGCAACTGGCGCCGGAGGCGACCAACTGCAGCGCCCCCGACACCGGCAACATGGAAGTGTTCGCGCTGTTCGGCAGCGATGAGCACAAGGAGAAATACCTCAAGCCGCTGCTGGACGGGAAGATCCGCTCGGCGTTCGCGATGACCGAACCGGCGGTGGCCAGCTCAGATGCCACCAACGTGCAGCTGTCGATGGTCAAAGATGGCGGTGAATACGTCCTCAACGGACGGAAATGGTTTGCCTCCAACGCATTACACCAAAACTGCCAGGTGATGATCGTGATGGGCAAGACCGATCCCGACGCCGCCACCCACCGGCAGCAGTCGATGATGGTGGTTCCCATGGACGCCCCGGGCGTCACCGTCATGCGCGGACTCTCGGTCTTCGGCTACCAGGACCGCGAGGGCCACGCCGAGATCGACTTCAACGATGTCCGGGTGCCGGCCAAAGACGTGCTCAAAGGCGAGGGGGAGGGCTTCGCGATCGCCCAGGCCCGGCTCGGCCCGGGCCGCATCCACCACTGCATGCGCTGCATCGGCATGGCCGAACGCGCGCTGGAACTGCTGTGCCGGCGCGCGCAATCCCGGGTCACCTTCGGCAAGCCGGTCTCCGACAACGCCAACATCCGCGACTGGATCGCCGAGGCGCGCATCGACATCGAGATGATCCGGCTGCTCACCCTCAAAGCCGCCTACCTGATGGACACCGTCGGAAACAAGGCCGCGCAGGTCGAGATCGCGGCGATCAAGGTCGCCGCACCAGAGATCGCGCTGAAGATCGTCGACCGGGCCATCCAGGTGCACGGCGCCGGCGGCGTCACCGAGGACTTCCCGCTGGCCGGGTTCTGGGCGCACCTGCGCACGCTGCGGCTCGCCGATGGTCCCGACGAGGTCCACAAGCGTGCCATCGCCCGGCAGGAGCTGAAGAAGTACCGGGAGGCCGCGCAGTGACGACGGCGGAATTGACCGGCCGCACCGCGATCGTCACCGGCGCCTCCCGCGGCATCGGGCTGGCGATCGGACAGCGACTGGCCCAGGCCGGCGCCAATGTGGTGCTCACCTCGCGCGACCAGCAGAGCGCCGACGCTGCGGCCGCCCAGGTCGACGGCAACGCGCTGGGGGTGGCCGCACATGTCGCCGAGGATGACGCCGCCCAGCGCTGTGTCGACCTCACGCTGGAACGGTTCGGCAGCATCGACATCCTGGTCAACAACGCCGGCACCAATCCGGCGTTCGGTCCGCTGATCGACCAGGACCACGGCCGGTTCGCCAAGATCTTCGACGTCAACCTGTGGGGACCGCTGTTGTGGACGTCATGCGCGGTCAAGTCGTGGATGTCCGAGCACGGCGGCGCGGTGGTGAACACCGCCTCGATCGGCGGGATGAGCTCCGCACCGCTGATGGGCATGTACAACGCCACCAAGGCCGCGCTGATCCACATCACCAAGCAGCTGGCCCTGGAGCTCTCACCGGGCGTGCGGGTCAACGCCATCTGCCCCGGCGTGGTGCGCACCAAGCTGGCCGAGGTGCTCTGGCAGGAGCACGAGCAGGCGTTGTCGACGACGACGCCGCTGGGACGCATCGGGGAACCGGTCGATGTGGCCGATGCGGTCGCATTCCTGGTCTCCGATGCCGCGAGCTGGATCACCGGGCAGACGCTGGTGATCGACGGCGGCCAGATCCTCGGTGACGCAACCGGTTTCCGGGCAGGCCACAGTGGCTGAGGTGCTCGGCGTTCACCCGCCGATGATCGCGCGCTGGATCGCGCAGCTGGGTATTCCGGTGAGCCGCCCGGTGAAGTTCGAGCGGATCGGGATCGGGCAGTCGAACCTGACCTACCTGGTCTCCGATGCCGCCGACCACCGGTGGGTGCTGCGCCGGCCGCCGCTGGGCGAACTGCTGGCGTCGGCCCATGACGTCGCCCGGGAGGCACGGATTCTTGCCGCCCTGGAGGACACCGCGGTGCCCACCCCGCGGGTGTACGGGATGACGCGCGACTCGGAGGGCACGCCGCTGCTGTTGATGGAGTACGTCGACGGGGTGGTGGCCGACCGGATGTCGGTCGCCGAGTCGCTGGCACCGCAGCGGCGCCGGCAGATCGGGCTGTCGATGCCCAAGACGCTGGCCACGATTCACGCCGTCGACATCAAAGCTGTCGGCCTCGACGATCTGGCCAGCCACAAGCCCTACGCCCAGCGTCAGCTCAAACGCTGGGCCGGTCAATGGGAGAAGTCCAAGACCCGCGAACTGCCCGCGCTCGATGACCTGACCCGGCGGCTGGTCGCGGCGGCACCGCCGCAACACGAACTCACCTTGGTGCACGGTGACTTTCACCTGCGCAACGTGATCACCTCACCGCAGAGCGGGCAGGTGGTGGCCGTGCTGGACTGGGAGCTGTCCACCCTCGGCGACCCGCTGGCCGACATGGGCAGCCTGCTGGCGTACTGGCCGGAACCCGGCGAGGAGGACATCGCCGGAGAATTCGTCCTCAGCACGCTGGACGGCTTCCCCGACCGGGCCGAACTGGCCCGGGTTTACCTCGAGCAGACCGGGCGCGACGCGGCGACATTGCAGTACTGGCATGCTCTGGGGCTGTGGAAGGTCGCGATCATCGCCGAGGGGATCGTGCGGCGGGTGCTGGACAACCCGCAGAACAAGGCGGCCGCCGGGACCCCGATCACCGGGTGGATCGACGCACTCGTGCGCAAGGCCCGCGAGGTTGCCGATGAAGCGGGGATCTGAGGGGAGCCGGTGACCCGCACCCTGGAACCGGATCTCATCGACGGGGTTCCGCGCAGACGAATAGCGGTGGCGGCGCTGATCGGCACCACGATCGAGTTCTATGACTTCTACGTCTACGCGGCCGCGGCGGTCACCGTCTTTCCGCACCTGTTCTTCCCCCCGGGAAACCCCACCGCAGCACTGTTGGCGTCGTTGGCCACCTTCGGCCTGGCGTTCGTGGCCCGGCCGTTGGGCTCGGTGCTGTTCGGCCACTTCGGCGACCGGTTGGGCCGCAAGGCAACGCTCGTCGCCTCACTGCTGGTCATGGGTATCGCGACGTTCCTGATCGGGCTGCTGCCGACCTATCACCACATCGGCCTGGCCGCACCGGTCCTGCTGGCCGTCATGCGGTTCAGCCAGGGCCTGGCGCTGGGCGGCGAATGGAGCGGTGCGGCGCTGCTGGCCACCGAGACCGCCAAACCGGGCCGGCGGGCAACGGCGGGCATCTGGCCGCAACTGGGCGCCCCGCTGGGATTTCTCTTCGCCACCGCGCTGTTCCTGCTGCTGCTGAAGCTGCTGGGGCCGGCCACCGCCGGCGGCGACGACTCCGGGGCGTTTCTGAGCTGGGGCTGGCGCATCCCGTTCCTGCTGAGCGCTGTGATGGTCGGCGTCGGACTCTACGTCCGGCTGCGGCTCACCGAGACACCGGTGTTCACCCAGGCGATCGACAGCGGTGAACGCCTCACCGCGCCGATCGCCCAGGTGTTCCGGGACAGCTGGCGCGAGCTCGTCATCGGCACGCTGGTGATGGTGGCGACCTACACGCTGTTCTACACCGTGACGACGTGGACGCTGAGCCACGCCACCACCAAACGGCCACCGCAGGGCACCGGGCTGGGTTACAGCTACGCGGATTTCCTCGGGCTGCAGCTGATCGGGGTGCTGTTCTTCATAGCCGTGTTGCCGCTGTCCGGCATGCTGGCCGATCGATTCGGGCGTCGCCCGGTGCTGCTGGTCTTCATCGCCGGAATCATGGTGTACGGCACCACCTTCGGTATCTTCTTGAGCCCGGACCGACCGCCCGCGGCGATACTGGTCTTCCTGATCATCGGAATGACGTTGATGGGCCTGGCATTCGGGCCGATGAGCGCGGTGCTGCCCGAACTGTTCCCGACCAATGTCCGCTACACCGGTTCGGGGGTGTCCTACAACGCGGCGAGCATCCTGGGGGCGGCGGTGGCGCCGTTCATCGCCACCTGGCTGGCCACCGGGTTCGGCGTGCGCTGGGTCGGCATCTACCTGTCGCTCGCGGCCGCGCTGTCTTTCGCGGCGGTGCTGGTGATGCGCGAGACCCGCGACACCGAGCTGGGTGAGGTCTGCATCGCCGACCACCTCGCCGACGCCCTGCATCCCGGCTAGGCCCGGCCGGCGTGCCTACCGGCTCAGCGCACCGGCGAACACCTCCCGCATCGCCGTCCAGTGCCGGGCCGCGGCGTCTGCGTCGTACGGCGGGTTGTCGGGGACCGCAAAGCCGTGGGCGGCCGGGTAGAACTCGACGGTGTGCTCGACACCGGCGGCGCCGAGTGCATCCGTCAACGTCGAGGCCTGCTTCTTGGTGAACGAGGCGTCGTTCTCGGCGCCGGCCACGTAGATCCTGGCGCGCATCTGCCCGGCCAGCAGGTGCGGGCTGTCGGCCGCGTCGGTGACCAGACCGCCGCCGTGGAAGGACGCCGCCGCGGCCACCCGATCGGGAACGCGTCCGGCCACCACCAGCGCGGTGCGCCCGCCCATGCAGTAGCCGCACACCCCGAACCGGTCTCCGCGAACCTCCGGACGCGCGGCCAGGTAGTCGAAGAACGCTCGTGCGTCGGCCGCCATCATCTCCGGGGTCACGCCGCCGATCATCGAGAACAGCCGGGCTCGCTCCTTGGCGTCGCCGAAGACCGTGGCCATGTCGAACGGCGCCCAGCCTGGATGGCGGTAGTACACGTCCGGCAGCAACACGGCATAGCCGAAATCGGCCAGCTCGGCGGCCATGCTGTCGAAGGTGTCGCGGACGCCCCCGGCGTCGACGTACATGACGACGCCGGGCCAGGGCCCCGGACCGTCCGGGGTGAACAGCTGCACGTCGCAGCTGCCGTCGGGCGTGGTGATGGCGTCAGCGTGGCTAGGCATGGTCTCGTTTCTACTCCCGTAAGCTGGCGGCGTGCCGATCGCCACACCGTATGAGGACCTCCTGCGGCTGGTGCTGCAGCAGGGCACCCCCAAAGCCGACCGAACCGGCACCGGCACCCGCAGCCTGTTCGGCCACCAGTTGCGCTACGACCTGGCCGCCGGCTTCCCGCTCATCACCACCAAGAAAGTGCACGTCAAATCGGTGGTCTACGAGCTGCTGTGGTTCCTGCGCGGGGACTCCAACATCGCTTGGCTCAAAGAACACGGTGTCAGCATCTGGGACGAATGGGCTTCCGACACCGGTGATCTCGGGCCGGTGTACGGGGTGCAATGGCGCTCCTGGCCGACACCGAGCGGGCAGCACATCGACCAGATCGCGCGCGCGGTGGAGTTGCTGCGCACCGACCCGGATTCGCGCCGCATCATCGTCTCGGCGTGGAACGTCGGCGAACTGGACAAGATGGCGCTGGCGCCGTGCCACGCACTGTTCCAGTTCTATGTGGCCGACGGGCGACTGTCCTGCCAGCTCTACCAGCGCAGCGCCGACCTGTTCCTCGGCGTGCCGTTCAACATCGCCAGCTATGCGCTGCTCACCCACATGATGGCCGGGCAGGCCGGGTTGGACGTCGGAGAGTTCGTCTGGACGGGCGGGGACTGCCACATCTACGACAACCATGTCGAGCAGGTGCGCGAACAGCTGTCCCGGCAGCCCCGTGACTACCCGAAACTGTCGCTGGCACAAAAGGATTCGATCTTC
Organism: Mycolicibacter senuensis; assembly: GCF_002101885.1. Taxonomy (GTDB): domain Bacteria; phylum Actinomycetota; class Actinomycetes; order Mycobacteriales; family Mycobacteriaceae; genus Mycobacterium; species Mycobacterium senuense. Next base: position 370,631 of record NZ_LQPS01000043.1, read on the forward strand.
GGCTACAGCTTCGACGACATCGAGATCCTGGGCTATGACCCGCACCCGGCGATCAAGGCGCCCGTCGCGGTATGAGCCCCTCGGCCAAGGTGGGTCTGATCTGGGCCCAGTCGGCGTCCGGGGTGATCGGGCGTGACGGCGGCATCCCGTGGCGGCTGCCCGAAGACCAGGCGCGCTTCAAGGAGCTCACCCTGGGGCACCGGGTGGTGATGGGCCGGTTGACCTGGGAATCGCTGCCAGCCGGCGTGCGGCCGCTGCCCGGCCGGGCCAACGTGGTGGTCAGCCGCCGCAGCGACTACCGCGCCGAGGGCGCCGAGGTGGTACCGACACTCGAGTCGGCACTGACCGATGCCGAGACCTGGGTGATCGGCGGGTCGCAGATCTACGCGCTGGCACTGCCGCTGGCCGACCGGTGCGAGGTGACCGAGGTGGAGATCGACCTGCCCCGGCGCGACGAGGACGCGGTCGCGCCGGTGCTCGACGAAAGCTGGCGGGGCACCGTGGGGCCCTGGCTCACCAGCGCGCGCGGCCTGCGGTACCGGTTCTGCAGCTACCATCGCTGATGGCGTCGTTGACCTCGGCGCAGGCGCGCCGGATCGCGGTCGCCGCACAGGGATTCGCTGCTGCCAAACCACGCGCCGCCATCACCCGGGCGCACCTGAGGCGGCTGATCTCCCGCATCCAGGTGTTGCAACTGGACTCGGTGTCGGTGGCGGTGCGCGCCCACTACGCCCCGGTGTTCAGCCGGCTGGGCTGCTACGACCGTACGGTGCTGGACCGCGCCGCCTGGAGCCACAGCGACCGCTCACCGCGGCTGCTGGTCGAATACTGGGCGCACGAGGCCGCGCTGATGGCCGTCGAGGACTGGCCGCTGTTGCGCTGGCGGATGCGGCGATACACCCACGGCCGGTGGGGCAACGTAGCGCCCAACCCGGAGCTGGCCGACGACATCGTCGCCGCTGTCGCCGAACTCGGGCCGGCGACCGCCGGGCAGATCGAGGCGTATCTGGCGGCCGGGCACCAGCGCGGTAAGGGAACCTGGTGGAACCGCAGCGACACCAAGTGGGTGGCCGAGGCGCTGTTCGCCGCCGGGGTGCTGACCACCGCCACCCGGGTGGGATTCGCCCGGCACTACGACCTGGTGGAGAACGTGCTGCCGGCCCAGGTGCTGGCGCGCCACGTCGACGACTCCGAGGCGGTGCGGGAACTGGTGCTGCGGGCGGCGACCGCCCTGGGGGTCGGCACGGAGGCCGATCTGCGCGACTACTTCCGGCTGTCGGCCGGCCAGGCCAAACCGGCGATCGCGGCGCTGGTGGCCGCCGGCGACCTGGAGCCGGTGACGGTGACCGGCTGGGACGCGCCGGCCTACCTGCGGGCCGGCCAGCCGATTCCCCGGGCTGATCGGGGCACCGCGCTGCTGTGCCCGTTCGACCCGCTGATCTTCTTCCGTCCCCGGGTGGAGCGGCTGTTCGATTTCCACTACCGGATCGAGATCTACACCCCGGCGGTCCAGCGACGATACGGCTACTACGTGTGGCCGTTCCTGCTGGATGGGCAGCTGGTCGGCCGGGTGGACCTCAAGGCCGACCGCCGAGCCGGGGCGCTGCACGTCGCTGGGGCGTTCGCCGAAGCGGGCCATGCCCGTCAGCGGGTGGCGCAGGCGCTGCTGACCGAGCTGGAGACCATGGCGTCCTGGCTGGGATTGAGCCGGGTCAGCGTCGGCGAGCGCGGCGATCTGGTAGCCGAGCTGCGCCGTCCGCGGTTACGCCGATGACATCACCGGCCGCGGTGGGTGTCGGGTCGGTGAAGGTGCCGGCGAGCGCTCTCGGCGAAGGTGGTCGCGCTCTCGCGGGCCGCCTGCGCCAGGTCGGTGCCGCGGTCGGCGGCGACCTCGGCGAACTGCGCGCCGCGTTCGCCGGCCGCCTCGAGTAGTGGTCCGGCCCGCTCACCCACCAGTTCGGCGAGGTCGCGGCCGTGTTCGGCGCCGGCCTGCAGACCCGCGCTCAGCTTCTCGCCGACCGTCTCGAGCACCGCATCACCGGAAGTGGCGTGCATGCCCGGCACAGCGGTGGCCGCGCGCTGATAGGCGTGCCGGGCGGCTCGCCGGGCCCGCCAGCCCAGCGAGGGCTTTCCCTCGGTGTCGGCCGCCGCGATCATCAACCCTCCGATCAGGCTGACGTCGGTCAGGAACGCTTGGCGCTGTTGGGCCCGGCGCTGCAGGTCGGGCTCCATCCAGAACATGTGGCCGCCCGCGCTGCCCGGAATGACCGTGCATGCCAGCGCCGCAGCGGCCACCCGAGGCAGCCTGCCGCTGGCCAGCAACAGGCCGCCGCCGATCTGGACCAGCGCGTTGGCTTTGGCGAACGTCTCGACGTCGGATGGCACCTTCGCCGTGATCTCGTCCGGAAGGTGTTGCAGCCCGTCGAACGCCGGGCGGGCCGTCTGGCCGGCCTGCTGCGGCCGGCGCAACGCCTCCACTCCTTGCCCGATGAATGCCGCCGCCAGCAGCGGACGTGCGATTCTGCGCATCAACATGCGACCCCCTCACAACGCGGACCCGGCGGCGCTCGATGAATGATGCGGGGTGCCGGCGAGTCGGAACTCGCCGGCACCGCACCGCCGGTGGGACTACTGTTCGGCACGCTCGCGAGCCTCGTCTGCCTCGGCCTTGGCCCGGGCCTTCTCGGCTTCCGCCTCTTTGGCCGCAACCTCGCGTTGCGCATCGGCCTTGTCCTGCTGCGCCTGGCCTTCCCGCTTGAGCGAGTCGTCACCGGTCACCGTGCCGACGGCCTCCTTGGCCTTGCCCTTGACGCCTTCCACGACGCCTTTGATGCCGGCTTCGGGGCCACTGTCCTTGTCGTCACTCATGTGGTGTGCCTCTCTTGATCGGATCAAGACCGGACAGACGGTCCGCGGCGGTGCGGGGCCGTCCACCCAGCAGGCGACCGGGTGGCCGCCGATACGCCGGGATACCCGCCCGGGTTACAACGTAAACGTCGGGAGGCGCAGGCTCGGTCGCCCGCAGATCAAAAGGGTTCGGCGTCAACGGTGTTGGATGGATCTGCGCCGACAACGGGCGGTACCGCCCGGACTTCGCTAATGTTGCGCATACCTGATCGGTGACGCCTTCCACTGGCGTGCGGATCCACAAGCCTGGTCGGAAACACGGGGTGTGATCGCGTGCGGGGTTCGGTTTCATGGTTTTTCGTCGTGGTGGGCTGCCTGGTGGTCGCCGGATGCGGCGGCAGCGGCGGCTCGGCGAGAACCACCACCACGGTCGCGACGACGCCGACCACGACGACGGTCACCGTCGCCCCGGTCGGCGAGGACGGCCTGCGGGCACTGCTGCTCACCCCCGCGGAGATCAACCCGATCATGGGCGTGACCGACATGAAGGCGCACGCCCCCCACGATGTGCTGCCCGACGACAGCGCGACGATGCAGCCGAGGGAGTGCCTGGCCGTCGACGGCGTCGCCCAGGAGCAGGTGTATGCGCGCAGCGGCTTCAGCGCGGTGCGGGAGCAGAGTGTCAGCGACGGCGAGGACAACGCCCACTTCGTCGATCAGGCGGTAGTGCTGTTCCCGACCGCCAACCAAGCCGAGGCGTTCTTCGAGGCTTCCGCCAAGCAATGGCCGGAATGCCACGAGTACACCCACACCCAGAGTGGTTCGGAATGGACCGCCGGGCGCATATCGAGCGCCGAGGGCGTGTTGAGCACCGTCGCGACCCAGCAGAACGCCGGCCAATCGGCGTGGCAGGCCTGCGGGCGGGCGCTGACCGTGGCCAACAACGTCGTGGTCGACGTGAACACCTGCAGCGTCGACCCGAAGGACTCCGCGGTCGTCATCGCCCGGCAGATCGCCGGGAAGGTGCCGAACGGCTGACGCCGGGCCGACACGCCTTAAGGTGAGTGCCGTGGCCGAGACGGCGCCGCTGCGCGTGCAACTGATTGCCAAGACCGAGTTCACCCCGCCCGCGGACGTGCCGTGGAACACCGACGCGGACGGCGGCTCGGCGCTGGTCGAGTTCGCCGGGCGCGCCTGCTACCAGAGCTGGTCCAAACCCAATCCGAAAACCGCCACCAACGCCGCCTACCTCGAACACATCATCGACGTCGGGCACTTCTCGGTGCTCGAGCACGCCGGCGTGAGCTTCTACATCACCGGAATCTCCCGGTCGGCCGCCCATGAGCTGATCCGGCACCGGCACTTCTCGTTCTCCCAGCTGTCGCAGCGCTACGTGCCCGAACCGGACTCGCGGATCGTGGTGCCGCCCGCGATGGAGGACGACCCGGAGTTGCAGAGGCTCCTCGCTGCGGCCGCCGACGCCAGTCGGGCCGCCTACGCCGAGTTGCTGGCCCGGCTGGAGGCCAAGTTCGCCGCAGGTCAGGCGGGCGAGACGATGGGAGCGCTGCGCCGCAAGCAGGCCCGGCAAGCCGCTCGTGCCGTGCTGCCCAATGCCACCGAGACCCGCATCGTGGTGACCGGCAACTATCGGGCCTGGCGGCATTTCATCGCGATGCGGGCCAGCGAGCACGCCGACGTCGAGATCCGACGGCTGGCCATCGAGTGCCTGCGGCAGCTCATCGACCTCGCCCCCGCGGCGTTCGGCGACTTCGAGATCGCGGCCCTGGCCGACGGCACCGAGGTCGCGACCAGTCCGCTCGCCACCGAAGTCTGAGCAACTTCGCGCCGCCAGGTAATCTTGGGGCCGTGAGCAGCACCGTATTCGACGCCAGGGCGCAGATGGGCACCGTTCTGACCGCAATGGTGACCCCGTTCGGTGCGGACGGCTCAGTGGACACCGACGCCGCCGTACGGCTGGCGAACCGTCTCGTCGACGCCGGCTGTGACGGCCTGGTGCTCTCCGGGACGACCGGCGAGTCGCCGACGACGGCGGACTACGAGAAACTCACGCTGCTGCGTGCGGTGGTCGAGGCCGTCGGCGACCGCGCCCGCATCATCGCCGGCGCCGGCAGCAACGACACCGAGCACAGCGTCCGGCTGGCCGAGGCCTGCGCCGGGGTCGGCGCCCACGGGCTGCTGGTGGTCACCCCCTATTACTCGCGGCCGTCGCAGGCCGGGCTGCTGGCCCACTTCACCGCGGTCGCCGATGCCAGCGCGCTACCGGTGATGCTGTACGACATCCCGGCCCGTTCGGTGGTGCCGATCGCCCCGGACACCATCTTCGAGCTCGCCGAGCACCCGAACATCGTGGCGATCAAGGACGCCAAGGGCGACCTGCATGCCGGCGCGCAGATCATGGCCGAAACCGGGGTCGCCTACTACTCCGGCGATGACGCGCTGAACCTGCCGTGGCTGGCGATGGGCGCCACCGGGTTCGTCAGCGTGATCGGGCACTTCGCGGCGGGCCAGCTGCGCGACATGCTGGCCGCTTATGAATCCGGTGACGTCGAGACCGCGCGCAAGATCAACGTCTCGATCGCACCACTGTCCAACGCCATGGCCCGCACCGGCGGAGTGACTTTCGTCAAGGCCGGCCTGCGACTGCAGGGCTTCGACGCCGGCGACCCGCGGCTGCCGATGGTGCCCGCCACCGGGGCCGAGATCGACGAACTGGCCATCGACATGCGCACCGCGTCGGTTCTCGAGTGAGTGCGGGTGAGTGAGGACCTCAAGCCGCCGGGTCCGCTGACCGCCGGCGGACTACGCGTCACCGCGCTCGGCGGTATCAGCGAAATCGGCCGCAACATGACCGTTTTCGAGCATCTCGGCCGGCTGCTGATCATCGACTGCGGGGTGCTGTTCCCGGGCCACGACGAGCCCGGCGTCGACCTGATCCTGCCGGACATCCGGCACATCACCGACCGCCTCGACGACATCGAGGCGCTGGTGCTGACCCACGCCCACGAGGACCACATCGGCGCCATCCCGTTCCTGCTCAAACTGCGGCCCGACATCCCGGTGGTCGGTTCGAAGTTCACCCTGGCACTGGTCGCCGCCAAATGCCGCGAACACCGCATCAAACCGGTGTTCGTCCAAGTCGCCGAAGGCCAGCGCAGCACCCACGGAGTGTTCGAATGCGAATACTTCGCGGTCAACCACTCCATCCCGGACGCGCTGGCGATCGCGGTGCACACCGGCGCGGGCACCGCGCTGCACACCGGCGACATCAAGCTCGACCAGTTGCCGCCGGACGGGCGCCCCACCGACCTGCCCGGGATGTCCCGGCTGGGCGACAAGGGGGTGGATCTGTTCCTGTGCGACTCGACCAACGCCGAGATTCCCGGAGTCGGGCCCAGCGAGAGTGAGGTCGGCCCCACCCTGCACCGGCTGATCCGCGGCGCCGAGGGACGGGTGATCGTGGCCTGCTTCGCCTCGAACGTCGACCGGGTGCAGCAGATCGTCGACGCGGCGGTCGCACTGGGCCGCCGGGTCTCGTTCGTCGGCCGGTCGATGGTCCGCAACATGGGCATCGCCAAAGAACTGGGTTTCCTGCGGGTTTCGGACTCCGATCTGGTCGACATCGGTGCTGCCGAGATGATGCCGCCGGAGCAGGTGGTGCTGGTCACCACCGGAACCCAGGGCGAGCCGCTGTCGGCGCTGTCGCGGATGTCGCGTGGCGAGCACCGGTCCATCACGCTGACCGCGGGCGATCTGGTGGTGTTGTCGTCGTCGCTGATCCCCGGCAACGAAGAGGCCGTCTACGGCGTGATGGACGCGCTCGCCAAGATCGGGGCGCGGGTGGTGACCAACGCCGCGGCGCGGGTGCACGTCTCCGGGCATGCCTACGCCGGCGAGCTGCTGTTCCTCTACAACGGGATCCGGCCGCGCAACGTGATGCCGGTGCACGGCACCTGGCGGATGCTGCGCGCCAACGCCGCCCTGGCCGCCCGCACCGGGGTGCCGCCCGAAGCGATCCTGTTGGCCGAGAACGGTGTCAGCGTCGACCTGGTCGCCGGTCAGGCCAGGATCGCCGGGGCCGTCCCGGTCGGCAAGGTCTACATCGACGGGCTGGTGGACGGCGACGTCGGCGATGCCACGCTGGGGGAGCGGCTGATCCTGTCCTCGGGGTTCGTCGCGATCACGGTGGTGCTGCGCCGCGGGACCGGCAAGGCCGTGGCGCCGCCGCAACTGCACTCGCGCGGCTTCTCCGAAGATCCCAAGGCGCTGGAACCGGCGGCCCGAAAGGTGGAGGCGGAACTGGAATCCCTTGCCGCCGAACGCGTCACCGACCCGGCCCGGATCGCCCAGGCGGTGCGCCGCGCGGTCGGCAAATGGGTCGGCGAGAGCTACCGCCGCCAGCCGATGATCGTGCCGACCGTCATCGAGATCTGAACTACCTCTTATTGACGTAGCCGGCGTCCACCGGCAGCGTCACACCGGTGATGTAGCGGGCCGCATCGGACACCAGCCAGAATGCGGCGTTGGCGACGTCCTCCGGTTGCAGCACCTGCACCGGCAACGCGTTGCCCATGTCGGGTCCGCCCCGGGTGTCCGTGCCTTCCAGACCCTCCAGCCACTTCCGGGTGAACTCGTTGTCGATCATGGGCGTCTGCACACCGGCCGGATGCAAGGAGTTGACCCGAATGTTGTGTGGCGCAAGTAGGTTGGCGTAGACCCGCATCAGTCCGACGATGCCGTGCTTGGCGGCGGCGTAACCCAGCGATCCCGCCGCAGGAGCGGCCAGACCGACCAGCCCCGCCACCGAGCTGACCAGCACGATCGACCCGCCGTCACCTTGAGCGATCATCGGCTTCATCGCCACATCGACGGTGTGGTAGATACCGGTGAGGTTGACGTCGATCACGTCCTGCCAGGCGTCCTCGCCCGCCATCGGAGCAATTCCGGCGTTGGCGATCACGAAATCGAGCCGCCCGAGTTCGTCGAGGCCGGCCTGCAAAGCGGCGCCCAGGGCGGTGCGATCGCGGACATCGGCCGCCCTGGCCACGATGCGCACACCGGTGTCGTCGACCAGCTTGACCGTCTCCGCCAGATCGTCGGCGGTGGCCAGCGGATACGGCACGCTGGAGATCTGTTGGCACAGGTCGACCGCGATGATGTCGGCGCCCTCGGCGGCCAGCCGTAACGCATGTGCCCGGCCCTGGCCGCGCGCGGCACCGGTGATGAATGCGACCTTGCCGTCCAGCGCGCCCACTACACGGCTCGCAGTTGGCCTTTGGCCGGGTCACCGGCCGGCAGCGGCTGCAGCATCTTGATGTCGGGCGCTCCGTCCAGGTGCTCGCTGAGGCTGCCGAACATCTCGGCGACCGCCGGGGCCGTCGAGTGCGCCTTGAGCGCCTCGGCGTCGGCCCACTGCTCGATGAACACGAAGGCGCCGTCGGTCTCGTGCACCGAGTAGAGCTGGCAGCCCGGCTCCTGGTGCACCTGTGCCGCCGACTTGGCGCAGATCTCCCGGACGGCTTCGACTGATTCCGGCTTGACGGCGAAGGTGGCGACGACGACCACGGGCATGAAGGTCTCCTTGATGAGGCTAGGTGCGGGGAAGTCAGGCCTTGTCACCGTACGCAGCCGCACTGTGACCGGTGCCACGCGGGTGAGCTCCGGTAACCCGGGCCGTGGCCAGTGTGGCAGATGGTGCTATTGAGGGTATTGCGGTTAGGCTTGCGGCTATGGCTAGTAAGACGGCTAGTGGCACCAAGGCGCGATCGGGAACGCGAACTAGCAGGTCAAAGTCCGGTTCGCGAGCCAATGCCCGGCCGGCCCGTGCAGCGGCGGCACGCCGCAAACCCGCGCCGCGCCGGCAGCATTCGGGGCTGGCCGGGGCGGGAATGGCCTGCGGCAGGGCCGCCCGGGCGGCCTGGCTGATGGTCGCCAAGGCGGCCGGCGGCACCGCGCGGTCCGTCGGCCGTGCCCACGACATCGACCCGGGTCATCGCCGCGACGGTATCGCGCTGGCGCTGCTGGGGCTGGCCGTCGTGACGGCCGCCAGTTGCTGGCTGGACGCAGCGCGGCCGGTCGGAGCATGGATCGACACCGGGCTGCGCGCCGTGATCGGTGGCGCGGTGGTGCTGCTGCCGGTGCTGGCCGGCGTCGGCGCCGTCGCGCTGATGCGCACCGAACCCGTCCCGGAGAACCGGCCCCGGCTCATCCTCGGTTCGGCGATGGTCGCGCTGCCGATCCTGGGCCTGTGGCATCTGTGGGCCGGCTCGCCGCCGACCCCGGAGGGGCGCCTGCACGGCGCCGGTTTCGTCGGGTTCGCCATCGGCGGCCCGCTCGCCGACGGACTGACCGCCTGGATCGCCGCGCCGCTGCTGTGCATCGGGGTGCTGTTCGGGGTGCTGTTGCTGACCGGGACGACGCTGCGCGAGGCGCCCGAAGCGCTCCGCACCATGTTCGTCGCGCGGGACTACTACGACGACGGCTATGACGACGACTATGACGGCGAGCACGACTACTACGACGAGGACGGCGGCGACTTCGAGGACGGCGCGCCGCTCGACGGCGCCGAGGCCACCCCGGATTGGCAGTCGCGCACGCCGCTGGACAACTACCCGCTCGACGAGCCGCCCGCCGAGTCACCGCCGGCGCCCAAGCCCGCTCGCCGCAAGGCTCCCAAGACGGCGAAACCCACCGACACGACCGTCGTGTTGGACCGGGTGGTGGAGGGCCCCTACACGCTGCCGCCGCTGAGCCTGCTGGTCGCCGGTGATCCCCCCAAGACCCGCACCGCCGCCAACGAGGCGATGACCGACGCGATCACCTCGGTGCTCGAGCAGTTCAAGGTCGACGCCGCGGTCACCGGCTGCACCCGCGGTCCCACCGTCACCCGCTACGAGGTGGAGCTCGGCCCCGGCGTCAAGGTCGAGAAGATCACCGCCCTGCAGCGCAACATCGCCTACGCGGTGGCCACCGAAAGCGTGCGGATGCTCGCACCGATCCCGGGCAAGTCCGCGGTCGGCATCGAGGTGCCCAACACCGACCGGGAGATGGTGCGACTGGCCGACGTGCTGACCGCGCCGAGCACCCGCCGCGATCATCACCCGCTGGTGATCGGCCTGGGCAAGGACATCGAGGGCGACTTCATCAGCGCCAACCTGGCCAAGATGCCGCACCTGCTGGTGGCCGGCTCCACCGGCTCGGGCAAGTCCAGCTTCGTCAACTCGATGCTGGTGTCGCTGCTGGCACGGGCCACCCCCGAAGAGGTCAGGATGATCCTGATCGACCCGAAGATGGTGGAACTCACGCCGTACGAGGGCATTCCGCACCTGATCACCCCGATCATCACCTCACCGAAGAAAGCGGCGGCCGCGCTGGCCTGGCTGGTCGAGGAGATGGAGCAGCGCTACCAGGACATGCAGGCCTCCCGGGTGCGCCACATCGACGTCTTCAACGAGAAGGTCCGCTCCGGGGAGATCACCACACCGTTGGGCAGCGAACGGGTGTACCGGCCCTACCCCTACATCCTCGCGATCGTCGACGAGCTCGCCGACCTGATGATGACCGCGCCGCGCGACGTCGAGGACGCCATCGTGCGGATCACCCAGAAGGCCCGCGCCGCCGGCATCCACCTGGTGCTGGCCACCCAGCGGCCGTCGGTGGACGTCGTCACCGGCCTGATCAAGACCAACGTGCCGTCCCGGTTGGCGTTCGCCACCTCCTCGCTGACCGACTCCCGGGTGATCCTGGACCAGGCCGGCGCCGAGAAGCTGATCGGGATGGGCGACGGGCTGTTCCTGCCGATGGGCGCCAACAAGCCGGTCCGGCTGCAGGGCGCCTTCATCACCGACGAGGAGATCCACGCCGTCGTCACCGCCTGCAAGGACCAGGCCGAGCCGGACTACACCGACGGCGTCACCACCGCCAAACCGACCGGCGAGCGCACCGACGTCGACCCCGACATCGGCGACGACATGGAGGTCTTCCTGCAGGCCGTGGAACTGGTGGTGTCCAGCCAGTTCGGCTCAACCTCGATGTTGCAGCGCAAGCTGCGGGTCGGCTTCGCCAAGGCCGGCCGGTTGATGGACCTGATGGAGACCCGCAGCATCGTGGGTCCCTCCGAGGGCTCCAAGGCCCGCCAAGTGCTGGTCAAGCCCGACGAGCTGGCCGCGACGCTGATGGCCATCCGCGGCGGCGGGGACCCGGATGAGCACGGCGACGACGTTTAGTTGTTGACCACCAACGCCAACCCCCGCCGATCCCGGATCGGCCGTCCGGGCCGTCTGCTGCGGACCAGCAAGCGGTGCACGGCCGCCTCGACTCCGCGCGCGAGTTCGTCGCCGGCGGCGCCGTAGTCGGACAGGATGCCGAAGAACACGCTGTCGGCGTAGCGCAGTATCGCCGCACCGGTGCGCAGCTGCAGGGCCAGCGGCGGGATCGGCAGTACCGCCGACACCCTGCTTCCCATGATCTGCAGGGGCCGGCCGGGGCCGGGCACATTGGCTGCCAGGGCGACCAGGCGGCGCTGCGGCAGCCGGGACAGCAGATTGGTTGCCCACGCGGTGACCGGGACCGGGACAGTCCGTGCCACCGTGGCCAGCGGGTTGCCGCCCACTGCGCCCGCCGTGGCCTCGGCCAGCCGGTGGTGGACCATCCGCAACCGGACCACCGGATTGTCCTGGTCGACCGGCAGCCGGGGCAGCAGCACCGCCTGCCGAAGCGGTACCAGGGTGCGCAGCGAGTCCGGCTTCGGCTGCTCGCCGCGGCGAACCATCATGTTGCGGTAGCTCTCGGTCAGTGCCGCCAGCGCGACATCATCGGGCGTGACGTCGAAGACCTGGCAGATCTCGTCGACATCGGCGGCGCTGACCTGAGCTGCGGTGTAACGCCGCCGGCTGGTCAGCGGCCCGTTCAACGGTGTCACCGGCCGTAGCAGGCCCGTCGCGAATTCCGCAGCACCGCGCAGCGCCCGCTCGGCGTGCGCCATGCCGGTCACCGCATCGGCGGCCCACGAGGCAGCAGCCTGCAGCGGACCGGGCCGGCCGGTGTGCGGCTGGGCGCTCTCGGCATCGTCGGCGCTGCGGGGCATGCTGCCGTGGGCCGGCCCCTCATCGGAGAGCCCGGCGAGGATGTGGACGGTGGCGACGGCGTCGGCGATACAGGGGTGAACCTTGACCAGCATCGCCCAGCGGCCATCGGACAGGCCGTCGATCACCCAGATCTCCCACAGCGGCCGGTCCCGGTCCAGCCGCCAGGCCATCACTTCGGCCACCACCGAGAACAGGTCGTCGTCGCCACCGGTGCCGGGGACCGCAATACGGCAGACGTGGTTGGCGAGCTTGAAGTCGCGGTCCTCGACCCAATCGGGGGAGCCGAGGTCGAAGACGCGACGTCGCAGCCGCTGGGCGAACCGCGGGCAGGCCGCGATCCGCTCGCCCAGCACCGACAGCAGCGTCTGGTGATCGGGCATCGGGCCGTCGAGCACCGCCAGGGCGCCCATGCCCAGGTTGGTGTGCCGGTCGGCGTCCTCGACGTGCAGGAAACTCGCATCCAGGGGGGTCAGGTGTTCGGCCACGACTACCTCCAGTTATCTGCAACTGTCAGTACCACTATCTCGTGTTCGCCTCGCCGGCGGCAGGGCCGGAAGTCCCTGGTTCGGCATCCCGCCCACACCGGACACGCACTGGACACGGACTGGACACGGACCGGACACCGGCGGTTTTCCGGAACCGGGCGGGCGCGTAACCTCGCCTCGTGGACTGGGCACGACTATTTGCGTTCGACACACCGCCCTCGGAGATCATTGTCCGCGGAACCGTCATCTATATCGCGATCTATGCGTTGCTGCGGGTGGTGTTGAAACGCGAGGCGGGCACCAACGGCATCACGGATCTGATCGTCGTGGTGTTGATCGCCGATGCCGCCCAGAACGGGATGGCGGGTGGTTACCGGTCGATCAGCGACGGGATCCTGCTGGTCGGAGTGATCATCGGCTGGTCCTACCTGCTGAACTGGATGGCCCACCGCTGGCCCACCGTCGCGCGGTTGCTACGACCGGGTCCGTTGCTGGTGATCCACGACGGCGAACTCCTGCACGGCAATATGCGCAAGGAGATGATCACCGAGCAACACGTCCGCGAGCAGGCCCGCAAACAGGGGATCGCGGACCTTGCCGTCGTGCGTGAGGGCCGCATGGAATCCGACGGCCAGTTCAGCTTCCTGGTCGGCTCGACGCGCCGGACCGCCGGTCTGGTGATGGATTAAGCACCAGCAGCATCCGGGTGTTGCCCAGCGTGTTGGGCTTGACGTAGCTCAGGTCCAGGAACTCGGCCACCCCGACGTCGTAGGACCGTTGCATCTCCGCGAAAACCTCTGCGGTGACCGGTGTTCCGTCGATCTCGGCGAAGCCGTGCCGGGCGAAGAAGGCGGTCTCGAAGGTCAGCACGAACAGTCGCTGCAACTGCAGCTCCCGGGCGACCTCCAGCAGCCGGTCGACCAGAGCGTGGCCGATACCGCGGCCGGTCAGCGCCGGGTCGACCGCGATGGTGCGCACCTCGCCGAGATCCGACCACAACACGTGCAGGGCGCCGCAGCCCACCACCTGGTGTTCGGAGTCCTCGGCGACCCAGAACTCCTGGACCGCCTCGTACAGCGTCACCAGGTTCTTCTCCAGCAGGATCTTGCCGGCGTAAGTGTCCACCAGCTGCTTGATCGCCGGGACGTCGGAGGTCCGCGCACGCCGGATCAGGGGCCGTTGGGCCGGCGAATCAGCCGCGAAGTGCACAGATGCACAGTATCGGTTTCTCACTCTGGGCCGGGTAACGGATATTCTGTCTGCCGTGTCGCGGCAACCTCAAACCGGCCCGGCGGTGACGCACGTCCCGGTGGTCAATCTCGCCAACGCGGTAACCGTCATGCGGTTGCTGTTGGTGCCGGTCTTTCTGCTGGCATTGTTCGCCGCAGACGGCCACGATGCCAAGACCCGCATCGCGGCGTTCGTCATCTTCGCGGTGGCCATCATCACCGACCGGCTCGACGGTGCCCTGGCCCGCAACTACGGGCTGGTGACCGATTTCGGCACCCTGGCCGACCCCATCGCCGACAAGGCCCTGATCGGCGCCGCGTTGATCGGCCTGTCGATGCTCGGCGACCTGTGGTGGTGGGTGACGGTGCTGGTGCTGGTCCGAGAGATCGGAATCACCGTGCTGCGCTTCGCGGTGCTGCATCGCGGCGTGATCCCGGCCAGCCGCGGCGGGAAACTCAAGACCCTGGTGCAGGCGATCGGTATCGGGCTGCTCATCCTGCCGCTGACGGGTCCCTGGCTGGTGACGGCCTGGGCGGTGATGGCCGCCGCCGTGGTACTGACGGTGGTGACCGGCGTGGATTATGTGAGGTCGGCGATCGCCGACCTTCGCGCCGGAGTTGATCCGGCCAACCGGGAACCCTGACGGGCGTCGTGCGCGTTGACCTTGGTGACTGTCGGTTTTTCCAGGTTGGCCCTAAGGGGGAGTGCACGATGACGGCATTGCTGCGGGAATCGGTCGGCGAGGTGTTGCGCCAGGCCCGGACTACGCAGGGTCGCACACTGCGTGAAGTGTCCGACTCGGCGCGGGTCAGCCTGGGCTATCTCTCGGAGGTCGAGCGGGGCCGCAAGGAGGCGTCCAGCGAGTTGCTCAATGCGATCTGCGCGGCGTTGGAGGTCCCGCTGTCGGACGTGCTCTTCGATGCCGGCAGCCGGTTGGCGCGCGCCGAGCGGGACGAGCACGCCGAACGGGCCGTCCGTAACCTCGGGGTCACCCGTATCGACGCCGGGACCAAGGTCGTGATCCCGCCGCCACGGGCGATGGCCTCGGCATGACGGGCCGGCCCGGCGCGACCGGGCCAAAGGCAGTCTGAAGCCGCACCCGCCGACCGGCGAACCGATAAGTTGTCAGCGGTAAGCGGCAGAGTGACAACATCGAAAACAACCAGACGGAGCGAACTGATGGCCAACCCGTTCGTCAAGGCGTGGAAGTACGTGATGGCGCTGTTCAACGCGAAGATCGACGAACACGCCGACCCGAAGGTGCAGATCCAGCAGGCCATCGAAGAGGCGCAGCGTCAGCATCAGGCTCTCACCCAGCAGGCCGCGCAGGTGATCGGCAACCAACGTCAGCTGGAGATGCGGCTGAACCGGCAGCTGGCCGACATCGAGAAGCTCCAGGTCAATGTGCGCCAGGCGCTGACCCTGGCCGACCAGGCGACCGCGGCCGGGGACAGCGCCAAGGCCACCGAGTACAACAATGCCGCTGAGGCGTTCGCGGCGCAGCTGGTCACTGCTGAGCAGAGCGTGGAAGATCTCAAGGCGCTGCACGATCAGGCGCTGACCGCTGCCGGTCAGGCCAAGAAGGCCGTCGAGCAGAACGCGATGATGCTGCAGCAGAAGATCGCCGAGCGCACCAAGCTGCTCAGCCAGCTCGAACAGGCCAAGATGCAGGAGCAGGTCAGTGCCTCGCTGCGGTCGATGAGCGAGATCGCCGCTCCGGGAACCACTCCCAGCCTCGACGAGGTGCGCGACAAGATCGAACGGCGCTACGCCAACGCACTCGGCGAAGCGGAACTGGCGAAGGGGTCGGTGCAGGGCCGGATGCTCGAAGTGGAACAGGCCGGCGTGCAGATGGCCGGCCACTCCCGGTTGGAGCAGATCCGCGCCTCGATGCGCGGCGAGTCGCTGCCGGCCGGTGGCGCCACATCGCCGGTCACACCGGCGGCGCCGCAATCGGGCGCCGATCCCAACCCCGAGAATCCGCTGGGCCGATAGTAGATGGCCATGTCAGTCGGAGGTCGCTCCCGGCGCGCGCTGCTGCAGCGGGCCGTCGACCGCGCCAGCGAGGCCGCCGACGTACTGGCCGACAAGCTCGGTGCGATCGCCGACCCTCGGGCCAGACTGCTGCGCAAGCGCCGGTGGGCGCTGCGCCTGGGCCTGTTCTTCGGCGCGGCATGCGGATTCTGGTTGCTGGTGACCGCGGTGCTGGCGTCGTGGGCCACACCGGTGTGGGTGCTGCTGATCACCGGGCTGGTCGCCGCCGGAGCGGCCGCGCCGGCCACGCTGCTGCTGCTGCGGTTCCGTTGGTTGCGTTCGGTCCCGCTGCCGGCCGCGCGGACCGTCACCGCGCGCCGCCTGCCGCCGCCCGGTTCGGCGGCGCGACCGGCGATGTACGCGCTGGGCGCCTCCGAGCGCGGCATGGTGTCGCTGCTGGGCGTGCTGGAGCGCGGCCGGTTGCTGCCCGCCGAGGAGATCGCCGAACTGACCGCCGCGGTCAACGGTGCGGCGTCGACGATGGCCGCCACCGCCGGCCAGGTGGTGTCGATGGAGCGCACCGTGCAACACAATGCGCAGTCGGGGCAGTACCTGGTGCCGACCATCAACGCGTTCACCGCCCAGTTGAGTGCCGGGGTCCGCCAGTACAACGAAATGGTCACCGCTGCCGCACAACTGGTGGCCGCAGCCAATGACGGGTCATCGACGTCCGCCGGCGACCCGATGAACTCACCGATGTCCCAGCAGCGTTACCGCGAGGAGCTGACCGGGGCGACCGAGAAGATGTTGGGTTGGGCGGCCGCGTTCGACGAGCTCGCCCAGCTGCCCCGGCCCTAGATGTCGTCGGTTCGCTGATCGGCTGATTCGGGCCGAGGTCCGTAGCGTTCGATGTAGGTCCGGTGCAGGTGGGCATCGCGCCGGCGCTTTTGTGCGTCGGCCAGCTCCGGGTCGAGACCGTGCATCCGCAGCATGTGCTTGCGCCACACCTTGTTGAGCGCGTGCGAGAACAGGATCGCCATGAACCAGATCGGAAACGTCATGGACAGATGCGTCATGAAGTCGGTCGGCAGAAACCAGAACGGGATCAGGATCAACGTCGTCGGCACGACGGCGCGCATGATTATCCGAACGGTTGCCCCGGGCCCGGCCAGGTCGTTGCGCACCCAGTCCTGCATGGACGGCGGCAGAGGCCGCCCGATGCAGTAGCGGAGGTATTGGATCGGATTGGGGCGTCGGCGGGTGTCCAATGCGATCTACAACGTCGGTCGCAGTGCCGGGAAGACGGTTGCCGCCACCGCACGCAACGTCGCCTTGAACATATTCAGGAAGTCAAAGTAGTCGCGCCACAACGTGATACGCCCGTTGTGCACCTCGAAGACCCCGCATACCCAGAATTGCAGCCGTAGCGGGCCGAAGGTCAGCACATCGGTGCGCTCGGTGAGCACCGCCGAGCCGTCGGCGGCGATGCGGTGCACCTTCACGTCGAAGCCCGCACGACCGGACATCCGGCGGAACACCCCGACGGTGGCGCTGCGGCCGTAGATGGTCGGCAACCCGACGTTGTGGTACACCACGTCCTCGGCCAGGGCGTCGGCTGCCGTGTCGAGATCGTCGTCGGCGAGGGCGTCGAGGAACGTCTCCACGATTCGGATGTTGTCGACGGCGCTGTCGTGAACACTCGGTTCGGTCATGCCTGTCAGCCTAGGCCCGCGGGGCTGTGGCACGGTAGGCCGATGCGCATCGTGGTGGTCGCCGGGCCTGATCCCGGTCATGCGTTTCCGGCGATGGCGTTGTGCCGGCGCTTCGTCGCGGCCGGGGATGCGCCGACGCTGCTGACCGGAGTGCAGTGGCTGGACACCGCGCGCGCCGCCGGGGTGGACGCCGCCGAGCTGATCGGCCTCGATGCCACCGTCGTCGACGACGACGCGGACGACGGCGAGAAACTGCATCGGCGGGCGGCCCGCATGGCGCGGCAGAATCTCGACCAGCTCCGGGAGCTGACGCCGCACCTGGTGGTCTCCGACGTCATCACCGCCTGCGGCGGCATGGCCGCCGAACTGCTCGGCATCCCGTGGGTCGAACTGAGCCCGCACCCGCTGTACCTGCCGTCGAAGGGACTGCCGCCGATCGGCAGCGGCCTGGCACCCGGCACCGGGTTGCGGGGCCGGCTGCGCGACACGGTGATGCGGTCGCTGACCGCGCGGTCGGTGCGAACCGGGCTGCGGCAGCGCGCCGAGGCCCGGGCGGGCATCGGGCTTCCGGAGCGCGACCCCGGGCCGCTGCGGCGCCTGATCGCCACGCTGCCGGCCCTGGAGGTGCCCAGGCCCGACTGGCCCACCGAGGCGGTCGTGGTCGGGCCGCTGCACTTCGAGCCCACCGACGAGCTGCTGGGCGTGCCGCCGGGCGCCGGCCCGTTGGTGGTGGTGGCGCCGTCCACGGCGTCGACCGGGGCCGCCGGGTTGGCCGAGCTTGCGCTGGAGCACCTGGTGCCCGGCGTCGGGTTGCCGGCGGGTGCCCGGGTGGCGGTATCGCGGCTCAACGGCCCCGAGTTGACGCTGCCGGAATGGGCCGTCGCCGGCCTGGGACGCCAGGACGAACTGCTGACCCGCGCCGACCTGGTCATCTGCGGCGGCGGGCACGGCATGGTCGCCAAGTCCCTGCTGGCCGGGCTGCCGCTGGTGGTGGTTCCCGGCGGTGGCGACCAATGGGAGATCGCCAATCGGGTTGTGCGCCAGGGCAGTGGACGGCTGATCCGTCCGCTGAGCCCGGCGGCGCTGACCGAGGCGGTGAGTGCGGTGCTGGCGTCGCCGGGCTACCGTGCCGCCGCGCGACGGGCCGCCGACGGGGCCGCCGAGGTGGCCGACCCGGTGTGGGTGTGTCACGAGGCACTGTCTAGTGGCTGAGTAGGTTGGAGCGCGTGCGCCTGACCGAATTCCACGAGCGGGTCACGCACCGCTTCGGTGCGGCCTACGGCGCCACCGTGCTGACCGATCATGTGCTGGCCGCGGTGGGCGGGCGCACCGCCGCCCAGGCCATCGAGGACGGGGTGGAACCGCGCGACGTGTGGCGCGCGTTGTGCGCGGACTTCGACGTGCCGCGCGATCAGTGGTGAGAGTGGTCGTACGCATCCACGATGCTGCGGACCAGGGCGACGGCGAGGTCCGAGCAGGTGGTTGCCAGCTCGGCCGGGGACTCGGTGGGATCGTCGAGCCAGGCTTCGATGATCTGGTTGACGCCGCCGACGATGAACAGGGCGCCGCGGCGTAAGGCGGCGGGCGGCGGAAGCTCGCCCTCGATGACACCGGGGGCCCGCTCGACGACCGCGTCGGTGATCATGTCGAGGATGCGCGCCCGGTGCTCGCTGAGGCCGGGGACGGCAGACAGGTCGCAGGTGGCGATGCGGTGGATGTAGGGGTCGACGGCGATCAGCTCGAGGAAGGCGGTCAGCGCCGACCGCAGTTTGTCGGTCAGCGTCCCGGGGTCGCCGACACCGGCGGTGACCATGGCCTCGAGCAGCTGGTCGCGCACGTCATCGGAGACGGCGAACAGCAGCGCGTCGCGGTTGGCGAACTGCTCGTAGAAATAGCGTGGGATCAGCCCCGCGGCCGTGCAGACACCGCGGACGGTGACCTCGCCGAGCCCCGATTCACCCCAGATCCGGCGGCCGGCGGACAGCAATTTGCCCCGGCGTTCGGCGCGGCGGTCGACCGCGCTGATGCCGCCGTAGTCGCGCACCACTCCCGGGCGTTTCATTGACATCACCCTACCTGCGGCCTAGATTTGGAACACGGCTGTTATCCAAAATAGAAGCGGTGTTAGGAGGCCCATCGAATGAACTCGCCCGCACTGGCCATCCCGTCCCGCCATCCGGACGCGCCCGGCGCGATTCCGGCCACCATCCGGATGCTGGCCGGGGTGTTGGCGATCCCCAAGCCATCGCCGCAGCGGTGGCGCCAGATCGGCGAGGATCTGACCGTCGGCGATGAGCCGATGCAGCGGCTGGTGGAGTGGATGGCCGGTGTCAAGGAGGCGCGGCCGCTCTTCGAGCGGATCCTCGGCCACGGGCTGGCCGCCGTGCCGGACGCACCGGCGCCGCTGCGCGAGTTCTTCGGCGAGTTCGAACCGATCCCGGACTGGGTCGACATGGACCGGGTGCGCCGGGGTCAGCGGGCGATGCGGCGCGGTGGGGCCGACGGCACTTACATCGCACGTGACGTGTCGTTCCTGGGCGGCTACCAGTTCTCCTCGTTCAACAAGACGCTGTTGCGCACCGGGGTGCTGGAGAAGGGTTCGAACAAGCGGTTCGCCGAGACACTGCAGTGGGCGATGGACGTCACCGGCGAAGGGGGACTGGAGCCGCTCGGCGCCGGTTATCAGGCCACCATCCGGGTCCGCCTCATCCACGAGTACGTGCGCCGGCACGTGGCCGCGCTGCCGGACTGGCGCGGCGATGAATGGGGATTGCCGGTCAACCAGACCGACATGGCCGCCACCCTGGTGGGGGCGCTGATCGCGCCGCCCGCCGCCGGGATCGGGCTGGGAATCGTGCTGTCGCCGGGCGAGCTCGAGGACATCGCGCATATGACCCGCTACGTCGGTTGGCTGATGGGAATCCGCGAGGACTGGCTGCCGGCCAGCTTCCGTGACGGCGTGCGCATCCTCTATCAGACCCTGGGTGCGCTGTCTGAGCCCGACGAGTCGACCAAGCAGCTGGCCGGGCCGATGGCCGACGATCCGCTGGAGTGGCACTATTCCGCGCTGACCGGCGTGCGGCGTCGCATCGCGCGGTCGGCGCACCTGTCGGTGACCGGCAGCTTTCTGGGGCCGCGCACGATGCGCAAGCTGGGCCTGCCGGCGTTCGTGCTGCCGTGGTATCCGCTGGTGCGGATGCCGGTGAACCTGCTGCGCAGCGCTGCGGCGTTGGCGCTGCCCGGCGGCCAGGACCGCGCTGCGGCCCGCGGGCGCCGTGAGCAGGAGGAGTTCCTGCGCACCATGATGGGCGACGAGGACACCGCCATCGGGGCCTCGGCGCACGTGATGCGGGTGGCCTGAACGCGGCTTGGCTGCGGTCGAAAAGTCCGACCCGCCGACACGCCGCGTGTCGCACTTGATTCGAACATCCGTTCGCCTACTGTGGAGAGAGTTCGCCGGGTTGTCGGACCCTGTCGCTAGCGTCACGGCCAACCGACCGAGCACCGGTCAACCGAACACCGAACCACAGGAGAGGCATCATGGCGCAAGCCCCCGACCGCGAAAAAGCACTCGAACTGGCGATGGCCCAGATCGACAAGAATTACGGCAAAGGCTCGGTGATGCGCCTCGGCGACGAGGTGCGTCAGCCGATCTCGGTCATCCCGACCGGATCGATCGCCCTGGACGTGGCGCTGGGCATCGGCGGCCTGCCCCGGGGCCGGGTCGTCGAGATCTACGGCCCGGAGTCCTCCGGTAAGACCACCGTGGCGCTGCACGCGGTCGCCAACGCCCAGGCCGCCGGCGGGATCGCGGCGTTCATCGACGCCGAGCACGCGCTGGACCCCGACTACGCCAAGAAGCTCGGTGTGGACACCGACTCACTGCTGGTGTCCCAGCCCGACACCGGGGAGCAAGCGCTGGAGATCGCCGACACGCTGATCCGCTCCGGCGCGCTGGACATCCTGGTCATCGACTCGGTGGCCGCTCTGGTCCCGCGCGCCGAGATCGAGGGCGAGATGGGGGACAGCCACGTCGGCCTGCAAGCCCGGCTGATGAGCCAGGCGCTGCGGAAGATGACCGGCGCGCTGAACAATTCGGGAACCACCGCGATCTTCATCAACCAGTTGCGGGAGAAGATCGGTGTGATGTTCGGGTGCATGAACTATGCCACCCGGGTGACCCTTGCCGACGGCAGTACCGAGAAGATCGGCAAGATCGTCAACAACAAGATGGACGTCGAGGTGTTGTCCTACGACCCCATCGCCGACCAGTTGGTGCCGCGCAAGGTCGTGAACTGGTTCGACAACGGGCCTGCCGAGAAGTTCCTGCAGTTCACCGTCGAGAAGTCCGGTGGCAACGGCAAATCGCAGTTCGCCGCGACGCCCAACCACCTGATTCGGACCCCGGGCGGCTGGACCGAGGCCGGCGAACTGATCGCCGGCGACCGGGTCCTGGCCGCCGAACCGCACCTGCTCAGCGACCAGCAATTCCAGGTCGTCCTCGGCTCACTGATGGGTGACGGAAACCTCTCACCCAATCGGCGTGACCGCAACGGCGTCCGGTTCCGGTTGGGGCACGGCGCCAAGCAGGTGGAGTACCTGCAGTGGAAAACCGCGCTGATGGGCAACATCGGTCACTCGAAGCGGGAGAACGCTGCGGGTTCGCACTTCGTCGATTTCACTCCGCTTCCCGAACTGGGCGAACTGCAGCGCGCGGTGTATCTCGGAGACGGTAAGAAGTTCTTCTCCGAGGACTACCTCAAGGCACTCACCCCGTTGGCATTGGCCATCTGGTACATGGATGATGGCTCCTTCGCGCTGCGTTCCAAGGGATTACAGGAACGTACCGCCGGTGGTAGTGGGCGGATCGAAATCTGTGTGGAGGCGATGTCGGAAGGCACTCGGACCCGGCTGTGCGACTACCTGCGCGACACTCACGGCCTGGAAGTGCGGCTGCGGCTGTCGGGATCGGCGGGCAAGGCAGTGTTGGTGTTCTCCACAGCCGCCGCGGCCAAGTTCCAGGAATTGGTGGCGCCCTACATGGCACCGTCGATGGAGTACAAGCTGTTGCCGCGGTTCCGCGATCAAGGCGCCGTGACTCCGCAGTTCACCGAACCTACCCAGCATTTGGTGCCGGCTCGGGTGCTCGATGTCCATGTCAAGCCGCCGACTCGGTCGATGCACCGCTTCGACATCGAGGTGGAAGGCAACCACAACTACTTCGTCGACGGAGTGATGGTGCACAATTCACCCGAAACGACCACGGGCGGAAAGGCTTTGAAATTCTACGCCTCAGTGCGCCTGGATGTCCGGCGGATTGAGACGCTCAAGGACGGCACCGACGCGGTCGGCAACCGCACCCGGGTCAAGGTAGTCAAGAACAAGGTCAGCCCGCCGTTCAAACAGGCCGAGTTCGACATCCTGTACGGCCGGGGCATCAGCCGCGAGGGCTCACTGATCGACATGGGGGTGGATCAGGGCTTCATCCGCAAGTCCGGCTCCTGGTTCACCTACGACGGCGAACAACTCGGGCAGGGTAAGGAGAACGCCCGTAACTACCTGCTGGAGAACGTCGACGTGGCCAACGAGATCGAGAAGAAGATCAAAGAGAAGCTCGGTATCGGTGCCGTGCTGACCGATGGTTTGGCTGATGACGTCCTGCCCGCTCCCGTCGACTTCTGAGCCTGCCGAACCCAAGCGCGAGGAGCAGGCGAAGTCACTGTGCCTTCGCCTGCTCACCGCGCGGGCCCGAACCCGTGCCGAGCTCGCCGGCCAGCTGGCCAAACGCGGTTACCCCGACGACGTCAGTGACCGGGTGCTCGACCGGCTGGCCACCGCCGGATTGATCGACGACACCGACTTCGCCGAACAGTGGGTGCGATCCCGACGCGAACACGCGGGCAAGGGACGCAAGGTGCTTGCCGCTGAGCTGCGCACCAAGGGCGTCGCCGAAGACGTCATCGCCGAAGCGCTGGCCGGCATCGACGCCGGCGCCGAGCGGGACCGGGCCGAACAGCTGGTGCAGGGCAAACTGCGGCGGGAAACCCTCGGCGTGGATGATCTGCGGGTCACCCGCCGGCTGGTGGCGATGCTGGCCAGGCGCGGCTACAACCCGTCAATGGCCTATGACGTGGTCAGTACCGAGCTGGTCGCCGAACGGGAGCGGCGCCGGATTTGAGGCTCAGACCTCTTCGGCGTCGACCTCGTCGCTGCCGGTGAAGACCTCCTTGGTGCGCTCAACGGCGTGCGTGGCGATTTCCATCGAGTCCTGGACGATCGCGTTGACACCGCCGGAGACGTCGCCGCGGATGATGTCGCCGGCGTCCTCGACGATGTCGGACGCCTTCTCCACGGCGTGGGCGGCGATGTCGCGGGCAGCGTTGAACGCATCCTTGGGCGTGATGGCCATGAGGGTCTCCTGTCGCTGGCTGTTGGCACTGACTCTAGACGCCGGACCGGGCCGGTGCAGGGGCTATACGACCTGGGCTCCGGGAGTACCCTCCGGTTCGATCGTGGCCGCCTCCAACGGCGACCGGCGGGAGCGGCGCAGCCGGCGCTCCAGCGCGGTGGCACCCGCCGACAGCGCCAGGTTTCCGCTGATCATCAACGCCGCGATCACCAGCAGGGCGGGCAGGTAATTGCTGTATTGGGACCCGACCACCGTGCCCTGGCGGACCATCTCCACGAACGTGATCTGGTAGCCGATCGCGGTGTCCTTCAGCGCCACCACCAGCTGCGAGACCAGCACCGGCAGCATCGCGGTGACGGCCTGCGGCAGCAGCACCAGCCGCATCGAGCGGCCCCAGCTCAGCCCCAAAGCGGCGGCCGCCTCGGACTGCCCGCGGGGCAGGGCGTGCACCCCGGCCCGCACGATCTCGGCGATGACGGCGCCGTTGTACAGCGTCAGGCCGGTCACCACCCCGGCCAGCGCGATCTGCTGCGGCGGAAACGCATTGAGCACGCCGTAGATGAAGTAAGCGAAGATCATCATGATCAGCACCGGGATCGCCCGGAAGAACTCCACCAGCACCCCGCAGCACCAGCGGACCGGCCGGATGCTCGACAGTCGGCCGACACCGAGGCCGACACCCAGCACCAAGGCCAGCCCGATGGCCCACGCGGCCGCGGTCAGCGTGCCGGTCACCCCGGGCAACACGTAGGTCCGCCACAGGTCGGCGGTCAAAAACGGTGTCCACTTCTCCGCGGCCAACTGGCCCTTGGCCGACAGCCGCGAATACACCAGCCAGCCCAGCAATGCCACGATCAGCACGGTCGCCACCGATATGGCGTGGTGGCGGACGCGGGCCCGCGGCCCGGGTGCGTCGAACAGCACGGTTGCGCCCGCCGCCGACCTCATCGCGACACCGCCCAACGGCGGCCCAGATACCCGAACAGCAGCCCCAGCGGCAGGGTGAGCACGACGAAACCGGCCGCGAAGATCCCACCCACCGCCATCAGCGCCGCGGTGTTCTCGGTCATCGTCTTCATCAGCAGCGCCGCCTCGGCGACCCCGATCGCCGAGGCCAGCGTGGTGTTCTTCGTCAACGCGATCAACACCGATCCCAGCGGGATGATCACCGCCCGAAAAGCCTGAGGCAACAAGATGATCCGTAGATTCTGGCCGAAGCTGAGCCCCAGTGACCGGGCGGCCTCGGCCTGGCCGATCCCGACCGTGTTGACGCCCGAACGTAACGCCTCACACACGAACGACGCCGTGTACACGCCCAACCCGAGCACCGCCAGCCGAAAATTGCTGTCGTCGATCGACGTCGGCGAATGCGCATCGGTGAGCGTCACTCCCAGCGTCTGGGCCAGGCCGAACGAGCACAGCAGCAACAGCAGGGTCAACGGGGTGTTGCGCACCAGGTGTACATAGGCCGCACCCAGCCACCGCAGCGCCGGAACCGGAGCCAGCCGCATCGCCGCCAGCCCGGTGCCCAGCAGCAACGCCAGCCCGCCCGACAGCACTGCCAACTCGACGGTGACGGTGAACGCCTCGACGATCTGGCCCCGGTACTCGGCGAACATCATCGCGCGACCGGCGGGGGATCGGGCACCGCGAACCCGGCGGCGCCGAAGTTGTCGACGAACGCCGCCCGCCACGAGCCGTCGCGCTCCATCTGTTCGATGGCGTCGTTGATGCGGTGCCGCAGACCGTCGTTGCCCTTGCGCACCCCGATCCCGTACTCCTCCTGCGAGAATCGTTCGCCGACCAGCTTGAAAGCACCGGGGCTCTGGGCGGCATAGCCGGCCAGGATCACGTCATCGGTGGTCACCGCGTCGATGGCGCCGTTGCGCAGGGCTTCCACGCACGCCGAGTAGGTGTCGTAGCGCTGCAGCTGCACCCCGGGATAGCGGTCCTTGATGCGTTGGGCGGGAGTGGATCCCGACACCGAACACAGCTTCTTGTGGCGTTGCAGCGACGCTGTGCCGGTGATGTCGGTGTTGTCGGCCCGCACCAACAGCGACTGCCCGGCCAGCAGGTAGGGCCCGGCGAAGTCGACCTTCTCCAGCCGCGAATCGGTGATCGAATAGGTGGCCACCACATAGTCCACCTGACCGTTGCGCAGCAGCATCTCGCGTTGCCCGGACGGCGCTTCGAGCCAGGCGATGCGCTCAGCCGGGTAGCCCAACCGCCCGGCGACGTAGCGGGCCACGTCGACGTCGAACCCGCCGAGTGTGCCGTCGGGTCTTTTGACACTCAACCCGGGCTGGTCGAACTTGACACCGATGGTGATCTTGCCGCTGTCGTGGGGCGTGCACGCCGCGGCGAGCGCAGCCACGGCGGACCCCGCTGCCGTCACGGCACAAAGCCGCGCCAGCCGGTGCAACAGCCGCCGAACCCGCATCAGTGGTCGAGGACCCGGGCGAGAAAGTCTTTGGCGCGCGCGGACTTCGGCTTGCCGAAGAACTCCGCCGGCGGGGCGTCCTCGACGATCGTCCCGTCGGCCATGAAGACCACCCGATCGGCGGCGCGGCGAGCGAAGCCCATCTCGTGGGTCACCACCACCATGGTCATCCCGTCGTCGGCCAGTGAACTCATCACCGCCAGCACCTCGCTGATCATCTCCGGGTCGAGCGCACTGGTCGGCTCGTCGAACAGCATCACCTTCGGGTCCATCGCCAGGGAACGGGCGATCGCCACCCGCTGCTGCTGCCCGCCGGACAGTTGAGCGGGGTGTTTGCGGGCCTGATCGGCCACCCCGACCCGTTCCAGCAGTGCCATCGCCCGCCGCTGCGCCTGCGCCCGCGGGGTCTTGTGCACCTTCATCGGTGCCAGTGTGACGTTGTCGAGGACGGTCTTGTGCGGAAACAGGTTGAACGACTGGAACACCATCCCGACCTGCGCCCGCAGCCGGGCCAGTGGCGCGCCCTCGGCCGGCAACGGCTCGCCGTCGACGGTGATGGTGCCCGAGTCGATGGTCTCAAGTCGGTTGATGGTGCGGCACAGGGTGGACTTGCCCGAGCCCGACGGACCGAGGATCGCCACCACGTCGCCGCGCGCGACGTCGAGGTTGATGTCGCAGAGCACATGCAGGTCGCCGAAGTACTTGTTGACGTCCCGGATGGCGATCATCGGCACGGGATCCGGCCCGCCGCTGGTCATGGCACCCGACCCTACCGATGCGGTGTTCGCGGTTGTATCCCCAGCCGTGGGTCGATCCGATCGGTCCGGCCGACGCCGACAGCCGTAGCATAGTCCGGGTGAGTTCGCCGGTGATTTCCGAACAGCTACGCACCTATGAGGTACGCACCTACGGCTGCCAGATGAATGTTCACGACTCCGAACGCATCGCCGGCATGCTCGAACAGGCCGGTTACCGCCGCGCCGCCGCCGGCACCGACGCCGACCTGGTGGTCTTCAACACCTGCGCGGTGCGGGAGAACGCCGACAACAAGCTCTACGGCAACCTGAGCCACCTGGCGCCGAACAAGCGCAACAACCCCGACATGCAGATCGCCGTCGGCGGCTGCCTGGCCCAGAAGGACAAGGACGGCGTGCTGAGCCGGGCGCCGTGGGTGGACGTGGTGTTCGGCACCCACAACCTGGGCTCGCTGCCGGTGCTGCTGGAACGGGCCCGCCACAACCGTCAGGCGCAGGTCGAGATCGTCGAGTCGCTGCGGGAATTCCCGTCGTCGCTGCCGGCCGCGCGGGAATCGGCCTACGCGGCCTGGGTTTCCATCTCCGTCGGCTGCAACAACAGCTGCACGTTCTGCATCGTGCCGTCGCTGCGGGGCCGCGAAGTCGACCGCAGCCCCGATGACATCCTCGCCGAAGTGCGGGCGCTTGCCGATCAGGGCGTTCTCGAGGTGACGCTGCTGGGCCAGAACGTCAACGCCTACGGCGTCTCGTTCGCCGACCCGGAACTGCCGCGCGACCGAGGGGCGTTCGCATCGCTGCTGCGGGCCTGCGGGGACATCGACGGACTGGAGCGGGTCCGGTTCACCTCTCCGCACCCGGCCGAGTTCACCGACGACGTCATCGAGGCGATGGCGCAGACCCGCAACGTGTGTCCCACGCTGCACATGCCGCTGCAATCCGGCTCCGATGTGGTGCTGCGGGCGATGCGCCGCTCCTACCGCGCCGAGCGCTATCTGGGGATTCTCGACCGGGTGCGAGCCGCCATCCCGGACGCGGCGATCACCACCGACCTGATCGTCGGGTTCCCGGGCGAGACCGAACGGGATTTCGACGACACCCTCGAGGTGGTACGGGCCGCCCGATTCGCCGCCGCATTCACCTTCCAATACTCCAAGCGTCCCGGGACACCGGCCGCGGAACTACCGGAGCAGCTGCCCAAAGAGGTTGTCCAGCAACGCTACGACCGCTTGGTGGACCTCCAGGAGGAGATCTCACTGGCCGAGAACCGGGCACAGGTCGGGCGCACCGTGGAGGTGCTGGTCGCGGTCGGGGAGGGCCGCAAGGACGCCCAGACGGCGCGGATGAGCGGTCGGGCCCGCGACGGCCGGTTGGTGCACTTCGTGCCGGGCGGAGCCGATGTGCGTCCCGGTGACGTGGTGACCACGACGGTGACCGGCGCCGCGCCACATCATTTGCTGGCTGACGCTCCGCTGCACAGTCACCGCCGCACCCGAGCGGGTGACATCGCGGCCGGCCCCCCGCCCGGTGTCGGTCTGGGCATGCCGAAGATGCCGGGGGCGGCGCGATGAGCGGTCCCAGCCCGAGCCCGGACGACTTCGAGGCCTACCGGGCCGACATCGAGGCCGCCGAGCGGCGCGTTGCCAGCGAAATCGACCCCGGCGGTAGGGGACTGGTCGTCGCGATCGCGGTGTTCGTGCTGTTGGCGTCGTTTCTGCTGCCGCACACCGGAACCGTGCGGGGCTGGGATGTGTTGTTCGCGTCCAACGGTTCCGGCGAAGCGCTCGTGACGCTGCCGTCGCAGCTGTTCATGTGGCTGGCGCTGGTGTTCGGGGCCGGGTTCTCGATGCTGGCGTTGCTGACCCGGCGCTGGACGGTGGCCTGGGTGGCGCTGGCTGGCTCGGCGGTGGCCAGCGTGGCCGGGCTGCTGGCCGTATGGTCGCGGCAGACGGTGATGCAGGGCCATCCGGGTCCCGGCTTCGGGCTCATCCTGTCCTGGGTCACGGTGATCGTGCTGACGTTTCACTGGGCTCGACTGGTGTGGGCGCGCACCGCGGTGCAACTGGCCGCCGAGGAGGAGCGCCGCCGACGCACCGCGCAGCGCCCGCCCCGAAGTGTGTTGGACGACATCAATCGTCCGGAGGACCGCCCGCCCGGGCAGTGACCGCCGGAGCCCCCCTGCCGTCGCGGCTTCCCCGATAGGCCTGGGCGCGTAGTTCCGCCAGCCACCGGGGCCGCAGCACCACCCCCGGCGCGGTGTTCACGATCGGGTCGAATGACACATCGGCGCCCGCCGCCCCGCGGCACCGGCCCGGGGCGGTGAGCACCAGATCGGCCAGTGGCCGAAAGCCCCCCGTGCCGAGGGCCTGGTCGAGTTCGAAGCAGACCCGGCCCCGCTCGATCTCGCGTCGCATGCTGCGCAGCGCCAATCCGTAGCCGTGGACCGGGGTGACCAATCGGGCGCGCAGCCACCACGTGCCGTCCCGATAGCCCAGCGGCATGAGCGTGGTCATGGTCACCGCCGTCCATGACAGCACGGGGCGCAACCCCAGCATGCGGCCCAACACCCCCGAACCCGCCGACACCAAGAGGATGTCCCAGCAGTCCTGACCGTGTTGCGGAGAGGGCACCCGCAGGGCCAATCCGACGGCGTCGGGTGCGGTGCCCGGAGTGCCCGCCGCCTTGGAGATGCGAGCGACCACGGCTGAGGACGCCAGCGGCAGACCCTCGTCGGCCGGTGCGAGGCGGTCCAGGAAGCCGGTCGCCAGGACGCCGGACGGATGGAACACCCGACGGCGCCGCGCGGCGGCCCCCCAGCGGAACACCCGCGCGGCGGGGCCGGTCAGCGTCGCGGCACGTCTCCGCGCCACGCGCCGGTCTCCGCGGGTTGGTTCTCGATGAAGTCCTTGAACCGCTGCAGATCCGAGTGGACCCGGTGGTCGAGGATGTTGAGTTTGTCGGCGACGTTCTCCACGACGCCGTCGGGGTCGATGTCCATCTGGGTGGTCACCCGGGTGGTGTCCTCATCGATCTTGTGGAACGTGACCACGCCGCCGTGACGGGGACCGGTGTCGGAGCGCCAGGCCACCCGTTCCTCGGGGTGTTGCTCGGTGATGGTGGCGTCGAACTCACGCGTCGCGGGCCCCACCTTGATCGTCCAGTGCAGGTGGGTGTCGTCGCGCTGTTCGATGCGCTCGACACCCTCCATGAACTGCGGGAACGACTCGAACTGGGTCCATTGGTTGTAAACCGTCCGGATCGGCCGCTTGACGTCGAGAGCGGCGGTGATATTGCTGGCCATACTTCCCCCCAGGTGAGATGGTCGTTGTCACCAAAGGGGTTAACCCGGCCTGCCCGGCCGCCAAACATCGCCCGGTCAGCGCCGGGTGAGCGCCTGCTCTGCGGCCTGGGCCCATTGCCGCCACTGTTCGGCGTTGGCGCTGGCCTCCGCGGCGTCCTTGTCACGGCCGGCCGCCTGTGCCTTCTGTGCTTGGCGTTCGAATTGCTCAGCGCGGGTACGGAACTGGGCGGCGCGGGCCTGCGCTTCCGGATCCACGCCGGAGGCGTCGGCGGCCGCGCCGGCGTCGCGGAGCTTCTTCTCCACGGCACGCAGGCGCCGCTCCAGTTCGGCGGAGCGCTCCCGGGGGACCTTGCCGATCTCGTCCCACTTGTTCACGATCGAGCGCAGCGCGGTGCGCGCCGCATTCTGGCTGGCCGGGTCGATCCGCTCGGCGTCGGCCAGCAGCGCCTCCTTCGCGGTGGCATTGGCCACCAGTTCGGCGTCGCGTTCGGCGTTGGCGGCGTTGCGAGCGCTGAAGAAGGTGTCCTGGGCGGCCTTGAACCGCTGCCACAACGCCTCGTCGGCGTCCTTGGACGCCCGCCCGGCCGCCTTCCAGGTGGTGAGCAGTTCCCGGAATGTGGCACTGGTCGCCGCCCAGTCGGTCGAGCCGGCCAGCTCCTCGGCCCGCTTGCACAACCGTTCCTTGTCCTCGCGCGCCCCCGCCCGCCCGCGATCCAGGTCGGCGAAGTGCGAACCGCGCCGCCGGTTGAAGCCGTCCCGGGCCGCGGCATAACGCTTCCACAGGGCGTCATCGGTCTTACGGTCCAGGCCGGTGATCGTGCGCCACTCCTCGAGGATGGTCCGCAGCCGGTCGCCGGCGGCCTTCCACTGCGTGGAGTTCGCGGCCAGCTCCTCGGCCTCGGCGGCAAGTGCCTCTTTGCGGGCGGTCGCCGCGGCCCGCTGCTCGTCGCGCTGCGCCCGGTTCGCCGCGGCGACGGCATCGGCGCGCTCGCGGACCGCGGTGACCCGGGCCGCCAGCGCATCGACATCGCCGAGCACATTCGCGGTGGGCAACGACTCGGCCAGCGCCGCTGCCGAGGCCTTGATCTTGCGCGCGTCGCCGCTCCCGGAGGCCAGTCGTTCCTCGAGCAGGGTGACCTCGGTGCTCAGATCATCGAAGCGCCGGCCGAAGTGCGCGAACGCGGCCTCGGGGTCACCGGCCTGCCACGAGCCGATCTGTCGCTCGCCGGCCGCGGTGACCAGCCACACCGTGCCGTCGTCGTCGACCCGCCCGAAGCGATGCGGATCAGCGCTGGGAGGCCCGGCGACGGCCGGGGCGGGCCGGACCCCGGGCTTCGGGCCGGGTCGGGGCCCCGGTCGCGGACCCGGGCGGGGGATGGGGGCGGATGAACCGCTGTCGATGGTCATCGCTGTCGTCACCTAACCCTTCGCGGTCAACCCGCGCGTCTGCCGCGCACCGCGGCGCCTTCGATCTACCTAGACGTATCCAAGAGTATTCAAGCAGTTAACCGCCGTGCTGTACCGGCAACTCGGCGGCGACCGGGCGGATCCGCGGCCGGCGGGTATTCTTGCGCGGTTGAGGGAGGGGCCATGTCGACAGGAAATGTCATCGCGGCGCTGCTCGCGCTGTGCGCCGCGCTGGCGTCCGCGATCGGCGATGTGATCCGCCAGCGGTCCGCCCAGGAGATCACCGACCAGCAGGTCGGGCACCTACAGCTGTTCTGGTTGTCGCTGCGCGACGCGCGCTGGTGGGGCGGCGGGGCCGCGGCGGTGGCCAACTACGCGCTGCAGGCGTTGGCGTTGGCGGTGGGTTCGGTGATCCTGGTGACCGGTCTGCAGGTGACCGCGCTGTTGTTCGCATTACCGATGTACGCCTGGTTGACCCATCGCCGGGTCACCAATTGGGAGTGGATGTGGGCGGTGCTGCTGGCCGCGGCGCTGGCGGTGGTGGTGATCGTCGGCGACCCGACCGAGGGCAAGCAGCATGCGCCGGCGCGGACCTGGATCACGGTGTCGGTGGTGGTGGTCACGTTGTTGCTGGCCTGCGTGGTGGCTGCCCGCCGACTCCGGGGCCGGCCGGCCGCCGCGGTGCTGCTGGCCGTGGTGGCCGGTACCTCGCTGGCGGTGTTCGCGTTGCTGACGAAAGTGCTCGTGGAGCTGATCAAAGCCGAGGGTCTGGAAGACGCGCTGGAGTCGCCCGTGGTGGTGCCCTGGCTGGCCGCGACGTTGGCCGGGATGATCTTCCAGCAATCGGCGTTCCGGGCCGGCGCCTTGACGGCATCGATGCCGACGATGATCGTGGCCAAACCCCTGGTGGCCAGTGCGCTGGGCGTGCTGCTGCTCAACGAGCACATTCAGGCCGGCGGGGTCGAGGACGCCGCGGTGATCATCGGGGTGGTGCTGATCATCATCGCGACGGCGGCCTTGGCCCGGGGCGAGGCCGCCACCATCGTCGCTGATGCCGGAGGCGCAGACCGGGAATCACCGGTGGCGTCACCGACGAGCTAGCCGGGGTCTCGTGCTGGGACCGATCGCGATCATGCCGTCGGCGCCGGTTTCGGTGCCCGAACTGGCCGGTAGTGCCCCCGAGGCCACCGAACTGCGGGCCGCGGCGCTGGCCGCCGCCGAGGTGCTGCCGCCGCGCTGGGTGGCCCTGGGCGCCGGAGCCGAGGGAGTATTCGGGCCCGACAGTGCCGGCGGTTTCGCGGGATTCGGCGCCGACGTCACCGTGCGCCTGTCGC
This sequence comes from Mycolicibacter senuensis, assembly GCF_002101885.1. Taxonomy (GTDB): domain Bacteria; phylum Actinomycetota; class Actinomycetes; order Mycobacteriales; family Mycobacteriaceae; genus Mycobacterium; species Mycobacterium senuense. The sequence goes on from NZ_LQPS01000043.1 coordinate 403,626, forward strand.
CGGGCGCCGAGCGGCGGGCCGACCTGCCGTTATGTGCCCTGGTCGCCGGCTGGGTGCGCGGGCAGCTGCGGCCGGACGCCGACGTGGTGGTGCACGCCGTCGCCGAACCCGCGACCGCGCTGACCGCCGGCCGACGGCTGCGTGCCGAGATCGAGCAGTCACCGGAGCCGATCGGGGTGCTGGTGCTGGCCGACGGGGCCAACACCTTGACCGCGGCGGCCCCGGGCGGACATCACCCCGCCGACGTCGAGATCCAGCGTGCCCTCGACGACGCGCTGGCCGGCGGCGACGTCGCCGCCCTGACGGCGTTGCCACCGCAGGTCGTGGGTCGGGCGGCGTTCGCGGCGCTGGCCGGCCTGGTCGGGCGCCGGCCGCGTACCGCCACCCAGCTCTATCGCGACGCCCCCTACGGGGTGGGCTACTTCGTCGGGGTCTGGGAGCCGTGAGGCCGATCGCGGTCGTCGGGCCGACCGGTACCGGCAAGTCGCAGCTCGCGCTGGATTTGGCCGATGGCCTGGGAAAGTCGGGGGGATCAGCTGAAGTTGTCAACGCCGACGCCATGCAGCTCTACCGCGGCATGGACATCGGCACCGCCAAGCTGTCGCCGGGGGAGCGACGCGGCATCCCGCACCACCGGCTCGACGTCCTCGACGTCACCGAGACCGCGACGGTCGCCCGCTACCAGCAGGACGCCGCCGCGGACGTCGAGGCGATCATGAACCGCGGCGCGGTGCCGATCATCGTCGGGGGATCGATGCTCTACCTGCAGGCGCTGCTCGACGACTGGTCCTTTCCGGCCACCGATCCGGCGGTGCGGGCCCGCTACGAGCAGCGGCTGGCCGACCTCGGCGTGGCGGTGCTGCATGCCGAGCTGGCCGTCGCCGACCCGGCGGCGGCAGCGGCGATCCTGCCCACCGACGGCAGGCGCATCGTGCGGGCGCTGGAAGTCGTGGAGCTGACCGGCCGGCCGTTCGCCGCCTCCGCGCCCACCATCGGCGCCCCCCGCTGGGACACCGCGATCATCGGATTGGACTGCGACACCGCACTTCTCGACGAACGGCTGGCCGCCCGGACCGAGACGATGTTCGCCCGCGGCCTGGTCGCGGAGGTGGTGGGGCTGCTGGGGGCCGGGTTGCGCGACGGGGTCACCGCCGCCCGGGCGCTGGGCTATGCCCAGGTGATCGCGGACCTCGACGCGGGCGGCGACGGTTCCGGCGCCCGCGAGCCGACCTTCATCGGCACCCGCCGCTACGTGCGCCGGCAGCGGTCCTGGTTCCGTCGCGACCACCGCATCGAATGGTTGGACAGCGCCGCCGGCGGACTGCTCGACGCGGCACTGGCCGCGTGGCGGCACGTATCCTGAGCACATGCTTTTCGCCAAGGGCCACGGCACCCAGAACGACTTCGTCGTGTTGCCGGACCTGGGGGTGGAACTGGACCTGACGGCCGCCGCGGTGAGCGCGTTGTGCGACCGCCGCCGCGGCCTGGGCGCCGACGGAGTGTTGCGCGTGACCACGGCCGGGGCCGCGGCCGCCGCAGGCGTGCTCGACAAGTTGCCCGAGGGGGTGTCGGCCGGCGACTGGTTCATGGACTACCGCAACGCCGACGGCTCGGTGGCCGAGATGTGCGGCAACGGAGTCCGGGTCTTCGCCCACTACCTGCGGGCGGCCGGCCTGGAAACCCGCGACGAGTTCGTCGTCGGTTCGCTGGCCGGGCCGCGGCCGATCGCCGTGCATCACACCGACGACGTGCGCGCCGAGGTCACCGTCGACATGGGCAAGGCCAATACGCTGGGCCCGGGCGAGGCGGTGGTCGGCGGCCGGCGATTCGCCGGGCTGGCCGTCGACGTCGGCAATCCGCATCTGGCGTGCGTGGATCCGGCACTGTCGGTCGCCGGGCTGGCCGCCCTGGACGTGGCCGCACCGGTCAGTTTCGACCGCGGGCAGTTCCCGAACGGGGTGAACGTCGAAGTGCTGACCGCCGCGCGTGACGGCGCGGTGTCGATGCGCGTGCACGAGCGTGGGGTCGGTGAGACTCGCTCGTGCGGCACCGGCACGGTGGCCGCGGCGGTGGCCGCGCTCGCCGACGCCGGCGCGTCGACCGGCACGCTGCGGGTCGACATCCCGGGCGGGCAGGTCCGCGTCACCGTCACCGAGGCCACCAGCTATCTGCGAGGCCCATCGGAGCTGGTGGCCCGCGGCGACATCGCGGCGGGCTGGTGGTCGGCGCAGTGAGTCATCCCGAGCTTCCCAGCACCGGTGAACTTGCCCTCGACGACCGCTCGGCGCTGCGCCGGGTCGTGGGGCTGTCCACCGAACTCGCCGACGTCTCCGAGGTCGAATACCGCCAACTGCGCCTCGAACGGGTGGTGCTGGTCGGGGTGTGGACCGAGGGCAGTGCCGCCGAGGCCGACGCCAGCATGGTGGAGTTGGCGGCGCTGGCCGAGACCGCCGGCTCGCAGGTGCTCGAGGCACTGATCCAGCGCCGCGACCGGCCCGACCCGTCGACCTACATCGGCTCCGGCAAGGCCGTCGAGCTACGTGAGGTGGTGTTGGCCACCGGCGCCGACACCGTCATCTGTGACGGTGAGCTGTCCCCGGCACAGCTGACCGCGCTGGAGAAAGCGGTCAAGGTCAAGGTGATCGACCGCACCGCGCTGATCCTGGACATCTTCGCCCAGCACGCCACCAGCGCCGAGGGTAAAGCGCAGGTGGCGCTGGCGCAGATGCAGTACATGCTGCCCCGGCTGCGCGGCTGGGGCGAGTCGATGTCGCGGCAGGCCGGCGGCCGGGCCGGCGGCAGCGGCGGCGGGGTGGGGCTGCGCGGCCCCGGTGAGACCAAGATCGAGACCGACCGGCGACGGATCCGGGAGCGAATGGCCAAGTTACGCCGCGAGATCAAGGCGATGAAGCAGGTGCGCGACACCCAGCGCAGCAGGCGCCTGCACAGTGCCGTTCCCTCCGTTGCGATCGTGGGCTACACCAACGCCGGCAAGTCCAGTCTGCTCAACGCGCTGACCGGCGCCGGGGTGCTGGTGCAGGACGCGCTGTTCGCCACGCTGGAACCCACTACGCGCCGTGGGTATTTCGAGGACGACAGGCCGTTCGTGCTCACCGACACCGTCGGATTCGTACGGCATCTGCCCACCCAGTTGGTGGAGGCGTTCCGGTCCACGCTGGAGGAGGTCGCCGACGCCGACCTGTTGCTGCATGTGGTCGACGGCGCCGATCCCGCGCCGCTGGCCCAGATCAGCGCGGTGCGTCAGGTGATCTCCGAGGTGGTCGCCGAGCGGGACGCCAAGCCGGCTCCGGAACTGTTGGTGGTCAACAAGATCGACGCCGCCGGGGACCTGGCACTGGCCCAGTTGCGTCGAGCGCTGCCGGACGCGGTGTTCGTCTCCGCGCACACCGGCGACGGTATCGAGGCGCTGCGCCGCCGGATGGGGCAGCTGGTGGCGCCGGTGGACACCGCGGTGGATGTGGTCATCCCTTACGAACGTGGCGATTTGGTGGCTCGGGTACATGAACAGGGCCGGGTCACCCAAGCCGAGCACGGCGAGGGCGGCACCCGCATCCGGGCGCGGGTGCCGGCGGCGCTGGCGGCCAGCCTGGCCGAGTTCGCCGCGATTTAGCATCGGGTCACCGGTGCGATAGGCTGCTGTCCACGCGTCGTGGAACGCCTACTCACCGCCTTCGCGGCCGACAGTGCCGAATCAGCTGGCGTGCGAAGCTCTTCTCGCGGCGATCGCTATTGCCAACGGGCAATCTCGCCAACCCCCGTGTTGCAGACAGATCGGTGCCGTCGTGGTGCCCCTGCGTCACGGCCGATGCCGGAAAGGCATGTCATGACCATCGATTCATTCGCCGAACTCGGCGTGTCCACCGCTCTTGCCGGGGTGCTCGCCGACCGCGGCATCACCGAGCCGTTCCCCATTCAGGTCGCAACCCTGCCCGACAGCCTGGCCGGCCGTGACGTGCTCGGTCGCGGCAAGACCGGCAGCGGTAAGACATTGGCGTTCTCGCTGCCGCTGGTGGCGAGGCTGACCGGCGAGAAGCGTCATCGCGCACGGCCGAGCGGCCTGGTGCTGGCGCCCACCCGGGAACTGGCCACCCAGATCGCCGCGACGTTGGAACCGCTGGCGGCCGCCGCCGGGCTGAAGGTCACCACCGTGTTCGGCGGCGTATCGCAGAACCGGCAGGTGGCCGCCCTCAACGCGGGTGTCGACATCGTGGTGGCCTGCCCGGGCCGGCTCGAGGACCTGATGACGCAGCGGCTGATCACGCTGGACGCGGTGCGGATCAGCGTGCTCGATGAGGCCGACCACATGGCGGACCTGGGCTTTCTGCCCGGGGTAACCCGCATCCTGGCCGCCACCGCCGAAACCGGTCAGCGACTGTTGTTCTCGGCGACGCTCGACAACGGCGTGGACAAGCTGGTGCGGCGCTTCCTGCGCAATCCGGTCTCGCACTCGGTCGACGAACTCGACGCGCCGCCGCCGGCGATGACCCACCATGTCTTCCATGTCGCCGGAGCACAGGACAAGAAGGACTTGGTGCAGCTGCTGGCGTCGGGCACCGGGCGGCGAATCCTGTTCTTGCGCACCAAGCATCAGGCCCGCAAGCTGGCCCGGCAGCTGACCGAGTCCGGCGTTCCCTCGGTCGACCTGCACGGCAATCTGTCCCAGCCGGCCCGCGAACGCAATCTCGCCGCCTTCACCGGTGGCGATGTCCGCGTCCTGGTGGCCACTGACATCGCCGCGCGCGGCGTTCACGTCGACGAGGTCGAACTGGTGGTGCATGTCGACCCGCCCGCCGAGCACAAGGCCTACCTGCACCGTTCCGGCCGCACGGCGCGGGCCGGCAGCGCCGGTGACGTCGTCACGGTGGTGCTGCCCGAGCAGCGCCGCGAGACCCAGGTGTTACTGCGCAGGGCCGGTATCACGGTTGCCCCGCAACAGGTGGCGGCCGACTCCGCGCCGGTGCGCGCGCTGGTGGGGGAGATCGCGCCGCTGCGGGTGCTCCCGCCGCCGACAACCGCGCCGCCGGCTCGCGCCAAGGCCGCCGCTGCCCGGACCGGCCGCCCGGGAGCTCCCCGGCGGCGCCGTCGCAGCGACGGCGCCGCCCACCAGCAGGCTCCGCAGGCCGCCGCCCGGCGCCGGCAGCGGGGCACCGCCCGGCGAGCGGCGAGGTAGCGGCCTTCGGCAAGGACCGGGCCACGACTTCGCCCAACCATCCGGTTGGTCTATTGTCGTCGGAAAGTTTCCGTCGATCCCGGAGGTCAGGCGATGAGCGCCGCAGTCAAGTACCAGCGAACCCTGTTCGAGCCCGAGCACGAGCTGTTCCGGGAGTCCTACCGGGCGTTTCTGGACCGCCACGTCGCGCCGCACCACGAGGAGTGGGAGAAGGCCAAGATCGTCGACCGCTCGGTGTGGCTCGAGGCCGGCAAGCAGGGCTTTCTGGGCATGGCGGTGCCGGAGGAGTACGGCGGCGGCGGCAACCCGGACTTCCGTTACAACACCATCATCACCGAGGAGACCACCGCCGGCCGGTACAGCGGCATCGGCTTCAGCCTGCACAACGACGTCTGCGCCCCCTACCTGCTGGAGCTGTGCAACGAGGAGCAGAAGCAGCGCTGGCTGCCCAAGTTCTGCACCGGCGAACTGATCACCGCTATCGCGATGACCGAGCCGGGCACCGGCAGTGACCTGCAGGGCATCAAGACCCGCGCGGTCCGCCAGGGCGACCACTACGTGCTCAACGGCTCCAAGACCTTCATCACCAACGGCATCCACTCCGACCTGGTGATCGTGGTCGCCCAGACCGACGCTGAAAAAGGGGCTCAAGGGTTCAGTTTATTGGTGGTGGAACGCGGCATGGCGGGCTTCGAGCGCGGACGCCACCTGGACAAGATCGGACTGGACGCCCAGGACACCGCCGAGCTGTCGTTCACCGACGTGCACGTGCCGGTGGAGAACCTGCTGGGTCAGGAGGGGATGGGCTTCATCTACCTGATGCAGAACCTGCCGCAGGAGCGGATCTCGATCGCGATCATGGCCGCCGCGGCGATGGAGGCCACGTTGGAGCAGACGATCACCTACACCAAGGAGCGCAAGGCGTTCGGTAAGCCGATCGGCAGCTTCCAGAACAGCCGGTTCCTGCTCGCCGAGCTGGCCACCGAGTCCACCGTGGTGCGGATGATGGTCGACGAGTTCATCCGCCTGCACCTGGACAAGGAGCTGACGGTGGAACAGGCCGCGATGGCCAAGTGGTACAGCACCGAGAAGCAGGTGCACCTGATCGACCGGTGCCTGCAACTGCACGGCGGCTACGGCTACATGCGCGAATACCCGATCGCCCGGGCCTACCTGGACGCGCGGGTGCAGACCATCTACGGCGGCACCACCGAGATCATGAAGGAGATCATCGGTCGGAGTCTGGGCGTTTGATTCCGGCTGGCGAGGCCCTGACCTGCGTGTTCAGTCGCGATCAGAGCCTCGTCGTCACCGTGCGGGTTGGCAACTTTTCGGCATCGGGTGGGTATCTGTTTCCGCAATATCGATGACTTTGCTTCGCAATACGGGTCGATTGCGGGAAGGTTTATGCCGGAAACAATTGCGTCGATTGCGGTGCCTGGGAGGGCTGGTGACTAGTCGGAGAGATCGGTTCGGCAAGACGGCGGTGCGCATGGCGCTCTGCCTCGCGGCGACGGTCACCGTGCTGTTGTCGATGCAGACCGCGGCGGCAACGCCCGACAGCGAAGCTCACGACGCCATCACGGCGGCATGGCAGGCGGCCGGGGGTGACGGTTCGCCGCTGGGCCCGCCCAAGGGTGACGTGCACCCGGCCGGTGCCGGGTTCGCGCAGGACTTCGCCGGGGGCACGGTCTTCTTCACGCCGGAGACCGGGGCCAAAGCGCTGTATGGCGCGATCCTCGAGAAGTACGAGTCGATGGGTGGGGCGGCGACCGGCGGCCTTGGTTTCCCCAGCAGCGATGAGGTGCCGGGCCTGGTGCCCGACAGCCGGGTGGCCATCTTGTCCGGCGCCGACAACCCGGTCATCTACTGGACGGCCGAGCACGGCGCCCACGTGGTGCGTGGCCCGATGAACGCCGCCTGGGACAAGCTGGGCAGCTCCACCGGCGCGCTCGGGGTGCCGGTCGACGACGAGAACTACGACGGCGCGGTGGTGTCCCAGAGGTTCAGCGCCGGCGCACTGTCCTTCGACGGCGCGGCCAGAACGTTCACCACGGTGCCCCCGGAGTTGGCGGCCCAGCTGGCCGATCTGCAGGTTCAGCTCGACCCGACCGCGGCCATCGACCACGCGTGGCGCGCCGCCGGCGGCGCATCGGGTTCGCTCGGGGCCAAGCAGGGCGACCAGTACGTGATCGGCAGCGACGGCGCGGGCCAGGATTTCGATCGGGGCAAGATCTACTTCTCGCCGGCCACCGGGGCCGACGCGCTGGAAGGCGACGTCCTGGCCAAATACGAGTCGCTGGGCGGTCCGGCCGGCAGCGATCTGGGCTTCCCGATCACCGGCACGGCCGACGGTGCCATCGCCGGCAGCAAGTTCGCATCGTTCGCCGCCGACGACGACCCGGTGATCTTCTTCAGCCCCGACAACGGCGCCTTCGTGGTTCGCAGCGCGATGAAGGCCGCCTGGGACAAGCTCGACGGCGCCTCAGGACAGCTCGGCGCCCCGGTGGGCGACCAGACCGTCGACGGGGACCTGGTCTCGCAGAAGTTCACCGGCGGGACCGTGTCGTGGAACCAGGCGAACAACGCCTTCAGCACCGAACCGGCCGATCTGGCGCCAGCGCTGTCGGGCCTGCAGATCCCCGGGATGAACCTGCCGGACGGCAGCACGGTGGCCACCCCCCGCACCGGCACGGAGACGCACTGGAACTGGTTGTGGGTGCTGATCCCGGTCGCGGTGCTGGCGGTGCTGGGGGCGCTGGCGGGCGCGGCGATGTGGTGGCAGCGGCGCCGGCCGGCTCCGACGCCCGCACGGCCGCCGGTCGCGGTGCCCGCGCCGGTCAGCGACGACTACGACGACGATGAAGAGCAGTGGGCGCACCACGAACAGCCGGACCACGAGGGCACCGTCCGGCTGCCGAGCCGCTACGGCAGCTCGTCGTCGTTCGGTGCGACACCCGAGGCCGAGGTGCCCGGTCAGCCGCTGCCGGAGGCGCCCTGGCTGCGCTACAGCGAAGGCGACGCCGGCCTGCACGACGAAGCCGAGCTCGACGACGATGACGACGCCGACACCGCGCCGACCCGGGTGGTGACCGAGGACGACCTGGGAACCGGACGGCACGCGGTGGGACACGCGGCGTCGGGCACGGAGTCGGGCGCGTTCGGCTCCGCGGCGCAACCGCGTGGCTTCGGCTCGGGTCAGCGCAGCTTCGGTGCCGGGGAGTCGGCGCACCCGGTGATGCACCTGCCGCTGGACGACCCCTACCAGCAACCGGACGGCTACCCGATCAAGGCGAACATCGGCTCGGGGCTCTACTACACGCCGCAGAACGCGCTGTATGACGACACCCTCGCCGAGATCTGGTTCGCCACCGAGGAGGCGGCCCGGCTCAACGGGTTCACCAAGGCCGGCTGATCACCGCAGCGGCAGTGGTGTGTGCCGTTCACCGTCGGTGCGGGGCCCGAAGATCCGTCGTTGATCTTCGCTGATGGCGATGTCGTCGATGCTGGACTCGCGGCGGCTCATCCGGCCGTCGTCGGCGAACTCCCACAGTTCGTTGCCGTAACTGCGCCACCACTGGCCGGTCGCGTCACGGCTCTCGTACTGGTAGCGCACCGCGATCCGGTTGCCGTGGTGGCACCACAGCTCCTTGCGCAGGGCGTAGTCGCGTTCACGGGCCCACTTGCGCCGTAGGAACGCGACGATCTCGGCACGCCCGGTGAGAAACTCGTCGCGGTTACGCCATACCGAGTCGTCGGTGTAGGCCTGCGTCACCCGTTCGGGGTCCCGGCTGTTCCAGGCGTCTTCGGCGGCTTGGACCTTACGGACCGCCGACTCGGCATCGAAAGGTGGACACGGGCCGAACATGGCGACCTCCCTTGGTGATTCCCTACGGCGTCAGCCGTGCCAGTGCTTCGGCTGCCGGAACGATGTCATGGATTCGGCGGCTGGTCTCGCCGGCGTAGAGCGCGGACCGGTCGACGACGGCCGGGTCCATGCCGGCCAAGGGCAACCCCGGGGTGTAGAGCGGCACGGCCCTCCGCTGCGCGGCCAGGACCGTCCCCAGCGCGCCCACCGGGATCAGCCGTCCCAGTGGCGCTCCGATCCGGTTGAATGCCCGCACCGCGGGCGGGCCGAGTTCGTCTCGCGCACACCAGCGTTCGGTGAGGGCATTCGGAACGACCCGGTGGGCCAGCGGCCAGCCCAGCCCGAACAGCATCGTGCGGATGGTGCGCTGCGCGTTCAGCACCTTCTGTTTGTAGCCGGTATGGGCGCGCGACTCCTCGGTGAGCAGAAAGCGGGTTCCGGCCACCGCCCCGGCGGCCCCGGCGGCCAGCAGGGCGCGGACGTCGTCGGCGTCGGCGACCCCGCCGGCGGCCAGCACCGGGGCGCCGTCCGCGGCGTCGAGCACCTCGGCCAACGTCACGGTGAGCGGTCGGTCGGCCACCAGGTGGCCGCCGGCCTCGACGCCCTGCGCCACCAGACCGTCAGCGCCGGCAGCCAGTGCCCGGCGGGTCTGGGCGACGTCACCGGCGGTGCACAGCACCGGGATTCGCGCGGTCCGCAGCGCGGCGATCCAGCGGGCGGGAGCGCCGTCGTGAAACACCACCAGGGCGGCGCCGGCCGCGATGCAGGCGTCGATGTGGGCCCGGCGGACGAACGGCACCAGCAGATTGGCGGCCACCGGGCGCCCACCGGCCAGTTCCACGGCGCGGCGCAGCTCGATAGCGAAGCTGCGCGGATCGCTCAGCCCGACGGTGCCCAGGCCGCCGGCCGCCGACACCGCGGCCGCCAGCTCCGCGCCTGCCACCCCGCCGCCCATTCCGGCCTGCATGACAGGGGCGCTCAGTCCCAGCGCCTCCAGCAGGCTCACCGGTACCCGCGCCCCGGTGCTCGGACGGTGACACAGCACCGCCGCTCGGACGGGGTCAGCTTGGCCCGCCGCGGCGGTTCGCCGGCGCCTTCCAGCATGCCCTCGATCAGTTGCAGGTTCAGACCGCACACCGCTTCGGTGTAGCGGCGTGCCAGTAGTTCGAACGGGCAGTTGCGCAGTTCGATGTCGTCGGCGTCGTTGACCACCGGCTCGTAGCCGAACTCCCGGAGGGCCTCGAAGACGCCGTGTTCGGCCGCCCCGGCCCGGCCGGCCCGGCGTGCCGCCGCCGAGATCGCCGGGCGCACCGTCCCGGCGTGGTCATCGGCCATGGCGGTGACCAGCAGGTCGGCCAGCAGCCGGTAGTTGCGGGGCGGCACGCTCACCGACAGCTCGTCCCGGGTGCGCGCGTAGCGCTTGGCAGGGCGCCCGGCGCCGGGCCCGGAGCGGCCGGCGGGCCGCGCGTAGCTCACCGACAGGATCCCCGCTTCGGCCAGTTTGTCGAGGTGATAGGCGGCCAGGGTGCGGCTGATCCCGGCGGCGGTGGCGGCCTGCTCGCGGGCCACCGGTTCGTCGCACGACGCGACGTAGTGATACAGGCGCTGCCGTACCGGGTCGTCCAGACTGCTCAACCCGGTCAGCGGATCCGGGCCGCCGCGGTGAGAGGAGCTCATCGACCCAATGTAACACCAAAAATAATTGACAAATAGGGTCGGACGCCGCCAATCTGAACGCAACGATGACTGTCGATAGGGGGATCGAGATGTCGGTAGCCGTCTACGCCGACCTGCGAGCCGTCGATCGGCCGGTGCCCGACCTCGAGGCCGCCGAGCGGGCCGCCGCGGCACTGCTGCACGCGCTGGGCATCTCGACCGCCGGTGACGCGCTTCGGGACACGCCACGCCGGATGGCGCGGGCCTACGCCGAGATGTTCACCCCGACGCCCTTCGAAGCCACCACCTTCCCGAACGAGGAGGGCTACGACGAGCTGGTGCTGGTCCGCGACATCCCGTTCCGGTCGGTCTGCGAGCACCATCTGTTGCCGTTCACCGGCACCGCCTGTGTCGGCTACCTGCCCGGTGACCGGATCCTGGGCCTGTCCAAGCTGGCCCGGGTGGTCGACTACGTCGCGTGCCGGCCGCAGGTGCAGGAACGGCTCACCAAGCAGGTGGCCGACTGGCTCACCGAGCATCTGCAGCCGCGTGCCGTCGGGGTGGTGATCCGCGCCGAGCACACCTGCATGACGTTGCGCGGTGTGCGGGCCAGCGGGTCCACGACCGTCACCTCGACCCTGTCGGGCGCGCTGCGAACCGATGCATGTTCGCGCCGGGAGTTCTTCGCCCTGGCCGGCATCGGCGACACCCGCTAGCCGGCGAATCGCCCTGTCAGACCTTGCGGATGACGGTGACGACCTTGCCCAGCACCACTGCGTCGTTGCCGGGGATCGGGTCGAAAACCGGGTTGTGCGGCATCAGCCAGACCTGACCGCCGGTGCGTTTGAAGGTCTTGACGGTGGCCTCGCCGTCGATCATCGCGGCCACGATGTCGCCGTTGTCGGCGACGTTCTGCTGGCGTACCACCACCCAGTCGCCGTCGCAGATCGCGGCGTCCACCATCGACTCACCGACCACCTTGAGCAGGAACAGCTCGCCTTCGCCCACCAACTCGCGGGGGAGCGGGAAGACGTCCTCGACCGCCTCCTCGGCCAGGATCGGACCACCGGCCGCGATCCGGCCGAGCACCGGAACGAACGTGGGCTCGGGCAGCGCATCCGACCCGGCGACATCGCTCCGCGGCGCTGCGTGGGAGCCGGCCGACTCCTCGGGGCCGCGGATGTCGACGGCGCGGGGCCGATTGGGATCACGGCGCAGATAGCCCTTGCGCTCGAGCGTGCGCAACTGGTGGGCCACCGAGGACGTCGAGGTCAGGCCGACGGCGTCGCCGATCTCGCGGATGCTCGGCGGGTAGCCCCGCTCGCTCACCGAGGCGCGGATGACGTTCAGAATGGTGCGCTGGCGGGCGGTAAGCGTTGAGTCGGGCGCTGGCGCGGTCTTGCTGCTGTCGCTCATAGGGGCGAATCTAGTCGTCTTCCCGACATTAATCAAACATGTGTTCGAGGTGTGTCGGGCGCACGTTCGAACGGCCGGCCACCTGTCGGACTGCTTCGCTAATGTTTTCGACAACGAATCGATCACATGTTCGGATATCGAACATACAATCGATTAGGATTCGAACAGTCGAGCGAACAGGGTCGCCGACGCCGAGTGAGGGAGAACCGCACATGATGCTCATCGACACGTTCGCTCCGACGTTCGACCCGGCCGAGCGCGCACCGGTCGGGCCGCGGCGCCGCCCCGTCACGTCAGGGCGGGCGCACGCGGTTCACACCCGCCCCGCGCGGGTGGTGCGGTCGCGGCCGGACGGCGCGCCGCTGTCGCATAGCGGCACCGGTGTGCTGATGTCGCGTGCAGCGCACCGTCCCCGGCCCACCAAACCGATCACGCCTGCGACGACCGTGGTGCTCGCCCTGATCGCTGCGGGAATCACGGTGTGGCTCGGCCTCATCGCCCAGTTCGGCGCGACGATGGCCGAAGGCGGGTCCGCGGTCCCCGGCGAGCTGGGTGTGGTGCGGGTGCAGAGCGGCGAGACCCTGCAGCACCTGGCGGTCCGGGTCGCGCCCGACGCGCCGACCAGTCAGGTCGTCGACCGGATCCGCGAGCTCAACAGCCTCGAGTCGGCGGCGCTGGATGCCGGCCAGACGCTGATCGCGCCGATCGGCTGAGCGGCCGTCGATGTCTGCCCGGTCGCGGCCGGCGGCCAGCACGGCGCGCCGCCCGGTAGTCGCGCAGGTACGCTCACAGTTGTCCCAGTGGCCGGAGTCGCCTCAACGCTTGCAGGTGCCCGGCTCTCGGCACGGCGAAGGAGCGGCCATGCATTGCCCGTTTTGTCGCCATCCAGACTCCCGGGTGGTGGATTCCCGCGAAACCGACGAAGGCCAGGCCATCCGCCGCCGTCGGTCCTGCCCGGAATGCGGGCGGCGCTTCTCCACCGTAGAGACCGCGGTGCTGGCCGTGGTCAAACGCAGCGGTGTGACCGAGCCGTTCAGTCGCGAGAAGGTGATCAGCGGGGTGCGCCGGGCATGTCAGGGCCGCCAGGTGGACGACGACGCACTGAATCTGCTGGCCCAGCAGGTAGAGGACGCGGTGCGGGCGGCGGGTTCGCCGGAGATCCCCAGTCACGAGGTGGGACTGGCGATTCTGGGTCCGCTGCGCGAACTCGATGAAGTGGCCTACCTGCGCTTCGCCTCGGTGTACCGCTCGTTTTCGTCGGCGGCTGACTTCGAGCGGGAGATCGAAGCGCTGCGCGAGCACCGCGAGGTGCCCACCACCGGTTGAGGCTCGCGGCGCCGCAGTGCGCACTACGCTGGCCACATGGCACCCGAGCTGCACCCGAACCTTGTGGAGCTGGCACCGCTGCTGGGCACCTGGTCCGGCCGGGGCCGCGGCGTGTATCCCACCATCGCCTCGTTCGACTATCTCGAAGAGGTGGTCTTCTCCCAGGTCGGCAAACCGTTTCTGGTCTACGGTCAGAAGACCAGGTCAGCGGTCGACGGGCTGCCGCTGCACGCTGAAACCGGCTATCTCCGGGTGCCGCAGCCGGGCCGGATCGAGTGGGTGCTGGCGCACCCGAGCGGGATCACCGAGATCGAAGTTGGCAGCTACACCGTGAGCGCGAACGGGATCGAACTCGAGATGACGGCACCGACGATCGGGCTGGCTCCCACCGCCAAGGAGGTGACGGCGCTGAGCCGCCACTACCGACTCACAGGCGACGAATTGTCCTACACCCTGGCCATGGGAGCTGTCGGCCAGCCGGCGCAGAACCATCTCACCGCCGCACTGCGGCGAACGGGATAGGCCCCCTGTCAGGGGGCGCCGTCGTCGCCGCGGTCCTTCCTGGCCTCCTGGGCCAGGAACCGTTCGAACTCGGCGCCGAGTTCGTCGGCGCTGGGCAGATCCTCGTCGCGGGCCAGCAGTGAGCGGTTCTCCTGGGCGGCGATGAAGGCGTCGTACTGGCGTTCCAGTGCGGTCACCACTTGTGCCACCTCGGTGCTCGCCTCGACCTGCTCGTCGATCTTGGCCCGGATGTCGGCCGCGGACCGACTGAGTTCGGACAGCGGCAGCTGCAACGAGCCGGTCTGGGCCGCCTGCCTCAGCAGTGCCTCGGCGGCCTCCGGGTAGTCGGTCTGTGACACATAGTGCGGCACGTGCACGGTGAACCCGACCACCTCGTGGCCGTGCTGGGACATCCGGTACTCCAACAGGTTGGACGCACTGCCCGGGACCTGCACCTCGGTGATCCACGGAGTGAAGTCGGCGATCAGCTCACGCTTGTTGGAGTGCGCCGTCAGCGTCACCGGGCGGGTGTGCGGGACCGCCATCGGGATGGTGCCCAGCCCGATGGTCCGCCGCACGCCGAGTCGCTCGGCCAGCAACCGGACCGCGGTGATGAACCGCTCCCACTTGAGGTCCGGTTCCATGCCGGCCAGCAGCAGAAACGGCGTCCCCGCGCTGTCACGCAACGCGTACAGGCTCAGCTCGGGTTCGGCGTAGTGGGTGAAGTGGTCGGTCTTGAACGTCATCACCGGCCGGCGGGACCGGTAGTCGAGCAGGTCGTCGATGGCAAACGACGCCACCAGTTCACTGTCGAGGGCGGTCTTGAGGTGGCCGGTTGCCAGCCGGATCGCATGGCCGGCGTCGGAGAAACCCTCCAACGCGTGGATCAGGACCGGGCCCGCGCCGTCCGGCGAGGTCAGCTGCGGTGCCGGAACCTCCAACTCGTACATGCCGCCCTGCTGGGCCTGGTAGTGCCGGTCCCGGTCGGAGCCGGTGTCCGGATGCTCGGCCATTGCCTTCGCCTCCTCGTCGTGCGGATCTCGATGCGGATCGCGCTGTTCATTTTCCCCCACGTCGGGCCGCACCGGAAAACGATGCGCGGATGTCATGGAAAACGCACCGTCGCCCCGGCCCCATTCCCCGACGGGATCGGAGTTCGCTAAACGAGGAATTCCCGCCTCGGCGGCTGCGCACACCCCCAGCGGCAGTCGGCTCACAGTTGCCGGTTCATCCACAATGCGGCCGTCGACGCCGAGTGGGCGCGCCCCGATGACGGTGGGTGTCGTCAACGTTGCTGCCATGACGACCAAGCAACCCGAATTCACCCTGAATCGTCCCGCAGCGCTGATCGCGGCGCTGCCGGCCATCCTCGGCTTCGTGCCGGAGAAATCCTTGATCCTGGTGTCGGTCGACGGCGGCGAGTTGGGCTCGGTGCTGCGGGTCGACCTGTCCGAGAACACCGGCGACACCGTCGGCCACCTCGCCGATGTCGCGGCGGCCGCCGCCCCGGCCGGGGCCATCGTGGTGATCGTCGACGCGGCAGGCGCGTGCTGCCCGATCTGCAACGACGAGCACCGCCGACTGGTCGACACCCTGGCGCAGGAGTTGTCGCGCAACGACATCGCGCTGCTCGCCGCGCACGTCGTGGACCGGGTGGCGCACGGCGGGCGCTGGCACTGCGTCGACGGCTGCGGCGCGGGCGGCCCGGTCGATGACCCGGCGGCCTCTCCGCTGGCCGCTGCCGCGGTGTTGGAGGGCCGGCGGCTCTACCGGCGTCGGGCGGATCTGCAGGCGGTGATCACCCCCGACGACGCGAAGCGCAGTGCCGCGGTGGCAGTGCTGATCGACGATGATGCGGCAGACCGGGCGGCCGCGGACCAAGCCGACGGGCGTGGCCGGGCCCGCCGTGACGTCGAGCAGATGCTGGAGGCGGTCGCCGCGCTGGCCGCCGGCCGAGAGCCGAGCGAACCGGAGCTGGCCCGGCTGGGTTGCTCGCTGACCGACGTGCTGGTCCGGGACACGCTGTGCGCATTGGCGATCAGCGAGCACGCCGCCGACGCGGAGACACTGTGGTCGATACTGGCCCGCACGCTGCCCGAGCCGTGGCGGGCCGACGCGCTGGTGCTGCTGGCGTTCAGCGCCTATGCGCGCGGTGACGGACCGCTGGCCGGGGTATCGCTGGAGGCCGCATTGCGCTGCACGCCGGACCATCGGATGGCGGGTCTGCTCGACACGGCGCTGCAGTCGGGCTTGCGGCCGGACCGGATCCGCGGGCTGGCCGACACCGGTTACCGGCTGGCCGGCCGGCTCGGGGTGGTGCTGCCGCAGCGGCAGGGTTTCGGTCGACGGGCCGGCTGATCCCGGCGGTTCAGCGAGGTTCGACGGAGGAGAAGCGACGCTGGGACCGCCGCATGAGCCCGCCCGGTCAGACCTTCTGGACCTTGACAGCGTGCGCCATCGCATACGGCAGGCTGACATCGGTGTGACCGGGCATGACGATCGTCACGCCGTCCTCCACGTCGGCCTCGACGGTCACCCGGGCATTCGGCACCACACCGGCTTCCTTCAGCCGGGTGATCAAGTCGATGTCACCCTGCACATGTTCGGTGAGCTGGCGCACCACCACGGCCACCGGCGAGCCGGCCGGCAGCTCGGTCAACCGCACCAGGTCGGTCTCCCGCGCCCCGCCCTCCGAGCCGAAACCGAGGTCCAGCAGACCGGGGATCGGGTTGCCGAACGGTGAGGTCGTCGGGTTCTCGAGCACCTTGACCAGACGGCGCTCGACGTCCTCGCTCATCACGTGCTCCCAACGGCAGGCCTCGGCGTGCACCTCCTCCAGCGGCAGCCCGATGATGTCGACCAGCAGTCGCTCGGCCAGCCGGTGCTTGCGCATCACCGAGACCGCCAGGGCACGGCCCTTCTCGGTGAGTTCGAGGTGACGGTCACCGGCCACCCGCAGCAGGCCGTCGCGTTCCATCCGGGACACCGTCTGGCTGACGGTCGGGCCACTTTGCTCCAGCCGCTCGGCGATCCGAGCACGCAGCGGGGTGACACCCTCTTCCTCAAGGTCATAGATCGTCCTGAGGTACATCTCGGTGGTATCAACCAACTCATTCATGTGGCACCTTCCCGTCGCCGTGAGTCTACTTGGCGGTCCGCCGCCTGGTCAGCGCCATCGATAGCTGACCGGCCCGAGGGCTACGCGGCTGCGCCGGGCCACCGCAACGGTGTGCGGTGGCCCGGCGCAGAGGTGGTGTCAGCTGGCGTATGAACGCAATCGATCGGCGCGTTCGCCGTGCCGCAGCTTGGTCATCACCTCACGCTCGATCTGGCGGACCCGCTCGCGGGACAGGCCGAACAACTTGCCGATCTGATCCAGGGTGCGGGGCTGTCCATCATCGAGGCCGAACCGCAGTCGGATCACCTGGTGCTCACGTTCGTCCAGGGTCGCCAGCACACTGCGGATGTCGGTGTGCAGCAGTTCGGAGATCACCGCGTTCTCCGCCGACATCGCCTCGGAGTCCTCGATGAAGTCGCCCAGCGGCGCCTCCTCGTCGGAGCCCACCGGCATGTCCAGGCTCACCGGGTCGCGGCTGTGCTCCAGCAGGTCGTTGATCTTCTCCGCCGGGATGCCGGATTCGGCGGCGAGCTCCTCGTCGGTGGCCTCACGGCCGAGCTGCTGGTGCATCTCGCGCTTGATCCTGGCCAGCTTGTTGACCTGCTCGACCAGGTGCACCGGAAGCCGGATGGTGCGGCTCTGGTCGGCCATACCGCGGGTGATGGCCTGGCGGATCCACCAGGTCGCGTAGGTGGAGAACTTGAATCCCTTGGCGTAGTCGAACTTCTCCATCGCGCGGATCAGCCCCAGGTTGCCTTCCTGGATCAGGTCCAGCAACGGCATGCCACGTCCGGTGTAACGCTTGGCCAGCGAGACCACCAGACGCAGGTTGGCCTCCAGCAGATGCCGACGGGCGGCCTCGCCGTCGCGGACCACGGTGGCCAGCTCGCGTTTGCGCTTCTCGCCGAAGCGCTTGCGGGTCTCCAGCAGGTGCTTCGCGTACAGCCCGGCCTCGATGCGTTTGGCGAGTTCCACCTCGTCGGCGGCGTTGAGCAGTGCGGTCTTGCCGATACCGTTGAGGTACACCCGCACCAGATCTGCGGCTGGACTCTGCGAATCCAGATCGCCGTCGATCCGACTGATGGTGGCATCTGCCTTTGCCATTACGGCCTCCCGTTGATCGGCTTCAGCTGTCACACGTGTCAACGTCCGACACGGGTGCAGAGTTCCCGCCCGATCGCTTTTCCACACCACTTGACGTGCGGGAATACGCCGATGACTTTGAGAATGTGCTAAGAACCGGTACCTTGCGGCGGTTCGCCGGCCGCGTCGTCGCCCGCCTGCCCCGCCTCGAACCCCGGCTCGCGGCCGGCCGATCCGGCCCCCGGCGATCGCGGATGTTCCAGCTCGCGGTGCGGCGCGGTGGGGAA
The DNA here is from genome assembly GCF_002101885.1 of Mycolicibacter senuensis. Classification (GTDB taxonomy): domain Bacteria; phylum Actinomycetota; class Actinomycetes; order Mycobacteriales; family Mycobacteriaceae; genus Mycobacterium; species Mycobacterium senuense. The sequence goes on from NZ_LQPS01000043.1 coordinate 422,072, forward strand.
CAGCGGCGTGCGCGTGGGGGCGGCGTCGTAGCGCCGCGGCTCATCGGCGCGGCGGGGCGGACGGTCGTTGGCGATCAGCACCGCCATCCACGGCAGCGGTATCGAGCCCACCAGGATCGCCAGGGAGATCCAGCCGTTGTGCCAGATGCCGTAGGCGACCGCGGCCAGGATGAGTGCCGGAACCCGGAACGCCATGAGCGTCAGGTACTTGCGTACCCGCTCACGGTGCTGCTGTTCGAAGGACGGGGCGGCCGCGGTGATGAGCACCGGCCGACCGTCGTCGTCGAAACCCAGCTCGGGGCCGTGCTTCATCACTCCACTGTCGCACACCCACCCGCCTCAAAGCACGAGGGGTTTTCACATCCGTTGAGTTCCGGGCACAATGGGGCGATGGGCATACAGACCGACACGCTCGAGCGCACCGACGCCGAGGAACGCGTCGATGACGGGACCGGTGACGACACCCCCAAGCACTTCCACTACGTCAAGAAGGACAAGATCGCCGAGAGCGCGGTCATGGGCACCCACGTGGTGGCGCTGTGCGGAGAGGTTTTCCCGGTGACCAAGTCGGCGAAGCCGGGCTCGCCGGTCTGCCCGGACTGCAAGCGGATCTACGCCACCCTCAAGAAGACCTGACCGGCTCCTTCACCGGCTTGTCGCCGGGGTCGCCTCGGCCCGACCGGGACACCAGCCAGATGCGCAGTTGACGCAGATGGGTTGCCTCCGCCGGCCATTCCTCCTGAATGGCGGCGTTCAGCTCGGCGCCCAGCATGATGGCGAAACCGAGCAAAAACGCGAACAGCAGGAACGCGATCGGCGTCGCCAGCGCACCGTAGGTGTAGCCGGTGCTGGTGATGTAGCGCAGGTAGACCCGCAATCCCAAGGTGGCCACGACGAACACCGTGGTGGCCAGCAACGCCCCGATCACCAGGCGGTGTGACGGCAGCGGTTTGGGCAGCGAGACCCGATAGAGCACCGTCACCGCCACCAGCAGTCCCAGCACCAGCATGGGGTAGTAGCCGAACCGCAGCAGATCGGTCCACCGCGCGGGCAGGTGCTCGGCGATCGCGTGCGGGCCCAGCGCGGCGAACGGCGCCCCGGCGACCGCGATCACCAGCATCGCCACATACAGGCCCAGCGCGAAGAACCGCTGCCGCACCGGATGCCGTAGCGGGGTCTGATCGTGCGCCTCGACCACCGAGTCGACGAAGGCCGAGATCGCCGAGGAGCCGGCCCACAACGAAATCACGAAACCCAGCGAGACCACCTCACCGCGCGCGTTGGTGACGATGTCGCGCACCGTGGGTTCGATGATCTCGGCCACCACGTTCTGCGAAAAGAAACTGCTGGCCATCCCGATCAGCCGGTCCTGGATGGTCGCCAGCGTGTCCGGGCCGAACCACGGCGCCACATACGACAGGCTGCCCAGCATGCCGAGCAGCAGCGGTGGCAGCGACAGCACCGACCAGAAACCGGCCTGCGCCGACTCGGCGAAGATCGAATCGTCCCAGCTCTTCGCCAGGGTGCGGCGTGCGATGCGCAGCAGGTGATGCCGGGAAGGTTTGGGGATCTGGTCAGCCATGACCAGCCCAGCATTCCTGACGAATGGTGCTACCGCCCAATTCCCTCCGTCGGGCGTGTTGCGCGCGGATGCGGGGCTGCGTCGGTTAGTCCTCGGCGGGGGCGCTGACTTGCAGCACGGCGGCCAACTCGACCAGCTTGGCCTCGTGCTCGTTGGCGTGGTGCTGGCAGAACAGCAGCTCGGCTCCGGAGGGCAGCGTGGCTCGCACTCGGGCGGCGGCACCGCACCGGTCGCATCGATCAGCCCGAGTGAGTTCGGGGCTGGTCAGAGTCGCGTTCATGGGCTCCTCCGTTCTCGCGGGTCTGTCAAGTGTGTCAGACGCTCGGGCGTTCGGCGTTGTTCCCCGCTTCGGCTGTGTCGTGTCTCACCCTGCGCGGGCATTGGGGCAGGATCGGGGGCGATGGAACACGCCGACATTCTGGTACATCTGTGCGGCGCCCGGGATTGGGCGGCGGCGCAGGCGGCCGGTGCGCTGCGACCGGAGTCACTGGACGGTGTGGGCTTCGTGCACCTGTCGACCCCGCAGCAGGTGCACCTGCCCGCCAACCGGCTCTACCGGGGGCGCACCGATCTGGTGTTGCTGCAGGTGGACCCGGCAAAGGTGGCGTCGCCGGTGCGCTGGGAGCCGGGCGTGCCCGGGGATCCCGAGGCGATGTTGTTCCCGCACCTGTACGGGCCGTTGCCCGTCGACGCGGTGATCGGTGTCAGGGCGTATCGGCCCGGCCCGGACGGTGCGTTCGGGCCGGCGGGTTGAGCTGGAAAGGGGTGGTGGGCTTGGCCGCCGACGCCCGGGTGAGTTCGCTACGGGCGAACGTGGTTTGAGCCTTGTTGATCAGCGCGGCGGGCACCCGCGGCCAAGCGGCGGCCACGGCGTTCAGCGCGGAGATCACCGCCGGATCCAAGCGGGCCTCGGCCGGAACGCGGTGACCGTGGCGCTCCGCGCGATTGAGCAGCGCGGCGAAGGTCTGGGCGTCGCCATCGGTCGGCATGGTCCGCGATACTACCGGCGGGATCGGCGACCGGGCATCAAACCGGGACGGCCACGATGATCGACATCGGGGCGGCAGTGGGAACCACCCGCTGCAACCGGAATCCCGCCCGGGACAGCAACTCGGCGTATTCGCGCCGGGTGCGTTCCCGACCGCCTGCGGCCGTCAGCATCTCCAGGTCGAGCAGCAGGCCCAGATGGGCGGGCGCGCCCTCGGGCAACACCATCTCCAGCAGCAGCAGGGTGCCGCCCGGGGCGATGGCGCTGCGGACATTGCGCAGAATCGCGCACGAACGCTCGTCGTCCCAGTCGTGGATGATCGCCTTGAGCAGATAGGTGTCACCGCCGTCGGGCACCGATTCGAAGAACGATCCACCGGAGACCTCGCAGCGCGACGTCACTCCTGCGGCCGCCAGGGTGGCGTCAGCGCCGGCCACCACCGCGGGCTGGTCGAACAGCACGCCGCGGGCACCGGGCGCGGCGCGCAGCACCGCGGCCAATAGCGCACCGTGACCGCCGCCCACGTCGACGATCAGCTTGCTGGCGCTGAAATCATATGCCGGAACCGCGCTTTCGATCGCCACGGCGGACGCCCCGGTCATCGCGTCATTGAAGACCTGCGCCAGTTCGGAGTCGGTGTCCAGGTAGGAGAAGAACGACATCCCGCGCACCTTGTCGACCGCGGTCTCGCCGGTGCGCACCGAGTGCTCCAGGTGCGACCAGTGTTCCCGGTGCGCGGGGTCGCCGATGAACGCGATCATCGGCGCCACGCTGGCCGGATCATCGGAGACCAGGGCGCGCCCGATGCGGGTCAGCGCGAAGCGGCCGTCCCGGCGCAGTTTGAGCACCGACTGACTGGCCAGCGCACGCATCAGCCGGTAGGTGGCAGCGGGGTCGGTACCGACCCGCCGGGCGGTCTCGTCGGCGGTCAGCGGGCCGGTTCGGAGCACATCGGGGATTCCCAGCCGCACCGCGACGTGCATCGCCTGGGCCAGCCATGCCCCGAAGCCGAGTTCCATGACGGCGACCCCGGCGGGCACCGTCGCCTGGCGCAGTCGCTGCAGGCCGCTGCGCAACGCGGTGAGGGCGGCCAGCAGTGCCGCCGGTGGGGGTTTTGCCACAGCCGGTTAGTCGAGGTAGTCGCGCAGGACCTGGGAGCGGCTCGGGTGCCGCAGCTTCGACATCGTCTTCGACTCGATCTGACGGATCCGCTCGCGGGTGACGCCGTAGACCTGGCCGATCTCATCCAGGGTGCGCGGCTGGCCGTCGGTCAGCCCGAACCGTAGCCGAACCACGCCGGCCTCACGCTCCGAGAGCGTCTCGAGCACCGACTGCAGCTGATCCTGCAGGAGGGTGAACGAGACGGCATCCACGGCCACCACAGCCTCGGAGTCCTCGATGAAGTCGCCGAGTTGGGAGTCGCCCTCGTCGCCGATGGTCTGGTCCAGCGAGATCGGTTCCCGGGCGTACTGCTGGATCTCCAGCACCTTCTCCGGGGTGATGTCCATCTCCCGGGCGAGTTCCTCGGGCGTGGGTTCGCGGCCCAGATCCTGCAGCAGCTCACGCTGGATGCGGCCGAGCTTGTTGATCACCTCGACCATGTGGACCGGGATGCGGATGGTGCGCGCCTGGTCGGCCATGGCGCGGGTGATGGCCTGGCGGATCCACCAGGTGGCGTAGGTGGAGAACTTGTAGCCCTTGGTGTAGTCGAACTTCTCCACGGCGCGGATCAGACCGAGGTTGCCCTCCTGGATCAGGTCCAGAAACGCCATCCCACGGCCGGTGTAACGCTTGGCCAGCGAGACCACCAACCGCAGGTTGGCCTCGAGCAGGTGGTTCTTGGCCCGGTCGCCGTCCCGGCAGATCCACGCCATGTCACGCCGGTAGGCGACCGCCAGCTTCTCGCCCTTCTCGGCGTGCTCGGCCATCTTCTGGGTGGCGAACAGGCCGGCCTCGATCCGTTTGGCCAGCTCCACCTCCTCTTCGGCGTTGAGCAGCGCCACCTTGCCGATCTGCTTGAGGTAGGCGCGCACCGAGTCGGCCGAAGCGGTGAGCTCGGCATCCTTGCGGGCCTGGCGCAGTGCCTCGGACTCCTCTTCGTCCCAGACGAAATCACCTGAGGCCTTGTCCTTCTCGGAGGGCTCGGCGATCTCGTCGTCGTCGTCGGCGGCGGCGGCCTCCTCGCCGGCCTCCGCGGTCGCCGCGCCGGCAGCCGGCGCGGCTTCGCCGTCGCCGGACTCCTCGGCGTCCTCGTCCAGGTCTTCCAGGCTCAGGTCCGTGTCATCGATGTCCTCGTCACCGGGCTCGGTGTCCAGTTCGGTATCGGTGTCCAGTTCCTCGGTCGCGAGGTCGACCTCGGTGTTCTTGGCTGCGCCCTTGGCGCCCCTGGCGGCAGCCTTCTTCGCCGGGCCCCGGGCCGACCGGGTCTTGGGCTTGGTGTCGCCGTCGTCGGCGGTCTTGGCGGCACTCTTGGTCGCTGCCCGCGCCGTGCTCTTGGTGGCCTTCTTGGCCGGGGCGGCCTTGGTGGCCTTCGCCGGGGTCCGCTTGGCGGCGGTCCTGGCGGGGGCCTTCGCAGTCGACTTGGCGGCGGCCTTGGCGGGTGCCTTGGTGGCACTGCGCTTCTTGGGCTCCTCGGTCGCCGGCTTTGCCTTGCTCGCTGCCACGTCCACCCCTTCGGTCGGACTGACTTTCGGGTCGCAGGGCCGTGCGCCACCGAAAGTGTCGGGTATATCAGATGTCGGCTCTATATCAGTTGGGTGATCAACTGGGATAGTCGCCGCTATCGGTTAGGCGGCCGCCGCGGACCATTGTAACGACAGCACGCGGCAACAATCGCTGAGCGGGCGCTATTCAGCGGGTCACGTCGGCCGCGGACGCCATCGCGGCCCCGACGATCCCCGCGGTGTTCTGCAATGTCGCGGCGACCACCGGAGTCCGGTTGCGCAGCAGTGGCACCCATTCGTCGGCTTTGCGGCTGATGCCGCCGCCGGCGATGATCAGGTCCGGGCACAGCGCGTCCTCGATCGCCACCAACACCTTGGTCACCTGTTTGGACCACTTCCGCATGCTCCAGTTCTTGCGCTCCTTGACCGACGCGGCGGCCCGGTGCTCGGCTTCCTTGCCGTCGACATCGATGTGCCCGAGTTCGGTGTTGGGCAGCAGCTTTCCGTTGTGGATGACCGCCGAGCCGATCCCGGTGCCGAAGGTGAGCAACACGACGACGCCGGTGTTGTCCTTGCCCGCCCCGAACCGCTCTTCAGCCAGCCCGGCGGCGTCGGCGTCGTTGAGGATGACGACCGGCTGGCCGTTGAGTGCGGCCTGGATCGCGGCCTGGGCGTTCACCCCGATCCAGGACTTGTCGACATTGGCGGCGGTGCGCACCACGCCGTCGATCACCACACCGGGGTAGGTGACCCCCAGGGGACCGGTCCAGCCGAGTTTCCGGACCACCTCGGCGACGGTCTCGGCGACCGCGGCCGGGGTCGCCGGGCTCGGTGTCGGCAGTTTGTACCGTTCGCCGATCAGCGCACCGGTGTCGAGGTCGACGACGCCGCCCTTGATGCCGCTGCCGCCGACGTCGACGCCGAAGCCCCGTCGTTGCGGGTGCCGGTCGCCGGTCGCGGCAGCGGGCGGGGAATCGGTCGGGTCTGTGCCGGTCATGGATCTCCTCGGCGGGTCGTCAGCAGGTACCGGAATGGATCTTGGTCAGCAGGGCCGGGTCGGGGAGCCCGGTGGCGTCGGGACGCAGGCCGGCCAGCGCCGCCTCGATGTCGTCGCTGTGGGTCAGGCTCACGAAATCGCTGCCCACGGCCAGGTCGACGGAGTCGTCGAGGCGGTCGTCGCGGAATAACTCGGTGCACGGCGCCACCAGCCACAGCGCCGCAGCGGCGGCCTGTCCCGCCTCGCCGAAGCGGATCTGGCCGTTGCAGTCCAGCCGGCCGTTGGCATAGACCGGGTCGTTGGCGGCGGTCGGCTGGGCGAAGCCGTCGTCGCGCAGCGCGTCGGCGACGTCGGCGGCCTGTCCGGCGCGGCCGCTGGCGTTGAGGACGCGGGCTTTGATGTCGGCCAGTTTGGCCGGGGTGGTGGTGATCATCGCGGCGCGGGGCACCTGGGTGCCCAGTCGCGGCTGGTCGGGTTCGGTGGGCGCCGGCGGTGCGTTGCACACCGCGACCTCGTGGATGTCGGCCGGTCGGGTCAGCGCCACCGCCCACGCCACCGCGGTCATCAGTGCCAGGACGGCCAGGGCGTAGGCGGCGGGCCGGTAGTTGCGTCGCCGGAACGGCAGGCCATGCTTGTCGAACTCGGTACCGGAAGTGATTTGCGTGACCACGTACGCACTCTAGAGGGCGCGGACGACCGAGATGAGCGTGGTCAGCAAGGTGATGTGACGTAAATCACACATGATCTTGGCGTGATCCGGGCACGAATCATTTGGTGGATGCGTTCGACGCTGGTACAAAGCTCGCGCAGGGTTACCGAGGGGACTGAGGGGAGAAGACGATGGCTACCGACTACGACGCCCCGCGGCGCACCGAGACCGACGACGTTTCTGAGGACTCGCTCGAGGAGCTCAAAGCGCGGCGGAACGAGGCGCAATCCGCCGTGGTCGACGTCGATGAATCGGAATCGGCCGAGTCCTTCGAACTGCCCGGAGCCGACCTGTCCGGCGAAGAGTTGTCGGTGCGCGTCGTGCCCAAGCAGGCCGACGAGTTCACCTGCTCAAGCTGTTTTCTGGTTCAGCACCGCAGCCGGCTGGCCAGCGAGAAGAACGGTGTGATGATCTGCACCGACTGCGCGGCCTGATCCGGACCGACCCTCAACCCTGCAAGGCCGCCAGCACCCGCTGTGGATGACGGCAACTGACCAGCCAGTACGGCGTCGGGTCGTCCGGATCGTCGAGCACGACCAGCACCATCGGCCCCACCCAGCCGCGATGCACGACGTAGGCCGCCGGATCGAGTTGGCGGCCTAGCGCCGCCGACTTGGCCGACTGCGGGACCTCCGCGGAACGGGCGATCACGCCGGCCGGCAGGTGCGCCTCGCCCACCCAGAGTTGGACCTCGCCGCCGGTTTCGATGACGCGGACCTGGATGCGGCCCAACCACAGCAGGGCGGCCACGGTGATCGCGAAGAACACCGCGAACGGCAGCCAGCCCGGCAGGCTGCGCAGCCCCAGCCGTACCTCGTAGGCCATCAGCCCGTTGCCCACGAACCCCAGCGGCCACCACCACCAGGGCACCCACAGTTGCTCGCGGTACCGCACGGTTTGTGACGCCCGGTGGTTCACACGCGATCCCGACATCCGGTTAAGAGTAGTCTTGCGCCTCGTGTCGCCCAGTCTCGCGGTTGTTCGCCTGGATCCTGATCTCCCGTTGCCGAGCCGTGCCCATGACGGTGACGCCGGCGTCGACCTGTACAGCGCGGTCGATGTCGAGTTGGCCCCGGGCCGGCGTGCGCTGGTGCCGACCGGTATCGCGGTGGCGATTCCGTTCGGCATGGTCGGCCTGGTGCATCCGCGTTCGGGTCTGGCTGCGAGGGTGGGTCTTTCGATCGTCAACAGTCCGGGAACGATCGACGCGGGTTACCGCGGTGAGGTTAAGGTGGCGTTGATCAACCTGGACCCGGCGACCCCGATCGAGATCCACCGGGGGGACCGGATCGCCCAGCTGGTGGTGCAGCGGGTCGAGTTGCCAGAACTGGTCGAGGTGACTTCGTTCGACGAGGCCGGCCTGGCCGGAACCACCCGGGGCGGCGACGGCCACGGCTCGTCGGGCGGGCACGCGAGTTTGTGACGGCTTGTGACGGGCTCGTGACGGCAGAAGTGATGAAGATGGGCGGCTGTGATGGCATTCGGTAGGGGCAAGAGCAAGGCGGGCGCCGACGAGCCGACGCGCGCCGAGCCGGCACCCGGGGACGTGGCGGACTTCGACGGGGACGCGGGCGAGGAGCTCGAGGGCCCGTTCGACATCGAGGATTTCGACGACCCGGCGGCCGCGGCGACGGCCCGCCTCGACCTGGGTTCGGTGTTGGTGCCGATGCCCGCGGGCGCTCAGGTCCAGGTCGAGCTCAGTGAGGCGGGTGTGCCCAGCGCGGTCTGGCTGGTGACGCCCAACGGCCGGTTCAACATCGCCGCCTACGCCGCGCCCAAGTCGGCGGGGCTGTGGCGTGAGGTCGCCGCCGAGCTTGCCGAGGCGCTGCGGCGGGACTCCGCGAGCGTCAGCGTCATCGACGGCCCGTTCGGCCGGGAGGTGGTCGGATCGGCGACCGGTGCGGTCCGGTTCATCGGAGTCGACGGCTACCGCTGGATGGTGCGGTGCGTGGTCAACGGCCCACACGAGTCGATGGAGGCGCTCTCCCAGCAGGCGCGAGATGCCCTGGCCGACACCGTGGTCCGGCGCGGCGACACTCCGCTGCCGGTGCGTACCCCGTTGCCGGTGCAGCTGCCCGAGCCGATGGCCGAGCAGTTGCGTGCCGCCGCGGCCGCCAGGGGCGCGGCGCCCGGTGGTGGTCAGCAGCCCGGGGGAGTCCAGCCCGGCCCCGGCGGGGATGTGCCGCCGCCCGCGCCGACCGCTCGCCGCAGCGCGGAGGGGTCCGCGATGCAGCAGTTGCGCACTATCACCGGCGGTTAGCTGGCTGTAGGTCAGCCCGCCGCGGTGATCAGTGCCGTCAGGCACGCGTCGCCCAGGGCGGCCGGGTCAGCACCGATCTGTGCCAGCGTCACCGTGCGCAGCGCGGCCCGTGGCGCGGCCGAGACCCACTCGGTGGCCGTCCGCAACGGATGAACCGGGTCGTCGACGGCCGCGGTCACGCCCAACGGCACCGGCAGCGTCGCCAGCTCGGCGAGGGTCGGTGCCGTGTAGGCCGCCGCCTGCTCCAGCGCGTCGGGCAGCAGCGGCCACTGGGCGGTCCAGGAGCGGGTCAGCTCGTCGCCGAGCCAGCCGGGGCTGGACGCCCGCATGCGGGCCACCACGGCCGGCAGGCCGTCACGGCGCAGCTCGTCGGCGCTGAGGCGGGCGGCGTGGGCGGCCGGTGCGTCATCGGGGGCGCCGGTCCACGCCGGCAGCGCGGCCAGCACCCCGCGCGCCCGGCGAGGATGCCGCAGCGCCCACGCGGTCGCCACCGCCGCGCCGATCGACACGCCGCCGGCGATGATCGGAACACCGCGTGATGCCGCGGCGTCCAATGCGGCCAGGTAGCCCTCGACGAGACCGTCGGGCTGTGGCCGGTGGGCCACCAATTCGGCGCCCACCTGCCGCAACGCGCGCGAAAACACCCGGTGAATGTAGTCGTCGTCGGATCCGGTCCCCGGCAGCAGGACTGCCGTCACGCCGCGCAAATCGAATGCCACCCCTAGATGGTGCCGGGTGCTGCCCGCCACCCCGTAGGCCGGTCGTTGTGGCATTAGGTAATCAACAGGTCTACCCTAGCGTGCGCACACAACTGAGGGAGAGTGCAATGGCTGCGCCCAAAGGCTACCTGCGCCGGCTGACTCGGAGACTGACGGAAGACCCCGAGCTGCGCGATGTCGAGGAATTGTCCGACGAGGCGCTCAACACCGGCGCGCAGCGCGCCATCGACTGCGAACGCGGTCAAGAGGTCACCATGGTCGGGGTGCTGCGCAGCGTGGAAGCCAACGCCAAGGGCTGCGTGGGCGGGGTCCGCGCCGAGCTGTTCGACGGCACCGACACCGTGACGCTGGTATGGCTGGGGCAGCGCCGCATTCCCGGAATCGACTCGGGCCGCACCCTGCGGGTACACGGCCGGCTCGGAAAACTCGACAGCGGCTGCAAAGCAATTTACAACCCCCACTACGAAATCCAGCAGTGACGGCCGGAGACCGTCAGGCCGGTGTGACGATGACCGATGACTTCGGCCCCCAGGGGCCGCAGCGGCTGCTGGACCAGATCGGCGGCGTGGCCGGACTGATCTACTCGTCGCTGCCGATCGTGGTGTTCGTGCCGACCTCCAGCGTCTTCGGGTTGCGCGCCGCCGTGATGGCGGCGCTGGGGGTGGCCGCGGCGGTGCTGGCCTGGCGGCTCATCCGCCGGGAATCCACCCAGCCGGCGGTGTCGGGGTTCTTCGGGGTGGCGGTCTGCGCCCTGATCGCCTACCTGATGGGCGACTCCAAAGGGTATTTCGTGCTCGGCATCTGGACGTCGCTGGGATGGGCACTGGTCTTCGCCGGATCCATCCTGATCCGCCGCCCGGCGGTCGGTTACATCTGGAGCTGGGCCAGCGGGCAGGGCCGGGCCTGGCGCGGGGTGCGGGCGGCGGTCTACGCCTACGACGTCGCGACGCTGATCTGGGTGCTGGTGTTCGGTTCCCGGTTCGTGGTGCAGCGGCTGCTCTACGACGCCGGCCAGACCGGGTGGCTGGGGGTGGCCCGCATCGCCATGGGCTGGCCGCTGACCGCGCTGGCGGCGGTGATGACCTACCTGGCGGTCAAATACGTGCAGCGGGTACTGGACGACCAGCCCGGCCCGGACGCAGCTGACGACCGCGAACCCCGGTCAGTGCGGCGGTAGCAGCAGCCCGCGCAGTGCGTCCTCGACGCCGGTGGACGCGACGAACAGCAACTCGTCGCCGCCCTCCAGCGGCTCGTCGTCCTGCGGCACGATCACCCGGGTGCCGCGCAGGATCGTCACCAGTGCGGCGTCGCGGGGCAGCGTCAGCTTGCGCACCGGTTTTCCGCCCCACGGCGTGTCGTCGGGCAGCGTGATCTCCAGCAGGTTGCTGTCGCTCTTGCGGAACTCCATGAGCCGCACCAGATCACCGACCGCGACGGCCTCTTCGACCAGCGAGGCCAGCATCCGCGGCGTCGACACCGCCACGTCCACGCCCCAGGCGTCGGTGAACAGCCATTCGTTGCGGGGATCGTTGACCCGGGCCACCACCCGGGGCACGGCGAATTCGGTTTTGGCCAGCAGCGACAGCACCACATTGACCTTGTCGTCGCCGGTGGCCGCGATGACGACGTCGAAGTCCTCCAGGTGCACCGATTCCAGCAGACTCAACTCGCAGGCGTCACCGAGATGCCACTGCGCCTCGGCGATCTCGTCGACGTCGATGTGCTCGGGATTGCGCTCGATCAGCGTCACCTGGTGCTCGCTTTCGAGCAGTTCCCGGGCGATCGACCGGCCGACGGCACCGGCTCCGGCCACCGCGACCTTCACGGGTCCAGGTCCTCGCTCGGCGGCAGCGCGGCGATCGCCATCGCCTCGGCGACACGGCCCGACACCGCGACGATGTACACCTGGTCGCTGGCCTGGATGACGGTCTTGGGTTCGGGCAGGATGCCGGTGCCGAACCGGATCAGGAACGCCACCCGAGCGCTGACGGCCGCCTCGAGGTCGGTGACCGGGCGGCCGATCCAGTCCTCGTGCAGCACCACCTCGGCCACCGCGACGGTGCCGGTCGGGTCACGCCATTTGGTCGTCTCGCTCTCCCGGGTCAGCGCGTCGAGCAGCCGGTCGGTGGTCCAGGGCACGGTGGCGATGGTCGGAATCCCGAGACGCTCGTAGACGGCGGCCCGCTTAGCGTCGTAGATCCGGGCGACCACCCGCGCCACGCCGAACGTCTCGCGGGCCAGCCGGGCGGCGATGATGTTGGAGTTGTCACCCGAGGAGACCGCGGCGAACGCGCCGGCCTCCTCGATGCCGGCGCGCAGCAGCACGTCGCGGTCGAAACCCATGCCCAGCACCCGTTCGCCGTTGAATTCCGGGCTGAGCCGGTTGAATGCGGCGGTGTCGCGGTCGATGATGGCGACCTCATGGCCGATCCGGGACAGTCCGTCGGCAACCGAGGCGCCCACCCGGCCGCACCCCATCACAACTACCCGCACGTGCACGATCCTTTCGGCTGGTTTCGACTGGTTCTCGACTGCAGTCGTGCCCGTATCCGGTGAACGCTACCGCCAGCGCCGGCCTGGCTTACCCTTGGCTCTCGTGTCGAAGATTTCCACCGCTGCTCGCCGGCTTCTGCTGGGCCGGCCGTTCCGCAGCGATCGGCTCAGTCACACGCTGTTGCCCAAGCGCGTCGCGCTGCCGGTGTTCGCCTCCGACGCGCTGTCTTCGGTGGCCTACGGGCCCGAAGAGGTCTTCCTGGTGTTGTCGGTGGCGGGTATCGCGGCCTACCGGATGACGCCGTGGGTCGGCTTGGCGGTGGCGTTCGTGTTCATCACCGTGGTGGCCTCCTACCGGCAGAACGTGCACGCCTACCCCTCCGGCGGCGGCGACTACGAGGTGGTCACCACCAACCTGGGCGGCACGGCCGGCCTGACCGTCGCAAGTGCGCTCATGGTGGATTATGTTCTGACCGTTGCGGTTTCGATCTCGTCGGGGGTTGCCAACATCGGTTCGGCGATACCTTACATCGCCGACCACAAGGTGGCGTTCGCGGTGGGGACCGTCGTGGTGGTCGCCGCGGCCAACCTGCGCGGCATCCGCGAATCGGGCACCGCGTTCGCTTTCCCCACCTATGCGTTCATGATCGGGATCTTCGCGATGCTGGGCTGGGGACTGTTCCAGATCTTCGTGCTGGGCCACCAGCTTCAGGCCGACTCGGCCGCGTTCAAGATCGACTCCACCCAGGGCGAGCTGGTGGGGCTGGCCCTGGTGTTCCTGGTCGCGAAGTCGTTCTCGTCGGGGTGTGCGGCACTGACCGGGGTGGAGGCGATCAGCAACGGCGTGCCGGCGTTTCGCAAGCCGAAGTCGCGCAACGCGGCCACCACCTTGCTGATGCTGGGCGTGATCGCGGTGACGCTGATGATGGGCATCATCGTGCTGGCCCGCCAGACCGGCGTGAAAATCGCGGCGCGCCCGCACGAACAGCTGATCGGAGCGCCGGCGGACTACGACCAGAAAACGCTGCTGGCGCAGTTGGCCGAGACCGTTTTCCGCGGCTTTCCCCCCGGTCTGTGGATCATCGCCGGCGTGACCGCGCTGATCCTGGCGCTGGCCGCCAACACCGCATTCAACGGCTTCCCGGTGCTCGGATCGATCCTGGCCCAGGACCGGTACCTGCCGCGTCAGCTGCACACCCGCGGCGACCGGCTGGCCTTCTCCAACGGCATCGTGTTCCTGGCGGTGGTGGCCATCGCCTTCATCGTGGCGTTCGGGGCCGAGGTGACCGCACTGATCCAGCTCTACATCGTCGGGGTGTTCGTCTCCTTCACCTTGAGTCAGATCGGCATGGTCCGGCACTGGAACCGATTGCTGCGCAGCGAAACCGACCATGCGGCCCGCGCCACGATGATGCGTTCCCGGGTGGTCAACACCATCGGGTTCGTCGCGACCGGGACGGTGCTGCTCGTGGTGGTCGCCACCAAGTTCCTGGCCGGAGCCTGGATCGCGATCGTCGTGATGTCGGTGTTGTTCGCCATGATGAAACTGATCCGCCGCCACTACGACGCGGTCAGCCAGGAGCTGGCCGCGCAGTCCGCCGCCCTCGAAGACCAGGCGGTGTTGCCCAGTCGCAACCACGCCCTGGTCCTGGTCTCCAAGCTGCACCTGCCGACCCGCCGCGCGCTGGCCTACGCGCGGGCCACCCGCCCGGACACCCTGGAGGCGATCACCGTCAACGTCGACGACACCGAGACCCGGGCTCTGGTCCGCGAATGGGAGGCCAGTGATATCACCGTGCCGCTCAAAGTGATCGCGTCGCCGTATCGGGAGGTCACCCGGCCGGTGCTCGAGTACGTCAGACGGCTCAGCAAGGAGTCGCCGCGCACCGTGGTGACGGTCTACATCCCGGAATACGTGGTGGGCCACTGGTGGGAGCAGGTGCTGCACAACCAGAGCGCGTTGCGGCTCAAGACCAGGCTGCTGTTCATGCCGCAGGTGATGGTGACCTCGGTGCCCTGGCAGCTGAACTCCTCGGAGCGGCGCAGGGAGCTGGCACCGCATCACGCCCCCGGTGACACCCGGAGAGGCTTCACGGAGTGACCGAACTGATCTTGGACGTGGGTCCACCGGCCAACGGGGGCAGTTGTGTGGCCCGCCATGACGGTCGGGTGGTGTTCGTGCGCTACGCGTTGCCCGGCGAACGGGTGCGGGCCCAGATCACCGCCGAGCGCGGCTCATACTGGCACGCCGAATGCGTGGAGGTGCTCGACGCGGCGGACGGTCGGATCGCCTCGCTGTGTCCGATCGCCGGCGTCGGCGGCGCCGGCTGCTGCGACCTGGCGTTCGCCGAGCCTGCCGCGGCGCGGGCGCTCAAAGGGGAGGTGGTCGCGAACCAATTGGGCCGGCTCGGCGGGCATGACTGGCACGGCGAGGCCGAACCGCTCGGTGAGGACGGCCCGACCGGCTGGCGCAGCCGGGTCCGGCTGGCGGTCGGCGCCGACGGGCGGGCCGGATTCCACCGATATCACAGCGACGAGCTGGTCACCGATCTGCGGTGCGGCCAATTGCCCGCCGGGATGACCAAGGGGCTGGCCGAGCAGACCTGGCAACCGGGCGATCAGCTGCACGTGGTGACCGATGACGACGGCGTCCGGCATGTGGTGAGCACCGGCCGCAACCACCGCCCGCACGTCCTCGAGGGCGACTATCACGCCACCCAGTGGGTCGGCCGCCGGCGTTGGCGGATTCCGGTGACGGCGTTCTGGCAGGCGCATCGGCGGGCGGCCGCGCTCTACAGTGCGCTGATCTGCGACTGGGCGGCGCCGGAAGCGGGCATGACCGCCTGGGACCTCTACGGCGGGGCCGGGGTCTTCGCTGCGGCACTGGCCGAGGGGGTGGGGACCTCCGGCGAGGTGGTCAGCGTCGACACCTCACGGGCCGCGACGGCCGCCGCCCGGGCCGCCCTGGCCGATCTGCCGCAGGTGTCGGTGCGCACCGGCTCGGTGCGCCGGGTGTTGGCCGCACAGCCGCGGGCTGCTGACGTCGCGGTGCTGGACCCGCCGCGCGCCGGCGCCGGCCGCGAGGTGATCGAGGCGCTGGCGGCCGCGGCGGTGCCGCGGCTGGTGCACATCGGTTGCGAGGTGGCGGCGTTCGCCCGCGATATCGGCTTGTACCGCGAGCACGGCTATGCCGTTGAGCAGATCCGGGTGTTCGACGCGTTCCCGCTCACCCACCACGTGGAGTGCGTGGCGCTGCTGACGCACAATTAGACCCGCGCAAAAAAATCAGCCGAACACGAAGTAGCGCAACCACAGATACGGCGCCGCCAACGCCACCGAGACCACGGTGACCACGATGCCCTTGCGGGTGAACTCCCAGAACGTGATGGGATGCCCGGCGCGACGGGCGATTCCGAGCATCACCACATTGGCGCTGGCCCCGACCGCGGTCAGGTTGCCGCCGAAGTCGGCGCCGAGCGCCAGCGCCCACCACAGGGCGTCGGGGTGCAGGTCGTTGGGCAGTGTGGTGCTCAGCTCGGCCACGATCGGTGTCATGGTGGCCACGTACGGGATGTTGTCGATGATGCCGGACACCGGTGCTGATACCCCGAGGATTCCCATCGTGGTCAGCAACGCGTTGCCGCCGGTGAGTTCGGTGGCGCCGTTGGCCAGGGCAGCGATCGCCCCGGTGTCCACCAGGGCGCCCACCATCACGAACAACCCGGCGAAGAACAGCAGCGTCTCCCACTCGACGCCGGACAGGTAGTCCGAGCGCTCCATCTTCGAGATCACGATCAGCACCCCGGCGCCGAGCAGCGCCACCACGGACGGCTCCAGGTTCAGCGCGGAGTGTCCGATGAACCCGGCGAACACCCCGGCCAGCACCAGGCCGCACTTGATCAGCAGGCGGCGGTCTTGGATCGCCTCGTGCTCCTCGAGCGCCATCACGTCGTCGACCCGGTCGGGGTCGACAGCGAACGATCCCGGAAACAGCCTCGGCAGCAGCGCGATGAACGCGACCAGGACGATGACGACGATCGGCGCCATGTGCACCAGAAAGGCGTTGAACGACAAGCCCGCTCGGCTGGCGATGATGATGTTGGGAGGATCGCCGACCAGCGTGGCGGCACCGCCGATGTTGGACGCGAACACCTCGGCCATCAGAAACGGCGCGGCGTTGATCTCCAGCCGGTCGCAGACCAACAGGGTGACCGGGGCGATCAGCAGCACCGTGGTGACGTTGTCCAGCAGTGCTGACGCAACAGCGGTCACCAGCACCAGCAGGATCATGATGCGCAGCGGGGAACCCTTGGCCCGCTTGGCCGACCAGATCGCGACGTACTCGAACACGCCGGTCTGGCGCAGCACGCTGACGATGATCATCATGCCCAGCAGCAGGAAGATGACGTCCCAGTCGATACCGGTTTTGCGAGAGTAGAAGATGTCGTCGGAGGAGATGACGGGCAGGATGACCACCGCGGCCGCCCCGGTCAGCGCCACCACGGTCTTGTTGATCCGGTCGGCGGCGATGAACCCGTAGGCGATCACGAAGACGGCGACCGCGAAGTAGATCATCGGGGGAGCCTCGCGGCGATCACCAGCTCGCGACGTGCGACCGGTCCGAATGCGAAGCAGTCGGCCGCAACCCCCACAATGCACCCCCCGGATACGGAATCATTGACGCCGACCAGGCTTCCCGGCACACCGCATGAAAATGGATACGTTATCAGCCGCGCCGATCAGGTTTTGAGCGCTGCCGCTAGCAGTCGCGAGGCGGTGATCACGCCGAGCAGTTTACCGTCCTTGACGACGGCGATCAGCGGGCTGCGCAGCCGGGCCATGGTGGAGGCGACTTCGATAAGGGTGTGCGCGGAACCGGCGGTCGGCAGTTCGGGCAGGTGCTCGGGCAGCACGTCGCGCACCGTCTTGCCGCGCAGTTTCTCGGCGGCACGATCGGCCACGCTCGCGCTGAGCACCCCGGCCAGCGACGGGTCGTCCTGGACGTAGCCCGGCACGATGAAACGCACCACCTGGGAGGCCGGCAGCACCGCGTACGGCTTGCCGGCCGCGTCGACGACGACGATGCCGGGCAACCGGTGCTCGGCCAGTAACCGGGCCGCGTCCAGCGCGTCGGAGTCGATGGCCACCACCGGGAATTCCTCAGCGATCTCGTCAGCCTGCATAGGACGACCATACGGTGGGTGCCCGTCGCCATGCGTAGACTAGCCGGATGCTTGAAGGGATCCGCGGCCCCGCCGATCTGCAGCACCTTTCGCAGCCGCAGTTGACCGCTTTGGCGGCGGAGATCCGGGAGTTCCTGATCCACAAGGTCGCCGCGACCGGGGGACACCTGGGCCCCAATCTGGGTGTGGTGGAGCTGACGCTGGCGCTGCACCGGGTCTTCGACTCCCCGCACGACCCGATCATCTTCGACACCGGTCATCAGGCCTACGTGCACAAGATGCTCACCGGTCGCGGCCCCGACTTTCACAGCCTGCGCCGCAAGGGCGGGCTGTCGGGATACCCGTCGCGCGCCGAGAGCGAGCACGACTGGGTGGAGTCCAGCCACGCCAGTGCGGCGCTGTCGTACGCCGACGGACTGGCCAAGGCCTTCGAGCTGACCGGCCACCGGAACCGGCATGTGGTGGCCGTCGTCGGCGACGGCGCCCTGACCGGCGGCATGTGCTGGGAGGCGTTGAACAACATCGCCGCCGGTAACCGGCCGGTGGTGATCGTGGTCAACGACAACGGCCGCAGCTACGCGCCCACGATCGGCGGTTTCGCCGAGCACCTGGCCGCGTTGCGGCTGCAGCCCGCCTACGAGCGGCTGCTCGAGCGCGGCCGCGCCGCGGTGCGCGGGATGCCGGTCGTCGGCGAGATCGGCTACCAGGTGATCCACAGCTTCAAGGCGGGCCTCAAGGACGCGCTGGCCCCGCAGGCGCTCTTCACCGACCTGGGGCTGAAATACCTGGGCCCGATCGACGGCCACGACGAGGCCGCGGTGGAGTCCGCGCTGCGCCGCGCGCGCGGCTTCGGCGCGCCGGTGATCGTGCACGTGGTGACCCGCAAGGGCAAGGGCTACCGGCCGGCCGAGGACGACGAGGCCGAGCAGATGCACGCCTGCGGCGTGATCGATCCGCTGACCGGGTCTGCGACCGAGACCGCCGGCCGCGGCTGGACGGCGGTGTTCTCCGACGCGCTCATCGAGTACGGCGCCAAACGCCGCGACGTCGTCGCGATCACCGCCGCCATGCCCGGCCCCACCGGGCTGGCGCCGTTCGGGCAGCGTTTTCCCGATCGGATGTTCGACGTCGGGATCGCCGAACAGCACGCGCTCACCTCGGCGGCCGGGCTGGCGATGGGGGGCCTGCACCCGGTGGTGGCGGTCTATTCGACCTTCCTCAATCGCGGCTTCGACCAGCTGATGATGGATGTCGCGCTGCACAAGCTGCCGGTCACCGTGGTGCTCGACCGAGCCGGGATCACCGGTCCCGACGGCGCCAGCCACAACGGCATGTGGGACCTGTCGATCCTGGGCATCGTTCCGGGTATGCGGGTGGCCGCACCCCGCGACGGAGTCCGGCTGCGCGAGGAACTCGGCGAGGCGCTGGACATCCACGACGGGCCCAGCGCGGTCCGGTTTCCGAAAGGCGATGTGGGCGAAGATATCCCGGCGATCGAGCGACGGTCCGGGGTGGATCTGCTGGCACTGCCGGCCGACGGGCTGCCCGCCGACGTGCTGTTGGTCGCGGTCGGCGCGTTCGCGCCCATGGCGCTGGCGGTGGCCGACCGGCTGCACAACCAGGGCATCGGCGTGACGGTGGTCGACCCCCGCTGGGTGCTGCCGGTACCCGCGATGATCACCGAGATGGCCGGCGCCCACAAGCTGGTGGTCACCTGCGAGGACAACGGTGTCGCCGGTGGTGTCGGCTCGGCGGTGTCGGCGGCGCTGCGGCGCGCCGAGATCGACGTGCCCTGCCGCGACGTCGGCCTGCCGCAACGTTTCTACGACCACGCCTCCCGCGGTGAGCTGCTGGCCGAGGTGGGCCTGACCGCCCAGGACGTGGCCCGCCAGATCACCGGTTGGGTGGCGGCGATGAGCAGCACCAACTGCGTCGAAGAGGTCAGTGAGCGGCTGGATTAGGGCGCGCCCCGATGGGCGGCCACGCCTTGTCGAACACCCACGTGAACACGAACGTGTAGACCAGGAAGAACACCAGCAGGCCGGCCTCCAGAGCGAACGCCTGCAGCAGCGACACGTGCAGGATCCAGGCGACTATCGGCAACAAGAACACCATCAGTCCGCCTTCGAAGCCGATGGCGTGTGCCACCCGGCGCCGCAGCGTGCGGGCCCGGGAGCGCTGCCGGCGCTCCCACGCCTCGAACACGGTGTTCCAGAGGTAGTTCCACAGCACCGCGACGGTCGATGCCGTCACGGCCATGGCACCGGAACTGCCGCCGCCGAATCCCAGAACGACAAGACCCAGGGCGGTGAGCACGATGGCGATGATCTCGTAGCCGATGACGTAGCTGACCCGGCGAACAACTGGTGACACGAGGTGCTCCAAGGAAAATCGACCATGGGAAGTCCTCGAAGGTTCGCGTCCATGGTGGCCGTGACGTGAGAAGCGCTGGCCGATCGACGAATACGGCTGCCGCATCCCGCAGTCTAGCAACACCTCGGCCGTGCCGGCGGGCGCAGCAGGCCGGCTGCGCTAGCCGCCGGCGACCGTAGCGCCGAGGGCTCGGGCGAGCAGCGGCACCGTCAACTGCCGCTGCCAGGGCCGGGCGTCGCCGGCGTTGAGGAACTCCTCGATCGCGGCCGCGGGATCCGGTGTCGCCGCATTCCAGTCCCAGCACAGCCGGCGCAGCAGGTCGGGGGAGAGCAGGTTCTCGGTCGGCACCACCACCTGCTCGGACAGTTGCCCGAGCGCGGCACGGGCCGCCTCCAGGCGCGCGGCCGCCTCCGGTTTACGCCGCGACCAGCGCGAGGGCGGCGGTGGTCCGCTCGGGGGTTCGGCGGAGTCCACCGGTTCCGGATTGTCGCGTGCGGCGGCCAGCGCGGCCAGCCAGGTCGCCGCGCTGCGGCGCTGCTTGGGTCCGCCGAACACCGGCAGCGCGAGCAACTCCTCGACGGTGCCGGGATCGGCTACGGCCGCGGCGATAATCGCCGCGTCGGGCAGGATGCGGCCGGGTGCGATGTCGCGGCGCGCCGCGATCCGGTCGCGCACCGTCCACAGTTCACGAACGGCGGCCAGTCCGCGCCGGTCGCGCACCTTGTGGATACCCGAGGTGCGCCGCCAGCGGTCCCGGCGCGTCGAGGTGGTGAAGTCGGTGCTCCGCAGATGATTGAATTCCTGTGCGGCCCAATTGGTTTTCCCCTGGCCGGACAGCACGTCGGCGATGGCGCCGCGTAATTCGATGAGGACCTCGACGTCCAGCGCCGCGTAGTTGAGCCACTCGGCGGGCAGCGGACGCTTCGACCAGTCGGCGGCGCCGTGGCCCTTGGCCAGGCCCAGCCCCAACAGTCGCTGCACCATCGCCGCCAGGTTGACCCGGTCGAAGCCGGCCAGCCGCCCGGCCAGTTCGGTGTCATAGAGCGCCTTGGGCCACATCCCGACCTCGGCCAGGCAGGCCAGGTCCTGGTCGGCGGCGTGCAGAATCCACTCGTCGTCGTCGAGCACCTCGGCAACCGGGCGCACCAGGGCCGCCGGATCCGAGCCCGCCCCGACCGGGTCGATCAGCACGGTGCCGGCACCGGCGCGCCGGATCTGGATCAGGTAGGCGCGGTTGGAGTAACGGAAGCCCGACGCCCGCTCGGCGTCCACCGCGAACGGGCCGTGGCCGCGGGCCAGCTTCTCGGCGGCGGCCCCGATCTGCCGGGCGGTGACCGACACCTCCGGTACCCCGTCGGCGGGATGGGGCAGCGGCGTCGGTTCGGGCTCTTCGGTGGCCGGCTCGGTTGTCTGTTCGGTCATCTCAGACGCGGGTTCGCGAGCTCAGGTCGGTGATCCCGACCGGCGGCAGGCCCGCAGCATGTTCGAGGACCTCGCAGAATGCCTGGACGTGCGCCCCCAGCTCGGGACTGGTGGCGGTCCAGGACGCTCGCAGCTCCAGTTGGTGTCCGCGGGGCGGGCCGGAGATGTCGCCGTAGCGCACCGATGTGGTGGCGGTGACGGTCCCGCCCAGCGCGGTCATGTGTTCGGTGCGCGAGCCCAGCGCTTCGACCAGCCAACTCCAGGCGACCTCGGGCAGCAGCGGGTCGATCGCCTCCTGCGGGTCCAGGTCGGCCTGGATGAAGGCCACCAGTCGCATGGTGCCGTCCCAGGCGTCGGTGCCGTCCGGGTCGTAGAGCAGGATCAGCCGGCCGAACGCATCGCCGTCGGAGTCCTGCGGGACGGAATCGGATTCGGCGTGTTTGACCTCGGCGCCCAGCGCATAGCTGTAGGGCGCCAGCCGCTGGGGTGGCCGGATCGGGCCGAGCTCGATCTCGGACCGGACGGTCGCGGCGTGCATGGTTGCCACCGCTTCGCGGAACGGGGCAGGCTCGGCTGATGTCACGGGTGCCGCTCCTTAACTGATCGCTGTGCCTCGCGCCGCCAGCGGCCGGCCCCCGGGTGCTCTGCTGTGCACCGCCGCGACGCGGGTCGCCGAATCTCACGCTAACCCCCGACGCCGGTCGGCGCAGAAAGGCGCGCCGAACCGCGCGGTTCAGCGAGGCTCGACGGAGTCGAGCCGAAGCTGGAACCGCCGTATGAACCGCGCGGTTCAGCGAGGCTCGACGGAGGAGAGCCGAAGCTGGAACCGCCGTATGAACCGCGCGGTTCAGCGAGGCTCGACGGAGTCGACCCCCGGTTCGGCGAGGCGAGGGGAAGCCCGGACCGCCGCATGACTCACGGGCCGTTCTCGCGCCGTAACCGGTCGTGGCAGCATTGAGGCCGATGAGTGCCCGTCGAGAACTGCCCGATTCGCCCTACCTGGCCGCCGCTGCCGGCCGGCAACCCGGCCGGGTGCCGGTCTGGTTCATGCGGCAGGCCGGCCGGTCGCTGCCCGAATACCGAGTGCTACGCGCCCAGCACCGCATGCTGGAGGCCTGCTTCGACCCCGAGCTGGTCTGCGAGATCACGCTGCAGCCGGTGCGCCGCCACGGCGTGGACGCCGCGATCCTGTTCTCCGACATCGTGGTGCCGCTGCGCGGGGCGGGGGTGGACTTGGACATCGTGCCCGACGTAGGGCCGGTGATCGCCGAGCCGCTGCGCAGCGCGGCTGACGTCGCTGCCCTGCGGCCGCTGGAACCGCAGGGCGTGACGGCCGTCGCCGAGGCGGTGTCGCTGCTGGTGGACGCGCTGGGCGACGTGCCACTGATCGGTTTCGCCGGTGCGCCGTTCACGCTGGCGTCCTACCTGGTCGAGGGCGGGCCCAGCCGGACCCACGCCCGGACCAAGACGATGATGCTGGCCGAACCGGACACCTGGCATCAGCTGATGACCCGGCTCACCGATCTGACCATCGCGTTCCTGACCGTGCAGCTCGACCACGGCGTGGACGCCATTCAGCTGTTCGACTCCTGGGCGGGCACCTTGAGCCTGGCCGACTACCGCAGCTTCGTGTTGCCGCACAGCGCCCGGGTGTTCGCCGCGCTGGCCGACGCTGGCGTGCCGATGACGCACTTCGGGGTGCAGACCGCCGAGCTGTTGGGCGCCATGGCCGAAGCCGGCGCCACCGTGGTGGGAGTCGACTGGCGGACCCGGCTCACGGATGCCGCCACCCGGGTCGGCACCGGCATCGCCCTGCAGGGCAACCTGGACCCGGCGGTGGTGCTGGCGGGCTGGCCGGCGACCGAACGCGCGGCCCGCGCCGTCGTCGCGGACGGTCGTGCCGCGGTGGCCGCCGGCGCGTCCGGGCACGTGTTCAACCTCGGGCACGGCGTGCTGCCGGAGTCGGATCCCGGCGTGCTCACCGACCTGGTGGCGCTGGTCCACTCGTTGTGACGTCGTCGTACTGCGTCGTCGGAGGCGGGATCTCCGGTCTGGCCGCCGCCTACCGGCTGCGCGCGACGCTCGGTGGCGCACCCACCATCACCGTCTTCGACCCGTCCGATCGGCTCGGCGGGGTGCTGCGCACCGAGACCCTGGGCGGTATCGGCGTGGACGTGGGCGCCGAAGCGTTCATCGCTCGCCGGCCCGAGGTGCCCGCGCTGCTGTCCGAGCTGGGCCTGGCAGACCGGGAGCGCACCACCACCGGGGTCCGGCCGCTGCTCTACAACCGCCGGCGGTTGCATCCGCTGCCGCCGGGCACGCTCAGCGGAATCCCGTCGTCGCCGGGGTCGATGGCCGGTCTGGTCGACGAGGAGACCATCGCCCGCATCGCCGGCGAACCCAACCGGCCGCTGACCTTCGAGCCCGGCAGCGACCCGGCCCTGGGCGCCCTGGTCGGCGACCGGTTCGGCGAGCAGGTGGTGGCTGCCTCGGTGGATCCGCTGATCGGCGGGGTGTATGCCGGGTCGGCGGCGACGGTCGGGTTGCGCTCGGCGGTGCCCGGCCTGGCCGCCGCGCTGGACGCCGGGGCCCCCAGCCTGACCGCGGCGGTGGCACGGGCGATGCCGAGGGCAACCGGCACGCCGGTGTTCGGCGCCATCGCCGGCGGCTACCAGGTGCTGATCGACACGCTGGTGCGCCGCAGCGGGCTGCGCTGGGTGCAGGCGGCGGTGACGCAGATCGACCCGGCGGACGGCGGCTGGCTGTTGCGGGATGCCGCCGGCGGTTTCCACCGTGCCGACCGGGTGGTGATGGCGGTGCCGGCCCACGCGCTGGCCCGGCTGGCGACCGGATTCGCGCCGCGCACCGCGGCTGCGGCCAGCGGCATCGTCAGTGCGTCGTCGGTGGTGGTGGCGCTGGCGGTGCCCGCCGGTGCGGCGTTCCCGGACAATTCCGGGGTGCTGGTCGCGACCGGGGAGACGCTGCACTCGAAGGCGCTGACGCTGACCTCGCGCAAGTGGGGGAACTGGGGCTATGGCGGCAAGGTCGAGTTGCTGCGGTTGTCGTTCGGCCGGTTCGGCGACGCCCGCACCCATGCCGGCGAGGCTGAACTGGTGGAGTGGGCCGTGCAGGATCTGGAGACCCTGTTCGGGGCCGCGGTAGATCCGGTGGAGGTCCGAGTGCAGCGCTGGCCTGCGGCGATGCCGCAGTACCGGGCCGGGCACGCCGCCCTGGTCGGCGAACTGCGCGCCGGGCTGCCGCCGACGGTGGCGGTCGCGGGCAACTATCTCGACGGCATCGGTGTTCCGGCGTGCATCGCGGCGGCCGACCGCGCCGTGGCGGCAGTGATCAGCGCCACCCCGGCCCCCTAGCGGCGGCGTGTCGTGGCAGCATGTGGAGCATGGCGCACCTCGATTACGACAAGCTGAACTCCACCCTTCGCTACGTGATGTTCTCGGTGTTCTCGGTTCGTTCCGGAGCCCTCGACGAGGGCCCCGTCAGCCGCGACGAGGTCGCCGATCAGGCCGCCACCTTCTTGAAGCAGCAGGAAGAGCGCGGCGTGGTCATCCGCGGTGTCTACGACGTGGCCGGCCTGCGCGCCGATGCCGACTTCATGATCTGGTCACACGCCGAGCGGGTGGAGGACCTGCAGGCCGCCTACGCCGGCTTCCGGCGCACCGCGCTGGGCCGGGCCTGCACGCCGGTGTGGAGCAACGTGGGCCTGCACCGGCCCGCCGAGTTCAACAAGAGCCATGTCCCGGCGTTCATCGCCGGTGAGCCGGCCGGCGCCTACATCTGCGTCTACCCGTTCGTGCGTTCGCACGAGTGGTATGTGCTGCCCGAGGAGGACCGCCGCCGGATGCTGGCAGAACACGGGATGGCCGCCCGGCCCTACAAGGATGTTCGCGCCAACACCGTGCCGGCCTTCGCGCTCGGCGACTACGAGTGGATCCTGGCGTTCGAGGCGCCCGAACTCGACCTGATCGTCGACCTGATGCGCGACCTGCGCAACACCGAGGCCCGGCTGCACGCCCGCGAGGAGACCCCGTTCTTCACCGGTCCCCGGGTCGACGTCGAGCAGTTGGTGGCCGCCCTGCCGTGACCGGCGCATCCGGCCCGTCGGGAGCCGACGACGCCGAACGTTTCGAGGAGATCTACCGCGCCGCAGCGGGATTGCCCGCCGCCACCCCGTGGGACATCGGTGGCGCCCAGCCGGTGGTGCGGCGACTGGTGGCGCTGGGCGCGATCAACGGTGCGGTGCTCGACCCGGGCACCGGCCCGGGACACCATGCCATCCACTTCGCCGAACACGGCTTCGCGGCGACGGGAATCGACGTGTCGGAGACGGCGATCGAGCGGGCCCGCGCCAATGCCCGGGCGGCGGACGTCTCGGTCGACTTCCGGGTCGGCGACGCCAAGACCCTCGAGGGTTTCACCGACTGCTTCGACACCGTGGTCGACACCGCCTTCTACAACACGTTCGGCGGCCCGGCCCAGCACGACTACCTGCGGGCGCTGCACCGGGCGACCAGACCCGGGGCCCGGCTCTACCTGATCGCGGCCGCCGACTACAACATCAACGGGTTCTTCATGCCGCCGGCGATGTCGGTCGACGAGCTGCGATCCGGGCTGCCGGCCGGGGGGTGGCGGATCAGCTACCTGGGGCCGACCAGCTATCTGGTCAATGTCAGCGCGGCGCGGTTCGCCGCTCAGGCCGAGCAGAATCCGGCTGCGCCGCCCCGGATCCGGCAGATCGCGCAGCGGCTCGCGGTCATTGAACCGTTGCTGGACGGACAGTTGGTGCATGCCCCGTTCTGGGAAGTCCACGCCACCCGGGTGGACCAGCTTTAGCACTCGTCGGGCCTGTCGTTAGCGCGCAAAAGTGCGAGAGGGCCTCGCGGTAACAACAGCCTCGGCGCTCAGGGGCCCGGGACCAGCCGGAGGCAGATGCTGTTAATGCAGTACCGCTGGTCGGTCGGGGTGGGGTAGCCCTCTCCTTCGAACACATGTCCCAGGTGGCTGTGGCAGGACGCGCACAACACCTCGGTGCGACGCATGCCCAGTGAGTCGTCCGAGCGCAGGATCACCGCCTCGGAGTCGGCCGGGTCGAAGAACGACGGCCAGCCGCAGTGCGAGTGGAATTTCTCTGTGCTGCGGAACAATTCGGCACCGCACGCCCGGCACTCGTAGACACCTTCGACGGTGGTGTCGGTGTATTCGCCGGTGTTCGGCGGTTCGGTGCCGGCGCGACGCAGCACCGCGAACTCTTCGGGGGACAGCTTGGCTCGCCACTCGTCGTCGGTGAGGGACACCTTGGGAGAACTCATGCCTCCACGTTAGCCCGCTTGTGTCCGTTCGCCAGCCATGCCGGATCGATCCCGTCGTCCAGGCGGTCCTGTTCGCGGGCGTCGAGGTAGCGGTAGCACAGCACCGCGCACACCACGATCAACAGCAGCGACCAGCCGTAGGTGATCTTGAGGTAGTCCAGCGGGCGCCCGACGTTCATCCATCGGAAAATCAGCCACTTGTCCAGCGTCATGAACCCGTAGACCCCCAGCCACGCCGGCCAGTTGCGCAGCACCGAGTTCGGCAGCACCACCGTCATCAGGAACGGGAACAGCACGATCGAGTAGTAGCCCTGACCCAAGGACAGCACCAGGAACGACGCGGTCAGCAGCACACCGGACGAGGTCAGCATCCAGAACCGCGGGTCGCGGTTGCGGTAGTAGCGGTACAGCAGCCACAGGCTGACGGCTGCGAGCACGGTGAACAACACGCGCATGAACAGGATCAGCGCCGGTGGCAGGCCGAAGAACACGCCGTTGCCCAGGATCGAGGAGTTGAAGTAGTCGCGGGTGCCCATGATGTAGGGCACCGTCTGGGTGAAGTAGCTGGTGGGATCGCTGGACAGCGGGAACGCGACCATGTTGAACGCCACCGGCACCGCGACGGCGCCGATGAACGGCCGCCACTGCCTGCTCAGCAGCGGCAGCAGCAGCAACGGCGCCAGCACCGGCTTGACCACCAGGGTCAGCCCGATCGCGACACCGGCCCAGCACTGCCGGCTGGGTCTGCCGTCGAGCAGCCAGCGGAAGAACAGCACCTCGGCCAGCAGGATCACGCCGTTGATGTTGGTGAACACCAGTGTGCTGGAAACACTCTCGGTGAGGAACATCGCCGCCAGCAGGGCCGGCGCGGCCACCGAGGTCAGCCCGAAACCGAACATCCGCAGCAGCAGGTAGGCGGCGACCAGGATGGCGACGGTGTTGGCGGTGATGAACGTGTACCGCGACAGGGTCTCCGGCAGATACCCGAACGGTGACATCAGCAGCGTGCCGCCGGGCGAGTAGAGGTAGTGCGGGTCGACGTAGTCGAAGTGCTCGTTGTAGATGTCCAGGCCGTGCCGAAAGTTCAACACCGCCCGGTACACCGGCTTGAAGTCGTCGGTGATGTTGCCATTGAGCGGCAGCACTATCGCGCGGTGAATGAGCGACATGATGGCCACCGGCCACAGCACCGACCGCAGAACCGTCGCAGTGCTCGGCGCCGTGGTGGGTGGCCGAAACGCTGCCAGCAGGGCGGTGCGCGCCCGGTTCGTAAGGGAGTCGGCTGCCGTCACCAGCGCACCGTACACCGAAGCGGGGTCAGGCCGGACAGTAGACGTCGGTCTCGGGCAGCTCGCCGGTGTCGAGGTAGCCGATCAGCGGCGCCACGGTGCACGACGAATACACCGTGGCCCCGTGCCCGATGCCCTGCCACATCACCCGCTTGCTGGCCGCGCCGGCGTTGATGACGGCTGCGGCGGTGGCCGCCACGCCGTCCTCGCCGACGATCGGGTCGTTCTGCACGCCCAGCAGCAGCACATCGATCTTGAGTTCCTTGGGCTGCTCGGGGGTGGTGCTGGTGGGCCAGCTCAGGCACTGCGCCATGTCGAGGGCGCCGACGGCGCCGAACTGCGGGTACTCCTTGCCCCAGGCCACCACCAGCTCCCGGACCCGGTCCGGGGTGGGCCGGTTGAGCGCGTCGGCGCAGGAGTTGATGAAGTGGCCGTCGCCGCCGACAGTGCCCTGAGCCCGGTTGATCAGGTTGTTCAGCAGGTTGACGTCGCCGGCATGCGCCGTCGCCAGCGCCCGGGCCAACTCGTTGGTGGTGTTGACGCGATCACCGGTGGGATAGCCCAGCGCGGTGACGATGGCGTGGGTCACCGCCGCCACCGAGGCGTCGCCGGGGCCGTGCCCGGACCGGGCGGCATCCAGCATCGCGTCCACGGCGCCCTTCGGGTCCGGGGCCAGGGCACAGTTGACCGCGACGCACTGCGTGGCGAACGCGTCGAAGGCCGCCTGCTGTCCCTTGACCCGTTGCTCGGCCGCGGCCTCGGCGGCCACACCCAGCGGGATGGGCGAATCCAGTGCCAGCCGGGCCACCTTGCCGGGATGGGAGCCGGCGTAAGCCAGAGCGACCTGGGCGCCGTTGCCGATACCCACCAGCGCCAGCGCCGGCACGTCCCAGAGGCTGCGCAGCCGTTCCAGGTCGGTGGCGGCGTGGGTGTTGTCGTAGGAGGACTCGCCCGGCGAGATGGAATCGGTGCAGTCGGTGGTCGCCTCCGTTGCGATGGTGCCCAGATTGGCCACCTGGTCATCGCCGGGGGTGAACTGGGCCAAGTTCCACATCTCTTCTCGCTGGCTGCGCTCGCGGCAGTCCACCGGGCTCGACATCCCGGTGCCGCGCCGGTCCACCGCGACGATCGGGTGGCCGTTGAGCACGTCGGCGCCGCCTCGTGCCAGCCAGACCGGTAGCTGCAGCGACGACGGCAGGTCCCAGCCGGTGGTGAAGACGACCGGTCCCGCATCGGCCGGGGTCTGCACCGACCGGGCCCGCACCACGCCGATGCTGATCGCCGAGGAGCTGCCGCCGAGCGGGTCGACGTCGGCGTCGTAGCTGCCGCATTCCAACCGCACCCCGGGCGTGGCGGGCACCGCGGCGTCACTGAACAGCCGCGCGGTGCAGTCATGCCAGGGCAGATCGTTCTTGGGCACCTCGATGGGAGGTGGTCCGGCCTTGTCGGAGGTGG
Organism: Mycolicibacter senuensis; assembly: GCF_002101885.1. Classification (GTDB taxonomy): domain Bacteria; phylum Actinomycetota; class Actinomycetes; order Mycobacteriales; family Mycobacteriaceae; genus Mycobacterium; species Mycobacterium senuense. The sequence goes on from NZ_LQPS01000043.1 coordinate 451,532, forward strand.
GCTCGGGCTGTCCCTGCGGGCCGGCGCCGGAGTCGGTGGCGAAGCGCGGGTTGGCGGCCAGGCCGGGTGCGCAACCGGTTAGCAGGGTGGCCGTCGCGAGTGCGATCGCGATCCTGGAGTGCCGACGCATGCCGGCCAGCTTATAGGCGCGCGCTTTTGACGTAGCGGCCGTAGAGGTAGCCGGATTCGTCGGCCAGCAGATGCGCACAGCGCATCGGGGTCGCCACTTCGCCGGGGCCGATGGCGATCCGGCGGGCCAAACCCCCGACGAGATACGGGGCGACGGTCAGACACAGCTCGTCGAGCAGATCGCGTTCGACGAACGAACCCAGCAGGGTCGGGCCGCCCTCGGTGAGCACCCGATAGTGCCCGCGGGCGGCCAGCGCGGCCAGGACCGCGGCCTCGTCGACGCGATCGGGGTCGCCGTCCGAGCAGTTCAGCACCTCCGCGCGGCCGTCCAGCCGCCGCCGGGTGGGCTCGGCCGCCGACGCGCTGGTCAGCACCAGCGGTGGTAGTTCGGTGTCGGTGAAGACCCGCGAGTCCCGATCCAGTTGTCCGGACCGGCTGACGATCGCCAGGCCCGGCACTTCGGACTGCCCGCGGTCGCGGCGGCGCAGTCGCTCGGTGACGTTGAGGCGGGCTCCGCCGTAGTTCTCGACCCGGACGGTGCCGGCGCCGACCAGCACGACGTCGGCGAGCGCTCGCAGCAACATGAACAGGGCCCGATCGCCCGGGCTGCCCAGCCCGCCGGACCTGCCGTCCATCGTTGCGCCACCGTCGATGCTGCCGATGAAATTGGCCCGCAGGCAGATCCGCGGGCCGTCGGTTTCGGGGTAGGCGTACAGCCGGGCCAGTTCGGCGTCGTCGACGGGTTGCGTCGAGTCCAGCCGGGTGAAACCGGGGTCTGCGCTGAGGTCGGACATGGCCACGATTGCATCATGTGGCTACAGTTCCTGCGTGCCCAATCCCGACGTCGCGTCGAGCGATCGCCTGGTGGACCGGCATCCGGCCGTCTCACCGGAGCGGTTGATCGCGCAGCTCACGCCGCCGCCGACGTTCGCCGAGGCCAGCTTCGCCAGCTACCGGCCCGATCCGGCCGAACCGACCCAGGCGGCGGCCGTGGCGGCCTGCAGTGCGTTCTGCACGCAGGCGCTGCAGCGACGGGCCGGGCGGCGCAGGCTGCTCGGCAAGCGGGAGGTGCTGCCGGGTGTGGGGCTGTACCTCGACGGCGGATTCGGGGTCGGCAAAACCCACCTGCTGGCCTCGGTCTACCGCCAGATCGCCGAGAGCACCGAGGCGGCGCAGCCGCATCAAACGGCGTTCGCGACGTTCATGGAACTCACCCAACTCGCCGGTGTGTTCGGTTTCACCGAGTGCATCGAGTTGCTCGGCGGCTACACGATGGTCTGCATCGACGAGTTCGAACTGGACGACCCGGGCAACACCACCTTGGTCTCGCGGCTGCTGTCGGAGTTGGTGGCGCGCGGGGTGTCGGTTGCCGCCACGTCCAACACGCTGCCCGAGCAACTCGGCGAGGGACGCTTCGCCGTTCAGGATTTTCTGCGTGAGATCAGCGCATTGGCAAGTATTTTCACCTCGGTGCGGGTCGACGGCCCGGACTACCGCCATCGGGACCTGCCGCCGGCGCCCGAACCGCCGTCGGCGCAGCAGGTCGCGCAGCGCGCCGCCGCGCTGCCGGGTTCGACCCTCGACGACTTCGACGCGCTGTGCGCGCACCTGGCCACCATGCACCCCTCGCGGTATCTGACGCTGATCGAGGGTGTCAAAGGTGTTTTCCTCACCGGTGCGCATCCCATCGAGGATCAGAACGTGGCGCTGCGGCTGGTGGCGCTGGCCGACCGGCTCTACGACGCCGATATCCCGGTGGTGGCCTCCGGGGCGAAGCTGGACGGCATCTTCAGTGCCGAGATGCTGGCGGGGGGCTACCGCAAGAAGTACCTGCGGGCCACGTCCCGGCTGCTGGCGTTGAGCGCCGGCTGACTCACAGATTCCACTGCGCCAGGCGCAGACCGGTGTTGCGGGACAGCATCACCACGTGGGTGACCAAGCCGCGGTAGACATCCCAGTAGACCCCGCCGTTGACGGTGGAGCCCTGCGGCGCGTTGGTCAGCACCGCATCCAGGGTGGTGGGGTCGTCGGTGTGCTTGGACACGTAGGCGTCGCCGCCGGGGGTGACACCGCTGAAGGTGACCGAGGCCGCCATGATGTAGGGGTTGGGCACCGAGATCGGGTGGACCGTGAGGTTCGCCCGCCACGGACCGCCCTGGGCGCGCCACCGCGGCGACCCGTTCTGGCCCCAGCCCGGCGGGATCTCGCTCGGCACCACGTCGTGCAGGGTCACATCCGCGACGATCTTGCCGAAGGCCTCGTCCTGGTACTGGATACGCAGCGTGTCGCCGAGCCGGCCGATCGGCGCCTCCGGGGTCATGGTGGGCGTCGCGTTACCGGCTGCCGGCACCAGCAGGGCCAACGTGGTGACTACGGAGGTGACGGCGGCCAGAATCCAGCGATGCATCATGTCCTTCTTCGGTTGCTTGTGGGCATGATGGCATATCGCGGGTGCGGGTGCAGCAGCTTGGCCAGCCGGATCTAGGCAGTGATCAGTTCGGGGCGGCGCCATCGCCGGCCGCCGGGTTTGCGGTGATCGCGCCCAGGGCGTGCGCCAGGTCGGTCTCGATCCGTTCCGGGTCCACCCCGGCGCGATGCAGCGGTCCGGCGCCGTCTTCGATATCGAGCAGGGCCAGCAGCAGGTGTTCGGTGCCGATGTAGTTGTGGCCGAGGCGAAGTGCGGTGCGGAAGGTGAGCTCCAGGGCTTTGCGTGCGGTGCCGCTGAAGGGGATCAACGCGGGGGGTTCGGTGTCGCCGGCGGGGAGGGCCACGGTGGCCGCGACGGCAGCGGGGTCGATGTGCTGTGCGGTGAGCAAGGCGGTGGCCAGCGCGTCGGGATCGTTCAGAACGCCCAGGATCAGATGGTCCGGGGTGATCTCGGCGTGGCGGGCGTAGTGGGCGGCGTTCTGGGCGGCCACCACCGCGTTGCGTGCCCGCGGCGTGAAGCGGGCGAAGCCCTGCTCGGCGTCGAGGGCGGTGACGTCGGCGCGGGGGACGAACCGCTTTTGCGCCGCCTGCTTGGTGACGCCCATACAGTTGCCGATCTCGGTCCACGAAGCGCCGGAGCGGCGTGCCTGGTCGACGAAATGCCCGATCAGGTGGTCGGCGACCTCGCCGAGATGCTCGGCTGCCAGCATGGCGTCGGTCAACCGCTCCAGGGGGTTTTCGTGCACCCCGGTGATGGCGTTGATGAGGTCGTCGAGGCGGGCTGACGGAACGATGCGAGTCGGATCGACCATGCCGTCAACTGTAGGTTGACGACGGCGGGCCGTCAACTATTGGTTGACGCCAAGGGGTGGCTCAGGAGGCCAGCCACTCCCCGAAGTCGTCGGCGAACCCCGAGGACGGCGCGTACTTCACCTTCGCCGGACTGACGCCGTGCGGCAGCGCGAACACCACGCAACCGGTCGCCGAATCGCCGGGCGAGATATGGAACATGCCGGAGTCGAAGTTCGCGCATTCGCTGACGTTGTTCAGATCAGGTTCGTAGCTGTGATCGTCGGAACCGAGCACCCAGACGTTGGTGTTGGCGTTGCCGTTCATCGTCGCCGACCCCTGGTTGGCGATCTTGAGTTGGGTCGCGATGTAGGTGACCGCCGGATCGCCCTTGCCCGGGGCGACGGTCGCGGGGGTGATGATGCGTTCCAGGGTGACCGCGATGGTGCTGCCGTCGGCCCGCGTCAGCGTGAGGGTGTCGCCGGTGCGTCCCGGTTTCGCTGCGGCCGTCCCGGTCGCGGTGGTGCTCGACGACATCGGCCCGCTCTCCGATTCGGCGGGACCCGAACATGCCGCCAGCACCCCGGCAGACAGCAGGGCGGCTGCCGACAGGGCGACGACGGGTCGATTCGTGGGGCTCATTCTCTCTCGCTACCTTTCCACCGGCGTATGCGTTGCCATCGATTCTGCTGCCTAGCTGCTCATCGGTGCGGACCGGCCCACGATTCGGGTCGGTTCTCCGCAACGGTGGCACCGCACCAGCCCCGATGTGGGCCGGCCGGGTCGGGAAGTGCGGTCAAGGGGTGCTTGCGGCGCCATCGTTCCCGCACGCGTGCCGCAGCATCTCCCGGTAGATCAGCCCACCCAACGGGTTTGACATGTCGACCCGCGGATCCGCAGGCACCAACCGGTCGCCGCATTGCGCCCAACCGGAGGCGAAGCCGCCACCGGGGTCGGGCGGTGCCGGGGTCGGGCCGGGATCGGCACCGGCGGCGCCCGGGGCCGCAACGCAGAGCGTGATGGTTGCCGCAGCGACAACGGTGATGAGGCGAATCATGTGGCCACCATTGCATGCGGCGCCGACAACGGCCGGCCGGATCGGTGCACCGGATGCGAGCAATGACCTGCATGAAATCTGGTGCGCGGTACTGGGATTGAACCAGCGACCTCTTCCGTGTCAGGGAAGCGCTCTCCCGCTGAGCTAACCGCGCTTAGAGCCAAGGAACGGAGGTGGAGACGGGAATCGAACCCGTGTGCACGGCTTTGCAGGCCGTTGCCTCACCACTCGGCCACTCCACCGCAAGGGTTGATGCCACTTGACACCCTCGAGCGGATGACGGGATTCGAACCCGCGACCCTCACCTTGGCAAGGTGATGCGCTACCAACTGCGCTACATCCGCGTGCCACGAGCGAGATCGTCGCCCGTCGCGAAGCAGAACATTAGTCCACCGATGTGAGACAACACAACTTGCCCTGTCAGATCGGCGAGTCGGGCGCCGATCAGGCTGCGCGTTGAGGCGGTGGACGCCCGGCGTGCTAGTCTTCGACCTCGTTCATCCGGTCTCGTAGCTCAGGGGGAGAGCGTCCGCCTCACACGCGGAAGGTCGCTGGTTCGATCCCAGCCGGGACCACACGAAACCGCCCGCAAGCGGCGGGGCGGGGAGTTGTCAGGCGATCATCGGGTCGATCGCAGACCGGGGCACCAGCACGTGCAACGCCCCGGCCGAGGCGGGCAGCAACACGCCCTGGTCGAAGAAGAAGATCACCCCGTCGTTGATCACCGCGAAATTCTGATAGTTGGCGGGGTCGTACAGCGCGGTCTGCGCGAACGGTAACGGTGCTGGCGCCGTGCTGGTTGTGGTCGTCGTTGGCTGTTCTGGTGGTGCGGGCGGCGGCGCCAGCTGCTGCTGCAGTTCGGCCTCGACGATCGGCGCGACGGTCCGCAGCGGATCGTCCACCTGCCACAGCGGCGCATGTTCTTTGTCGTCCGGTGCAGCCGCATAGGTGATCGCCTTGCGGTAGGTCTGGTCCCAGTTGAACGCCTTGTACGTCGTCTGTGGCTGCGCCCCGCCGACGTTTTGGTTCACTGTCAACACCACCGCTTGCGTGCCGCGCGGGGGGATCGACGAGGTGTATTCCGTCGGCTTGATGCTCAACTCGTACGGTGCGCTGCGAGGCGCACCGGACTTGGCCGAGTTGAGGAACGTGTCGCGGGTCTGGGCGACGTACTCGGCAATCGGTTTCTGGTCCGGGTAGTTCAGCGGGATGCTGATGTCGACGCTGTACCCGGGCTCGGAGAGCTGGATCTCACATGTGCGGCCGGTGTTGCCGCCTTTGAGCTCGGCGCAGTAATCCTTCGGGGCCGCCACAGCCACGGGCACGCAACCGAACATGGCGGCAACCGTGACAACCACGGCCACGCTGATACAGCGCATGGGTGCTACCTCCTGGCAAAGGCGGCAAGCCGCCGCGACCAAAGGTTAACGCGCGCTCACCCCTGCCGCCTCGCCTCGCGTAAGCCGTTGCAACACCTGGTGCTCGCCGAAGCGCACCCCACCTGCGGCTTCGCCTATTGCGGCTAGACCATCTCGGGTGCGTTCAGATGCGCGATCGCCAGGTCGAACTCGGCGACCTCGAGCACGTCGGCGCCGACATCGTTGACGGCCCGGGCCCAGATCGCCTGTTCGCCGGCACGGGTGGCCACCATCGCCGCGCGGTCCTCGAAGCTGATCGACGACACCGCCCGTCCCGACGAGCGGTCCACCAGCAGGGTGGTGCTGCAGAACCCGCCGAGGTCGGCCAGCTGCGGGATCAGCGCCAGCTTGTAGGTGTCGATCAACCGCTCGCAGCCGGCCGGGTCGGTCCGCAGCCAGGTGACCCGCACACCGGCGTGGCGCCGGGACCGGTGATCCCGGCGTACCGCGGCGATCTCCCAGCGGGTGATCTCGGCGGTGGCGTGGAAGATCTCGGTGGCGCGGTCGCACAGCTGCTGGGCGCCGGCCTCGCTGCCCCGCAGGGTGTCCTCATCGAGCCATGACGAGGTCACGATGCACCGGCCGGCGTCGCGGTCGACGAGCATCGACATCCCCGCGCAGCCGTCCATGTCGGCCAGGGTCGGCATCACCACACCGCGGACATGGGTGATGCCCTCGTCGAGGAACGACGGATGGGCGTGGATGGTGGTTGCGCGCGCGAACATATCGGCCTCCGAGTGGATCGGGGCGACGCCCCGGCAGCGCCGCCGGTCCCTTCCACCATGCTCCGGCGACGGCGCGAGGACAACCCCTATCCGGCCCCTATTCGGCGCGTTCTTGAACGGGACCGGACTGGAGGCGATGCTGCGCTTCGAGTTCGGCGATGTGAGCGCCGATGCGTCCCCGCAGCGCGAGAGTGCCGATGACACCGGCGAGCACCGCGAGCAGCAGCGCGACCCAGGAGAACCGGGACAACCAGTGTTCGGCGGCCACCCCCGCGTAGTAGACGAGGGCGGTGGTGCCGCCGGCCCAGCAGATAGCACCGGTCACATTGGCGACGAGGAAGTGCGAATAGCGCATCTTCAACGCCCCGGCCAGTGGCCCGGCCAGGATGCGCAGCAGCGCGACGAACCGCCCGAAGAACACCGCGCTGGTGCCCCAGCGGGCGAACAGATGTTCGGCGTAGGCGATGTGACCGGGACCGAAATGGTTCGGAAACCGCCGGCCCAGTCGATCGAAGAGTGGCATGCCGAAGCGCCGACCGATCGAATATCCGATCGAGTCGCCGATCACCGCGCCGGTTATCGCCGCCGCCGCGACACCGGCGGGGTCGATCGCCAACTCGGGGCGTGAGGACAGCAGCGCGGCGCCGACCAACATGACTTCGCCCGGCAACGGGATACCCAGGCTCTCGAGGCCGATCACCCCGCCGACGAGCAGGTAGACCAGCACGGGCGGGATCGACTGCAGCAGGGCGTCCACCGACATGCGGCAAGCATGCCTGACGTTGTCGCGATGCGCCCGCCGGAGACCGTCACCGGCCGAATATGAGTCACCTAGTAGCGTTATCCACCGCGCAGGCCGGTGGTCGATCAAGGAGCGGCAGTGGAATTCAATCTCGCCCAGGTTTTCTCGGCGGTGGCGGCGGCCGTCCCGGATCGCGACTGCGTGGTGTTCGGCGACCGGAGGCTGACCTACGCGCAGATCGAGGACCGGGCGCGCCGGCTGGCACGGGCACTGCACGAGCGCGGCCTGGGAGTGCGCCGCGAGCGCCCCGAACTGACCGCCCACGAATCCGGGCAGAGTCATCTGGCGCTGTACCTGGCCAACGGCAACGAATACCTGGAGGGCATGCTCGGGGCCTACAACGCCCGGGTCGCGCCGTTCAACGTCAACTACCGCTACGTGGCCGACGAACTGGTCTACGTGCTGACCGACGCCGCCACCGAGGCGGTCATGTACCACGCCCGGTACGCCCCGACGCTGGCCGACGCACTGGCGCGGGCCCGTGACCGGCTGCCGCAGCTGACGCTCATCCATGTCGACGACGATTCCGGCAATGCGCCGCTGCCCGGCGCGGTGCGCTACGAGGAGTTGCTGGCCGCCACCTCCGCCGAGCCGTTGGGCCTGGCGCTGTCCCCGGACGACCTCTACCTGCTCTACACCGGTGGCACCACCGGCATGCCCAAGGGGGTGTTGTGGCGACAGCACGACATCTTCATCAACGCGATGGGCGGCCGGGAGTTCGGCACCGGCACCGTGCCCACCAGCCTGGCCGAGATCGTCGACCGCACCCGGGCCGGAGGCCCCGGCTCGATGACGGTGGCGCCGCTGATGCACGGCGCCGCCCAATGGGCGGCGTTCATCACGCTGCTCGGCGGCCGGCCGTTCGTCATGGCGGCGACCACCGACCGGTTCGACCCGGTGGCGACCTGGGAGGTGGTCGCAAGAGAGCGGGTCATCTCGCTGTCGATCGTCGGTGATGCCTTCGCGCGGCCGCTTGCCGACGCGCTGGAAGCCGGTGGCCCCGAGCTGGCCGACGCACTGTCCGGACTGTTGGTGCTGGCCAGCGGTGGCGCACCGCTGACCGTTCCGATCAAGCAACGGATCTTGGAGCTGCTGCCGCAGCTGTCGATCCTGGATGCCGGCGGATCGTCGGAGACCGGCGCGCAGATGGGCCAGACCACCAGCCGCGGGCAGGCCTCCACCGGCCGGTTCACCCCGAACCCGGGCGCGGTCGTGGTCAGCGAGGACATGACACGCATTCTGACGCCCGGCGACGACGAGATCGGCTGGCTGGCGCAGCAGGGCTATGTGCCGCTGGGGTATCTGGGCGACCCGGAGAAGAGCGCGCGCACCTTCCCGATCATCGAAGGCATCCGGCAGTCGGTCCCCGGTGACCGGGCACGCTGGCATGCCGACGGCGGCATCGAGTTGCTCGGCCGTGACTCGGTGACGATCAACTCCGGTGGCGAGAAGATCTTCGTCGAGGAGGTCGAAGCCGCCGTGTCCCGGCACCCCGCCGTCTACGACGTCGTGGTGGTGGGGCGGCCCAGTCAACGGTGGGGCCACGAGGTCGTCGCCGTGGTGCAGCTGGCGGCGGGAGCCGACGCCGAGGTCGACGACATCGTCGCCGAGGCGGCCCGCCACATCGCGCGCTACAAGCTGCCCAAGGACGTGGTGTTCTGCGAGCGGGTGCAGCGTTCGCCGTCGGGCAAGGCCGACTACCGCTGGGCCAAGGCGCAGGCCGGCGGGGCGGCGCCTGCCTAGCTGAACCGGGGCTTGCGCTTCTCCCGGATGGCGGCCAGCCCCTCGTGCACATCCGGGCCGGAGAACCCGAGGAACTCCAATCCCAGCGCGGTCTCGAAGGCCGGCGCGAACTGCCGGTACCAGTAGTTGAGGCTGTGCTTGGTGAAGCGCAGCGCGTCCTGGGCGCCGTGCGCCAGATCGTCGGCGATGCGGGTCGCGGTGGCCAGCACCTCGTCGTCGTCGACGCACTTGGAGACCAACCCGATGCGTTCGGCCTCCTCGCCGTGCAGCGTCTCGCAGGTCAACAGGTAGTACTTGGCCTTGGCCATGCCGACCAGCAGCGGCCAGCAGATCGCGGCGTGATCGCCGGCGGCCACCCCGAGCTTGGTGTGGCCGTCGATCAGCCGGGCGGTGCGCCCGGCCACCGAGATGTCCGACAACAGCGCCACCACCAGCCCGGCGCCGACGGCGGGGCCGCTGATCGCCGAGATCACCGGCTTGGAGAAGTTGACCATGTTCAGCACCAGGTCGCGGGCCTCGCGCAGCACCTGCATCCGCCCGGGGTAGTCGCCGATGGTCTTCTCGATCAGCTCGAAGCTGCCGCCGGCGGAGAATGCTTTGCCCTCGCCGCGGACCAGCACCGCGCGCACCGCGTCGTCGCGGTCGATGACCGGCCACACGTCGGCCAGATCCTGGTGCATCTGCGGGCCCACCGAGTTGAGCCCCGGTGCGTCCAGCACCAGCTGCAGCACACCGTTGTCACCGGTCTCGAGTCGAAGCGTGGGGAAGTCGCGGTACCTGTCAGCCATCAGTCGTTTCTACCCGACCTGCACCGCGGCGGTCCAGCAACGGCGGCTCAGCCTGCCGCCATCAGGTTCAAGAACTGCCGCTTCTGGTGAATCGTCAAGTAGCGCAATCCTTCCGGGCCGGCGACGAATCGGCGGCGGGACCGTTTGGGCATCCACAGAAGGGCTCCGGCGGCCAGCTCGATCGTGCCCAACTCGGTGGTGAGCGCTCCGCTGCCGGACAACACGTGAATCAAGGCGTCGATCTCCGGGCCGACGTGCATGCCGGTGTCCTGGCCGGCCGACAGGCTGGTGACGTCGGCGTCGATCTCGCGGCTGGCCACCTCCAGCTTCCAGACCACCCCGGCCGGGTCGGCTTCGGCCCCGTCGCCGGTGGTCGTGGTGTCGGTCAGGATCCAGGGCACCGCGGTCGAGGAGAGCCGGGAGATCCGGGTCCGCCACAGCGCGCCGCGTTCGGCGCCTTTTTCCAGGTACTCCCAGCCGTAGCTGCCGGGGTGTTCGCGTTCGAACTCGAGGCGTAAGGGCTCCGGCTCGTGGTCGTTGAGCAGCACAAACGACTCGCCGGCCGGCAGCTCGGCGAACGTCGCGAAGATGGTCTTGTGCTTCTCGGATCTGGGTAGCACCCGGGCGTCGAGTTCGGCCTCCGACATTTGGGTCTCCCTTCTAGTTTCTACAAAATCCCTTGTGTAAACTCTACGCCCATGGCATATGTGATCGGGAAGCCGTGCGTTGACGTGATGGACCGGGCCTGCGTGGAGGAGTGCCCCGTCGACTGCATCTACGAAGGCGGGCGAGCCCTCTACATCCATCCTGACGAATGCGTGGATTGTGGTGCCTGCGAACCGGTTTGCCCGGTCGAGGCCATCTACTACGAGGATGACCTTCCGGAAGAGTTGCAGCCGCACCTGGCCGACAACGCGGAGTTCTTCACCGAGGCCCTGCCCGGCCGGGACGAGGCGCTCGGCTCGCCCGGTGGCGCCGCCAAGATCGGACCGCTCGGCATCGACACCCCGCTAGTGGCCAGCTTCCCTCCCCAGGGGGAGTGAGCGACATCGCCAAACCGCCTGGGCCGCCTGGAGGACGTCGCCTCGACGTGCTTCGGCTGGTGCAGGCCGCGGACGAGCCGCTGAGCATCGTCCAGATCGCCGACGAGTTGGGGGTGCATCCCAACACCGTGCGTTTCCATCTGGACACCCTGGTGGAGGAAGGCCGCGTCGAGCACACCGAGCCCGACCACAAGGGCCGGGGCCGTCCGGCGCTGATGTTCCGGGCGATCCGGCAGATGGACCGTGGTGGCACCCGCCGATTCCGGCTGCTGGCAGAGATCCTCACCATCGGCCTGGCCGCCGACTCCGACCCCAGCGGCAAAGCCCTGGCGGCCGGCCGGGCGTGGGGACAGCGGTTGCGGCCGCTGAACCGCCCGGCCGATCCCGTCGGCGCCGACGAGTCGACCGACCAGCTCGTCGACATGCTCGACGAGTTGGGTTTCCAGCCCGAGCAGCTCGAACCCGACGATGCCGGTGAGACGCAGCTCGGGTTGCGGCACTGCCCGTTCCTGGAACTCGCCGAGACCTCCACCGACGTGGTCTGTCCGATCCATCTGGGCCTGATGCAAGGCGCGCTGGAAGCCTGGGACGCACCGGTGACCGTTGATCGTCTCGACTCGTTCGCTCAGCCGGATCTGTGTGTGGCGCACTTGAAGTCGATGGAACTCGATGAGCGCGAGCCGGCCCCGAACGGGGCCCTGGTCGAGCCGTCGCCCGCGGCTCCGGTGCGAGTGGAAGGGCCCACCGGGTGAGCATTGCCGCCGCCGTTGCGATCGCCGCGACATTTCTCTGGCTGGGCATGGTGATGGCGATCTCGTTCATGGAGGCGCCGCTGAAGTTCCGGGCCCCCAACGCGACGATCCCGGTCTGTCTGGGTATCGGCCGCTTGGTCTTTCGGGCCCTCAATTCAGTGGAGCTCATCCTGGCGGCCGCCATCGCGGCGTCATTCGTCTCCGAGCGGCCGACCGGTCCCGTCGTGGTGACGTTCGCGGTCGCGGTGACGATGCTGGTCGCTCAGCTGCTGATGGTGCGGCCGGGGCTGAGCCGTCGCGCCGATCAGGTGCTTGCCGGGCTGGATGCGCCCCGCTCCCGCGCGCACTACGCCTACATCGTCCTGGAGTTGATCAAGGTCGCCGCGCTGGTGCCGCTCGGCATCCTGTTGCTGGCCCGCTGAACTGTTTGAACCGAACACCTGTCCACCCGCCTAGCAGTAAGGATTACCGATGGAATCGACTTCGCTGACCACGTTGGCCGACGAGAAGCTGGCCGAAGCCCGGCAGCACCACAGCGGGCGCTCGGCTCACACCGTCTACGGCGGCTCGGTGCACCACCTGCGTCAGACGCTGGTGGCACTGCGGGCCGGTGAGGCGCTGGCCGAACACGACAGCCCGGGGGAGTCCACCCTGCAGGTGCTGCGCGGCCGGGTGCGGCTGACCGCCGGTGACGACGCCTGGGAGGGCTCGGCCGGGGAGTTCGTGGTGCTGCCCCGCACCCGCCACGCGCTGGAGGCGCCCGAGGACTCGGTGGTGCTGCTGACCGTCGCCAAGAGCGCCTCGCACTGAGCGTGTCCGCGCCGCCGCTCGGCACACCCTGGTCGCTAGGGGCGGGGCTGCGGGTGCCCATCGTCAACGCGCCGATGGGAGGGGTGGCCGGCGGACGGCTGGCCGCTGCGGTCAGCGCCGCCGGCGGGCTGGGCATGATCGGGATGGGCAGCACCGCCACCGCGGCGTCACTGGCCACCGAGCTGGCCCGGGCCGGGCCGGCGAGGTTCGGGATCGGCTTGGTGGACTGGGTGATCCGCGACCAACCGGACCTGCTCGATGCCGCGCTGGCCGCCCGCCCCGCGCTGCTCTCGGTCAGCTTCGGCACCGACCTGCGCTGGGTTGAGCGCGCCCACGCGGCCGGAATCCGCACCGCCACCCAGGTCTACGACGCCGAGACCGCCCGGCGCGCCCAAGATGCCGGGCTGGACGTCCTGGTGGCCCGCGGCGCCGAGGGCGGTGGACACGGGGAGATCAGGCTCGCCACGCTGCCGCTGCTGGACGTCGTCCTGGACGCCGTGACGGTACCGGTGTTGGCGGCCGGGGGGATCGCCTCGCCGCGCAGCCTGGCCGCGGTGCTGGCCGCCGGAGCCGCCGGGGCCTGGCTGGGAACCTGCCTGTCGGCCTGTCCTGAGGCGCTGACCGGCGACGCGGCCCGGCGCGCCTTGATGGCGGCGGCCGGCACCGACACCGTGATCACCCGGGTGTTCGACGTCGGCCAGCGGTTGGACTGGCCGGCGCAATTCCCGTCCAGGGTGCTGCGCAACGCGTTCACCGGCCGCTGGGCGGGCCGGGAGGCAACGCTGGCCGGTGATGAGGGTGCGGCCGCGGAACTGGCGGCCGGTATCGCCGCCGAAGACCAGCGGATCGCTCCGGTCGACGCCGGTCAGGGCGTGGGACTGCTCAGCGAGAGCCGTCCGGTGGCGGTGGTCGTCGATGAGCTGTGCGCCGGGGCGCAACGCCTGTTGGCCCGCTGGGGCTAACCGGGGGCGGGACGCCCACCGGCGGTCAGCACCACGCAGCACCGAGACGGATCGGGCGCCAGACGGGCCCGCGGGCAGTACGGCATCAGCGCATCGGTGACGCCGCTGATCAACGCGAGATTCATGGTGCAGGCCAGTTCTGTCTGGGACTGGGCCAGTCCGTGAAACGGGCAGTTGGCCAAATACACTTCGCCGCCGCCGTCGTCACGCGGCTCGTAGCCGTGTTCGGTGAGCACATCGGTGGCCAACTCGAGGGCGGCCGCGGCGTCGGTCGGTGGCCGCTCCGCTGTGGCAGCCTTACCGAGTTCACGGCCGTAATCGCGGGCCAGTCGGTCGAGCGCCTGGATTGCCGGTGTGCCGGTACGGGCGGATTCGGCGATCGCATCGGCCATCAACCGGCCCGCCAGTTCATATTCCCGCGGCGGCAGGCTCACTGCGATCTCGCTCGGGGAGCGCCGGTAGCGCTTCGACGGGCGGCCGGCGCCGGGACCTGAGCGACCGGTCAACCGGGCGTAGTCGCTCACCAGCAGGCCGTCCGCTTCCAGCCGGTCCAGATGGAACTTTGCCTGATGGCGGGCAATCCCGGTAGCAGCGGCAGCCTCGTCACGGCTGACCGGGGCGGCTTGAGAGGCGACGAATCGATACAGCTCGCGACGAACCGGATCGGCGAGCGCACCGATCCCGGTCATGTTGCGGTCCAGGTTGGCCATCGGCAGCAGATTTCTATCAGGGAAAATTCTTGACGTTAGATTCAAGTAGTTCTAACGTACAAAATGTTAATATTTAGAAGCGAGGAGGATGTTCATGAGTACCACCAATCTGGGCTCACCTGCCCTTTCGGAGCGGTTGAAGGATCCGTTGTTCGAGGCGTACTTTCTGCTGCGATCGTTGTTCACGGTGGCCCCGATCCTGTTCGGTCTGGACAAGTTCTTCAATCTGCTGACGCACGTCCCCGGAGGCGCGGGCCCGAGCCACTGGGACAAGTACCTTGCCGGCTGGATCAATGACATCCTGCCAGGCAACGGCGACCAAGCCATGTATCTGATCGGCGTCATCGAGATCGTCGCCGGTGTCCTGGTCGCGGTCGCGCCGCGGATCGGCGCCTGGGTGGTGGCCGCGTGGCTCGCCGGCATCATCGTCGACCTGCTCACCTTGTCCGGCTATTACGACGTCGCGCTGCGGGACTTCGGTCTGCTGGTCTCCGCGGTGGTACTGGCACGGCTGGCCCAGGCCGTGCATGTCCGCCGTGTGACCTGACGCCGCCACCGTCCAGTTCGCGGCCGCGCCACGGCCGGTCAGCGTTAGCGGTTGAGTCTGCGTCCAGGGCGCAAAAGTGCGAGTGGGATGCGCCCTGGACGCAGCGTCAACGTTAAATAGACGCGTGACAGCCACACATGCCGGCGGCGGTTTCAACCCGCCCGAACCGACCCAGAAGGGCGGGCCGGACTACGGCCGGTTCCTCGAGACGATGCGTGCGCTGCAGGACCACGCCCGAGCCGCCGACGCCCCCGACGAGGTGTTCAGCCGGGCCGCGGACGCGCTGCAGGACGTCTGCGACCTGTTGGCGCCGTTCGACAGCGACGAATGGTCGTCGCCGTCGGGGCGCCGGCTGGATCTGCCGATGCGCGGCAACCTGCTGGCGGTGCCGATGAAACTCGGCAGGACCGAGGACGGCCGACTGCGCGGCTGGGCCCGATTCGGCCGCTTCCACCTGGGACGCAACGGTGCCGCGCACGGCGGCGCCATCGGTCTGCTGTTCGACTCGGTGCTGGGAACCGCGTCGTGGCTGCTGACCGGCGGGCCCTACCAGCGCACCGCCTATCTGCACATCAACTACCGCAACATCGTCCCGATCGACAAGGAGTTGCAGGTCGAGGCGTGGATTAGCCGGACGGAGGGCCGGAAGATCTTCGTCGGGACCGCGCTGCGCGACGGCGATACGGTGCTGGCCGACGGCGAAGCGTTGTTCGTGGTGCTCAAGCCCGGCCAGCCGTGAGCGCGGCATACTCCCGAGCGGTCGGCCACCACAGCCCCGATAGCATGGTCGCGGACGTTTCGACCACCTCGCATCCCCTTGGAGACCGCCTCATGAGCGCGCCCGCCCCGATCCGGGTTCCTGCCGGCACCACCGCCGCCGACGCGGTGCGGGCGGCGGGCCTGCCCAGCCGGGGGGCGCCGGATGCGATCGTGGTGGTGCGCGACGCCGACGGCAAACTGCGCGACCTGAGCTGGATCCCCGACACCGACGCCGAGGCGATCCCGGTGGCGGCCGACACCGAAGACGGCCGCAGCGTCATCCGGCACTCGTGCGCGCACGTGCTGGCCCAGGCCGTGCAGGACTTGTTCCCGGCTGCCAAGCTCGGCATCGGCCCGCCGATCACCGACGGCTTCTACTACGACTTCGACGTGCCCGAGGCCTTCACCCCCGAGGACCTGGAGAAGCTCGAGAAGCGGATGCGGGCGATCATCAAGGACGGTCAGTTGTTCGCCCGGCGGGTCTATGAGTCCCAGGAGGCCGCCCGCGCCGAACTGGCCGCCGAGCCCTACAAACTGGAATTGGTGGACGACAAGTCGGTGTCGACCGACAACATGGCCGAAATCATGGAGATCGGTGGCGACGAGCTCACCGCCTACGACAACCTCAACCCCCGCACCCGCGAACGGGTTTGGGGCGACCTGTGCCGCGGCCCGCACATCCCGACCACCCGCTTCATCCCCGCGTTCAAACTCACCCGCTGCTCGGCCGCCTACTGGCGCGGCGACCAGAACAACGCCAGCCTGCAGCGCGTCTACGGCACCGCGTGGGAATCCCGGGAGGCATTGGAGCGTCACCTCGAGTTGATCGAGGAGGCCCAGCGACGCGATCACCGCAAACTCGGCGTGGAGCTGGACCTGTTCAGTTTTCCCGACGAAATCGGTTCGGGCCTACCGGTTTTCCATCCCAGGGGCGGGATCATCCGCCGCGAGCTGGAGGACTACTCGCGACGCAAGCACATCGAGGCCGGCTACCAGTTCGTCAACACCCCGCACATCACCAAGTCGGCGCTGTACGAAACCTCCGGTCACCTGCAGTGGTACTCCGAGGGCATGTACCCGCCGATGCACATCGACGCGGAGTTCGCCGAGGACGGCACCGTTCGCAAACCCGGCCAGGACTACTACCTCAAGCCGATGAACTGCCCGATGCACCACCTGATCTTCCGGTCACGGGGGCGCTCCTACCGGGAACTTCCGTTGCGGCTCTTCGAGTTCGGCAGCGTGTACCGCTACGAACGTTCCGGTGTGGTGCACGGGCTGACCCGGGTGCGCGGCATGACCCAGGACGACGCGCACATCTACTGCACCCGGGACAGCATGCGCGAGGAGTTGGCCTCGCTGCTGCGCTTCGTACTGGACCTGCTCGCCGACTACGGCCTGGACGACTACTACCTGGAGCTGTCCACCAAGGACCCGGAGAAGTACGTCGGCTCCGACGAGGTGTGGGAGGGTGCGACCGAGACGCTGCGCGAGGTCGCCGAGGCGTCCGGACTGACGCTGGTGCCCGACCCGGGCGGCGCGGCGTTCTACGGCCCGAAGATCTCGGTGCAGGTCAAAGACGCCCTCGGCCGCAGCTGGCAGATGTCGACCATTCAGCTCGACTTCAACATGCCCGACCGGTTCGAGTTGGAGTACACCGCGGCCGACGGCACCCGGCAGCGTCCGGTGCTGATCCACCGGGCCCTGTTCGGCTCGATCGAGCGGTTCTTCGGTGTGCTGACCGAGCACTACGCCGGAGCCTTCCCGGCCTGGCTGGCGCCGGTGCAGGTGGTCGGCATCCCGGTGGCCGACCAGCACGTGGAATACCTGGATGAGATCGCCGCACAGCTGCGCAGCCACGGGATACGGGTCGAGGTCGACGCCAGCGACGACCGGATGCCCAAGAAGATCGTCAACCACACCAACACGCACGTGCCGTTCATGTTGCTGGCCGGCGACCGCGACGTCGACGCCGGTGCGGTCAGCTTCCGGTTCGGCGACCGCACCCAGATCAACGGCGTGCCCCGCGATGACGCGGTCGCGGCGATCGCCGGCTGGATCGCCGCGCGGGACAACACCGCGCCGACCGCGGAGACGGTCAAGGCGGGCTTGAAGGCGGGCGACGCGACATGACCGGCGACCAGGGGATCGTAGACACCGGTGCCGGTGATCCCGACCGGTTGGAGCGACTGTGGACGCCCTACCGGATGACCTATCTGGCCGAGGCGCCGATCAAGCGTGACCGGGCCGGGTCGGCGCGGTCCACCAGGCCGTTCACCGACATCCCGACGATGTCCGACGAGGACGGGCTGGTGGTGGCGCGCGGCGAGAACGTCTACGCGGTGCTCAACCTCTACCCATACAACCCGGGCCACCTGATGGTGGTGCCCTACCGGCGGTTCTCGGAGTTCGAAGACCTCACCGAACCCGAGGGCGCCGAGTTGATGACGTTCATCCAGAAGGCCATCCGGGTGATCAAGGCGGTGTCGCGTCCGCACGGGTTCAACGTCGGCCTGAACCTGGGCGAGTCGGCCGGCGGCTCGCTGGCCGAGCATCTGCATGTGCACGTGGTGCCCCGCTGGGGCGGCGACGCGAACTTCATCACCATCGTCGGTGGCTCCAAAGTGATCCCGCAGTTGCTGCGTGACACTCGCCGGCTGCTCGCCGACGAGTGGGCCCAACAGCCATGAGCAGGCTGCCGTTCCTGTCCCGGGCGAGGTTCGCCGGTATCACCACGCCGGTGGCACGGGCCTTCCTGCGGGCCGGGCTCACCGCCGACGTCGTCACGATCATGGGAACCGCCGGTGCGGTGCTGGCGGCGCTGACACTGTTCCCGACCGGGCAGTTGTTCGCCGGCACGCTGGTGGTCTGGCTGTTCGTGCATTTCGACATGATCGACGGGGCGATGGCCCGGCTGCGCGGCGGCGGCAGTGCGTTCGGCGCGGTCCTCGACGCCACCTGCGACCGGATCAGTGACGGTGCGGTGTTCTGCGGGCTGCTGTGGTGGGCGGCTTTCGGCCTCGACAGCCCCCCGTTGGTGGTCGCCACATTGATCTGCCTGGTGACCTCGCAGGTCATCTCCTACATCAAGGCGCGTGCCGAAGCCAGCGGCCTGCGCGGCGACGGCGGTTACATCGAACGCCCGGAACGGCTGATCATCGTGCTGGTGGGCGCCGGGCTGTCCGATCTGCCGGTGTACCCGCTGCCCTGGGCGCTGCATGTGGCGATGTGGCTGCTGGCGGTGGCCAGTCTGATCACCTGCGCGCAGCGACTGCACACCGTGCGCACCTCACCGGGGGCGGTGGAGCCCCTGCCCGAAGCTGACGGCCAGGGAACCGCCGAACCGTGACGTTCATCCCGAGCGGTCTGCGAGTTCCCGGGCTGAGCCAACTGGACGCCTGGGCCACCGATGCCGGGTTCGCCGCCGGCTGGATGATGGTGCGCGCATTGCCGGAATTCGTCGCCCGCAACGCATTCGACGTCGGCGCCTTGTTTGCGGCCCGCGGCGGGGGACCCGAGCAGCTGCGCAAGAACCTGGCCCGGGTGCTGGGGGTGGCGCCGGCCGAGGTGCCGTCGGGGCTGATGCGGGCGTCGCTGGCGTCATACGCCCGGTACTGGCGCGAGGCGTTCCGGCTGCCCGCCATGGACCACGCCGAGCTGGCCCGCCGGCTGCATGATTCGGTGCAGGGCGAGCAGCACCTCGAGGCCGCATTGCGGGCCGGGCGCGGCGCGGTGCTGGCGTTGCCGCACAGCGGCAACTGGGACATGGCCGGGGTCTGGCTCGCCCAGACCCACGGCGGTTTCACCACGGTGGCCGAGCGCCTCAAACCCGAGTCGCTCTACCGGCGCTTCCTCGACTTCCGGGAGAGCCTGGGGTTCGAGGTGCTGCCACTGTCCGGCGGGGAACGTCCGCCGTTCGACGTACTGACCGAGCGCCTGGGTGCCAACGGGCTGGTCTGCCTGATGGCCGATCGTGACCTGACCCGCAACGGGGTGGCGGTCGAGTTCTTCGGTGAGACCACCCGGATGCCGGCCGGCCCGGCCAAACTCGCACTTGCCACCGGTGCGGCCCTGCTGCCGGCGCACTGCAGGTTCGACGGTGCGGGCTGGGGGATCCGGATTCATCCGCCGCTGGAGTGCGGCAGCGATGATGTCGGGGTGATCACCCAGGCGCTGGCCGACACCTTCGCCGAAGGCATCGCCGCGTACCCGCAGGACTGGCACATGATGCAGCCGCAGTGGGTGGTGGATCTGCCCGAATCGCGACGGGCGCATCTGGGGGAGAGCTGATGCGGATCGGCATGGTCTGTCCCTACTCGTTCGATGTGCCGGGCGGGGTACAGGCCCACGTGCTGCAGTTGGCCGAAGTGCTGCGCGGCCGCGGGCACGAGGTCAGTGTGCTGGCGCCGGCCTCACCGCACATGCAGCTGCCCGATTACGTCGTCTCCGCCGGCAAGGCCGTCGGGATCCCCTACAACGGCTCGGTGGCCCGGCTGCAGTTCAGCCCGGCCGCCCACCGCAAGGTCAAGAAGTGGCTGATGCGGGGTGATTTCGACGTGTTGCACCTGCACGAGCCGAATGCCCCCAGCCTGTCGATGCTGGCGTTGAACGTCGCCGAGGGTCCGATCGTGGCCACCTTCCACACCTCCACGACCAAGTCGCTGACGTTGAGTGTGGCCCAGGGCCTGCTGCGGCCGATGCACGAGAAGATCATCGGCCGCATCGCGGTCTCGGACCTGGCCCGGCGCTGGCAGATGGAGGCGCTCGGATCCGACGCGGTCGAGATCCCGAACGGCGTCGACGTGGCCGCGTTCGCCACCGCGCAGCCATTGCCCGGCTATCCCCGCGCCGGCCGTACGGTGTTGTTTCTCGGCCGCTACGACGAACCCCGCAAGGGGATGGCGGTGTTACTGGCGGCGCTGCCTGGGCTGGTCGAGAAATTCCCCGACGTCGAGCTGCTGATCGTCGGCCGCGGGGACGAGGCCGAACTGCGCAGCGACGCAGGCGCATTGGCCGGACATCTGCGGTTCCTGGGGCAGGTCGACGACGCCGAGAAGGCGTCGGCGCTGCGCGGCGCCGACGTGTACTGCGCGCCGAACACCGGCGGGGAGAGCTTCGGCATCGTGCTGGCCGAGGCGATGGCCGCCGGCGCGGCGGTGGTCGCCAGCGACCTGGACGCTTTCCGCCGGGTGCTGCGCGACGGACAGGCGGGCCGGCTGGTGCCGGTCGATGACCACGCGGCGCTGGCCGCCGCCCTGATCGAGGTACTCGACGACGATGCGCTGCGGGCGTCGTATGTGGCGGCGGGCAGCGAGGCGGTACGGCGCTTCGACTGGTCGGTGGTGGCCGACCAGATCATCCGGGTCTATGAGACGGTCGCCGGCGTCGGCCGCAAGGTCTCGGTGGGCGACTGATGGGCCCGACGATCCTGGTCGCCGTGCTGGTGCTGGTCGCCGTCGCGGTGCTGGCCGCCACGGTGGGCTGGGCCTACCAGACCGCCAGCCGGCTCAACCGGCTGCACGTGCGCTGCGACCTGTCCTGGCAGGCACTCGACGCGGCCCTGGCGCGCCGCGCCGTGGTGGCCCGGGCCGTCGCGTTCGAGGCCTACGGCGAGGCGCTGACCGGGCGGCGGCTGGCCGCCGTGGCCGATGCCGCCGAGCGAGCGCCACGCGAGGCCCGTGAGACGGCCGAGAACGCGTTGTCGGCCGAATTGGCGATGATCGACACCGCGTCGTTGCCGCCGGCGATGATCGCCGAGTTGGCCGACGCCGAAGCTCGGGTGCTGCTGGCTCGCCGGTTCCACAACGACGCGGTCCGCGACACCGTGGCGCTGCGTGAGCGGCCGCTGGTGCGGGCGTTGCATCTGGGCGGAACCGCGCCGATGCCAACGTATTTCGAGATCGTCGAACGGGCCAGTATGGTCGCCCACGGTGAGCACGGCGTACTGGGCCCGCGGGTCTCGGCGCGGGTGGTGCTGCTCGACGACGCGGGCTCGGTGCTGCTGTTGCGCGGCCGCGACCCGGCCCTGCCCGACGACGCCGACAATCCGGCGCCGCGCTGGTGGTTCACCGTCGGCGGCCAGGTGTTGCCCGATGAGCCGCTGGCCGAGGCGGCGGCGCGCGAACTCGCCGAGGAGACCGGACTGAAGGTCGATCCCGCCGAGCTGGTCGGACCGATCTGGCGCCGCGACGCGGCCTTCCAGTTCAACGGCGACCGGATCGACAGCCAGGAGTTCTTCTTCGCCTATCGCACCGGCCGGTTCGAACCGTCCGGCGCCGGTCGCACCGGACTGGAACAGCGTTACCTGCACGGTCACCGCTGGTGCGATGCGGCCGCCATCGCCGAGCTGACCGCCGGCGGCGAGCAGGTCTACCCGCGCCAACTCGGCGATCGGCTCACCGAGGCGGCCCGGCTGGCCGACTCGGCGGATGCCCAACCGGTACTGCGCCGCATCTCCTGACCGCTCGCGCCATGGAATGCCACCGGTAGCGGCAATAGGATCATCCAATGCCGACCCACCGTGCTGTTCACGTACCGTCCGCCGGTGCACCGCTGAGCCTGGTCGACGTCGACACCGCCGCGCCGGGAGCCGATCAGGTCAGGATCGACGTCGCCGCCTGCGGTGTCTGCGGCACCGACCAGGGCATCGTCGGTGGCGGGTTTCCCGGCGTCAGCTGGCCGTTGACCCCCGGGCACGAGATCGCCGGCCGGATCGCCGAGCTCGGATCGGCCGTGACGGGCTGGGCCGTCGGCGATCGGGTGGCGGTGGGATGGTTCGGCGGTCACTGCAATCACTGCATCCCCTGCCGCAGGGGTGATTTCATCCACTGCGACAACGGGCAGGTGCCGAGCCTGCATTACCCGGGCGGCTACGGCGAATCGGTGACCGTCCCGGCCAACGCGCTGGCCCGGATCCCCGACGCGCTGTCCTTCGTGGAGGCGGCGCCGATGGGATGTGCGGGGGTGACCACCTACAACGCGCTGCGCTCCACCCGGGCGCTGCCGGGCGATCGCGTCGCGGTGCTCGGCGTCGGCGGGCTGGGCCACCTGGGCGTGCAGTTCGCCGCCGCGATGGGATTCGAGACCATCGCGGTCGCTCGCGGCGCCGGGAAGGGCGAGGATGCCCGCGCACTGGGCGCCCACCACTACATCGACTCGACCGCCGGCGACGTCGCGGCCGCGTTGCAGGCCCTCGGCGGGGTGTCGGTGGTGCTGGCCACCGCCGCCAATTCGCAGGCGATGGCCGATACGCTGGGCGGCCTGGCGTCTCGCGGGGAACTGGTCATCATCGGGGTCTCCGCCGATCCGCTGCCGATCGCCCCGCTCCAGTTGATCGGGCCGGGGCTCAGCGTGTCCGGTCACCCGTCGGGCACCGCCCGCGACGTCGAGGAGACCATGGCCTTCGCGGTGCTGTCCGGGGTGCGGGCCCGCATCGAGGAGCGGCCGCTGGCCCAGGCCGCGGAGGCATACGCCGCTATGGAACAGGGCCGCGCCCGCTACCGGATGGTGTTGACTATGTGACGCAGCGCCGGCTCACGCCGTGAGGCCCGCGTCGTAGTCCCAGCGGGTGGGCGGCGTCATTCCCGGCGGCATCCACCCGATGAACAGGTGCCCGTCGCGATGCGCGCGGGCGGTCGGCTCGATTCCCAGCAGTTCGCGCACCTCGGCGATCGGCTTGTCCAGCAGCTCTTCGTAGGGGGCGGCCATCAGGTTGTCGGCGCGTTGCCCGCGGCGGACCGCCTCGCGGAAGTAGCGCAGCTTGCGGCGCGGGGAGGCGGGGATGAGGGTGCCCAACAGCCCGAGGCTGAGCGCTTTGAGCGCACCGGAGGGTTCCATCTGACCGCAGTGGAAGCCGAGATTGCCGAACTCGCCGCCCATGTCCGGACCGTAACCACCGAGGGTGTGGAACATGTCGTGCAGGGCGGTGCCGCGCCGCATCATGTAGAAGAAATCGTCATCCCAGCCGCGGCGCTCGGCGATCGGCCGGATCACGGTGTCCACGTCGAACACGCCGGCATCGAGCCGGTTGGTGCGCAGAAACGACCGGTAGGCGTGGCCGAGCGATCCCGCCGGCAGCGAGGCCAGGTAGTCGTCGTCGCCCAGCAGCGCCAACAGATCGGGCTTCTCGGCGAACAGCTTCCGGCCATTGGGATGTGCCCGCAGCTGGTGGTAGCTGCGCGCCAGGATCGGAGCCGCCAGGCCCACGATCAAGTCGAAGGCGGAGCCGCCGTTCCTGCCCGGGTTGGCCAACAGCCGCCACGAGCCGAAGACTGCCGGCCAGTCGCGCTGTTCGGGTACACCGGTAAGTGTTGCGGTCATGCGACGATCCCTTCATCAGGTGCTTCGATAATAGACATTTGAATGGAGATGTCCATATATGTCGGCGAAGACAATCCGCGGCCGAGGCAGGCCACCCGGTGGTGGCAACCCTCCCGAGCACGCTCGGGAGTTGCTGCTCGACGCCGCGGAACGGTCGTTCGCGCGCCGGGGCTACCGCGCGTCGACGATGCAGGTCATCGCGCGGGACGCCGGCTACACCCGCGCGGTGATCTATCGACATTTCGGCAGCCGAGACCAGCTGTTGGACGCGCTGGTGGTGCGGGTCGCCGGACGCAGAATGGCCGCCATCGCCGCCCGGCTGGAGACCACCACCGACCCCGGCGAGCTGGTGACCGAATCACTGGTGATCGTGGCCACCGAAGTCGGCCAGGACCCGCTGCTGCGGGTGATCTCCGAGCACACCGACGAGGGCAACGTCGCCGCGATGATCGCCCGGTCGGCAACCCTGAGCGAGGTGCTGGCCGGGCAGTTCGAGATGGGATTTCAGCAGGCCGGCGACAAACTGCGTGCCGGCCTGCGCCCCGGCGACGCCGCTCGTTTCGTGTTGTCGGTCGCGCTCGGGTTGCTGCTGGGCATCGTTCCCGGCGCCGGCGACGCCGCACAGGTCCGCCGGTATGTGCAGGTGTTCGTGCTCCCCGCGCTGGTCGCCGATCCGTGCCCGGCCGGGCCGGTGTTTACCGCGCCGGGGTAACGAGCGGGAAAACCGGTGGCGTCGGCCCACTACACTGAGCGGGTATCAGTGGCCAGCAAGGAGAAGCATTCAGTGGACAGCGCGGCGCAGAACGGTTCGGCACCCGGCGGGCAGACGGGTACTGCGCGGGTCAAGCGCGGCATGGCCGAGATGCTCAAGGGCGGCGTCATCATGGACGTCGTCACCGCCGAACAAGCCCGGATCGCCGAGGGGGCCGGCGCCGTCGCGGTGATGGCGCTGGAGCGGGTGCCTGCCGACATCCGCGCTCAGGGCGGGGTGTCGCGAATGAGCGACCCCGACATGATCGAGAGCATCATCGCCGCGGTCACCATCCCGGTGATGGCCAAGGTGCGTATCGGGCACTTCGTCGAAGCGCAGATCCTGCAAAGCCTCGGGGTCGACTACATCGACGAGTCGGAGGTACTCACCCCGGCCGACTACAGCCACCACATCGACAAGTGGCAGTTCACCGTTCCGTTCGTGTGCGGGGCGACCAACCTCGGTGAGGCGCTGCGCCGGATCACCGAGGGCGCGGCCATGATCCGCTCCAAGGGCGAGGCCGGAACCGGGGATGTCTCCAACGCCACCACCCACATGCGTGCCATCGGCGGCGAGATCCGCCGGCTCACGTCGCTGGCGCAAGACGAATTGTTCGTCGCGGCAAAGGAACTGCAGGCGCCTTACGAACTGGTCGCCGAAGTCGCCAAGGCCGGCAAGCTGCCGGTGACGCTGTTCACCGCCGGTGGCATCGCCACCCCGGCCGATGCGGCGATGATGATGCAACTCGGCGCGGAGGGAGTGTTCGTCGGCTCCGGCATCTTCAAGTCCGGTGACCCGGCGGCGCGTGCGGCGGCCATCGTCAAGGCCACCACCTTCCATGACGACCCGGGCGTGCTGGCGCGGGTTTCGCGGGGACTGGGCGAGGCGATGGTCGGTATCAACGTGGAGGACATCGCGCAACCGCACCGGCTTGCCGAACGCGGCTGGTAGACATTCTCCGTGGCGATCGAAGAGATCCTCGATCTCGAGCAACTCGAGGTCAACATCTACCGCGGAAGCGTGTTCAGTCCGTTCTCGGCCGACAACCAGCGCACCTTCGGCGGGCATGTTGCCGGGCAGGCGCTGGTGTCGGCGGTGCGCACCGTGAACCCGAAGTTCCGGGTCCATTCCCTGCACGGCTATTTCCTGCGGCCCGGAGATGCCAAGGCGCCCACGGTTTTTCTGGTCGAACGCGTGCGTGACGGCGGTTCGTTCTGTACGCGGCGGGTCAATGCGGTGCAGCACGGTGAGACGATCTTCAACATGTCGGCGTCGTTTCAGGGCGAGCAACGCGGCATCGAGCACCAGGATGCCATGCCCGACGCGCCGGTGCCGCAGGATCTGCCCGACATCGCCGCCATGAAGGCGTTCGATGACGAGGGTTTCAAGGCGTTCGCCGAGTGGGAGCTGCGCCGGGTGCCGCGTGAGCTGTTGCCGCACATTCCGGGCAAGGTCGCCGAACAGCAGGTCTGGTTCCGCCACCGCGATCGACTGCCCGACGATCAGGTACTGCATATCTGCGCGCTGGCCTACATGAGCGACCTGACCCTGCTGGGCTCCGCCTGGTCGATCCACGCGGGCGACCGCGACCACCTGCAGGTGGCGTCGCTGGACCACGCGATGTGGTTCATGCGCCCCTTCCGGGCCGACGAATGGCTGCTCTATGACCAGTCGTCCCCGTCGGCGGGCGCCGGCCGGGCGCTGACCCAGGGCAAGATCTACAACCAGGCCGGGGACATGGTGGCGGCCGTCATGCAGGAGGGGCTGACCCGATACCCGGCCGGGTACCAGCCGGCCGGTCAGTGAGCGGGCCGCGCATCGGCGTGCTCGCACTACAGGGCGACGTGCGCGAACACCTCGCCGCACTGGCTGCCGTCGGCGCCGAGCCGGTGCCGGTGCGCCGCCGTGCGGAACTCGATGCCGTCGACGCGCTGCTGCTTCCCGGCGGCGAGTCGACCACCATGAGTCATCTGCTGCGCGAGCTGGAACTGGTCGATGTGCTGCGGGCCCGGCTGGCCGACGGGATGCCGGCCTACGGATCCTGCGCGGGAATGATCCTGTTGGCGGGTGAGATCGTCGACGCCGGCGCCGAGGGCCGTGCCGCCATCCCGTTGGCAGGAATCGATATGACGGTGCGGCGCAACGCGTTCGGGCGACAGGTCGACTCCTTTGAGGGCGACGTGACCTTCGCCGGACTGGCCGAGCCGGTGCATGCGGTGTTCATCCGGGCACCCTGGGTGGAGCGGGTCGGGCCCGGGGTGCAGGTGCTGGCCGAAGTCGCCGGGCATCCGGTCGCGGTGCGGCAGGGCGGCGTGCTGGCCACCTCGTTTCACCCGGAGGTGACCGGCGACCGCCGAATCCACCGGCTGTTCGTCGACATCGTCACCGGGCGAACCTGATCGGCCCTCAGCCGGCGGGGCGCACCGTGACGCTGACGGTGTCGGCGCCGGGGTCTGATGCGATGGTCAACACCGCGGCCTTGGGCGCCGAAACCACCTGCCCGCCGGTGACACTCACCTGATAGCCGTTCGGATATTCGACCGCGGGCGTCGAGATGGTGGTCTGCGACCCGTCGCCGAAGCTGCCCAGACCGTCGGCCCGCTCGGTGGAGTAGCTCAACTGGAAGGTCCCGGTGGCCGAGTCGAACGACCAGGAGCTCGGGGTGCCCGAGATCGCCTGCGGGTAGGGCGTGGCCAGCGCTGCTAGTTTCTCGGTGTCGAGATTGTCGCCGGTCGGCGGCCGGGCGGGGTCAGCGACCAGCCAGCCGTTGCCGCCGCCGGTGGTGGTGATATCGCCCTTGTCGCTGTACTCCCACTCGGTCCAGCCGATGCGGTTCTGGTCGGCGATGCGCAGCGTGTCGCTGATGTTCGAGTAGTCGTTGGTCGCCCCGAATTCGCTCAGCAGCACCGGGATGTTGTGCGAAGTCCCATATGTCACCGCGTTACTCGCACTCTGGGCGCCGAGGCCCAGGCCGGGCAGGAAGCTGTCCGCGTAGTCGTGGAACGACAGCACGCTGTTCGGGTCGTCGACGGTGCCCAGCGTCAGCGGCAGCCCATTGGTGGTGAGCAGATCCGGTTCGAAGTACACCGGGGTGCTCGGGTCGACCGCCCGGATCGCGGCGTCGACCTGGTTGTAGAACGGTGTCAGGATCCCGGTCCCGAAGTAGCTGCCCACCCCGAAGCTGCCGCCCCAGGGTTCGTTCATGATCTCGTAGCCGGCCACATTCGGATTGCCGTGGAAGTAATCGGCGACGTACTCCCACATCTGCGCGTAATGGTTGGCCAGCCCCATACCGTCGGGGGCTGCTGTGTTGGACCACAGCGCATCCCAGGCGTGGTACTGCGCCGGATTGAAAAAGTAGTCGTACGGGAAGCCCAGGCTCGGGTTGGGCAGCCCGCCGGTCTGGGTGGCCCACTCCGGTGCGCCCTCGCCGCCGAACACACTGCTGTAGCCGTCCTGGTGCATGTCGAGGACGACATGGATGCCGTGGCGCGCCAGCGTCTGCACGGTCTCGTCGATGGAGTCCAGGTAGGACCGGTCGAACACGCCCGGCTGCGGTTCCACACCGGCCCAGATCACGCCCAGCCGCACCACATTGAAGCCGTTGTCGGCCAGGAACTGCGCGTCGTCGTCGCCGAAGCCGATGGCCGACGGCGCGAACGGCGCGACCTTGTACACCTCGGCGAGGCCGTGCAACACCACCACCCGGCCATCGCCGTCGGTGATCCAGGTGTCGATGCTGTCGAGTCCGCCGGTGGTCACGACCGGCGGACCGCTCGCCAAAGTGCCGAACGCGCCGACCGCGCCGTGGCTGCCGAGCAGACCGCCGTTGCCGCCGGCCCCGCCGAGAGCGGGCAGGCCGCTGAGCGTGTCGCCGTCGACGGCGTCGCCCCCGTCGCCGCCGATGCCGAAGAGGCTCAACGCCGCCCCGCCGTCCCCGCCGGCCTGACCGGCACCGGTGGCGTCCCAGCCGTCGCCGCCGTCGCCGAACCACAGCCCGCCCACGCCGCCGTCGGGGTTCTCCGCCGTTCCCGGGGCACCATCGCCGATCAGGTACAGCCCCGAGAGCTGGTTGATGGCGGTGTCGATCTGCTGGCCGAGGTCGCTGTGGATCCAGTCCTCGATCCCGTCGTGGATCGGGTCGACGACCAGTTGCCGGAAGGCCGTCTCGGCCGCCGTCGACATCACGTCCGGGTCGAACCAGGCGCCGATGTCGAAATCGTCGGCGCCGGCATCGGGCGCACCGGCCAGCGTGGCCATCCCGGCGGCGACCAGCACCCCGACCGTCGTTGCTATGCCGGAGACCCGGCCTGGGCGTGTGGAGCGGGCATCGGACATCGAGACCTCCACGGTATTGTGACCCAGCTCATAATAATCCGCGGGCTCCGCCCGGCAAGGTGCTCGTGCCGAGCGCCGACGCCGTGGCCGTAGACTTGTCGGGCTGACTTTTCTCCAGCCACAGTTAGGTAGGACGGCTATGAGCGGCCATTCCAAGTGGGCCACCACCAAGCACAAGAAGGCCGTCATCGACGCCCGCCGCGGCAAGAACTTCGCCCGGTTGATCAAGAACATCGAGGTCGCGGCACGAGTCGGTGGCGGTGACCCATCCGGCAACCCCACGTTGTATGACGCCATCCAGAAGGCCAAGAAGAACTCGGTGCCCAACGACAACATCGAGCGGGCGCGCAAGCGCGGCGCCGGTGAGGAAGCCGGCGGCGCGGACTACCAGACCATCACCTACGAGGGCTACGGACCCAACGGGGTGGCGGTGCTCATCGAGTGCCTGACCGACAACCGCAACCGCGCCGCCAGCGAGGTGCGCGTGGCGATGACCCGCAACGGCGGCCAGATGGCCGACCCGGGTTCGGTCGCCTACCTGTTCAGCCGCAAGGGCACCGTCACGCTGGAGAAGAACGGCCTGACCGAGGACGACGTGCTGGTGGCGGTGCTGGATGCCGGCGCCGAGGATGTCAACGACCTGGGGGAGAGCTTCGAGGTGATCTCCGAGCCGGGCGATCTGGTGGCGGTGCGCACCGCGCTGGTCGACGCCGGCATCGACTACGACGCGGCCGAGGCCAGTTTCCAGCCGTCGGTCAGCGTCCCCGTCGACGTCGACGGCGCCCGCAAGGTGTTCAAGCTGGTCGAGGCGCTCGAAGACAGTGACGACGTACAGAACGTCTGGACCAACGTCGAGCTGTCCGACGAGGTCCTGGCCGCCCTCGAGTCCGAGTAGCGGCCGGTGTCGGCGATTCATTTCATCTCGGGATTACCCCGGTCGGGCTCGACGCTGCTGGCTGCGCTGCTGCGGCAGAACCCGCGATTCGAGGCCGGGATGTCGGGCCCGCTGGCCGGATTGTTCGGCGCCCTGCTCGGCGAGATGAGCGCCCGCAACGAGTTCTCGGTGTTCATCGACGACGCCAAGCGGGAGCGGATCCTGCACGGGCTGTTCGACAGTTTCTACGCCGACTGCCCAGCCGACGTGGTCTTCGATACCAACCGGGGGTGGTGCGGCTGGATGGCGGCGGTCTCGCGGCTGTTCCCAGACGCCAAGGTGATCGCCTGCGTGCGGGAGTTGCCGTGGGTGGTCGACAGCATCGAACGGCTGATCCAGCGCAACGTGTTCACGCCGTCGTCGATCTTCGGCTTCAACCCCGGCGGCACCGTCTACACCCGCGCCAACGGCGTGGTGGGACAAGACGGCATGGTCGGCGCGGCCTACGACATGCTCAAACAGGCCTGTTTCGGCGCACAGCGCGACCGGCTGCTGGTGGTGCAGTACGAGACGCTGACCTCCGAGCCCGCCCGCACCATGCGAGCCATCTACGACTTCATCGGTGAGCCGATGTTCGAGCACAGCTTCGACCACATCGACTTCGACGTCACCGACTTCGACGAACGGGCCGGAACGCCGGGGCTGCACACCGTGCACAGTGAAGTCAGGGCCCAGCCTCGCGAGACCATCCTGCCCCCGGACCTGTTCAACCGGTTCGTCAACGACGCGTTCTGGCGCGACCCGGCCGCCGTCCCGGCGGGCTTGCGGGTGGTGTGACGGCAACAGGATCCGCTGCCGCCCCCGCGTGTCCTGCCCGGGACTGTCGCCCCCAACCGCTACTGTTCGAACAGATGTTCACAACGGTAGGGAGTTGGCGGTGCGGGTGATGGGTGTCGACCCCGGGTTGACCCGCTGCGGATTGTCGGTGGTCGAAGGCGGCAGCGGACGCCAGGTCGTCGCTCTGGACGTCGACGTGGTGCGCACCCCGGCCGATCAGCCGCTGCCCCAGCGGCTGATGACGATCAGTGACACCGCCGAGCACTGGCTGGACACCCACTGTCCCGATGTCGTCGCCGTCGAGCGGGTGTTCTCCCAGCAGAACGTCTCCACGGTGATGGGCACCGCCCAGGCCGGCGGGGTGATCGCGCTGGCGGCCGCCCGCCGTGGCATCGACGTGCATTTCCACACGCCCAGCGAGGTCAAGGCCGCGGTGACCGGAAACGGCTCGGCCGACAAGGCGCAGGTGACGGCGATGGTCACCAGGATCCTCGGCTTGCAGCAGAAGCCCACACCCGCCGACGCGGCGGACGCGCTGGCGCTGGCGATCTGCCACTGCTGGCGGGCCCCGATGATCGCGCGGATGGCGGCGGCCGAGGCGCTGGCCGCCGAGCAGCGACGCCGCTACGCCGCCAAGCTCAAGGCGGCCCGGGCATGATCGCCTCGGTGCGCGGTGAAGTCATCGACATCGCACTCGACCATGTGGTGATCGAGGCGGCCGGGGTCGGCTACAAGGTGATGGCCACCCCGGCGACGCTGTCGATGCTGCGCCGCGGCAGCGAATCCCGGTTGATCACCGCGATGATCGTGCGCGAGGACTCGATGACGCTGTACGGGTTCCCCGACGCCGATGCGCGGGACCTGTTTCTGACGTTGATCGGGGTTTCGGGGATCGGGCCCAAGATCGCACTGGCCGCCCTGGCGGTCTACGACGCAACCGCGCTGCGCCGGGTGCTGGCCGATGGCGACGTCACCGCGCTGACCCGGGTACCCGGGATCGGCAAACGTGGGGCCGAGCGCCTGGTGCTGGAACTGCGCGACAAGATCGGACCGGTGGCAGCACCCGACGGGGCCGTGTTCAACGGCCATGCGGTGCGCGCACCGGTGGTGGAAGCACTTGTCGGCCTGGGGTTTGCGGCCAAGCAGGCCGAGGAGGCCATCGACAAGGTGCTGGCTGAGGCCCCGGACGCCAGCACGTCGGATGCGCTGCGCACCGCGCTGAGCCGGCTGGGGAAGACCAAGTGAGCGAACCCGGCACGGCCGATGACCGCGAGGTGTCGCCGGCGTTGACGGTCGGCGAGGGCGATGTCGAGGCCGGCCTGCGTCCGCGCAGCCTGGCGGAATTCATCGGCCAGCCCCGGGTGCGCGAGCAGTTGCAGCTGGTGATCGAGGGCGCCAAGAACCGCGGTGGCACACCGGATCACATCCTGCTGTCGGGTCCGCCCGGGCTGGGCAAGACGTCGCTGGCGATGATCATCGCCAGTGAACTGGGCAGCTCATTGCGGGTGACGTCGGGTCCCGCGCTGGAACGTGCCGGCGACCTGGCCGCGATGCTGTCGAATCTGGTCGAGCACGATGTGTTGTTCATCGACGAGATCCACCGCATCGCCCGGCCCGCCGAGGAGATGCTCTATCTGGCCATGGAGGACTTCCGGGTCGACGTCGTGGTGGGCAAAGGTCCCGGGGCGACGTCGATACCGCTGGAAGTCGCGCCGTTCACGCTGGTCGGGGCGACCACCCGCTCCGGTGCGTTGACCGGCCCGCTGCGCGACCGGTTCGGGTTCACCGCGCACATGGATTTCTATGAGCCCGCCGAGCTGCAGCTGGTGCTGGCCCGGTCGGCGACGATCCTGGGCATCGAACTGGGGTCCGATGCCGCGGCCGAGGTCGCCCGGCGCTCCCGGGGCACCCCGCGGATCGCCAACCGGCTGCTGCGCCGGGTCCGCGATTACGCCGAGGTGCGCGCCGACGGGGTGATCACCCGTGACGTGGCCAAGGCCGCGCTGGCCGTCTACGACGTCGACGAGCTGGGCCTGGACCGGCTCGACCGGGCGGTGCTGTCGGCGTTGACCCGCAGTTTCGGCGGCGGCCCGGTCGGGGTCTCCACCCTGGCGGTGGCGGTGGGGGAGGAAGCGGCCACCGTGGAGGAGGTCTGCGAACCGTTTCTGGTGCGCGCCGGGATGGTCGCGCGCACGCCCCGGGGCCGCGTCGCGACGCCGGCAGCCTGGACACATCTGGGCATGGTGCCGCCGGCCGGAGCCGCCGGGCTGGGGATACCGCCCGGTTACGGGGAACGGGGACTGTTCGAGACCGACTGAACGGCCCGGTTACAGCTTGCCCAGCTCGCCGGCCAGCACGTCCAACCCCTCGGCCAGCAGTTCGTCGCTGATGGTCAGCGGCGGTAGCAGCCGCAACACATTGCCGAACGTGCCGCAGGTCAACACGATCACGCCGGCCCGGTGGCACGCCGACGCCAGCGCCTTGGTCAACGCGGCGTCCGGTTCGGTGCCCTCGGGTCGCACCAACTCGACGGCGATCATGGCGCCGCGGCCGCGAACATCGCCGATGCGAGCATCGTCGGCCTGCAGCCGGCCCAGTCGCTCGAACATCAGCCGCTCGATCTGGCGGGCCCGCCCCAGCAGATCGTCGGCCTCCACGGTGGCCAACGCCCCCAGCGCCGCCGCGCACGCCAGCGGGTTCCCGCCGAACGTGCCGCCCAGGCCGCTGACGTGGGGAGCGTCCATGATCTCGGCACGACCGGTGACCGCCGCCAGCGGCAATCCGCCGCCGATGCCCTTGGCGGTGCAGATCAGGTCGGGCTCGATGGGTTCGTGTTCGCAGGCGAACATCGCCCCGGTGCGCGCGAATCCGGTCTGCACCTCGTCGGCGATGAACACCACGTCGTTGTCGCGGCACCAAGACAGCAGCGTGGGCAGGAAACCCGGTGCCGGAACGATGAATCCGCCCTCGCCCTGGATCGGTTCGATGACCAGCGCGGCCAGGTTGTGGGCGCCGATCTGGTTCTCCAGGACAGCGACGGTGCGCTCCGCGGCCCGCCCGCCGTCGCTGCCCAACTCCTTGTCGAGCAGGGCGTCACGGTAGGGGTAGGACGTCGGTGCGCGGTAGATGTCGGGGGCGAACGGCCCGAACCCGCTCTTGTAGGGCATCGACTTGGCCGTCAGCGCCATCGTCAGATTGGTGCGGCCGTGGTAGCCGTGGTCGAACGCCACCACCGCCGACTTGCGGGTGTAGGCGCGAGCGATCTTGACGGCGTTTTCCAGGGCTTCGGCGCCGGAGTTGAGCAGCAGCGAACGCTTCTCATAGGTGCCCGGGGTGAGCCGGTTCAGCGCTTCGGCGACGGCCACATATCCCTCGTAGGGCGTGACCATGAAGCAGGTGTGGGTGAACTCGCCGGCCTGCTCGCGCACTCCGTCGACGACGCGCGGTGCGGCGTTGCCGACGGTGGTCACCGCGATGCCCGAGCCCAGATCGATCAGCCGGTTGCCGTCGACGTCCTCCACGATGCCCCCGCCGGCGCGGGCCGCGTACACCGGCAGCGTGCTGGCCACGCCGCGGGCGACGGCCGCCGCGCGGCGGCTTGCCAGCCGCACCGAACCGGGGCCGGGGATCTCAGTGGCCAGGTGACGGCTCTGCTGCAGTGTCGACACAGACATGAGCGGTCTCCTCAGCGGTGGTTGCGACAGGTCAGACTTGGCCCAGCGGCCGGCAGGCGTTGCCGAACGGGTTCCACCATTCGCCGGGCGGGCAGTCCAGCGGCGTGGGGCCCTGGCCGAGGGGCATGCAGGTGTTGGTGCTCGGTTCCCAGTACTGGCCTTCCGTGCAGTCGAGCGGCGTGGGGCCCTGGCCGAGGGGCATGCAGGTGTTGGTGCTCGGCTCCCAGTACTGACCGCCCGGGCAGTCCAGCGGTGCCGCCGATCCGACGGCGGGCAGCGCGATCGCACCTACCGCCAGGGGGGCTGCCGCCAGCGCCACGGCGGTAGCCAGACCACACGCGAAATTCCTCATCGCCCGACCTTTCTGGAGAATCCTGACCCCCGATTGCTCACACAGCCTAAGGGTCCGACCGCGGTACCGACTCGGAGTCGTCCGACACAATGGCAGACTGTTGTCATCACCGCGGCCCGTCACACGTGAACCGGCGCGCAAGACCAATACCCCAACTCGAAAGATCGGTTGTCGTCATGAATAGCATGGTTGCCTTCCTGCCGCTGCTCATCGTCATGGGCGCGTTTATGTTCTTCGCCTCGCGGCGGCAGAAGCGCGCGATGCAGGCCACCATCGACCTGCACGAGTCATTGCGGGTCGGAGACCGGGTCCACACCACCTCCGGGCTGGCGGCCACGATTACCGGTATCACCGATGACGACGTCGATCTGGAGATCGCGCCCGGTGTGGTGACCACCTGGATGAAGCTGGCGATCCGCGACAAGATCGAGCCGGAGGACTTCGCCGCCGAAGCGGCGGTCGAACAGGCCACCGAAGACGCCTGACGGCGATCGCAGGCGCGGCGGAGCCGGGCGCAGCGGGTCGCCGCCGTCGCGGCAGCGGCCGACGCGCCCAACGCCCGCCCAACGAGCGAGCCCGACAGCCGGGCACGTACCCTTTTGCGGGTGCAGTCGAACTGACCGTCGGCAATGGACCGAGCGCGGACCAGCCCCGACGATCGCGAGTGCGCATCGTGCAATGAGCGAAGGAGACTGAAGCAACGTGGCATCGCCTTCGGCGCCGGTGCGCCCTGCCCGCAGTCTGGCGGTGTTCCTGGCAATGCTCATCGGTGTCTACCTGCTGGTATTCCTGACCGGAGACAAGCTGGCCGAGCCGAAACTCGGCATTGACCTGCAGGGCGGCACCCGCGTGACGCTCACCGCCCGCACCCCGGATGGCTCGGCCCCGACCCGTGACGCGCTCAACCAGGCGCAGCAGATCATCAGCGCGCGGGTGAACGGTCTGGGCGTGTCCGGTTCCGAGGTCATCATCGACGGCAGCAACCTGGTCATCACCGTGCCCGGCAGCGACGGCAATGAAGCGCGCACCCTCGGGCAGACGGCCCGGCTCTACATCAGACCGGTGATCAGCGGGGTGTCGGTGGAGGAAGCCAAACAGGCCGGCGGCGGTCAGATGCCAGGACTTCCCGGCGGACCCCGGCAGCCCGGTTTGCCGCCGGGACTCCCCGGTGTCCCGGGCGGGGTCCCCGGTGTTCCGGGCGGAGTGCCCGGTGTGCCGGGCGGACTGCCCGGTCTCCCGGGCGGCAGCCCCGGCCTGCCCGGGATGCCGGCCACCGGTGGCCAGCTCCCCTCGGGCGGGCAGGGCTTGCCGGGCGACGCCGGGGCAGGCGGCGGTGCCCTGGGCGGCAACGGCGGCTCGCTGCCGCAGCAGCCGCTGTTCCCGCCGGCTCAGCCGCGGCCCTACCCGCAGGAACCGGCTCCCACGCCGGGCACCACCTCGGAGAGCCCTGAACCGGAGAACGCCACCGAGACCACCACGCCGGGCGCCTCCGAGACCCCGGAGCCCACCGAACCGGGCACACCGGCCGAGCCGCCGATCCCGGGCGCCCAACTGCCGGGCCTGCCCGGTCTGCCCGGCATGCCGGGTATCCCGGGCCAGCCCGGCCAGGCCGGCCAGCCTCAGGGCCTGGCGGCCCGCATCGCCGCCGAGAAGCGGTTGCGGCAGAGCGACAACAAGGTGGTCCAGGCGCTGGCTCTGCAGATCCAGGCCAGCCGGTGCGACAAGGAAGACATCCTGGCCGGCAATGACGACCCGGATCTGCCGCTGGTGACCTGCTCACAGGACCATCAGACGGCATACCTGCTAGCGCCGTCGATCATCAGCGGCGACCAGATCGCCGACGCCAGCTCGGGCATGGACCAGCGCAGCGGCTCCAACATCGTGCAGGTGCAGTTCAAGAGCGGCGCAGCCGACGTCTGGGCCGACTACACCGCGGCCCACATCGGCACCCAGACCGCGTTCACCTTGGACTCGCAGGTGGTCAGCGCGCCGCAGATCCAAGAGGCGATTCCCGGCGGCCGAACCCAGATCACCGGCGGCTCACCGGGATTCACCCAGGACGAGGCGCGCCAGTTGGCCAACGTGCTGAAGTACGGGTCATTGCCGCTGTCGTTCGAGTCCTCCGAAGCCGAAACCGTCTCGGCCACACTGGGAATGACGTCGCTGCGGGCCGGCCTGATCGCCGGCGCGATCGGCCTGCTGCTGGTGCTGGTGTATTCACTGCTCTATTACCGGGTGCTCGGGGTGCTCACCGCGCTGTCGCTGGTGGTCGCCGGCGCCATGGTCTACGCGATCCTGGTGCTGTTGGGCAGATACATCAACTACACGCTCGACCTGGCCGGTATCGCGGGTCTGATCATCGGTATCGGCACCACCGCCGACTCGTTCGTGGTGTTCTTCGAACGCATCAAGGACGAGATCCGGGAAGGCCGATCCTTCCGCTCCGCGGTGCCGCGCGGATGGACCCGGGCCCGCAAGACGATCGTGTCCGGTAACGCGGTGACCTTCCTGGCCGCGGCGGTGCTGTACTTCCTGGCGGTCGGCCAGGTGAAGGGCTTCGCGTTCACGCTGGGGCTGACCACCATCCTCGACCTGGTGGTGGTGTTCCTGGTGACCTGGCCGCTGGTCTATCTGGCGTCCAAGTCGCCGACGCTGGCCAAACCGAGCTACAACGGTCTCGGCGCGGTGCAGCAGGTCGCACGTGAGCGGCGGGCGGTGGCGAGATCGGGTGGCAAGCCGGCAGCCAAAACGGGCGCGCGGGTGACCGCCCAGTCGACGGGACAGGGATAGCCAGATGGCCAAACCGAGCACCAGCAGCGGCGCGAAGCGCGCGACGAAGTCCGCGAAGAAGAACGAGTCAGGCGCGGTCGAACTCACCGAGACCGGCACCGCCGTGGAAGAGACGGCGCGCAAGACCACCGGCGCGCCGCGGCCGCCGCAACACGGCTTCCTGTCGCGGCTCTACACCGGCACCGGCGCGTTCGAGGTCATCGGTAAGCGGCGGATGTGGTACGCGATCAGCGGTGCGATGGTCGCGATCGCCATCTTGAGCATCCTGATCCGTGGCTTCACCTTCGGCATCGACTTCGCCGGCGGCACCAAGGTGTCGTTCCCCCGCGGCGACACCTCGATCACCCAGGTCGAGCAGGTGTTCCGCGACACCGTCGGCAGCAGTCCCGAATCGGTGGTCGTGGTCGGCAACGGCAGCTCGGCGACCGTGCAGATCCGCGCCGAGACGCTGACCATCGAGGAGACCGACAAGCTGCGCGACGCACTGTTTGACGCGTTCCAGCCCGTCGGCCCCGACGGGCAACCGAGCAAACTGGCGATCAGCGACTCGGCGGTGTCGGAGACCTGGGGCGGACAGATCACCCAGAAGGCCGTGATCGCGCTGGTGGTGTTCCTGCTGCTGGCGTCGCTCTACATCACCGTTCGCTACGAGTGGTTCATGACGCTGGCGGCGATGATCTCGATGGTGTTCGACATCGTCGTCACCGCCGGGGTGTATTCGCTGGTCGGGTTCGAGGTCACCCCAGCCACCGTGATCGGCCTGCTGACCATCCTCGGGTTCTCCATCTATGACACCGTCATCGTGTTCGACAAGGTCGAGGAGAACACCCACGGCTTCGAACACAAAACCCGGCGCACCTTCGCCGAAGAGGCCAACCTGGCGGTCAACCAGACCTTCATGCGGTCGATCAACACCAGCCTGATCTCTGCGCTGCCGATCATCTCGCTGATGGTGGTCGCGGTGTGGTTGCTGGGGGTCGGAACGCTCCAGGACCTGGCGCTGGTGCAGCTGGTCGGCGTCATCGTCGGCACCTATTCGTCGATCTACCTGGCCACGCCGCTACTGGTCACGCTGCGAGAACGCACCGAACTGGTGCAGAACCACAACCGCCGGGTGATGCGGCGGCGCAAGGCCACATCGGGTTCGAAAGCCGCGCCGGCCGACGACGCGGCCGACGACGCCGCCGATCTCGATGAGGGGGAGACGGCCGAGAACGCGGACGTCGGCACCGCGGCGACGCCGGCGGCCCCGGCGCCGGGCGCCAAGCCGGTCCGTCCCACCAGCCGGCGCACCCAGCGTCCGACCGGCAAGCCCGGCACCGGACGGTAGCGCCGATGGCGGCCCGCTGGCGGCACGCGGCGGCGTGGGTGGTGGCGGCCGCCACCGCGCTGGGCGTCTGGTCGGTGTCGGCCTGCACCAGCGCCACCGTCGATCAGATCGACTACGCCGTCGACGGCGGGCTGATCACCTACAACACCACCTCGGTGGCCGGCGCCGCCTCGGCGGGGCCGCAGGCGTTCTCCCGGACCCTGACCGGCTTCGGCTACCACGGCCCGGACGGGCAGATCGTCGCCGACCACGACTTCGGCAGCATCTCGGTGGTGGGCCGCGCCCCGCTGGTGCTGGATTACCAGATCGCCGAGGCGGCGGTCTACTCCGACGGCAAGCCGATCACCTGCGATGACCTGGTCCTCGCCTGGGCAGCGCAATCCGGGCGGTTCCCGGGCTTCGACGCCGCCAGCCGCGCCGGCTACCTCGATATCGAGCACATCGAATGCCAGCCCGGGGCCAAGAAGGCCCGGGTGTCGTTCTTCGGCGACCGCAACATCGTCGACTACGAGGAACTGTTCACCGCGACGTCGATGATGCCGTCGCACATCCTCAACGACCTGCTCGGCTTGAACATCACCGAGGCGTTCCTGGGTGATGAGCCGCCGGCCGAGGAGGTCGTGGCCAGGATCGCCCAGGCCTGGAACACCACCTGGCAGCTCGACGACAAGGCCGATCTGCGGCACTTCCCGTCGTCGGGGCCCTACCGGATCGACTCGGTGCTCGAGGGCGGCGCCGTCGTGCTGGTCGCCAACGACCTCTGGTGGGGTGCCACGCCGGTCACCAGACGGGTCACGGTGTGGCCGCAGGGCGCCGATATCGCCGACCGCGTCAACAAACGCGTGGTGGAGGTCGTCGACGTGGCGACCGGGTCCGCCGGGTCGGTGATCACCCCCGACGACTACCAGAGCAGCGACAGCCCGTCGGGTGGTATCGAGCAGCTGATCTTCGCTCCATCCGGCCCACTGTCGGAGATCCCGGCGCGCCGGGCGGTGGCGCTGTGCACCCCGCGGGACGTCATCGCCCGCGACGCCGGGGTGCCGATGGTCAACTCGCGGCTGAACACGGCCATGGACGACGCGTTCGACCAGGCCGAGAACGTGCCCGAGGCCCAACAGTTCGCGCAGGCCGATGCCAATGCAGCCCGGGACACCCTGGGCGGCAAACCGCTGACCGTGCGGATCGGCTACCGCGGCCCGAACACCCGACTGGCCGCGGTGGTCGGGGCCATCAGCGGCTCGTGCGCACCGGCCGGCATCACGGTCACCGAGATGGCATCCGACCGCATCGGGCCGCACTCCCTGCGGGAAGGCCAGATCGACGTGCTGCTGGCCAGCACCGGCGGGTCCACCGGTAGCGGCTCGACCGGATCGTCGGTGATGGATGCCTACGAGCTGTTCAGCGGCAACGGCAACAACCTGTCGGGCTACCACAACGACCAGATCGACGGCATCATCTCCGCGCTGGCGGTGACCGCCGATCCGGCGGACCTGGTCCGGCTGCTGGCCGAGAGCGCACCGGTGCTGTGGGCGGACATGCCGACGCTGCCGCTCTACCGGCAGCAGCGCACCCTGCTGTCATCGAAGAAGACCTATGGCGTCGCCGCCAACCCGACCCGTTGGGGTGCGGGCTGGAACATGGACCGCTGGGCGCTGCAACAGTGAACCCCGCCGAACGGCCGGCCGATGATGTCGCCGGGATCATCGCGTCGTTGACCCGCGAGGTGGGCGATTTCCCCAGTCCCGGAATCGCGTTCAAAGACCTGACCCCGGTGTTCGCCGACGCCGCTGGGCTGGCCGCGGTCACCGAGGCGCTGGCGCGAACCGCAGCCGGGGCAGAGTTGGTCGCCGGCATCGACGCCCGGGGGTTTCTGCTGGCCGGGGCCATCGCCGACCGACTCGAGGTGGGTGCGCTGGCGGTGCGCAAGGGCGGCAAGCTGCCGCCGCCGGTACTGTCGGAGGCCTATCAACTCGAGTACGGCCAGGCCGTGCTGGAGATTCCGGCCGACGGGATCGATCTGACCGGCCGCCGGGTGGTCATCGTCGACGATGTTCTCGCCACCGGCGGTACCCTGGCGGCCGCGCAGCGGTTGTTGCGCCGCGCCGGAGCCGAGGTCGTTGCGGTCGCGGTGGTGCTGGAGTTGGCCGACATGGGCGGGCGCGCCGCGGTGGCGCCGCTGCAGCTAACCAGCCTGTATCGGGTTTAGCCGATAGTCTCGTGGTCGGAGGTGAAGGGAGTGGGCTCGGAACAAGGCTCGGCAGCGGGCTTCGAAGAAGGGGCGGCCCAGGACCGGCGCGACGGCGGCGCCCGGCCGGTGGTGGTCTCGGAGGCGCCCGCCCAGGACTCGCCCACTGAACGCACCGATCTGCTCAAGGTGCCCACCAGCGCCTCCCGACGGGTCCGGGCCCGGATCGCCCGCCGGATCACCGCCCAGCGCGGCGCGCTCAGCCAGGTGCTGGAACCACTGGTCGCAGTGCACCGGCAGTTCTACCCGAAGGCGAACCTGGCGTTGCTGCAACGCGCCTACGAGGTCGCCGAACAACGGCACGCCACCCAGTTGCGGCACTCCGGAGACCCCTACATCACCCACCCGCTGGCCGTGGCCACCATCCTGGCGGAGCTGGGGATGGACACCACCACGCTGGTGGCCGCGCTGTTGCACGACACCGTCGAGGACACCGGCTACACGCTGACTGCGCTTGCCGGGGAGTTCGGCGACGAGGTCTCCCACCTGGTCGACGGGGTGACCAAGCTCGACAAGGTGGTGCTGGGCACCGCCGCCGAAGCCGAGACGATCCGCAAGATGATCATCGCGATGGCGCGCGACCCGCGGGTGCTGGTGATCAAGGTCGCCGATCGGCTGCACAACATGCGAACCATCCGCTTCCTGCCGCCGGAGAAGCAGGCACGCAAAGCCCGT
The DNA here is from genome assembly GCF_002101885.1 of Mycolicibacter senuensis. Taxonomy (GTDB): domain Bacteria; phylum Actinomycetota; class Actinomycetes; order Mycobacteriales; family Mycobacteriaceae; genus Mycobacterium; species Mycobacterium senuense. The sequence continues at coordinate 493,178 of NZ_LQPS01000043.1, forward strand.
GAAACACTGGAAGTCATTGCGCCACTGGCACACCGGCTGGGTATGGCCACGGTCAAATGGGAGCTCGAGGATCTGTCGTTTGCGATCCTGCACCCGAAGAAGTACGAGGAGATCGTCCGGCTGGTGGCCGACCGGGCGCCGTCCCGCGACACCTACCTGGCCAAGGTGCGCACCGAGATCATCAACACGCTGGCCAAGTCGAAGATCACCGCGACCGTCGAAGGCCGGCCCAAGCACTACTGGTCGATCTATCAGAAGATGATCGTGCGGGGCCGCGACTTCGACGACATCTACGACCTGGTGGGCCTGCGGATCCTGTGCGACGAGATCCGGGACTGCTACGCCGCGGTCGGAGTGGTGCACTCGCTGTGGCAGCCGATGGCCGGGCGGTTCAAGGACTACATCGCCCAGCCCCGCTACGGGGTCTACCAGTCGCTGCACACCACGGTGATCGGCCCGGAGGGCAAGCCGCTGGAGATCCAGATCCGTACCCGGGAGATGCACCGCACCGCCGAATACGGCATCGCCGCGCACTGGCGCTACAAGGAGGCCAAGGGCCGCAACGTTGTTCCGCATCCGAACGCCGCCGCCGAGATCGACGACATGGCTTGGATGCGCCAGCTGCTGGACTGGCAGCGGGAAGCCGCCGACCCCGGCGAATTCCTCGAGTCGTTGCGCTACGACCTGGCCGTCAAGGAGATCTTCGTCTTCACGCCCAAGGGCGACGTGATCACGCTGCCCAACGGCTCCACCCCGGTGGACTTCGCCTACGCCGTGCACACCGAGGTGGGCCACCGTTGCATCGGCGCCCGGGTCAACGGCCGGCTGGTGGCGCTGGAGCGCAAGCTGGAGAACGGCGAAGTGGTCGAGGTTTTCACCTCCAAGGCCCAGAACGCCGGCCCGTCGCGGGACTGGCAGCAGTTCGTGGTGTCGCCGCGGGCCAAGGCCAAGATCCGGCAATGGTTCGCCAAGGAGCGCCGCGAGGAGGCGCTGGAATCGGGCAAGGACGCGATCGCCCGCGAGGTGCGCCGGATGGGGCTGCCGCTGCAGCGGCTGATCAGCGGTGAGTCGATGGTCGCGGTGGCCCGCGAACTGCACTACAGCGACGTGTCCGCGCTGTACACCGCGGTCGGGGAGAACCACATCTCGGCGCACCACGTGGTGCAGCGGCTGGTGGCCCAACTCGGTGGGGTGGACCAAGCGGAGGAGGACTTGGCCGAGCGCTCCACTCCGCTCACGATCCCGCGCCGCGAGCGGCACACCGACGACGTCGGTGTGGCGGTTCCCGGCGCCACCGGGGTGCTGACCAAGCTGGCCAAGTGCTGCACCCCGGTGCCCGGCGACGAGATCATGGGCTTCGTGACCCGCGGCGGCGGGGTGTCGGTGCATCGCACCGACTGCACCAACGCCGACGCGCTGCGCCAGCAGGCCGAGCGGATCATCGAGGTCAAGTGGGCGCCGTCGCCGTCGTCGGTGTTCCTGGTGGCCATCCAGGTCGAGGCGCTCGACCGGCACCGGTTGTTGTCGGATGTGACCAAGGTGCTCGCTGATGAGAAGGTCAACATCTTGTCGGCCTCGGTCACCACGTCGCGGGATCGGGTGGCGATCAGCCGGTTCACCTTCGAGATGGGCGACCCGAAGCATCTCGGGTACCTGCTCAACGTGGTGCGCAACGTCGAGGGCGTCTACGACGTCTACCGGGTGACCTCGGCGGCCTAGTCGGCGCGCACGGACTTGATGGTCACCTTCGTGGCCGGCGGGCCGTCATCGGTGCTGCGGCCGCCCGGCGCGACACCGGCCTCGGCGATCTTGTCGAGAGTGGCCAGCCCGTCGTCCTGGATCTTGCCGAACACCGTGTACTGCGGCGGCAGCATCGAATCCTGGTAGACCAGGAAGAACTGGCTGCCGTTGGTGCCGGGCCCGGCGTTGGCCATCGCCAGGGTGCCGCGCGGGTAGGTCACCGGCTGCTGGGCTGCTGGGTCGTTCGGCGCGTACTGGTCGGTGGGGTATTCGTTGGCGAACTCATAGCCGGGCCCTCCGGTGCCGTCGCCGGCCGGGTCGCCGCACTGCAGCACACTGAGCATCGGAGAGGTGGTCAACCGGTGGCACTGGGTGCCGGCGAAGAAGTCCTTGGCGCCCAGGCTGATGAAGCTGTTGACCGTGCAGGGGGATTGGGCGTTGTCGAGCATCAACCCGATGGGGCCCTGGTCGGTCATCATCGACACGCTGACCTCGGCCGGCTCGGTCGGGACCTTGCCGGAGCGCGGCGGCTCGACCGGCTTGCTGGCCGGGCGCGCCTTGGGGTACTGGCAGTCGGCGCCCAGGGTGGGTGATGCGGTGAACTTCGGCAGCTGACCGGGCTCGCCGGGCGAGGGCGCCGGAGCGTCCGAGACCTCCGACGTCGGGGCGGCGTTAACGTTGCCGCTGTCGCCGTCGTCGCGCAGCACCACGAACACCACGCCGGCCAGCAGCGCCACGGCAACCACGCCGCCGGCGATCATCAGTATCCGGCGCTGCTTGGTTGCCGCCTCGGCGCGCTGCTGCACCTGTTCGTCCAGCTTGCGCTTGGCTTGAGCGCGTCGTTCTTCGTTCGTGGACACCGCCGGAATACCTCCTGGCTCGCTGGTGAGTCGGCTCTACAGTCTGCCAAAGTCTGCCAGCACCGCCCACGTCCGCGCCGCAACGGCACGCAATGGGAAACTGGTCCACGTGTTGGTCACCGGATTCCCCGCCGGGATGTTGGCATGCAACTGCTACGTCCTGGCGCAGCGGCAGGGCGCCGATGCGATCGTCGTCGACCCCGGTCAGCGCGCGATGGCCCGGCTGCGCCACATCCTCGACGAGAATCGGCTGACGCCGTCGGCGGTGCTGCTCACCCACGGCCACATCGACCACATCTGGTCGGCGCAGAAGGTCTCCGACACCTACGGCTGCCCGACCTACATCCACCCCGAGGACCGCTTCATGCTCACCGACCCACTGCGGTCTCTCGGCACGCTGCCGGGCCAGGCACTGTTCGGCGTCTTGAGCAAGGTGATGTTCTCCGAACCCAAACAGCTGGTCGAGCTGGATCGCGACGGGGACAAGATCGGCCTGGGCGACACCACGGTCACCGTCGATTTCACTCCCGGGCATACCCGCGGTTCGGTGGTCTTCCGGGTCGACGGTGACGCCGCCGAGGTGGTGTTCAGCGGGGACACCCTGTTCCAGAATTCGGTCGGCCGCACCGACCTGCCCGGTGGCAGCGGTCGCGACCTGATGAACTCGATCGTCGACAAACTGTTGCGCCTCGACGATTCCACCGTGGTGCTGCCCGGCCACGGACCCAAGACCACCATCGGCGCCGAACGCCGGTTCAACCCGTTCCTAGAAGGGCTGAGTGCGTGAGCACGTTGAAAGGGCTGAGTGCGTGAGCACGTTCGCCGCACCCAAAGGGGTGCCCGACTATGTTCCCGGTGTACCGCCGACTTCGGCCTCCTTCGTCGCGGTGCGCGACGGACTGTTGGCGGCGGCCCGCCGTGCCGGCTACGGCGACATCGAGTTGCCGATCTTCGAGGACACCGCGCTGTTCGCCCGTGGGGTGGGGGAGTCCACCGATGTGGTCTCCAAGGAGATGTACACCTTCGCCGATCGCGGCGACCGTTCGGTGACGCTGCGGCCCGAGGGCACCGCCGGGGTGGTGCGCGCGGTGATCGAGCACGGCCTGGACCGCGGTCAACTGCCGGTCAAGCTGTGCTACTCGGGGCCCTTCTTCCGCTACGAGCGTCCACAGGCCGGCCGGTACCGGCAGCTACAGCAGGTCGGGGTGGAAGCCATCGGGGTGGACGACCCCGCGCTGGACGCCGAGGTGATCGCGGTCGCCGACGCCGGTTTCCGCTCGCTGGGCTTGGACGGTTTCCGGCTCGAGATCACCTCGCTAGGCGACGACACCTGCCGGCCGGCTTACCGAGAGTTGTTGCAGCAGTTCCTGTTCGGCCTCGACTTGGATGAAGAGACCCGCCGGCGCGCCGAGATCAACCCGCTGCGGGTGCTCGACGACAAGCGCCCGGAGGTCAAAGAGATGACCGCGGACGCCCCGCTGATGCTCGACCACCTCTCCGCCGGGGCCAGAGCGCATTTCGACACCGTGCTGGCGCACCTGAACGCCCTCGGCGTCGCCTACGAGATCAACCCACGCATGGTGCGCGGGTTGGACTATTACACCAAGACCACCTTCGAGTTCGTGCACGGCGGGCTCGGCGCGCAATCGGGGATCGGCGGCGGCGGCCGCTACGACGGACTGATGCGCCAACTCGGCGGGCAGGATCTGTCCGGGATCGGTTTCGGGCTCGGGGTGGACCGCACCCTGCTGGCGCTGGCCGCCGAAGGCAAGGCGGTGGGCGCGACCAGCCGATGCGATGTGTTCGGGGTGGGACTGTCCGAGGCGGCCAAACTTCGGCTGGCGGTACTGGCCGGCCGGCTGCGCGCCGCCGGGGTGCGGGCGGATCTGGCCTACGGCAACCGCGGGCTCAAGGGCGCGATGCGCGCCGCGGATCGTTCCGGTGCCGTCGTGGCGCTGGTGGCCGGCGACCGCGACCTGGAAGCCGGCACGGTCGGCGTCAAGAATCTGGCCACCGGGGAGCAGCTCGAGGTGGCGTTCGACGACGTGGTCGCCGAGGTGCTGGGTCGGCTGTCGCGAGATCGCAGCAACGCCGGAGAATCCGGCGAAACGCCTGCGTGAGGGCGAACTGGCGGGTCTCGCGCGATCCGCGACCGACGGGCCGGCGGTGACTCTCCGGTACCGTGGCGCGGTATGACGACCATGCGGAATGTGACAGCCGTGCTCGGTGCGACGCTGCTCGCGGCGTCGGCCGGAGTGCTGGCCGGCCCGGCGACGTCACTGGCGGAGCCGGCGCCCTCGACGGATTCTTCGGCGGAATCGCCGGCCCCGACGCAGAATGCGGCCGAACCGTCGGAGGAGAGCCCGAAGCCGGCGGACGACACCCCGAAGCCGGCGGGCGAGACCCCGAAGAAGAGCACCACGGGGGGTCACGAGGTCACCTACACCATCACCGCCACCAGCGACCTGACCGGCAACATCTCCTACATCAAGACCGACCCGCCGAGCATGGCGGCCTACAACGCCAACTCATCGGAGTACCTGGAGACCGTCCGGGTGCCGATCGGCGGAGGTCAACCGCTGGTCTACACCGCCACGCTGGCCGACCCGGGCCAGTGGGCGCTGGTCACCGCCAGCGGGGGATTGCGGATCAACCCCGAGTTCCGCTGCGAGATCGCCGTCGACGGCGACGTGGTCGTCTCCCAGCAGGGCGGCAGCGGCGTGACCTGCTCGACTCGCCCCTGGTGAGGCCTGGTCGTTAGATCCCGCCGGCTCAGCCGGCGAACACATAGACCCAGGCCTGCGCGCCGGAGCGCAGCGGCATCGAGATCCGTCGGTACGCGTCGACTTCGTAGTCGTCGGCGGCGGCCAGTTCGTCGGTGCTGATGGCGAATACTGTGCCGCTGACAGCTGCCGCCGGCGCCGTCGACGGGCGCAGGATCGGGTGGCGGTCGCTGCCGCTGAGCGCCACCACCTCGGGGTCGGTGATCGTCACGTAGTCCAGGTCGTAGCCGACGATGGCGTCGGGCCGGCCGTCGAGTTCGCGCCCGAAAGTGCTGCGCTGCACCTCGGGTAGCCGCAGTGTGCCGTAGGAGAACAGCAGTTCGGTGCTCACCGGGCGCCGGCCCCGTCGGTGGCCACGACGATGACCTCGGCGGGCTCGGCGCCCACCGCGCGGATGCGGTGACTGACCGAGGCGTCGAAGTAGGCGCTGTCGCCTGCCGCCAGGGTCCAGCTCTCATCGCCGTACACCAGTTCGACGGTCCCGGCGTGGACGAACACGAACTCCTGGCCGCCATGGTGCGAGTGCAGCGGGTGGGCGGGCCGGGCACTGCGTCCAGCGGGCCGTAACACGAACGGAGACATCGTTTTTCCCAGCATGTGTGAGGCCATCGCCCGATAGCGTTGCCGATCGGTGCTGCGCTCGGCTGCGCGGTCGACGGCGATCCGGTCCTCGTCGCCGCGTTCGGCGAACAGTTGCGCCACATCGACATCCAGCGCCCGGGCCACCTTGATGGCGGTCGCGATCGACGGCGTACTGCGGCTGCGTTCGATCTTGGACAGGTAGCTCTTGGTGAGCCCGGTCCGTTCGGCGAGCGCCTCGAGGGTGAGCCCTTGCTGCCTGCGGACATTGCGCACCAGTGCGGTCATGCGGACATGATGGCACAACGTATGACACTAGGTGTCCTATCGACTACAGTCGTGTCATCTGTTGTCTACCGGGGAGCGGTCATGGCCAGCACGTTCGACGACTCCAAGTCCGACCTGATTCAGCAGGCAGAACGGCGCTTCGCGGAGAATTTCGAGCAGGACAGCTGGTCGCTCCGCCAGAAGCTGGCGCTGACCTGCCGGGCGCTGTCCGACCGCGGCCACGACTCGGGGCTGGCCGGGCAGATCACCGCCCGTGCGGAGGCGTCCGGCACCTACTACACCCAGCGGCTCGGCCTGGGCTTCGACGAGATCACGCAAGACAACCTGCTGCTCGTCGACGAAGATCTCAACGTCATCGAGGGCGAGGGAATGGCGAACCCCGCCAACCGATTCCACAGCTGGATCTACCGGGCGCGCCCCGATGTGCAGTGCATCGTGCACACTCACCCGTTCCATGTGGCCGCCCTGTCAATGCTGGAGACCCCGCTGGTCGTCTCACACATGGACACCACCCCGCTCTACGACGACTGCGCATTCCTGCCGAGCTGGCCCGGGGTTCCGGTCGGCAACGAGGAGGGGGAGATCATCTCGCAAGCCCTGGGCGACAAGAAGGCGATCCTGCTGGCGCACCACGGTCAGATCGTGGCCGGCGCCAGCGTCGAGGAAGCGTGCTCGTTGGCGGTGCTGATCGAACGCGCCGCCGCACTGCAGCTGGCCGCCATGGCCGCCGGCACCATCAAAGAACTGCCGGAGGAACTGGCCCGCGAAGCCCACGACTGGACCCTGCTGCCCAACCGCAGCGCCGCCAACTTCGCCTACTACGCCCGACGGGCGCTGGCCGCCCACCCTGACGCGATCACCCGATAACCAAAGGAGCACTTCGTGGCGCCACCGTTGCACGGCATCATCGGCTATCCGATCACCCCCTTTACCGACGGCGGTATCGACACCGCGGTGTTGACTGCCGTCATCGAACGCCTCGTCGACGCCGGTGTGCATGCCATCGCTCCATTGGGCAGCACCGGTGAACTCGCCTACCTCACCGAAGGTGAGTTCGACGCATGCGTCGACGCCTCCGTCGCGGCGGTGGCCGGGCGGTTGCCGGTGCTGGTCGGGGTCTCGGACCTGACGACCGCGACGACGGTGCGCCGCGCCCGCTACGCCGCGCAGGCCGGTGCCGACGCGGTGATGGTCGCGCCGGTGTCCTACTGGAAGCTCTCCGAGCGGGAGATCACCACGCACTACGCGGCGGTGTCCGACGCGGTCGACGTCGACATCGTCGCCTACAACAACCCGGCCACCTCGGGAGTGGACATGAGCCCCGAGCTGCTGGTGCGGATGTTCGAGGACATCGAGCACGTCACCATGGTCAAGGAGTCCACCGGCGACCTGACCCGGATGCTGCGTATCGCCGAGCTCTCCGACGAGCGGCTGCCGTTCTTCAACGGCAGCAACCCGCTGGTGCTCGACGCCCTACGCGCCGGAGCGGCCGGCTGGTGCACGGCGGCTCCCAACCTGCGGGCGAAGCCGTGTCTGGACCTCTATAGCGCGGTCACCGCGGGCGACCTCGACACCGCGCAGGCGCTCTACGACGATCTGAAGCCGCTGCTGACCTTCATCGTGGCGGGGGGACTGGCGACCACGGTCAAGGCCGGGCTGGAACTGCTCGGGGTGCCCGCCGGTGCGCCGCGGCGCCCGCTGTTGCCCCTCGATGAGGCGGGCCGCGCCGAGTTGCGCAGCCTGCTCGGTTGACCCGGGGCGGCTTACCGCTACCCCAGGTCGGCTGCGGCGAAGGTGTCGCACTGGTTGGGGTCGCCGGTCTGGTAACCGACGGTGAACCAGTGCTGTCGCTGCGCCGAGGCGCCGTGCGTCCAGGACTCCGGGTTGACGCGGCCGGTGGCGGCCTCCTGGATGCGGTCGTCACCGACCGACGACGCCGCGGACAGCGCGTCGCGGATGTCGTCGTCGGTCAGCGGCTTGAGGAACGGAACCCCGGTGCTCTTCTGTTTGGTCACCGCCGCGTAGTGCGCCCACACCCCGGCGTAGCAGTCGGCCTGCAGCTCGGTGCGCACCCCGGCGCCGGTTGCGCCCTGCGCACCATGCTGGGCCCGGCCGAGCACTCCGCGCAGGTTCTGCACGTGGTGGCCGAACTCGTGGGCCACCACGTACTCCTGCGCCAGCGGCCCGCTGCTGGAGCCGAACTGGTCGACGAGCACCTGGAAGAAGTCGGTGTCGAAGTAGGCGGTCTGGTCGCCCGGGCAATAGAACGGCCCGACGGCGCTGGTGGCCGATCCGCAGGCGGTGGTGGTCTGGCCGCTGAACAACTGCACCTGCGGACGGCTGTAACCGGGTAGCAGCTCCGACCACACCGCGTCGACCGAGTTGGCGGTCGCCACCACCCGGCACTGCACGTATCTGTTGGCGTCCTCACCGGTGCGGCACTTGCTGAGGTCGAACCCCGGCGCGGTGTACTGCCCGCGATCCACCGGCTGCTGGCTGAGCACGTCGCCGGGATCCGCCCCGAGCAGCAGCGCCACCACCATGATCACCAGCCCGGCGACACCACCGCCGATGGCGATCCCACGGCCGCCGCCGCCAGATGAGGTGGTGCTGGTATCTATCTGCATACCTTCGTTGAAGGTCATCGCACGCTCCGTGGAATTTCCGTAGGTTTCCTGGTCACCGGCCGGCCGCCTTGTGAGCTTCCTTAGCTTTGCATACCCGCACAGGCGGGCGGTCGGCTTGAGCCCGGTTACCGTGGCGAATCCAGGTGGTTCGTTAACCAAAGCCGATCTTGTCTGACCAGTTCCCAAACCTTTACTGAATGTTTGTCGCGGTGCTGTACGGGGTGGTGGTGCCGGTGTTACGTTCTGCTTCCGGCTGCGGTGGGAACCACACCCGCAACGGCTGCCACATGCTTTATGCCGTCAGATCTATGGAGAGGTCGTCTGCCCGGTGAACGCTTCAGCTGGTGTTGTTACCCCCTGGTATGGCACATGGCCGGGGCTCTCGCTGGCATCGGCAGCCACAGCTTTATCAGATCGTTATTAGACGACGTCGGCTAGAGTGACGTGCGTCAACTACTGACCCAGACTTCGATCGCGTAACACCACATCGCTTCAGGTTCCAGGAGGAAAGATGTCATTCGTAACCGCTCAGCCGGAGGTTCTGACGGCGGCTGCGGGCAGCCTGTCGGGAATCGGTGACTCTATGACCGCGGGCATGGCCGCCGCGGCCGCTCCCACCACCGGTGTGGTGCCGCCTGCCGCCGACATGGTCTCGGCGATGACTGCTGCCCAATTCGCCACGCACGCCCAGCTGTTCCAGCAGGTCAGCGCCCAGGCTGCCGCTGTTCACCAGCAGATCGTGGCCACCCTCAGCGGGAACTCCAACGCCTACGCCCTCACCGAGGCCGCCAACGCCACGTCGGCCGGCTGAGTCGAGGCGCGTCAATGAGCTTCAGCGTGTTCCCGCCGGAGATCAACTCCGGCTTGATATATACCGGGCCGGGTTCGGCGCCTCTGCTGGAGGCGTCGACGGCTTGGGCCAATCTGGCCGCCGAGCTGGCGACGTCTGCGACGGCGACGAATTCGGTGGTCGCCAACCTGACCTCGACCTGGACGGGCATGGGGTCGGCCGCGGCGTCGTCGTCGGTTGCGCCGTATGTGGCCTGGCTGCAGCAGGCGTCGGCCAACGCCACCCAGAACGCGGCCTTGGCCAGTCAGGCCGCCGCACTGTTCGAAGCGGCCAGGTCCGCCTCGGTGCCACCGCCGGTGATCGCGGCGAACCGGGCCATGCTGATGGCGTTGATCTCGACCAACTTCTTCGGGCAGAACACCCCGGCGATCGCGGCGACCGAAGCCCAGTACGAAGCGATGTGGGCGCAGGACGGCGTCGCGATGGACACCTACAACATGTCGGCTCAGGCCAACAACAACATGATGCAGGTTCAGTCGGCCCCGCCGAACTCGGCCCAGGCCACGCAGCCGGGTTCGGCTGCGGACACCTCCACCGGAGCGCCCATTCCCGGTGACGGCGGGACCCCGCCCGTCAACCCGGGGTACAACCTGTCGACGATCGGCGGGATCATGGACTCGATGGGCATCCCGACCACGGGCCTCGACGAGACGCTGATGGCCACCCAGATCAGCTCGATCATGTCGCCCATCAACACGATGAGCATGCCCGCCATGATGGCGGCGAGGATCCTGCCCATGCTGCTGATGCAGATGGCCCGGATGGGCGCGATGGGCGGCACGGGCGCACTGGCCGGACAGACCGCCGGCGCGGCCGGCACCGGCACCCTGATGACCCAGATCGGCGACTTCGTCAACGACAAGCTGCAGGGCGCGGTCGGCGTGCTGGCCGGCCACTTCAGCACGGCGACCAACGCCATCTCCGCCAAGCTCGGCCAGGCCGCCTCGATGGGCGCGCTGAAGGTGCCGCAAGCCTGGTCGATGGCCGCAGACGGCATGGTTCGTGCCGCACCGGTGCTGCCGTCCACCACGGTCAGCGCTCCCATTCAGACCATGGCGGGATCGTCCGGCCTGCCCGGCGGGCCGCTCGGCCACGCGATGATGGGCGCGATGGCCGGGCGCGGACTCGGCGCAGTCGCCGCCAAGGCCCCCAAAGTTATGCCCCGTTCGCCGGCCGGCGGGTAACGGAAGGGGCCTCGAACACCACGTGTCCGCCGGGCCGGCCGCCCGGCACCACAACGAATTCCGAGCAAGAAGGAGAAGATTTTCATGGCAACACGTTTTATGACCGACCCGGATGCGATGCGGGCGATGGCGGGGCGTTTCGACGTCCACGCGCAGACCGTTGAGGACGAGGCCCGCCGGATGTGGGCGTCGTCGCAGAACATCGCCGGTGCGGGCTGGAGTGGGGCGGCGTCGATGCGCTCCCTGGACACCATGGGTCAGATGCAGACGGCGTTTCGCAACATCGTGAACATGCTGCACGGGGTGCGCGACGGGTTGATCCGCGACGCCAACCACTACGAGCAGCAAGAAGCTGCTTCCCAGCAGATCCTGTCGAGCTAGAAGGACCGAGGAGAGCAACTATGTCGATCAATTACCAGTTCGGCGATGTGAACGCCCACGGCGCGTTGATCCGTGCCCAGGCCGCCTCGTTGGAGGCCGAGCACCAGGCGATCGTGCACGACGTGATGGCCGCCGGGGACTTCTGGGGTGGCTCGGGTTCGGTGGCCTGCCAGGAGTTCGTGGCGCAGTTGGGCCGCAACTTCGCGGTGATCTACGAGCAGGCCAACAGCCACGGTCAGAAGGTGCAGACCGCCGGCAACAACATGGCCAACACCGACGCCTCGGTGGGCTCCAGCTGGGCCTGACCCAAGCCAGCACACAACCGAGAACCGGTGCAGCCTGCAGGCTGCACCGGTTCTTGGCGTTTGAGGGCCGTCAGTGAGGTCGGTTCAGCGGCCGGGACGGGTTACCGCCCGGCCACCGATATCGATGCGCAGCCGCCCAGCACGGTGGTGGAGATGAACGTCGCCGCGTTGGCCAGGTAGTTGTCCGACGGGTCGTAAGTCGGCAGCGCCAGCACGAACGCCCGACGGTACTGCGCGGACAGCTCCGCGAAATCCTGCAGGGTGGGGTTGTTGCTGCGGCGCCCCAGCTGCTGCATCTTGTTGGCCAGGCTGATCATCACCGGGCCGACCGCCAGGTTGATCGCCTTCTGCTGGGGATTCCAGTAGGTCCCCGGGACGCTCGGGTCGATCTCCGTCCATTCGGCGGTGTCGGCGCCGAACTTGTCCAGTGCGGCTTTCCAATCGGCGCATACCGGGTTGGGTCCGGTCAGGTAGCGCTGCGGGTTGGTGGGGTTCCCCGGCGGGGCGGTCTTGGTGGGCGCGGACTGCGCTTCGACGAGCGGCGCGCGGGTCGCAGCCGATCCGTTGTTGGCGGCCGCGCAGATCGCCGCCAGTGCCGAGGCCGCGCTGTGCGCGGTACCGGCCAGCGCAGCGTCGCGTTGGGTGTAGGTGGGAATGTGCTCGACGAACGCGCGGGCATAGGCGATGAACTGCTCGTAGAGCTCGCGCATCACCCGGTGCGGGGTGAGCTTCACCAGCCCGACGGTCTGCGCGGCGGCGTTGCGCACCACCTGCCCGGCGGCCAGATACTCCTTCTTCTGTTCGTCGTTCCACGCCGTGGCCGGAATCGACTGATCGCGCTCATTCCATTTGCCGTGTCCCAGCAGCGACAGCGTGTTGGACAGGTTGCTGCTGATCGACCCCCACGCGGTGCAGCTGGGGTCGCTCATGATGATCGCCACCGGCCCGGTATCGTCCGCGCTGGCGATGCCCGAGGCGGCCGCGTTGCGGCTGGAGCTCCCGCCGTCAGCCATCGAGCCCTTGCCCGGGTCCCCGCCCAACAGCACCACCGCGACCAACACCAGGGCGACCACGGCCAGCACCACCACGGCGGCCAACCCCCATTTGAGGCTGTTGGACTGCTTGGGGGTGGCGACTTCCTCGTCGTCCTCGTAGTCGTAGTCGAAGTCGACGTCATCGGTCCCGTTGGTCACAGTGAGCCAGCTTAAAGCACCGGGCGGCGCGGGGCAGGACACCGCGATGCCTCTAGACTTGGCCACCGTCGAACCGTTACCTGACCGTCCTCGATCCAGGGGGTATTTAGTGCTGCGCAGCCACGACGCCGGCTCTTTGCGGGCCACCGACGCCGGGCGCAGTGTCACCCTTGCCGGCTGGGTGGCACGCCGACGCGACCACGGCGGCGTCATCTTCATCGACCTGCGTGACGCCTCCGGGGTGGCGCAGGTGGTGTTCCGTGACCCCCGTGATCCTGAGACGCTGGAGCAGGCGCATCGCCTGCGCGCCGAGTTCTGTGTCGCGGTCACCGGGATCGTCGAGGTCCGCCCCGAGGGCAACGAGAACCCGGATCTGCCCACCGGGGCCATCGAGGTCAATGCGACGGCGCTGACCGTGCTCAACGAGGCCGCGCCGCTGCCGTTCCAGCTCGACGAGTCGGCCGGCGAAGAGGCACGCCTGCGGCACCGCTACCTGGATCTGCGCCGTGAGAACGGTCCCGGGGCGGCGCTGCGGCTGCGTTCGGCGGTCAACGCTGCGGCTCGAACGGTGTTGGCCGACCACGGCTTCGTCGAGATCGAGACTCCCACGCTGACCCGTTCCACCCCGGAGGGCGCGCGTGACTTCCTGGTGCCGGCGCGGCTGCAGCCCGGCTCGTTCTATGCGCTGCCGCAGAGCCCGCAGTTGTTCAAGCAGCTGTTGATGGTCGCCGGGATGGAGCGTTACTACCAGATCGCCCGCTGCTACCGCGACGAGGACTTCCGCGCCGACCGGCAGCCGGAGTTCACCCAGCTGGACCTGGAGATGAGCTTCGTCGACGCCGAGGACGTGATCGGCATCGCCGAACAGGTGCTCAAGGCGCTGTGGGCGTTGATCGGCTATGACCTGCCGATCCCGCTGCCGCGGATGACCTACGCCGACGCGATGTGCCGGTTCGGCTCCGACAAGCCCGACCTGCGGTTCGGTCTGGAGTTGGTGGAGTGCGGCGAGTTCTTCAAAGACACCACCTTCCGGGTGTTCCAGGCACCGTATGTGGGTGCGGTGGTGATGCCGGGCGGGGCGTCGCAGCCACGGCGCACGCTGGACGGCTGGCAGGAGTGGGCCAAGCAGCGCGGGGCCAAGGGGCTGGCCTATGTGTTGGTCGGCGAGGACGGCGAACTGTCCGGGCCGGTGGCCAAGAATCTCACCGACACCGAACGCGCCGGACTGGCCGGCCACGTCGGCGCCGCGCCGGGCGATTGCATCTTCTTCGCGGCAGGGCTTGCCAAACCGTCCCGCGCGCTGCTGGGAGCGGCCCGCGGCGAGATCGCGCGCCGGCTCGAGCTGATCGACCCGGATGCCTGGGCGTTCACCTGGGTGGTGGACCCGCCGCTGTTCGAGCCCGCCGACGACGCCACCGCGGCCGGCGACGTCGCGGTGGGCTCGGGGGCCTGGACCGCGGTGCACCATGCGTTCACCTCGCCCAAGCCCGAACACGCCGACAGCGTGGAATCCGATCCCGGGGCGGTGCTGGCCGACGCCTACGACGTGGTGTGCAACGGCAACGAGATCGGTGGCGGCTCGATCCGTATCCACCGCCGCGACGTTCAGCAGCAGGTATTCAAGGTGATGGGGCTGGGCGAAGCCGAGGTCACCGAGAAGTTCGGATTTCTGTTGGACGCCTTCAGTTTCGGTGCGCCGCCGCACGGCGGGCTGGCGTTCGGCTGGGACCGGGTGGTGGCGTTGCTGGCCGGAGTCGACTCGATTCGTGAGGTGATCGCGTTCCCGAAGTCCGGTGGCGGCATCGACCCGCTGACCGACGCCCCGGCGCCGATCACCGCGGCGCAGCGCAAGGAATCCGGGATGGACGCGGCGCCCCAGCCGCGCTGAGGCAGGTCGACATCGGTAACGGTGTCGGCAAGGCTGTCGGGTATGGATTCGGTTGAGTTCGCCCGGCTGGTGGTCTCCAGCATGCCGTTCGCGTCGGCCCTCCACATCGACATCACCGATCTGACACCGCAACGGGTGACCGCCACCATGGCGTGGGCCGAGGAACGCTGCACCACCGCGGGCATCCTGCACGGGGGAGCGCTGATGGCGTTCGCCGACACCGCCGGCGCGGTGTGCGCGGTCGCCAACCTGCCTCAGGGCGCCAGCACGTCGACCATCGAATCGAAAACCAATTTCTTTCGCGCGGTTCGCGAGGGCATCGTCACCGCGACCAGCCTTCCGCTGCACGTCGGACGGACCACGATCGTGGTGCAGACCGACCTGACCGACGACAACGGGAAGCCGGTCGCCCGGGTCACTCAGACCCAGGCGGTGTTGGCGCCGAGGTAGCCGGGCTCACCAGAACGGCTTGAGCAACTGGCGCACCGCCGGCGGCACCCAGCCCTGCACCGACGACGGGAACACCTTGCCGGGGCCGCATTTGGGCCAGGCGTAGGGGCCCTGTTCGTTGAGGACCCGGTTGGCGACGGCGATCTGTTCTTCCCGCGACGCCTTCGACGGCAGCCCGACACCACCGAATGCGCGCCACGTCGACGGTTTGAACTGCAGCCCGCCGTAGAAACCGTTGCCGGTGTCGGCGGCCCAGTTGCCGCCCGATTCGCATTGGGCGACGGCGTCCCATCCCATCAGCATGTTGCTGTCGGCGCGGGCGACCCCGGCCGACGCCATCAGTCCGCCCATGATCCCCCCGGTGATCAGCCCGGACGCGGCCCACGCGAGGCGCCGCCCGCCGAACTGCACGACACGCCGTGCCGTGTTCCGGTGCATATCACAACCTCCGTGATAGGTGTCTATCAGTGAGGTTTACGAGCATAACGCGACAAATGATGAAATTGCACATTTTGGACAGCTAAAGATGTAAATGGGATTGCTGTTATTGGTCGATGCAGTAGTCAATTAAAGTGTCCAGAGTTAACGGTGTTGTTATTGATACGTATGTTGCGAGAGATCTCTTAGAAATTAAGAATAGTTTGAGCGGCTAATGTTGTTTCTGAGGCTATTGGTGTCAGAGTGACAGAAGTGATTACCGGCGCCGTGCGGCGCCGGGTGCGAACCCCTGCCGAAAAAATCGCTGGAATCGCGCCACCGGTTCACCCCCGCGGCGGCGCGGCGGCTCTAGGCTGCCTCGGGTGGCCGACCGTTATGGAAGCGACGTCCTCGCCGACAACCCGCACAGCGCCCGCAGGATCCGTTCCAGCGAGGTGCCGGTGCAACGCGGCATGGTGGTCGAAGACGCCCAGACCGGTTACGTCGGCGCCGTGGTCCGCATCGAATACGGGCGCATCGAGCTCGAGGACCGGCACGGCCGCACCCGCGGGTTCCCGCTCGGCCCGGGCTATCTGATCGACGGCAAGCCGGTCATCCTGACCGAGCCGCGACCGGTCGCGGCCCAAAGGCCCGCCCCCCGCACCGCATCGGGCTCGGTGCCGGTACCCGGAGCCCGCGCCAAGGTGGCACTGGCCAGCCGGATCTACGTCGAGGGCCGCCACGACGCCGAACTCGTCGAACAGGTCTGGGGCGACGATCTGCGCATCGAGGGTGTCGTCGTCGAATACCTCGGCGGCATCGACGACCTGGCCGGCATCGTGGCCGAGTTCCAGCCCGGCCCGGGTCGCCGGCTCGGGGTGCTCGTCGACCACCTGGTGACCGGCTCGAAGGAGACCCGCATCGCTGAGGCGGTACGCCGCGGGCCGGCCGGTGCGCACACCCTGATCGTCGGGCACCCCTACGTCGACATCTGGCAGGCGGTGAAACCCGGACGGCTCGGCTTGTCGGCGTGGCCGACGATCCCGCGCAACATCGAGTGGAAACGCGGCATCTGCGCCGCGTTGGGCTGGCCGCACGCCGGGCAGGCCGACATCGCCGCGGCCTGGCAACGGATCCGCGGCCGGGTTCGGGACTGGACCGACCTGGAGCCGGAGCTGATCGGCCGCGTCGAAGAGCTGATCGACTTCGTGACGCAATCCCCCTGAATCGGACCAACGCGGCCGACTGAGCCGGTTGGATGGCGTCATGAAGACGATTGCCGCCGTCGCACATGCACCGCATCAGCCGTTCGAGATCATGGAACTCGATCTCGACGGGCCGGGGCCCGGCGAGGTGCTGATCAAGTTCACCGCCGCCGGGCTGTGCCATTCGGATCTGCACCTGGCCGACGGCGACTGGCCGGCCAGATTCCCGATCGTCGGCGGGCACGAGGGCTCCGGGATCATCGAGGACGTCGGGCCCGGGGTCACCAAGGTCGCGCCCGGCGATCACGTGGTCTGCTGCTTCATCCCCAGTTGCGGCACCTGCCGGTACTGCTCGACCGGCCGGCAGAACCTGTGCGACATGGGGGCGACCATCCTGGAGGGCTGCATGCCCGACGGCAGCTTCCGGTTCCATTCGGGCGGAACGGATTACGGGGGCTTCTGCATGCTGGGAACCTTCGCCGAGCGGGCGACGGTCTCGCAGCACTCGGTGGTCAAGGTCGACGACTGGCTGCCGCTTCAGACCGCGGTGCTGGTCGGCTGCGGGGTGCCCACCGGCTGGGCGAGCGCCAATTACGACGGCGGGGTGCGCGCCGGAGACACCGTGGTGGTCTACGGCGTCGGCGGGGTCGGTATCAACGCGGTGCAGGGCGCCGCGCACGCCGGCGCCAAATACGTCGTCGCGGTCGACCCGGTGGAGTTCAAGCGTGAGACCGCGCTCAAGCTGGGGGCCACCCACGCCTTCGCCACCGCCGAGGAGGCGATGGTCACGGTCGCCGAGCTGACCTGGGGGCAGATGGCCGACCAGGCACTGATCACCGTCGGCGACCTGGACGAAGCCGTCACGACCGCGGCGTTCAACACCATCGGCAAAGGCGGCACCGTGGTGATCGCCGCGCTGGCCAAGCTGGAGGACCTCGACGTGCACGTCTCGGGCTCGCAGCTGGCGCTGTTCGGCAAGACCATCAAGGGCACCCTGTTCGGCGGGGCCAACCCGCAGTACGACATCGTGCGGCTGCTGCGGCTCTACGACGCCGGCAAGCTCAAGCTCGACGAGCTGGTCACCCGCCGCTACACCCTGGAGCAGGTCAACCAGGGCTATCAGGATCTGCGCGACGGCAAGAACATCCGCGGGGTGATCGTGCACCGCTGACCCGACGGCGGTCGGCCGGAAATGGTATGCCTGAAGGCGTGTCCGACGGCCTCTTCGACGTACCCGGCGCGGCGTCAGCAGAACCCGACGCCACCACGCCGGTGCCGTTGGCGGTACGGATGCGCCCGGCATCGCTGGATGAGGTGGTCGGCCAGGACCACCTGCTGGGCCCCGGCTCCCCGCTGCGCCGGTTGGTCGACGGCTCCGGGGCGGCCTCGGTCATCCTCTACGGCCCGCCCGGCACCGGGAAGACCACGCTGGCCTCGCTGATCTCCGGCGCGACGGGCCGCCGCTTCGAGGCGCTGTCGGCGCTGAGTGCCGGAGTCAAAGAGGTGCGCGCCGTCATCGACACCGCCCGGCGCGCGGCGGCCTACGGCGAGCAGACCGTGCTGTTCATCGATGAGGTGCACCGGTTCTCCAAGACCCAGCAGGACGCGCTGCTGGCCGCGGTGGAGAACCGGGTGGTGCTGCTGGTGGCCGCCACCACCGAGAACCCGTCGTTCTCGGTGGTCGCCCCACTGCTGAGCCGGTCGCTGATCCTGCAACTGCGCCCACTGGGCTCCGAGGACATCGCCGCCGTGGTGGGCCGTGCCATCGCCGACGAGCGCGGGCTGGTCGGGCGGGTCGAGGTGGCGCCCGACGCCGTCGACCTGCTGGTCCGGTTGGCGGCCGGGGATGCCCGCCGTGCCCTGACCGCGTTGGAGGTCGCCGCTGAAGGGGTGTCGGCGGGCGAGGCGGTCACCGTCGAAACCGTGGCGGCCTCCCTGGACCAGGCCGCGGTGCGCTACGACCGCGACGGCGACCAGCACTACGACGTGATCAGCGCGTTCATCAAGAGCGTGCGTGGCTCCGACGTCGATGCCGCGCTGCACTATCTGGCCCGGATGCTGACCGCGGGGGAGGATCCGCGTTTCATCGCCCGGCGGCTGATGATCCTCGCCAGCGAGGACATCGGGATGGCCGACCCGACCGCGCTGCCTACCGCGGTGGCCGCCGCGCAGACCGTGCAGCTGATCGGCATGCCCGAGGCCCAGCTCACCTTGGCGCATGCGTGCGTGCACCTGGCGACCGCACCGAAGTCCAACGCGGTGACCACCGCGCTGGGTGCGGCGATGGCCGACATCAGGGCCGGTAAGGCCGGGGCGGTCCCGGCGCACCTGCGCGACGGTCACTATTCGGGGGCGCAGGCGCTGGGCAACGCGGTCGGCTACCGCTACGCTCATGACCACCCGGACGGTGTTGTGCCACAACAGTATCCGCCTGACGATCTGGTTGGCGTCGACTACTACCAGCCCACCGGCCGGGGTGCCGAACGGGATATCGGCGGGCGGCTGCAGAAGTTGCGGGCGATCATTCGCCGCCGGGGCTGAGCCCGCCGCGCTGAGCCGGAATCCCCCGACGCGACACACCGGCGAAGCGTCGTGAAAGTCCGAGTCGGTGCGGCGACGGATGCCAGCTCGCCACGCAGTATGGCCGGCAAACGTGCAGCGTCAGCGTGCGGCGCCGGTCTGGCCGAGCCAGTCGGCCAGCGAGCGCCCGGCGTCCAGAACGTGCCGCTCGGCGATGGCGCGAGCCGCCTCGGCATCGCGCGCGGCCAGTGCGGCGACCAGCTTCTGGTGATCCTCGAGTGAATGGTGCTCGTGCTCGGGGAACACCGTGAGGAAGTTCGTCGGCACCACCCGCGCGGCATGCCGGATCTGGATCAGCAGTTGCGGCGAGTGGGCGGCCCGGTGAATCTCCTGGTGGAACTGCCAGTTCGCGTCGCCGATGCGGTCCGAGCCGCGCAGCGCCTCGACGTCGGCGGCCAATGTCCGCAGCTGCGCGACGTCGTCGGGGGTGAGCCGCTCGGCGGCCCACGCGGCGGCCTGGCCGGTCAACACGCCCAGGATGGTGAAGCTGTCCAGCACGTCCTCGGGGCGGATCCCGATCACGGTGACGCCGCTGCGGGGAGCGACCTGCACCAGTCCCTCGTAGGACAGCTCGAGCAGTGCCTCGCGGACCGGGGTGCGGCTGGTGGCGAACTCCGCGGTGATGGCGTCGAGGTCAAGCCGGGTACCGGGGGCCAGCTCGCCGGTGAGGATGCGGTTGCGCAGCTCACGGGCGGCCCGCTCGCGCACGGTGCCGCCGATGTCGACGTTGTTGGCCGTCACGACAGGAATGGTACACATCACAAAATCTAAACGTTGATATCTGATATATCAGATGGTAGATATCAATCATGACCTCCCGAACCGACCAGATGGCGCTCGTCGCCTTCATGCAAGCCGGCAACGCCTCGGTGTACGCCGGCTCGTGGCGCCACCCCGCCACCGAACACGGCTATCTCGACGCCTCCTACTACGCCAAGATCGGCCGGCAGCTCGAGGAGGGCTGCTTCGACCTGATGTTCTTCGACGACCGACTGGCCATGCCGGCCATCTATGGCGGAGCGGTCGCCGACGCGGTGCGCTACGGGGCGCGGCCGGTGAAACTGGATCTGTCGACTGTGCTCGGCGTGCTGGCGCAGGCCACCTCGCGGATCGGACTGGGCGCGACCTACTCCACCACCTACTACGCGCCGTTTCACGTCGCACGCACCTTCGCCACCCTCGATCACCTGTCGGCGGGGCGCGCGGCCTGGAACGTGGTCACCTCCGTCAACGACGGCGAAGCGCAGAACCACGGCCTGACAAGCCATCTCAGCCACGACGAGCGCTACGACCGCGCCGACGAATTCCTCGACGTAGTGGCCGGGCTGTGGGACACCTGGGAGGACGATGCGATCGTGGCAGACCGCGCCCGCGGTTTCTACGCCGACCCGGACAAGGTCCATGAGCTGCGGCACGAGGGCGAGTACTTCTCGGTGCGCGGGCCGCTGACCGTGCCGCGCACCCCGCAGGGCCGCCCCGTCATCATCCAGGCCGGCTCGTCCGGGAGGGGCCGCGAATTCGCCTCCCGCTGGGCGGATCTGATCTTCACCGGTGATCCGGGCATCGAGGTGGCCCGCAGCCACTACGCCGATCAGAAGCAGCGCATCGCCGACGCCGGACGCGACCCGGCCTCGGTGAAGCTGTGCCCGATGGCCTACGCGGTGGTGGGCGAGTCCGAGGACCACGCCAAGCACCGCGAGCAGGTCTTCCTCAACGAGCTGGTGGACCCGATGGCCTCGCTGACGCTGCTCTCCGAGCTGATGAACTACGACTTCGCCCAGCACAGCCTGGACGATCCGATCACCGACGACCTGATCGCCTCGGCCTCGGGTATCCGCGGGCTGGTGCAGAACCTGCGCGCCCACCTCGGCGACGACATCACGCTGCGTGACCTGGCCGGCCACCGCGCCACCCTGCTGCAGGGGCCGCGCTTCGTGGGCACCGGAACTCAGGTCGCCGACCAGATGGAGGAATGGTTCCACGGCGGCGCCTGCGACGGATTCGTCTTGGCGGCAACACATTCACCGGGGGCCTATGAAGACGTGGTCCGGATGGTGGTCCCGGAGTTGCAGCGACGCGGGCTGTTCCGCACCGAATACTCCAGCCGCACGCTGCGCGAGCACCTGGGTCTGGCCCGGCCGGGCCTGACCGCGGCATGATGCTGCACGGGATCCGGGTGCTCGACCTGGCCACCCTGGCCGCGGCGCCGCTGGTGGCAACCTATCTCGGCGAGTTCGGCGCCGACGTGATCAAAGTCGAACAACCCGGCTCCGGCGACCCGATCCGCGGCTGGGGCCACCAGCGCGACGGCGTCGGACTGATGTGGAAGTCGGTGTCGCGCAACAAGCGGTCGATCACCGCAAACCTGCGGGTGCCCGAGGGCCAGGAGTTGGTCCGCAGGCTGACGGCGCATGCCGACGTGGTGATTGTCAACACCCGGCCGGCCACGCTGCACGGCTGGGGACTGGACCACGAGGCGCTGCGCACGGTCAACGACCGCATCGTGATGCTGCACATCACCGGCTACGGCCTGTCCGGCCCGAAACGTGACCGGCCCGGCTTCGGCACCCTCGGGGAGGCGATGAGCGGGTTCGCCAACATCACCGGCGAGGCCGACGGGCCGCCCACGCTGCCACCGTTCATGCTGGCCGACGGAGTCGCCTCACTGAATGCCGCCTACGCGGTGATGATGGCGCTGTATCACCGTGACGTGCACGGCGCACCGGGGCAGCTGATCGACGTCAACCTCATCGACCCGCTGACCCGGCTGCTGGAGCAAACCCTGCTCGGCTACGACCAGCTCGGGCTGGTGCCCACGAGGGCCGGCAACCGCTGGGACATCTCCGCGCCCCGCAACACCTACCGCACCGCCGACGGCCGCTGGCTGGCCATGTCGGGCAGCTCACCGGCGCTGGCGCTGCGGGTGTTCCGGGCGATCGGGCGCGCCGATCTGGTCGACGACGCCGACTTCTCCGACCCGCAGCGCCGGCTGGCCCGCGCCGCCGAAGTAGACCGGGTGGTAGCCGACTGGGTGGCGACCAAGACCCTGGACGAGGCGATGGCCGTCTTCGATGCCGAACAGGTCGCGGCCGCAGCGGTTTACGACATCACCGACCTGGTCGCCGACGAACAGCTGGCCCACCGCGAGGTCTTCGTGCGGGTCGGAGACCACGAACTCGGCGCCATGACCGTCCAAGCCCCGGTGCCGCGGTTCTCCGACGCCCAAGGCCGCGTCGAGCATCTCGGCCCGCGATTGGGCGAGCACAACGCCGAGGTGTACCGCGACCTGCTGAAGCTGACCCCGTCCGACATCGACGATCTGCGCGCCCGCGGCGTGCTCTGACCGAAGGAGAAACCCCATGTTGTTGCGCCGTTCCGAGCTGGCCGTGCCCGCCGCCAACGACAACATGTTCGCCAAAGCTGCCGCCTCCGACGCCGACCTGGTGTTCCTGGACCTGGAGGACGCCACCGCACCCGCCCACAAAGTGGCCGCCCGCGCCAAGGTGATCACCGCACTCAACGAACTGGACTGGGGACGCACCGCGCGCGCCATCCGGATCAACGGGCTGGACACGCAGTGGTGTCACGACGACATCATCGAGGTCGTCACCGCCGCCGGGCACAACCTCGACACCATCGTCGTGCCCAAAGCCTGTACCGCCCGCGACGTGTGGTGGGTGGATCTGCTGCTCACCCAGCTGGAGGCCAAACTTCACCTGGAGCGCAGGATTCGCCTCGAAGTGCTCATCGAGGAGGTGGAGGGGCTGGCCAACGCCGAGGAGATCGCCACGGCCAGCCCACGGATCGACGCGCTGATCTTCGGGGTCGGCGACTTCTCGCTGTCCCAGGGCGCCCGGGTGGACACCAACTTCGTCCCGCTCGGTGCGTACCCCGGCGATTTCTGGCACTACGCCCGCAACAAGGTGCTGGTCGCCGCGCGTATCGCCGGTATCGACGCGATCGACTCGCCCTACCCCGACTACGCCGATCTGACCGGTTACGAAACCGAGGCCCGCCGCTCCTCGCTGTACGGCTACACCGGCAAGTGGGCGATCCACCCCGATCAGATTCCGGTGGCCAACGCCGTTTTCGCGCCGACCGCCGACGAGATCGCGTTGGCCGAACGAAACCTGGCCGCCTACCGCGAGGCCGAGGCCAGGGGACTGGGTGCGGTCGGGGTCGAGGGGGTGCTGGTCGACGCCGCGCACGTGAAGATGGCGCGCAACACCCTGGCCCGGGTGGCGTTGATCAACGGCGGCTGACGATCGGCCCGCACCACGGCGGGCTCCTACGCTGGAGGCCATGAACACCGAAGTGCTCGACGTCGACACCTCCCGGCGCCGCACCGTCGACCTCACCGAGGCGGTGCGGTCGTTCTGTGCCGGGCACGGCGACGGGTTGTGCAACGTGTTCGTGCCGCACGCGACGGCCGGAGTGGCGATCATCGAGACCGGGGCCGGCTCCGACGCCGACCTCGTCGACACCCTGGAGCGCCTGCTGCCGCGCGACGACCGCTACCGGCACGCGCACGGGTCGCCGGGGCACGGCGCCGACCACGTCATGCCGGCGATCGTCGCGCCCTCGATCACGGTGCCGGTGGCCGCCGGCGAACCACTGCTCGGCGTCTGGCAGTCGGTGGTGCTGGTCGACCTCAACCGGGACAACCCGCGACGGTCGGTGCGGCTGAGTTTCCTCAACAGCGCCTGAACCCGCACCCTCTTGGGCGTCGAGACGGTGATCGGCAGACCGGTACTGTAGGGCCGTCCAATAGGTGCGACAACGGCGGGAAAGCGACTTTAGAGTGCAGACACACGAGATCAGGAAACGCTTCCTCGATCACTTCGTGAAGGCGGGCCACACCGAGGTGCCCAGTGCTTCGGTCATCCTCGATGACCCCAACCTGCTGTTCATCAACGCCGGCATGGTGCAGTTCGTGCCGTACTTCCTGGGCCAGCGGACCCCGCCCTATGCCACGGCCACCAGCATCCAGAAGTGCATCCGCACCCCGGACATCGACGAGGTGGGCATCACCACCCGGCACAACACCTTCTTTCAGATGGCCGGCAACTTCTCGTTCGGCGACTATTTCAAGCGCGGCGCGATCGAACTGGCCTGGACGCTGCTGACCAACAGTGTCGAGCAGGGCGGCTACGGCCTGGACCCGGAACGGATCTGGGCCACCGTGTACTTCGACGACGACGAGGCCATGGCGCTGTGGCAGGAGATCGCCGGGTTGCCGGCCGAGCGCATCCAGCGCCGCGGGATGGCCGACAACTATTGGTCGATGGGCATCCCCGGGCCGTGCGGCCCGTCATCGGAGATCTACTTCGACCGTGGCCCCGAGTTCGGTGTGGACGGCGGCCCCATCGCCAACGAGGACCGCTACATCGAGATCTGGAATCTCGTGTTCATGCAGAACGAGCGCGGCGAGGGCACCGGCAAGGAGGATTTCGAGATCTTGGGGCCGTTGCCGCGCAAGAACATCGACACCGGCATGGGCGTCGAGCGGGTCGCGTTTCTGCTGCAGGGCGTGCACAACGTCTATGAGACCGACTTGGTCCGCCCGGTCATCGACACGGTGGAGGCCCGGGCGCCCCGACCCTACGGAAGCGGCGGCACACCCGAAGACGACGTGCGCTACCGGGTCATCGCCGACCACTCCCGCACCGCGGCGATCCTGATCGGCGACGGGGTCAGCCCGGGCAACGACGGCCGCGGCTATGTGCTGCGCCGGCTGCTGCGCCGGGTGGTGCGAGCCGCCAAGCTGCTCGGTATCGACGACCCCATCGTGGGGGATCTGATGGTGACCGTTCGCGACGCGATGGGACCGTCCTACCCCGAGCTGGTCACCGACTTCGACCGGATCAGCCGTATCGCCGTCGCCGAGGAGACCGCGTTCAACCGCACCCTGGCGTCGGGGTCACGGCTGTTCGACGACGCCGCACAGGCCACCAAGACCTCCGGGACCACCGTGCTGTCGGGCACCGACGCCTTCACCCTGCACGACACCTACGGTTTCCCGATAGAGCTGACCCTGGAGATGGCGGCCGAGGCCGGTCTGACCGTCGATGAGATCGGTTTCCGGGAGCTGATGGCCCAGCAGCGGGCCCGCGCCAAGGCCGACGCTGCGGCCCGCAAGCACGCCCACGCCGACCTCAGTGCCTATCGCGAGCTGGTCGACGCCGGACCGACCGAGTTCACCGGCTTCGAGGAGTTGAGCTCGGAGGCAACGATTCTCGGGATCTTCGTGGATGGCAAGCGGGTGCCGGTGGTTGCCCGCGGTGGCCGCGACGAGGTGCCGGACCGGGTCGAGTTGGTGCTGGACCGCACGCCGCTGTACGCCGAGTCCGGCGGGCAGATCGCCGATGTCGGCACGATCAGCGGCGGGGCGGCCAAAGCCGCCGTCACCGACGTGCAGAAGATCGCCCAAACGCTGTTCGTGCACCGGGTCAATGTGGAGTCCGGCGAATTCGTGGAAGGTGACACCGTCACCGCCGCAGTGGATCCGGCCTGGCGCAAGGGCGCCACCCAGGGCCACTCCGGCACCCACATGGTGCATGCCGCGCTGCGGCAGGTGCTGGGCCCCAACGCCGTTCAGGCCGGCTCGCTGAACCGGCCGGGCTATCTGCGGTTCGACTTCAACTGGCAGGGCCCGCTGAGCGAGGAGCAGCGCCGCGAGGTCGAAGAGGTGACCAACGAGGCGGTGCAGGCCGATTTCGAGGTGCACACCTTCAACGAAGACCTCGAGAAGGCCAAGGCGATGGGCGCCATGGCGATGTTCGGCGAGAAGTACCCCGACCGGGTGCGCGTCGTCGAGATCGGCGGGCCGTTCTCGCTGGAGTTGTGCGGTGGCACCCACGTGCACAACTCGGCGCAGATCGGCCCGGTGACCCTGCTCGGCGAATCGTCGGTCGGATCCGGGGTGCGCCGGGTGGAGGCCTACGTCGGGCTGGACTCGTTCCGTCACCTGGCCAAGGAGCGGGCGCTGATGGCCGGCCTGGCGTCGTCGCTCAAGGTGCCGTCCGAGGAGGTACCGGCCCGGGTAGCAAACCTGGTGGAGCGGCTGCGGGCCGCCGAGAAGGAACTCGAGCGCGCCCGGCTGGCCAGTGCGCGCGCGGCTGCGTCAAATGCCGCTAGCGGTGCTGAGCGAGTCGGTAACGTGCGCCTGGTGGCGCAGCGAATGTCCGGTGGCATCGGAGGTGGCGATCTGCGTTCGCTGGCCGGCGACATCCGCGGCAAACTCGGCGAGGAGCCCGCGGTGGTGGTGTTGATCGCCGACCCGGCCCCGGACTCGTCGGCCGGCGTGCCGTATGTGGTCGCCACCAACAGCGCCGCGCAGGAACTCGGGTTGCGCGCCGATGATCTGGTGAAGGACCTGGCGGCCGCGGTGGCCGGCCGCGGCGGCGGCAAAGCCGACCTGGCGCAGGGCTCCGGCAAGGACTCGGCCGGCATCGACGCCGCCCTGGTGGCGGTCCGCTCGGCGGTCGCCCGGAGCGCGCCGGCGTGACCTTCCCCCACCATCGCACCCCGGACCGGCCCGGCGGGCCGGATGACCCTGGCCGCGGACGACGGCTCGGGGTGGATGTGGGCAGCGTGCGCATCGGGGTGTCGTGCAGTGACCCCGACGGCCTGCTGGCGACCCCGGTGGAGACCGTCCGCCGGCATACCTCTGGGTCGCACCTGCGCCGGCTGGCCGGCCTGGTCGACGAATTCGACGTGGTCGAAGTGGTCGTCGGGTTACCCCGGACCCTGGCCGACCGGACGGGATCGGCCGCCGCGGACGCCATCGCGGTCGCCGATGAACTGGCCCGGGTGCTGGCAAAGCGGGATCGGCGGGTCCCGGTGCGGCTGGCCGACGAACGCCTGAGCACCGTCAGCGCGGCCCGCGCCCTGCAGGCGGCCGGCGTACGGTCCAAGCGTCAGCGCTCGGTGATCGATCAGGCCGCAGCGGTGACCATCCTGCAGAGCTGGCTCGACCAGCGCCGGACTTCGGGCATGGTGTCCCCGGCGACGGAGGACAACGGTGGGTGAGCAACCCGGGGCGGCTGACGGCAGATCCGCCGCGAAAGCCGAACCGGCGGCCGTCGGACCGCCGCGGCGCCGGATGAGCCGGACCGAGCGGGCCCGCGACGACCGGCGGCGGCGGCGGCGTAACCGGCGCCGGCGGCTGGTCGGCGCGATGGGCGTCGCGGCGGTCACCCTGCTGCTCATCGCCGGGGTGTTCCTCGGATCCAAGCTGTGGCACTCGCGTGGCCCCGTCGTCGACTACACCGGCGAGGGCGGCCAGCAGGTGTTGATCGAGGTGCACGAGGGCGACTTCACCACCGCTATCGCCGAAACCATGCTGGGCGCCGGTGTGATCGCCAACGTCGCAACGTTCCTCGATGCCGCGCAGGGCAACTCCGCCATCGCGGCGATCCAGCCGGGCTTCTACCGGTTGCGGGCCGAGATCCCGGCTGCCACCGCGGTACAGCAGCTCACCGACCCGGCCAGCCGGGTGGGCAAGCTGGTGATCCCGGAAGGCCGCCAGCTCGACGACACCACCGACATGAAGACCAATGCCGTGACACCGGGGGTGTTCACGCTCATGGCCCAGGCCAGCTGCCTGGATCTCAACGGCGATCGCCACTGTCTGACGGCGCAGGAGCTGCGGCGGGCCGCGGCGACGGAGACGCCGGAGGCGTTGTCGGTGCCGGACTGGGCCTTCGGGCCGGTCACCAGGATGGGCCGCGACCACCGCCGCATCGAGGGGCTGATCACTGCGGGCACCTGGAACGTCGACCCGACCGCGCCGGCGCCGGTGGTGTTGTCGAAGGTGATCGGCCAGAGCGCCGCGGAGTTGACCAAGACCGGACTGCCCGCCATTGCCGAGCAGCTGGGTATGACGCCCTACGAACTGTTGATCGTGGCCTCGCTGGTGCAGCGCGAAGCCCTGCCGCACGACTTCGCCAAGGTGGCCCGGGTCATCGACAACCGCCTCAGCGAGCCCCAGCGCCTGGAGTTCGACTCGACGGTCAACTATCCGCTGGATCGCCAGGAGGTGGCCACCACCGACGCCGACCGAGCCAAGCCGACGCCGTGGAACACCTACGCCTCCGAGGGACTGCCGGCCACCCCGATCTGTTCACCGGGAATGGAGGCCCTGCAAGCCGCCGAGCACCCCGAACCGGGCGACTGGCTGTACTTCGTCACGATCGACAAGGACGGCACCACGGTGTTCACCCACAACTATCAGCAGCACTTGAACAACATCGAGATGGCTCTGGGCAACGGTGTCCTCGACAGTTCCCGCTGACCCGCGGCCACGCAAGGCGGCCGTGCTGGGGTCGCCGATCGCGCACTCCCGCTCACCGCAACTGCATCTGGCGGCCTACCGGGCGCTGGGGCTGCGGGGATGGACCTATGACCGCATCGAGTGCGACGCCGAGCGGTTGCCGGCGCTGGTGTCGGGACTCGGGCCGGAGTGGGTCGGCGTGTCGGTGACCATGCCGGGCAAATTCGCCGCGCTGGCCTTCGCCGACGAGCGCACCCCGCGCGCCGAGCGGATCGGCTCGGCCAACACCCTGGTTCGCACCCCGACCGGCTGGCTGGCCGACAACACCGATGTCGACGGGGTCAGTGGGGCGCTGGGATCGGCCGGGCGGGTTTCCGGGGACGCGATCGTGCTGGGGTCGGGCGGTACCGCCCCGGCCGCGGTGGTGGCGTTGACCGACCTCGGGGTCAGCGGTATCACGGTGGCCGCCCGCAACCCCGACAACGCCGCACGGCTGGTGGCGCTGGCGACCGAAGCCGGTGTGCCGGCACGGTATTGCGCACTCGGCGAGGCCGGGCTCACCGAGGCGGCCGCCGCCGCGTCGGTGACGGTCAGCACCCTCCCGGCCGAGGTCGCAGCCCGCTACGCGCCGGTGTTGGCCGGGGTGCCGGTGCTGCTGGACGCGATCTATGACCCGTGGCCGACACCGCTGGCGGCAGCGGTCGCCGCGGCGGGCGGAACGGTGATCAGCGGCCTGCAGATGTTGCTGCACCAGGCGTTCACCCAGGTCGAACTCTTCACCGGCCGGCCCGCACCCCGTGCGGCGATGACTTGCGTGATCGCCGACCCGGGCTGAGCATGGCGCCATGGCAGGGGTGGAGCAGGCGGCGGCGGTGGTGGTGCTGGTGTGGCTGGCACTGCTGAGCAGCTATGACATCGCACAGCGCCGGCTGCCGAACTGGCTGACGCTGCCGGCGGCGGTGCTGGTGCCGGCGGTGGCGGCCGGGGCCGGGCGGGGATCCGCGGCGCTGGCCGGGGCGTCGGCGCTGGCCGTGGTCTATCTGGCCGTGCATCTGATCTCCCCGGCCGGGCTGGGCGCCGGCGACGTCAAACTCGCCGCGGGACTCGGCGCATTGACCGGTTGCTTCGGTGCCGAGGTCTGGTTGCTGGCGGCGTTGTCCGCGCCGTTGCTGACCGGGTTGTGGGGGGTGATCGCCGCGTGTGCGCGGCGGGGGCCGACCGTTCCGCACGGGCCGTCGATGTGCCTGGCCAGCGCGGTGGCGGTGGGTCTGGGAATGGTCTGAGGAGGCGGTGGCGGGGTGATTTGCGGAGGTGGCCGGCGTCGCGGGAATGAGCGAACACAAATTAACGCCGTGGTTAGCCTTGACAGGAAACGTTTGCCCCTCAGCCCACTATTAGGTAATATCGGAGTTCTGAACTCTGCTGACCGGGATTAACGCTGATCTGTTCTGACCAAGGGGGTGGTGACCGTGAAGCGAGCTGTAATCGGGGGCGTGGCCGCTGCCGCGGTCATTGTCGGCGGCACCGTGGCGGCCACCAATATGGCATCACCATCCCTGCCTGACGTGCAGGTTCCGGCTGTCGCGCTGTCCAGCGCCGAGGGAACCGACGCCACCGTGCAGTGGCTGGACCTGTTCGCGCAGACGTCCGCCGCCAACGCCGACGCGTTCGGCGGGTATCTGCTGGACCCGAGCTCGGCGGTCGCGCCCGGCGAATCTCCGCTGGTGCTGATCGACCCGGAGAATTCCGCCGAGGACTTCGACCGGATCCTCGACGGTGTGGTGGGCAACGTGGGCAGCCAGCTCAACGCGGTGACTTCGCCCAGCAACGGGCCCGACGCGGTCACCTACCTGATCCTCAAGAACGGTTCCTGACCTCCTTCCGGGGTGACCGGCCGGGTGATGTCCCGGCCGTCGCGCCGTTGAGCCGGCTGTGTGTCGAACCGTAGAATCCGCCAAGCCCGGGCACCCAGGACCGGCATGGGAAGATGGGACACGTGTTGCGTTGGATAACCGCCGGGGAATCGCACGGTCGCGCGCTGGTCGCCGTGGTCGAGGGCATGGTCGCGGGAGTGACTGTCACCTCGGCTGACATCTCGACCCAGCTGGCCCGCCGCCGCCTCGGCTATGGCCGTGGCGCTCGGATGAAGTTCGAGGCCGACGCGGTCACGGTGCTGTCCGGGGTACGGCACGGTGTCACCCTGGGCGGGCCGATCGCGGTTGAGATCGGCAACACCGAGTGGCCCAAGTGGGAGACGGTGATGTCCACCGATCCGGTGGACGCCGCCGTGCTCGAAAGTGAGGGCGGAGCCCGCAACGCGCCGCTGACCCGCCCCCGACCCGGCCACGCCGACTACGCCGGCATGCTCAAGTACGGTTTCGACGACGCCCGGCCGGTGCTGGAGCGGGCCAGCGCGCGCGAGACGGCCGCCCGGGTCGCGGCGGGAGCCTTCGCCCGTGCTTTTCTCGACCAGGCGCTGGGCGTGCAGGTGGTCTCCCATGTGATCTCGATCGGCGCCTCGGATCCCTACGACGGACCGGTGCCGCAGCCCGAGGACCTGGCCGCCATCGACGCCAGCCCGGTCCGTGCCTACGGCGAGCAGGCGCAGGACTCCATGATCGCCGAGATCGAGGCGGCCAAGGCCGACGGCGACACGCTGGGCGGCGTGGTGGAAGTGGTGGTGTCGGGCCTGCCGATCGGGCTGGGGTCCTTCATCAGTGGCGACGACCGCCTGGACGGCCAACTGGCCGCGGCGATCATGGGCATCCAAGCCATCAAGGGCGTCGAGATCGGCGACGGTTTCACCACCGCCCGGCGGCGCGGCAGCGCCGCCCACGACGAGATGCACCCGGGCCCCGACGGTGTGGTGCGCTCCACCAACCGTGCCGGCGGGCTGGAGGGCGGCATGACCAACGGCCAGCCGCTGCGGGTGCGTGCGGCGATGAAGCCGATCTCCACCGTCCCGCGGGCACTGGCCACCGTCGACCTGGCCACCGGCGACGAGGCGGTCGCGATCCATCAGCGCTCCGACGTGTGCGCCGTCCCGGCCGCGGGGGTGGTGGCCGAGGCGATGGTGGCGCTGGTGGTGGCTCGTGCGGCACTGACCAAATTCGGCGGGGACTCGCTGACCGAAACCCGACGCAACATCGAGGCATACCGGCGTTCGGTGACCGAACGCGGGCCGGTGGGCGGCCAGGCCCGGGCATCGGGGTAGCCATGACGCCCAGAGCGGTTCTGGTGGGGTTGCCCGGTGCGGGCAAATCCACCATCGGACGGCGCCTGGCCAAGGCACTCGGCGTCGAGATGCTCGACACCGACGCCGCCATCGAGGCCCGCGCCGGGCGGAGCATCGCCGACATCTTCGCCACCGACGGCGAACAGGAGTTCCGCCGCATCGAGGAGGACGTCGTGCGTGCGGCGCTGGCCGAGCACGACGGGGTGCTGTCGTTGGGCGGGGGAGCCGTCACCAGCCCCGGGGTACGCGAGGCGCTGGCCGGACATACCGTGGTGTTCCTCGAGATCAGCGCCGCCGAGGGGGTGCGGCGCACCGGCGGCAGCACGGTACGGCCGCTGCTGGCCGGGCCGGGCCGGGCGGAGAAGTTCCGCGAGTTGATGGCCCAGCGGGCGCCGCTCTACCGGCGCGTCGCGACGATCCGGGTCAACACCAACCGGCGGAATCCGGGCGCGGTGGTGCGCTATATCGTGTCCCGGCTGGAGGCGACCGAGCCGGACCGCACGGCCAACCGGGCCGGCCGGGCACAGTCGCCGCCGGCGCCCGCCGGCTCACCGCCCACCCCGGCCACGCTGGCCGCACGACAGACCGGAGGACGTAAGTGACCCAGATTCCCGAGCCGATCACCGTGACGGTGGCCACCGACCCGCCGTATCCGGTGGTGATCGGCAAAGGCCTGCTCGGTGATCTCGCCGATCTGCTCGCCGGCCGCAACAAGGTTGCGATCCTGCACCAGCCGACGTTGGAGCAGACCGCGGAGGGAATCCGAACTTACCTGTCCGACAAGGGTATTGAGGCGCATCGCATCGAGATCCCGGACGCCGAGGACGGTAAGTCGCTGCAGGTGCTGGGCTTCATCTGGGACGTGCTGGGACGGATCGGGCTCGACCGCAGAGACGCCCTGGTGAGTCTGGGCGGCGGCGCCGCCACCGACGTGGCCGGCTTCGCGGCGGCCAGCTGGCTGCGCGGCGTCTCGATCGTGCATGTGCCGACCACGCTGCTGGCGATGGTGGACGCCGCGGTCGGCGGCAAGACCGGCATCAACACCGAGGCCGGCAAGAACCTCGTCGGCGCATTCCACCAGCCGGCGGCCGTCGTGGTCGATCTGGCCACCCTGGAGACGCTGCCGCAGCGCGAGATCGTCGCCGGCATGCCCGAGATCGTCAAGGCCGGTTTCATCGCCGATCCGGTGATCCTGGACCTCATCGAAGCCGATCCGAAGGCCGCGATGGACCCGGCCGGGGACGTGCTGGGCGAGCTGATCCGCCGCGCGATCATCGTCAAGGCCGAAGTCGTCGCCGCCGACGAGCGGGAATCGGGTCTGCGCGAGATCCTCAACTACGGCCACACCCTCGCGCACGCGATCGAGGCGCTGGAGCACTACCAGTGGCGCCACGGCGACGCGGTGTCGGTGGGACTGGTCTTCGCCGCGGAGCTGGCCCGCGTCACCGGACGCCTCGACGACGAGACCGCCGATCGGCACCGCTCGATCCTGCAGTCACTGGGCCTGCCGGTCAGCTACTACGAGAGCGCCCTGCCGGCGCTGCTGGAATACATGATGGGGGACAAGAAGAACCGGGCCGGCGTGTTGCGGTTCGTGGTGCTCGACGGCCTGGCCAAGCCGGGCCGGCTGGAAGGGCCCGACCCGATGTTGCTGGCCGCCGCCTACGACGAGGTGGGTCGGCGTTTCCGATTGGAGCGACAGTGAACCGGATCAACGTCATCAACGGTCCCAACCTGGGGCGGCTGGGCCGGCGCGAGCCGGATGTCTACGGCGACACCAGCTATGAGGATCTGCAGGCGCTGATCGAGCGGGAGGCCGACGCGCTGGGTGTGCAGGCCGTGGTGCGCCAGAGCGACAGCGAAGCCGAATTGCTGGGCTGGATTCACGCCGCCGCCGACGCCGCCGAGCCGGTGATCCTCAACGCCGGTGGTCTGACGCACACCTCGGTGGCGCTACGCGATGCCTG
Organism: Mycolicibacter senuensis; assembly: GCF_002101885.1. Taxonomy (GTDB): domain Bacteria; phylum Actinomycetota; class Actinomycetes; order Mycobacteriales; family Mycobacteriaceae; genus Mycobacterium; species Mycobacterium senuense. The sequence continues at coordinate 526,984 of NZ_LQPS01000043.1, forward strand.
TGCCGAACTGCGGGCGCCGATGATCGAACTGCACATCTCCAATGTGCATGCCCGCGAAGACTTTCGGCGCCATTCCTACTTGAGTCCGGTGGCCAGCGGTGTGATCGTCGGATTCGGTGTGCGCGGCTACCTGCTGGCGCTGCGCTATTTGGCCGAGTCGTCGGGCTGAGATGACGGGCCGCGCTCGTCGACCGCCGGGAATTCGGTGGTCGCCTCGGTGTCGGCCGGGATCTCCTCGGTGGTGAAACCCGCGGCGGGACCGCCCAACGTCGCGCCGGCATCGTCCTGGGTGGCGGGAGCGTCGGTCTGGGTGACGGGGTCGTCGGCCTGCGATGCGGCGGTGCCGGCCTGGGGTGCGGCCTCGGTCTGAACGGCGCCGGTCTGCTCGGCGGCCACCGCGGGGGCACCGACGGTGGCGAACACGTCCGTCGGGGCGGCCTCGCCCTCGGCGGCCAGGCCGTGGTGGCGGTGGGGCGCCTTCTCGTACTCCTTGTCGACGCGACGGCGTCCCAGGGTGACGGCGGCCACCGCCGTGACGAACACCAGCAGCGCGGTGAAGGCCGCGAAACTGGTCAGCTCGTTGAAGAGCGAGCTGACGTAGAGCGCCTTGTCGACCAGCCCGATGATCCACGACACCAGGCCGCTCACCAGCCCGGCGACCAGCCCGGCACCCAGCCACGTCATGGCGAGGTCGTCGCGCCGGTCCGGGTCTGGGTTAGCGCGGGCGTCCGCGCGGCCATCGGAATAGCCCCACACCGCCACGGCGATCGCGAACAAGATCATCAGGATCAGGCTGATCAGGCCGGCCTGCGATTCGAAGGCGTTGATCAACACCCCCTGGATCATGCGGATGACGACCATCAGCGCTGCGAAGACCAACCCGCGAAGAAACCACTTGCTCATGGGGGCACAGCGTAGCGAGTACCGTCACACCGCGTGACACATTCCTCCCGTCAGGCGCGACTGAGCGCCGCAATCGGCGCGGCCGGACTGGACGCGATGCTGGTCACGGACCTGGTCAATGTGCGGTATCTGTCCGGATTCACCGGTTCGGCCGGCGCACTGCTGGTCTACGCGGATGAACGAGCGCCGATGTTGGCCACCGACGGCCGGTACCGATCCCAGGCCGCCCGCCAGGCTCCCGACCTGCAGGTGGCGATCGAGCGGGCCGGAGCGAGCTACCTGGTGGCGCAGGCCGTGGCGTGCGGCACCCGCCGACTCGGCTTCGAGGGACACGTGGTGACCGTGGACGGGTTCGAGACGCTGTCGGGGGCGCTGAGCGAAGGCGCTGAACTGGTCCGCGCCTCGGGCGCGGTGGAGGCGCTGCGGGAGGTCAAGGACGCCGGCGAGGTGGCGCTGCTGCGGCTGGCCTGCGAGGCCGCCGACGCCGCGTTGAGTGACCTGGTGGACCGGGGCGGCCTGCGGCCCGGACGCACCGAACGCGAGGTCCGACGCCAACTGGAAGCCCTGATGCTCGACCACGGCGCCGACGCCGCGTCCTTCGAGACGATCGTGGCCACCGGGGCCAACTCGGCGGTCCCGCATCATCGCCCCACCGATGCCGTGTTGGCCGCCGGGGATTTCGTCAAGATCGACTTCGGCGCGCTGGTGGCCGGCTACCACTCCGACATGACCCGCACCTTCGTGCTGGGGCAGGCGGCCGACTGGCAGCAGGAGATCTACCAGGTGGTTGCCGAAGCCCAGCGGGCCGGCCGGGAGGCGCTGCGACCGGGCGCGGCGCTGCGCGACGTCGACGCGGCCGCGCGTGCGGTGATCGCCGAGGCCGGGTACGGCAAGACCTTCGGGCACGGCCTGGGCCACGGGGTCGGACTGCGGATTCATGAAGCGCCGGGGATCAACGCGACGGCCGACGGTACACTGCTTGCCGGTGCTGTGGTGACCGTGGAACCCGGCGTCTATCTGGCTGATCGTGGCGGCGTCCGCATCGAGGACACGCTCGTGGTCGGCGGTGACTCACCCGCATCCGCGGGGACGCACCCGGAATTGCTGACTCGGTTCCCCAAGGAACTGACCACCCTCTAGGAGACGTAGGAAACGTGGCCTCAACCGCCGACTTCAAGAACGGACTGGTGCTGGTGATCGACGGCCAGCTCTGGCAGATCGTCGAATTCCAGCACGTCAAGCCGGGCAAGGGGCCGGCCTTCGTGCGCACCAAGCTCAAGAACGTGGTATCGGGCAAGGTGGTCGACAAGACCTACAACGCCGGGGTGAAGGTGGAGACCGCCACCGTCGACCGCCGCGACGCCACCTACCTGTACCGCGACGGCGCCGACTTCGTGTTCATGGACAGCGCCGACTACGAGCAGCACCCGCTGCCCGAGGCGATGGTCGGCGACTCGGCGAACTACCTGCTGGAGAGCATGCCGGTGCAGATCGCCTTCCACAACGGGGTGCCGCTGTACCTGGAGTTGCCGGTCAGCGTCGAGTTGGAGGTCACCCACACCGAGCCGGGTCTGCAGGGCGACCGCTCCAGTGCCGGGACCAAGCCGGCCACCATGGAGACCGGCGCCCAGATCAACGTTCCGCTGTTCATCAACACCGGAGACAAGCTGAAGGTCGACACCCGCGACGGCAGCTACCTGGGACGGGTCAACTCCTGACCATGCCCGCCGGTGGGGAGGCCAAGTCGCCGCGACCTGCGAGGTCCGTCAAGGGACGGCATCAGGCGCGCAAACGCGCGGTGGATCTACTGTTCGAGTCCGAAGCCCGCGGGCTGACTCCCGCGCAGGGCGCCGAGCTGCGGACGGCGCTGGCCAGCGAGCAGCCCGACGTGGCAGCGCTGCACCCCTACACGGTCACCGTGGCGCAGGGCGTGTCGGCCCACAGCGCGCATATCGACGACCTGATCACCTCGCACCTGCAGGGCTGGAAGTTGGAGCGGCTGCCGGCCGTCGACCGGGCGATCCTGCGGGTGGCGATCTGGGAGTTGCTGCACGCCGAGGACGTCCCGGAGCCGGTGGCCGTCGACGAGGCGGTGAAACTGGCCAAGGAGCTGTCCACCGATGACTCGCCCGGCTTCGTCAACGGCGTGTTGGGGCAGGTGATGCTGGTGACACCGCAGCTGCGGGCGGCGTCGCAAGCCGTCCGGGAAGCGGCTGTGCCTCCCACGCCTGCCGCCACCGAGCCTGAGGCCGACTCCGGGGAGTGAGCGGTCTCAGTGCCGCGGCGGGCAACTGCCCTGTGGCCCGCGCGCTACGCACCGGACGATCTCGCCGTCGCGATCGTGCAGGCACCACAGGAAGAACGCATCGCCGATCTTGTTGACGCCCTCGAACGGGCTGGCCGTCGCCTCGCCGTCACCGATGACGACCGACTCGCCCTGCGTCGCGGCGACGCAGCCCGCGGCCGAAAGTCGTTCGCAGGCTTCGTCGGCGGTCTGCGCACCGGCCAGCGCGGCGGTGTAGGCGTCGATGTTGGCTATATCACCCACCATTCCGACGCTACTCACCACGGCGCCGTTCTGACATGGCCTTTGGCTTCCGGATCGTAGGGCCTTCGACCCTTGCGAGCCGCGCACCGGAGGCGGCGAAAGCGCCCCGCAGGGGCGCCGAACCGGCACACTGGCCCTATGAACTCACGCGGCGACAGGGGAAATCGACGGTTACGGGTCTCGGCGCTGGCGGCGGTGGCGAACCCGTCGTATTCCCGAGTGGACACCTGGAATCTGCTCGACGACGCCTGTCGGGAACTGGCCGCAGTTGACCGCGCCGGCCTGGACAGCACTCACCACGTCGCGCATGCGAAGCGCTTGATGCACCGCCTCGGTGCGTTCGAGCGGTACTGGCTGTTTCCGGGTGCGGCGCGGCTGGCGACGTTCCTCGGTTACCTCGAGGCGATGGCGACGGTGTCGCTCAGCGAGCAGGTCTCGCTGGTGGTGCGGTTGTTGTCGGACTACGGCGACCGCGCGGCGTTGTTCGATCTGGGCTCGCCGCTCTCCGACCAGGAATTGGTTGCTCAGGCCCGCCAGCAGCAGTTCTACACCGTGCTGCTGGCCGACGACTCGCCGCAGGAGGCTCCCGAGAGTCTGGCTGAAAGTCTCCGCGCGCTGCGAAAGGCCGACGACGAGGTGCAGATCGAGCTGCTGGTGGTCTCCAGCGTCGAGGACGCCGTCACCGCGGTCGCGCTCAACGGCGAGATCCAGGCCGCGATCGTGCGGCATGATCTGCCGCTGCGGTCACATGACCGGGTGCCGCTGATGACCACGCTGCTGGGCGTCAGCGACGACGCCGGAGTAGTCGACTCCGGCCGCGACGCCGTCGAATGCGGCGAATGGATGCGGCTGCTGCGGCCGCACATCGACCTGTACCTGCTCACCGATGAGTCGATCGCCGCTGACACCGAGGAGGAGCCGGACATCTACGACCGGACCTTCTACCGGCTCAACGATGTCACCGACCTGCACAGCACCGTGCTCGCCGGCATCCGGAAGCGCTACTCCACACCGTATTTCGATGCACTGCGGGCCTATGCGGCCGAGCCGGTCGGCCAGTTCCACGCGCTTCCGGTGGCTCGCGGCGCCAGTATCTTCAACTCCCGTTCGCTGCAGGACATGGGAGAGTTCTACGGCCGCAACATCTTCATGGCCGAGACCTCATCGACATCCGGCGGGCTGGATTCGCTGCTCGACCCGCACGGCACCATCCGGATCGCGATGGACAAGGCCGCAAAGACCTGGAACGCCGACAACACCTATTTCGTCACCAACGGGACCTCGACGGCCAACAAGATCGTCGGGCAGGCACTGACCCGGCCGGGCGACATCGTGCTGATCGACCGCAACTGCCACAAGTCGCATCACTACAGCCTGGTGCTGGCCGGTGCGTACCCGATGTATCTGGACGCCTATCCGCTGGCGCCGTTCGCGATCTACGGTGCGGTGTCGCTGCAGACCATCAAGCGCGCGTTGCTGGACCTGGAGGCCGCCGGGCAACTCCACCGGGTTCGGATGATCTCACTGACCAACTGCACCTTCGACGGTGTGGTCTACAACCCGCAGCGCGTGATGGAGGAGATCCTGGCGATCAAGCCGGATATCTGCTTTCTGTGGGACGAGGCCTGGTACGCCTTCGCCACCGCCGTACCGTGGGCCCGGCAGCGCACCGCGATGGTCGCCGCCGAATCCCTGGAGGCCATGCTCCGCTCACCCGACTACGCCGAGGAATACGAGGCGTGGCGTGCCTCGATGGCCGGAGTCGAGCGCTCCCGGTGGAGCGAGCATCGGCTGCTGCCGGCACCTTCGGTGCGGGTACGGGTCTATGCAACCCACTCCACCCACAAGTCGCTGTCGGCGCTGCGGCAGGCCTCGATGATCCACGTCCGGGACCAGGACTTCAACGCCCAAGCCCGCGAATCGTTCACCGAGGCGTTTCTGACCCACACCTCCACCTCGCCGAACCAGCAGTTGTTGGCATCGTTGGACCTGGCTCGCCGACAGGTCGACATCGAAGGCTTCCACATGGTGCGGCGGGTCTACGACATGGCGCTGGTGTTTCGCCACCGGGTCCGCAAGGACCGGTCGATCAGCAAGTGGTTCCGCATTCTCGACGAAGACGACCTGGTGCCCGCCCGGTTCCGCGAATCGACGGTCAGCTCCTATCGCCAGGTTCGCCAGGGTGCGCTGGCGGAGTGGAACGAGGCCTGGCGATCCGACGAGTTCGTGCTGGACCCGACCCGCGTCACGCTGTACATCGGCAAGACCGGAATGACCGGCTACGACTTCCGCGAGAAGATCTTGATGGAGCGTTTCGGCATCCAGATCAACAAGACGTCGATCAACTCCGTGCTGCTGATCTTCACCATCGGGGTCACCTGGTCGTCCGTGCACTACCTGCTCGACGCGTTACGCCGGGTCGCCGGCGAACTGGACCACGCTTGGGACGCAGCCAGCATCGACGACCGGGCGCTGCTACAGCGCAAGGTGGCGGAGGTCACCGAGGATCTGCCGCCGCTTCCGGACTTCAGCGAGTTCGACCACGCGTTCCGGCCCGACGGTGCAAGCGGATTCGGTGATATGAGGGCGGCGTTCTACGGCGGCTACGAGGAGTCCGATCGCGAGCACGTCCTGCTCGGTGACGCCGGCCGCCGGGTCGCCGACGGCAAGACCCTGGTGTCGACCACGTTTGTCGTGCCGTATCCGCCGGGGTTCCCGGTGCTGGTCCCCGGACAGGTGGTCTCCAAGGAGATCCTGTACTTCCTGGCCGAACTGGACGTCAAGGAGATCCACGGCTACAACCCCGACCTGGGGCTGGCGGTGTTCACCCAGGAGGCCCTGGCGCGCATGGCAAATCCGCCGCGAGCGAGCAATGCATCCCCGGCCGACACAGCGTCCTGAAATCCGTTTCTGCGCACGCTCGGTACCCGGTTACCGGCGGTGCGCCTCGTGCCAGGCGCGCAGGATCTCACCGGCGACCCGGCCCCGGCTCGACACCGGGAAGCCGTTCTCCTTGGCCCACGCACGCAGTTCGGCATTGTCCGGCTGGGAGGGCGGCTCGAACACCGCCGCCGCATCAGCGTCATCGCCGAGCCAGGCATGCGCGGCAGCCAGGTAGCGGTAGGTGTATTCCTGCGCCAATTTCCGCGTCTGGCAGAACACCATCGGCACGGTGGGGAAGGCGACCTGTAGTTCGGCCAGGGCATCGGCGACCTTGGCCGGGCTGGCGAAGGTGAGTGTGAAGATCTCCGAGTAGCGGTCCTCGATGACGACGGCCGCTCTCGGCAAGGCGGAGAGCTCGGTGAGCTGGTATTTCAGTGAGCCCTTGACAAGGCTGGACGCCAAGTCCGACAGCGATTTCCGTTCCACCGCGGCAGCCAGTCGCTGTCCGGAGAAGATGCCGTAGTCGCCGCACGCCAAAGCGCCGCGAGTGGCGGTCACCGGTTTGTCGGCGAACGTGTAGGGGTAGCGCTCATGAGCGTCGACGACGATCGCCAGGTCCGCAATGCCGGCGGCGCGGGCGGCGGGGGTACGCACTCCCGGACGCGACTGCTTACGCGTCTTGGGACTCTGCCAGAACACCATCTGCCGGCCACGGGCCATGGTGTGGACAAGTTGTGACCGGTTCTCCCGGGACCGGTCGGCGACCACGTCGATGGCGGCGCCGCGGCGGCTGCAACTGCGCAGTGCGACCCGGTCGACGATCACCGGGTGATCGGGCCAATCGGCGATGTCGAGTCGGTGGCAGTACAGCCCTTTGGTGCGCGGCCACACATCCGACGTCGCGAATATCAGCCCGCCGCCCAGCGGCAGCCGGATCAGATAGGGCAGTCGGGAATCCGGATCGGGGTTGGTGGCGATGAGCAACTCCACAACCGATGAGGTTAGCGGCCGGTTTCCCTCACCGCGATTGTTTCCCGGGCCGTCGGTGCCGCTGCGGCGCAATGGCGCCCCTGCGACCGGTTTCCGCTGGCAGCCGGGCGCCGCCGGGTGGCGCAATGGACCAAACCGCTGGTCAGCAGAGGTTCGCGGCGCTGTCATCCGGCGCCGGTGGACCCTTAGCGTGTCTGCATGGCCGAAGCCCGTATCGCGCTACAACCGATCCGCCGCGCGGACCGGGCGCGACAGGTCGCCGACGTACTGCGCCACCAGATCCACGCCGGCGGCTACGCCGACGGGCTGCCCGGCGAGACGGAACTGGCCGACGAATTCGTGGTTTCCCGCAACATCATTCGCGAGGCTCTGGGCGCACTGAAGGCCGAGGGACTGATCAGCCGGGGACCGCGAACCGGCACCCGGGTGGCGCAGCACAAATACGACCACCGGCTGGACCTCCTGCTCGGTCTGCAGGAGACCTTCGACGGCCACGGCCGGGTGCGCAACGACGTGCGGGTGGCGACGGTTGTCGGTGCCCCGCCGTCGATCGCCCGACGATTGTTGCTCGACGCCGGCGCACCGCTGGTGTTCATTGAACGGCTGCGATACCTCGGTGACGTGCCGCTGAGCCTGGATCAGACTTATCTGCCAGCCGATATCGGCGACGCCGTGCTGGCCCATCCGCTGGAGGACAGCGACCTGTTCCCGCTGATCGAGCAGATCAGCGGGCAGCGACTCGGCGATGCCACGCTGGCGCTTGAGGCCATTCCGGCGGATCCGCACTCGGCGGCCATTCTGCAGCTGGCCGACGGTGCGGCCCTGCTGATGCTGGAGCGGCTCACCAGCTTTGAGGACGGCAGGCCGGTCGACCTCGAATACATCCGGATGCGCGGTGACCGGGTCACCATGCGCGGAAGTCTGACAAGGAGCAATCCATGACGCTGGTCAACAGCCGTTCCGACGTCCCGGTGACCATCGACGAATCGCTGTGCATCACCGGGTGCACGCTGTGCGTCGACATCTGCCCGCTGGATTCGCTGGCGATCAACCCGGACAACGGTAAGGCCTTCATGCACGTCGACGAGTGCTGGTATTGCGGGCCGTGTGCGGCGCGCTGCCCGACCGGTGCGGTCACCGTCAACATGCCCTATCTGCTTCGCTGAACCTAGTGACCGCCAAGGTGTTTCATGAAGACAACCCTGACCCTGCTGGCGTGCAGCCTGGTATTCGCCGGGTGCTCGCTGGATTCCGTGACGGCGGGTGATTCCGTCGACGTGGTCGTGGGCTACCAGTCCAAGACCATCAACACCGCTACCGCCGGAACGCTGCTGCGCGCCCGTGGCTATCTGGAACGCCGGCTCGGCGACATCACCGCCCGGACCGGCACCCGCTACCGGGTCGACTGGCAGGACTACGACACCGGGGCGCCGATCACCGCACAGATGCTCGCCGAGAAGATCGACATCGGCTCGATGGGCGACTATCCGATGCTGGTCAACGGCGTCCGAACCCGGGAAAGCGAGCAGGCGCGCACCGCGATCGTCTCGGTAACCGGCTACCACCCGGCCGGTGCGCTGAACATGGTGGTGGTGGCTCCCGATTCGCGCGCCGACACCCTCGCAGACCTGGCCGGGGCCAGAGTGTCGGCCAGTGTCGGCTCGGCGGGCCACGGCACCCTGCTGCGCGCGCTGGCCGGTACCGGGGCGCAAGTCGAGGTGCTCAACCAGCAGCCACAGGTCGGTGCCTCGGCCCTGGAGTCCGGGCAAGTGCAGGGCCTGTCGCAGTTCGTGGCCTGGCCCGGCCTGCTGGTCTATCAGGACCGGGCGAGACTGCTCTACGACGGCGCCGAACTCAACCACCCGACCCTGCACGGGGTGGTGGTGCGTCGCGGCTACGCGCGATCGCATCCGGAGGTGCTCGACGCGTTTCTGCAAGCGCAGCTGGACGCCACCGACTTCCTGAACCGCAAGCCGCTGGAGGCGGCCAGGATCGTTGCCGAGAGTAGCGGGCTGCCGCAGGAGGTCGTGTACCTCTACAACGGGCCGGGTGGCACATCGTTCGATACCACCGTCAAACCGGCGTTGGTCGAGGCGCTGAAAAGCGATGTGCCCTACCTGAGGTCGGTCGGTGACTTCGCCGGCCTGGACGGCTTCGACATCGACCGGTTCGTCGACGACGGGCCGCTGCGGGCGGTGTTCGCCGAGCGCAAGCTGGACTACGACAAGGCGGTCGCCGTGCTGGACAAGCCCGCGACGGCCGGTGGCGAACTCTGGCTGCAGGGTTCGGAGACGACGGTGGGTGTGGCCGATGCCGACCAGCTGTTGCAGGCGGTGCGGGCTGCGGCTGCGCGCGGCGATCGTGTCCGTGCGGCGTATGTGCATGACGCCGAACTGGGCACCCGGTGGTTCGCCGACAAGTCGGCGTGGGTCCGTGACGGCGGGCACCACCTGGCCTTCGACACCGTCGCGGGCGCGCGGCGCTATGTGGCCGCGCATCCGGGCAGCACCGTGGTGGACTACCAGCAGGCGCTGGCGGCCGCGGCATGACCGCGGTCATCACCGGTGGACCGGCGGTGTCGGCAGCGATCGATGCAGCGCCGCGCCGGCACCGCTCGGTGCGTCGGTCCTGGCTGCTGCGCCTGGCGTCGGTCGCTGCCGCGGTCGGGCTGTGGCAGCTGCTGACCGCGGCCGACGTGCGCTGGTGGCTGCGATTCGACACCCTGCCCACCGTCGACGAGGTCTTCGCCACCCTGGTGCGCCGGCTGGGCACCGAGGCGTACTGGCTGGACCTGGCCCAGTCACTGATCCGGATTCTGACCGGGTTCGGCCTGGCCGCCGTCGCCGGGGTGGCCACCGGCATCCTGCTGGGCCGCTCTCGGGTCGCCGCGGACGTGCTGGGGCCGATCACCGAGCTGATCCGGCCCATCCCCGCGATAGCCGTCGTGCCAGTGGCGATTCTGCTGTTCCCGGCCGACGAACAGGGCATCGTGTTCATCACATTCCTGGCCGCCTATTTCCCGATCCTGGTCAGCACCCGGCATGCGGTGCGCGCGCTGCCGACACTGTGGGAGGACTCCGTTCGCACGCTGGGCGGCGGCCGGTGGGATGTATTGAGCCAGGTGGTGTTTCCCGGGATCCTGCCCGGAGTTTTCGGTGGCCTGTCGGTCGGGATGGGCGTGTCGTGGATCTGCGTGATCTCCGCGGAGATGATCTCCGGGCGCCTCGGCATCGGCTACCGCACCTGGCAGGCCTACACGGTGCTGGCCTACCCCGAGGTGTTCGTCGGAATCATCACCATCGGTGTGCTGGGATTCGCCACATCGGCGGCGGTGGAGGTGCTCGGGCGCCGGCTGACCCGCTGGCTGCCGCGCAGCGAGGAGGACGCGCGATGACCGCCGGCATGAGCCTCACTCTGGAGCGAATCCGGCTGTCCTACACCGGCCCCCCGGTGATCGACGAGCTGAGCCTGGCGGTGCGTCCCGGCGAGGTCCTGGTGCTGACCGGACCGTCCGGATGCGGCAAGTCGACGGTGCTGCGCGGCCTGGCCGGGCTGTTGACACCCGATCGCGGCCGAGTGCTGGCCGACGGCGCCGCGGTGGCCACCACCTCGGGGGATAGGGCGATGGTGTTCCAGGACAACGCGCTGCTGCCGTGGCGGTCGGTGCGGTCCAACATCGAGCTGGCGCTGCGGCTGCGCGGTGTGCCGCGCAGTGGGCGCCGGGCACAAGCCGACCGGTGGATCACCGAGCTGGGCCTGACCGGGTTCGGCGACTACCTGCCCAAGAGCCTCTCCGGCGGGATGCGGCAACGCGTTCAGTTGGCCCGGGGACTGGCCGGAGCCCCCCGCGCGGTGTTGATGGACGAGCCGTTCGGCGCCCTGGACAGTGCGACCCGCGCCGCGATGCAGGCGCTGCTGATCGAGACCTGGCGTACCCACCCGACCACGATCGTGTTCGTCACCCACGACGTCGACGAGGCGCTGGCGCTCGGCGACCGGGTGGCGGTCTTGGGCCGCGCCGGGCAGCCACTGCGGGCCCTGGTCGATGTCCCCGAGCCGCGCAGCGCACGGCCCGAGCCCGCGCTGCGCGCCGAACTCCTTTCCGCATTGGACTATTCATGATCGAGATACCGGATGCCTCCCAGCCGCTGCGGTTGGACTGCGACGTGCTGGTGATCGGCGGCGGCACCGCGGGCACCATGGCCGCGCTCACCGCCGCCGAGCACGGTGCCCGGGTGCTGCTGCTGGAAAAGGCGCACGTGCGGCACTCCGGCGCCTTGGCGATGGGCATGGACGGGGTCAACAACGCCGTCATTCCCGGCAAGGCCGAACCCGAGGACTACGTCGCCGAGATCACCCGTGCCAACGACGGGATCATCAACCAGCGCACCGTGTATCAGACCGCCACCCGCGGCTTCGCGATGGTGCAGCGGCTGGAGCGCTACGGGGTGAAGTTCGAAAAAGACGAGCACGGCGAGTATGCGGTGCGCCGAGTCCACCGCTCCGGGTCCTATGTGTTGCCGATGCCCGAGGGCAAGGACGTCAAGAAGGCGCTCTACCGCGTGCTGCGCCAACGCTCCATGCGCGAGAAGATCCGCATCGAGAACCGGCTGATGCCGGTACGTGTGCTCACCCGGGACGGCCGCGCGGTCGGCGCGGCCGCATTGCACACCCGCACCGGCGAATTCGTCGCGGTGGGCGCCAAGGCGGTGATCTTGGCCACCGGGCCGTGCGGGCGCCTCGGGCTGCCCGCCTCGGGGTACCTGTATGGCACCTACGAGAACCCGACCAACGCCGGTGACGGCTACTCCATGGCGTATCACGCCGGCGCCGAGCTGTCCGGCATCGAATGCTTCCAGGTCAACCCGTTGATCAAGGACTACAACGGGCCGGCCTGCGCCTATGTGGCCAACCCGTTCGGCGGCTACCAGGTGAACGCGCTGGGGGAGCGCTTCGTCGACTCCGACTACTGGTCCGGACAGATGATGGCCGAGGTCAAATCGGAGATCGACTCCGCCCGTGGGCCGATCTACCTCAAGGTGTCGCACCTGCCCGACGAGACGCTGTCGGCGCTCGAGGACATCCTGCACACCACCGAACGGCCCACCCGGGGCACCTTTCACGCCAACCGCGGCCACGACTACCGCACTCACGACGTGGAGATGCACATCTCCGAGATCGGCTTGTGCTCCGGGCATTCGGCGTCGGGGGTGTGGGTCGACGAGCACGCCCGCACCACCGTGGCGGGCCTCTACGCGGCGGGTGACCTGGCCTGCGTGCCGCACAACTACATGATCGGCGCCTTCGTCTTCGGTGATCTGGCCGGCGCGCACGCGGCGTCCACCCTGGCCGGTGTCGCGGCCCCGCAGGCGCTGCCGGCCGACCAGCTCGCCGCTGCCCACGAGCTGATCTACCGTCCGCTGCGCCACCCCGACGGCCCGCCGCAACCGCAGGTGGAATACAAGCTGCGCCGGTTCGTCAACGACTACGTCGCACCGCCCAAGACGGCCGCCAAGCTGTCGCTGGCGGTGCAGACCTTCGAGCGGATGCGCGGTGAGATCGCCGAGATGGGCGCGCGCAGCCCGCACGAGTTGATGCGGGCGGTCGAGGTGTCCTTCATCCGGGACTGTGCCGAACTGGCGGCCCGCTCGTCACTGACCCGTACCGAATCGCGCTGGGGTCTCTACCATGAGCGTGCCGATCTGCCCGGCCGGGACGACAACCGGTGGGGGTATCACCTCAACGTGCGCAAGGGCTCCGACGGGGAGATGGAATTCCTCAAACGCCCCGTCGCGCCGTATTTCGTCGCGGTGCCCGAACTCGACGGCCTGCCGCCGGCCGACCAGTCGGTGTACCCGGTGTCGCAGCCGCCGCTGCTGGGCGGACAGGCGCCTGCGACCGCACAGTCCCGGGTCGCGCCGCCGGGCGCGTCGCATTCGCCGTCGCCGCGGATCGCGGCCGTCGTCACCTTGGACGAGCCGGCCCTGTCGGACCTCGTCGGTTTTCTTGGCGACGCCGATCCGGCGGTGCGGCGCACCGCAGTCGCCGCGCTGACCGAGCACATCCCCGACGGGTATGAATCCGCGTTGTTCGAGGCGCTGGCCGACGACGACGCCGCGGTGCGCCGGACCGCCGCCGACGGAGCGCGGGAACTGGTGGAGGTGGTGAGGGAGCCGTCGGCGGCCGCGGCACAACTGGACTCACCGGATCCGGTGGTTCGCGCCTGCGCGGTGTACGTGCTGTCCAGTCGGCGCGTCGGCGACCCGGCGCACTACCGCGCCGCGCTGGCCGACCCCGATCATCGGGTGCGGATCGAGGCGGTGCGCGCGCTGGTCTCGGTCGACGACGAGGCGTCGGTGGCCACCGCCGTCACCGACACCAACCGCGAGGTGCGCATCGCGGTCGCAGGGGCCTGCGCGACGCTGCGCGCCGGGGCCGCGACGGTGCGAGCGCTGATCGGGGATCCCGACCCGCTGGTGCGCGCCGCCGCCTTGGCAGCGCTCGGTGAGATCGGTTGCGGCGACGAGGACATCGCTGTGGTGATACCGGCCCTGGCCGAGTCGGCGTGGCAGGTGCGGGTCGGCGCGGCGCGGGCGCTGGCAGGCGCTTCGGCCGCCGAGGCGGTGCCCCGGCTGACGTTCGCTCTCGAGGACCCGCACCTCGACGTGCGCAAGGCCGCGGTGCTGGGATTGGCACGCTGGGCCGCCTCGGACGGCGCCGCCCGCGATGCGTTGGGTATCGCTGTCAAGGACAGCGACGCCGACGTTCGCGCCTATGCGCGTCGCGCATTGCAGCAAGCGGGGGTGCACCCGGGCGGCTAGGTAGTCGACAACGGTGGAAACGGTATGCGGCGCGCGCCGGGATCAGTACCCTGACTCGGCATGGCCAATGCCTCCACAGCCTCTACCAGCGCGCGCCTGTCCGTACAGGACTGGGTGCAGGCCGGCTTCCGCATCCTGGCCGAGGACGGGCTGAAAGCGTTGACCATCGACCGGCTCTGCCGGCGGCTGGGGGTCACCAAGGGCAGCTTCTACTGGCACTTCGCCGACATGAAGAGCTATCGGCAGGCCCTGGTCGACACCTGGGCCGCCGTGCGTGACGAGGACCGCGGCGATTTCGACGCGCTGTCGGCGTTGCCGCCGCGGGAACGGCTCTCGCGCATGATGACCGCGCTGGTCGGGCCACGGCACTGGATGCTGGAACGCGCGATGCGCGAGTGGGCGCGCTCGGAGGAGAGCGTCGCCGATGCGGTGCGCAGCTCGGATCGGCGGGTTCTCAAGGCGGTCCGCCAGGTGTTTCTCGACGACGGTTTCGGCCCCGACGAGGCCGACATGCGCGCCAATGCGACATTCGCCGCGGGCATCGGATTCCTGCACCTGGCCGGCTCGCGGCCGAGCCCGCGGGCGGTAGGCCGGCGCGAACAGTTCCTGGACGTGATGCTGCGGCACTGAGCGTCCATACCAAAAGGTATGGTACGTTCCCGGGATGACGACACCGCCGGTCACCGCGGAATTCATCGATCGGTTGGCCGTCCGCGCGGCGGAAGCCGAAGAGCTGCGCCGACTTCCGGCGGCCACCGTCGAGGAGTACCGCCAGTCCGGACTGGCCGGCCTGCTGTTGCCGGCATGCTACGGCGGTCAGCAGGCGGAGTTCCCGGAGATCCTCGAGCCGATCCGGGCCATGGCGCACGGCTGCGCATCCAGTGCCTGGACACTGGGGTTCTACACCCTGCACAACTGGATGCTCGCGCTCTTCGGTGAGCAGGCTCAGGACGAGGTGTTCGCGTCCGGGCCGGTGCTGTGTCCGGCGCCGCTGGCCCCGACCGGTCGCGGGGTTCCCGACGGCGACGGCATCCGGCTCCGCGGCCGATGGTCCTGGGCGACCGGGGTGGCCGACGCCGACTGGATCCTGGTCGGGGCTATCTGCGGCCCTGACGACGCGCCTTATCCGGCGCTGGTGCTGCTACCGGCCTCCGACATCAGCGTCGAGGACGTCTGGCACACCGCCGGTATGCGGGCCACCGGTTCCAACGACGTCGTGGTCAACGACGTCTGGGTGCCGCAGCACCGGCTGGTCAAGGTCGTCGACATCTATTCGGGCACCGCGCCGGGTGCTGCGCTGCACGACGCCCCGGCATACCGGTGGCCGATGGTGCCGGCGCTGGCGATGGTGGCGGCGATGCCCGCGCTGGGTTCGGCCGAACGGGTCGCCGACCTCTACGCCCAGCGCCTCGGCGAACGGGTGTTGGCCTATTCCGGTGTGGCGCAGAAGAACCAGCCCGCCGCACAGATCCGCCTGGGTGACGCGCGGGTACGGTTGCGCGCGCTGCGAGGGCTGCGTGACGACACGGTGGCCGGTATCCAAGCCGCGGTCAGCAGCGGGGAACGGATCGGCCGCGCCGCGCGGGCGGAAGCACGCGCCGCGGCAGCCCACATCGTGCACGAATCCCGCGCCGTGATCGCCGATCTGCTCGAAGCCTCCGGCGCCAGCGTGCACTTCGTGGACAACCCGCTGCAACGGATCAAACGCGACGTCGACATCATCTGCGGGCACGTCGTTTTCGACTACGACGTGGCGCGTGAACTGTCCGGCGCGCTGGAGGCCGGGGTGAAGATCTCCCCGATCGCGATGATCTGATCGCGACCTATATCCCCAGGGCGCGATAGGTCTGGCGGACGAACTTCGGTTGGGCCACCCGCAGTTTGCCGACCGCGGTGTTGCCGGCGACGGCGGCGGCCGCCTCGGTGGACAGCGTCGGCGCGTTCTGGATGAGGTACAGCAGGATGAGATCCGCGGCCGGATCGGCCTGCCACCAGGTGCCGTAGGCGCCCGGCCAGCTGAACGTGCCCGCGCCCCCGGGGCCGAAGATCGGCTGGGAGCGCGCCGGGTCGGTCACCACCGACAGGTTGAGGCCGAATCCGCGGCCGACCCAGAACGGGGCCCCCAGGAACGGATGGTGCTTCTGGGCGTCGGTCAGCCGGTCGGTGCGCATCGCCCGCACCGATTCGGCCGAGAGCACCCGGGTGCCGTCGGACATGCCGTCGGCCAGCAGCATTCGCGCGAAAGCCAGATAGTCGTCGGCAGTCGACATCAGCCCGCCGCCGGCGTTGGGAAAGGCCGGCATGGTGATCGGCATCGGCCCCATCGCGTCGTCGCGCAGCGTGTCGCCGTCGATGCGATACATGGTGGCGCTGCGCGCGCGAACCGCGGGGGAGATGCAGAACCCGGTGTCGACCATCCCCAGCGGCCCGAGAATCCGTTCGTCGAGCAGCTGCGGCAGCGGCCTGCCCTCGACGCGGGCGAGCAGCACGCCCAGCACGTCGGTGCCGTGGCCGTAGGTCATCCGCTCACCGGGCTGATCCACCAGCGGTAAGGCGGCCAGCGCGGTCAGCCAGGCATCCGGACCGCGCCCGAACGGCAACCGCTGATACTCCCGCGCGATCGGCCCGAGCGTCGAGAATCCGTAGCCGATGCCGCAGCGGTGCGTCATCAAGTCTTCGACGGTGAGCGCCCGCCGGGCCGGGGCAGTGCGATCCAACGGCCCGGCGGGGTCCACCAGCACGCTGGGCGCGGCGAACTCCGGCAGCCAGTGCGCGATCGGATCGTTCAGCCGCAGCCGCCCCTCGTCGACCAGGCTCATGGCGGCGGCCACGGTGACGGGTTTGGTCATCGAGGCGATCCGGAACACCGTGTCGCGGGTCATCGGCAGCCGCGCCCCGACGTCGCGGTAGCCGATCTCGTTGACCTGCAGCAACTTGCCGCGCTGCCAGACGACCGTCACTGCGCCGGCCAGCAGGCCGGTGTCGCAGGCCTCGGCCAGCGGCGCCCGGTTGAGGTCCAGATTCACCCGCCCAGGCTAAGCGGCGAGCGGCGGCCCGCCCCAGCCGGCACGGCCACGCCGGGCGGGGTGTTAGGCTACCCGGCAGTTCAGACATCCTTTAACGATCCGTCCCGCGAGGCGGAGAAGGAGGTCCAGCGGTTTCGCATGGGCGCTGCCGGTAATTCCAGCACCGACCGGGAATTGATGTCCTCGGCGGATGTGGGTCGCACGATCTCTCGTATCGCGCATCAGATCATCGAGAAAACCGCCTTGGACGAGGTCCGTGGCGCCGATGACCCCGATGCGCCCCGGGTGGTGCTGCTGGGTATTCCGACCCGCGGAGTCACCCTGGCCGATCGCCTGGCCGCCAAGATCAGCGAATTCTGCGGGGTCGAGGTCGGGCACGGCGCCCTGGACATCACGCTGTACCGCGACGACCTGATGCGCCAGCCGCCGCGTCCGCTGGAATCCACCACGATCCCGGCCGGCGGCATCGACGATGCCTGCGTGATCCTGGTCGACGACGTGCTCTACGCCGGCCGGTCGGTGCGGGCCGCCCTCGATGCGCTGCGCGATGTGGGCCGGCCCCGGGTCGTGCAACTGGCGGTGCTGGTCGACCGGGGCCACCGCGAGTTGCCGGTGCGCGCCGACTACGTCGGCAAGAACGTGCCGACCTCCCGCGGTGAGAGCGTGCACGTGCTGCTGGCCGAACACGACGGCCGTGACGCGGTGGTGATCACTCGATGACCGCCCGGCACCTGCTGGCGGCCGGCGATCTGGGCCGCGACGAGGCCACCGCGATCCTCGACGACGCCGACCGGTTCGCCCAAGCTCTGGTCGGCCGCGAGGTCAAGAAGCTGCCCACGCTGCGCGGACGCACCGTGATCACCATGTTCTACGAGAACTCCACCCGAACCCGGGTCTCGTTCGAGGTGGCCGGCAAGTGGATGAGCGCCGACGTGGTCAACGTGTCCGCATCGGGATCGTCGGTGGGCAAAGGGGAGTCGCTGCGCGACACCGCGCTGACCTTGCGTGCCGCCGGTGCCGACGCCCTGGTCATCCGGCATCCGGCGTCCGGTGCTGCGCAGTTGCTCGCCGAGTGGACCGCAGGCGACGAGGGAGGCGGTCCGCGGGTGATCAACGCCGGCGACGGCACCCATGAGCACCCGACCCAGGCGTTGCTGGATGCGCTGACGCTGCGGCAGCGGCTCGGGGCGATCGAGGGCCGCCGCGTGGTGATCGTCGGCGACGTCGTGCACAGCCGGGTGGCCCGCTCCAACGTGCGACTGCTGGCGACGCTGGGCGCCGAGGTGGTGCTGGTGGCCCCGCCGACGTTGTTGCCGGTCGGGGTGGCCGACTGGCCGGTGGCGGTGAGCCACGACTTGGACGCCGAGCTGCCGGCCGCCGACGCGGTGCTGATGCTGCGGGTGCAGGCCGAGCGGATGACCGGGGGGTTCTTCCCATCGGCGCGCGAATACTCGGTGCGCTACGGATTGAGCGAGAAGCGCCGGGCCGTGCTGGCCGAGGACGCGGTGGTGTTGCACCCCGGGCCGATGCTGCGCGGGATGGAGATCGCCTCATCGGTCGCGGACTCGTCGCAATCGGCGGTGCTGCAACAGGTTTCCAACGGGGTACACGTGCGGATGGCGGTGCTGTTCCACCTGCTGGTGGGCAACGCCGCCGCCGGGCCGGCCGGAGAGGACGAAGCGCCGTGAGCGTGCTGATCCGCGGGGTGCGGTGTTACGGCGAGGGCGACCGGGTCGACGTGCTGGTGCAAGACGGCCAGATCGCCGAGATCGGTGCGGGCCTCGGCGCCCCGGCCGGATGCGACGTCCTCGACGCACCCGGTCAGGTGCTGCTGCCCGGCTTCGTGGACCTGCACACCCACCTACGCGAACCGGGTCGCGAATACACCGAGGACATCGAAACCGGGTCGGCCGCTGCGGCACTCGGCGGCTACACCGCGGTGTTCGCGATGGCCAACACCGATCCGGTCGCCGACTCCCCGGTGGTCACCGACCACGTCTGGCAGCGCGGCCAGCAGGTCGGCCTGGTCGACGTGCACCCGGTCGGCGCGGTCACCGTCGGATTGGGCGGGACGCAACTGACCGAAATGGGCATGATGGCCGCGGGCACCGCAGGTGTTCGGATGTTCTCCGACGACGGGGTCTGCGTGGCCGACCCGCTGGTGATGCGTCGCGCACTGGAGTACGCCACCGGCCTGGGGGTGCTGATCGCCCAGCACGCCGAGGAGCCCCGGCTGACCGTCGGCTCGGTCGCCCACGAGGGGCCCAACGCCGCCCGGCTGGGACTGGCCGGTTGGCCGCGCGTGGCCGAGGAGTCGATCGTCGCTCGGGACGCCCTGCTGGCCCGCGACGCCGGCGCCCGCCTGCACATCTGTCACGCCTCCACCGCCGGAACCGTGGAACTGCTCAAATGGGCCAAGGCGCAAGGCATCTCGGTGACCGCCGAAGTCACCCCGCATCACCTGATGCTCGATGACAGCCGGCTGGCCGACTACGACGGCAGGAACCGGGTCAACCCGCCGCTACGGGAGGCCGCCGATGCCGCCGCGCTGCGCCGGGCACTGGCCGACGGCGTCATCGACTGTGTGGCCACCGACCATGCTCCGCACGCCGAACACGAGAAGGCCTGCGAGTTCGCCGTCGCCCGGCCCGGCATGCTCGGGCTGGAGACAGCGCTGTCGGTGGTGGTGGCGACCATGGTGGCGCCCGGGCTGCTCAGCTGGCGCGACGTGGCCCGGGTGATGAGCGAACGGCCCGCGCAGATCGTCGGGCTGCCCGACCAGGGCCGGCCGCTGGAGGTGGGCGAACCGGCCAATCTGACCGTGGTCGACCCCGAAGCGAGCTGGGTGGTAGCCGGCGACCGGCTGGCCAGCCGGTCGGCCAACACCCCGTATGAGGCCATGACGCTGCCGGCCGCCGTCACCGCGACGCTGCTGCGCGGCCGGGTGACCGCCCGGGACGGGAAGAGCCCGGCATGAACACGCCCACGATGGTCGCGTCGCTGATCTTCGCGGTCGTGCTGGTGCTGGTGATCGGATGGTTGATCCGGTTGATGATGCGCGGCTGGCGCCGGCGCGGGCAGCTGCAGGAGACCCTGATCGGCACGCTGCCGGCGGTGCCCGACATGGTGGGCCCGCCGATCGTGGCAGCCACCCGCGGTCACTACCTGGGCTGCACGCTCGCGCCGAAGTGGAACGACCGGGTGGTGACCGGCGACCTGGGTTATCGCACCAAGGCGGTGCTGACCCGCTACCCGGAGGGAATCATGGTGCAGCGCAGCGGCGCCCGGCCGATCTGGATTCCGCAGGATGCCATCCTGGCGGTCCGCACCGAACGCGGTATCGCCGGCCGCGCCATCCCGACCCGAGCCCACGACGGGGTGCTGGCGATTCGCTGGCGGCTGCCGTCGGGCACCGAGATCGACACCGGCTTCCGCGCTGATGACCGTTCCGAACACACCCGCTGGCTGGAAGGCGACAACACATGAACCCGCGCGCGGTGCTGGTTTTGGAAGACGGCCGGATCTTCACCGGACGGCCGTTCGGGGCCGTGGGGCAGAGCCTGGGCGAGGCGGTGTTCTCCACCGCCATGTCCGGCTACCAGGAGACCTTGACCGACCCCAGCTACCACCGGCAGATCCTGGTGGCCACCGCCCCGCAGATCGGCAACACCGGCTGGAATCGCGAGGACAGTGAGAGCCGCGACGAGAAGATCTGGGTGGCCGGCTACGTGGTTCGCGACCCCTCGCCGCGCGCCTCGAACTGGCGGGCCTCCGGAACCCTCGACGAGGAACTGGTGAGTCAGGGCACCGTCGGGGTGGCCGGCGTGGACACCCGCACCGTGGTGCGGCATCTGCGCAACCACGGCGCGATGAAGGCCGGGGTGTTCTCCGGCGATGCCCTGGCCGCACCCGAGGAGTTGGTGAGCCGGGTCCGTGAGCAGCCCTCGATGCTCGGCGCCGACCTTGCCGGACAGGTCAGCACCGATACCGCGTATGTTGTGGAGCCCGCCGGGGCGCACCGGTTCACGGTGGCCGCGCTGGATCTCGGCATCAAGATCAATACACCGCGCAACTTCACCCGGCGCGGCATCCGCTGCCATGTGCTGCCGTCGTCGGTGGACTTCGCCGCGCTCGCCGAGCTCAAGCCCGACGGAGTGTTCTTGTCCAACGGGCCCGGGGACCCGGCGACCGCGGACCGGTTGGTGGCGCTGACCCGCGAGGTGATCGGCGCCGGAATCCCGCTGTTCGGGATCTGTTTCGGTAACCAGATCCTGGGCCGGGCCCTGGGCCTGAACACCTACAAGATGAAGTTCGGGCACCGCGGCATCAACATCCCGGTGATCGACCACGCCACCGGGCGGGTCGCGGTGACCGCGCAGAATCACGGCTTCGCCCTCGAGGGAGAAGCCGGGGCGGTCTTCGACACCGACTTCGGACCGGCGGTGGTCAGCCACACCTGCGCCAACGACGGGGTGGTCGAGGGTGTGAAACTCGCCGACGGCCGGGCCTTCTCGGTGCAATACCATCCCGAGGCCGCGGCCGGACCGCACGACGCGGGAGACCTGTTCGACCAGTTCGTCGACCTGATGGAGACCAAGTAATGCCGCGCCGGGAAGACATCAACCACGTGCTGGTGATCGGATCCGGGCCGATCGTGATCGGCCAGGCCTGTGAGTTCGACTACTCCGGCACCCAGGCGTGCCGGGTGCTCAAGGCCGAGGGCCTGCAGGTGAGCCTGGTCAACTCCAACCCGGCCACGATCATGACCGACCCCGAGTACGCCGACCACACCTACGTCGAGCCCATCACCTGGGAGTTCGTCGAGAAGGTGCTCGCCCAGCAGGCCGAGCGCGGCAACAAGATCGACGCCCTGTTGGCCACGCTGGGCGGCCAGACCGCGCTGAACACCGCCGTGGCGCTGCACGAGCACGGGGTGCTGGAACGCTACGGCGTCGAGTTGATCGGCGCCGACTTCGAGGCCATCCAGCGCGGTGAGGACCGTCAGCAGTTCAAGGACATCGTCGCCCGGGTCGGCGGCGAGTCGGCCCGCTCCCGGGTCTGCTACACCATGGCCGAGGTGGAGGAGACCGTCGCCGAACTCGGCCTGCCGGTCGTGGTCCGGCCCTCCTTCACCATGGGCGGCCTGGGCTCCGGTCTGGCCGAAAGCCTCGACGAGGTCGCCCGGATGGCCGGCGACGGCCTGGCCGCCTCGCCGACGGCCAACGTGCTGATCGAGGAATCCATCTACGGCTGGAAGGAATTCGAGCTCGAGCTGATGCGCGACGGCAACGACAACGTCGTCGTGGTGTGCTCGATCGAGAACGTGGACCCGATGGGGGTGCACACCGGCGACTCGGTGACCGTCGCCCCGGCGATGACCCTGACCGACCGGGAATACCAGGCCATGCGTGACCTGGGCATCGCGATCCTGCGCGAGGTCGGCGTGGACACCGGCGGCTGCAACATCCAGTTCGCGGTCAACCCGCAAGACGGCCGGCTCATCGTGATCGAGATGAACCCGCGGGTATCGCGGTCGTCGGCGCTGGCGTCGAAGGCCACCGGTTTCCCGATCGCCAAGATCGCCGCCAAGTTGGCCATCGGCTACACCCTCGACGAGATCGTCAACGACATCACCAAGGAGACCCCGGCCTGTTTCGAGCCGGCGCTGGACTACGTCGTGGTCAAGGCGCCGCGGTTCGCGTTCGAGAAGTTCCCCGGCGCCGACCCCCGCCTGACCACCACGATGAAGTCGGTGGGCGAGGCGATGTCGTTGGGCCGCAACTTCATCGAATCTCTCGGCAAGGTGATGCGCTCGCTGGAGACCGATCGTTCCGGGTTCTGGACCCAACCGGATCCCCAGGACGACACAGCCGGCGCCGCCCTCGACCGGTTGCGGGTGCCCACCGAGGGCCGGCTCTACGACATCGAGCTGGCGTTGCGACTGGGCGCGAGCGTCGAGCAGGTTGCCGAGGCCTCCGGGGTGGACCCCTGGTTCGTCGAGCAGATCAACGGCCTGGTGGAGTTGCGCGCCGAGGTGATCGACACCCCGGTGCTCGACGCCGACCTGCTGCGCCGCTGCAAGTACAGCGGCCTGTCGGACCATCAGATCGCCGCGTTGCGGCCGGAACTGGCCGGCGAGGACGGCGTGCGGCTGCTGCGATCCCGGTTGGGGATCCACCCGGTGTTCAAGACCGTCGACACCTGCGCGGCGGAGTTCGAATCCAAAACGCCGTACCACTACAGCACTTTCGAGCTCGACCCGGCCGCCGAGACCGAGGTGGCCGTCCAAGACACCAAACCCAAGGTGCTCATCTTAGGCTCCGGGCCGAACCGGATCGGTCAGGGCATCGAGTTCGACTACAGCTGCGTGCACGCGGCGATCACGCTGAGCCAGGCCGGATTCGAGACCGTGATGGTCAACTGCAACCCCGAGACCGTCTCCACCGACTACGACACCGCCGACCGGCTCTACTTCGAACCGCTGACCTTCGAGGACGTGCTCGAGGTCTACTACGCCGAACAGCAGTCCGGTCTGGGCGGTCCCGGTGTGGTGGGTGTCATCGTTCAGCTGGGCGGTCAGACACCGTTGCGGCTGGCGCAGCGACTCGCCGACGCCGGCGTGCCCATCGTGGGAACCACCCCGGAGGCCATCGACCTGGCCGAGGACCGCGGCGCCTTCGGCGACGTGCTGACCTCCGCCGGGCTGCCCGCCCCGCGCTACGGCACCGCGACCACCTTCGACCAGGCCCGCCGGATCGCCGCCGACATCGGCTACCCGGTGCTGGTGCGGCCGTCCTACGTGCTGGGCGGCCGCGGCATGGAGATCGTCTACGACGAAGAGACGTTGCGCGGCTACATCACCCGGGCAGCGCTGCTCTCCCCGGAGCATCCGGTGCTGGTCGACCGCTTCCTGGAGGACGCCATCGAGATCGATGTCGACGCGCTGTGCGACGGCACCGAGGTCTACATCGGCGGGATCATGGAGCACATCGAGGAGGCGGGCATCCACTCCGGCGACTCGGCGTGCGCGCTGCCACCGGTGACGCTGGGCCGCAGCGACATCGAGAAGGTGCGCCGCGCCACCGAGGCCATCGCCCACGGCGTCGGCGTGGTGGGACTGCTCAACGTGCAGTTCGCCCTCAAAGACGATGTGCTCTATGTGCTGGAGGCCAACCCACGGGCCAGTCGGACGGTGCCGTTCGTGTCCAAGGCCACCGCGGTGCCGCTGGCGAAGGCCTGCGCGCGGGTCATGCTGGGCGCCACCATCGCCGGCCTGCGGACCGAGGGGCTGTTGGCGGCCTCCGGCGACGGTGCCAGCGTCGGGCCGCACGCCCCGATCGCGGTCAAGGAGGCGGTGTTGCCCTTCCACCGCTTCCGCCGCGCCGACGGCTCGGGCATCGATTCGCTGCTGGGCCCCGAGATGAAGTCCACCGGTGAGGTGATGGGCATCGACCGGGACTTCGGCACCGCGTTCGCCAAGAGCCAGACCGCCGCCTACGGTTCGCTGCCCGCCGACGGCACGGTTTTCGTCTCGGTGGCCAACCACGACAAGCGTTCACTGGTCTTTCCGGTCAAACGGCTGGCCGACCTGGGCTTCCGGGTGCTGGCGACCGAGGGCACCGCGGAGATGCTGCGCCGCAACGGTATTCCGTGCGACGTGGTGCGCAAGAATTTCGAGGAGCCGAGCCCCGATCGTCCGGTTCTGACGGCGGTGGACGCGATCCGGGCCGGTGAGGTCGACCTGGTGATCAACACCCCCTACGGCAATTCCGGTCCGCGCGTGGACGGCTACGAGATCCGCGCGGCCGCGGTGGGGGTGAACATCCCGTGCGTGACCACCGTGCAGGGCGCCGCCGCGGCGGTGCAGGGCATCGAGGCCGGGATCCGCGGTGACATCGGGGTGCGCTCGCTGCAGGAGTTGCACAGCACGCTCGGCGGGCACTAGTGGTTCCGGGGTCCGCGGCGTTTGGCACTCGGCTGGCCGAGGCCACGGCGGCTCGCGGGCCGCTGTGCCTGGGTATCGACCCGCACCCCGAACTGCTGACCGCCTGGGGTCTGCCGGCGACGCCGGACGGGCTGGCGGCATTCAGCGAGGCCTGCGTCGCGGCGTTCGCCGGGTTCGCCGTCGTCAAGCCGCAGGTGGCGTTCTTCGAGGCCTACGGCTCGGCCGGTTACGCCGTGCTGGAGCGCACCATCGCGGCCCTTCGTGAGGCCGGTGTGCTGGTACTGGCCGACGCCAAACGGGGCGACATCGGTTCGACGATGGCTGCCTACGCCGCGGCCTGGGCCGGGGAGTCACCGTTGGCCGCCGACGCGGTCACCGCCTCGCCGTACCTGGGTTTCGGCTCCCTGCAGCCGCTGCTGGAAACCGCCACCGCATACCGGCGCGGCGTGTTCGTGCTGGCCGCCACCTCCAATCCGGAGGGGGCCGCGGTGCAGCGCGCCCGGGCCGGCGACCGCACGGTGGCGCAGTCGATCGTCGATGCGGCCGCTGAGGCGAATCGGGCCGGAGGGGCCGGACCGCGGCTCGGCTCGATCGGGGTGGTCGTCGGCGCCACGCTGCGCGAGGTGCCCGACCTGAGTGCCCTCGGCGGCCCGGTGCTGATACCGGGCATCGGGGCACAAGGTGGGCGCCCCGACGAGCTGGCCGGGCTGGGCGGCGCCGCCCCGGGAACGCTGCTACCGGCGGTCTCCCGCGAGGTGCTGCGGGCCGGTCCCGAGGTCGCGGCGCTGCGGGCCGCAGCCGAACGGATGCGCGACGCCGTCGGCTATCTGGGCGCCGGGTAATGGTCCGGGGCGGGCTCTCGGCAGCGGCGGATGACGTCGTACCGGAAACGCGCCGTCCCCGACTCGGCGAGCGGTTTCGACACGCCCGACACGCCGTGAGGTGCGAATTCAATACCGCCGGCTTCCAGTCGCCCCCCGAGCGGCACCGCCGCAGCCGGCCGCACCACCGGAACGAGCCGATGAACCAGCCGATAACACCAGGTCACAGTGGGTTTTCCGGACGGGAGCGGGCCGGTCTGCCGAGGGCCGGGACCGGTCCGCGGAGGGCCGGCCGAGCAGGGCCCAACCGCGACGTCGTGGCCCCACAAGCTGGGCATTTGTGGCCGGAAACGGGGGGTGGGGTTAGATTTCGTCAGACGGCGTGGGTACGGTCGTCGTCTCTGGCGGGAGTACCCGGCCGGGACATGGAAAACATCGACGTTGTCGATGATGACGAGACGGAGGAATCGTGGCCCTTCCCCAGTTGACCGACGAGCAGCGCGCCGCCGCGTTGGAGAAGGCGGCGGCCGCACGTCGGGCCCGAGCGGAGCTCAAGGACCGGCTCAAGCGTGGCGGCACCAATCTCAAGCAGGTGCTCAAGGACGCCGAGAGCGACGAGGTCCTGGGCAAGATGAAGGTTTCCGCGCTGCTGGAGGCGTTGCCGAAGGTCGGCAAGGTCAAGGCGCAGGAGATCATGACCGAGCTGGAGATCGCCCCCACCCGCCGGCTGCGCGGCCTGGGCGACCGGCAGCGCAAGGCGCTGCTGGAGAAGTTCGACTTCTCCTGACCCGTCGGTGAATGCCGGTGGAGGGCCGGACAGCCGACACGCGGGACGCGTGGTGGTGCTGTCCGGCCCATCGGCGGTCGGTAAGTCGAGCTTGGTCCGGTGCCTGCGGGAACGGGTACCGGACCTGTATTTCAGCGTGTCGGCTACCACCCGGGCGCCGCGTCCCGGGGAGGTCGACGGGGTCGACTACCGGTTCGTGACGCCGGGGGAGTTCGAGCGGCTGATCGAGACCGACGCGCTGCTGGAGTGGGCCGATATCCACGGTGGCCTGCAGCGATCCGGAACCCCGGCGGCTCCGGTGGCCGAGGCGACCCGAGCCGGCCGGCCGGTGCTGATCGAAGTCGACCTGGCTGGGGCCCGAGCCATCAAGAAGGCCCTGCCGGAGGCCGTCACGGTGTTTCTGGCGCCGCCGGATTGGGACACGCTGCAGTCCAGACTGGTCGGGCGCGGTACCGAATCCGCGGAGGTCATGGAACGTCGGCTGGCCACCGCGCGCACCGAGTTGGCCGCGCAAGCAGACTTCGACACGGTCGTGGTCAACGCTCGATTGGAAACCGCCTGCTCAGAATTGGTATCCTTGCTGGTGGATACCGCACCGGGCGCGGTGTGATCGGCCCGGATATCGCCAACAGCTTCACCCCAAGCCCCTAAATCGCCAGGAGATTGTCTTACGTGAGTACCTCGCAGGCCGACGCGGCCACCCTTTCGGCGGCCACCGACGCCGAATTCGACCCGGCGCTGATCGGTGGCTACGACACGCCGCTGGGCATCACCAACCCGCCCATCGACGAACTGCTGCAGCGGGCGTCGAGCAAGTACGCCCTGGTGATCTACGCGGCCAAGCGCGCGCGGCAGATCAACGACTACTACAACCAACTCGGCGAGGGCATCCTCGAGTACGTCGGGCCGCTGGTCGAGCCCGGCCTGCAGGAGAAGCCGCTGTCGATCGCGATGCGCGAGATCCACGGCGACCTGCTCGAATACACCGAAGGCGAGTAACAGAGGCCGAGACGGGACGGGTCGGTAGCCGTGGAGCACAAGCGAATCGTCGTCGGTGTCTCCGGTGGGATCGCCGCCTACAAGGCGTGCACGGTGGTCCGGCAGCTGGCCGAGGCCGGCCACTCGGTCCGGGTCGTACCGACCGAGTCCGCACTGCGGTTCGTCGGGGCCGCCACCTTCGAGGCGCTGAGCGGCCGGCCGGTGTACACCGGCGTCTTCGATGACGTTCCGCAGGTTCCGCACGTTGCCATCGGCCAACAGGCCGACCTGGTGGTGGTGGCGCCGGCCACCGCGGACCTGTTGGCCCGCGCGGTCGCCGGCCGCGCCGACGACCTGCTGACCGCCACCTTGCTCACCGCCCGCTGCCCGGTGCTGTTCGCCCCGGCGATGCACACCGAGATGTGGCAGCATCCGGCGACCGTGGCCAATGTGGCCACCCTGCGCGAACGCGGCGCGGTGGTGCTCGAACCCGCGTCGGGCCGGCTGACCGGCGCCGACACCGGACCCGGGCGGCTGCCCGAGGCCGAGGAGATCAACACCATCGCCTCGCTGTTGTTGGAGCGGGCCGACGCGCTGCCCTACGACCTGGCGGGGCGCAAGGTGCTGGTGACCGCCGGAGGTACCCGCGAGCCGGTCGACCCGGTCCGGTTCATCGGCAACCGCAGTTCGGGCAAGCAGGGCTACGCGGTGGCCCGGGTGGCCGCCCAGCGTGGCGCCGAGGTCACCCTGATCGCCGCCCACGCCGCCGGACTGATCGACCCGGCCGGGGTGCATGTGGTGCGCGTCAGTTCCGCCCAGCAACTGCAGGACGCGGTGACCAAGCACGCCCCCGAGGCGCAGGTGCTGGTGATGGCCGCCGCGGTGGCCGACTTCCGCCCCGCCCGGACGGCGCAGGCGAAGATCAAGAAGGGCCCGGACAACCGGGGGGACCCGACCATCGAACTGGTCCGCAACGACGACGTGCTGGCCGGCGCGGTTCGCGCCCGGGCCGACGGGCAGTTGCCCAACATGCGGGCCATCGTCGGCTTCGCCGCCGAAACCGGAGATGAGAACGGCGACGTGCTGTTCCACGCCCGGGCGAAGCTGCAGCGCAAGGGATGCGATCTGCTGGTGGTCAACGCCGTCGGGGAGGGCAGGGCCTTCGAGGTAGACCACAACGACGGCTGGCTGCTGGCCGCCGACGGGACCGAGTCCGCCCTGGATCCCGGATCCAAGACCCTGATGGCCAGCCGGATCGTGGATGCGGTGGTGGCGTTCCTGGACGGCCGTGCCTAGCGTCGCCGTCGGCGGGGATGCCGTTGACCGGGTGCTCGCCGCCCCGGTAACTTACGGTTCGTAAGTTACCGGGAAGGGGCCGGACATGGACGATCGACGGTATGTGGTGATCGGAGGCGGCCTGGCGGGGCTGGCCTCGGCGGTCTGGCTGGCCGAGGCGGGCAAGAAGGTGACCCTGCTGGAGCGGCGCGGGCAGCTCGGCGGGCGCACCCACGCGATGAAGGTGGACGGGATAGCCGATGTTCCGGACAACGGCCAGCACGTCATCGCGAGCGGCTTCCAAAACCTGTTCCGCTACCTGACCAGCGTCGGCACCCGGTCGATGGTGGAGTTCCCGACCGGCGGCACACTGCGCTGGCCGGGCGGCGCCACCACCGGCATGCCGACCCGCGGGCTCGGTGCGCTGCGGACGCTGTTCGGTGTGCACCCGGAGGCCAGCCTGCTCGATCGCGTGCGTACGGCAGTGGCGACGGCACGGCTGACGCAGCAGGCGCTGTGCCAGCCCGCCGATCTGCCCGATCTCTCCACCGACCAGTGGTTGCGGCGGGTGGGGATGCCCGCCACAGCGCGGCAGGCGGTGTGGGACTGGCTTGCCCTGGGCATCGCCGCCGAGCCGGTGGAACGCGGCTCGGCCAAGGTCTTCGCCGACGTGCTGGCCACCGGAATCCGGCTGGGCGTGCGGCACCGCACTCCGGTGACGATCGGCTACCCGACCACCGACCTCGACACGCTCTACATCGCCGGTGCGCTCGCGGTCTTCGACCGACTCGGCGTCGACGTGCGCTATCGTACGGTTGCCAAGCGAATCGTAATGCAAGACAACGCTGTTCGCGCGGTGGAGCTCGCCGACGGTAGCGAGATACCAGCAGATGCGGTGGTGTGCGCGGTGCCCAACTCCCAGATCGGCGGCCTGCTCGACGACCTGCCCGAGCACGCCGAGATCTATGCCGCGGCCGACAAGTTGCATCACACGCCGATCGTGAGCACCAACCTCTACCTGGACCGCCCGCTGGGCACCGAAGCGGCGATGGAGGCGGTGATCGGCGGCACCGGCATCATCGACGAGGTGTTCGACCGGCAGCGGATGCACGGCCGCGTCCCGGACGGCGCATGGCTGTACTGCCTGACCACCAGCGGCGCCTACGAACAGATCCACCGTTCCAGCGACCAGATCGTGGCCGAACAGCTGGATCTGCTGCGCCGCTACTATCCGGCCGCGGCCGAGGCGAACGTGGTGGCCGCGCAGGTGGTCAAGATGCCGAAGGCCACCTTCTCGCAGGTCGTGGGCACCACCGGGCTGCGCCCGGATCAGCGCACCTCGGTGCCGAGCCTGGTGCTCGCCGGCGACTGGACCCGCACCGATTGGTCGGCGACGATGGAAAGCGCTGCCCAAAGCGCGGCCCGCGCGGTGGCGTTGCTGCTCGAACTGCCGGAACATCGATGAATGCGCAGCCGGTGTCGCCGAGGCGGCGGATGTCGGGGCAGGCCCGCCGGGCCCAGTTGCTCGACCGGGCCCGCGACATCGTCGCCGCCGAGGGTTTCGCCGCGGTGACCATCGAACGGGTGGCCCGAGCCGCCGAGGTCACCCGCACGGTGGTGTACCAGAACTTCGGCGACCTGGCCGGGTTGATGTCGGCGCTGCTCGACCGCGAATCGGAGATCGCCTTCGCCGGCATGCGCAGCGTGGACGGCCCGCCCGACGACGGCTCGGATGCGGTCGGCCGCGGCATTCTGGCTTACCTCCACGCGGCGCCGACCAGCTGGCGCATCATCCTGAGCCCGCCCGCCGGAGCACCGCCGCAATTGCAGGCCCGCACCGAGCTGGGCCGCCGCTATGCCCGGGGTATCGCGGCAGAGCGGTTGTCCGGGCTCACCGGCCACCCGGTCGACGCCGACGGGCCGACGGCGCGACTGTTGTTGTCCGCATTGGAGGAACTGGCGCTGCTGCACCTCACCGACCCCGATGCGTACCCGGACGAGTTGGTGCTGCGCTATCTGCGGTCGCTGGTCGGCTGGGCGGTGCGCCTCGAGACTGCGCCGCCGCCGGGACCGTGACCTTCGCAGGCCACCCGGACTGCCGCCGCCCGCAACCAGGACGGTAAGGTGGGCAGCCACAGGGCCGAGTCGTTCAGGTGTCTCGTCGTGGGGCGTGTCGTCGAGCATCTCCCGGTCGCGGGGGAGCACAGGCACTACCCGGCCCGCGACCTGGGGGCGGGCACCGGACTGTCAGGCCGTCCCCAGGAGCGCATAGCTATATTTGCCCGAGCCAACTTGTGGATCGATACCCGGAGGGTGACATTGTGAGCGAAAAGGGTCGGCTGTTCACCAGTGAGTCGGTGACCGAGGGACATCCCGACAAGATCTGTGACGCCATCAGCGACTCGGTGCTCGACGCACTGCTCGCCGATGATCCCCGCTCCCGGGTCGCGGTGGAGACCCTGGTCACCACCGGTCAGGTGCACGTCGTCGGTGAGGTGACGACCGCCGCCCGTGAGGCGTTCGCCAACATCACCAACACCGTGCGCGAGCGCGTCCTCGACATCGGCTACGACTCGTCGGACAAGGGCTTCGACGGCGCCAGCTGCGGTGTCAACATCGGCATCGGGGCGCAGTCACCCGACATCGCCCAGGGCGTCGACACCGCGCACGAGGCGCGGGTCGAAGGCGCGGCCGACCCGCTGGACTCCCAGGGCGCCGGCGACCAGGGCCTGATGTTCGGCTACGCGATCGCCGACACCCCCGAGTTGATGCCGCTCCCGATCGCGCTGGCCCACCGGCTGTCGCGGCGGCTGACCGAGGTCCGCAAGAACGGCACGCTGGACTACCTGCGCCCGGACGGCAAGACCCAGGTCACCATCGAGTACGAGGACGACGTCCCGACCCGGCTGGACACCGTGGTGATCTCCACCCAGCACGCCGACGGGATCGACCTGGTCAAGACGCTGGACCCCGATCTCCGTGAGCACGTCATCGCCACCGTGCTTGCCGAGCTCGCCCACGAGACCCTGGATTCCTCGTCCACCCGCATTCTGATCAACCCGACCGGCAAGTTCGTCGTCGGCGGGCCGATGGGTGACGCCGGCCTGACCGGCCGCAAGATCATCGTCGACACCTACGGCGGCTGGGCCCGCCACGGCGGCGGCGCCTTCTCCGGCAAGGACCCGTCAAAGGTCGACCGTTCGGCCGCCTACGCGATGCGCTGGGTGGCCAAGAACATCGTCGCCGCCGGTCTGGCGCAGCGCGTCGAAGTTCAGGTTGCCTACGCCATCGGTAAGGCCGCCCCGGTCGGTTTGTTCATCGAGACCTTCGGCACCGCCACCGTCGATCCGGTCAAGATCGAGAAGATCGTGCCCGAGGTCTTCGACCTGCGCCCGGGTGCGATCGTGCGCGACCTGGACCTGCTGCGGCCGATCTACGCGCCGACCGCCGCCTACGGCCACTTCGGCCGTACCGACATCGAACTGCCGTGGGAGCAGCTCGACAAGGTCGACGACCTCAAGCGCGCCATCTAGCCCGGTTTCTCTGCGCACAAAAGTCAGGCGCTGAACCGGTAGTCGTCGAGATCGAAGCGCCGGCTGCGCCAGTAGGCCTCCACCGTGGTGGTGGGCCGCAGCGGGACGTCGCCGTTGCGGTCGAAATAGTAGCTGTTGGCCTGCTGGCAGCTGTCCTGCCAGAACACCTGTCGGTGGCGTTTGCTCATCATTTCGTCGAAGTAGCGGGCGTTGGCCGCCTCGGAGATCTCCACCCGGGTGGCGGCACGGCGCCGGGCGCGTTTCAGGCACCGCACGATGTGATGGGTCTGGGCCTCGACGAGCGCGAAATACGATGACCCGACGTAGCCGTACGGACCGAAAACGCTGAAGAGATTGGGGAATCCGGGGATGCTGACCCCCTCGTAGGCCTGCAGCCGGTGTTCATCCCAGAACCGGCTCAGCGACTGGCCGCCGGCCCCGGTGACCGCGAAGGTGGGGATGTTGTCGCTGTCCATCACCTTGAACCCGGTGGCCAGGATCAACACGTCGACCTCATGGGGCGCGGCGCCCGCGGTGACCACCCCGGTGGGAGTGATCCGCTCGATGGGGTCGACAACCAGCCGGACGTTGTCGCGGTTGAACGTCGACAGGTAGGTGTTGTGGAAGCCGGGGCGCTTGCATCCGACCGCGTAGCGGGGCGTGAGCTGTTCGCGCACCACCGGGTCGTGCACCTGCCGGCGCAAGTAGGCCCGGCCCGCGGACGCCATGTGTTTGGCCATCGGAAAAACCGTGAAGTACTGCGCCGCGATCGGGAAGGTCGCCTCCACGAAGGCCTGACTGGCCAGCCGTTGCGCCGCCATGCCGCCGGGAAGTCGCATCGCCCAGCGGGCGGGGGCGGCCAGCGGCAGATCCAGCTTCGGGAAGCACCAGATCGGGGTGCGCTGAAAAACGGTGAGGGACGACGCGATCGGCGCGATCTCCGGGATCACCTGCACGGCCGACGCCCCGGTGCCGATCACCGCGACGCGTTTGCCGGTCAGGTCTTGGGAATGATCCCAGCGCGCCGTGTGGATGGCCACGCCGGCGAACGTCTCGACACCGTCGATGTCGGGCAGCTGCGGTGTGGTCAACACGCCGCTGGCGTTGATCAGAAAGCGCGCCGTGACCCAACCGGCGGGCTCACCGCGCCGTTCCAGTCGCACCCGCCACACGTCACGTTCGTCGTCGAACTCCGCCGCGAGCACCTTGGTCCCGAACTGGATCCGGGAACGCAGCCCGTACTTGTCGACGCAGTGCTCGGCATAGTTCTTCAGCTCTCGGCCCGGGGCGTAGGTACGCGACCACTCGGTGCTCTGCTCGAAGGAGAACTGATACGAGAACGACGGGATATCCACGGCGATACCGGGATAGGTGTTCCAATGCCAGGTTCCGCCGACCCCGTCGCCGTCCTCGATGATGCGATAGTCGGCCATGCCGGCGCGGTCGAGGCCGATCGCCGCGCCGATGCCGGAGAACCCGGCGCCGACGATCAGGACCTCATGGTCGGGTTTCTCGGTCACGGTGGCTCCTCGTCGCTGATATCGCTCGACCGTAGCGCGCCGCGCAGCCGCGCCGGTCAGGAACGTGGCGCGTGCAGTGCGGCTTTCAGGGCCGCCAACCCCAGCTCGGTGGCCTCGGTGGCCGACGGGATCACCCCGGCGTAGCCCAGGTAGCCGTGCACCTGCGTCTTCGCATTGTGCACCTGCACCGGCACGCCGGCGGCCGCCAGCAGTTCGCCGTAGCGGATGCCGTCGTCGCGCAGCGGGTCGTGGCCGGCCACCGCGATGTATGCCGGCGGCAGACCCGCCAGATCCGCGGCGCGGGCCGGCGCCAGCATCGGCGGCGGGTCACTCAGGTCGACCCCCGCGGCGTAGGCCAGGGTGACCGCCGCCAGGGCATCGCGGTCGATGATCGGCGCGGAGGCGTTCTCGGTGAATGACGGCAACGAGGTGTCGTAGGTGGTCGCCGGATACCACAGCAGCTGAAAGGCGATCTGCGGTCCGTCCGCGTCGCGGGCCAGTTGCGACACCACCGCGGCCAGGTTTCCGCCGGCCGAATCGCCGGCCACCGCCAGCCGGGCCGGGTCTACGCCCAGCTCTTCGGCATGCGCGGCCACCCATTCGGTGGCCGCCATCGCGTCCTCGACGGCGGCCGGGAACGGGTGCTCCGGCGCCAGCCGGTAATCGACAGAAACCACCACCGCGTCGGCGTCGACCGCATGCTGGCGGGCGGTGCCGTCGTGGGTGTCGAGGTCACCGGCGACGAACCCGCCGCCGTGGAAGAACACCACCACCGGGCCGGCGCCGGTGCTCGACGGCCGGTAGATCCGCACCGGCAGGTCGCCGCCCGGACCGTCGATGACCCGGTCCTCGGCGGGCAACTCCGGGTACACCGGCCGGCGAGGCAGGTCGCGCATGTTGCGGCGCGCCGCCTCCACGCCTTCGGAAAGGGTCAACCGGTAGGGGACGGCGTCCAGTACCTTCAGCACTATGGGGTCGATAGCGGAGTCATCGTCGACGAGCGGCATGGGAACACCGTACGCAACACGAGTGGTCCCCACCGCCTGGGCCGCGGCCGGTTGGGCCGCGGTGAGTTACGGGATCTTTCTGACCGTGCTGGCCCTGCGATCACCGCCGGGGGACGCGCTGACCGGGCACTGGATCGGTCAGCCGGCGTTCAAGACGGCGATGGCGGTGTTGCTGGCCGTGGCCGCGGCCGCGCACCCCATCCTGCGCGAGGCGCGCTGGCTGATTCCCGCGCTGATCCTGTCGGCCGCCGGTGACTGGCTGTTGGCGATCCCGTGGTGGGGGCCGTCGTTCGTCGCCGGCCTGACAGCATTCCTGTTGGCGCACTTGTGCTTTCTGGGAGCACTACTTCCGCTGGCGGTCGTCTCTCCCGGCCGGCTGATCGGAGCGGGTCTGGTCGGTGCCAGTTGCCTGGCCCTGTTGGTGTGGTTCTGGCCCGGCCTGTCCCGCGAGGGGATGACCGTCCCGGTGACGGTCTACGTCTTGGTGCTCGGCGCCATGGTGTGCGCGGCCCTGCTGGCGAAGCTGCCCACCCGGTGGACCGCATTCGGTGCGCTGTTCTTCGCGGTGTCGGACGCCATGATCGGGGCCGGCAAGTTCGTACTGGGCAACGAGATGCTGGCGGTGCCGATCTGGTGGACTTATGCGGCTGCGCAACTGCTCATCACGGCCGGCTTCTTCTTCGGCCGCTCCGGCGGCGGGCAGCCCGCCGCCGACTGAGACCCGCCGACGGGCCAGATCGGTCAGTGCCGGTGCCCGCCGCTACCGGGGCGCAGTAGTTCCGGGTCGAACGCGGGAAGCCGACGGCGGTGCGGTGCGGTCATGCGGTCGCCGGCCAGCGCGTCGCCGTGACCGGACACGATGTCGCCGATGCTGAACAGCGACTCGGTGCCCGGCTTGAAATAGCGGCTGTGGCCGGCCATCGGTGCGGACGGCCAAGGGGTCTCGGCTTTGAACCGGGTCGAGCCGTAGCCGTCGTCGGCCGGGTCGGGGCCGAGCCCGATCGTCGTTCCCGGTATCGGCAGTTGTGGCTCACCGGCGAATCCGGTGATCGGATCCGCCGATGCCGCGCCCACGTACACGTGCCCGTCCGGCGGCAGATGAAAGTCCTTGGCGCTGCGTGCCAGGTCGGTTCCCGGCGAGCCGACGAGCACCACGTCGTCGGCCCGCATCCCGAAGCCGGCTGCGGCGTCGGCCACCGTGGTCGAGCCGTACGAATGCCCGACCACGGTGAGGTGGCCGGTGCCGCGGTGGGCGGCTCGCAGGGCGTCGATGTCGGCGGCCAGCAGGCTGCCGCCCGATCGCGCCGAATCTGGTTGTGCCACTGATGGATCCAACAGGCTATCCGGGGCGCGATAGCCCATCCAGATGATGACGGAGTTCGATCGGGCCGGATCGGCGCGGGCGGCCTCGCAGTAGACGTTCAGCCCGTCGGGAGCCGACAGATAGCCGTCACGGACGCTGCTGTGCGCCCCGGGCACCAGCACCGTGGTGTTGTCGGCGGTGTCGGGATCGCCGATTGCGATGGCGGCCCGGCCCCGGCCGGCGAACGCCGCCGGGTCATAACTGAGCAACAGCACCGGTCCGGCGCCGGAGCCGGAATTGGACCGCAGCCCGTCGCGGACCCGCAGCGCATTGTCGTAGCGGATCATCTCCGCGGCGCTGATCGCCTCGGTGGCCTGCTCCACCCGGCGAATGTCATCGGCGAGCACCTGCCGGTTCAACCGGTCGCGCACTCGGGCCGGGAGGTCGTAGCCCGGCCCCAGGGACCGCAGCAGCGCCGTCCGCGCCCGATCGTCGGCCACCACATCGGCGACAACCCGGCCGATGTCTCGGACCTTGGCGGCCAAGAAAAGCTGGAACTGGCGGACACCGGTCGGGGTGTCCCATCCCGGCGCCCGCTGATCGCCCAGCGCATCGCGGATCTCGGAGCCGATCGCGTCGAGGCGCCGACGACCCCGCCGGGCGTGATCGGCCGCGCCGCGCACCGCGGTGGACAGCACGTCATCGGTGTGCGCGGCGATCTGCTGCCGGATCATGAGTGAGACCTCGCGGGCCTGCGCCGTCTCGGCGTGGGCGCCGCGCTGCTCGGCCATACCGCAGCAAGGTAATTCGGTGCGGGCGGCCGGGCGTCCGCCGATCCACAGGGCGGGTGGCCTGTGATCCGGCGGCTGCCGGGGTCGGCGTCGTCTGCTACACCTGCGTGGTGAGCGTCGAGCGCCTCGAGAGCGAACCCGGCGAACCCGGCGAACCGGTCGCCCGGGTGCTGCCGATGCTGACGGTGCCGCATCTGGACCGTGAGTTCGACTACCTGGTGACACCGGAGCAGGCCGAACATGCGCTGCCCGGCACCCGGGTGCGGGTGCGCTTCCACGGCCGGCTGGTCGACGCCTTCGTCTGGGAGCGTCGCGCCGACACCGACCACACCGGCCGGCTGGGCCGGCTGGAGCGGGTGATCTCGGCCGAACCGGTGCTCACAGCGGAGGTTCGCCGGCTGGTGGAAGCGGTGGCCGCCCGTTACGCCGGTAGCCGGGCCGACGTGCTGCGCCTGGCGATACCGCCGCGCCATGCTCGGGTGGAACGCGAACCGATGGGGCCACCGGTGGCGCCGCTGCTCGAACCGGTGAATCCGGCCGGCTGGCAGCGATACCCGGCCGGCGGCGCGTTCCTGGCGGCGCTCGAGGAGGGCCGGGCCGCCCGCGCGGTCTGGCAGGTGCTGCCCGGCGACTCGTGGACCGATCGGTTCGCCGAGGCCGCCGTCGCCGCCATCCGTGCCGGGCGCACGGCCGTGGCGATCGTGCCCGATCAGCGTGACGTCGACGCACTGTGGAGCGCCGCGACGGCCCGGATGGGCGAGTCGGCGGTCGCCGCCCTGTCGGCGGGGCTGGGGCCGGCCACCCGGTACCGGCGCTGGCTTTCGGTGCTGCGCGGCGGCGCCCGGTTGGTGATCGGCACCCGCAGCGCGGTGTTCGCCCCGATCGCCGACCTGGGACTGGTCCTGGTCTGGGATGACGGCGACGACAGCCTGGCCGAGCCGCGGGCGCCCTATCCGCACGCGCGCGAGGTGGCGATGCTGCGGGCGCACCTGTCGGGCTGTGCCGCACTGATCGGCGGGTATGCGCGCACCGCCGAAGCCCAGGCACTGGTGCGTACCGGCTGGGCGCACGACGTGGTGGCCTCGCGGACGGTGGTGCGGGCCGCCGCACCGCGAGTGGTGGCCCTCGACGACAGCGGGTACGCGCAGGAGCGCGACGCCGCGGCGCGCACCGCCCGATTGCCCGCGGTTGCCCTGCAGAGCGCGCGCAGTGCCCTGGCCGCCGGCGCGCCGGTACTGGTGCAGGTACCCAGGCGCGGGTACGTGCCGTCGCTGGCGTGCGGACGCTGTCGCGCCATCGCCCGGTGCCGGCACTGCACCGGGCCGTTGTCGCTGTCGGAGCGCGGCGGTGCGGCGGTGTGCCGGTGGTGCGGCCGGGTGGATCCGGCGCTGCGGTGTGGGCGCTGCGGATCGGATTCCGTGCGCGCGGTGGTGATCGGCGCGCGGCGGACGGCCGAGGAACTCGGCCGCGCCTTTCCGGGCACCCCGGTCGTCACCTCCGCCGGGGACACCATCGTCGACCGCACCGATGACGGTCCGGCGTTGGTGATCGCCACGCCCGGCGCCGAACCGCGCACCCCGAACGGCTACGGCGCGGGACTGCTGCTGGACAGTTGGGCGCTGCTGGGCCGCCAGGATCTGCGCGCCGCCGAGGACACGCTGCGCCGCTGGATGGCCGCGGCGGCGCTGGTGCGCGAGCGTGACGCCGGCGGGGTGGTGACGGTGGTGGCCGAGTCGTCGATCCCGACGGTGCAGGCCCTGATCCGGTGGGATCCGGTCGGCCATGCCGAGGCCGAACTGAGCGCCCGTGCCGAGGTCGGGCTGCCGCCCGCGGTGCATATCGCCGCCGTCGACGGTGATGTGGAGTCGGTGACGGCGCTGCTGGAAGTGGCGCGGTTACCCGACGGCGCCGAGTTGCTGGGCCCGGTACCGCTGCCGCCCGGGGTGCGGCGCCCGGCCGGCATCGGTGACGAGCCGGCGGTGATCCGGATGCTGGTCCGGGTGGACCGCGATCACGGCCTGGCGGTGGCCGCGGCACTGCGCCACGGCATCGGTGTGCTCAGCGCACGCGGGTCACACCGTCCGGTGCGCGTGCAGATCGACCCGCTGCACATCGGCTGACGCCCCCGGACGACGGTCCGGCCCTGATGCGCCACCGGTCTGCCGGTGACAGGCGTTATCCCCCGTGCACTTCCAGAACCTCGTCGAGCGGGCGCCGGCGGGTGCGCGGAGGTGATTCTTCGGTGGCGGGAGCGTGCCCGATTCGGATCAGCACCTGAGGGATGGCGTCGCCCCCCACCAGCGTCTCGACGATCTCCCGGGAGACGTGTAGCTCGGTCAGGTGTGTCAGCGGGCAGGTGGCCAGTCCGGCCATCGTGCACTCCAGCAGGATGGCCGAGAGCGCTTCGCCGGTGGCCAGGGCGTCGTCGCGGGTGTCGCTGTCGGTGGACAGCACCACGACCGTCGCCTGGTCCTCGGGGAGGTGAATTCGCCGTTCCTGCCGGTGGCCGGCCGGAAACGCGCGCCCGATGCCCACCCGGTCACCTTCGGTGAGCGAGGCCAGCGAACTGTAGGGGATACCGGCGGACTCCTCGAACGGCACCGTCCAGCGACTCAGTTCGGCATGGTAAGCGGAGTCGTAGAGCCGCAACGATTCGGCCAACTGCGACGCCTGCGCAAGCCGGGGCCGGGCGTCCTCGGACAGCACATCGAGATGCACCCGCATGTGGCCGATGTGGTTGCGCAGTACAGGTTCGAACAGGTCCCAGTTCGACGGTGCGGCCAGCGCCAATCGATCGCTGCGCCGGACCCGGATCGCGTCTGCCCGGCGGTGGTGTCCGTCGGTGACGTAACCCATTCGGGCGAAGCGGATCGACGCCAGATGATCGGGGTTGTTGGGATTGGGAAACCGCTGGACATGGGTGCGCAGACCGAGCGCGGCCATGGCGGCCCGAAGATGATCCAGCGCCGCACCGCACCCGATGACCGCCTGGCGGCCGGATCGATCCGACGGGAGGATCCGGCCCGGGTCGACGAACAATCGGAGTTCATCGCCGTCGAACCTCCAGCGCCACGGCTGGATGTTGTGCTGCGACGGGGCACGGCATGCCGTGCGCACCGCATCCCGGATCGTTTCGGTCTCGACCGACACGGCAGACACTTTGTCCTCCGATCTCCACCTGATCACCCATGATCCCGCGAACCGGACTCCGGCGAAAGGGGCGTAGGTACTCTGCGGGCCGCCGTCCTACCTGCATAGCAGGCCGACGGCCCCGGGGTGAGGTCCTACGACTCCTGCGAACCCGCCCGGCCTGCCGTAACTTCGGAGTCGGGGCGGGCGACGATGGCTGGAGGGCCGCACGATGTCACAAGCGGAGACGACCCGCGGGATAGTGGTGGGTGTCGACGGATCGGCCGAATCCGACGCGGCGGTCGCCTGGGCGACGCACGAGGCGGCCATGCGCAACCTGCCGCTCACCCTGCTGCACGTGGTGACCCCGCTGGAGACCGGCTGGCCGCCGGACCCACGGTCCGACGGCATGCCCAACTGGCAGGCCGACGCCGCCCGCGGGGTCCTCGAACGGGCGCGCAAAGTGGTCGAATCCGGCGGGACCGCGCCACCCACGGTGCACACGGAGGCCGCCTACTCCCAGGTCATCGCCACGTTGATCGGTGCCACCAAGGGCAGTTGGATGACCGTCGTCGGCAGCACGGGCCTGGGCGCGATCGGCCGCCTGCTGCTGGGCTCGGTGAGCACCAGCCTGATTCGCCACGCCCACGGACCGGTCGCGGTCATCCGCACCGATCGTGCCGTCGGCAAGGACGCGCCCGTGGTGGTCGGGATCGACGGATCGCCGGCGTCGGAGACCGCGGCGGCGCTGGCGTTCGACGAAGCGTCCCGCCGGGGAGTGCCGCTGGTGGCGTTGCACGCCTGGAGCGATGTCGGGGTCATGCCCCTGCTGAACATCGACCGCAGCGACTACGAAGAGCAGGCCCACGAGATCCTCGCCGAACGGCTTGCGGGCTACCAGGAGCAGTATCCGGATGTGACCGTTCACCGCGAGGTGGTCCATGACCAGCCCGCACGCTGGTTGGTCCACGCGGCCGAGCAGGCTCAACTGGTGGTGGTCGGCAGTCGCGGCCGTGGTGGGTTCACCAGTCAACTGTTGGGGTCGGTCAGTTCCACGGTGGCCCAGGCGGCGGGGATTCCGGTGATCGTCGTCCGCCCTCGGGCGCACTGATCGCGGACACTGGAAGCCATGGAGTCTGCGATACCCGGGGAGACGGCGGCGCCCTACGTTCAGGCGCACGAAACGCATTCCGGCGTGGTCGTGCTGGTGGGCGATCGGGCGTACAAGGCCAAGAAGCCACTACAGACCGACTTCCTCGATTTCCGCACCGTGGCGCAGCGCGAGCAGGCCTGTCGGCGAGAAGTCCAGCTCAACAGCCGCCTTGCGCCCGACAGCTATCTCGGGGTGGCCCACTTTCAGGGGCCCGCCGGCGCAGCG
Organism: Mycolicibacter senuensis; assembly: GCF_002101885.1. Lineage (GTDB taxonomy): Bacteria > Actinomycetota > Actinomycetes > Mycobacteriales > Mycobacteriaceae > Mycobacterium > Mycobacterium senuense. The sequence continues at coordinate 568,622 of NZ_LQPS01000043.1, forward strand.
GCCGAACCGGTCATCGTGATGCGGCGCTATCACGACGACGAACGGCTGACCTCGATGGTCAAAGCCGCCGAGCCCGTCGAACACGTGCTTGACCGCATCGCGGGCCTGCTGGCCGATTTCCACGACCGGGCCGAGCGCAGCCGCGAGATCAGCCGGCAGGGCGAGCCCGACGCGGTCCGGCAACGCTGGCACGACAACTTTCCGACACTGCACCAGCACGCCGGCACCGCGGTGCCATCCGAGATCGTGCGGCGAGTGCAGGGCCTCGGCGCCGAATACCTTGCCGGCCGGGCGGATCTGCTCACCGGGCGCGTCGAGCAGGGCTGCATCGTCGACGGCCACGCCGACCTGCTCGCCGACGACATCTTCTGGGTGGACGGCCGGCCGGTGCTGCTCGACTGCCTGGAGTTCAGCGACGAACTTCGCTACCTCGACCGCATCGACGACGCCGCCTTCCTGGCCATGGATCTGGAGTTCCTCGGCCGCAAGGATCTCGGCGATTACTTCCTGGACCGCTACGCCGCATGGTCGGGCGATACCGCGGCGCAGTCGCTGCGGGACTTCTACATCGCCTACCGCGCCGTGGTGCGTGCCAAGGTCGACTGTGTGCGGCTGGCGCAGGGCAAACAAGGATCCGCAGCGGCCGCCGCCGACCACTTGGACATCGCCTTGCGGCACCTGGAGGACGGCGCCGTGCGGCTGGTGCTCGTCGGCGGCGGCCCAGGTACCGGGAAGTCGACCCTGGCCGGTGGGCTCGCGGAGCGGGTCGGGGCGGTAGTGGTCTCCACCGACGACGTGCGCCGGGAACTGCGCAGCTCCGGGCAGCTCAGCGGCGAGGCCGGCAGTCTCGGCGCCGGGCTCTACACGCCGGCCAACGTCGCAGCCGTCTACCACGCGGTACTGCAGCGGGCGGGCCACCACCTGGGCGAGGGGGTGTCGGTCGTCCTCGACGGCACCTGGCGCGACGCCGAGATCCGCGCCGAAGCGCAGCGGCTGGCCGCCGACACGCATGCGGCGGTCGCCGAGATCCGGTGTGTGGTGCCGATCGAGGTCGCAGCCGAGCGCGTCAGGACCAGGGCGGCAGGCAATTCCGATGCGACACCCCAGATCGCCGGGGCGCTGGGCGCCGACGACTTCGGGTGGGACACCGCGCACTGCGTCGACACGTCGAGGCCGTTCGATCAGTGTGTGCGCGAAGCCCACGAGCAATGGCGGGCCGCGATCCAGCCGCCGTACGGGGACAGCGCCGCGCGGTAGCCGCCGCCGCGACCCGTCGCTTCCCTAAACTGTCCCGGTGCGCATCGTCTTCGCCGGCACTCCGGACACCGCGTTGCCGTCGTTGCAGCGGCTGATCGACTCCCCGCGCCACGAGGTGGCCGCGGTGCTGACCCGGCCCGACGCGGTATCGGGGCGGCGGGGGCGCCCGCAGCCGTCATCGGTGGCGCGCCTGGCCCTCGACCACGACATCCCGGTGCTGCGGCCCGCCAAGCCGAACGCACCGGAGTTCGTTGCCGAGTTGAGCGAACTGGCACCCGAATGCTGCCCGGTGGTCGCCTACGGGGCGCTGCTGCGCGACGGACTGCTGGCGGTACCGGTGCACGGCTGGATCAACCTGCACTTCTCGTTGCTTCCGGCCTGGCGGGGTGCGAGCCCGGTGCAGGCGGCCATCGCCGCCGGCGACGAAGTGACCGGTGCCACCACCTTCCGGATCGAACCGGACCTGGACTCCGGCCCGGTCTACGGTGTCGCCACCGAGACGATCCGCGCGGGCGACACCGCCGGCGACCTGCTGGGCCGACTGGCGGTCTCGGGCGCCGAACTACTGGCGGCCACCCTCGACGGCATCGCCGACGGTGCACTGACCGCGGTCCCGCAGTCATCCGACGGGGTGAGCTATGCCTCGAAGATCAGCGTCGAGGACGCCCGGGTGCGCTGGGAGTTGCCCGCCGCGGTGATCGACCGTCGCATCCGCTCGGTCACGCCGAATCCGGGCGCCTGGACGGCGATCGACGAGCTGCGGATCAAGCTCGGACCGATCAGCATCACCGAAGAAGCGCCGACGCCCCTGGCGCCCGGGGACATTCACGTCGACCGGCGAAGCGTCTGGGTCGGCACCGGATCGACACCGGTGCGATTGGGGCAGATCCAGCCGCCCGGAAAGAAATTCATGGACGCCGCCGACTGGGCGCGCGGCGCCCGGCTCGATTCCGGGGTGCGGGCGTCATGACCCGCCCGCCCCGCCGCCCGCAGCGGCCGCAAGGCGGCCCGCGCAAACGCGAGCGCAAACCGCTGGATCCGGCGCGGCGCGCCGCCTTCGACGTGTTGCGGGCGGTCTCAGAGCGCGACGCCTACGCGAACCTGATGCTGCCGGCGCTGCTGCGCGAACGCGGGATCACCGGCCGCGACGCCGCTTTCGCCACTGAGCTGACTTATGGCACCTGCCGGGTGCGCGGGCTGCTCGACACGATCATCGGGGCGGCCGCGCAGCGCTCACCGGAGGCGATCAACCCGGTGCTGCTGGACCTGCTGCGGCTGGGCAGCTACCAGTTGCTGCGCACCCGAGTCGACGCCCATGCCGCGGTGTCCACCACCGTCGAACAGGCGGCCATCGAATTCGATTCCGCGCGTGCAGGTTTCGTCAACGGCGTGTTGCGCACCATCAGCGGCCGCGATGAGCAGTCCTGGACTGCGGAGCTGGCCCCGGACGCGGCCGCCGATCCGATCGGACACGCGGCGTTCGTCCACGCGCATCCGCGCTGGATCGCGCAGGCCTTCGCCGACGCGCTCGGTGCCGAGGCCGGCGAGCTCGACGCGGTACTGGCCGCTGACGACGAGCGCCCCCAGGTCCATCTGGCCGCCCGGCCTGGCACCCTGACCGCCGACGAGCTGGCCGCCGCCGTGGGCGGCACCGTCGGCCGGTATTCGCCGTATGCGGTCTACCTGCCCGGCGGTGACCCGGGCCGGCTCGAGCCGGTGCAGGCCGGTGCGGCCCTGGTGCAAGACGAAGGCAGTCAGCTGGTGGCGCGGGCGCTGACGTTGGCTCCGGTGGACGACGACACCGGACGGTGGCTGGACCTGTGTGCCGGACCCGGCGGAAAGACCGCGCTGCTGGCCGCGCTGGCAGTCGCGACGGGCGCGCAGGTGATCGCGGTGGAACAGGCGCCGGCGCGTGCCGCACTGGTCGCCGAGAACACCCGCGGCCTGGATGTGCAGGTGCTGACCGCCGACGGCCGCGACTCCGGGCTGCCGCCCGGCTTCGACCGGGTACTGGTCGATGCGCCGTGCACCGGTCTGGGCGCCTTGCGACGCCGGCCCGAAGCACGCTGGCGCCGCCAGCCCGCCGACGTCCCCATGCTGGCCAAACTGCAGCGCGAACTGCTGGCGGCGGCGATCGCGCTGACCCGGCCCGGCGGCGTGGTGCTGTATGCGACCTGCTCGCCGCACCTGGCCGAAACGGTCGGGGTGGTGGCCGACGCGCTGCGGCGGCACCCGGTGACGGCACTGGACACCCGGCCGCTGTTCGCGTCGACCGACCAGCTCGGGGACGGTCCGTACGTACAACTGTGGCCGCACCGGCACGGCACCGACGCCATGTTCGCCGCGGCGCTACAAGTAGGCTGATCGTCGTGTCACGACCCATGATTGCGCCGTCGATCCTGTCGGCGGACTTCGCCCGGCTCGCCGAGGAGGCCGACGCCGTCAAGGGCGCCGATTGGCTGCACGTCGACGTGATGGACGCCCACTTCGTGCCCAATCTGACGATCGGGCTGCCGGTGGTGGAAAGCCTGTTGGCGGCCACCGACATCCCGATGGACTGCCATCTGATGATCGAGGACCCGGGCCGGTGGGCGCCGCCGTACGCCGAAGCGGGGGCCTACAACGTCACGTTCCACGCCGAGGCCACCGACAACCCGGTCGCGGTCGCGCGAGACATCCGGGCCGCCGGCGCCCGAGCGGGCCTGAGCATCAAACCGGGCACGCCGCTGGAGCCCTACCTGGAGATCCTGCGGGACTTCGACACGCTGCTGGTGATGTCGGTGGAACCGGGATTCGGCGGGCAGTCCTTCATCCCCGAGGTGTTGAGCAAGGTGCGCGCGGTACGCAAACTGGTCGACGCCGGAGAGCTGAGCATCCTGGTGGAGATCGACGGCGGCATCAACGCCGACACCGTCGAACAGGCCGCCGAGGCCGGCGTCGACTGCTTCGTGGCGGGTTCGGCCGTCTACAGCGCCGAGGACCCGGGCGCCGCGGTCGAGTCATTGCGCCGCCAGGCCCTCGCCGTGTCGCCGCACCTGCGCGCATGAGCTCCGAAGGCGACGGCGAGCGAGGGACGAGCGAGCAAGGAGCCGAGGCATGAATGCAGCCCCGGCCGCGACGGACGCCGCCGGCCTCGATGCGGCCATGCTGCTCGCGATCGAGCAGTCGCAGCAGGTGAAGGGCAACACCTATCCCAATCCGCCGGTGGGTGCGGTGGTGCTCGACCGTGACGGCCGGGTGGTCGGCGTCGGCGGGACCCGGCCGACCGGTGAGGCGCACGCCGAGGTGGTGGCGTTGCGCCGCGCCGGCGAACTGGCCGCCGGCGGCACCGTGGTGGTCACCCTGGCGCCCTGCAACCACCACGGCCGGACCCCGCCGTGTGCGGAGGCGGTGCTGGCCGCCGGTGTGGCACGGGTGGTCTATGCCGTCGAGGACCCCAACCCCGAGGCGGCGGGCGGGCCGGAGCGGCTGGCGGCGGCCGGAGTCGAGGTGCTCTCCGGGGTGCAGGCGGCTGCGGTGACCGCCGGGCCGCTGCGGGAGTGGTTGCACAAGCAGCGCACCGGCTTGCCGCACGTGACCTGGAAATACGCCACCAGCATCGACGGCCGCAGCGCGGCTGCCGACGGTTCGAGTCAATGGATCACCAGCGAGGCGGCGCGGGCCGACCTGCACCGCCGCCGCGCGGCCGCGGACGCCATCGTGGTGGGCACCGGGACGGTGCTCGTCGACGATCCGACGCTGACCGCCCGGCTGCCCGACGGCACCCTGGCCGACCGGCAGCCGCTGCGCGTGGTGGTGGGGGAGCGCGAGATCTCGGCGGACGCCCAGGTGCTCAACGACGACTCGCGCACCATGGTGATCCGCACCCACGATCCCGCCGAAGTGCTGCGGGCGCTGTCGGATCGCACCGACGTGCTCTTAGAGGGCGGTCCCACGGTGGCCGGCGCATTCCTGCGCGCGGGAGCGATCGACCGGATCCTGGCCTATGTGGCGCCGATCCTGCTCGGCGGGCCGATCACCGCCGTCGACGATGTCGGGGTGTCCAGCATCGCCCGAGCGTTGCGTTGGCGATTCGACACCGTCGAGCCGATCGGCCCGGACCTGCTGTTGTCACTGATCCCGCACTGACCCGGTGCTGCTAGCCGGCGTGGCGCTCGGGGACGCGCACACTCGCGGAGGAGTCCGCGTCGGGGTCCTCGACAGAATTCTTGTTGCTGCCGATGAACAGACCGAGCACCGCGCCCACCACACAGATGATGGCGGTGATCCCGAAGACCTCGCCGTACATCCCGGCGAACGCCAGCCGCGAGTTCTCCGCCGTGTCCTGCAATTTCTCGGCAAGGCTGCCGCCCGTCGACCGGGGTAGGCCGGCGAGGATCTGGTTGAACCGGTACAGTCCCCAAGCGCTCAGGGCGGCGAGGCCGATCAGCATCCCCGTCATCCGGGCCACCACCACACCGGCCGCGGCGATGCCGTGCTCCCGCGGCGGTACCACCCGCATCACCGCCGAGGTCAGTGGGCCGATCACCAGGCCCAGCCCCAGCCCGGCGATCAGCTGATCGGTGTAGGCCGCCGGCAGGCTCAGCCCGAACACCTCGTGGTGGTAGGCCATCAGGTCCACCGGCCACTTCGAGATGAGCCGGTAGCCCACCGCGGCGATCAGCAGCCCGACGAACGTCACCAGACGATCGCCCACGACGGTTGCTATCGCACCGCCGGCCACGGCGCCGATGGGCAGCGCCATCAGGAACCACAGCAGCAGCATCGCCGCCTCGTTCTGGCTCTTTCCGAGGACGCCCTGGCCGAACAGTTCGACGTCGACCAGGGTGACCATCAAGGCGGCGCCGGCGCAGAGCGAGGCGCCCAGGGCGGCCAAGAACGGGCCGAAGCGGGCGCCTTCGGGGTCGATCAGTTTGGTCGACGACTTGATCTCCCAGACCACGAAGGCCACCAGCGCGGCCGCGGCGACTCCCAGGTACACCGCACCGTGGTCGGGAAGGGCCTGCTTGCCGTTGGGGTCGGGGTTGTACAGCCCGATCGTCAGCATTCCCAGGATCACCGCCAGCAGCAGCCCGCCGACCACATCAACCCGCTCCCGGGGGCCGTCCATGGACTGCGACGGCAGGCTGAAGTGGATCAATGCCATCGACAGCAGGGTCAGCGGCACGTTGATCCAGAACACATCGCGCCAGCTCGTCAGCAGCCAGACGATGAAGATGCCGTAGAGCGGACCCAGCACGCTGCCGAGTTCCTGGGCGCCGGCGATCCAGCCCAGCACCGCCGACCGCCTGCGTTCCGACCACAGGTCGGCACCGAGCGCGAACGTCACCGGCAGTAGCGCCCCGGCCGCGATGCCCTGCACGGTGCGACCGATCACCAGCATCTGCAGGTCCATCGCGAGTGCGGTCATCACGGACCCGACGGCGAATGCCGCCAGACTGGCCTGCAGCAGCATCTTGCGGCCGAACCGGTCGGAGGCCCGGCCGAGCAGTGGCATCGCGGCGATATAACCCAGCAGGTAGCAGGTGATGATCGGGGTGATCTGCTGGATCTTGTTGATCGGGATCCCGACACCGGCAGGCTGCGGAGCCATGATGTCGCGCATGATGGTGACCACGACATAGGTGTCGAGGGCACCGAGCAGGACCGCGAGGCTACCTGCGCTGATTGCGAGTCTGCGGTTGACCCGCATCACGCTCCCGCCGGCTTCTCAACCGTGACCGGGTCGTTCCAGTTCGACAGCGTCATCTGGATCGAGTTGCCAGCACTGGGGTCGAGTTGGGCCTGGACCAGCTGGTGGTCACCCTCCTCGGAGATCCAGACCGTGGCCGGCGTGGAAGCGGTGGCCTTGAGCTGCGGAGCCAGGGAGTTCACGGCGTCGGCGGGCGCATCGCCGGTGACCCGGACCGCCTGCCGGCCGTTGATGGTGTCGCGGCCCTGCGCCTTCGGGTCCTTCAGCTTGGCCAGCATGTTGGCCAGCCCCTTGTCCGGGCTCAGGATCGCTGCCACGTCGTAGATCTTGTCGGCGGCGCCGTAGTTGTCGTAGTCGTCGCCGGTGATCGCCGCATACAGGTCGCCGTCGATTACGACGAACTTGGCGTCGACGTCCGATCCCAGCATCGTGATCGTCGCATTGCCCTTGGCCGCCGTGGTCGGTTCGTTGGTCAGATCGCCCTCGAGCGTCTTGACCGGCAGGTTCTTGATCTGGCCGGTCACCGAGAGGGCCAGGTGGGCGCTCTTGAGCTCGGCGGTGGTGGTGGCCGACTCCTTGACCAGGGTCGTCGCGTCCGGCAGCGGACCGCCGGCATCCTTACTGGAGCAGCCGGCGAACAGCGCGGCGGCGGTGGTGGCGGTGGCCAGGGCGATCACAAGTCTGCGCATGGGTGACATCGTATAGAGGCCGCTCAGCCGAGGCCGTCCAGCGGGCGCATAGCCTGTTGTGATGTTCACCGGAATCGTGGAGGAACTGGGCGAGCTGGTCAGCCGTGACGAGCTGACCGACGCCGCGCGCCTGGTCATCCACGGGCCGACCGTCGTCTCCGACGCCCGGCACGGTGATTCGATCGCCGTCAACGGGGTGTGCCTGACGGTGGTGGAGGTGCTACCGGGCGGCCGGTTCTCCGCCGATGTGATGCGCGAGACGCTGGACCGGTCCAGTCTGGGATCTGTGCAGGTCGGCGGGCCGGTGAACCTGGAGCGCGCGGCCGCGCTCGGCAGCCGCCTGGGCGGGCACATCGTCCAGGGACACGTCGACGGCACCGGACGGGTGCTGGATCGCAGACCCGCACAGCACTGGGAAGTGGTGCGGATCGCGCTGCCGGGACCGCTGGCGCGCTATGTGGTGGAGAAGGGCTCGATCACCGTCGACGGCATCTCGCTGACCGTCGCCGGGCTCGGATGTGACCCGGACGACTTCTTCGAGGTGTCGTTGATCCCGACCACACTGCAACTGACCACGCTCGGCCGTGCGCCGGTCGGCACGCTGGTCAATCTCGAGGTAGACGTCATCGCCAAATATGTCGAACGGCTGGTGACAAATCCCGCTCGGTGAGTCAGGCGGCAAACCCGGGCCCGGGAGTGGTTCATACTGGATGGGCGGGTCACGCCGATCGGGCGGCCCCTGACGGCGAACGCAAGGTGGCATAGATGACGAAGTTGGACACCGTCGAGCGGGCGGTTGCCGACATCGCGGCAGGTAAAGCCGTCGTCGTCATCGACGACGAGGACCGAGAGAACGAAGGCGACCTGATCTTCGCCGCCGAGAAGGCCACCCCCGAATTGGTCGCCTTCATGGTGCGCTACACCTCCGGGTATCTGTGCGTGCCGCTGGACGGCGCCATCTGCGATCGGCTGGGCCTGTTGCCGATGTACGCGGTGAACCAGGACAAGCACGGCACCGCCTACACCGTCACTGTTGACGCGAAAAACAATGTCGGGACCGGGATTTCGGCCTCCGACCGGGCCACGACGATGCGGCTGCTGGCCGATCCCGACAGTGCCGCCGACGAGTTCACCCGGCCCGGGCACGTGGTGCCGTTGCGGGCCAAGGACGGTGGCGTGCTGCGCCGGCCGGGCCATACTGAGGCCGCGGTCGATCTGGCCCGGATGGCCGGCCTGCAGCCGGCGGGTGCGATCTGCGAGATCGTCAGCCAAAAAGACGAGGGCGCAATGGCCCAGACCGACGAGCTGCGGATCTTCGCCGACGAGCACGGTCTGGCGCTGATCTCCATCGCCGACATGATCGAGTGGCGGCGCAAGCACGAGAAGCACATCGAGCGCGTCGCCGAGGCCCGCATCCCGACCCGGCACGGCGAGTTCCGGGCAGTCGGCTACACCAGCATCTACGAGGACGTCGAGCATGTTGCGCTGGTTCGCGGCGAGATCGCCGGCGCGCACAACGACGGCGACGACGTGCTGGTCCGGGTGCACTCGGAGTGCCTGACCGGTGACGTGTTCGGTTCGCGGCGCTGCGATTGCGGCCCGCAGCTCGACGCCGCGCTGGCGATGGTGGCGCACGAGGGCCGCGGGGTGGTGCTCTACATGCGCGGGCACGAGGGCCGCGGCATCGGGCTGCTGCACAAGCTGCAGGCATACCAGTTGCAGGACGCCGGCGACGACACCGTCGACGCCAACCTCAAACTGGGGCTGCCGGCCGATGCGCGCGACTACGGCATCGGGGCGCAGATCCTGGTGGACCTCGGCGTCCGCTCGATGCGGCTGCTCACCAACAACCCGGCCAAGCGGGTCGGGCTGGACGGCTACGGGTTGCACATCATCGAACGGGTGCCGCTGCCGGTGCGGGCCAACGCCGAGAACATCCGTTATCTGATGACCAAGCGGGACCGGATGGGCCACGATCTGACCGGGCTGGAGGAGTTCGACGATTCCGCGCACCTGCCGGGCGAGTTCGGCGGGGCGCTGTGAGCCGCGCGGGCAGGGGAGAGCGGCGCCGATGAGCGGGCTGGGTGTGCCGGACATGCCGGCACTGGACGCCTCGGGGGTGCGCTTGGCGATCGTGGCCAGCACCTGGCACGCCCGGATCTGTGACTCCCTGCTGGCCGGCGCCCGCAAGGTGGCCGCCGACGCCGGCATCGCCGAACCGACGGTGGTGCGGGTGCTCGGGGCCATCGAGATCCCGGTGGTGGCTCAGGAGGTGGCTCGCAACCACGACGCGGTCATCGCGCTGGGCGTGGTGATCCGCGGCGGGACACCGCATTTCGACTACGTGTGCGACGCGGTGACCCAGGGGCTGACCCGGGTGTCCCTGGATGCGGCGGTACCGGTGGCCAACGGCGTGCTCACGGTCAACGATGAGGAGCAGGCGCTGGACCGCGCCGGGCTGCCCGATTCGAGCGAGGACAAGGGGGCCCAGGCGGCCGCCGCCGCGCTGAGCACGGCCCTGACCCTGCGCGACCTGCGCGCCGCGCCGTGATGGCCCGGTCGGGATCCCAGCAGTGGGATCTGGAGGTGCGTCCGCGGCTGATGCGCATCGGCTTGTGGAGTGCGGCGATCCTGATCGTCGCGATCCACGTGGTGGTGAGCTTTCTGCTGACGGTCCGCTCGTCTGGCGTCATCTTTCGCACCTACGACCGGGTGGCCGTGGTGGTGCTGGGCATCATCGTGGCCGGCTCGCTGCTGGTGTGGACCCGGGCCCGGGTGCGGGCGGGCGAATCCGGGGTGTCGGTGCGCAACGGGCTCGGCGACCGGTTGATCCCGTGGTCGCAAGTGCTCGGCGTGTCTTTCCCGCCGGGCAAGCGCTGGGCCCGGCTGGAGTTGCCCGACGACGAGTACATTCCGCTGGTGGCCATCCAGTCCGCCGACAAGGAGGCCGCGGTGGCGGCCATGCGCGCGCTGCGGGAGCTGGTGGCGCGCTACCGGCCGGCCTCCCGCGAGCAGACATAGAGTCGCACTCTTGAGCCCCATCGCGTGCGATTCTGCGTCTGCTCGCCGGGGGAAGTCGCACGCTAGCCTGATTACGTGCCAGACCCCGCGACCTATCGCCCGGCGCCCGGCTCCATTCCCGTCGAGCCCGGTGTCTACCGGTTTGTCGACCCGCACGGCCGGGTCATCTACGTGGGCAAGGCGAAAAGCCTGCGGTCGCGGCTGACGTCCTACTTCGCCGACGTCGCCGGTCTGCACCCGCGCACCCGCCAGATGGTGACCACCGCCGCGAAGGTGGCGTGGACGGTGGTCAACACCGAGGTCGAGGCGCTGCAACTTGAGTACAATTGGATCAAGGAGTTCGACCCGCGGTTCAATGTCCGCTACCGCGACGACAAGACCTATCCGGTGTTGGCCGTCACCCTCAACGAGGAATACCCGCGGCTGATGGTCTATCGCGGACCGCGCCGCAAGGGTGTCCGTTACTTCGGGCCCTATTCGCACGCCTGGGCGATCCGCGAAACCCTGGACCTGTTGCTGCGGGTGTTTCCGGCGCGCACCTGCTCGGCCGGGGTTTTCAAGCGACACCAACAGATCGGACGGCCCTGCTTGCTGGGCTACATCGGCAAGTGCGCAGCCCCGTGTGTCGGGCGGGTCAGCGCCGATGAGCACCGGCGGATCGTGGACGACTTCTGCGACTTCCTGGCAGGCAAGACCGACCGACTGGTCCGCAGCCTCGAGCAGCAGATGCTGGCGGCCTCCGACGAGCTCGACTTCGAGCGGGCCGCGCGGTTGCGGGACGATGTCGCCGCGCTCAAACGGGCGCTGGAGAAGCAGGCTGTGGTGCTCGGCGACGGCACCGACGCCGACGTGGTGGCGTTCGCCGACGACGATCTGGAGGCGGCGGTCCAGGTCTTCCACGTGCGCGGCGGGCGGGTTCGCGGCCAGCGCGGCTGGATCGTCGAAAAGCCCGGCGACCCCGGAGATTCCGAGAACTCGCTGGAACGTCTCGTCGAGCAGTTCGTCACCCAGTTCTACGGCGACCAGGCGGCCCTGGAGGGCTCGGCCGACGAGCCGATCAACCCGGTGCCCCGCGAGGTGCTGGTGCCCTGTCTGCCGGCCAACGGTGACGAGTTGACCAGCTGGCTGTCGGAGCTGCGGGGTTCGCGGGTGTCGCTGCGGGTGCCGTTACGCGGCGACAAGCGCGCACTGGCCGAGACCGTGGAGCGGAACGCGAAAGACGCACTGCAGCAACACAAGTTGAAGAGAGCCGGAGACTTCACCGCCAGATCCGCCGCACTGCAGAACATTCAGGAGGCATTGGGACTCGCCGACGCTCCGCTGCGGATCGAATGCGTCGACATCAGCCATGTGCAGGGCACCGACGTGGTCGGCTCGCTGGTGGTCTTCGAGGACGGCCTGCCCCGCAAGTCGGACTACCGCCACTTCGCTATCCGGGAGGCGGCCGGCGAAGGCCGCTCCGACGACGTGGCGTCGATCGCCGAGGTGACCCGCCGCCGGTTCCGCCGCCACCTGGATGCCGAAGTTATTGCCCCGGAAGGCAAGTCACGTAAATTCGCCTACCCGCCGAACCTGTATGTGGTGGACGGGGGCGCTGCACAGGTCAATGCCGCGGCCGCGGTCCTCGCCGAGCTCGGCATCACCGACGTCGCCACGATCGGCCTGGCCAAGCGGTTGGAGGAGGTGTGGGTGCCCTCCGAGCCCGACCCGGTCATCTTGGCGAGGCAGAGCGAGGGCCTGTATCTGTTGCAGCGGATTCGCGACGAAGCGCACCGGTTCGCCATCGCCTACCACCGCAGCAAACGCTCCAAGCGGATGACGGCGTCGGTGCTGGACGCGGTGCCCGGCCTCGGGGAGCATCGGCGCAAGGTGCTGATCTCACATTTCGGCTCGGTGGCACGGCTGAAACGGGCTACCGTCGAGGAGCTCACCTCGATCCCGGGAATCGGCGCGGCGACCGCGGCGGCCGTACTCGAGGCACTGGGGGCCGACGGTGCAACGGGCGCCGATGAACAGCAACGGATGTCGGGATGAACAGGGATTTACCGAAGGGCGTGCGGGAGCGCGACGTCGGCGGCCCCGGAGACGGTGCCGGCATCGACGTGGTGCTGGTCACCGGGCTGTCCGGAGCGGGGCGCGGGACCGCGGCCAAGGTGCTCGAGGACCTGGGCTGGTACGTCGCCGACAACCTGCCGCCGGAGCTGATCGCCCGGATGGTGGACCTGGGATTGGCGGCGGGCTCCCGGATCACCCAGCTGGCGGTGGTAATGGACGTGCGTTCGGCCGGGTTCACCGGCGACCTCGACTCGGTGCGCACCGAGCTGGCGACTCGCGGCATCAACCCGCGGGTGCTGTTCATGGAGGCCGGCGACGACGTGTTGATCCGCCGTTACGAGCACAACCGCCGCAGTCATCCGCTCCAGGGCCAGCAGACGCTCACCGAGGGCATCACCGCCGAGCGGGTCATGCTGGCGCCGGTGCGCGCGGTCGCCGACCTGGTGATCGACACCTCGGTGCTCAGCGTGCGCGAGTTGCGGGAGAGCATCGAGGAGATGTTCGGCGGGGACGCCGTCAGTGCTCCGACATCGGTTACGGTCGAGTCCTTCGGCTACAAGTACGGTCTGCCGATGGACGCCGACATGGTGATGGACGTGCGGTTTCTACCTAACCCGCACTGGGTCGACGAACTGCGCCCGCACACCGGACAGCACCCGGCGGTGCGTGACTACGTGCTGAGCCAGCCGGGTGCGGACGAGTTCCTCGAGGCCTACCATCGGCTGCTGTCACTGGTGGTGGGCGGCTACCGACGAGAGGGAAAGCGATACATGACCGTGGCCATCGGGTGCACCGGCGGCAAGCATCGCAGTGTGGCCATCGCCGAGGCGCTGGCGCTGCTGCTGGACACCCGGAATGCCGAAGCCGACAAGGACGAATTATCGGTGCGCGTGCTGCACCGGGATCTGGGTCGCGAATGAGCCGCGCCGGCGACGATGCAGTGGGGGCACGCCCCCTCGCCGCGGGGCGGCTGGGGGTACCCCCACCCGCTTGCGGGGGACGGAGCTTGCGGAGCGATGAGGTGGGGGCACCTCCCGCTTGCGGGGGAGAGCGGCGCCGATGAGCATTGAGCCCGCCAGCGCCAACCCGGGCATCGTTGCGCTCGGCGGCGGGCACGGCCTCTACGCAACGCTGTCGGCCGCCCGTCGGCTGAGCCCGCACGTCACCGCGGTGGTCACCGTGGCCGACGACGGCGGCTCGTCGGGGCGGTTACGCGGCGAACTGGATGTGGTGCCGCCGGGAGATCTCCGAATGGCACTGGCGGCGCTGGCATCCGACAGCCCCGCCGGGCGGTTGTGGGCGACCATCCTGCAGCACCGGTTCGGTGGCACCGGTGCGCTGGCGGGCCACCCGATCGGCAATCTGCTGTTGGCCGGCCTCAATGAGGTGCTGGCCGACCCGGTGGCGGCTCTCGATGAGCTCGGGCGGATGCTCGGCGTCAAGGGACGGGTGCTGCCGATGTGCCCGATCGCGCTGCAGATCGAAGCCGATGTGTCCGGCCTCGACGCCGACCCGCGGCTGTCCCGGCTGATCCGCGGCCAGGTGGCGATCGCGACCACCCCGGGCAAGGTACGCCGGGTGCGGCTGCTGCCGGGCAACCCGCCGGCGACCCGGCAAGCCGTCGACGCCATCATGTCGGCGGACCTGGTTGTGCTGGGCCCGGGATCGTGGTTCACCAGCGTGATCCCGCACCTACTGGTCCCCGGGCTGGCGTCGGCGCTTCAGGGCACCAAAGCCCGCCGTGCGCTGGTGCTCAACCTGGTCGCCGAACCGGGGGAGACCGCCGGATTCTCGGTGGAGCGGCACCTGCACGTCTTGGCCCAACACGCCCCGGGTTTCACCGTCGACCACATCATCATCGACGCCGGCCGGGTGCCCAGCGAACGCGAGCGTGAACAATTGCGTCGCGCTGCGACCTTGTTCGAAGCCGAGGTTCAGTTCGTCGACGTGGCCAGACCTGGTACACCTTTACATGACCCAGGAAAGCTGGCGGCAGCGCTGGACGGGGTTCGAGAGGCCGGCGCGTCGTCGCGGAGGATCCCGACACCGGCCACAGCGCCCGTCGAGGGCGGGGGCCGGCGATCCGGCGTGAGTGGACCGAGCGGGCTCGGGCCGGGAGGTGACAAGTCGTGGCGATGACGGCGGAGGTCAAGGACGAGCTGAGCCGTCTCGTGGTTAGTTCGGTCACAGCGCGTCGCGCCGAGGTCGCGGCGTTGCTGCGCTTCGCCGGTGGGCTGCACATCGTGGCCGGCCGGGTCGTGGTCGAAGCCGAGGTGGATCTCGGCGTGATCGCGCGCCGGTTGCGCAAGGACATCTTCGACCTGTACGGCTACAGTGCGATCGTGCATGTCCTGACGGCCAGTGGGATGCGCAAGAACACCCGCTACGTGCTGCGGGTCACCAAGGACGGGGAGGCGCTGGCCCGTCAGACCGGATTGTTGGACCTGCGTGGCCGCCCGGTGCGCGGTCTTCCCGCCCAGGTCGTCGGCGGCACCGTCGCCGACGCCGAAGCAGCTTGGCGGGGAGCGTTTTTGGCGCACGGATCATTGACCGAGCCGGGCCGATCCTCGGCGCTGGAGGTCGGTTGCCCCGGACCGGAGGCGGCGCTGGCGCTGGTCGGCGCGGCACGGCGGCTCGGGGTCAGCGCGAAGGCCCGCGAGGTGCGCGGTGCCGACCGGGTGGTGGTGCGCGACGGCGAGGCTATCGGCGCATTGCTCACCAGGATGGGCGCCCAGGACACCCGGCTGATCTGGGAGGAACGCCGGATTCGCCGTGAGGTGCGTGCGACGGCCAACCGGCTGGCCAACTTCGACGACGCCAACCTGCGTCGTTCGGCGCGCGCAGCGGTGGCCGCCGCGGCCCGGGTGGAACGCGCTCTGGACATTCTGGGTGACACGGTTCCCGAGCACCTGGCCTCGGCCGGCAGGCTGCGCGTCGAGCACCGGCAGGCCTCGCTGGAGGAATTGGGCCGGCTCGCCGACCCGCCGATGACCAAAGATGCGGTGGCCGGCCGGATTCGGCGGTTGTTGTCGATGGCCGACCGCAAGGCCAAGCAGGACGGTATCCCCGACACCGAGTCCGCGGTCACCCCGGAGTTGCTCGAAGACGCCTAGCCGACGTCGTCCTCGGACGGTTCGGCGGTCGCTGTCGGTGGAAGTGACTAAGAGATGGCCACATTTGCGCCCAGGTGCCGCGCGGCTGCTGGCACAGATAAATCGTACGATCGGTTTCCCAGGTGTGTTTGCCATCGTCGGCGACGACAGGCGCCAATGGTGTGACCTGGGACCAGAAGTCGAGTAGGTAACGGCGCGGGAAGTCGCCAACGCAGAGCACGGTGTCCACGCGGCCGGTCGGCGGGCCCCACAGGGCGTAGTTGTTATGCGCGCTGTAAACCGGATGTCGAAGATCGGCGGCTGGTCCGAGGATGGTCAATGCGCCGGCTTCGGTGTAGTAACCGGCGAAGACCGGGACGTCTGCGGGCAGCGATGAGGCAGCGGCAACCACCTGCTTGGTGAACTGTGGCCCGCCGCTAGAAAAATATTACGAAGTCAGATCCCACACTTAATAGCCCGGAAGATTGTGGCTGTATCCGGACATGGGAGCCCCAACTGGTCACGCCAGCCCAAAACCGCGTCGCGGCATGACGGGTATCGCTATAACTGAACATGCACAAGCCAGGGGAGTGAGGCCAAGATGGGGTTCATCAAACCGTCGGTTCCCGACGTGGACCCAGCGGGCTGGCGCACCGCCCCGTGGGCTACCCGGGCGCAGATCTGCAGCCGGCACTGGGCCGAGCACGGGTTCGGCACCCCGTCGGCGGTCTACCTGCTGTATCTGTTCAAGATCGCGGCCTACGCCGGCGGCGCCGCGGCGGTCGTCGCGCTGACTCCGGGCCTGGGCGGGCTGAGCGACGTGGCGCAGTGGTGGACGCAGCCGATCGTCTACCAGAAGGTCGTCGTCTTCACCTTGCTGTTCGAGATCCTGGGACTGGGCTGCGGCTCCGGCCCGCTGACCGGACGATTCTGGCCGCCGATCGGCGGATTCCTATACTGGCTGCGGCCTAACACGATTCGACTGCCGCCCTGGCCGGGCCGGGTCCCGCTCACCGGCGGCGATACCCGGACCCTCCTCGACGTCGCGCTGTACGCCGCGGTGTTGGTCTCCGGCTGCTGGGTGTTGCTCGCGCCGGGCGTCCCGGACACCAGCACCGGCGGCCCCGGCGAGATCGGCCTGATCGATCCCATCCGGGTGGTCCCGATCATCGCCGCACTGGTGCTGCTCGGCTTGCGGGACAAGACCATCTTCCTGGCGGCCCGCGCCGAGCACTACGGGCTGACGTTGCTGGTGTTCTTCTTTCCCTACGTCGACCAGATGGCCGCGTTCAAGCTCATCCTCCTCGGATTGTGGTGGGGCGCAGCGACATCCAAGCTCAACCAGCACTTCCCGTACGTGGTGGCCGTGATGATGAGCAACAACGCCCTGTTGCGGCCGACGATGTTCACCCGGTTCAAACACCTGCTCTACCGCGATCACCTCAACGACCTGCGGCCCACCCGGATACCGCAACTGATGGCGCACGTCGGCGGCACCACCGCCGAATTCATCGTGCCGGCGCTGCTGGTGCTGGTCGCCGGTGATCAGCCCTGGCGGTGGGCCCTGATCGCTTTCATGGTGATCTTCCACCTCAACATCATCTCCAACCTCCCGATGGGAGTTCCGTTGGAATGGAACGTGTTCTTTATCTTCTCGCTGTTCTATCTCTTCGGCCAGCACACCGAAATTCGGGTGTACGACCTGAGTTCACCACTGCTGGGGGTCATTCTGGTCGCCGGCCTGGTGGTCATGCCGATCGCGGGAAACATGTTTCCCCAACAGATCTCGTTCCTGCCCGGGATGCGCTACTACGCCGGAAACTGGGCCTCGAGCCTGTGGTGTTTCCGCGACGGCGCCGAAGACACCCTCGAGGCGCGCACGGTCAAGAGTTCGGCGCTGGTCATCAATCAGCTCGCCAAGCTCTACGACCGCCCCACCGCCGAACTGGTGGCCGACAAGGTTCCAGGGGCCTTTCGGGCCATGCATCTGCACGGCCGGGCACTCAACGGCCTGCTGCCGCGGGCCCTGGGGGCAGTGGCGAGCCAAGCCGACTACAGCATCCGGGACGGCGAGATCATCGCCGGCCCGCTGATCGGGTGGAACTTCGGCGAAGGCCACCTGCACAACGAGCAGTTGCTGGCCGCGGTGCAGCGCCGCTGCCACTTCGCCGAAGGCGACCTGAGGGTGATCATGCTGGAAGGGCAACCCATTCACCGCAAAGAACAGGCCTACCGCATCGTCGACGCCAAGACCGGGCTGATCGAAGCGGGCTACGTAGCGGTGGCCGACATGCTCAGCCGGCAACCCTGGCCCGAGCCCGGCGACGAGTTCCCGGTCCGCATCACCGGGCAGTAAGCTCACCGCCGTCGTCGCCGTACCCGATGACCTGTAGGTGCGGTCACGCACTAGGCTGGCGGCGAATACACCAGCAAACTAGGCGACACGAGGAGAGACCAGTGACGGTCCGGGTAGGCGTGAACGGCTTCGGCCGCATCGGGCGCAACTTCTTCAGGGCATTGGACGCGCAGAAAGCCCAGGGCGCCAATACCGACATCGAGATCGTCGCGGTCAACGACCTGACCGACAATGCCAGCCTGGCCCACCTGCTGAAATTCGACTCCATTCTGGGCCGGTTGCCCCACGACGTCAGCCTCGAGGGCGACGACACCATCGTCGTCGGCGACACCAAGATCAAGGCCCTGGAGGTCAAGGAGGGCCCGGCGGCGCTGCCCTGGGGTGACCTGGGTGTCGACGTCGTCGTCGAGTCCACCGGCATCTTCACCAAACGCGACAAGGCGCAGGGCCACCTGGACGCCGGCGCCAAGAAGGTGATCATCTCCGCCCCGGCCAGCGACGAGGACATCACCATCGTGCTCGGCGTCAACGACGACAAGTACGACGGCAGCCAGAACATCATCTCCAACGCGTCGTGCACCACGAACTGCCTGGGCCCGCTGGCCAAGGTCCTCAACGACGAGTTCGGCATCGTCAAGGGCCTGATGACCACCATCCACGCCTACACCCAGGACCAGAACCTGCAGGACGGCCCGCACAGCGATCTGCGTCGCGCTCGCGCGGCCGCGGTCAACATCGTGCCCACCTCCACCGGCGCCGCCAAGGCGATCGGCCTGGTGCTGCCCGAGCTGAAGGGCAAGCTGGACGGGTACGCGCTGCGGGTGCCGATCCCCACCGGCTCGGTCACCGACCTCACCGCCGAGCTGGGCAAGTCCGCCTCGATCGAGGACATCAACGCCGCGATGAAGGCCGCCGCGGAGGGCCCGATGAAGGGCATCCTGAAGTACTATGACGCGCCGATCGTCTCCAGTGACATCGTCACCGACCCGCACTCGTCGCTGTACGACGCCGGGTTGACCAAGGTGATCGACAACCAGGCCAAGGTGGTGTCCTGGTACGACAACGAGTGGGGCTACTCCAACCGGCTGGTGGACCTGATCGCGCTCGTCGGCAAGTCGCTGTAAGAGCGATCGTGGCTGTGTCTTCGGTCAAGGCAGTTTCTGAACTGATCGCCGAGGGGGTTTCGGGGCGGGGCGTGCTGGTGCGCTCCGACCTGAACGTCCCGCTCGATGAGGGCAAGATCACCGACCCGGGCCGGATCATCGCATCGGTGCCCACGCTGCGCGCCCTCGTCGACGCCGGAGCCAAGGTCGTGGTGACCGCGCACCTGGGCCGGCCCAAGAACGGGCCGGATCCCAACCTGTCGCTGGCCCCGGTGGCCGCCGCGCTGGGCGAGCAGTTGGGCCGGCACGTTCAACTGGCCGGTGACGTGATCGGCACCGACGCGCTGGCCCGCGCCGAAGGCCTCACCGACGGTGACGTGCTGCTGCTGGAGAACATCCGGTTCGACTCACGCGAGACCAGCAAGGACGACGGCGAACGCCTGGCGCTGGCGCGGGCGCTCGCCGAACTGGTCGCCGCGCCGGACGGCTCGCCGGGAGCGTTCGTCTCCGACGGCTTCGGTGTGGTGCACCGCAAGCAGGCCTCGGTCTACGACGTCGCCACCCTGCTGCCGTCGTATGCCGGGACGCTGGTCGCCGCGGAGATCCAGGTGTTGCAGCAACTGACCGAGTCGAGCGAGCGCCCCTACGCCGTGGTGCTGGGCGGCTCGAAGGTCTCCGACAAGCTCGGTGTCATCAAGTCGCTGGCGACCAAGGCCGATTCCATCGTGATCGGCGGCGGGATGTGTTTCACCTTCCTGGCCGCCCAAGGCCTCCAGGTCGGGACCTCGCTGCTGGAGGCCGACATGGTCGACACCTGCCGGCAACTGCTCGACGACTACGCCGATGTGCTGCGACTGCCCGTTGACATCGTGGTCGCCGACAAGTTCGACGCTGACGCCACCCCGGAAACCGTTGCCGCCGATGCGATTCCGGAGGGCAAGATGGGTCTGGACGTCGGCCCCGGCTCGGTGCAGCGCTTCGCCGCCCTGCTGGCCAACGCCAAGACCATCTTCTGGAACGGGCCGATGGGCGTGTTCGAGTTCCCGGCGTTCGCCGCAGGCACCAAGGGCGTGGCCGAGGCGATCGCGACGGCCACCGGCAAGGGCGCGTTCAGCGTGGTCGGCGGCGGGGACTCCGCCGCGGCGGTGCGCACGCTCGGCCTGAACGAGGACGGTTTTTCGCACATCTCCACCGGAGGTGGGGCGTCGCTGGAATACCTTGAGGGAAAACCACTGCCAGGCCTGCAGGTCCTGGAAACCGGAGGGGCGCAATGAGCCGCAAACCGCTGATCGCCGGCAACTGGAAGATGAACCTCAACCACTTCGAGGCGATCGCACTGGTGCAGAAGGTGGCGTTCTCGCTGCCGGACAAGTACTACGACAAGGTCGACGTCACGGTGCTGCCGCCGTTCACCGACCTGCGTAGCGTGCAGACCCTGGTCGACGGGGACAAGCTTCGGCTGACCTTCGGCGCCCAAGACCTCTCACAGCACGACTCCGGTGCCTACACCGGCGAGATCAGCGGGGCGTTCCTGGCCAAGCTGGGCTGCAGCTACGTCGTCGTCGGCCACTCCGAGCGGCGCAGCTACCACGGCGAGGACGACGCGCTGGTGGCAGCCAAGGCGGCCGCCGCGCTCAAGCACGGACTCACCCCGATCATCTGCGTCGGCGAACACCTCGAGATCCGGGAAGCCGGCAACCACGTCGAGTACTGCGTGGACCAGTTGCGGGGTTCGCTGGCCGGGCTGAGCGCCGAACAGATCGGTGCGAGCGTCATCGCCTACGAACCGGTGTGGGCGATCGGCACCGGCCGGGTCGCCGGTGCCGCCGACGCGCAGGAGGTGTGCGCGGCGATCCGTGCCGAACTGGGCAAGCTCGCCTCGCCGAAGATCGCCGAGGCGGTCCGGGTGCTCTACGGCGGCTCGGTCAACGCCAAGAACGTCGGTGAGCTGATCGGCCAGCCCGACGTCGACGGCGGCCTGGTCGGCGGGGCGTCGCTGGACGGCGAGCAGTTCGCCACCCTGGCGGCGCTGGCGGCCGGCGGGCCCCTTGTCTAGCCGCGCCGGAACGCGCCTCGGCGGCACGGTAGGGTAGCGCCATGATCTTGACGCTTAAGATCCTCTTGGTGATCACCAGTCTGCTGGTGATGCTGCTGGTGCTGCTGCACCGCGCCAAGGGCGGCGGCCTGTCCACCCTGTTCGGTGGCGGGGTGCAGTCCAGCCTGTCGGGCTCGACGGTGGTCGAGAAGAACCTGGACCGGCTGACCTACTTCGTCATCGCCATCTGGCTGGTGTCGATCATCGCAGTGGGCCTGCTGATCAAGTACGCCTGAGCGTGGCCGGCGACATCACGCCGGCCGCTCAGCGCACCGTCCGGTTGCGCAGCGCGTTGAACACGCCGCGCACCACGTTCTCCGTGGCGGCCAACGGCGACATCGCCGTCTCGCCGACCTCGACGATGTAGTCGATCCGACTGACGATGGCCTCGACCGGCTCGATGAGGGCCGCCAGCCGGCGGGACAGGTCGTCGAGGCCGGACATGGTCTGCTCCAGATGGTCCAGGCCGTCGCCGAGGCGTTCGACCGTGGCGTTGAGGCCTTCCAGCGAGCTGTTCAGCTCGTTCATCGTGTTGCCCAGGCCGCCCAGCACATCCTCGAGCTGCCCGACCGTCACGTCGGCGTTCAGCGCCGCCTGCGCCAGCGTCTTGAGCCGCTTGCGTTCCGAACCGGTACCCGAGCTTCTGTCTGCCATGGCGCCAATTATGACGTGCCGCGGCGCACGGCCGAGGGCGGCTAGCCGGATTGCCCGGGCAACTGCGAGGCCGCTGCCGCGTCCAGTAGCCAGACCGTCTCTTCCCGACCGACCGCGCCGGCCGCCGGAATCGCGACCGGTTCGGCGCCGCCGACCGCAGCCGCCACCGCCTCGGCCTTGGCCGCCCCGGACACCACCAGCCACACCTGGCGCGAGCGACACACCGCGGGCAGCGTCAGCGTGATGCGCCGCGGCGGCGGCTTGGGCGAGTCGGGCACTCCGACCACCAGACGGCTCGTCTCGCGTACCGCGGGGGTGTCGGGAAACAGCGAGTTGACGTGCCCTTCGGCACCCATCCCCAGCAGATGCACGTCGAAATCAGGGGCGGGTTGGCCCGGCTCGGCGTTGGCGGCCAACACCTCCTGGTACGCCAGCGCGGCGGCATCGAGGTCATCGCCGCAATCCCCGTCGCTGGCGGGCATGGCATGGATGTTGGCGGCGGGAATGTCGATGCGGCCCAACAGCGCCTCGCGGGCCTGCTTGTCGTTGCGTTCGGCGTCGGCCGCCGGGACGAACCGGTCGTCGCCGAAGAACAGGTGCACGCCTCCCCAGTCGATCCGGCCGGCGTGATCGCCGAGGCGCCGCAGCAGCGCGATGCCGCTGCCGCCACCGGTCAGCACGATGAGAGCGCGGCCCCGAGCGGCGAGCGCCGCCTCGATGGCGTCGGCAAGCCGGTCACCGGCCGCGGCGATGAGCTCGTCGGCGTTCGGGTAGATCGCTACGGTCACAGATACTCCACTTCTTCGAGGCCGGCCAGAGCGGCACCATACACAGCGTCGGAGTCCAGTCGGCGGAGGTCTTCGGCCAGGCACTCGGCCGTCACCCGGCGGGGCAGCGGAACCAGCGCGTCGGGTCTGGCCGTGCGGCTCAAGGTGGCGATCACGCCGTGCTGCGGCCGGCTCAGCGCCACGGTCTCGCTGTCGCGCACCAACTCGATCTTCAGCTCACCGACGGCGCGGCGCACCGGGCCGTCGATGCGGCTGGCCAACCAGCCGGCCAGGATGTCGAGGGCCGGCTCGGTGGACAGCCCGGACACCAGGGCCGAGCGGACCGGCTCGTAGGGCGGCTGATCCAGCGCGGAAGCCAACAGCGCCCGCCAGTAGGTGATGCGACTCCACGACAGGTCGGTGTCACCGGCGGTGTAGCCGTGCCGCCGGCCCTTGATCGCCGTCAGCGGGTCGGGGCTGTTGGTGGCGTCGGTGATCCGGCGTAATGCCAACGCTCCCAGCGGATCCTCGGCCGGCGCCGCCGGCGCCACCTCGGGCCACCACGCGACCACCGGAATGTCGGGCAGCAGAAACGGCACCACAACCGCATCGGCGTGCCCGGCGAGCGGGCCGGACAACCGCAGCACGACCACCTCGCCGGCGCCGGCATCGCCGAACATCCGCAGCTGGGCGTCCAGGCGGGGCGGACTGTCGTCGGGCTCACCCGCCAACACCACGATCACCCGGCTGGGATGTTCCTGGCTGGCGATGTTGGCCGCGGCGATGGAGTCTTCGAGCAGCATGTCGTTCGCGGGGCTTTCCAGGGCGATGATCAGGCTCAACACCCGGCCCGTCGTCGCCGCCCCGACCTGCTCGCGCAGCTCGTCGAGCTTCTTGTTGATCGCGTTGGTGGACGTCTCGGGCATTTCGACGATCACGGCCGCCGCCATTCCCGGCCCGAGCGCGCCAGCATCTCGAACGACGACCGCGGGCCCCAGGTACCGGCCGCGTAGGGCTCGGGCTTGCCGTGCTCCGCCCAGTTCTCCAGCACCGGATCGAGGATTTCCCAAGACAATTCGACTTCGGCGTTGACCGGGAACAGTGACGGCTCACCGAGCAGCACGTCCAGGATCAGGCGTTCGTAAGCTTCCGGCGAGTCCTCGGAGAACGCCGAGCCGTAGGAGAAGTCCATGTTGACGTCGCGGACCTCCATCAGATGGCCGGGCACCTTGGAACCGAACCGCAGCGTGATCCCCTCATCGGGCTGCACCCGGATCACCAGCGCGTTCTTGCCCAGCTCATCGGTCATGGTGGCGTCGAAGGGCAGGTGCGGCGCCTGTTTGAACACCAGTGCGATCTCGGTGACGCGGCGCCCCAGTCGTTTTCCGCTGCGCAGGTAGAAGGGCACGCCGGCCCAGCGCCGGGTATCGACCTCCAGGGTGATCGCCGCATAGGTCTCGGTCCGCGAGTCGTGGGCGAAGCCCTCCTCGTCGAGCAGACCGACGACGTGTTCGCCACCCTGCCACCCGGCGGCGTACTGGCCGCGAGAGGTGGTCTCGTCCAATGGCTGTGCCAGCCGGGTGGCGGAGAGCACCTTGATCTTCTCGGCTTGCAGTTCGGCGGGGGAGAAGCTGACCGGCTCCTCCATGGCGGTCAGGGCCAGCAACTGCAGCAGGTGATTCTGGATGACGTCGCGGGCCGCGCCGATGCCGTCGTAGTAGCCGGCCCGCCCGCCCAAGCCGATGTCCTCGGCCATGGTGATCTGCACATGGTCGACGTAGTGCGCATTCCAGATCGGGTCGAAAAGCTGGTTGGCGAACCGCAGCGCCAGAATGTTCTGGACCGTCTCCTTGCCCAGATAGTGGTCGATGCGAAACACCGACTCCTCCGGGAAGACGCGGTTGACCACGCTGTTGAGTTCGCGGGCGCTGTCCAGGTCGTGACCGAACGGCTTCTCGATCACCACCCGGCTCCAGCGGCCGTCTCGCGGACGTGCCAGCCCGGTGGCGTGCAGTTTCTCGCACACCACCGGGAACGCATCGGGCGGGATCGACAGGTAGAAGGCGTGATTGCCGCCGGTGCCGCGTTCGGCATCGAGCTTGTCCAGCGTCTCGGCCAGCTGGGCGAATGCCGCGTCATCGTCGAAAGTGCCTTGCACGAACCGGAATCCCTCGGCCAGCCGGTCCCAAACCACCTGCCGGAACGGGGTCCGGGCGTGCTGCTTGACGGCCTGGTAGACCACGTCGGCGAAATCCTCGTCGGCCCATTCCCGGCGCGCGAAACCGACCAGTGCGAAGGTGGGCGGGAGCAGGCCCCGGTTGGCCAGGTCGTAGATGGCCGGCATGAGCTTGCGGCGGGCCAGGTCGCCGGTGACACCGAAGATCACCACCCCGCACGGGCCAGCGATGCGGGGCAAGCGCTTGTCTCGCTTGTCCCGCAGGGGATTTCGCCAGCCCCCCGAGGTATGTCGCGCTGTC
This sequence comes from Mycolicibacter senuensis, assembly GCF_002101885.1. GTDB lineage: Bacteria > Actinomycetota > Actinomycetes > Mycobacteriales > Mycobacteriaceae > Mycobacterium > Mycobacterium senuense. Next base: position 593,880 of record NZ_LQPS01000043.1, read on the forward strand.
CCGGCGCTCACCATCAGGTCACTTGGCGGCGTCGAGCTGCGATGCAGTGGCGTCCAGCAATTCCCCCCACGACGCCTCGAACTTGTCCACGCCTTCGGATTCCAGCACCACGAACACGTCCGCGAGGTCGATGCCCGCCGCTGCGAGGTGATCGAAGACCTGTTGGGACGCCGGCGCGGTGCCGGCGATGGCGTCGCCGGTGATGTCGGCGTGGTCGGCCACCGCGTCCAGGGTCGGCTCGGGCATGGTGTTGACGGTGTGCGGGGCCACCAACTCGGTGACATAGAGGGTGTCGGGGTAGTCGGGGTTCTTGACCCCGGTCGACGCCCACAGCGGCCGCTGTACCCGGGCGCCGTGGTCGGCCAGCGCGGCGAAGCGCTCGCCGCCGAAGACCTCTTCGTAGGCGGCGTAGGCCAATCGGGCGTTGGCGACGCCGGCCTTGCCGCGCAGCGCCAGCGCTTCGGCCGAGCCGAGCTTCTCCAGGCGGGCGTCGATCTCGGTGTCGACCCGGGAGACGAAGAAGGAGGCCACCGAGTGGATCTTGGCCAGGTCATGCCCGGCGGCCTTGGCCGCCTCCAGGCCGGCCAGGTAGGCGTCCATCACCTCGCGGTGCCGCTCGACGGAGAAGATCAGCGTGACGTTGACCGAGATCCCTTCGGCCAGCACCGCGGTGATGGCCGGCAATCCGGCCTTGGTTGCCGGAATCTTGATGAACAGGTTCGGCCGGTCGACGATCTTCCACAGTTCGACGGCCTGGGCGATGGTCTTGTCGGTGTCGTGGGCCAGCCGCGGGTCGACCTCGATCGACACCCGACCGTCGACCCCGTCGGAGGCCTTCCACGCCTTGGTCAACACATCGCAGGCGTTGCGGACGTCGTCGGTGGTGACGGTGCGGATCACCGCGTCCACATCCGCGCCGCGAGCGGCCAGCTCCGCCAGTTGCTTGTCGTAGGCGTGGCCCTTCTCCAGCGCCTTCTGGAAGATGGTCGGGTTGGTCGTCACCCCGACGACGCTGCGGGTGGCGACGAGTTCGGCCAGGTTGCCCGATGTCAGCCGGTCGCGGGACAGGTCATCGAGCCACACCGATACGCCGGCGGCGCTCAGCGCGGCAAGCCGTTCGTTCTGAGTCATGTTGCGCTCCTTCTCCATCGGCCGTCATGCGGCCACAGTTTGCGTCATCTCTCCAAGGCGCGTTCGGCGGCGGCGACGACGGCCTCTGCGGTGAATCCGAACTCGCGGAACAAGGTCTGGTAGTCCGCGGATTCGCCGTAATGCTCGAGCGAGACGATCTCCCCGGTGTCGCCCACCAGCTTATGCCAGCACTGCGCGACGCCGGCCTCGACAGCGACCCGCGCCGACACCGCGGGTGGCAGCACCGCGTCGCGATACTCGGCCGGTTGGGACTCGAACCACTCCAGGCAGGTCATCGACACCACCCGTGCATTGATGTCCTTGTCCGCCAAGAGTTTCTGTGCTTCCACCGCGAGTTGCACCTCTGAACCGGTGGCGATCAGTAGCACGTCGGGTTGCTCGGCGCCGGCCCCGCCGAGCACATATCCGCCGCGTGCGACGCCGTCGGCGTCGGTGCCCTCCAGGATCGGCACCCCCTGGCGGGTCAGGATCAGCCCGACCGGGCCGCTGTCGGCGCCGCGGGCCAGCACGGTGCGCCAGGCGTAGGCGGTTTCATTGGCGTCGGCCGGGCGCACCACCGACAGCTGGGGGATGGCGCGCAGTGCCGACAGGTGCTCGATCGGCTGGTGGGTGGGCCCGTCCTCGCCGAGACCGATCGAGTCGTGGGTCCACACGTAGATCGGATCGATGTCCATCAGCGCCGCCAGTCGCACCGCGGGCCGCATGTAGTCGGAGAACTGCAGGAAGGTGCCGCCGTAGGCGCGGGTCGGGCCGTGCAGCACGATGCCCGACAGGATCGAGCCCATCGCGTGCTCGCGGATCCCGAAATGCAGGGTGCGTCCGTACGGGTCCGCGGTGAAGTCCTTGGTCGAGATCGACGCCGGGCCGAACGACTTGACGCCGTCCATGGTGGTGTTGTTGCTGCCGGCCAGATCGGCTGAGCCGCCCCATAATTCGGGAAGTTTCGGGCCCACCGCGGAGAGCACCTTGCCGGATGCGGCGCGGGTGGCCACCGCCTTGGATCCCGGCTCCCAGTAGGGCAGGTCGGCGTCCCAGCCGTCCGGCAGCTCGTCGGCGAGCAACCGGTCCAGCAGCGCCTTGCGTTCCGGCTCGCGGGCCGCCCATGCCTCGAACTGGGCCTGCCAGTCGGCGTGCGCCGCCTTGCCGCGGGCCACCAGCCCCCGGGTGTGGGTGATCACGTCCTCGCGGACGTCGAAGGATTTGTCCGGATCGAACCCGAGCAACTTCTTGGTGGCCGCGACCTCGTCGTCGCCCAGCGCTGCGCCGTGGGCGGCGCCGGTGTTCATCTTGTCCGGGGCCGGATAGCCGATGATCGTGCGCAGCGAGATGAACGACGGCCGGTCGGTGACGGCCTTCGCGTTGGCGATCGCCTCCTCGATGCCGGTGACGTTCTCGCCGCCCTCGACCTCCTGCACGTGCCAGCCGTAGGCCCGGTAGCGGGCCGTGGTGTCCTCGCACATGGCGATCGCGGTGTCGTCCTCGATGGAGATCTTGTTGTGGTCGTAGAACACGATCAGGTTGCCCAGCTGCTGCACGCCGGCCAGCGAGGACGCCTCGCTGGTGACGCCTTCCTGGATGTCGCCGTCGGAGGCGATCACGTAGACGTAGTGGTCGAACGGGCTCTCGCCCGGGGCGGCGTCGGGGTCGAACAGGCCGCGCTCGTAGCGGGCGGCCATCGCCATCCCGACCGCCGAAGCCAGGCCCTGGCCCAGCGGCCCGGTGGTGATCTCCACGCCGGTGGTGTGGCGGAACTCCGGGTGCCCGGGCGTCTTGGAGCCCCAGGTGCGCAGCGCCTCGAGGTCGGCCAGCTCCAGCCCGAAGCCGCCCAGGTAGAGCTGGATGTACAGCGTCAGGCTGGAGTGCCCGCAGGACAGCACGAACCGGTCCCGGCCCAGCCAGTGGGTGTCGGCGGGGTCGTGGCGCATCACCCGCTGGAACAGCGTGTAGGCCAGCGGTGCCAGGCTCATCGCCGTGCCGGGATGGCCGCTCCCGCACTTCTGGACCGCATCGGCGGCCAGCACCCGGGCGGTGTCGACCGCGACCGAGTCGATCTCGGCCCAGTCGGCGGGGTGGTGCGGGCGGGTCAGGGCGGAGATCTCTGCAGCAGTGGTCACGAACGTCCTCATTGTCGACAAGCCTGGTTGGTTCTCACCCTAATGCGGGTACGGGCAGTGTTGCAGGTCGGCGTCAGCGGGTGGATTACCCATGAATCGACCCTGGGATTCGGTCGACCCGACAGAGCGGTCTACCATCGTCCGTAGTAGACGCCGGCGTCGCTGCTGCCATCTGAGGAGTCATCACGTGAGTATTCGGGAGCGCGTTGCGCCGCGCCGAATACGCGCCGTGCGTAGCACCCTGCTGGCGTACCTGTCGCTGACCAAGCCGCGGATCATCGAATTGCTGCTGGTCACGACCATCCCGGCGATGCTGCTGGCGGACCGCGGCACGGTGAATCCGCTGCTGATCTTCAACACGCTCATCGGCGGGATGCTGGCCGCCGCGGGCGCCCACGCACTGAACTGCGTGGTCGATGCCGACATCGACAAGGTGATGAAGCGCACCGCCCGCCGGCCGCTGGCCCGTGACGCGGTGCCGACCCGAAACGCGCTGGTCTTCGGCCTGGTGCTCGGCGCCATCTCCTTCGTCTGGCTGTGGCGGTTCACCAACCTGATGTCGGGGCTGCTGGCAGTGGCTACCATCGCCTTCTACGTGCTGGTCTATTCGATGCTGCTCAAGCGGCACACCTCCCAGAACGTGGTGTGGGGCGGTGCGGCCGGTTGCATGCCGGTGGTGATCGGCTGGTCGGCGGTGACCGGCACCGTCGGCTGGCAGGCACTGGTGATGTTCGCCGTGATCTTCTTCTGGACGCCGCCGCACACCTGGGCGCTGGCCATGCGCTACAAGGACGACTATGCGGCGGCCGGGGTGCCGATGCTGCCGGTGGTCGCCAGCGAGCGTGTCGTCACTCACCGCATCGTGGTCTACACCTGGGCCACCGTCATCGCCACGCTGGCGCTGGTGCCGGCCGCCGGGTGGCTGTACGCCTCGGTCGCGTTTCTGGCCGGGGTCTGGTTCCTGGCCATGGCCCACCAGCTCTACGCCGGGGTGCGTCGCGGCGAGCCGGTCAAGCCGCTGCGGCTGTTCCTGCAGTCGAACAACTACCTGGCGGTGGTGTTCTGCGCCCTGGCGGTGGACTCGGCCATCGGCCTGCCCACGCTGTTCTGAGTTGTCGGCGGCCGCCGGCCGGCACGCCGATCTCCCAGCTTGCCCCCAGGTAACGCGAGGGTGGAGTGCCTTGCGCCGGCGGCGGCAACGGGTATTCAATTATCGCTAATGAAAATCATATTCAATAAGTCGGTGGGCGTCCGGCGGTGACCGCGCCGGTGCGGGTCTGGATGGCATCTCCGCCGGAGGTGCACTCGGCGCTGTTGGGTACCGGAGCGGGACTGGGCCCACTGCTGGCTTCGGCCGCGGCCTGGTCGGCGTTGGGCGCCCAGTACGCCGAAGCCGCCGAGGAACTCATGGGGTTGCTCGGGGCGGCCCAGGCCGGGGCGTGGCAGGGGTCCGGCGCGGACTCCTACGTGCTGGCCCATGCCCCCTACCTGTCCTGGCTCCGGCAGGCCGCGGCGGACAGCGCGGCGACCGCGGCCCACTACGAGACCGCCGCCGGGGCCTACCTCAGCGCGCTGTCGGCCATGCCGACGCTGCCGGAACTGGCGGCCAATCACCTCACCCACGGGGTGCTGGTGGCGACGAACTTCTTCGGGCTCAACACCATCCCGATTGCACTCAACGAGGCAGACTACGTACGGATGTGGGTGCAAGCCGCGACGACGATGTCGGTCTATCAGGCGGTCAGCGGCGCGGCGGTGGCCTCGACTCCGCACACGTCGCCGGCGCCCCCGATTCTCAAGGCCCACGCCCACGCCGACGGCGACGAGGAGGGCACCGACCCCACCGTCAACGATCCACTGGATCAGCTGATCGCCCAGCTGCTGCAGACGGCCAGCAACGGACAGCTCAACTGGGACCCCGCCCACGCCATGGTCAACGGAATCCCCTACGACCAGTACGTCGATCCCAACCAGCCGCTGTTCTGGTTGGTCCGGGCGCTTGAGCTGTTCGAGGATTTCCAGCAGCTCGGGGTGAATTTCCAACAGAATCCGGCGCTGGCCTTTCAGTATCTGGTCCAGCTCGTCGAATTCGACTGGCCGACACACCTTGCCGAGATCGCCTCCTGGGTGGGGCAGTCGCCGCAGTTGTTCGCCGCGGCGCTCGCCGTGGTGGTCGCCCCGGTCGGTGCCGTGGGTGGTTTCGCCGGGCTGGCCGGATTGGCCGGCCTGCCGCAGTCCGCGGCGCCGATCCCGGCGCTGCCGGCTGGCCCCGGCAGTCATGCGTTGCCCGCGATGGGGACCGGCCCGCCCGCACCGGGGGTGCCCGGAACCGTCACCGCCTCGGCCCCGGCCCCACCGGCGCCGGCAGCCGGCCCCGCCGGCCCCGCGCCGGCAGTGGCCGGGCCGCCGCCGGCGGCCGGCGCGACATTAGTTCCGCCCTACCTGATCGGCGGACCCGGCATCGGATCGGGCTCGGGAATGGCCACCGCCGCCCGCGCCGCCCGCAAGGCCGCCGAACCCGACAGCGCCGCGGCGGCCGCGGCGGCACGGGAGGCCGATCGCCGGAGCGCCCAAGCCCGGCGCCGACGGCGCGTCGCCAAACGCCGCCACGCCGATCAGTTCATGACCATGGGCGTCGGTGTCGACCCGGAGTGGCAGTTGCCCGACGACGACCCGGCGGCCGCCGACCGGGGCACCGGAACGCTCGGTGTCGCCGGCAATGCGGCCAACGGCCGGTCCGCCGCGGGGATGGCCCGGCTCAACGATGCGTTCGGCGGCGGGCCGCAGCAGCCGATGCTGCCCGATAGCTGGGGCGGAGCCGACACCGACCGATAAAGTTTGGGTACCCGAAAAACAAAGTTCCCATCGGGTAAACTCGATGGTTGTGCCAGGGGTATGGATGGCGTCACCGCCGGAGGTGCATTCGGCGTTGCTGAGCGCCGGGCCGGGCGCGGGGCCGCTGTTGGCGGCGGCGGGGGCCTGGTCGTCCTTGAGCGCCGAGTACACGGCCGTTGCCGAAGAGCTGACCGCCGTGCTGGCCACCGTCGAAGCCGGGGTGTGGCAGGGGACCGGCGCGGAGTCCTATCTAGGCGCCCACGGGCCGTACCTGGCCTGGCTGAGCCAAGCGGCCGCGCACAGTGCGGTGGCCGCCGCGCAGTGCCAGACCGCGGCGGCGGCCTACAGCGCTGCGTTGGCGGCGATGCCGACACTGCCGGAACTGGCCGCCAATCACGCGGCGCACGCCGTGCTGGTGGCCACCAACTTCTTCGGCATCAACACCATTCCGATCGCGGTCAACGAAGCCGACTACCTCCGGATGTGGGTGCAGGCCGCCGGCACGATGGCGACCTATGAGGCGGTGGCGGGTGCGGCGGTGGCCGCCGCGCCGCACACCGGTATGGCGCCGCAGATTCAACGAGCCGCTGCCACCTCCGAGCCCGCGTCGCAGAACCCGTTGCAGGGGCTGCTCGACGTCCTCGAGCCGATCCTGAAGAGTCTGGGCATCCAAGACGGTGTCGCCGCCCATGATCCGATGATCTCCAACGCCTTCAGCACCGCCGTCTCCCATTTCCTGCAGAACCTCGGGATCAACTGGGACCCGGCCGCCGGCACCCTCAACGGTTATGCCTACGACTACTATTCCAATGCCGCCCAACCGATCTGGTACCTCGCGCGGACCCTGGAACTGTACGGGGACTTCACGTACATGGCGCAGGACCCGACCCGGATCATCCCGGCGCTGCAATATCTCGCGGTGCTGGTCCTGTTCGACTGGCCGACCCACATCGCCCAATTGGCCACCGCGATCAGCCAGTCCCCAGCGCTGGTGGGGGTCGCCGCCGGCGCGGTGGTGGCGCCGGCCGGATCCCTGGGCGGGCTGGCCGGCCTGGCCGGGTTGGGCGCAGCGGCGCCGACGGCCGGCGTCCCCGCCCCGCCGGTGTCCCCGGTGCTCACCGTCGAGGCGACCGCGGTCGGCCCGACCATGCCGGTCGCGCCGCCGCCGTCCGCACCACCACCGCCGGCCCCGGCCGCCGCCGGCGCTGCCCCGGCTGCCATGGCGCCGCCGCCGCCGGCTCCGGCGCCGGCCGGCTCGTTTGCGTTTCCCTACCTGATCGGCGGCGGCCCGGGAATCGATTTCGGGTCGGGGCTCGGCGCCCGGGCCGGGGCCGCGACGGGCGCCAAGAAGAAGGCGCCCACCCCCGACGCCGCAGCAGCCGGGGCGGCCGCGGATTCCCGGCGGTCGGCCCGGCGCCGCCGGCGCAAGACCAGGGCGGGCCACGAAGACGCCGCGATGACGCTGACCGTCGGTGTGGAGCCGGACTGGGGGTCGGACGCGGCGTCCGATCACGGCGCCGGTGAGCTGGGCCGCGCCGGCGCGGTGCGCGAGGGCACCGCCCGTGCCGCGGGCCTGGCGCGGTTGGGCGGCGCCGAATTCGCCGACGGGCCGCGGCTGCCGTTGCTGCCGGAGAGTTGGCGGGCCGGCTGAGCCTGTGGGCCGGCGGCTCGTCTTTAGGGGATCAACACGATCGAACCGGTGGTCTTGCGGCCCTGCAGATCCCGGTGCGCGTCGGCGGCCTCGGCCAGCGGGTAGCGCCGGCTGACCGCCGCCTCGATCGCTCCTCCCGTGATCGCGTCGAACAATTCTCCTGCGCGCCAGGAGAATTCCTGCTCGCTGCGGGTGAAGTGGACGAGGTTCGGCCGGGTCAGGTACACCGAGCCGGCGGCGTTGAGCCGTTGCGGATCCACCGGTGCAACCGGTCCGCTGGCCGCGCCGAACAGTGCCAGCGTGCCCCGGACGGCGAGGCTGGCCAGGCTGGCGTCGAAGGTCGTCGCACCCACGCCGTCGTACACCGCCGCGACCCCGGCGCCATCGGTCAACTCCCGGATGCGGGCGCCGAAGGCGGCGGCGGCCGTGTCGTCCGAGCCGGGGTAGTCGAGGACCTCGGCGGCGCCGGCCGCTCGGGACAAGTCGGCTTTCGCCGGGGTCGACACGGTGGTGATGACCCGGGCGCCCAGCGCTGTGGCCCACCGGGTCAGGATCAGCCCGACTCCGCCGGCGCCGGCGTGCAGCAACACGGTGTCGCCGGGCTGGACCGGATAGACCGATTTGATGAGGTAATGCGCCGTCAGGCCCTTGAGCAGCACGGCCGCCGCCACGTCGGAGTCGACGCCGGCCGGGATGGGCGCGGTCAACGCTGCCGGCGCCGTGCAGTACTGGGCGTAGCCACCGGTCGCGGCCGCCGTCACCACGCGGTCACCCGCGCTCAGCGTCGTCACACCCGCGCCGGTCTCGGCCACGACGCCGGCGGCTTCGGTGCCGAGCACGAACGGCAACTCCGCCGGGTAGATCCCGGAGCGGAAATAGGTGTCGATGTAGTTGACCCCGATGGCCTCGGACCGGATCACCACCTCCCCGGCGGCGGGGGACGGTTGCGGCCTGTCGACCAGTTCCAAGACCTCAGGGCCGCCGGTCGCGGCGATTTCCACAGCGTGCATGGTGACTATCATCTCCGACTGTGGAGTCTGCATGAAGCTGGCCCGGCCCGATATCTTCCACCCGCGCATCGTGTTGGCGGGCGATTCGCGGCGCGACGACGACGATTCTGGCGCCGGTGATGACGCCGGCCTGGTGCGCGCGCTGCGCCACCGCGGCCTGCACGCCCGCCGACTGCCCTGGGATGATCCGGAAACCCTCGAGGCCGACCTGGTGATCCTGCGGTCGGCGGGCGGGGAACCGGACCGGCGCGCCGAATTCACGGCGTGGTCCAAGCGGGTGCGCAACCTGTTGAACCCCCCGGAGGTGGTGGCCTGGAACGCCGATCCCCGCTACCTGGCCGACTTGCAGTGTGACGGGGTGCCGACGGCGCCCGGAGCGGCCACCGAGCGCACGGCACTGGTGTTCTTCGGCGCCGGCCGCTCGCACGCGTTCGGCGCCGCGGGTACCGACCCGGACTTCGAGTTGTGGGACGTCGGCCGCGCCGCGCTGCGCGCTGCCGCCGAACGCTTGAGTATCCGCATCGAGGAGTTGCTTTACGCGCGCGCCGAGGTGACCGGGGCGGGCGCCGACGCGCGGCTGGTCGGCCTGGATCTGGTTGCGCCGGACCTGGGCTGGGGTGAACTCGGCGCCGACGAATGTGATCGCGCGCAGCGACGATTCGCGCGGGAGGTCACCTCGGCGCTAGAGCGGCTCGGGTTGGGCCCGCTCGCGCAGCGACGCCCATAGCGCCGCGGTCGCTCCGGTGACCAGCACGGCGCCCGCCACGTGGATGGTGACCAGCACCGCGGGCACCCCGGTGAAGTATTGGACGACCCCGATCACCCCCTGCGCCAGGGTCAGCGCGGTCAACCAGGCGAGCCGGTTGGTCACCGGTTTGGCCGCTTGTACCGCGGCCAGCCCGAATGCCAGCCCCACCAGTAGCCCGAGGAAGCCGATCAGCAGCGACTCGTGCAGGTGGGCCAGCGTTACCACCTCGACCTTGAGCCGAGCGACGGTGCGGGTGGTGCTCTTGTCGCCGGCGTGCGGTCCGGCGGCGGTCACCAGGGTCCCGGTGACCAGTACGGCGGCCAGCATGACGGCGCACAGCGCGGTCAGCCGCCGCAACGGGACGGGAACCCGGTGGCGTACCACGACGTTCTGGCCGTCGGGCTCACCGACCTTGACGTACAGCAGCACCGCCAGCCAGACCATCAGCATCGAGACCAGCAGGTGCACCGCCACCGTCCACCAGGCCAGCCCGGTGCGCACCGTGATGCCGCCGATGAGCGCCTGCAGCACCGTGGAGGCCGGCATCAGCCAGGCGTAGACCAGCACCTCCCGGCGCCGCCGCGCCCGGATCACCGCCAGCACCGCCAGCGCTGAGGTGATGACCACCGCGAAGGTCACCATCCGGTTGCCGAACTCGATGGCCTGATGGATTCGCGGCACCTCCGAGACCGCGACCGGGACGTAGCTGCCCGGGAAGCACTGCGGCCAGGTGGGGCAGCCCAGTCCGGACGCGGTGACGCGGACGATCGCTCCGCTGACCGAGATGAAGCCCTGGGTGAAGACGACGGCGGCGGCCAGCAACCGCTGGGTGCGCAGACTGGGATCGGGCAGCAGATCCACCAGGCGCATCAGGAAGCGTCCCACGGGGCTGATCGTAGAGGATCGGTAACTACATGCCGTAGTAGGTCAGCTGAACCGGAACCAGCGCACCGCGCCGAGGCCGGCCAGCAGCCCCCACGCCGCCACCACCGCGACGCCGAACCAGTCGAGGGAGACCGCCAGGGCCTGCGCCAGCGCCTCGGTGAGCGCCCCCGAAGGCGTCAGCCGGGCCAGCCAGCGGACCGCGCCGGGCACCAGCTCGGTTTCCACCGTCAGCGCCGCGAACCCGCCGAACACGAACCACATCAGGTTGGCCACGGCCAGGACGATCTCGGCTCGCAGGCTGCCGCCGAGCAGCAGCCCCAACGCCGCGAAGCACGCCGTGCCCAGTGCGATGACGACCGCGCCCAGTGCCAGCCCGAGCGGTGTCGGCCGCCAGCCCAGGGCGATGCCGATCAACCCGAGCAGCACCGACTGCAACAGCACCACGGTCGCCACCGACAGCGACTTGCCGGTGATGATTCCCCATACCGGCAGTGCGGTGGCGCCCAGGCGTTTCAGCGCGCCGTAACGGCGGTCGAATGCCACCGCGATCGCCTGGCCGGTGAAGGCGGTGGCGATCACGGCCAGCGACATGATCACCGGCAGCACGGTGGTGACGCGCTCGGCATGACCCTCGCCGAACGGGCCCAGCGGCAGCACCGTCAGCCCGATCAGCAACGTGATCGGGATGAACATCGTCAACAGCAGCTGTTCGCCATTGCGCAGCAGCAGGGTCAGCTCTAATCGGTACTGCGCGGCCAGCATCGCCGGCACGCCGGCCGGGCGCGGGTCGGGGGTAAAGGTGCCGGGCGCGAAGACCTGCGCAGTGCTCATTGGCGCCACTCCTCAGCATCGCTCATTCTTCGCTCTGCATCGTCGCCGGCGTGACTCATGGGCGTAGCTCCCGTCCGGTCAGGTCCAAGAACACGTCCTCCAGGCTGCGCTGCTCCACCCGCAGCTGGGTGGCCAGCACGTCGAGGCGGGCGCACCATGCGGTCACGGTCGCAAGTACCTGCGGGTCGACGGCGCCTTCGACGAGGTACTCGCCGGGTTGCGGCTCGCTGGCCCGATAGCCTTCGGGCAACGCGGTGAGCAGCAACGACAAGTCCAGTCGGGGCGGTGCGGTGAACCGCACCTGCCCCTGGGCGCCGCTGCGGGTCAGTTCCGAAGGGGTGCCGGCGGCGACCACCTTGCCGTGGTCGATGATCAGCAGCCGGTCGGCCAGTTCCTCGGCCTCCCGCAGGTGGTGCGTGGTCAGCACCACCGTCACGCCGTCGCGGCGCAGCGCGTCGATCAGTTCCCACACCAGCAGCCGCGCGTGGGCGTCCATGCCGGCGGTCGGTTCGTCGAGAAACACCAGCTCCGGGCGACCGACCAGGGCGCAGGCCAGCGCGAGCCGCTGTTGCTGTCCGCCCGAGAGCCTGCGGTAGGTGGTCCGGGCCGCGTCGGTGAGGCCCAGGGTCTCCAGCAGCCACTGCGGGTCCAGCGGGTTCGCCGAGTACGACGCCACCAGCTTGAGCATCTCGCCGGCGCGCGCCGCGGGGTAGCCGCCGCCGCCCTGCAGCATCACCCCGATGCGTTCCCGCAGCCGGTCGTTGTCGGCGATCGGGTCGAGCCCGAGCACCTCGATGGTGCCGGCATCCGGGCGCACGAAGCCCTCGCACATCTCGACCGTCGTGGTCTTGCCGGCGCCGTTAGGGCCCAGCAGCGCGAACACTTCGGCGGTGTGGACCTCCAGATCAAGGCCGGCGACCGCCTCGGTCGCCGTCGGACCGGCCCCGTAACGCTTACGCACCCCGCGCAACCGCACTGCCACAGCTGAGCTCACGGAGAATCAGCGTAAGCGTCGGCGACGGGGGCGGGCCGCGGGGTGGCTCCCGGTTGCGCCTCACGGTCGGGTTGGGCGGCCGCGGCGGGTAATTCCCGCCATGGCAGGTGCCGGTAGGTCAGCAAGAACAACGCCAGCACCACCACGGCGCTGGCCAGCGTGGCGTCCACGATCTGGAACAGGGCGAACCGGTCACCGTTCGCGGTCGGGCCGAAGATCCCGACCACCAGGGTCACCGCGATCACCGCGATCCGGAAGCTCGGCCGGGTCGCCCAGGCGGCCAGCGGGATGATCGCCCACAGCAGATACCAGGGCTGCACCACCGGGAACAGCAGCACCGTGATGCCGAGTGCGACGCCGAGCCCACCGACCGGATGCAGCCGGCCCTGGAAGACCACCAGCAGCAGCCAGATGACCATCACCCCGATGATCAGCACGCCGATGCCACGGGTCAGCGACAGCACGGCGGTGGTGTGATCGCCCAAACCCAGCAGGGTTCCCACCTGGCCGGTGCCGAGGGCGATCAGCGTCGGCGGCGACATCCAGCTGCGGACCACGTTGGCGGTGCCCAGCGTGTAGACCCAACCGAAGCCCAGACCGCTGGCCCAGCCGATCAGGCCCATCACGGCCGCCGCCAGGACGCTGGTGCCGAGGCCGGCGAGCAGGAATGCCCGCAGGTCGCCGCCCCAGCGCCAGCCCAGGGCCATCGCCACGAATCCGAGCGCCAGCAGCGACGGCAGTTTGACCTGCGACGACATCGCGATCAGGACCGCTCCGGTGAGCAGTTCGGCCAGTGGAGCCCAGTCCTGCGGGCGGCGCCACCGGCTCGGCAGCAGAGGTTTGGCCGCGGTGATCCCGCGCAGCGCGAACTCCGTGCCGGTCAGCATCAGGCCGAGCATCAGCGCCTCGTTGTGGATACCGGCGACCAGGTGCATCAACAGCAGCGGGTTGGCCGCACCCAGCCACAGGGCGCTGACCTCGGCCACCCCGCACCGTGCCGCCAGCCGCGGCACGGCCCACACGATCATCCCCACGCCGACCAGCACCACCACCCGATGACACAACACCGCGGTGACGATGTTCTCCCCGGTCAGCGCCGATATCCCGCGGCCGATCCACAAGAAGAGCGGCCCGTAGGGGGCCGGCGTCTCTCGCCACAGGCTGGGCACCGACAAGGTGAACACGTGGTCCAGCCCCAGGGCCGGCGCCGGGCCCACCCGGTAGGGGTCCAGCCCCAGTCGGGAGATCTGGCTCTGCGCCAGGTAGGAGTAGACGTCCTTGCTGTACATCGGCGGGGCGACCAGCAACGGCAGCATCCACAGCAGCAGCGTGCGGTCGAGCTGGCTGCGTGACATCCGGCGGCCCGGTCCGCCCGAAGACAGCGCGAAGCGGCCCAGCATCAGCCAGGCCAGGGCCATCATCACTGCCCCGGTGGTGGTCATGGTCAGCGCCACCGTCTGCAGCCGAGACGGCAGGTTGAGCAGTCGCACCCCGAAAGTCGGATCCTGGACCACCGGTCGGGCGCCGGCCCCGAGGGCGCCGATGGCCATCAACACCGTGCCGGTGGCCCCGAACAGCCGGGTGCGCCGCAGTGCGACGAGTTCGGCGTCGTTGAGGGGGGCGCTGATCGTGCGCTCGTCGCCGTGCAGATGGGCGATCGAGCTGCTCAGCGAGTGCCGGCGGGCTGCCATCCCAGCAGCGTAACGGCCCGTCTCCGATATCCTCGGCCGACCGGCAGGAGCGCACTGTGACCAGCGTTACGGCCGATTCGTGCCGAACTGAGGTAACCCTTTCTGGACCCCGCACCCGAATTGCGTCACACTGGTGTTGTGAAATTCAAGGCTGAGGCCAAGGCCGCACCCCAAACCGCCGGGCAGCGTCCCGGCGGTGCGGTTTCGGCTGCGCCTCAACCGGCCGCCGACCTCGCCGGCAGCCATGATTCACCCGAGGGTCGCACCCGCCAGGCGGTGGTGCGCCTGCTGATGGAGTCCGGTTCGATCACCGCCGGTGACATCGGCGCCCAGCTGGGCCTGTCGGCCGCCGGGGTGCGTCGCCACCTCGACGCGCTGATCGAGATGGGCGACGCCGAGGCGCACGCGGCGGCGTCCTGGCAGCAGGTGGGGCGCGGCCGGCCGGCCAAGCGGTACCAGCTCACCGAGGCCGGCCGGGGCAAGCTCGGGCACCGCTACGACGACCTCGCGGTGGCGGCGATGCGCCAGCTGCGCGAGATCGGCGGCGAAGACGCGGTGGTGGCCTTCGCCCGGCAGCGCATCGACAGCATCCTGTCCGAGGTCGCCGCCGTGGCCGCCGTCGGCGACCCCGACACCGACGGGGATCTCGAGGCGACCGCCGAACGCATCGCCGCGGCGCTGACCGAGGCCGGCTACGTCGCCAGCACCGCGCGGGTGGACGGCGGTGTCCCGGGGGTGCAGATCCTGCAGCATCACTGCCCGGTGGCCAATGTCGCCAAAGAGTTCCCGGAGCTGTGCCGCGCCGAGCGGCAGGCGATGGCCGAGGTGCTGGGCACCCACGTCCAGCGGTTGGCGACCATCGCCGACGGCGGGTACGTCTGCACCACCCACGTACCCCTGACCATCAAGAGCACCACGTCCGGCAGGGCCGGCAAGACCACCAAAGCCGGCCGGTCCGGTACCGCGGCAAAAAAGCAATAGCAGCACCGATCGACCTTCGGCGCCCAGCCTGCGCCGAAGCCATCACGAGCACTGAAGGGGCGTCACCATGACACTCACACCGGAGGCCACCGCAGCAGCGGAGCCCACCCAGGAAGAGACGATCGCGTCGCTGGGCCGGTACGAATACGGTTGGGCCGACACCGATGCCGCGGGCGCCGCGGCCCAGCGTGGCCTGTCCGAGGACGTGGTGCGCGACATCTCGGCGAAGAAGAACGAGCCGGAGTGGATGCTCGAAGCCCGGTTGCGGGCCTACCGGACGTTCATGAAGAAGCCGATGCCCAACTGGGGCTCGGATCTGTCCGGGATCGACTTCGACAACATCAAGTACTTCGTCCGGTCCACCGAGAAGCAGGCCCAGACCTGGGATGACCTGCCCGAGGACATCCGCAACACCTACGACCGCCTGGGTATCCCGGAGGCCGAGAAGCAGCGCTACATCGGCGGGGTGGCCGCCCAGTACGAATCCGAGGTGGTCTACCACAAGATCCGCGAGGACCTGGAAGAGCAGGGTGTGATCTTCCTCGACACCGACACCGCGTTGAAGGAGCACGAGGAGCTGTTCCGGGAGTACTTCGCCACCGTGATCCCAGCCGGTGACAACAAGTTCTCGGCGCTGAACACCGCGGTGTGGAGCGGCGGTTCGTTCATCTATGTGCCGCCGGGTGTGCACGTGGACATTCCGCTGCAGGCCTACTTCCGGATCAACACCGAGAACATGGGCCAGTTCGAGCGCACCCTGATCATCGTCGACGAGGACGCCTACGTGCACTACATCGAGGGCTGCACCGCCCCGGTGTACTCCAGCGACTCGCTGCACTCGGCGGTGGTGGAGATCATCGTCAAGCCGCGCGGCCGTTGCCGCTACACCACCATCCAGAACTGGTCGGTCAACGTCTACAACCTGGTCACCAAGCGGGCGCGGGCCGAAGAGGGCGCCACCATGGAGTGGGTCGACGGCAACATCGGCTCCAAGGTCACCATGAAGTACCCGGCGGTGTGGATGACCGGTGAGCACGCCAAGGGCGAGGTGCTCTCGGTGGCGTTCGCCGGTGAGGACCAGCACCAGGACACCGGCGCCAAGATGCTGCACCTGGCACCCAACACGTCGTCCAACATCGTGTCGAAGTCGGTGGCGCGCGGCGGCGGCCGATCCTCCTACCGGGGCCTGGTGGAGATCCACAAGGGCGCCCAGGGGGCGAAGTCGAGCGTGAAGTGCGACGCGCTGCTGGTCGACGACGTCAGCCGCAGTGACACCTACCCCTACGTCGACATCCGTGAGGACGACGTCACCGTGGGCCACGAGGCCACCGTGTCGAAGGTCAGTGAGAACCAGTTGTTCTACCTGATGAGCCGCGGCCTGAGCGAGGACGAGGCGATGGCGATGGTGGTGCGCGGCTTCGTCGAGCCGATCGCCAAGGAACTGCCGATGGAATACGCGCTGGAACTCAACAAGCTGATTCAGCTGCAGATGGAAGGCTCGGTGGGCTAGTGGCTTCGACTGATCTGGGGTCCGCTTCGCCGACCAACCTGACCGAGGCAGCCGAAGGCATCAACAAGGGGGAGCAGTTCACCTCGTTCGACGTCGACGCCTTCGAGGTGCCGCACGGCCGCGACGAGATCTGGCGGTTCACCCCGCTGCGCCGGCTGCGCGGCCTGCACGACGGTTCGGCGGTGGCCGACGCGTCGGCCGTCATCGACGTCACCGCGGACGCGGCGGTGCGGGTCGAGACCGTCGCACGTGGCGATGACCGGCTGGGTGCCGCGGGCATTCCCGCTGATCGTGTTGCAGCCCAAGCCTTCTCGTCATTCCAGCAGGCGACGGTGGTCACCGTGCCCAAGGAGGCCGTCGTCGAGGAGCCGATCACGATCACCGTCACCGGTCCCGGCGAGGGCACCACGGCTTACGGCCATCTGCAACTGCGCGCCGAGGAACTGTCGCAGGCGACGGTCGTGATCGACGTACGGGGCAGCGGAACCTACGCCGACAACGTCGAGTTCGTTGTCGGCGACGCCGCGAAGCTGACCGTGGTGTGGCTCGCCGAGGCGGCCCCGGATCTGGTCCACGTGGCCATGCATCACGCGGCGCTGGGCAAGGACGCGGTGCTGCGCCACAGCGCGGTGCTGCTGGGCGGCGAGCTGGTGCGCCTGACCGGGCGAGTGCGGTTCGACGGGCCGGGCGGTGACGCCGAGCTGCTCGGCCTGTACTTCGCCGACGACGGCCAGCACCTCGAATCGCGCCTGCTGGTCGACCACAGCCAGCCCAACTGCCGCTCGAACGTGCTCTACAAGGGCGCGCTGCAGGGCGACCCCGGTTCGGGCCTGCCCGACGCCCACACCGTCTGGGTCGGCGACGTGCTGATTCGCGCGACGGGCGTCGACACCGACACCTTCGAGGTGAACCGGAACCTGGTGCTGGCCGACGGCGCCCGGGCGGATTCGATTCCGAACCTGGAGATCGAGACCGGGGAGATCGTGCAGGCCGGCCACGCCAGCGCGACCGGGCGCTTCGACGACCTGCAGTTGTTCTATCTGCAAGCACGCGGCATCCCCGAGGATCAGGCCCGGCGCCTGATCGTGCGCGGTTTCTTCGGCGAGATCATCGCCAAGATCCCGGTGCCGTTCGTCCAGGAACGCCTCACCGAGGCCGTCGAGCGCGAACTCGCCGTCACCGAGAACAACTGACCACCAAGACTTAAGGACACCGAACAGCAATGAGCACACTGGAGATCAAGGACCTGCACGTGAGCGTGTCGCCGGGCGGCGCCGGCGAGGACGGTGCGGCGGCGATCCCGATCCTGCACGGAGTCGACCTGACGGTGAACTCCGGTGAGACACACGCCCTGATGGGCCCGAACGGCTCGGGCAAGTCGACCCTGTCGTACGCGATCGCCGGACACCCCAAGTACACCGTGACATCCGGGTCGATCACCCTCGACGGCCAGGACGTCCTGGAGATGGCCATCGATGAACGTGCGCGAGCGGGTCTCTTCTTGGCCATGCAGTATCCGGTCGAGGTGCCCGGGGTGTCGATGTCGAACTTCCTGCGCACCGCGGTGACCGCGGTACGCGGCGAGGCCCCGAAGTTGCGCGCCTGGATCAAGGAGCAGCGCGCGGCCTTCACCGAATTGGGTATCGACTCCGGCTTCGCCGAGCGCAACGTCAACGAGGGCTTCTCCGGCGGGGAGAAGAAGCGTCACGAGATCCTGCAGCTGAGCCTGCTCAAGCCCAAGATCGCGATCCTCGACGAGACCGACTCCGGCCTCGACGTCGACGCGCTGCGGGTGGTCAGCGAAGGGGTGCAGCGTTATCAGGAGACCGAGAACGGCGGCATTCTGCTGATCACCCACTACACCCGGATCCTGCGCTACATCCAGCCCCAGTTCGTGCACGTCTTCTCGGGTGGGCGCATCGTGGAGTCGGGCGGTCCGGAGCTGGCCGACGAGCTGGAGGAGAAGGGCTACGAACGCTTCTCCGATGCGGCAGCGGCGGGAGCGGCGGGGGCCTGATGACGGTTTCCGACACGACGTTGTCGCCCAGTCGTCCGGCGGCGCCGGACCTGGATGCGATTCGGGCGGATTTCCCGATCCTGAGCCGCGTCATGCGTGGCGGAAGCCGGCTGGCCTACCTCGATTCCGGGGCGACCTCGCAGCGCCCGCTGCAGGTGCTCGATGCCGAGCGGGAGTTTCTGCTGCACTCCAACGGCGCGGTGCACCGCGGGGCGCACCAGCTCATGGAGGAGGCCACCGACGCCTACGAGGACGGCCGGTCGGCCATCGCGCGCTTCGTCGGCGCCGATCCGGACGAGCTGGTGCTCACCAAGAACGCCACCGAGTCGCTGAACCTGGTGTCCTATGCGCTCGGCGACGACCGGTTCGAAGCCGCGGTCGGCCCGGGCGACGTCATTGTCACCACCGAACTGGAGCATCACGCCAACCTGATTCCGTGGCAGGAACTGGCGCGGCGCACCGGGGCGACGCTGCGCTGGTATGAGGTCACCGGCGACGGCCGCATCGACCTGGATTCGCTGGACCTCGACGAGCGGGTCAAAGTCGTTGCCTTCACCCATCACTCGAACGTGACCGGCGCGCTGGCGCCGGTCGCCGAACTGGTGTCGCGAGCTCGTGCGGTGGGCGCCTTCACCGTGTTGGACGCCTGCCAGTCGGTGCCGCACCAGCCGGTCGACCTGCACGGGCTGGACGTCGATTTCGCCGCCTTCTCCGGACACAAGATGCTGGGCCCCAACGGGATCGGTGTGCTCTACGGCCGGCGTGAGCTGTTGGCGGCGCTGCCGCCGTTTATCACCGGCGGATCGATGATCGAGACCGTGACCATGTCGTCGAGCACCTATGCGCCGCCGCCGCAACGTTTCGAGGCCGGCACGCCGATGACCTCGCAGGTGGTCGGGCTGGCCGCCGCCGCGCGGTACCTGGACGCCATCGGGATGGACGTCGTGGAAGCCCACGAGCGCGAGTTGGTGGCCGCCGCCCTCGAGGGCCTCGCCGGTATCGACGGGGTGCGCATCGTCGGGCCGACGACGATGACCGACCGCGGTTCGCCGGTCTCCTTCGTGGTCGACGGTGTGCACGCCCACGACGTCGGCCAGGTACTCGACGACGACGGTGTCGCGGTGCGGGTGGGCCACCACTGCGCGATGCCGTTGCACCGCAAGTTCAATGTGGCGGCCACCGCCCGTGCGTCGTTCGCCGTGTACAACACCCACGACGAGGTCGAGCGTCTGCTGGCGGGGATTCAGCGCGCCGTGACGTTCTTCGGGAGAGCGTGAGACATGCGCCTCGAGCAGTTCTACCAGGAAGTGATCCTTGATCACTACAAGCATCCGCAGCATCGCGGGCTGCGGGAGCCCTACGGAGCGCAGGTCCACCACGTCAACCCGACGTGCGGCGACGAATTGACCTTGCGCGTGGCGGTTTCCGATGACGGTGAGCAGATTGCCGACGTCTCCTACGACGGGCAGGGATGTTCGATCTCGCAGGCGGCGACGTCGGTGCTGGCCACCCAGGTGATCGGATTGACGGTGGCGCAGGCCCTGGCCACATTCGACGCATTCCACGAGATGGTGTCGTCGCGGGGGACCGTCGAAGGGGACGAAGAGGTGCTCGGCGACGGGATCGCGTTCGCCGGGGTGGCCAAGTACCCGGCGCGGGTCAAATGCGCGCTGCTGGGTTGGATGGCCTTCAAAGACGCGTTGGCGCAGGCACTCGCCAAGACGGAAGAAAACACGCTGGCATGAGTCAGTCTCACAACCCAGGAGATGAAGTAATGAGCGAAACCGGACCGGACGAGTTGCTCGCCGAGGTCGAGGAGTCCATGCACGACGTCATCGACCCCGAGATCGGCATCAATGTCATGGACCTCGGCTTGGTCTACGACCTGGCGATCCGCCACGACGAGGAGGGCGCCGCCGCCGTCGTGACCATGACGCTCACCTCACCGGCCTGCCCGCTGCAGGACATGATCGCCGAGCAGGTCGAGAACGCGACCGTGGGCGCGGGCCTGGTCAAGAAGCTGGACCTGTCCTGGGTCTGGGAGCCGGCCTGGGGTCCGGACAAGATCACCGACGAGGGCCGCGAGATGATGCGCGCCGTCGGCTTCACGGTCTGAGCGGAGCCGCTGCATGTTCTGGTTGTGCAGGACATGCGGCGTCGAGCACGACGCCACGCCGGACGTCTGCGCGATCTGCGCGGACGAGCGGCAATGGGTGCCGGCCGACGGTCAGCGGTGGGCGACGCTGGATGAACTGGCCGGCGAGGGGGTTCGATCCACCGTCGCCGTCCTGGAACCCGGCCTGATCGGGATCGGCAGTACCCCGCCGCTGGGCATCGGCCAACTCGGCAAGCTGGTGTGCACCGCGGGCGGGAACGTGCTGTGGGATCCGTCGGGTTTCCTCGACGATGCCGCGGTGGCCGCGGTGACCGAGCGCGGCCCGGTCGCCGGGATCGTCGCGAGCCACCCGCACATGTTCGGCGCGCAGGTGCAGTGGAGCCACCGACTCGGTGGGGTGCCGGTGTACGTCAACGCCGCTGATGCGCAATGGGTGATGCGGCCCGACCCGGTGATCCGCTACTGGTCGGACCGTCTGCAGCCGGTGGCGGGGCTGACGGTGGTGCAGGTGGGCGGGCACTTTCCCGGCAGCGCGGTGGCCTGCTGGGACAACGGCGCCGACGGGCGGGGCGTGCTGCTGGTCGGCGACACCGTCTTCCCGAACCCGGACCGGCGTACCGTGGCCTTCCTGCGAAGCTATCCCAACCGGATCCCGCTGTCGGCCGCGGTCGTGCAGCGGATGGCCGGCACCCTGGCCGGACTGCGGTTCGACCGGATATACGGGCTGTTGGACAACGTCATCGACGCCGACGGCGCGGCCGCGATAAGGTTCTCCGCCGACCGACATGCCGCCTGGGTACGCGGCGATCACGACGCTCTCACGTGATCGGGGCGGAGTGGCCCCGGGTGGCTGGACGACAGCACTGTGACGGTCGCTGCCATACTCGTCGCGTGAACCGCGTAAGGCCTTTGGCGGCGGTCGACTGCGACTGGGAAGAGCGGACAGGGTGACGACGAGCAGGCGACGGTTCATGGTCGGCATGGCGGCCGCGGCGGCCGGTACGGCGGTCGGCGGGCTGGCAGGCTGCGGATCGCGGGGCCCCGGGGCCGACACCATCTTCATCGGCGGCCCGGTGGTGCGGGTGGCGCCGGGCGCCCCCGAGGCCGAAGCGCTCGCGGTCACCGGCGCCCGGATCACCATGGTCGGCTCTGCCGAAGAGGTGCTGCGGTTGCGGGGGTCGGAGACCACCGTCGTCGACCTGCGCGGGCGGGCGTTGCTGCCGGCGTTCGTGGAACCGCATGGCCACCCGTTCGAGATGGGCACCACGCTGGCTCCTCCGGCCATCGATGTGCGCCCGTTCACGGTCTCCACCGCCGGCGGAGTGTTCCAGAAGCTCACCGAGGCCGTCGCGGACACACCGAAGGGCCAGCCGATCCTGCTCAACGGTGTCGACCCGCTGCTGCAGACCGGACTGCAGTCGTTCACCCGAACCGAGCTGGACCGACTGGCACCGCAGAACCCCGTGGTGATCATCACCAACAGCGGTCACGCCGGCTACGGCAACACCGCCGCGTTCGCCGCCGCCGGCATCACCAAGACCACCCCGAACCCACCAGGCGCCCAGTACCTGCGCGGACCCGACGGGCAGCTGACCGGCGAGGTGCGCGAGGCGGCGGCGCTGATGGCGCTGACGGCGCCGTTCTCCGGGGCGATCATGGCCAACGCCGGCGACAACCTGCGCTGGGCTTACGCGCAGCTGGCCCGCGCGGGCATCGCGACCGCCACCGAGCACTCCTACGATGCGCGTAGCCAGTCCGAGGTGTTCGGCAAGCTCGCCCAGCAGCCCGACTGCGCGATCCGGGTCCGCGCCTACGAGATCGGCACGCCCGAGCTTGCCGACGACGCGGACAACATGCGGGGCAAGCGGGCCGGTGCCGACGTGCTGTTCGACAAGATCGGCATGAAGATCTGGGCCGACGGATCACCGTGGCAGGGCAACATCTTCACCACGTTCCCATACCTGACCAACGCCACCACGGCCGGGATGGGTCTGGGCCGCGACCACCGCGGCGGCATGAACTACACCCCGGAACAGATCCAGCAACTGGCGACGTCCTTCATCGATCAGCGCTGGCAGGTCTCCTGCCACGTGCAGGGCGATGCCGCCATCGACGTCGTGCTGGACGCCTTCGAGCAGGCGCGGGTCTCCCCGGCGCTGCGTCCCCGCATCGAACACGTCGGCGCGATGCGCCCGGATCAGTTCGCCCGGGCCGCGCAGCTGGGTGTCACCCCCAGCATGTTCATCGAGCACATCTACTTCTGGGGAGATGTGCTGGTGGACAAGCTGTTCGGGCCCGATCACGGCGCGCACTGGATGTCGGCCCGGTCCGCGCTGGACGCCGGCCTGCGGCTGTCGTTCCACAACGACGGCACCGTCACTCCGCCCGACCCGATCGGCAACATCGCCACCGCGGTGAACCGGATCGCCAAGGGCAGCGGCCGGGTGCTGGCCCCCGAGCAGCGCATCGGTGTCGACGCGGCGATCCGCGCGCAGACGTTGAATGCCGCCTGGCAGCTGCGGCTGGACACCGAGATCGGCAGCCTGGAGCAAGGCAAGTACGCCGACATGGTGGTGCTGTCGCAGAACCCCCGGGGCATCCCGCCGGCCGAGCTGCGTGACGTGGCGGTCGAGGCGACCTACCTGATGGGCCGGCAGACCTACGGCAAGGTGCTGGGCTGACGGGCACGCCGCGCTCCTCGGCATATCCGTCGGCCTGGCGCTCGGGATGACCCGCGCTAACCGGGATCGACGTCTGCGACCCCGATCGTGCTCGCCACCAGCGAGGGCGCCAGCACCGAAAGGGCGGTGGCCGCGCCGGTGGCGGCGCCCACTCCGGCCCAGGCCACCGGCCCCAGCGGTGTGCATCCGAAGAACTGGCTGACGACCGGGGTCTGGACGATACCGACCAGCACCACCGCGCTGCCCAGTGCGGTCGCCACCACCAGCGGACTGTGCCGCCGTGTCAACAGCGTCTGCACCAGCTGCGTCCCCACCAGTGCGGTCAACCCCATTGTCGCGGTGCGTCGTTCGGTGCCCGGCGTCCACCGCCCGATCGCCCAGGCGCCGGTCGCGCCGGCGGCCGTGATCACGCCGCGGGTGATGATGTGGCGCATCAGCGAGGTGTCCAGCGACGGCGCCGGCGCGGACAGGATCGCCCGCTGGTGGGCGCGTTCGGCTTCCTCCTCCGCCCGGTCGGATTCGGCATCGGTGTCGTCGGGTTGCGGGTACTGCGGGGTGACGGCCACCGCCAGCGCGGGGAACATGTCGGTGAGCAGGTTGACCAGCAGCAGCTGCCGGGTGCCCACCGGCGCTCGCCCGGATCCCAGCGCGGTCCCGATGATCGTGAACAGCACCTCGCCGACGTTGCCGCCGACCAAGACGCCGACCGCATCGCGCACCCCGGTCCACATGCCGCGGCCCTCGACCAGGGCGTCGAGCAGCACCCCCAAATCGTCTTCGGTGAGCACGATGTCGGCCGCGCCCCGCGCCGCCGACGAGCCGCGGCCGCTGACGCCGACCCCCACGTCGGCCATCCGGATCGCCGCGGCGTCGTTGGCGCCGTCGCCGACCATCGCCGTGACCTGCCCGCTGCGCTGCAGCGCGGCGACGATCTGCACCTTCTGCTCGGGGGTGACCCGGGCGAAGACCTGCGCGCCGGCGGCCAGGTTGGTGAACCCCTCCTCGTCGAGCACCGCCAACTCGGCCCCGGTGACCTCGGGGGCGTCCGGCGGCAGGCCCAGCTGCCGGGCAATCGCCCGTGCGGTGACCGGATGGTCACCGGTGATCAGCACCACCTTGTGGTTGGCCTCGACCAGCGCCTCGATCAGCGGCCGCGCCGAGGGCCGCACTGTGTCGGCCAGCCCGACGAAGCCGAGCAGCTCCAAATCGTGCGCGGCGGCGTCGACGGCGTCGGCGTCGGTGTCGGACTCCTCGGCGGTCGGCAGCTCCCAGCGTTGTTGAGCCACCGCGAGCACGCGCAATCCCTGCTCGGCCAGGCCGGAAACCAGCTCCTCGGCCCGTTCGTAGTCGCCGTCGGGGTCGGCGAACTCACAGCGCGGCAAGACGACCTCCGGCGCGCCCTTGAGCAGCAGGATCGGGGGTGCGGTATCGGTTCGCCCGATGGTGGCGGCGTAGCCGCGGCTGGACTCGAACGGCACCTCGGCCAGCACCGTCCACGCCGAATCAGCCTCATCGGCTACGGCAGCCGCCGCGGTGAGGATGGCCTCGTCGGTGGCGTGGGCGTGGCCCTGGCCGTCGCGCGGCTGGGTGCACGCCCGCGCTGCGGCCCGCAGCGTCCGGGTGTCCAGGCTGCCGGTGTCGTCGGCTCCGGCCGTCGTCGGCGGCACGGAGCACACCACCTTGAGGCGGTTCTCGGTCAGTGTGCCGGTTTTGTCGAAACACACGGTGTCGATGCGGCCCAGCGCCTCCACGGCGCGCGGGGTGCGCACCAGCACCCCGTGTTTGGACAGCCGCTGGGCGGCGGCCAGCTGGGCCAGGGTCGCCACCAGCGGTAGGCCCTCCGGAACGGCGGCCACCGCGATCGCCACCCCGTCGGCGAACGCCTGGCGCAGCGACGCGCGGTGCAGCAGCGCCAAGCCGGTCACCGCGGCGCCGCCGGCCAGCGTCAGCGGCAGCACCTTGGCGGTCAGCTCGCGCAGCCGGGCCTGCACCCCGGCCGCGGTGTCGACGTCGGCGATCGCCGAAAGCGCCCGGCGCGCAGCGGTGCCCGCCCCGGTGGCGACCACGATCGCCCGAGCGTGCCCGGCGACGATCGCGGAGCCTTCGAACAGCATGCTGGCCCGTTCGGGGTCGCCGACGGCGACCGGATCGACCTGCTTGTCCACCGGCAGCGACTCACCGGTGAGCAGCGACTCGTCGACCTCGAGGTCCTCTGCGGTCAGCAACCGCGCATCAGCAGGCACCACATCGGGGGCGGCCAGGTCGATGACGTCGCCCGGGCGAAGTGATTTCGCGGTCAGTGTGACCGTGCGCCGGCCATTGCGGGCCGCATCCAGGCGGCGCTGCGTCGTTGCGACCGGCGGCAGCACCACGCGGCGGGCCAGCGTGTCCTGTTCGGCGAAGAGTTCGGCGACCGCCGCTTCGGCGCGTAGCCGTTGCGCCCCGCCGACCAGGGCGTTGGCGGCCATCACGCCGGCGACCAGTAGGGCATCGATGTTGCTGCCGAAGATCGCCGACGCCGCCGCGCCGACCGCCAGGATCGGGGTGAGCGGGTCGGCGAGCTCTTCGCGAGTGGCGGCCAGCAGTTTGCCCACCCGGTTGGCCGGGCCGCGCAGCGGTGCCAGCACCGGGTGATCGGCGACGTCTTCCAGGGTGCGGCGCCAGGTCGGTGGACCGATCTCGACGGCCAGCGGCCGCGCCGAACCGGTCAGCCGTGAGTAGACGATCTCGGGGTCCAGCGCATGCCAGGCGGTCAACGGCTGCGGGGTGGGGTCGGGCTGGCGCAGCACCTTGCGTGCCGACAGGGTGCCGGTGACCAGAGCGGCCGCCCCGGCGGCGTTGACCGGGTTGAGCCAGCGCCGCAGCGCCAACGGACCGGCTGCGCCGCGCGGGTTGCCGGCGACCAGCAGCAGCCCGGCCAGGGTGCTGCCGCCCTGGGCGAGCCGCACCGCCGATTCGCTGGCGCGTTTGGCCACCGGCAGCGCCGACAGGATCCGCACCGCGGCGGCCAGGTCGGTGCCGGTGATGATGTCGGCGCTCCACGGGGTGGCCGCCTGCGGGTCGTCGAGCGCCACCCCGACATCGGCGATGGCCAGCGCGGCCAGCGTGTCGGTGGAGGCGAAGTCGCGGTGCAGCGCGCTGATCAGCAGGACCGGCCCGCGGTCGGCGCGCAGCTCACGGACCAGCTTCAACAGCGGGGTGCCGGGGGGATGACTGGCTGCGACGCTGCCGGTCAGATCCTGGGTGCCGGCCACATGGCGCAGTACCACCCGCGCCCCGGTGCGGTGCGCGGTCTGCAACAGTGGCACCGCGAACGGGTCGACCTCCCAGCCGACCTTGACCCGGCCGACGGTCTCGCCGTCGACGACCAGATCGGCACGCTCCAGCCCCTGCACCGGAGCCGCCGACGGCTGCGCGCGGACCCAGCGCAGTCGGGCGCCGGTGGCCGGCAGCTCGTCGGGGTCCGGGTCGGGGGCCTGCTCGCCGTGGAGCAGGGCGTCGGCGACCTCGTAGACGCGGTCCTCGTCCCAGCCGGGCAGGTCGCCGCGGGCGTGCAGCACCGCGCGGGCGTCCCCGCGCAGTGCCGCCCCGTCGATGACGATCACCTTCACCCGGTCCAGCCGGCGCAGCGCGCCCGGATCCAACACCAGCTGCCCGGCGTCGGCCAGGCCACGCCCGAGCACCGCGCCGAACGCCTGCCGGCCCAGGTATGCCCCCTTGGGGACCCCGGCCAGCACCGCGCCGGCGGCTTCGTTTGCGCCCCCGCCGGCCAGCAGCGCGCCCGCGGCGGCGATCAGCGACGCGTTGGCGGCCTGGTCGGCGTACTCCTCCACCGGCCCGGACATCGATCCCTTGGCGGTGTCGATGGCCGAGTCGATGGCGCCGTCGACCACCACGTGTGAGGCCTCCCCGGCCGCGGTGGCCGCCGAGTGGTGCCGGGCGGTGTGCGAGCCGGCCCCGGCCGAGGAGATGATCGGAACCACCGCGGCCTGCGGTCGTCGCGGTGACGCCAGCTGCCGTTCCCGATCTTCCCAGCGGCGGCGGTGTGCGGCGGCCTCGGAGATCTGCAGGCCGCGCTGGGCCAGGTCCACCAGCGGGGTGCCTACCGCCTGGGTGAGCCCATTGGTCACCGCGGTGGAGGCGGCCAGCGCGAGGTCGGTGCCGACCCGACCGAGCCGTGATTCCAGCATCGACACGATGCGCGGCTGGTTGCTGACGACGGCGGCGGCGCCGCGGGCCGCCAGCGGTGCGACCGGTAGTTTGCCCACCCAGCCGGTCACCGCGGCGCCGATGGCCACCACGTCCATCGCGGCTGCGGTCAGCGGCACCAGCAGCGCCAGCGGGTTTCCCGGATCGGCGAACGGCGCGGTGCGCGGTGCCGATTGCGGACGTGGGCGGCCCAGCTCCTTGGTTATCGCGGTCACCGTGTCGCAGACCGCGCGCAGCACCCGGTCGCTGTCGGCGCCCGGCGCCAGGTCGACCACCAACCGGCCCAGGGCACTCTCGATGTGGGCGCTGGCCACGCCGGGAATGTTGCGGACCGGCTGCTCGACGGAGTCGGCGTGCTCATACCAGCGCGAGAACGGCAGCAGCCGTTCCAGGTCCAGGTGCACGCGGCGCCCGCTGCGCCAGCGCACCGGTAGCGCCGTGCCGTTGCCGGAGTCGCCCAGGAACCGCCCGGCGGTCTGGCTGACCGTCTCGACCACCGGGCCGAGGATCGTCTGCATGGTGTCGGTGGCGCTGTCGCGTAACCAGGAGGTGCTTTCGGCGGCACTGTTCACGCCGGCTCGCAGCACCTGCACCGCGCCACCGGTGATGCCACCGACGACGGTGGCTACACCCGGGACCATCATTGCCTCACCTCTCGGGGGATGTCGTCTTCAATAGCCGGTTGACGTTCTCCCCATAGTGCCGGTGATGACCTTCGGCACTGCTCCCGAGGTGGTTAGAGATTGGTTGGGGGCGGGCTGCCCGAAGAAAATCCGGGCAGCCCGCCCCTGCTGCGGCGGGTCGGAGCCGCCGCTCACCGTCAGGGCGATCGGCGATCGCCGCGTCGGCCGTTACGCTCCCGGCTGCGGGCAGTCACCACCGTTGCTGTTCCACACGGTGACCTTGGTCGCCTGCAGCACGCCCTCGGCGTCCTTGTCGCCGCGAGCAGCGACACACTTTCCGGTGCTGATCGACGGCGCGCTGACCGCCACCTTCCGCCGGACGGTGGTGTCGTCGGTGACGGTGACCGTGACCGGACCCTCCGGGCCGGCGACCGTCAGCGTGTTGCCCGCGACGGACTCGACGGCACCGCGGACGCCACGGTGCGGCTTCGGGGGCGCCGGGGCGTCGGCCGCCGCGGCGGGCCGCTGCGGGCACTTGCCGTCGACCGCGGTGCTGATCGACACGAACTTCGCGGTGATCGCACCGCTGTCGGCGGGGCTGCTGTCGGGTGCGGCGCCGGCCTTGATGCAGGTGCCCGCGGTGATCTCGCCGAGCTGCGCGGGCACCGACTCGAAGACCCGGGTGTTGTCTGTCCAGGTGACCTTGGCGGTGCCGGCCGGCTGACCCACCTCGAAGGTGTTACCCGCCACCGAAGTGACCGGGCCGATGACGCGGTCGCCCTGGGCGTGGGCCGGGGAGGGGAGGACCAGCGCGGCGGCGAAGAGCGCGGCGGCGCCGGTGAGCGTGCGAAGCGCCGGTGCGGAAGTGCTGGGGCGAGCGGGCATCAATGTTTCTCCGATCGTCGACGTCGACGGCGGGTGTGCCGTCGGACACGTGCTACCACCGTCAATGGTCGAGCTAGTGTGCAGCTAGCTCTGTGCTGTGAGCCCGCTGTGTAAGCGGTGCCAAATCTGCCGGCGGTGCCGGGAACACCGCGCGGAGCCCGGGCGTTGGCCCGATCATGGGAACTCAAGACTTGACCGCAGCGAAATTCGAAGAAACCATCGCCGACAACGACATCGTGCTGGTCGATTTCTGGGCCTCGTGGTGTGGGCCGTGTAAGGCCTTCGCGCCGACGTTCGAGTCCGCCTCGGAGAACCACCCCGACGTGGTGTTCGCCAAGGTCGACACCGAGGCCGAACAGCAACTGGCCGCGGCCGCCCAGATCCGGTCCATCCCCACCCTGATGGCCTTCAAGAAGGGCACGCTGGTGTTCAACCAGGCCGGCGCGTTGCCCCCGGCGGCACTCGAGCACCTGGTTCAGCAGGTCAAGGATCTCGATGTGGAGGCCGCGCTGGCCGCACAGGCTGAGCAGGGCAAGCCCGACCAGGTCTGAGGCGCGGCACGCGATAGCGTGCACCCGTGGCTACAGCTGAGAACGGCTCGGAATTCGTCCTGGTCGACCGCCCGCGCCCGCAGGTCGCCCTGATCACGCTGAACCGCCCGGAGCGGATGAACTCGATGGCGTTCGACGTCATGGTGCCGCTGCGCGAAGTGCTGGAGCAGATCAGCTACGACAACGCGGTGCGGGTGGTGGTGCTGACCGGCGCGGGCCGGGGGTTCTCCTCGGGCGCCGACCACAAGTCCGCCGGTTCGGTGCCGCACGTGGCCGGCCTGACCCGGCCGACGTTCGGGCTGCGGTCGATGGAACTGCTCGACGACATCATCCTGGGGTTTCGGCGCCTGCACCAGCCGGTGATCGCGGCGGTCAACGGCGCGGCCATCGGCGGCGGGCTCTGTTTGGCCCTGGCGGCCGACATCAGGGTCGCCGCGACCGGCGCCTACTTCCGGGCGGCCGGCATCAACAACGGCCTCACGGCCAGCGAACTGGGGCTGAGCTACCTGCTGCCGCGGGCGATCGGGGCGTCGCGGGCGTTCGAGATCATGCTCACCGGCCGTGACGTCGATGCCGCCGAGGCGGAGCGAATCGGCTTGGTCTCCGCGGTGGTGGAGCAGTCGGCGCTGCTGGACACCTGCTACGACATGGCCGAACGGATCGCCGGATTCTCCCGGCCGGGCACCGAACTGACCAAGCGGACGCTATGGAGCGGACTCGACGCCGGTAGTCTGGAGGGGCACATGCAGGCCGAGGGGCTCGGACAGCTCTACGTGCGCCTGCTGACCAGCAACTTCGAGGAAGCCGTCGCTGCGCGCGCCGAGAAGCGCCCACCGGCCTTCACCGACGACAAATAGTCGGTACCGACGATACGTAGCACCACGACAGGAGTACGCGCGCGTGATCACCGCAACGGGCCTGGAGGTCCGCGCCGGAGCGCGCACGCTGCTCGACTCGGTGGACTCGGTGCTGCGGGTGCAGCCCGGCGACCGGATCGGGCTGGTCGGCCGCAACGGCGCCGGCAAGACCACCACGCTGCGCATCCTCGCCGGTGAAGGCGAGCCCTATGCGGGCACCATCACCCGCACCGGCGAGGTCGGGTACCTGCCGCAGGATCCGCGCGAAGGCAATCTCGACGTCCTGGCCCGCGACCGCGTGCTGTCGGCCCGCGGTCTCGACACCATGCTGGCCGACCTGGAGAAGCAGCAGGTGTTGATGGCCGAAGTCGTCGACGACGCCGAGCGCGACCGCGCCATCCGCCGTTACGGCCAACTCGAGGAGCGATTCGCTGCGCTGGGCGGCTACGCTGCCGAGAGCGAAGCGGGCCGGATCTGCACCAGCCTGGGCCTGCCGGAGCGGGTACTGACCCAGCCGCTGCGCACGCTGTCGGGCGGCCAGCGCCGCCGAGTGGAGTTGGCCCGCATCCTGTTCGCCGCCTCAGAAGACGGAGCGGGCGGGTCGAATAACACCACGTTGCTGCTCGACGAACCGACCAACCACCTCGACGCCGATTCGATCGGCTGGCTGCGCGACTTCTTGAAGGGCCACAGCGGGGGACTGGTGCTGATCAGTCACGACGTGGATCTGCTGGCCGACGTGGTCAACCGGGTGTGGTTCCTCGACGCGGTGCGCGGCGAGGCCGACGTCTACAACATGGGCTGGCAGAAGTACCTCGACGCCCGGGCCACCGATGAGCAGCGGCGCCGCAGGGAACGGGCCAACGCCGAACGTAAGGTCGCCGCACTGCGCACCCAGGCTGCCAAACTGGGTGCCAAAGCCACCAAAGCCGTTGCGGCGCAGAACATGCTGCGGCGAGCCGACCGGATGCTGGCGGCACTGGACGAGGAACGCGTCGCCGACAAGGTGGCCCGGATCAAGTTTCCGACGCCGGCGGCATGCGGAAAAACCCCGCTGATGGCCAACGGGCTGACCAAGATGTACGGCTCGCTGGAGGTGTTCTCCGGCGTGGACCTGGCGATCGACCGGGGATCGCGGGTGGTCGTGCTGGGCCTCAACGGCGCCGGGAAGACCACCCTGCTGCGGGTGCTGGCCGGCGTGGAAACCCTCGACGCGGGTCGACTCGAGCCCGGACACGGCTGCAAGATCGGCTATTTCGCCCAGGAGCACGACACCATCGACAACGCGGCGACAGTGTGGGAGAACATCCGCCACGCGGCGCCGGACACCCCCGAGCAGGACCTGCGTGGCCTGCTGGGGGCGTTCATGTTCACCGGCGCGCAGCTCGATCAGCCGGCCGGCACGCTGTCCGGCGGTGAGAAGACCCGACTGGCGCTGGCCGGGCTGGTGGCCTCCACCGCCAACGTGCTGCTGCTCGACGAACCGACCAACAACCTCGATCCCGCCTCCCGCGAACAGGTGCTCGACGCATTGCGCAGCTACGCCGGGGCCGTCGTGCTGGTCACCCACGACCCGGGAGCGGCCGAGGCGCTCGACCCGCAGCGGGTGGTGTTGTTGCCCGACGGCACCGAGGACCACTGGTCGGCGGAGTACCGAGATCTCATCGAGCTGGCCTGACGGCAATCCCACCAAAGCCGCCCGGTTTCGCCGACGCCTTCTTACGCTGAAGCCGTTGACTCAGCGAGGGGATGGTGAGGGGACGTGGCGACGACGAAGCCGGACAAGCTGCGGGACCGACAGCTGGTCGAGTTGCGCAACGCCTACGAGGGCGGGGCCAGCATCCGCACCCTGGCGGCGTCCACCGGGCGATCGTACGGCTCCGTGCACAGCATGTTGCGGGAGTCGGGTGCCGCGATGCGCAGCCGCGGTGGGCCCAATCACCGCACCCGATCGCGCTAGCGACACGAATCAGCGCTGCCGCACCGAAGCCTCCACCAGGTCGAGGACCGCCGACAACCGCTGCGGATCCTCGCCGGAGGCCAGCCGTGCCACCAGGCCGTCGAGCACCAGATCCAGATACGTGTGCAGCACGTCGCTGGGCACGTCGTCGCGCAGCCGGCCGGCCTGCTTCTGCCGATTCAGCCGATCCGTTGTGGCAGCAGACAACTCGGCCGAACGCTCCGCCCAGCCGCGGCTGAACTCCGGGTCATGGCGCAGTTTGCGCGCGATCTCGAGTCGGGTGGCCAGCCAGTCGTACTGCTCGGGGGCGGCCAGCATGTCCCGCATCACGCCGATCAGGCCCTCCCGTGAGGCGACGTCGGCCATTCGCTCAGCGTCTTCTTGGGCCAGCTCGAAGAACAGCGTGTCCTTGTCGCGGAAGTGATGAAAGATCGCTCCCCGCGACAACCCGACCGTCTGCTCCAGGCGGCGCACCGTGGCTCCGTCGTAGCCGTAGGCGGCGAAGCACCGCCGCGCGCCGTCGAGGATCTGGCGGCGCCGGGCCGCCAGGTGATCCTCGCTGACCCTGGGCATCAGGTGTTCGCCGCCTACTTGGACTACTTGGCCTACTTCGACTTCAACATGTTGCGCAGCACGTACTGCAGGATGCCGCCGTTGCGGTAATAGTCGGCCTCCCCGGGGGTGTCGATGCGCACCACCGCGTCGAACTCCACGGCACTGCCATCGGCTTTGGTGGCCTTGACGTGCACCGTCTTCGGCGTCTTGCCCTTGTTGAGCTCCTCGATGCCGGTGATGTCGAACACCTCGGTGCCATCCAGCTTCAGCGACGCCGCGGACTCGCCGGCGGGGAACTGCAGCGGGATCACGCCCATGCCGATCAGGTTGGACCGGTGGATGCGCTCGAACGACTCGGTGATCACCGCGCGCACCCCCAACAGCACGGTGCCCTTGGCGGCCCAGTCCCGCGACGACCCGGAGCCGTACTCCTTGCCGCCCAGCACGACCAGTGGAATGTTCTGCGCCGCATAGTTCTGCGCGGCGTCGAAGATGAAGGCCTGCGGGCTTTCCCCGTTTTCATCGGACTGGGTGAAGTCACGGGTGTAACCGCCGGAGACATCGTCAAGGAGCTGGTTGCGCAGCCGGATGTTGGCGAACGTGCCGCGGATCATTACCTCGTGGTTGCCGCGGCGCGAACCCAGCGAGTTGTAGTCGCGCGGGCTGACCCCGTTGGCCTCGAGGTACTGCGCGGCCGGGGTGCCCTTCTTGATCGCGCCGGCCGGGCTGATGTGGTCGGTGGTGACCGAATCTCCCAGCAGCGCAAGCACTCGGGCGCCGGTGATGTCGGCTACCGGTGCCGGCTCGGCGGGCATCCCATCGAAGTAGGGCGCCTTGCGCACGTAGGTCGACTTCTCGTCCCAGGCGAAGGTGTTGCCCTCCGGCGTCGGCAGCGAGCGCCAGCGCTCGTCGCCTTTGAAGACATCGGCGTAGGACTTGGTGAACATGTCGCGGTCGATCGAGGAGGCGATGGTCTCCTGGATCTCGGCGGTGGTAGGCCAGATGTCCGTCAAGAAGACGTCGTTGCCCTCGGAGTCGCGCCCCAGCGGCTGGGTCGCGAAGTCGAAGTCCATGGTGCCGGCGATGGCGTAGGCGATCACCAGCGGCGGCGAGGCCAGGTAGTTCATCTTCACGTCCGGCTGGATGCGGCCCTCGAAGTTGCGGTTACCCGACAGCACCGCCGTCACCGACAGGTCGTTGTCGTTGATGGCCTTCGAGATCTCCTCGGGCAGCGGCCCGGTGTTGCCGATGCAGGTGGTGCAGCCGTAGCCGCCCAAGTAGAAGCCCAGCTTCTCCAGGTACGGCCACAGGCCGGCTTTGTTGTAGTAGTCGGTCACCACCTGCGAGCCCGGCGCCATGTTGGTCTTGACCCACGGCTTGGACGTCAGGCCCTTCTCGACCGCCTTCTTGGCCAGCAGCGCCGCACCCAGCATGACCTCCGGGTTGGAGGTGTTGGTGCACGAGGTGATGCCGGCGACGACGACGGCGCCGTGGTCCAGGGTGAAGCGGCCGCGCTCGGCCGAGGACACCTTGACCGGCTTGCTGGGCCGGCCGTCGCAGTTGTGGGCTGCCGAGGGCTCCTCGGCGTCATCCTCGGCGAACGACAGCACCGCGGGGTCCGATGCGGGGAAGGTTTGCGCCACGGCCTCGTCGAGCTGACTGTGTGGGGCGTCGCTGTCCTCACCCACGTAGTTGTGAATGTCCTTGCGGAACGCGGTTTTCGCGTCGGAGAGTTCGATGCGGTCCTGCGGACGCTTCGGGCCGGCGATCGACGGGACGACGGTGCCCAGGTCCAGCTCGATGTACTCCGAGTACGCCGGCTCGCGGGCCGGATCGTGCCACATGCCCTGCGTTTTGGCGTAGGCCTCCACCAGTGCCAGTTGCTGCTCGCTGCGGCCGGTCAGCCGCAGGTAGTTGATCGTCTCGGCGTCGATCGGGAAAATCGCTGCGGTGGAACCGAATTCGGGGCTCATGTTGCCCAGGGTGGCGCGGTTGGCCAGCGGGACCTCCGCGACACCCTTGCCGTAGAACTCGACGAACTTGCCCACCACACCGTGCCGGCGCAGCATGTCGGTGACGGTCAGCACCACGTCGGTGGCGGTCACCCCCGGCTTGATCTCACCGGTCAGCTTGAACCCGACCACCCGGGGGATCAGCATCGACACCGGCTGGCCCAGCATGGCGGCCTCCGCCTCGATGCCGCCGACGCCCCAGCCGAGCACCCCGAGGCCGTTGACCATGGTGGTGTGGCTGTCGGTGCCCACACAGGTGTCCGGATAGGCGATTCCGTCGCGCACCATCACGGTGCGGGCCAGGTACTCGATGTTGACCTGGTGGACGATGCCGGTGCCCGGCGGCACCACCTTGAAGTCGTCGAAGGCGCCCTGACCCCAGCGCAGGAATTGGTAGCGCTCGCCGTTGCGCTGGTACTCCAACTCCACGTTGCGCTCGAAGGCGTCGGCGCGGCCGAAGACATCCAGGATCACCGAGTGGTCGATCACCAGCTCGGCCGGCGCCAGCGGGTTGACCTTCTCCGGGTCACCGCCCAGGGCGGCGACGGCCTCGCGCATGGTGGCCAGATCGACGATGCACGGCACACCGGTGAAGTCCTGCATGACCACCCGCGCCGGGGTGAACTGGATCTCGACGCTGGGCTCGGCCTCGGGGTCCCAGTTGGCGATCGCGTTGATGTGGTCTTTGGTGATGTTGGCGCCGTCTTCGGTGCGCAGCAGGTTCTCCGCGAGCACCTTGAGGCTGTAGGGCAGTTTCTCGGTGCCGGCGACGGCGTCGAGGCGATAGATCTGATACTCCTCATCACCCACCGAGAGGGTGTCGCGGGCTCCGAACGAATTCAGCGAATCTTTGCTGGTCACTTCAACTCCCCGAGTATCGAATTCTCCTGCGCCGACGGGTCCGCGCCGACGAGCGTCATAAACCCTAACAGTACGATTGTCCTGTATAAAGTAAGGTTCGCCTCACCTGGAGGGCGTGAATCCGCACTCAGTCGGGCGGTGGCCTGCTGGCTGGCCTCGCTCGGCGGCGATAGCGTGGGCGCGGTGTTGGGCCCGGGTTCGCTTACGTGTGGGCAGCTGCCTTCGTAGGCCCGCACTTGCTACCGTCATCTCCCGTGACCACCCCGCATCTGCCGGCCTACATCCCCGGTGAGCTCTGCATCACCGTCGGGCTGGACCCGGCCACCCCGCCGGACGAGTGCATGGAGCTGGTCAAGATCGACGTTGCGGCCGACGGGGTCAGCGCCTCGGCCGCCGATGTGCCGGCGCTGCGTGAGGTGGTGGCCGACGCGGCCGGCAACGGCATCGACCTCAAGATCGTCGAAGTCGCCCGCAACCCAGGGATGGACACCGCGCTGCGCGACGTCGCCACGGTGGTGGGCTACGACTACCCGGACGCCACCGTGCTGGTGGTCAGTACCACCTATGTCGGCAGCTACAGCGGCCAGTTTCACCGCTCCAAATTGGAGGCCGCCGAGGACCACGCCAAAACCGGCGACCCGGTGACCTCCGCGCAGAACTTTCTTCATGAATTGACCACCCCCGATCTGCCGTGGACGGGCCTGACGGTGGCATTGCTGATCGGGGTGGCGGCCGCGGCCGTCGGCACCCGCTTTCTGCAGCGCCGCAGCAAACGAGCCCTCCAGAGCGGCGAGGGCGCCGAATAGCAGCTTTGCCTGCGAATATCGGGCGATTGCCCGGTCCTCATTGCATCTGCGGCAAATAGCTAGGTCACCATTCGGTCACAACCGGCTTAATTACAATAACGTAGTTTGTTACGAACGTTTCTCCAGTGACTGATGTGACGTATGGTTCAAAAGGCGCAGCTGTTGTAACAGTGCTTTGCCACCGGCCGAAGCGCGGCGCCGCCTGCTGAGAGTCCGAGGAGATCCAAGCCGAATGAGACGCATCCGCTGTGGCGCTGCAGACTCGGCTGGCTCTGTCCTCGCGCCGGCCGCCCGGCTCAGCCGCACTGTTGCAGCGTCGGCCCTGAGCGCCGCGATGCTGCTGGGCACCCCGGGTCTGGCGACGGCTCAACCGGTATCAGACCCGGACGGCATCGCCGCGTTGATCGCCGCGGTCGCCGACGCCAACCAGCAGTTGCAGGATCTGGGCGCCCAGATCCAGCAACAGAAGGAAGGCGTCAACAAGGCGCTGGTGGACCTGCAGACCGCGCGCGAGGACGCAACCTCCGCTCAACACGAGGTCGACGCCGGCCGGCAGGCTATCGCCGATGCCGACGCCGCGATCGTCGCCGCCCAGCAGCGGTTCAACACCTTCGCCGCGTCGACCTACGTCAACGGGCCCTCGGAGAGCTACCTGACCGCGCGTGACCCGTCGGAGATGATCGCCACCGCCGCCGCCGGCCAGACCCTGGCGCTCAGTTCCCAGCAGGCGCTGGACACCCTGAAGCGGTCGCGCATCGAGCAACTCAACAAGGAGTCGGCCGCCCGGCTGGCCAAGCAGAAGGCCGACCAGGCCGTTGCCGACGCGCAATCCAGCCAGGACGCCGCGGTCAACGCGCTCACCGACGCCCACCGCAAGTTCGGCGAGCAGCAGGGTGAGATCACCCGCCTGGCCGCAGCGCGCGACCAGGCGCAGGCCCGGCTCGCCGCGGCCCGCCCGCAACAGTCCGACGCCGCCCCGGCGACCGGCGCGCCGGCCGGTGACCGGTGGGGCAACCCAGCCGGCCCCGGTGCTCCCGCGGCCGCCAAGCGCGCCGACCAGTGGGACGGCCCATGGGACCCGACGCTGCCGATGATTCCCAGCGCCAACGTCCCCGGCGACCCGATCGCCGTCATCAACCAGGTGCTCGGGATCTCCCAGACTTCGGCGCAGGTGACCTCGAACCTCGGTCGCCAGTTCCTGCAGTCGATCGGGCTGGCCAAGCCCGATTCCTCCGGCATCAACAACGGCCAGATCCCGCGGGTGTACGGCAGGCAGGCCTCGGAATATGTGATCCGGCGCGCGATGTCGCAGCGCGGGGTGCCCTACTCCTGGGGCGGTGGCAACGCCGCGGGGCCCAGTCGCGGCATCGGATCCGGTTCGGGCACCGTGGGATTCGACTGTTCCGGACTGATCCTGTACGCGTTCGCCGGGGTCGGCATCAAGCTGCCGCACTACTCGGGCTCGCAGTACAAGATGGGCCGCCAGATCCCGACGGCGCTGGCACGCCGCGGCGACGTCATCTTCTACGGCCCGGGCGGCAGCCAGCACGTGACGCTCTACCTCGGCAACGGCCTGATGTTGGAAGCCCCCGACGTGGGTCAACCCGTGAAGGTGTCGCCGGTACGGAAAAGCGGCATGACGCCCTTTGTAGTCCGATACATCGAATACTGACGGCGGAGCGAATGCGACAGATTGCAACACGTCTAGCCCGCATCACCGGGGCGCTGCTCATGGCGATCCCGGTGATGTTGAGTCTGGCCGGGCCGGCCGAGGCCGAACCGGGGTGGGACCCGACCCTGCCGGCGACGATCAGCGCCGGAGCGCCGGGTGACCCGCTGGCGATCGCCAACGCGTCCTTGGCGGCCACCGCCCAGGCCACCCAGACGACGATGGACCTGGGCAAGAAGTTCCTGTCCGGTCTCGGCTTCAACGTCGGAGACGAGGCCGCCGGCAACGTCGCGCCCGGCCAGCGGGTGCGGGGCCAGCAGGCCATCGAGTACGTCATCCGCCGCGCCGGCTCCCAGCGGGGGGTGCCGTACTCCTGGGGCGGCGGCTCGTTGACCGGGCCCAGTAAGGGGATCGACTCCGGGGCGGGAACGGTCGGCTTCGACTGCTCCGGATTGATGCGCTACGCCTTCGCCGGTGTCGGGGTCCTGATCCCACGGTTCTCCGGCGACCAGTACAGCGCCGGCCGGCACATTTCACCCAGCCAGGCCCGCCGCGGCGACCTGATGTTCTGGGGCCCCGGTGGTGGTCAGCACGTCGCCATCTTCCTGGGCGGCGGGAAGATGCTGGAGGCCTCCGGCAGCGCCGGCAAGGTCGTCGTCAGCCCGGTGCGAACCGCCGGGATGACGCCGTACCTGACCCGGATAATCGAGTACTGACACACCCGTTGAAGGCCTTACGTCGACGGATGCTGCTATCCCTGGAATAGTGAAACGCGGGCACGACGCTGCCCCTCGGCCCGCGGGCCGTGCCAGCAGTTGTGTCTGACCGACCTTTGTGGAGGATTTCTCGATGACGTCATCGGATGGGACGCCCGCGGGCGCCAGCGGTTTCCCGAGTTCGGCTGGTGCCGAGGGAGGCGCAGTCGGCGGTAGCGGGCTCGCCGCCGATGTGCACGCGCTGGAGCGCGCCATCTTCGAGGTCAAGCGGGTCATCGTCGGGCAGGACCAACTCGTCGAGCGGATCCTGGTCGGACTGCTGGCCAAAGGCCACGTACTGCTCGAGGGCGTTCCCGGCGTCGCCAAGACGCTGGCCGTGGAGACCTTCGCCAAAGTGGTCGGCGGGGCGTTCGCCCGCATCCAGTTCACCCCGGACCTGGTGCCGACCGACATCATCGGCACCCGCATCTACCGGCAGGGCCGCGAGGAGTTCGACACCGAGCTCGGGCCGGTGATGGTCAACTTCCTGCTGGCCGACGAGATCAACCGGGCCCCGGCCAAGGTGCAGTCGGCGCTGCTGGAGGTCATGCAGGAGCGCAAGGTGTCCATCGGCGGCAAGACCTTCGCCCTGCCCAACCCGTTCCTGGTGATGGCCACCCAGAACCCGATCGAGCACGAGGGCGTCTACCCGCTGCCCGAGGCGCAGCGCGACCGCTTCCTGTTCAAGATCAACGTCGGCTACCCCTCGCCGGAAGAGGAGCGCGAGATCATCTACCGGATGGGTGTCACCCCGCCCGAGCCCAAGCAGATCCTGGGCACCGGCGACCTGCTGCGGTTGCAGGGCCTGGCGGCCAACAACTTCGTGCACCACGCACTGGTCGACTACGTGGTGCGTGTGATCACCGCGACGCGGGTGCCCGAGCAGTTCGGCATGCCGGATGTGAAGAACTGGCTGTCCTTCGGTGCCTCGCCGCGCGCCTCGCTGGGCATCATCTCCGCCTCCCGGGCGCTGGCCCTGGTGCGCGGCCGCGACTACGTGATCCCGCAGGACGTCATCGAGGTGATCCCCGACGTGCTGCGTCACCGGTTGGTGCTGTCCTACGACGCGCTGGCCGACGAGATCACTTCGGAGATCGTCATCAACCGGGTGCTGCAGACGGTGCCGCTGCCGCAGGTGAACGCCGTTCCGCAGCAGCCGCACCAGGCCTCGCCGGGTGCCCCGACCGCGGCGGCTGTGGCCAGCGGTCGGTGAGCGACCCGGACACCGGGCGGGAGACGCCAGACCCGGCAACCAGCACCGCACCGCCGTCGATGCTGCGCGGCGGGATCCGCGACCCCAAGTTGGCGGCCGCGCTGCGAACGCTCGAGCTGACCGTCAAACGCAAGCTCGACGGAGTGCTGCACGGCGACCACCTCGGGTTGATCCCCGGCCCGGGCTCCGAGCCGGGCGAATCGCGGCCCTACCAGCCCGGCGACGACGTGCGCCGGATGGACTGGTCGGTCACGGCGCGAACCACCCATCCGCACGTCCGCCAGATGATCGCCGACCGGGAGCTGGAGACCTGGCTGGTGGTCGACATGTCGGCCAGCATGGATTTCGGCACCGCCACCTGCGAGAAGCGTGACCTGGCGGTGGCGGCGGCCGCGGCCATCGTCTACCTCAACAGCGGCGGCGGCAACCGGCTGGGAGCTTTGGTGGCCAACGGCGATCAGGTACTGCGGGTGCCGGCGCGCTCCGGGCGCAACCACGAGCAGACGCTGCTGCGCACCATCGCCACCGTCCCGCGGGCACCGGCCGGGGTGCGCGGTGATCTGGGCGCGGCCATCGACGCGTTGCGCCGGCCGGAACGCCGGCGCGGCATGGCGGTCATCATCAGCGACTTCCTGGGCCCGATCAACTGGATGCGGCCACTGCGGGCGATCGCCGCCCGCCACGAGGTGCTCGGTATCGAGGTGCTCGACCCGCGTGACGTCGAACTGCCCGACGTCGGCGACGTGGTGCTGCAGGACACCGAATCGGGCGTCACCCGCGAGTTCACCATCGACGCCAAGCTGCGCGATGACTTCGCCCGGGCCGCCACCGCCCACCGCGCCGACGTCGCGCATGCGTTGCGCAGCTGTGGTGCGCCGTTGTTGTCCCTGCGCACCGACCGCGACTGGATCGCCGACATCGTCCGATTCGTCGAGTCTCGCCGGCGCGGCGCGCTGGCGGGCGCGCCGTGATCTCGACCCGCATGCAACAGACAGGTCTGCTATGACATTGCCGCTACTCGGGCCGATGACCCTGTCCGGCTTCGCTCACCCGTGGTTCTTCCTGTTCCTGTTCGTCGTCATGGGCTTGGTCGCGCTCTACATCCTGATGCAGGTCGCGCGGCAGCGGCGGATCCTGCGGTTCGCCAACATGGAGTTGCTGGAGAGCGTGGCCCCCAAGTCGCCGACCCGTTGGCGGCACCTGTCGGCGGTCCTGCTGGTGAGCTCGCTGCTGCTGTTCACCATCGCGATGGCCGGCCCCACCCACGATGTGCGGATCCCGCGTAATCGCGCAGTGGTGATGCTGGTGATCGACGTGTCCCAGTCGATGCGTGCCACCGACGTCGAACCCAGCCGGCTGGTCGCCGCGCAGGAGGCCGGCAAGCAGTTCGCCGACGAGCTCACCGCCGGCATCAACCTGGGCTTGATCGCCTACGCAGGCACGGCGACCGTGCTGACCTCGCCCACCACCAACCGGGAGGCCACCAAGGCGGCGATCGACAAGCTGCAGCTGGCCGACCGGACCGCGACCGGGGAGGGCATCTTCACGGCGCTGCAGGCGATCGCCACCGTGGGCGCGGTCATCGGCGGCGGCGACACCCCGCCGCCGGCCCGCATCGTGCTGCTGTCCGACGGCAAGGAGACCGTGCCGTCCAACCCGGACAACCCCAAGGGGTCGTTCACCGCGGCGCGCACCGCCAAGGACCAGGGAGTCCCGGTCTCGACCATCTCGTTCGGCACCGCTTACGGCTATGTCGAGATCAACGAGCAGCGTCAGCCGGTGCCCGTCGACGACGACTCGCTGAAGAAGATCGCCGACCTGTCCGGCGGCAGCGCCTACACCGCCTCAAGCCTGGCCCAGCTCAAAGAGGTCTACGCGACCCTGCAGGACCAGATCGGTTTCGAAACCATCCGCGGCGATGCCAGCACCGGCTGGCTGCGGCTGGGCTCGTTCATCCTGGCGCTGGCCGGGCTGGCGGCGCTGCTGCTGAACCGGCGGCTGCCCGCCTGAGCCGTCCATCGTTGACGCTGCGCCCTGGGCGCGAAAGTGCGAGGGCAGCGCGCCCTCAGCGCAGCGTCAGCGGGTTGATTCGATAGGTTATGCCGGTGACTGACAGCGAAACGTCCGCAGCAAAGCCCCCGTTCGTCTCCCGTTCGGTCCTGGTCACCGGCGGTAACCGGGGTATCGGATTGGCGATCGCGCAGCGGCTGGCCGCCGACGGCCACCAGGTGGCGGTGACCCACCGCGGCTCCGGGGCGCCGGAAGGACTGTTCGGGGTGGTTTGCGATGTCACCGACAACGAGGCCGTCGACCGGGCGTTCAAAGAGGTCGAGGAGCACCAGGGCCCGGTGGAGGTGCTGG
The DNA here is from genome assembly GCF_002101885.1 of Mycolicibacter senuensis. GTDB lineage: Bacteria > Actinomycetota > Actinomycetes > Mycobacteriales > Mycobacteriaceae > Mycobacterium > Mycobacterium senuense. The sequence goes on from NZ_LQPS01000043.1 coordinate 636,413, forward strand.
TGGCCAACGCCGGCATCTCCAAGGACGCGTTCCTGATGCGGATGACCGAGGAGCGATTCGAAGAGGTCATCGACGCCAACCTCACCGGCGCCTTCCGGGTGACCCAGCGGGCGTCGCGCAGCATGCAGCGCAAGCGTTTCGGCCGGATCATCTACATCGGCTCGGTGTCGGGCATGTGGGGCATCGGCAACCAGGCCAACTACGCCGCGGCCAAGGCCGGTCTGATCGGCATGGCCCGCTCGATCTCGCGGGAGCTGTCCAAGGCGGGCGTCACCGCCAACGTCGTCGCCCCCGGCTACATCGACACCGAGATGACCCGCGCGCTCGACGAGCGGATTCAGGCCGGTGCACTGGAGTTCATCCCCGCCAAGCGCGTCGGAACCGCCGAGGAGGTCGCCGGGGCGGTCAGCTTCCTGGCGTCCGAGGACGCCGGCTACATCGCCGGCGCGGTGATCCCCGTCGACGGCGGCATGGGCATGGGCCACTGACGCCCCCGAACGAAAAGGACTGACATGGCAGGCATTCTCGAAGGCAAGCGGATCCTGGTCACCGGGATCATCACCGACTCCTCGATCGCGTTCCACATCGCCAAGGAAGCCCAGGAGGCCGGCGCGCAGCTGGTGTGCACCGGCTTCGACCGGCTGCGGCTGATCCAGCGCATCATCGATCGGCTTCCGGAGCCGGCGCCGTTATTGGAACTCGACGTGCAGAACCAGGAGCACCTGGACACGCTGGCCGACCGGGTCACCGAGGTGATCGGGGAGGGCAACAAGCTCGACGGCGTGGTGCACTCGATCGGGTTCATGCCGCAGACCGGCATGGGCGTCAACCCGTTCTTCGACGCCCCCTACGAGGACGTCGCCAAGGGCATTCACATCTCGGCGTATTCCTATGCCTCCCTGGCCAAGGCGACGCTGCCGATCATGAACCCCGGCGGGTCGATCGTGGGCATGGACTTCGACCCGACCCGGGCGATGCCGGCCTACAACTGGATGACGGTGGCCAAGAGCGCGCTGGAGTCGGTGAACCGCTTCGTCGCGCGGGAGGCCGGCCCGGCCGGCGTGCGGTCGAATCTGGTTGCGGCCGGGCCGATCCGCACCCTGGCGATGAGCGCCATCGTGGGCGGTGCGCTCGGCGAGGGCGCCGGCGAGCAGATCCGGCTGCTGGAGGAGGGCTGGGATCAGCGTGCCCCGGTCGGCTGGGACATGAAGGATCCCGCACCGGTGGCCAAGACCGTCTGCGCACTGTTGTCGGACTGGCTGCCCGCCACCACCGGCACCGTCATCTACGCCGACGGCGGCGCCCACACCCAGTTGCTCTAAATAGGACGCCGGGTGGATATAGGCGCCGTCTTACTCCTCTCCTTCGGCGGGCCCGAGGGACCCGAGCAGGTCCGGCCGTTCCTGGCGAACGTCACCCGGGGACGCGGCGTGCCGCCGGCCCGGCTCGACGCGGTCGCGCAGCACTACCGGCATTTCGGCGGGGTATCGCCGATCAACGCGATCAACCGAGCGCTGGCCGACGCACTGCGCGCCGAATTGCCGGAACTGCCAGTCTATTTCGGCAATCGAAACTGGGAGCCCTTCGTCGAGGACACGGTCGCGGCGATGGCCGATGACGGGGTGCGCCGCGCGGCGGTGTTCGCCACCTCGGCGTGGGGCGGGTACTCGGGCTGCGAGCAGTATTCGCAAGACATCGCCCGGGCACGGGCCGCCGTCGGTCGCGGTGCCCCGGAACTGATCAAACTGCGCCAGTACTTCGACCATCCGCTGTTCGTGGCGATGTTCGCCGAGGCGATCGCCGCAGCCGCCGACACGCTGCCGGCCGACCTGCGAGACAGCGCCCGGCTGGTGTTCACCGCGCACTCGATACCGGTGGCCGCAGACGACCGCTACGGGCGGCGGCTCTACAGCCGCCAGGTCGCGCACGCGACCCGCCTGGTGGCGGCCGCGGCGGGATACCCCCACTATGACCAGGTGTGGCAGTCGCGCTCCGGGCCGCCGCAGGTGCCCTGGCTGGAGCCCGACGTCGAGGCACATGTCGCTGGGCTCGCCGAATCGGGGATCCGCGCGGTGATCGTGTGCCCCATCGGATTTCTCAGCGACAACATCGAGGTGCTCTGGGATCTCGACACCGAGGTGGCCGAGCAGGCGCAGGCGGCCGGAATCGCCTACGCCCGCGCAGCCACCCCGAACGCGGACCGGCGGTTGGCGCGGCTGGTGCGCGGGCTCATCGACGAACTGCGCAACGGCGGCCCACCCCAGCGGCTTGCCGGCCCGGCCGGGCTGGGCTGCGGGTTCGGTGTCGACGGGGCACCATGCGGGGCAGCGCACTGCGCGGTGGCCGTGGCGCCCGCGGTGCGCTGACGGGTCACCGCCGCAGATCTACCGCCAGGCCGAGCGCAGGATCGCGGTCACCGCGGCGTTGCGCGCCGAGCGCACCACCGCAGCCAGCGGGCGGACGGCATCGACCGCGCTCTGCACCGCGCTCGAGGAGTGCGCGGTGGCGGTGAGCAGATCGGCGCTGACGGCGACAATCGCCTCGACGTGGGCGGCGCTTTGCAGCACCCGCACCGCGCGCGGCGGCGCGTGATCTGGAACACGGTGCAGCGCCGCGGCTTCCAGCATCTGTTCGACCTGGAGTCGGGGGTCTTCGACGCCGTAGTCGGCCCAGCGTGAACTGGTCGACCCCAATGCCTCGGCGGCCGTTCGGACCGCCGAGCGCAACGCATACTCGGCGTCGCCGAGGTCGTGGTGCTCGGCGACCGGCATCCCGGTCAGCGGGTAGGCGGTCCAGGACAGTTCGGTGACGGGTTCGCCGGGGGAATCGGGATCCTCGAGGTAGAGCGGCACCAGTCCGATCGCACCCGAGGAATCCGCGCTCCCGATCAGCACCGCCTCGCCGGCGGCCACCGCCTCGCGGGCGAACACGGTTCCGGCCGGCAGCCCGCGTACGTCGCCGGGAACCGGAAGCACCGGCTGGATGGCCGACCCGGCGGCCGGCCCGGCGGCCGGGGCGGCCGCACCGCGCACCAGCTGCAGCAACGAGGCCGACCCTCCGTCGTGCCCGCCCGACCAGGCCCACCCGGCCTCGCCGATGCTGATCGCGTCATAAGCGGCCACCGATTGCACTGGCGCCCAAGCCGATAGTGCGTCCAACAGATCGTCGGGCGCCGCCTGGCCGGCAAGCCAGGCGTTGGCCCACACCGATAAGGAGACACTGGGGCACCACATGATGCAAGGCAGTGTAGTTGTCCGCGCTGCCCGTCCCGGTCCGCACGGGTTTCGGTGATTCTCAAGCTATCCTGGCGGCATGTCGACTGCCCTGATCTGGTTGGTCTTCGCTCTCGGGCTCGCCGGCGCCGAGGCGCTCACGGGCGACATGTTCCTGTTGATGTTGTCCGGCGGTGCGCTGTCGGCGGCGGGGGCGAGTTGGCTGACCGGCTGGCCGCTGTGGTCGGACGGCGCGGTTTTCCTGGTGGTGTCGGTGCTGCTGCTGATCCTGGTGCGGCCGGCACTGCGGCGGCGGCTGTGGTCGGGGGCCGGCGCTGAGACCGGTGTGGTGGCCCTGCAGGGCAAGACCGCGCTGGTGCTCGACCGGGTCGAGCAGCATGGCGGCCGGGTGAAACTCGGCGGCGAGGTGTGGACGGCGCGCCCACTGGCCGACGACGACGTCTTCGAGCCGGGAGAGCAGGTCACCGTGATGCACATCGACGGGGCCACCGCGGTGGTCAGCAAGGTCTTGTAGAGAAAGGGAGTGCTCATGGAAGGCGCTACGACCGGCCTGGTGTTGCTGGCTGTCCTGGTGGTGTTCGCGGCGATCGTGGTCGCCAAATCGGTGGCACTGATCCCGCAGGCGGAGGCGGCGGTGATCGAACGGCTGGGTCGCTACAGCCGCACGGTCAGCGGCCAGTTGACCCTGCTGGTGCCGTTCATCGACCGGGTGCGCGCGCGCATCGACCTGCGCGAACGGGTGGTGTCGTTCCCCCCGCAGCCGGTGATCACCGAGGACAACCTGACGCTGAACATCGACACCGTGGTCTACTTCCAGGTCACCAATCCCAAGGCCGCGGTGTACGAGATCAGCAACTACATCGTCGGTGTGGAGCAGCTGACCACCACCACGCTGCGCAACGTGGTCGGCGGGATGACGCTGGAACAGACGCTGACCTCGCGTGAGGTGATCAACAGCCAGCTGCGCGGTGTCCTCGACGAGGCGACCGGCCGCTGGGGGCTGCGGGTGGCCCGGGTGGAGCTGCGCAGCATCGACCCGCCGCCGTCGATCCAGGCGTCGATGGAGAAGCAGATGAAGGCCGACCGCGAGAAGCGGGCGATGATCCTCACCGCCGAGGGCCAGCGCGAGGCCGCGATCAAGCAGGCCGAGGGGGAGAAGCAGGCCGAGATCCTCACCGCCGAGGGCGCCAAACAGGCCTCGATCCTGGCTGCCGAGGGTGAGCGTCAGTCCCGGATGCTGCGGGCCCAGGGCGAGCGGGCTGCGGCCTACCTGCAGGCGCAGGGCCAGGCCAAGGCCATCGAGAAGACGTTCGCGGCGATCAAGGCCGGCCGGCCCACCCCCGAGCTGCTGGCCTACCAGTATCTGCAGGTACTGCCGGAGATGGCGCGCGGCGAGGCCAACAAGGTGTGGGTGGTGCCCAGCGACTTCGGCAGCGCGCTGCAGGGCTTCACCAAGCTGCTGGGAGCACCGGGCGAGGACGGCGTCTTCCGTTACCAGCCGTCGCCGGTCGACGACACCCCGACCCGGCCGGAGGACGACAGCGACGAGGTCGCCGACTGGTTCACCACCCAGACCGACCCGGCGATCGCACAGGCGGTCGCCAAGGCCGAGGCCGATGCGCGCAAGCCGGTCGAGGGAGCGATCCTGCCGCCGCAGCTCGACACCGGCATGGCGTGAGCGCGCTGACCCGGCGGCCGACCTACGCGGCGCTGGCGGCGTTTCTGGCCGCCGACGCGGTGGCGTCGGCGATTCCGGTGCCCTACGTGGCCAGGAACATGGACGCCATGCGGATCCCGCCCCGGGTCCGCTGGGCGGTCCCGGTGGCCAAGGCCGCCGCCGCGCTGGGCCTGGGGTCGGTATTCCGCTTCCCGGGTGTCGCCCGGGCGACCACCGCAATGCTGACCGCGTATTTCGCCGGGGCGCTCGGCATCCAGCTGCGGGTCCGCAACCGCGCGGCCAACATCGTGCCGGCGGTGCTGCTGCTGGCCGTGTTCGCCGTCATGACGGGGCAGGGCCCGCATACCGCGGGAAGCGGCGTACGGGCCCTGGAGCCGTGACGAGCCGTCAACCCCGGCGGCCGCCGCTGTGTTCGTGGCGGGTGGCGGTGTGTTCGTCGAGGCTGGTGGCCTTGTAGGCGTAGGCGGCCACGACCGCGCCGAGCACCTGGGCCAGCAGGTAGACCCAGAGGAACTTCCAGGCGAAGACGCCCGACAGCATCAGCCCGAAGGTGATGGCCGGGTTGAACGCGGCACCGGAGATGGCGCCGACCGCCACCACACCGACGGTGACGATGAACCCGATCGCCAGACCGTAGAAGCTGTTGCCGGCACTGTCTTTGCTGGTTGCCGTGTGCAACACTACGTAGCAGAGCGCGAATGTGAATACCAATTCGGCCAGGAATGCCGGCCAGACGGCACCGCTCAGATCCAGGGTGCCGGTGGAGTATTTGTCGTGCCACAGTCCGAAACCCACTCCGAATGCGGCGAGCGCGCCGACCAACTGGGCGACGATGTAGGGCCCGAGATCGCCCAAGGGCAGTGCCCCCCGCAAATAGGCGGCGATCGACACCGCCGGGTTCAGGTGGCCTCCCGAAATATGCCCGCTGGCGTACACCATCACCATCAGCACAGCGCCGATGCCCAGCGCGGTGGCGGCGACGACGCATTCGGATCCGCCCAACACGATGCCGATCACCGCGAACATGAAAACAAACGTGCCGATCATTTCGGTCAAATATTTGCGCACCGCGGCGTTCTGATCAGGCATTGATCCGGTCCCTTCGATCCGTCGAGCACCGCTCGAATTCGTGCCGTGCCGGCACTGACATCAACGTTAACGGGGCTTTACGCATTTTCTCGATCTGCGCAGGCTGTTTTACACCGAATTGTTGCCGGATTGGGGAGGCCTTCGTGTCGTTTGCCAGGGCATCGTGCGCCGGGTCATCGGTCCAGCCGCAGTTCGACGATCGGCAGCGCGGTGTCGGTCGCGGTGACCGGCGTGCCCAACGTCCGTTCGAGCACCGCGCTGAACCGCTCCCAGGTGCGCGGGTGGCGCCGGATGTAGTCACCCAGCACCCGGTCCGCCTCGCCCTGATCCAGTACCCGCGCGGTGGCCGCAGCGGGCGGCCGGCTGCCGGCGTAGACCCGGACCCGCGGGTCGGCGGTGATGTTGCGGAACCACTGGGCCCGATCCCCGAAACCGGAGGCAACGACGTAGCTGTCGGCAGGGTGGCCCCGGACTTCGAGAACCTCCAGCACGACGTGGCGCCGGGCACCGGTGTTGCGTCCGAGGTGCTCGAGCATCAGCAGGCGCCCTCCCAGCAGGCCGCCGAGTCGTGCCCGGTACAGCCAGATCGGAGCCCGCGTCAGCCGCCTCGACCGCAGCAGTCGACTGGCGGCTTCGGCGAGGACGGACATGCTCAGCAGGTCACCGCCGGCTCGGCGGCCCCGGCGGCGGCGCTGGTATCCCCGGTACCCGGGTGGCGGCGGTGGCTGCGCACCTCGTAGACCAGCAGTGCCACCCCGACCGCGGCGGTGCATGCCGACACCGCGAACAGCTGTGGGCTCACATCGCCGGTGAGCGCGTCACCCAGCACCACCACCGCGGCGGTGCCCGGCAGTAGCCCGACCAGGGTGGCCACCGTATAAGGCAGCAACCGCACCGCCGACGCGCCGGCGGCATAGTTGATCACCGAGAACGGGATCGCCGGAATCAACCGCAGCGACACCACCGCCGGCCAGCCGCGCTCACGCAGCCGGGCGTCCAGCGAGTGCATCCGCGGATGACGCACCACCCGGCTCAGCTGCCAACCGAACACCCGCATCAGGACCAGCACCGTTACGGCGCTCAGCGCGCTGGCCGACACCGCCAGGACAATGCCCAGCCAGGGCCCGAACAGCAGGCCGGCGGCGAGGGTGAACGCGGTACGGGGGAACGGAAGCACCGTGACCACGGTGTGTGCGGCCAGAAACGCCAGTGGAAACCACGGGCCGAGCGTCTGCGCCCAGTCCCGCAACTGCACCGCGGTCGGCACCGGGACCAGCAGTGCCACCGCGACCAGGGTCACGATCACCGCCGTGGTCAACGCCAATCGCCACACGGCCACCTGACGGGCGATGGCCACCGCCGCCGGCCATGCGTTGCGCAGCGCCTGCGGGATTCCGGTCGCAGCGGTCTTCACGGCCATCAGGGTACGGGCCGATGGTTAACGAATTGCGGCGCACCAAGGCGGTTTTGGCGTCCGGCGCACCTCCGCCGCGCCCGCCGAGCGCGATCATTTAGCCTGGTGAACACGTGTCGAGTAGCGATCCATCAGTTACTCACGAGTAATAACAGGAGTCGCCGGTGTCAATCGACGTGTCCGCAGAACCCGCCGGCATGGAGCAGGCCCGGGACCGCTGGCGTGCCGCGGTGGCCGCGGTGCTGGCCAAGAGCTCGCGCCGCGAACCGGCCGATATCGACTCCGAGACCGGCGGCGAGCCCGAGCGGCTGTTGGACACCCCCGTCGACGGGCCGGGCGGCTTCGCGATCCGGGCGCTCTACACCGCCTTCGATGCGCTGCCCGAGCAGCCGCTGCCTGGCCAATGGCCCTACGTGCGGGGTGCTGACGCACTGCGCGACGTCAACAGCGGCTGGAAGGTCGTCGAGTACTTCCCCGGCAACGGGCCGGCGTCGGGGGCCGACGTCAACGGCGTGGTGCTGGGCGCCCTGACCGAGGGCGTCAGCGCCCTGGCGGTGCGGGTCGGCGAGAACGGCGTGCCCGCCGATGAACTGCGGCAGGTCTTCGCCGACGTCTACCTGGAACTGGTCCCGGTGCTCCTGGACGGAGCCGGAGCCGGCGACTACACCGGCGCAGCGGACGCGATGCTTGCGCTGGTCGACGGTCTCGACCCGGATAACCGTGCCAACCTGTCGCTGGATCTGGGCGCCGACCCGCTGATCGCCGCTCTGACCGGGGTGCCGGCCCCGACGATCGACGAGGTGGTCGCCGTGGCGGCGCGCACCGCCGCCCACCGCGGGGTCCGCGCGATCGACGTCAACGGTCCGGCACTGCACAACCTGGGCGCCAGTGCGGCCGGCGAATTGGCCGCCGGCCTGGCGGCCGCCGTCGCCTATCTGCGGGCGCTCACCGACGCCGGACTGCCGATCGCCGACGCCGCCGGGCAGATCGGTTTCCGGCTCGCCGCCGACGACGACCAGTTCATGACGATCGCCAAGGTCCGGGCGGCGCGCCGGCTGTGGGCGCGGGTGGCCGAAGTGGCCGGGGCGCCGGAGTCGGGCGCCGCCGTCGTTCACGCCGAGACGTCGTTGGCGATGATGACCCAACGCGACCCGTGGGTGAACATGCTGCGCACCACGCTGGCCGCATTCGGGGCGGGCGTGGGCGGGGCGGACACCGTCCTGGTGTGGCCGTTCGACAGCGCCATCAACGGCGGCCAGCCCGGTGCCTCGGCCAGCTTCTCCCGGCGCATCGCACGCAACACCCAGTTGCTGCTGCTCGAGGAGTCGCACCTGGGCCAGGTGCTCGACCCGGCCGGCGGCTCGTGGTTCGTCGAGGATCTCACCGAGCAGTTGGCGCAACAGGCGTGGCGGCAGTTCCAGGAGATCGAAGCACTCGGGGGTTTCGACGCCGCCCGGGAGCACATCGCCGAGCGGATCGCCGAGGCCGCAGCGGCCCGGGCCGAGGACATCGCGCACCGGCGCAGCGCGATCACCGGGGTCAACGAGTATCCCAACCTGGCTGAACCGGCGTTGCCGCCGACCGCGACCGGGGCCACCCCGACCGGATTGCGCCGCTACGCCGCGCCGTTCGAGGCGCTGCGCGACCGCTCCGATGCCCACCTGGCCCGCACCGGAGCCCGGCCGCAGGTGCTGCTGTTGCCGCTGGGCCCGATGGCCGAGCACAACGTCCGGACGACGTTTGCCGCCAACCTGCTGGCCTCCGGAGGTATCGAGGTGGTCAATCCCGGCACGGTGGACCCCGACGGGGTGGCACCCGCCGTGGAGCGCGCGGGCTTGCCGGCCGGGTCGCCGCCCGTGGCGGTGGTGTGCGGCAGCGACACCCGGTACGGCACCGAAGCCGCCGGGGTCATCGCAGCGGCCCGCAGCGCGGGGATCGACCGGGTCTACCTGGCAGGACCGGCGAAGGCACTGGCGGCCAACGCGGAGACCGACCCGAAGCCGGATGACTACCTGACCATGAAAATCGATGCGGTGCAGGCGTTGTCGGACCTGCTTACCCGATTGGGGGCTTGAGAGCCATGACCGCCAGCACCTCACACAGCACTCTCGGCAGCTTCGCCGACATCGCGCTGCACGGGGATCAGGACAGCACACCGGTGGCTGAAGTCTCTGCGGACGCGGTGGCCGAGCACGTCGCGGCCGCCGCTGCCGCGCACGGTTACACCCCCGAGCAGCTGGAGTGGCACACCCCGGAAGGCATCGCGGTCAAGCCGGTCTACACCGCCGCCGACCGGGCCGCCGCGCTCGCCGACGGCTACCCGCTGGACAGCTTTCCCGGCGAAGCGCCGTATGTGCGCGGGCCCTACCCGACGATGTACGTCAACCAGCCGTGGACGATCCGCCAGTACGCCGGGTTCTCCACCGCTGCGGACTCCAACGCCTTCTACCGGCGCAATCTCGCGGCCGGGCAGAAGGGCCTGTCGGTCGCGTTCGACCTGGCCACCCACCGCGGCTACGACTCGGACCACCCCCGCGTGCAGGGCGACGTCGGGATGGCCGGTGTCGCAATCGATTCCATTCTCGACATGCGGCAACTGTTCGACGGGATCGACCTGAGCGCGGTCAGCGTGTCGATGACGATGAATGGTGCGGTGCTGCCGATCCTGGCGCTGTACGTGGTCGCCGCGGAGGAGCAGGGGGTGCCGCCGGAGAAGCTGGCCGGCACCATCCAGAACGACATCCTCAAAGAGTTCATGGTCCGCAACACCTACATCTACCCGCCGAAGCCGTCGATGCGGATCATCTCCGACATCTTCGCCTACACCAGCACCAAGATGCCCAAGTTCAACTCGATCTCGATCTCGGGTTACCACATCCAAGAGGCCGGTGCCACAGCGGATCTGGAGCTGGCCTACACACTGGCCGATGGCGTGGACTACATCAGGGCGGGCCTGGACGCCGGCTTGGACATCGACAAGTTCGCGCCCCGGCTGTCGTTCTTCTGGGGCATCGGGATGAACTTCTTCATGGAGGTCGCCAAGCTGCGCGCCGGCCGGCTGCTGTGGAGCGAGCTGGTCGCCCAGTTCAACCCTAAGAATCCGAAATCGCTGTCGCTGCGCACCCATTCGCAGACCTCGGGGTGGTCGCTGACCGCCCAGGACGTCTACAACAATGTCGCCCGCACCTGCATCGAGGCGATGGCCGCCACCCAGGGCCACACCCAGTCGCTGCACACCAATGCCCTCGACGAGGCGCTGGCCCTGCCCACCGACTTCTCCGCTCGCATCGCCCGCAACACCCAGTTGCTGCTGCAGCAGGAATCGGGCACCACCCGGCCGATCGACCCGTGGGGCGGCTCCTACTACGTGGAGTGGCTCACCCACCAGTTGGCGCAGCGGGCCCGCGCCCACATCGAGGAGGTGGCGGCGCACGGTGGCATGGCGCAGGCCATCAGCGACGGCATCCCGAAGCTGCGCATCGAGGAGGCCGCCGCCCGTACCCAGGCGCGCATCGACTCCGGGCGTCAGCCGCTGATCGGCGTCAACAAGTACCAGGTCACCGAGGACACCGAGATCGAGGTGCTCAAGGTCGAGAACAGCCGGGTGCGCGCCGAACAGCTGGCCAAACTGGAGCAGCTGCGCGCCGAGCGCGACGAAGCCGCCTGCCAGGCGGCGCTGGACGAGTTGACCCGAGCGGCCGGCGCGCACGGCGCGGCCGGGGCGGACGGGCTGGGCAACAACCTGCTGGCGCTGGCCATCGACGCCGCCCGGGCCAAGGCCACCCTCGGCGAGATCTCCGATGCGCTGGAGAAGGTTTACGGGCGCCATCAGGCCGAGATCCGTACCATCGCAGGCGTCTACCGTGACGAAGTCGGGAAAGGCAGCGATATCGCTAGCGCAACCGCCCTGGTGGAGAAGTTCGCCGAAGCCGACGGCCGTCGGCCCCGCATCCTGATCGCCAAGATGGGCCAAGACGGGCATGACCGGGGCCAGAAGGTGATCGCCACCGCGTTCGCCGACATCGGATTCGATGTCGACGTCGGCGCACTGTTCTCCACCCCCGATGAGGTGGCGCGGCAGGCCGCCGACAACGACGTGCACGTGGTCGGGGTGTCATCGCTGGCCGCCGGGCACCTGACGCTGGTGCCGGCGCTGCGCGACGCGCTGGCCGAGGCGGGTCGGCCGGACATCATGATCGTGGTGGGCGGGGTGATTCCGCCCGGCGACTTCGACGAGCTCTATGCCGCCGGGGCGACCGCGATCTTCCCGCCGGGTACGGTGATCGCCGACGCCGCCGCGGGCCTGTTGCAGACGCTCGCGTCGCAGCGTGGCTACCAGCTCGGCGAACCGGGCGGACCGGCCGCAGACCCGAACTAGATGGCTGACAACGTGGGTGACAGCGTCGCCGAACTGGCGGCGGCGGTGCGCGCCGGTGATCGCTCGGTGCTGCCCCGGGCCATCACGCTGGTCGAGTCCACCCGTGCCGATCACCGTGGGCAAGCCCAGGAATTGCTGCTGGCGCTGTCGCCCGGGCACCAGGCGGACGCCCGCTCGACGGCTCGGCGGGTAGGGATCACCGGTGTTCCCGGAGTGGGCAAGTCGACCACCATCGAGGCGCTCGGGATGCACCTCATCGAGCGCGGCATGCGGGTGGCGGTGCTGGCCGTCGACCCGTCGTCGACACGCACCGGCGGCTCCATCCTCGGTGACAAGACCCGGATGCAGCGGCTGGCGGCACATCCGGACGCCTACATCCGGCCGTCGCCGACGTCGGGGACCCTGGGTGGAGTCGCCAAGGCCACCCGCGAGACCGTGGTGCTGCTGGAGGCCGCCGGCTTCGACGTGATCCTGATCGAGACCGTCGGCGTCGGCCAGTCCGAGGTGACGGTGGCGGGCATGGTCGACACCTTCGTGTTCTTGACGCTGGCCCGCACCGGTGATCAGCTGCAGGGCATCAAAAAGGGCGTGCTGGAGCTGGCTGACCTGGTGGTGGTCAACAAGGCCGACGGCGAGCACCTCGCCGACGCGCGGCTGGCCGCCCGAGAGCTGTCGGCCGCGATCCGGCTCATCTACCCTCGTGAAACCCTCTGGCGTCCGCCGGTTCTGACGATGAGCGCCGTCGAGGGTAGCGGGCTGGCGGAATTCTGGGACACCATCGAGCGACACCGGCAGACGTTGATCGACGCCGGCGAGTTCGAGGCCCGGCGCCGCGCCCAGCAGGTGGACTGGACCCGGCAGCTGGTGGCCGACGCGGTGCTGGAACGAGCGCTGTCGGATCCGGCGGTGCGCGAGGTGCGCACCGAGGCCGAACGGCAGGTGCTCAGCGGCGATCTGACCCCCGCACTGGCGGCCCAGCGGATCATCGAGGCCATCTGGCATTAGCCGGCTCGGGCCCCGACTCGCGCGGTAACACCACTTATGCGCATCGATTGCGAGGTAGATTCCCAGCCATGACGCAGCATCCCCACGCTCGTCGCACGGCGCTTCCGGCGAACGTGCACGGCGCGGCCGACCCGAATTTCGCCTGTGCCGTACGGGCTTTCGCCGCGATGTTCCCCGGTCGCCGTTACGGCGGCGGCGCCCTGGCGGTGTACCTGGACGGCCGGCCCGTGGTGGACGTGTGGACCGGATGGTCGGACCGCGCGGGCCGGGTGCCGTGGTCGGCCGACACCGGCGCCATGGTCTTCTCGGCGACCAAGGGTGCGGCGTCGACGGTCATTCACCGGCTGGTCGATCGGGGCCTGATCGACTACGACGTGCCGGTCGCGCAGTACTGGCCGGAGTTCGGCGCCAACGGCAAGGCCGGGATCACCGTCCGGCAGCTGCTGGGCCATCGGGTCGGCCTGACCCATCTGCAGGGCGCCAGCAGGGCGGACATGCTCGACCACGTGACGATGGAAGCCCGGATGGCGGCCGCGGCGCCGGGGCGTGAGTTCGGGAAGCCCGCGTATCACGCGCTGACTTACGGCTGGCTGGTGTCCGGGCTGGCCCGGGCGGTCACCGGCACCGGTATGCGTGAGCTGTTCCGCACCGAGCTGGCCGCGCCGCTGAACACCGACGGGCTGCATCTGGGCCGGCCGCCGGCCGTCGACCCGACCGTCGCGGCGGAGATCATCATGCCGCAGCGCGGCCGGCGGAACCCGGTTGTCGACTTCGTGGCGCCCAAGGCTGCCGCCATCCTGCCGTACGGGGGATTCGGCGCGTTCTATTTCCCCGGGGTGATGGGCACCGTGCGCGGCGACGTCCCGTTCCTCGACACCGAGGCGGCGTCGCTCAACGGCGTGGCCACCGCTCGCGGATTGGCACGCCTCTACGGTGCGCTGGCCAACGGTGGGGAGATCGACGGGACCCGTTTCCTGTCGCGTCGGCTGGTGGACGGCCTGACCGGTCGGCGCATCATCGAACTGGACCGCACGGTCGGCGTTCCGCTGGCCTTCCACCTGGGCTATCACGCGATTCCGTTCGGCCAGGTGATGCCCGGCTTCGGCCATGTCGGGCTGGGCGGCTCGATGGGCTGGGCCGATCCGGCGACCGGGTTGGCGTTCGGGTTCGTGCACAACCGGCTGTTGACCCCGTTCGTGGCGCTGGACCATGCCGGCTTCGTCGGGGTGGCCGCGCTGATCCGCCGCGCCGTAGCGCGTGGCCGCGAGCGGGGGATCGATGCGGTCCCGCTGCTCGGGGCGCCGTTCGACGAGGCGGACGCCGCGATCGGATAGCCCTGCATCCGGATCCGCCGCGCCGAGTTGTGCCGGTTAGGGTGTCCCGGGTGACCGACGCTACCCCGAAGCTCTACATCTTCCCGCACGCCGGCGGATCGCCGCAGTACTACGTTCCTTTCTCCAAAGCGTTCACCACCGACGTCAAACGCATCGGGGTGCAGTACCCCGGCAAGGGCGGCAACCATGACCTCGGCGCCTTCACCAGCATCGAGGACCTCGCCGATCGCGTCTGCGAGAAGCTGGCCCCGCCGGCCGACGGGTGCGGCGCCTTCTTCGGTCACAGCATGGGTGCCCTGCTGGCCTTCGAGGTGGCCCGCCGATTCGAAGCGAACGGCAACACGATCGCGGCGTTGTTCGTCTCAGCGGCGGGCGCGCCGGGGCGGGCGGGCTACGACAACATCGGCGACTCCGATCGCGGCCTGCTCGAGGCGGTCAGCCAGATGACCGGGGTCAATCCGGAGTTCCTGGAGAACGAGGAGTTCGCCGCGAAGATCCTCCCGACGCTGCGCGGGTTGAAGGCGATCGCCAACTACGACTGCCCTCCGGAGGCCCGGGTGTCGTGCCCCATAGTCGCGTTCCACGGCGACGAAGACGACGTCGCGACCGCCGAGAAGGTGGCCCCGTGGGCCGAGCGCACCACCGCGGAGTTCAGTGCCCGGACGTTCACCGCGCCGGGTCACCACTTCTACCTCAACGACCACCTGCCGGAACTGGTCGGCGACATCGAGGCGAAGCTGGCGGCCTACTGCCGACGGTGACGGGCGGGGGCGTCCGCACCCCGGCTTGTCTGTGAGTTTGCTGTTGGTACCGGTGTGACCGCTGGTGCTGTTAGCGATTTCTGCGCTAACATGCCGGGTCTGCTTCGTTCGCGCTGTACGGGACCGATAAATTCCTTGTCAACAGTGCCTACGTGGTAGCCTCCGCGGGAGGGAAACGCCTGGGATGTCGGGGTCCAAGGAGTTTTTGCGTAGGTTCCAAGCATCCAGAAGGGGTACCCGTGTCGATGGTCGAACCACCCGTTCCGGCCGCATGGGCCGCGCGATCTCGGCGACCGGACGTACCCGCCCCCAGCTTCGACCGGCACGGCGAGCAACCGGCCCCAGGTGAGGCTGACGCGCTCAGCTGAGCGGGCCGGGCAGCGTTGCCCACCGGAGCCGATCCCCAGGGAAGCATCCCAAATGTCGCTAATCCAATTGCATACCTCCGCTGTGCAGGATCGCCGCGCAGCGAAACCGTCAGTTCGGACGCCACACGTGACGACTCTGGACGGGGCCGAACTACTGAGCAGGTGAGGTCCGCGGACCTGACAGCACAAGGAGAAAAGCATCGTTATGCCGGTTACTCAATCGCACATCCCGAGCCTGCTGGCCGACCGGGCCCGGGCGAAGCCGGATGCGCCCGCGTACACCTTCATCGACTTCGACGTCGACCCGGAGGGGTACCGCGAGACGGTGACCTGGTCGCAGCTGCGTGACCGGGCGCAGGTGGTGGCCGCGGAACTGGCGACCTGCGCTTCGCCGGGCGACCGGGTAGCGCTGTTGGCCCCGCAGAGCATGGAATACATCATCGGCTTCTACGGCGCGCTGGAGGCGGGGATGATCGCCGTGCCGCTACCGGTGCCGATGTTCGGCGCGCATGACGAGCGGGTTTCGGCCGCGCTGCGGGACTGCGCCCCGGCGGCGATCCTGACCACGTCGGCCGCGGTCGGCGACATCGCCAACTCGATCCGTGACCTGGGTGGAAAACCGCCGGTGGTGATCGAGGTCGACGCGCTGGACCTCGACTCCGAGCCGCCGGTGGCGCCCACCACCACCGCGCACACCAAGACCGCGTTCCTGCAGTACACCTCCGGCTCGACCCGGACACCCGCCGGCGTCATGGTCGGGCACCACAACGCCATCGAGAACATGCGGCAGATGATCGCCGACACCTTCGAGGACCGCGGCAAGGCGGTGCCGGCCGACACCACCCTGGTGGCATGGCTGCCCTTCTACCACGACCTGGGCCTGATGTGCGGCATCATCTTCCCGCTGGTCGGCGGCCACCAAGCGGTGATCTTCAGCCCGATGGCGTTCCTGGCCAAGCCGGCCCGCTGGATGCAGCTGGTGGCCAGCTACCCCAACGCCTACACCGGTGGACCCAACTTCGCCTACGAGTTGGCCGTCCGGCGTACCTCCGATGAGGACATGGCAGGCCTCGACCTGGGCCGCGTCCACACCTTCGCGTTCGGCGCCGAGCGGGTGCACGCGGCGACGCTGCGCCGGCTCGTCGACCGGTTCGCCAAGTTCAACCTCAACCCGGCGGCGCTGCGGCCCGGTTACGGGCTGGCCGAGGCCACCGTCTACCTGACCTCGAACACCCCGGGCAGCCCGCCGCCGACCCCGCGCTTCGACTACACCAAGCTGGCTGACGGCATCGCCGAGCTGAGCGGGCCCGAGGGCGGCGTGGAGCTGGTCAGCTGCGGTGTGCCGCGGGCCTGCACGGTTCGCATCGTGGATCCCGACACCCAGACCGAGAACCCGGAGGGCAAGGTCGGCGAGATCTGGGCGTACGGCCCCAACCTGGCGGCCGGCTACTGGCACAACCAGCAGGCGACCGAGGGCACCTTCGGCGGCAAACTGGTCGACCCGTCGCCCGGCACGCCGCAGGGTCCGTGGCTCAAGACCGGGGACCTCGGCGTCATCTCCAGCGGCGAGCTCTACATCGTCGGCCGGATCAAGGACCTGCTGATCGTCGACGGCAAGAACCACTACCCGGACGACATCGAGGCCACCGTGCAGGAGATCACCGGCGGACGCGTCGCGGCGGTGTCCATATCGAACAGTAGGTCGGAGCAGCTTGTTACGATCGCCGAGTTCAAGAACAAGGGGGGATCGGACGAGGAGGTCGCCGACAGGCTGAACGAGGTGAGGCGGAAGGTCGCGGCCGCGCTGTCGAAGGCGCACGGCTTGGCGATCGGCGATCTGGTTCTGGTTCCGCAGGGCGCCATCCCGATCACGACCAGCGGCAAGATCCGCCGCTCCAGCTGCGTGGAGATCTACCAGCGGGACGGATTCGACCGACTGGATACTTCCGCTCGGTCTGTGTGACAGATGACGAGCTGCTCGCGCGGCTTTCGGGGAGGTTGAGTTGAGCGAGATGAACGCTGCACCGGCTGGGGGGCCGGATCGCCGGGCGATTGTTGCCGAGGCGCTGCGCAAGATCGATGATCTGACGGCGCGGTTGGCGGTGGCCGAGGCCGGTGACACCGAGCCGATCGCGGTGGTCGGCATAGGTTGCCGGCTGCCCGGTGGGGTGGATGACCCCGCCGGTTATTGGCGGTTGTTGTGTGCCGAGGGTTCGGGAATTGTTCGGGTTCCGGCGGATCGCTGGGATGCCGATGCGTTTTATTCCTCGGATCATTCCGTGGCGGGGACGATTTGTTCTCGTGAGGGTGGGTTCTTGTCGTCGTGGCAGCCCGCTGAGTTCGATGCGGAGTTTTTCGGTATCTCGCCGCGTGAGGCCGATGCGATGGATCCTCAGCAGCGGTTGTTGATGGAGGTGGCCTGGGAGGCGTTGGAGCACGCCGGGATCACCAAAGAGGCGATCCGCGGCACCCAGACCGGGATTTTCGTCGGCATGACCACCAGCGACTACGCCCTCGACATGATCGGCAATATCCAGCCTGCCGAGATCGATCCCTACGTTCCCTTCGGCAATGCCGCCAATTTCGCGGCCGGCCGGTTGTCGTATTTCCTCGGTGTGCACGGTCCGGCCGTCATGTTGGATACCGCGTGTTCGTCGTCGTTGGTGACGATTCATCTGGCGTGTGCGAGTCTGCGGCGCCGCGAATCCGATGCGGCGCT
>NZ_LQPS01000044.1 GCF_002101885.1 Mycolicibacter senuensis
GGCCCGGCATGTTCGCCATCCGGGCGGTGCTGGCGGCGACGATGGGCCCGGCATGGGGGGTGTATTCCGGCTTCGAACTGTTCGAGGACCGCGCGTTGCGTGAGGGCAGCGAAGAATACCTTCATTCAGAGAAGTACGAGCTGCGGCCACGCGATTTCGCCGCCGCCGTCGCCGAGGGGCGGTCGTTGGAACCGTTCATCGCCCGGCTCAACGAGATCCGCCGGGTGCATCCGGCGTTGAGCCAGCTGCGCACCGTGCACTTCCATCATGTCGACAACGATGCGTTGCTGGCCTACAGCAAGTTCGATCCGGCCAGCGGCGACACCGTGCTGGTGGTGGTCACCCTCAACCCGTTCGTCGCCGAGCACGCGACGCTGCGGCTGGACATGTGGGCGCTGGGCATGGAGGACTACCAGCGCTTCTGGGTGCGAGACCAGATCAGCGGTGAGGACTACCACTGGGGACGGGAGAATTGGGTGCGGCTCGATCCGGCACGGGCGGTGGCCCATATCGTCAACATGCCACGGATCAATGCGCAGGCCCGCACCGCCCTGCTGCGTCGCAGGTGAATCCGATGTCCCGACAGTTGGCGCCCGCAGCGGCGGACCTGACCCGGCTATTGGCCGGGGAACACCATGATCCGCACGCCATTCTGGGCGCCCACGAGTACGGCAAAGACACGGTGATCCGGGTGCTGCGGCCACGCGCGCGCCGCACCGTGGTGTTGGTCGGTGCCGACCGATTCCCGATGCGGCACCTCGGTTCCGGACTGTTCGCGGTCGCGCTGCCGTTGACCGGGCTAGCCGACTACCGGCTCGAGATGCACTACCCCGACACGGCTGAGTTCGCCGAGCCGACCGGGGTACACACCGTCGCCGACGGTTACCGGTTCGCGCCGACGCTGGGTGAGATCGACCTACACCTGTTCGCCGAGGGCCGTCACGAACGGCTCTGGGACGTGCTCGGCGCCCACCGTCGCACGTTGACCACGCCCGGCGGCGAGGTGTCCGGGGTGTCGTTCGCGGTGTGGGCGCCCAACGCCCGAGGCGTCGGCCTGATCGGTGACTTCAACGGCTGGGACAGCAACGACGCACCGCTGCGCGCGCTGGGTTCCTCCGGGGTCTGGGAAGTGTTCTGGCCGGACTTTCCGCCCGATGGTCTCTACAAGTTCCGCATTCACGGCGCCGATGGCACCGTGAGCGATCGTGCCGACCCGTTCGCCTTCGCCACCGAGGTGCCGCCGCGAACCGCGTCGCGGGTGACGCACAGCGAGTACCGCTGGGGTGACGGCGACTGGATGGCGCAGCGCGCCCGGCGCGATCCGGTGGCGGAGCCGATGAGCACCTATGAGGTGCACCTCGGTTCGTGGCGGCCGGGCCTGAGCTATCGCCGGCTCGCGGTCGAGC
>NZ_LQPS01000045.1 GCF_002101885.1 Mycolicibacter senuensis
GGTGATGGCAGCCAGGCCGCGGGCGGTATCGATGGCAAGGCCGGGGCTGGTGGCGCCGGCGGTAACGGTGGCACCGGGTTGGCCGGTGCTGATGGTGACGCCGCAAGCCTGGATGGCAGCCGCGGTGGTCATGGTGGCGCTGGAGGTGCCGGTGGTCTGGGTGGTTTAGAAGCCAACGGTATCGATCGGGCTGCTGATGGTGTGGGCGGCAATGGTGGTGTCGGCGCGGCCGGCGGCCACGGTTACACCGGTGCTGACGGGGATGCCCCGGGTGCCAGCGGGCAGCACGGCGGTAACGGTGGTGCCGGCGGTGATGGTGGCCTTGGCGGTGCCGGTTCGGTCGCCGGTGTTCATGGTGGTGGTGGACTGGGCGGTGATGGTGGCTCGGGTGGTCAGGGTGCTGCTGGTGGTGCTGGTGCCGACGGGACTGCGGCCAGTATCGACGGCGCTGACGGTGCGGCCGGTGGGGCCGGCGGCAACGCCGGTGCCGGTGGTGTCGGGGGCGCCAATGGTGATGGCAGCCAGGCCGCGGGCGGTATCGATGGCAAGGCCGGGGCTGGTGGCGCCGGCGGTAACGGTGGCACCGGGTTGGCCGGTTCCGATGGTGATGCGTCGGGCCTGGATGGCAGCCGCGGTGGTCATGGTGGGGCTGGGGGTGCTGGCGGCCTGGGTGGTTTAGAAGCCAACGGTGTCGACCGCGCGGCGCAGGGTGTCGGCGGCAATGGTGGTGCCGGGGGTGCGGGTGGTCACGGCTATACCGGTGCTGACGGGGATGCCCCGGGTGCTGATGGTGGTCATGGCGGCCATGGTGGTGCCGGTGGTGATGGCGGCCTCGGTGGTGCCGGTTCGGTCGCCGGTGTTCATGGTGGTGGTGGGCTCGGCGGTGATGGTGGCTCGGGTGGTCAAGGCGCTGCCGGTGGTGCTGGTGCCGAGGGGACTGCGGCCAGTATCGACGGCGCTAACGGTGCGGCCGGTGGTGCCGGTGGTAACGCCGGTAGCGGTGGTGTTGGGGGCGCCAATGGTGATGGCAGCCAGGCCGCGGGCGGTATCGATGGCAAGGCCGGGGCTGGTGGCGCCGGCGGTAACGGTGGTGGCGGGTTGGCCGGTACCGATGGTGACGCCGCAAGCCTGGATGGTGCTCGTGGTGGTCATGGTGGGGCTGGGGGTGCCGGTGGCCTGGGTGGTTTAGAAGCCAACGGTGTCGACCGCGCGGCGCAGGGTGTCGGCGGCAATGGTGGTGCCGGGGGTGCGGGTGGTCACG
The DNA here is from genome assembly GCF_002101885.1 of Mycolicibacter senuensis. Taxonomy (GTDB): domain Bacteria; phylum Actinomycetota; class Actinomycetes; order Mycobacteriales; family Mycobacteriaceae; genus Mycobacterium; species Mycobacterium senuense. The sequence goes on from NZ_LQPS01000045.1 coordinate 1,262, forward strand.
GCTATACCGGTGCTGACGGGGATGCCCCGGGTGCCAGCGGTGAGCACGGCGGTAACGGTGGTGCCGGTGGTGATGGCGGCCTCGGTGGTGCCGGCGCAACCGCGGGCGCCCATGGTGGCGGTGGACTCGGCGGTGATGGTGGCTCGGGTGGTCAAGGCGCTGCCGGTGGTGCTGGTGCCGAGGGGACTGCGGCCAGTATTGATGGCGCTGACGGTGCGGCCGGGGGCGCCGGTGGTAACGCCGGTAGCGGTGGTGTTGGGGGCGCTAACGGTGATGGCAGCCAGGCCGCGGGCGGTATCGATGGCAAGGCCGGGGCTGGTGGCGCCGGCGGTAACGGTGGCACCGGGTTGGCGGGTGCTGATGGTGATGCCGGAAACCTGGATGGTGCTCGTGGCGGTCATGGTGGCGCTGGTGGTGCTGGCGGCCTGGGTGGTTTAGAAGCCGACGGGATCGACCGCGCGGCGCAGGGTGTCGGCGGTAATGGTGGTGCCGGGGGCGCGGGTGGTCGCGGCTATATCGGTGCTGACGGCGATGCCCCGGGTGCTGATGGTGGTCATGGCGGCCATGGTGGTGTCGGTGGTGATGGTGGTGCCGGGGGTGTGGGCGCTGTTGGCGGTGTGGGTGGTTTCGGTGGGGTGGGAGGTTCCGGCGGTGCCGGGGGTGCGGGGCAGTCCGGGGTGCTGGGATCGTTCGCCGAGGGCGGCGATGGGGTCGGTGGCGCCGGTGGGTCCGGTGGTGATGGTGGTCTCGGTGGTGGCGGGGGCCGCGGTGGTGCCGGTGGTGGTTCCACTGGTGGTGGCCCTGATGGGGTGGCCGGCGCTGGTGGTGATGGTGGCCGTGGTGGTGATGCCGGCCGGGCTGGTGATGGTGGTGCCGGGGCGGCGGGTATTGCTGAGCAGGTCGATGGCGGCCGTGGCGGTGACGGTGGTGATGCCGGGCTGGCCGGGGCCGGCGGGGCCGGTGGTGGCAGTGCCGGTGTGGTGGGGGCTGCGGGTGTGGACGGTAACGCGGTGGTTGCCGGGGGTGCTGGTGGGGCCGGGGGTGATGGGTTCAGTTCTGACAGTGTTGAGGTCAATGACGGCAATGGTGGTGCCGGCGGGCTCGGTGGTAACGGCGGTAACGGCAGCACTCATGGTGATGGCGGTGTAGGTGGGGCCGGCGGTCGCGGTGGGACCGGGGCGGCCGGTAGCGACAGTTTTGATCCGGCACTAGGGCGCGGTGGTGGCGGCGGGGCCGGTGGTTTGGGCGGTAATGGCGGCAACGGTGGTCTCTACGGCAACGGTGGTGTCGGGGGTGCGGGAGGCGACGGTGGGGCCGGGGCCACTGCTGGTGCAGGTCTTCTCTTGCCGTGGGGGTCGGGATGGTTGGGGACGGCGAGTCATGACGGCGGTGCCGGCGGTGTCGGCGGTGACGGCGGGCAGGGCGGATTAGGCGGATCGGTTAGTGGTGATGGCGGTGGCGGGGGTGCGGCGGGCACCGGTGGCGACGGTGGCGATGGTGGAACCGGCGCACGGGGCACTGCGGGTGCTGTGGGCAGCTCTCGCGATGGCGGTACGGGCTTTACCGGTGGGGTTGGTGGCCACGGCGGTGCCGGCGGTGCCGGCGGAGTCGGGGGTGCGGTGGCTGCGGGTGGTTCCGGTGATACCGGGGTGGCCGGAGCCGATGGGGACGGCGGTGACGGGGGTACCGGGGGCACCGGTGGCCAGGGCGGCACCGGGCACACCTGGACGTCGTCCGCCGGCTCCGACGGCGGTCACGGTGGCACCGGTGGCCAGGGTGGGCATGGTGGTGACGGCGGAGCCGGTGGCGGGAACAGCGGCAACCAGGGTGCTGGCGGCAACGGAGGCACCGGGGGTACCGGCGGTATCCCCGGTGACGGCACCGACGGCCACGACAGCACATCCGGGGCCGGCGGTCACGGTGGCAACGGTGGCAATGCCGGGGCCGGCGGGGCCGGCGGCACCGGCGGTGCCGGTTCCACTGCCGGTAGCGATGGCGCCCACGGTGAACTACCCGATGGGGTCTACGGCAACGGCGGCAACGGCGGCAGCGGCGCTGATGCCACCACCCCCGGTGGCACCGGCGGCAAAGGCGGCAACGGCGGCAACGGCGGCAACATCGGCAACGGCGGCAACGGCGGCCACGGCGGCGACGGCGCGACAGGAACATTGGGGCCGGTCCCGGGTTATAACGCGGCGTATCCAAGAGCTGCGGATGGTGAGAATGGCACTAACGTCGGATCCCCGACCGCTTTCCAAGGGAGCATGGACACGCCATTTCGAGGCGGTCATGCCGGTAACGGCGCACACGGGGACAACGACAACAACAACGGATATGCCCAGGATGGCGGCAATGGCGGCACCGGAGGCAAGGCCGAAGTAGGGACCGGCCAGGCCTATGGCGGCCAGGGCGGTGTCGGAGGCCGCGGCGGTCTCAGCGCCGATGGCGGTAGGGGCGGCGACGGCGGCTATGCCTACTGCGGTGTAGTGGGCTCCGTTTGCGATGGCGGTAAGGGCGGTCGGGGCGGTATCGGTGGTGAGGGGTCGGTCGGTGGCGTTGGCGGTGCTGGCGGCGCCGCGGGTGCCGGCGGCGATGGTGGGGCGATTCGCGGAGTCGGCGGCAACGGTGGCATCGGCGGTTCCGGCGGTACTGGCGGCAAGGGTGGTGCTGCCGGTGACGGCGGTGACGGCGGTAAAGGCGGCGAGGCATGGGGTATGCCCGGCGCCAACAACACCGCGGGCGACGGCGGTAACGGAGGTGACGGCGGTAGGGGCGGTACCGGCGGTGTGGGCGGAGTCGGTGGCTCAGGTGGCGCCGCGGGCGTTGGCGCCGACGGTGCCGGTCAGGCCGGCGCCGGCGGCGCCGGCGGGACTGGCGGCAAGGGTGGTACCAGCGGTGACGGCGGCGACGGCGGTGCCGCGGGCACCCACAACAACGGCACGGGCGGCAAAGGCGGTGCCGCTGGCTATGGCACTGTCGGCGGGAAGGGCGGCGTCGGTGGCAAGGGCGGTGCCGGTGGCATGGAAGCCGACGGTAGCCGAGCCGATTCCGGGACCGCCGGGGCACAGGGTGCTGCAGGTACTGCAGGCAAAGGCGGTAAGTCGGGCTAGGGTCTTGGCGCGACGCGAGGTACGCGCGAGTTGGTGCCCTGGCGGTCCCGTTGGCGCACCGCGTTCTCTGACGGTGGGGAGCAGTCGGGCGACCTGAAAACCTGAATGGTTCGTTAGCCATTCTTGGGCTGGCGAGACGCAGTGATGTTGTGGCGTTGACGTGGCCGATGATTTTGCTCGTGTGTCCTTGAGCTATGGCCAGGACGATATATCGGTTCGCTAACTATCAACCTGGGCGAGGCGGTGTAGTGGGGGGCGGTTCACCGACAGCGGTTGACGGTGTGGCATATGCCCGTTATGTTTAGCGATTACTCAGGTACAACATCGTTATAACGGGTGGATGCTGGGCTGTGGCAGCCGGTGTGGGGCTCGTGGTTGGAGGGCTG
>NZ_LQPS01000046.1 GCF_002101885.1 Mycolicibacter senuensis
CGGGCGGGCGGCGACGGGCGGGCCGGGCGGGGGGACCTGGTGGGTATCTCGGCCGCCGTGGTGGCCGGCGGCTACCTCGGCGAGGTGGGACGCACCCATTCGGCCGGCCGCCCGCCGGGCGGTGCCGCCGCAGAACTGTATCGGCGATGGGATGCGCTGTGGCAGCGGCTATCCGGCGCCTGCCGTCCGGGTGCGGCCGGCAGCGACCTGCTGAGCGCCTACGCGGCGGCCGGAGAGGCGCTGCCCCCGGTTCCGGTGGCGCACGGGCTCGGCATGGGTTTCGACCCGCCGGTGGTCTCGGCGCGGCTGCCGCAGACCGCCGCCGCCGAACGGCTCGAGCCGGGAATGGTCCTGGCCGTCACCGGCTATGTGTTCGAGCCCGGTGTCGGCGCGGTGTTCGGGCGGGAGGCCGTCCTGATCACCGAAGACGGGCACGAAGTTTTGACCACCAGTCCTTTCAGCTGAAGGAGCAGATCGCCAAATGTCAGACACGCGCGCGGATTCGGGACGGCCTCCGGCCGAGGAGATCATCCGCTACCACAAGGACCCGGTCACCAAGATCGCCACCATCACGTTCGACCGGCCGGAATACCTCAATGCGCCGACCTCGTCGGCACGGCTGCGGTATGCGGACCTGCTGCGCGGGGCGAGCGTCGACAACGACGTCAAGGTGGTGGTGATCCGCGGGGTCGGCGACAACCTGGGCAGCGGCGCCGACCTGCCCGAGTTCATGGAGGGCGTCGACGAACCCGAAAAGCGGCTAGCGGAACTGCGATTGGAAGGCATGGACGTCAACTACCCGCCCAAGGGCACCTTCCGCAACGGCGCCACCATCAGCGCGTGGTACGCCAATGTCCAAGCCGGCAACCGGCCGCTGCAGGAGCTGAAGAAGATCAGCATCGTCGAGGCCAAGGGCTACTGCTACGGCTGGCACTTCTACCAGGCCGCCGACGCCGACCTGGTGATCTCCAGCGACGACGCGCTGTTCGGCCACCCGTCGTTCCGCTATTACGGGTGGGGGCCGCGGATGTGGACCTGGGTGCAGATGATGGGGCTGCGCAAGTTCTCCGAAATGGTGTTCACCGGAAGGCCGTTCACCGCCGCCGACATGGAGAAGTGCAACTTCCTCAACAAGGTGGTGCCACGCGATCAGCTCGAAGCCGAGGTCGATAAGTATGCGCTGGCCTGCGCCCGCAACCGCCCCGTCGACACGGTGTTCATGCAGAAGATGTTCTTCGAGGTCTACAAGCAGCATCAGGGTGAGTACATGGGCAGCCTGCTGTCGGCGTTCTTCGAGTCGATGGGGTCCGGGGTGGCGCCCGACACCGACGACCTGATGCTCGATGACGCCATCGAGTCCGGGCTGTCCGGAGCGGTCAAGGATAACGACTCGAGGTTCCCGCCCGACTTCCGGTTGAGCAAATCCAGTCGCAACAAGGACACCTGAGGCCGTGACACCCCTCGACGGTTTCACCGTCATCGATCTGTCCACCGGAATCGCCGGTGGCTACTGCACCAAGATGCTGGCCGACGGCGGTGCGGAAGTCATCAAAGTCGAGCCGCCGCAAGGGGACCCGCTGCGGCACTGGTCGGCGTCGGGTGCCGACACCGGCGGCGACGGTGCGCTGTTCAGTTTTCTGTCCGGCGCCAAACGCAGTGTTGTCGCCGACCCGGACCGCGACTCCGCGCTCGTGGACCGGTTGCTGTCCGGCGCCGACGCTGTCATCTGGTCGCGCGGGTCGGCGCTGGCCGAGCATCCGGCGTTCGGGCCCGAGCAGATCACCCGGGACCATCCCCATCTGATCGTCACCGCCATCACGCCGTTCGGGCTGGACGGTCCGTGGCGCGACCGGCCGGCCACCGAGTTCACCCTGCAGGCGTGGTCGGGTGGCATCTTCGGGATCGGGCGCGGATCCCAGGACCTGCCACCGGCATTCGTCGGCGGGCAGGTCGGGGAGTACCTTGCCGGCGCCTACGCCAGTGCACTGACCCTGGCAGCGTGGTTTCCCCGCCGCGACCGCGGTGATCTGTTGGACCTGTCGATGCTCGAGACACAGATCATGGGCCTGACCTACTACCCGGTGACCTACTTCGAGATGCTCGGCAAGCCCTGGCGCGACACCCGCAGGCTCACCGTGCCCGGTATCGCCACCGCCAAGGACGGCCTGGTCGATGTCGGGTGCGGCACCGCCCAGCAGTGGTTCGACCTGTGCGCGATGACCGGTCATCCCGAGTGGATCGACGAGGAGTCGCCGCTGTCGATCACCGAGCAGGCCAACGAGAAGGCCGAGCAGATCTACGCCTGGTTCAAAGACCAGACCGTCGAGGAGATCCGAGAGCTGGCCACCGCATTCCGGATACCCAACGCGCCGGTCGGCAACGGCGCCAACGTCACCGAGCTGGATCACTTCCGGGCGCGGCAGGCCTTCGTCACCAACCCGCGAGACGGGTTCATCCAGCCCGATCGCCCCTACCGGATACCGCAGCTGAGCTGGGGGCCGCCGCAGCCGGCGCCGCGTCTCGGCGAGCACACCGAGCGCTACCGTTCGGCGCCGCCCCCGGCACGTGTCGCCGACGGCGGTGAGCGGCCCGACGCGGGGCCGTTCAGCGGCCTGCGAGTGCTGGACCTGACGACGTTCTGGGCCGGCCCCAGCTGCACCCATCTGCTGGCCATGCTCGGCGCTGACGTCATCCATATCGAATCGACCGGCAAACCCGACGGCACCCGGCTCATCGCCGGAATCCCGGCCAGTGAACCGCAATGGTGGGAGCGCTCACCGATCTTCTCGGCGCTCAACACCAACAAGCGGGGGGTCACGACGGACCTGCGCCGCGAGGCCGGCCGCGAGATCCTGCGGAAGCTGGTCGCGACCGCCGATGTGATCGTGGAGAACTTCACCCCGCGGGTGCTCGAACAGATCGGCTTGGATTTCGACATGGTTCGGCGATTGCGCCCCGATGTGGTCCTGTTGCGGATGCCCGGTTTCGGGCTCGACGGACCGTGGCGAGACAATCCGGCTTTCGCCTATGCGATCGAGGCCGCCGCGGGCGTCAGCTGGCTGACCGGCTTCCCCGACCGCAATCCGTACGAGCCGTATTCGGTGGGCGACCCGAACGCCGGGGTGCACGCCCTCAACGCACTGCTGCTGGCCCTGGAGCAGCGCCGCCGTACCGGCGAAGGGATCCTGGTGGAAGCGGCGATGGTCGATGCGGCCCTCAACATCGCCGCCGAGCAGGTGATCGAGTACTCCGCCTACGGCGCCCTGCTACAGCGCGACGGCAATCGGGGGCCGACCGCGGCGCCGCAGAACCTGTACCGCACCACCGATATCGACGAGTTCGGCCGCCTCGACAGCTGGGTCGCCGTCGCGATCAGCACCGACGAACAGTGGACTGCGCTCTGCGAAGCACTGGGCCGACCGGCCTGGGCGGCCGACCCGGGCCTGGCGACCGCGGCAGGGCGCCGCGAACACCACGACCTCATCGACTCCCGACTCGGCGCCTGGTGTGCCGAGCGCAGTGCCGATGAGATCGTCGATCTGCTCTGGCCGGCTGGGATCCCGGTGGCCAAGGCTGTGCAGCCGCACCGGCAGGCCGAGCTGCCGCAGTTGGCGCACCGCGGCTTCTTCGAAGAGGTCGCCCACCCGGTGAACCCGACGGTGCGGCACAGCACGCTGCCGGTGCGTTCGACGCACGGGCCCAAGCGTTTCCACCGTCGCCCGGCGCCGTTGCTCGGTGAGCACAACCACGAGCTGCTGTGCGAGCTGGGTTTCACCGATGCCGAGATCGCCGCCCTGGAGGCCGACGGGGTGATCGGCAACGCGCTGGGCTAGTCGGTAATCACCGTCGCAGCGTCAACGCTCATTTGCTGGAGCCGTCCAGGGCGTCCAGTGCCGCCCGGGTGTCCAGGTCGGTGAACGCCGCGGCGTAGCGCTGTGCGAACGCCAGGCTGATGTCCGGGCGCTGCCAGCTGTCGCCACCGGACAGCGTCGCGATCCAGATCGCCAGACCGTGCGCGGCCGACGCGCGATAGTGCCACCAGATCTCGTCGGCCGAGGGCAACTCTGCAGCCGGAAGCCCCAGGGAGCCACGGTATTCCGCCAGCAGGTCCCGTTCGCCGGCACGCCGGTCGGAGATGTCCAGTGCGCCCTGCAGGAAGTAGCCCAGGTCCAGCGAGAAGTTGCCGTGCCGCACCATCTGCCAGTCCAGGAACCCGACGTCGCCGTCGGGCAGCACATAGGTGTTGCCGATGTGCGGGTCGCCGTGCAGCAGCGTCTGCGGCCCCCGGGTCAGGCTGCGGATGTAGCGGGCCCAGATGTCGCCGAAGAGTTCCGGCCCGCTCATCGCGGTGATCTCGGCGGGAACCGAGTCGCCCAGTCGCTGGTAGGCGACGTCGAGCGGTGCGAGCTCCAGCCCGGCGAACGGCACGAACGGCTCCACCCACTCCAGCGCGGGGTTGGCGGCGATGCGTTCGCCCCAGAATGCCCCGTGCAGCCGGGCCAGGCCGCGCACTCCCCGGGCCGCTTCGTCGAGGCTCAGCGGCCTGGTGGCGTCGCGCGGGTCGGCGCCGCGTGCCACCACATCCTCCATCACCAGCAGAAAGTCGCGGCGCTGTTCGTCGATCACCGCCCGGTAGACCGTCGGATGATCAAGTGGCAGTTCGACTTGCGCGAGGAACAGTCGCGGCTCGTGGTACAGGCCGCTGGTCAGCTCGACCAGATCGGCGTGCTCGGGGTCGACCGCCTTGACGAACACGGTGGCCGGCCCGCTCCCGGCCGCGTAGCGCAGCGCCAGGCGGGCCCGCCGGTTGGTGCCGTCGTCGCGCAACGCGATCGAGACGTCCTCCACCACCGCGCCCGGGTGATGACCGCTGATGGCAGCGGTCATCCACTCCGGCGAAATTGCTTCCCAGCTGTCGGGAATCGTCTGCGTCACTACTTGAGGCAGCTTCCGGCGTCGACGGGCAGGGTGACACCGGTGATGTAGCGGGCCTCGTCGGATGTCAGGAACAGCACGGCGTTGCTGATGTCGACCGCGTCCACCCACGGAATCGGCAGGGTGTGGAAGAGCTGGCAGATCGGCGCCATGTCGTCGGGGCCCGGGTTCTCCAGGTCCGGCCGGAACATCTTCCAGGTGCCCTCGTTCATGATCATCCCGGTGCTGACGTGGGTGGGATGCACGGTGTTCACGCGAATGTTGTGCTGTCCCAACTCGACGGCGAAGGACCGCATGATGCCCACCACGCCGTGCTTGGCGGCCACGTAGTTGCCGCAGTGCGGGTAGGCCTTCAGCCCGCCCACCGAGCTGGTCAGGACGATCGAACCGCCGTTGCCTCCGGCGATGAGATGCGGCACACCGGCTTTGACGGTCTTCCACACCCCCGACAGGTTGATGTCGATCATCTCCTGCCAGTCGTGTTCGCTGCACTGGTCGAGGGTGTCGCCACCGTTGCCGATGCCGGCGTTGGCGACGATGATGTCCAAGCGACCGAGCTCCTCGACACCGGCATCGACCGCGGACTTGAGAGCGTCATAGTCGCGCACATCGACCTCGGCGGTGTAGATCCGGCGATTCAGCGCCTTGACCATGTCGGCGGTCTCGGCCAGCTCCGCACGCGTGGCCGGCGGAATGGGCGAGTTCTCCACGATCGGCTTACAGACGTCGATCGCGATGATGTCGGCGCCCTCCTGCGCCAACCGCACCGCGTGGCTGCGGCCCTGGCCGTGCGCTGCGCCGGTGATGAACGCGACCTTGCCTTCAACACGTCCGGTCATGGGAAACCTCAATTCTGTTGTTGCGGAAAACTTCGGGTGACTAGGGGGTTCAGGGGTCAGGGAACGATCGCCGGCATGGAGACCCAGCCGCGCACCGTCGACGTCGGGGAGATCTGCGTCGCCGACAGGTCGACCTCCCACTCCGGAAATCGCTTGAGGATCTCCTCGAGGGCGATCCGTGCCTCCAGCCGGGCCAGGGCGTTGCCCACACAGAAGTGGGTGCCGTGACCGAAGCCGAGGTGCGGGCGCCGTTCCCGGTGGATGTCGAAGACGTCACCGTCCGGCGGGAACCGGCGGTGGTCGCGGTTGGCGGCGCCCATCAGCAGCAACATCGCCGAACCCGCGGGTACCGTCTGGCCGTAGTACTCGACGTCGCGGGTGACGTACCGGGCCGCGTGCGGTGCCGGCGGCTCGAACCGGACCAGCTCCTCGACCGCCCGCGGAATCAGTGCCGGGTTGGCCGCCAGCTCCGCCCGCTGGTCGGGGTGGTCGGCCAGCACTTTGCCCGCCCAGCCGATCAACCGGGTGGTGGTCTCACTGCCGGCGGTCGCAAGCACGGTGAGGAACAGGTGCAGTTCCTCGCTGGACATTCGGCGCCGGGTGCCGTTTTCGTCCTCGAACTCCGCATTCATCAACTCGGTGATCAAGTCATCGGAGGGGTTCGTGGTCCGGTAGGCGATGATGTCGGCGAACACGTCGCCGGTGGCGATCGGACCGTCCGGGTTGTCGGTCATCTTCTGACCGGGCTCGGTGCGGATGGTGGCGTCGCCGTGCTCGGTGACGTGCTTCTGCTGATCCTCGGGAATACCCAGCAGCATGCCGATCACCCGCATCGGCATCTCCGCGCCGAGGTCGGTGACGAAGTCGAACCGGCCGGTGCCCACCAGCGGGTCCAGGCAGCGCGCACAGAACTCCCGGATCTGCGATTCGAGGGCGTTCATCCGCCGCGGGCTGAACATCCCCGCCATCAGGTTGCGATGGATGTCGTGGATCGGCGGGTCCTCGAAGATCAGGATGCCCGGCGGAATCTCCATGCCCGACTTGATGATCTCCAGGACGGCACCCTTGGCGGAGCTGAACGTCTGGTAGTCGGCGAACGCGGCGTGCACATCGTCGAATCGGCTCAGCGCGTAGAAGTCGTGCTCTTCGTTGTAGTACAGCGGCGCCTCTTCGCGCAGCCGGCGAAACATCGGGTACGGATCGTTGTTGAGGTCGACGTCATACGGGTCGTAGCGCGCTTCGTCGGTGGTGGTCACCGTCATGGTTGCCCCTTTTGCGTGGGTGGGAGAACTGCGGTCAGAGGCCGGCGGGGACGGGAACCGTCACCGGGGTGAATTCCAGGTGGAGTTCGGTCAGGCCGCGCAGGATGAAGGTCGGTTCGAAACTGAATCGGCGGTCACCGGCCGGTCCGTGCTGCGACTCGTCGAGCCGGATGTCGGTCATGCGGTCCAGGATGCGTTCCAGCGAGATCCGGCTCTCGGCGCGAGCCAGCGGCGAGCCCGGGCAGGTGTGGCTGCCGCGGGCGAACGCCAGGTGCTCGCGCACATTGGGCCGGTCGATCCGGAACTCGTGCGGGTTCTCGAACTTGCGGGGGTCGCGGTTGATCGCACCGGGGAACATCACCACGACCGTGCCGGCCTTCAGTTCGACGCCGCCCAACGTCGTAGTCTTGCGCACCAGCCGCGGGTCGGTCTTGACCGGACTCTCCATCCGCAGCGTCTCCTCGAGGAAGTTCGGGATCCTGCTGCGGTCCTCGCGCAGCTGCGCGACCAGGCCCGCGTCCTCGGCCAGGAATCGCAGCGCCGCGCTGAGCAGCTTGGTGGTGGTCTCCTGTCCTGCGGCGAACAGGAACGTGGAACTCTTGACCACGTCGGAGATCTCGGGGATCGACCCGTCCTCGTAGGTGGCGGTGGCCAGGTCGGTCAGCACGTCGCCGCGCGGGTTCTCCCGGCGGTCACTGAGGTAGCCGCTGAACTTGTCGTCCAGCCACGCCAGCGGGTCGTGGGCCAACTCCTCGTGATCGAGTGAGCCGATCCGGGCGCCCGGCTGCGGGGCGCCCAGCACCTCCTGGAACGCCGGCCGGTCCTCCTCGGGCACACCGAGCAGGTCGGCGATCACCAGCAGTGCGAACGGCCTGGCGTACTCGGAGAGGAATTCGCATTTGCCGCTCTCGGCGAAGTAGTCGAGCTGACGGTCGGCCAGCTGCCACATGAAGTCCTGGTTCTCCTTGAGCCGCTTGGGTGTCAGCAGCCGATTCAGCAGCGACCGGGCCTTGGTGTGCATCGGCGGGTCCATGGTGACCATGTGGTCGGCCATCGGCATCTGGTGGCGGTGCGCCTCGATCTGCTCGCTGATGTCGTCGCCCTCGGGCTCGAACGGCAGCGGCGGGAAAGGCCCACCCACGGCGACCAGATTGGAGTAAGTGTCGGAGTCGCGGTAGACCTCGTTCGCTTCTTCGTGACCGGTCACGGCGACGACGCCGTAAACGTTCAGCGGGGCGACCGGGCTCTGCGCCCGCAGGTAGTCGAAGTACGGGTGAGGGTCGGGAATCAGGGACTGATCGGTGAAGAAGTCGATGGTGTCGAAGTCGGTCAACGTGGACCCCTCTGCTGAATGGGCTGACATGTGCTGTGCATCTGCTTAGCATGGGCGGGACCGGGAAGCAAGGGTTGCGGCGGCATTACGATGGCCGCCGGACGTGTAAAGGTGGAATGTGATGACACGGAGCGGACGGTATGCCCGAATCGGGTAAGGGACAGCGCAGAATTGGGGCGCCGGATGCGAAGAACCGGACGCTGTTGCTCGATGCCGCCGAAGAACTCTTGTTGACCGCCGGCCACACCGCCGTCAGCTCGCGCCGCGTCGCCGAGCGGGCCGGCCTCAAGCACCAACTCGTGCACTATTACTTCCGCACCATGGAGGATCTGTTCCTGGCGATGTTCCGCCGCCGCGGCGATCAGGGTGTGGCCGAGCAGGCCGCGGCGCTCGCGTCGCCGCAGCCGTTGTGGGCGTTGTGGCGGTTCAACACCGACCCGGCGTGGACCGGGCTGACCATGCAGTTCATGGCGCTGGCCAACGAACGTGCGGCGTTGCGGTCGGAGATCGCCAGCTACGCGGAGCGGCTGCGCGCCGAACAGATCGAGGCGGTGGCCGGACTGCTGGCGCGCTATGGCATCGACGCCGACGAGTTTCCGGCGACCGTGTTGATGGTGTTGATGACCAGCGCGTCGCGGATGCTGATCATCGAACACGAGGCACTGGGCATGACCCTCGGCCATGCCGAGACCGTCGAGTTCGTGGAGCGCTGGTTGCATCGCTTCGAGGGCGAGCCGCAATCGGTCGCCGGCGCCGATGGACAGGTGGCGCCGGCCGGGACCGCTGCGCGCTAGCGGTTGTTGCGCTGCTGCTGCAGCGCGTCCGCGGCCGCCCAGTGCTCATCGGAGACCCAGAGCCGGGCAAAAGCCGCCACCGCCTCTTCCGCCGACGCGCCGGCCAGCACCCGTTTGATCTCCCCGGCTGAACGGTTGGCCAGCGACCGCGCCAGCCCGCGCCATTCGGCCTCGAACGATTCCCGCGGCACCACCCGGTTCACCAGCCCGATCCGTTCGGCCGCGGGGGCGTCGAGCATGGTTCCGGTGCCGGCCAGCAGCAGTGCCTGGCTGTGCCCGACCAGGGCCGCCAGCCGCTCGGCGCCGCCCCAGGCCGGCATGATCGCCAGCGACACCTGGTTGAACGCGATCTTGACGTCGGCGGCGGCGATCCGGATGTCGGCGGCCACGGCGACCTCGGCGCCGCCGCCGAGCGCGTGGCCGTTCAGTGCGGCGATCACCGGCGCGGGGAAAGCGGCGATCCGGTCGCACAGCAACCGCATCCGCCAGGCCATGGCCTGCGCGTCCTCCTCGGTGCGGATGGCGGCGAGCTGCTTGAGGTCGCCGCCGGAGACGAAGGCCCGGTCACCGCCGCCGGTGATGACCAGCGCCCGTGCCGCGGCTACCGCGTCGAGGGCACGACTGAGCTGATCCATCGTCTCCGGCGCGATCGCATTGCGCGCTTGGGGACGGTCGATCGTGATGACCGCCAGCCCTTCATCCAGCTCGACATCAACCATGACTCTCCAATGAGGATATTGGCATTCTCGGATCAGGAGAATAACATCGCAGGGGACATGCGAAAGATTCCCGACGATCTGGTACGTCACTACGAAGCCAACGGGTGGTGGACCCACGAGACCCTCGGGGACCTGCTCGGTCAAGGTCTGTCCCGCGGAGCCGGCAACCACTTCGAGGTGCACTCGGCGGTACGTCCGTGGGTCGGCACCTTCGGCGAGGTGGAGCTGACCGCCCGCCGGCTGGCAGCCGGGCTGCGGGCCCGCGGCGTCGGGCCCGGCGATGTCGTGGCGTTCCAGCTGCCCAACTGGATGGAGGCCGCCGCGACCTTCTGGGCGGCGGCGTTCCTGGGGGCGGTCGTGGTGCCGGTAGTGCACTTCTACGGGCCCAAGGAGTTGGGCTACATCCTGACCGCCAGCAAGCCCCGGGTGTTCATCACCGCCGAGAAGTTCGGGCGGATGATGTTCGTGCCCGAACTCGCCGCAGACGTGCCGATTGTCGGGGTGGTGGGCGGGAAGTCGGCGAGCGTGGTGGGCCAGGACTTCGACGAGTTGCTCGCTGACGAGCCGATGGCCGGGATCCTGACCACCGACCCCGGCGCACCGGCGCTCATCGCGTTCACCTCCGGCACCACCCGGGACCCCAAGGGCGTCATACACAGTCACCGGACCCTGTGCTTCGAGACGCGCCAGTTGCTCGACAACTACCCCAAGGATCGCGGCCGGCAACTGACCGCGACCCCGGTCGGGCACTTCATCGGGATGCTCGGCGCCTTCCTGATCCCGGTGCTGGAGAGTGCGCCGATCGACCTCGCCGACACCTGGGATCCCGGCCAGGTGCTCGAGCTGATGACCACCCAGGGGGTGTCGATCGGCGGGGGGCCGCCGTATTTCGTCACCAGCCTGCTCGACCATCCGGGTTTCGCCGCCGAGCATCTCCAGCACATCCCCAATGTCGGGCTCGGCGGGGCGACGGTGCCCGCGGCGGTCACCCGCCGGCTGGCCGACCTCGGCATCTACGTCTATCGCTCCTACGGCAGCACCGAGCACCCGTCGATCACCGGCTCGACCTCCAGCGCCCCGGAGGACAAGCGGCTGTTCACCGACGGTGACGCGCGGCCCGGCGTGGAGATCCGGCTGGCCCCCGACGGCGAGATATTGAGCCGGGGCCCCGACCTGTGCCTGGGCTACACCGACGATGCCCTGACCGAGGCGGCGTTCGACGCCGACGGCTGGTACCACACCGGCGACGTCGGCGTGCTGGACGCCGAGGGGTATCTGACCATCACCGACCGCAAGGCCGATGTGATCATCCGCGGCGGCGAGAACATCAGCGCCGTGGAGGTCGAAGAGGTGTTGTTGGCGATGCCGGCCGTCGCCGAGGCGGTGGTGGTCGCGGCGCCCGACGCGCGACTCGGGGAGCGGGCGGCCGCGGTTGTCCGGCTCAAGCCGGGGTGCGCGTCGCCGACGATGCCGGAACTGCGGGCCCACTTCGAGCGGATGGGCGTGGCGCGGCAGAAGTGGCCGGAGGAACTGCGCGTGGTCGATGACTTCCCGCGCACCGCCAGCGGCAAGGTGCAGAAGTATCGGGTTCGCCAGGACCTTACGAGCGAGGTTGCACCGACACGATTGTGAGAATATGATTCTCACGAGCCGAAAAGGAGCATTTCATGGGTCAACTGTCACATCGCGTCGAGATCCCGTTCCCGTTGTTCGACGCCGACAACCACCTCTATGAGCCGCCTGAGGCGCTGACCAAGTACTTGCCCAAGGAGTACAAGGACATCGTCCAGTACGTGGAGATCAACGGGCGTACCAAGATTGCGATCGACGGCCACATCAGCAACTACATCCCGAATCCGACCTTCTCGCACGTCGCCAAGCCGGGCGCCTGGGAGGAGTACTTCAAGTTCGGTAACCCCGACGGCAAGAGCAAGCGTGAACTGTTCGGGGAGCCGATGAAGTCGATCCCGGCGTTCTTCGAGCCGGCTCCGCGCCTGGCACTGATGGACGAACTGGGCGTCGACCGTTCGCTGATGTTCCCGACGCTGGCGAGCCTGATCGAGGAGCGGCTGCGCGATAACCCGGTCGCGATCCACGTCATCATCCACTCGCTCAACCAGTGGCTGGACGAGGTGTGGGGGTTCAACTACAAGAACCGCATCTTCACCACGCCGGTGATCACCTTGCCGATCGTCGAGAAGGCGATCGAGGAGCTCGAGTGGTGTGTCAAGCGCGGTGCCCGCGCCATCTTGATCCGGCCGGCGCCGGTCCCCGGCTTCCGCGGCCCGCGGTCGTTCGCGCTGCCCGAGTTCGACCCGTTCTGGGAGCGTTGCGTGCACCATGACGTGTTCGTCGGCATGCACTCCAGCGACAGCGGCTACGCGCGCTACACGTCGGAGTGGGACGGCACGGTACAGGAGATGCTGCCCTTCCAGACCAATGCGATGAACATTCTGAACGAATGGCGCCCGATCCAGGATGCGGTGGGCTCCTGGGTGATCCACGGTGCGCTGTTCCGCCACCCGAAGCTCAAGGTGGGCATCGTGGAGGCCGGTTCGAAGTGGATGTTCCCGCTGCTGGACTCCATGACCGAGGTGTACAAGAAGGCGCCGGAGGCCTTCCTGGGCAACCCGATGGAGGAGATCAAGAACCGCATCTACGTCAGCCCGTTCTACGAAGAGGGCATCGACGATCTGATCAACCTGATCGGTGTGGAGCAGGTGCTCTACGGTTCCGACTGGCCGCACCCGGAGGGCCTGGCCGAGCCGACCCACTACGTGACGGCGCTGTCGCACCTCTCCGTCGA
Source organism: Mycolicibacter senuensis (assembly GCF_002101885.1). GTDB lineage: Bacteria > Actinomycetota > Actinomycetes > Mycobacteriales > Mycobacteriaceae > Mycobacterium > Mycobacterium senuense. The sequence continues at coordinate 12,689 of NZ_LQPS01000046.1, forward strand.
GGACCAGGCCAAGATCATGGGCGGTAACCTCGGTCGGCTCGTCACCGTTTAGCGGTGCCCCGCTGGCAGACCATTCCCGAGATGGTCTTGAGTGTCGGCGATCGCTTCGGGGATGCCGAAGCGATCGCCGATGGCCCGGTGCGGCTGAGCTTTTCCCAGTTGGCCGACCGGGTGCGCTGTGCGGCGGGGGCGTTCGCCGCGGCGGGGGTCGCCAAGGGGGACCGGGTGGCCATCTGGGCGCCCAACTCCGCGGAATGGATCATCGCCGCGTTCGGGCTGCTGACCGCCGGCGGAGTGCTCGTTCCGGTCAGCACCCGCTTCAAGACGGCGGAGGCCGACGACATCATCCGCCGTAGCGGCGCCAAGCTGGTCTTGGTCGAAAAGGGTTTCCTGGGGCTGGATTTCGTCGCCCCGCCCGGCGTCCCGGTGATCGACCTGAAATCGGACTTCCTGGCGTCGGGTGCGCCGTTGCAGCGTGCGGTCGACGGTGGCGACATCGCCGACATCATCTTCACCTCGGGCACCACCGGCCGGCCCAAAGGCGTGATGATGAGCCATCAGCAGAATCTGCGGCTCTATGCCGAGTGGTGCGACTTGGCCGACTTGCGCGAGGGTGACCGCTACCTGATGGTCAACCCGTTCTTCCACACCTTCGGTTACAAGGCGGGCTGTATCGCCGCCTGCATCCGGGGCGCCACCATGATCCCGGTCCGGGTTTTCGACGTCGACGTGGTGGCCGAACTCATTGAGACCGAACGCATCACGATGCTGCCAGGTCCGCCGACGCTGTATCAGTCACTGTTGGACGCACCGTCCGGGCGTGATCTGTCGTCGTTGCGCGCCGCGGTCACCGGCGCCGCCGACATCCCGGTGGACCTGATCCGCCGGATCCGCAGCGAACTGCCGTTCCAGTCGATCATGACCGGGTACGGGTTGACCGAGGCCGGCACGGTGACCGCTTCGCGCCGCGGCGACTCATTCGAGGACATCGCCACCACCGCGGGGCAGGCCTGCGAGGACATCGAGATCCGCATAGCCGGCGACGCCGAAGCCGGCGAGGTTCTGGTGCGCGGCTACAACGTGATGGCCGGCTACCTCGATGACCCGGCGGCGACCGCCGAGGCGATCGACGAGCAGGGCTGGCTGCACACCGGAGACATCGGGACGATCGACGACGCCGGTCGGCTGCGGATCGTGGGGCGGATGAAGGACATGTTCATCGTCGGCGGCTTCAACGCCTACCCCGCCGAGATCGAGGGCTTCCTGCTGGAGCATCCGGCTGTCGCGCAGGCCGCGGTGATCGGCGTGCCCGACGAGCGGCTCGGCCAGGTGGGCACGGCGTTCGTGGTGAAGCGGGCGCCCCAGCTCTCCGAATCGGAGCTGATCGCCTGGAGCCGAGACCGGATGGCAGGCTTCAAGGTTCCGCGTTCGGTGCGCTTCGTGGACCGGTTGCCGCTGAACGCCACCGGCAAGGTGGACAAGGGACAACTGGAGACCCAGGCCGGGGCGTGAGGCGTCGTGTACGTCTGCCTGTGCGCCGGGGTGACAAGCCAGCAGGTGATCGATGCCGTGGCCGCCGGTGCGTCGAGCACCAGACAGGTCGGTGAACGCACCGGGGCAGGAACGGTGTGCGGGCGCTGTAAGAACAACATCCGGGCCCTGATAGCGGCGGCTCGAACCGGGTCACAGTCACTGACGTAAGTCATCCTTTCCGGCGCGGCAGCGCCGACGCGGTACTGTCGTGACCGGCGAATGGTCACAACGCAGTAGGCAGAGGGATCCGGGCATGGCCGTGGCGGACAAGTCAGAGAAGATGACGGCGCGCGAAGCCAAGCGCCTGCAGACGCGCGAGCGCCTGCTGGGTGCGGCGACGGCCGAGTTCAAGCGGACCGGGATGGCGCAGGCCGACGTCGGCGCCATCGTGGCCGCCGCCGGCGTCGCGCACGGCACGTTCTTCTTCCACTTCCCCACCAAGGAACATGTGCTGCTGGAGCTCGAGAAGCGTGAAGAGGACCGGATGGCAAAGCAGTTCGGCCGGTACCTGGACAAGGGGCATGACCTGGAATCCGCCCTGACCGAGGCGGTGCGACTGGTATTGGGGCTGGAACGCCGCCTCGGCGAGCTGTTGTTCAAGGATTTCCTGGCGCTGCACTTCTCCCAGACCCGCCCGGCCGCCGAGGACGGTAGTGATCACTCACTGGTCCTGCTGTTGGGCAAGCGCATTGAGCAGGCCCAGGCCGAGGGGGAGGTGGATCCGGAGGTCCGGCCGATCAACAGTGCGGTGTTCTTCTTGCTCGGCCTCTACGCGCTGGCGATCACCACCAAGGATCCGATGCGTCACGAGTTGCTCGAAGATTTGGTGAAACGCACCATGCACAGCGTGGCCGTGATCGCCTGATCAATCCTTGTCGGCAGCGCCATTGAATGACTAGAGTCAGTCAACATGCCTGGTGCACTGTCGGTTGAAGAGCATATGGAAGCGTCGCGCCTTGCCCAGCGTCAGGCGGACAAATGGCTGATCAGCGGAAGCATCCTGATAGGAACTGCGGCACTGGGTATTTTCGGCCTGCCGTTGTTCCTCCGGGGAGTGTGGCTGCTACGGCGGGCGCAGCGGAACGGAATGTCGGTGCGGCCGATGCTGGTGACCCTGCTGGGATACCTGGTCATCGTCGATTCGGCGATCAACACCGTGGGGTGGGCCCTCGACCTGATCGGTAGTCACAGCCTGCTGGCGCGTGTGCTGCTCAGCGGCTGGGGCTACATGTTCGACGCCGGATACTTCTGGCATTTCAACGAACTCTGGGTCGGCGGTGCTGCCGGGCCCGGCGAAAAGGCCATGGAAGCGGGCATGATTCTCACCGTGTTCACCATGCGGATCGCGGCCGGGATCGGGTTCCTGCAGATGAAGCGCTGGGGTCACCAGTGGATGGTCGTCACCTGCTGGATGGGCGTGGTGATCTGGGTGTTGTACGTCTTCAACATGACGATGTTCGCCGACGTGCGGTTCGCCGGGGTGATCTTCCCGGTCGTGGGCTGGTGGCTCTACGACATCTTCTACATCACCCCCTTCCTTGCGATCCCCTATCTGCACACGGTGAACCGCGAGATCTTCACCGACTGAAGACCCCGCGCCGCGGTTTTCCGGCTCCGGTCGCCTTCCCCAGTGTCCGTTCTATTGACTAAAGTCAGTCAATTGGTTAGAAACAGTGCACCATGACTCCACAGCTGCGCCAGCTCCGGCGCGACACCCGCCGACGCCAGAGGCGGGTCGCCGCGGTCTCCGGGCGGTGTCACGGTGGCGAACGAAACAGCATGCGCAACACGCTGTCCCCCGCCGCGGCGCGCGGCCTGAACCCGTCAACAAGGAGGTCCGACCATGGACTACGTCTGGGAGATTCTGCGTTACGTCGCGGCATGGGGCGGTACCGGTCTGGTCATCTGGTTCTGGTACTGGATGTTCTCCAACATCGGCACGTTCTGAGCCCGGCGCACGTCCGCTCGGGAGCGACGGTTCATGACTGACCTCGACCAGACGGCCGCCATGGCGTTGGAACGCAGCTGCTCGGTCACCGCGGTCGCGCTGAGCGAGGAGAACCGCGCCGGTGTGCGGCTGGTCACCGGCGACCACCGCGGATTCGGCCTCAGCACATCGCGCAGTCACGTGCACGTGCCCTACCCGCCATTGCGGGCCGACTGGACCCGGCGATCGTTGACCTGCGGGATCGCCCTGCAATGCGCATCGTCGAAGGACCGGCTGGGCCAGTACCGGATCAACGAACTGTCGGCACGCGAACTGCGGGCGCTGACCGTCGTGGAAGCCGGCGTCGCCCTGGGCTGGATCGCGGCGCGGTGGCCGGGCCTGATGCCCGAGTTCGGCCGTCTGCTACCAGAACTCGCGCCGGCAGACCCGCAGCTCGAGGCGCGAGACATGATCGGTCGGGCCATCGAGGCGGCCCGGGGATCGGATCAGGCGGAGCTCGACCCGCTGCTGGGCCGGCTGCCGGCGATCTACACAGCGCCCACCGGGCTGACCGACAGACTGCGGCGGCAGTTCGGCAGGATGCCCTGGACCACGACGCAAAAGCGGATGCCGCGACCGTACTCGGTGCCCGTCGGCGGTGACGGTGGAGTACGCAATCCGAACCTGCCTCCGCCGAGCCGACCGCAGGACAACGACACCGATGTCACCCCTGAGCACCGTCCGGGAATCCCGTATCCGGAGTGGAACTCCTGGACTGAGCGCCTGATGACCGACCACGTGGCCGTTGTGGAGTTGGCGCGTGACCGACGAGTCGGTGCCCCCACCACGACCTCGGCTGACCTGCGCAAGTGGTTTCAGGAGGACACCCATCGAGCGATGGTCAACCGGCTCGAGGATGGGTCGGATCTCGATATCGACCAGTACGTCCGACATTACGTCGACCTGCGCACCGGAGAGGCCGGCGAGCCCCGACTGTTCCGCCACCTGTTGCCGTGTGACCGCGATGTCAGCACCGCGTTGCTGCTCGACGGCAGCTCCTCACTGGGGGTACACGGGGGACGGGTGTTCCGGCTCGAGCTGGCCTGCGCGGATGCGTTGTCCCGCGCAATGACTCACGCGCGTGAGCGGCACGGCATCTTCGTGTTCACCGGTAACACCAGACATCGGGTGGAAGTCCGTTGCCTGAAGGACTTTCCGGAGGCCCGCTTCGTCCCGCCGAGCGGAATGGGGTTGTCCGCCGGTGGTTACACCCGCCTCGGCGCCCCGATCCGGCATCTGACCAGCCGACTGCTCGACCAGCCCTCGGAGCGCCGGCTGCTCATCATCATCGGCGACGGGATGATCTCCGACGAAGGCTACGAGGGTAGGTACGCCTGGTCGGATGCTGCGCATGCGGTGGAGGAGGCCAACGAGGCCGGTGTGTCGGTCTACTACGTGGGCGTCGGGCCGACACGCGTCGACCCGTTGCCCGAGGTTTTCGGACCCAAACGCTCACAACGGATCAGCCGGGTGGAAGAACTGCCACGCGTACTGGCACGCGTCCACCGCGAACTGATCAGTACGTAAGAGAGGAGCCACATGAGCAGCGACATATATTATTCGAACGCAAACGAGGTCCGACTCTTCGAGCAGGCCTTCACTCGGAAGATCCCGGTGATGCTGACCGGCCCGACCGGCTGCGGCAAGACCCGGTTCGTCGAGCATATGGGATCACTGCTGGGGCGGCCCGTCATCACCATCAGCTGCCATGACGACCTGACCAGCTCAGATCTCGTCGGACGGTTCATGGTGACCGGCGGTGACGTCATTTGGACCGACGGGCCACTGACCAGGGCGGTCAAGACCGGTGCCATCTGCTACCTCGACGAGGTGGTGGAGGCGCGTCACGACTCACTGGCGATTCTGCACTCGCTCACCGATCATCGGCGCACCCTGTATCTGGATCGGGCCGACGAAGTGGTCCGGGCGCCAGACGATTTCATGCTCGTGTGCTCCTACAACCCGGCGTACCGGAGTTCGTTGAAGGAGCTCAAACCGTCGTTCCGGCAGCGCTTCGCCACCTTGCCGATGACCTACCTTCCTCCCGAACGGGAGGCGCAGGCCGTCGTCGCGGAGACCGGTATCGAACTCGCCGCCGCGCAGCGACTCGTGCAGTGCGCCATCGCCATCCGCACCGCCGATGAGGCGTTCCACTTCGAGCCGCCGTCGACCCGGGTCCTGGTCACCGCAGCACAGCTCATCGCGGCCGGTGCCGGCGAATTGGAAGCGGCCGAAGCGTGCATCCTCGCGCCGCTGAGCACCGATGGTGCCATCAGTGAAGGGCTGCGCGAGATCGCGGCCGCAAGTCTGCTCGACGTCGACAAACTCTAGAAAGGACATCCGAAATGGCCGACCAGCGAGAGCAGAAACGCAAAAGGGCCCTGATCGTCTTCCAGATCGTCATCTACGGCTATTTGCTCACGATGTTCCTGATCCAGCTGTACATGTCGTTCGAACGGGGCTGGTGGTACCTGTGACCACCACCGATCCACCGGTCGGTCTGGACGAGCATCAGGAGCAGTCCAGGCTCGCCCAGTGGCAGGCCGACAAATGGATGATCGTCGGGGCTGCACTCATGGGCATGTGGGCGCCCGGGTTGATCGGCTTCCCGATCTTCATGCGCGGGGTGTGGTTGCAGCGCGAAGCCCAGCGGGCGGGACTGTCGGTGCGGCCCATGATCGTTACCCTGATCGGTTATCTGGTGCTGATCGACGGCATGCTCAACAGCCTGGGCTGGTCCCTGGATCTGGTCGCCAACCACACCCTGATCAACCGGGTGCTGCTGATCGGCTGGGGCCACATGTTCGACGCCGGCTATTTCTGGCACTACAACGAACTGTGGGTCGGCGGTGCCGCCGGACCGGGGGAGAAGTCCATGGTCTTCGGCATGATCCTGACGGTGTTCGCGATGCGCTGCGCGGCCGCGATCGGCTTCTTGCAGATGAAACGCTGGGGCCACCAATGGATGATCGTCACCTGCTGGATGGGTGTGCTGATCTGGGTTCTGTATGTCTTCAACATGACCATGTTCGCCGACGTGCGCTTTTCCGGGGTGATCTTCCCGGTCATCGGCTGGTGGCTCTACGACATCTTCTACATCACCCCCTTCCTCGCCATCCCGTATCTGCACACGGTGAACCGCGAAATCTTCACCGACTGATCAAGGAGCACAACCATGGAAACCGCTGCCGCCGAGGACTTGCCACCGGGCACCACGCCCTACTACGCGCGCATGCACACCTGGATCAAGCGTGCCACTTTGGTGTGCCTGGTCGCACTGGTCATCGAAGGCGCCTTCACTTTGCCGTTCATGGCGGTCTACTACGGTTACCCGACGCTGAGCCTCACCCAGATCTGCAGTGAGCTGCTCAAAGTGCGCTACTCCGACGACACCCTTGAGTGCAAGTACCCCTACCCGCCGCTCGGACCTCCGGAGGGGGCCGAGGCCAAGGGCACCGCCAAGGACATCTGGGGGATTCAGCCCGTCCCGCAGTATGACCGGCTCGGCTTCCGGGAACTGGTCGACCGGTACGAGGCCCGGCTGGCCAGACAACAAGCAGCACAACAGCAGGGCGGTTGAGGGTGCCGGGCACGGCACTGCCGCACTTCGCCTACGCCGACCTGCCGATGGCCGACGATCGGGGTAAAGGCTGGGCGGCGCTGCGCGATCTCGGGCCCGTGGTGTACGGCGAGGGTGCCTACTACCTCACCCGACGCGATGATGCGCTTGCCGCGCTGCGTAACTGGGAGGTCTTCTCCTCGAGAATCCCCTACGGCGACATGATCAGCCCGGTTCCGTTGGTGCCATTGGGCTTCGACCCGCCCGACCACACCCGGTACCGGCAGCTGCTGCATCGCTACTTCAGCCCCCAGGCCCTGATGGCCATGCTGCCCTCGCTGCAGTCGCAGGCCGCCGAGATCATCTCCGAGATCGCCGAGCAAGATCGGTGTGAGGTGATGGCCGAATTGGCCACCCCCTACCCCTCGCAGGTGTTCCTCACACTGTTCGGTCTGCCCCTCGAGGATCGGGACCGCCTGGTCGCTTGGAAAGACGCGATCATCGCGTTGAGTCTGACCGACGACCCCGCCAGCGTGGATCTCACCCCGACGGTGGAACTGTTCGGCTACCTCACCGAAGCGGTTGCGCGGCAACGCAAGGAACCGCATCCCGGCATTCTCTCGGAATTATTGCGCGGCGCAGACCCGCTCGACGACAACGAGGCCACCGGACTGTCCCTGGTGTTCGTGCTGGCCGGGCTGGACACCGTCACCGCAATGATCGGTACGACGATGCTGGAACTGGCCCGCCGACCCGGGTTGCGTGCGGCATTGCGCGACGATCCCGACGGTGTCGCGGTCTTCGTCGAGGAGATGATCCGCCTCGAACCTGCGGCACCCGTCGTCGGGAGAGCGACCACCCGCCCGGTCACCATCGCCGGCGTCGAGATTCCCGCGGGCGCCCAGGTCCGCCTCTGCCTCGGTGCGATCAATCGAGACGGCAGCGACGAGCTTTCCGGGAACGAACTCGTCCTCGACGGAAAGGTGCACAAACACTGGGGGTTCGGCGGCGGGCCACACCGCTGTCTGGGATCACACCTCGCCCGTATGGAGCTCAAGCTCGTGGTCTCAGAATGGCTGGCCCGCATTCCCGATTTCGGGCTCGCGCCGGGTTTCGTACCAGAGATCACCTGGCCGTCGGCGACGTGCGGGCTGCCCACGCTGCCGCTCAGGCTCGGGCCGCACTCATGACCGACGCGGCTCGAACAGCGCGGCGACCTCGGCGGGCCGCACTTTGAGCGCGGCATTGCGCGGCAGTTGTTCGACGACGACGATCGCCACCGGCATATGATGGCTGGGCAACGTTTCGCGGACCAGCGTCATCAGCTCCTCGGCCGAGGGGGTGGCGCCACTGTGCCGCAGTTCGACTGCGGCCGCCGGAACCTGGCCCAGTCTGGCATCGGAGATGCCGACCACGCAGGCGTCGCGTACCGCCGGATGTGACATCAGCACCGCGCGCACCGTTTCCGGCAGGATCTTGAAACCGCCGCGGTTGATCGCGCCATCCGCGCGCCCGTGAATCGTGACGAAACCGTCGGCATCCACCGAGGCGAGATCAGTGGTGCGGATCCACTCCGGTCCGATCACCTGCACCCGGGCCTCGAGAAGACCGCGCTTACCGATCGGCAGTACCGCGCCGGTGTCCGCATCCACGATGCGAACCTGCACGCCCGGCAGTGGCCTGCCCGAGCTCGCCGGTCTGGTGTCGCGGTATCGCCGGTATAGCTCCGGCGTCCAGGCGCAGACCGAGCCGGCGAATTCCGTGGCACCGTACGCCCAGAGCAACGGTATGCCGTAGCGGCTCTCGAATTCCTCGCGTAACCGCGGCGCCAGCGGGCCGGACCCGCCGGGCAGGTACTCCAGCGAGGCCAGATCTGTTTTGGCGACGCCGGCGTCGAGCAGCATTCGCAGTATCGCGGGCTGGACGCCGGTCCGCCTGATCGCATAGGTCTTGACCGCCCGCACCCACTCGTCGACGGTGAACTTCTCCAGCAGCACCACCCGCCTGCCGACGTAGGGCCCGGCCAGCAGCTGGCAGATTCCGATGCTGCCGAACGGCCAATACACCAGTTCGGGAGGATCGTCGGGGGACGGGTGCTGCCCCACGGTCATGGTCAGCACGGTGTGCTGCAGTGCCGACGTCGATACCCGCACCCGTTTGGGCGCCCCGGTGGTGCCGCTGGTCAGGAGGTGCAGCCCAGGGGCGAGCCTACCGCCGGATGCTGCGTCGCCGACTTGCCGTCGCACGGCGATGGTTTCGACAGCGAGCGGCTCGGGAATCAGCCCGATTCCGGCCGATCCGATGTGCGTGACGGCGTCGCGTACCGGCGCGGTCCAGTCCTGCTGGTCGGCCAGGATCGCCGGCAGCCGCAGCGCGGTGATGTCGCGGGCAATGGATTCCGGTGATTGGTAGGAGTAGATCATCGCGACCGGACGGCCGGCGGCGATGAAGCCGAGGATGGCCGCGGCGTGCGGGACCCGGTTGCGCACCACCATGCCGACCGGCTCACCCGGGCCGATCCCCGCCCTGGCCAGGTGGTCATCGACCGATGCGATATAGCCGGTGATGTCGTTGCCGGAGTACCACTTTCGTTCGAACTCGATGCACGGTGCCGCACCGTAGCTGTTCAGGCCCGCGGACAGCGCCGCGCAGAACCGGTCCATTCCCGCCTCAGTACTGGGTGCAGCCCTGGTCCACCGGAACCGCGGCGGCAGTGACAAGGTGCGAGTCGTCGCCGGCCAGCCAGCACACCGTGCCGGCGATGTCCTCCGGTTCGGCTACCCAGGTGGGCAGGAACGGGGTGAGCATCTGCGAGAGCTGCGGATTGGTCTCCATGGCTTTGCCCAACGCGCTGACCATGTCGCCGGTGCCCATGTCGGTGTTGACCGGGCCTGGGTGCACGCTGTTGACCCGGATGCCGTGCTTGCCCAGTTCGGCGGCGAATGCGCGGGCCATTCCGGTGACGGCGTGCTTGCTGGCGGTGTAGTGCACCATGAACGGCTGCATCTTGATGCCGGCCGCCGAACTGATCAGGATGATCGAGCCGCCGCGCCCCCCGTCGATGATGTGTTGCGCACCGGCCATCACGCTGTTCCAGGTGCCGGTCACATTGATGTCCAGCACATCGCGAAAGTTCTCCGGGGTGATGGCATCCCAGGCCTGCGGGGCCGCGACACCGGCGTTGGCGACGATGATGTCCAGCCGTCCCAGGGTGGCCACCCCGGCGGCGACGGCCTCCCGCAGACCGTCGTAGTCGCGGGTGTCGACCACCGCGGACACGATGCGCCGGCCGGTGTCTTCCACCAGGCGCACCGTCTCGGCCAGATCTTCCGGGCTCGCCGGGTTATACGGCACGCAGTCCGGAAGTTTGCCCGCCACGTCGACGGCGATGATGTCGGCGCCCTCGGCGGCCATCCGCACCGCGTGTGCGCGTCCCTGCCCGCGCGCCGCGCCGGTGATGAACGCGACCCGGTCGGTCAGTCGTCCCGTCATTAGCCGTTCCCTCCGTTGATGGTTCACGCCTGGCGTTGCGCCGCTTTGACCAGACCCGAGCCGATGATCAGGCGCTGGATCTCGCTGGTGCCTTCATACAGGCGCAGCAGCCGGACATCGCGGTAAATGCGTTCGACCGGAACCCCGCGCATGTAACCGGTGCCGCCGTGGATCTGCACCGCGAGATCGGCGACCTTGCCGGCCATCTCGGTGCAGAACAGCTTCGCCGCCGACGGTGCGATCCGCCGGTCCTGTTCGGTGACCCACATTCGCGCCGCATCACGGACCATGGCCCGGCCGGCCAATACGCCGGTCTGCTGGTCGGCCAGCATCGCCTGCACCAGTTGAAAACTGCCGATCGGTGTGCCGCCCTGGGTGGCGCTGGCGGCATAGCCGACCGACTCGTCGAGGGCGCGCTGGGCGGCGCCCACCGCCAGCGCGGCGATGTGCACCCGCCCACGCGCCAGCGAGGTCAGTGCGGCCCGGTAGCCGAGGTCCTCGCTACCGCCGACCAGGGTGGCGTCCGAGACGCGAACGTCGGTGAAGCTCACATCGGCGGTCCAGGCGCCCTCCTGGCCCATCTTGGCGTCCTTGGCGCCCACCTCGACGCCGGCGGCGTCGGCGGGCACCAGGAAGACCGCGATACCGGCGCCCTGCTCATCGGCCGGGCGGGTGCGCGCGAAGACGATGAACAGATCGGCCGTCGGGGCGTTGGTGATGAACCGCTTCTGTCCGATGATCAGCCAGTCCGAACCATCGCGGACCGCCTTGGTCAGCAGTCCGGCCGGGTTGGAGCCGGCCCCCGGTTCGGTGAGCGCGAAGGAGGCCACGACGTCACCGGTGGCAATAGGGGCCAGCCAGCGGCTTTTCTGTTCCTCGGTGCCGAAACCGACCAGCACCTGTCCGGCGATGCCGTTGTTGGTGCCGAACATCGAGCGCACCGCCAGCGACGTGTAGCCCAGCTCCATGGCCAGCTCGACGTCCTGGGTGAGGTCAAGCCCCAGCCCGCCCCACTGCTGCGGGATGGCGTAGCCGAACAGGCCCATGTTCTTCGCCTGTGCGCGCAGGTCGTCGGGAACGCGGTCCTCGGCGAGGATCTCGGCCTCTCGCGGTACGACCGCGGCGCGAACGAAATGGCGGGTCTGGGCAAGGATCTCGGCGAAATCCTCGTCGCTGACTTCACTCATCGACGCCGCTTCTCCTCACGTCCGACACTTGAACGACCCATTACCGCCGACGATCATATATGAAATATGATGACGTAAACATCTCACAGAAGGCGGGTGATCGAGTGTCCTTGCTGACCGGTCAAACAGCGGTCGTCACCGGCGGGGCCCAGGGTCTGGGCTACGCGATCGCGGAGCGATTCATCGCCGAGGGCGCCCGGGTGGTGCTCGGCGACGTGAACCTGACGGCCACCGAGGAGGCCGCTGCGCAGTTGGGCGGATCCGAGGTGGCGCGAGCGGTGCGCTGCGATGTCACCAACTCCGCCGAGGTCGACGCGTTGGTCGCCGCCGCGGTGGAGATGTTCGGTGGGCTGGACATCATGGTGAACAACGCCGGTATCACGCGCGACGCCACCATGCGCAAGATGACCGAGGAGCAGTTCGATCAGGTGATCTCGGTGCACCTCAAGGGCACCTGGAATGGACTGCGGGCGGCCGCTGCGATCATGCGCGAACAGCAGCGCGGTGCCATCGTCAACATGTCATCGATCTCGGGCAAGGTCGGCATGGTGGGCCAGACGAATTACTCGGCGGCCAAGGCCGGCATCGTCGGCATGACCAAGGCGGCGAGCAAGGAGCTGGCATACCTGGGGGTGCGGGTGAACGCGATCCAGCCAGGGCTGATCCGATCGGCGATGACCGAGGCGATGCCGCAGCGCATCTGGGATTCCAAGGTGGCCGAGGTGCCACTGGGGCGGGCCGGGGAGCCCGATGAGGTGGCCAACGTCGCGTTGTTCCTGGCCTCCGGCATGTCCTCCTACATGACCGGCACGGTGCTCGATGTGACCGGCGGCAGGCACCTATGAGCGGCGTCGAGATTGCGCTCACGCAGGTGTTCACTCGAACTTTTGCTGCGTATATGCAATCTCGCGACATGGGGCGAACATGCGCGACGCGGTGATCTGCGAACCGGTCCGGACCCCGATCGGCCGCTACGGCGGGATGCTCAAGTCGCTGACCGCCGTCGACCTCGGCGTCGCCGCGCTCAGCGGCCTGCTGGACCGCACCGGGCTGCCCGCCGACACGATCGACGACGTGGTGCTCGGCCACTGCTATCCCAACAGTGAGGCACCGGCCATCGGACGGGTGGTCGCGCTGGATTCCGGTCTGCCGGTGACGGTTCCGGGCATGCAGGTCGACCGCCGCTGCGGCTCTGGGCTGCAGGCGGTGCTGCAGGCCTGCCTGCAGGTCGGCAGCGGCGACTGCGACGTGGTGATCGCCGGCGGCGCGGAGAGCATGAGCAATGTGGCGTTCTACTCCACCGACATGCGCTGGGGCGGGGCCCGCGGCGGGGTCCGGATACACGACGGCCTGGCGCGTGGCCGCACCACCGCCGGCGGCCGGGACTACCCGGTCCCCGGCGGCATGCTGGAGACCGCCGAGAACCTGCGCCGGGAGTACGGCATCTCCCGCGCCGAGCAGGACGAGCTGGCGGTGACCTCGCACCGGCGCGCGGTGGCGGCCCAGCAGTCCGGCGTGCTGGCCGAGGAGATCATCGGCGTCACCGTGCGCTCCCGCGGCGGCGAGGAGCTCATCGACACCGACGAGCACCCCCGGGCCGACACCTCGGTGGAGTCGCTGGCCAAGCTGAAGCCGGTGCTGGGCAAAAGCGATCCGGACGCCACCGTCACCGCCGGCAACTCCAGCGGCCAGAACGACGCGGCGTCGATGTGCGTGGTCACCACCCGCGAGAAAGCCGAGCAGCTGGGCCTGACCCCGTTGGTGCGACTGGTGTCGTGGGGTGTCGCGGGAGTCCCGCCCAACGTCATGGGGATCGGGCCGGTGCCCGCCACCGACGTCGCCCTGGGCAAGGCCGGACTCCGGCTGGCCGACATCGACCTCATCGAGCTCAACGAGGCGTTCGCCGCGCAGGCACTCGCGGTGATGGCCGCATGGGAATTCGGCGCCGCCGACCGGGATCGGACCAACGTGCACGGTTCGGGGATCTCGCTGGGGCATCCGGTCGGCGCGACCGGTGGGCGGATGCTGGCCACACTGGCCCGCGAGCTCAACCGGCGCGGCGCCCGCTATGGACTGGAGACCATGTGTATCGGCGGCGGCCAGGGGCTCGCCGCCGTCTTCGAAAGGGTCGGGTCGTGACCAAACTTGCACAAACCCTGGGGCTCACCGAGTTCCAGACCGAGATCCTCGACACCGTCCGCCGATTCGTGGACAAAGAAGTCATTCCGGCGGCCGGCGAGCTGGAGCGCACCGACACCTATCCGCAGGCCATCGTGGACTCGATGCGGGAGATGGGCCTGTTCGGCCTGATGATCCCCGAGGAATACGGCGGGCTGGGGGAATCCCTGCTCACCTACGCGCTGTGCGTCGAGGAGTTGGCCCGCGGCTGGATGAGCGTCTCCGGTGTGCTGAACACCCATTTCATCGTCGCCTACATGTTGCGCCAACACGGCACCGACGAGCAGAAGCAGCGTTTCCTGCCGCGGATGGCCACCGGCGAGACCCGCGGCGCGTTCTCCATGTCCGAGCCCGAACTGGGGTCCGACGTCGCCGCGATCCGCACCCGTGCCACCCGGCAGCCGGATGGCGGATACCTCATCGACGGACAGAAGATGTGGCTGACCAACGGCGGTAGTTCCACGTTGATCGCCGTACTGGTACGCACCGACGAGGGCGCCGACAAACCCCACCGCAACTTGACCGCCTTTTTGGTGGAGAAGCCGGTCGGCTTCGGCGAAGTCCTTCCCGGACTGACCATTCCGGGCAAGATCGACAAGCTCGGCTACAAGGGCATCGACACCACCGAGCTGATCTTCGACGGGTACGCCGCCGCCGACGACGACGTGCTGGGCGGTGCGCCCGGCCAGGGTTTCTTCCAGATGATGGACGGTATCGAGGTGGGCCGGGTCAACGTGTCGGCGCGGGCCTGCGGGGTCGGTATCCGGGCGTTCGAGCTCGCGGTGCGCTACGCCCAGCAGCGCGAGACCTTCGGGAAACCCATCGCCGAGCACCAGGCGATCGCCTTCGAGCTCGCCGAGATGGCGACCAAAGTCGAAGCGGCGCACCTGATGATGGTCAACGCCGCCCGGCTCAAGGACTCCGGCGAACGCAACGACGTGTCCGCTGGGATGGCCAAATACCTTGCCAGCGAGTTCTGCTCGGAGGTCACCCAGCAGAGCTTCCGGATCCACGGCGGCTACGGCTACTCCAAGGAGTACGAGATCGAACGGCTGATGCGCGACGCGCCGTTCCTGCTGATCGGCGAGGGCACCAGCGAGATCCAGAAACAGATCATCAGCAAGCGACTGCTCGCCGACTACCGAGTCTGAGAAGTGGGCGCCCCCGACTTCCCGGTGCGGTCCCAGCTCTCCGAGGACGTGGCCCGCTTCGTTCGCAAGCGAATCTTCAGCGGGGACTACATCGCCGGGCAGTATGTGCGGCTGGACCAGCTGGCGGCCGAGCTGGGCGTCAGCGTGACACCGGTGCGCGAGGCGCTGTTCGGGCTGCGTGCCGAGGGGCTGCTCGACCAGCAGCCCCACCGCGGATTCGTCGTGCTGCCCGTGACGCGGCGCGACATCACCGACGTCTCCGACGTTCAGGCGCACATCGGCGGCGAGCTCGCCGCGCGGGCGGCGGCCAACATCACCGATGAGCAGCTACGCGAACTCGATGAGATCCAGCACCAACTCGAAGACGCCTACAGCGCCGATGACGAAGAACGGGCGGTGCGGCTCAACCATGAGTTCCACCGCGCCATCAACGTCGCCGCCGACTCGCCCAAGCTCGCCCAGCTGATGTACCAGATCACCCGGTACGCACCGGAATCGGTGTTTCCCACCGTTTCGGGCTGGCCGGCCAAATCGATCAGGCACCACCGCGCCGTGCTGGCGGCGCTGGCCAAGCGCGACGAAGGACTGGCCCGCACGGCGATGGCCGAGCATCTGGCCGCCGGTGCGACCCCACTGATCGATCACCTCGTCGAGCACGGTGTGGTGGAGCCGGCGAACGGTTCGGGTCGGCGTCGCCGGCCATCGCACTGAGGGTCGCCGTCAGCTGGTGAACATGCCGCCGAACGGTCCGATGAAGCCGAGGATCGGGTCGATCACGGCCTGTTGAATGCCGGTGTCGTCCAGCAGGTCCTGGATGGCCAGACCGATCGGTGCCTCGAGGGCGAAGAACGCGGTGAAGGGGTTGAAGTCGGTGTTGAGTTGCGCGACGGCGTCGTGATACGCCTCGCCGATGTTCGCTTCTGACCACGACTGCGCCTGGGCCAGCCAGGCTTCCAGCTCGCTGTATCCGGGCAGTTCTGCGCCGAACAGCGTCGCGGCATTGTCCGCGCCCTGCACGACGGCCTTGGCGAACTCGATGCTGAAGGTCAGCGGATCCAGCGTCGGGATCAGCTGAATCGGCGTCGGCTCGTCGAATGGGACCGACCGGTCGTAGCCGGCCTCGATGATGACCTGCAGCGCCGGCTGTATGACGTCGAGCACCGGTTGGGGCACCCCCAGGCTCATCAGCGGGCCCAGCAGCGGCAGGGTGGTCGACGGGATGAGATAGAACGTGGTGTCGCCGTAGACCTGCTTGACGATCTCGGTCGAACCGAGCACGTACTCATCGGCGTACGGGCCGGCCAGCGGGTCCGACGGCGGCCAGAGCCACGGATTGCCCGGAAGCGGCCCGTCACCGTAGGCGGCGTGGGAGTAGATGATGCCGAAGAACGAGTTGGCGACGGCCAGCAGGTTGACCGGGTACTGCGGGAAGTCGGAGAAGAAGTCGTACTGGTTGGAGATGTCGATGGTGGGGATGCCCAGATCGGTCGGGCCGGCGCCGGGAAATGCGCCGCCCAGCCCGGGGATGACCAAACCCTCGAACCGCGCCACCTCGCCGCCGTTGGGGCGGCTGGCAGAGCCGAGCAGCAGAAAGGTGACATCAGGCTGATCTGATGCCGGCAGCTCGGCGAGCTGGGCCTTCGGCATGACCGCGATCATCGCGCTCTGCGAGTAACCCTGAACGACGAACGGCTGGCCGGGGTGGGCTGCCAGCTGGGCGGCGATCGCGTCCTGCAGGTTCGCCAGGCCGGTGGGAACCGAAGTGCTGGCGAAGGATTCCGGCGTGGGAACCAGCACCGAGGTGTAGTCGCCACCGGTGGCGGGGTTGATGTAGTCGGTGACGATCGCGTCGCGCCAGGCCTGGCCGGGCGTCGGCATGCCGGTGCCGCCCATCATCAGCGCGTTGAGCGTGCCGTCGGAGCCGTCGGCCTGTGCCACCGGAGCTGCCAGCCAGGCCAGCGTCATCGCTACCGCGGCCAACTGCGCTGACCGGACAGCGTGCCCATTGCGCGCCACGGCCCACCCCCTGAACGTGTACAACGCCCAACGATAAGCTCAGGTCGATATAAGCGTTCTGCTTAAGGCTGATTTCTATCGATCGTCGCGGTCAGCAGCTCGCGCAGTCGTCGCTTGTCGACCTTGCCGGTCGCTCCGCGCGGAACGGCATCGGGACTGGAAACCAGCAGCCACACCGTCGGCACCTTGAACGGGCTCAACCGCTCGCGGGCATACTCGCGCAGCCGTTCGACCGTCAGCGCATCGCCGGCCACCGCCGCACCGACCCGATCCCGGCCGTCATAGAACACATTCGTGACGAAAGCAGCCTCGACGCCGTCGATGGTCCGCAGCGCCTTCTCGACTTCGCTGGGATACACCGTGGCGCCGCTGACCTTGAACATGTCGTCGGACCGGCCGTGGTAGAACAGGAACCCGTCATCATCGAGGCGCCCCAGATCACCGGTGGGGTAGAAGCCGTCTTCGGTGAAGGTCTGCTCGCGGCTGCGGCGGCAGATGCCGCGCAACACGTGCCGCCCGCGCAGCTGGATCATGCCGGCCGTCCCCGCCGGTACCGGGACACCGGTGTCGGGCTCGACGATCCGAACCTCCATGCCCTCGAACGGTTTACCGCAGCTGCCCCAGGCGGACCGGGGCATGTCGGTGTCGGCGGGATAGCCGCAATACGGTCCGAACGATTCGGTCATTCCGAACAGATTGGCGCGGGCGCCCGGCTGGGAGCGCAGCTGCGGCGGCAGCAGTGCGTCCAGGCTGCCGGGCTGCAGCGTCGACAGGTCGGCGTCGCCGCGATGGCGCGCCAGTGTCTCGGCTTGGTCGGGCCAGCCGCGAAATAGCGTGACTCGTTCGGATTCCAGCAGTTTCAGGGTCGTCTCCGGTGTCGGGATCTGCTCGGTGACCAACGTCGCGCCCGCCAGCAGCGCCGACAACACGCCGCCGCCGAAGCCGCCGACCCAGAAGAACGGCATCGGCAGGTACAGCCGGGTGTCGGCGTGGATGCAGCGGGCGGCCAGACCGGCCCGGACGGCGCCCAGTGCGCTGCCGTGCGAGTGCAGCACCCCTTTCGGCGGGCCGCTGCTGCCGGAGGTGAACATGATGACCAGTGGATCGCTCGGCGTGACGGCGGCGGCCAGCGCGTCGACGATCCCGGTGGGGCCGGAGCCGGCGGGACGCGATAACGACAATCGGGGGGCCGACCAAATCTGTTGCAGCGCGGGCAGTGCCGCCGGAGCGTTGAGCTCAGATCGAAGTCCGTCGAGGTAGCGACGGCCACGGAATTCGTCGACGCTCACCAGAAATTGCACCGCCGCGACGCGAAGCTGCGCGACCAGCTCCGGCGGGGTCAACAGCGTGCTCAGCGGCACCAGCACCGCGCCGATGCGGGTCAGGGCGATCGCCGTACGCACCCACTCGACGCCGTTGGGCATGATCAGGCCCACCCGGGTTCCCTTGCCGACACCGGCCTGCACGAAGACCGCCGCCAGCTCGCGAGATGATGTGTCGAGTTCGGCGTAACTGACCCGGGTGCTCGGATCGATCACGGCGGGCTTGTCGGGCTGCGAGCCGGCACGGGAGCGGACCAGAACGTCGACGGTGGTGGAGTCAGGCATCGAAGACCTCCGCCAGCCGGCGCCGATCGACCTTGCCGCTGGTCAGCAGGGGGAGTTCGACGGCCGGGACCGTGGCAAAGCGGCGCGGGATCTTGTAGGCCGACAGTTCCGGCTTGAGCAGCGCCGGCAGCGAGGCCAGGTCCAGATCTGCCTCCTGCGCCACCACGACGGCCGCCACCAGCTGTCCGCGATCGGGGTCGGGAAGGCCGATCACGTGGGCGACGGCTCCGCCGGTCACCTTCGCGATGGCGCCTTCCACCTCGGACGGTGACACGTTGACGCCGGCGGTCTTGATCAACGCGTCACGCCGGCCCCGGTAGTAGTAGAAGCCGTCGGCGTCGGTGCCGACCAGGTCCCCGGTGGCAAACCAGCCGTCGGCGTCGAAACATTCTTCGCGGCTGCGCTTGTGATAGCGCTGCATCAGGTGGCGTCCGCGCACCAGCAGTTCGCCGTCGCGAATTCGGCACTCGAATCCGGGTGCGGGCCGGCCGAAACTGCCGCGCCGATGCTCCGGCTGGTCGGTGTCGTCCTCGCTGAGCAGCACCGGGCCACCGGTCTCGGTCATACCCAACATCTGGTGTCGCAGTTGGGGATCGGCGGGACGCGCGTCGGGGGCCATGAGCGGATACAGGTTGCCGCGGCGCAGGGTGGACAGGTCACGGCGGGGCAGGCTCGGGTGGCGCGCCAGCGCCGTTATTCCGCTGATGAAACCATTGGTCATCGTGGGTTTCTCGGCCTCGATGAGGTCCAGCGTGGCCCCCGGGTCGGTGGCGTTGGAGCACAGCAGTGTCGATCCGGCCAGCAGGCTGGCCAGCAGCGCGAAGGCGAATCCCCCGATCCAGAAGAACGGCGAGTTGCAGAACAGGATGTCGGCGGCGGTCAGTTGCCGGATGTCGTTCAGATTGCGCTGGTGGCCCAACAGGCCGGCGTGGGTGTGGATCACGCCTTTGGGAGCCCCGGAGGATCCCGAGGTGTAGATGATGCACAGCGGATCGCTGCCGTCGACATCGGCCTCCAGGGCTTCGAGGATGTTCGGCGTCTCGCCATCAGCATCGGCATCGAAGACCACCCGGCGCAGCTGCGGGGCATGGATGCTGAATACGGGCTCACCACAGTCGAGGTCGACCTCCAGCGCCTCGGTGAGCCGCTGCCGGTAGTCATAGGACCGGTAGGACTCGCCGGCCAGCAGAATCTGCACATCGCTGTGGGCCAGTTGGCGGCGCAGCTCCGGGGCGGTGGCGAAGGTGGGGAAGGGGACCCCTACCGCTCCGATACGAGCGGCGGCCAGCATGCCCACCAGGAAAGGCACGCCGTTGGGGTACAGCAGTCCGACGTGACTGCCGCTGCCGGCCCCGAGCACGAGCAGCCGGGCGGCCAGCTGGGCGGATCGCCGCTCGGCTTCGCCGTAGCTGATCCGGTCCGCGTCGCAGATCAGCAGCGGATGAGACCCGCGCGAACGAGCTTGTGCGCGCAGGATTTCCGGTAGGACATCAGTGGGCATGCCGTCCCTGTGCGTCGATCAGCTCCCGCACCGCGTTGAGGTCGGCCTTGCCCGACGGGGTCCGCGGCAGTGCGTCGACGATCGTGATGCCGGTGGGAACCTCGTAGCGGGCGAGCCGGGTGCTCAGGAAATCGGCCAGTGTCTCGGCATCGGTGACCGCGCCGGAGTGCAGCTCGACCGCGGCCACCGGCGTCTGACCGAGGCGATCGTCGCTGCGTCCCACGACGGCGGCGCCCTTCACCGCCGGATGGGCCTCCAGCGCGACCCGCACATCGTCGGGCATCACCTTGAAACCACCGCGGATGATGGCCTGATCCGCCCGGCCGAGGATCCACAGGAATCCGTCGGCGTCGATGCGGGCCAGGTCGGTGGTGCGCATCCAGTCCGTGTCGGGTCCGAGTTGGCCGGGCTTGACCTCCAGCAGACCGGGCTGGTCGGGGCCGAGTGGGACGCCGTCATCACCGACTACCCGCAATTGTGCTCCCTGGCTGGCCCGTCCGACGCTGCCGCGCTTGTTCTGCCAGAACTGCTGGTAGTCGCCCAGTGTCCAGCCGGCCACTCCGCCACCGAATTCGGTTGCCGCATAGGAGGTGAGCACCGGGATGCCGAACTTGGCGGTGAAGGCGTCGGAGTCGTCGGCCGACAGCGGCGCGGTGCCCGAGGTGACAGCGCGGACACTGGCCAAGTCCTCACGAGTCAGGTCCGAGTGCAGCACCATCCGCAACGCGGCCGGCACCAGCGACACCGCGCGCGGCCGATACTTCCGCACCGCGTCGGCCCAGCCGTTCAGCTCGAAGCGGTCCAGCAGCACGAAGGATCGCGCGTCGGCGACACACTGCAGTACCCGGAACACCCCGCCGATGTGGACCAGCGGTGAGTTGACGATCGCGACACCGCTGCGCACCTGGGTCGGTGCCGGCGCTCGGGTGGGATCGGGGCCGATCACGCTGTGCGCCAACATGTCGTAGGTCAGGTCGATGCGTTTCGGGGGGCCGGTCGTCCCGCTGGTCAGCATCCACACCGCCACGCCGGGGCGTGCGGTGTCCGAGGCGGGTTCGGTGGCGCGGGTCAACAGTGGTTCGGCGGCGAGGTCGGCGATCGACACCAGTGTGGTGCTCGGTGTCGCCGCGACCAGGGCGGCCAGATCCTCGGGCTCGCCGATGACCAGCGGCAGTTCGAGCGCGGCGATGTCCGCGCGGGTTCGGTCGTCGCCGCGCGAGGGATTGATCACCACCACGCAGCCCCCGGCCAACAGCACCCCGAGCAGCGCGGCCAGCTGCGGAGGACGGTTGCGCAGCAGGATCCCCACTTTGCCACCACCGGTCAGTTCCGCGATGCGCCGTGCCGAAACGCCCAGCTGCGCCCAGGAGAACCACTGGCCGGCGTGCTCGAACGCCGGCGCGTCAGGCTGTAGGTCGAGCACCGCGGCGATACGTTCGGTGAGCGGATGCGCCATCAGCGGATCCGCGGCGGGGCGGCAGGACGCGGTGGCTGGGCGTCGAGCTCGGCTTTGCCGAGCGGATTTCCCAGCCGGGTGTAGATCAGGCCCTGATCCAGGGCGGCTCGGTAGGGCTTGTCCAGCGATTCCCAGATCGCCTTCACCGTGCCCTGGGTCGCCGACGGCGGCTTGGCCGCGATGGCGGCTGCGATCTCGTGCGCACGCGCCCAGAGTTGTTCGGGCGCCGCGATCTCCGATACCAGACCGATGCGCAGCGCGCTCTCGGCGCCGACTCGTTCGTCGTTGCCCATCAACGCGATCCGTAACGTCTCGCCCAATCCGATCCGGCGCATCAGCCCGATCGGCTCCAGCGCGCAGACCAGCCCGGCGGACACGTGCGAGTCGAAGAACGTCGCGTCCTGCGAACAGATCACCACGTCGGCTTCGTTGATGAAGTAGAACGCGCCCGCGGTGCACATACCCTGCACCGCGCAGACCACCGGTTTGAACATCTTCTGCCACTTGGGGCTGAGCGCCTCGCCGGGATCCTCGTGATTCCAGACGTTGTCCGGCTGCCCGTAGGGGGACTTGATGTCCAATCCGGCACTGAAAGCCCGGTCGCCGGCGGCTCGCAGCACGACGGCGTTGACGTCGTCGTCGAGTTTGACGATGCGCCACGCCGCGGCCATCTCTTCGCACATGGTGCGGTTGAAGGCGTTGAGCCGATCCGGCCGGTTCAACGTGATGGTGGCGACCCGGTCGGCGCGGTCGACATCGAGCAGGATGGTCTCGAAACTCAGCGGCTTCATCGGCACTGCCATTCCGGTGCCCGCTTCTCGACGAATGCCTTGGGGCCCTCGAGTGAATCCTCGGTGTGCAGGTTGCGCTCCCGGAAGGCCTCGGCGAGCATTTCGGCTTCGTGCAGCGGCAGGTCGAGGCCTTTGAGGATCGCCAGCCGGGTCCCGCGCACCGCCAGTGGCGCATTGGAGTTGAGGATGCCGGCGATCTCGTGGGCGCGTTCCAGCAACCGGTCGTGCGCCACCACCTCGCTGATCATGCCGAGCTCGTAGGCCCGCTGGGCGTCCATCCGTTCGTGGCGGCCCATCATCGCCATGCGCAGGGCGACCGAGCGTGGCAGCACCCGGGCCAACCGCACCACCTCGCGGCCGGCGACCAGGCCGATCGAGACGTGCGGGTCGAAGAAGGTGGCGCGCTCCGAGGCGATGACGATGTCTCCAGTCGTCACCCAGTCAAGGCCCGCGCCGCAACATATTCCGTTGATCGCGGCCAAGACCGGTTTGGCCATCGTCCGGAACGGCGGCGTCCCCTCCTGTGGGGCCTCCCACTGCTCGTAGGTCGACAGGTAGGGCCGTTCGTTGATGACCTTGCCGTCTCCGGGGATGGCCTTCACGTCGGCGCCGGTGCAGAACGCCCGCCCGGTTCCGGTCACGATCAGCAGCCACACCCGGTCGTCGTTCTCGGCCTCGGCGTAGGCGGCCCGCAGTTCGGTGACCATGTGCGGGCTCAGTGCGTTGAGTGCCTCGGGACGATTCAGGGTGATCGTCGCGGTATGGCCGTCGAGTTCGTAGGTGATGGTGTCAAATGTCGGCATGGCCGGTCCCTTCATCTCAGCGTCCGGTGAATCCCGGCGGGCGCCGCTGCGAAAACGCGGCCAGTCCTTCTTTGAAATCCATGGTGCGGCAGCTCAGTTCGAGGTTGAACAGCTCCTGGGTCATGGATTGGGGCAACGTCGCATCCTGTCCGTAGTGCAGTGCCTGCTTGGTCAGGCCGATGGCGACGGTGGGTCCGTCGGTCAACCTCCCCAACAGCTCATCGGCGACCGTGTCGACGTCAGTCGGTGCCACGGCCTGATGGATCAGGCCCCATTGTTCGGCGGAGGTTCCGCTGACCTGCTCGCCGAGCAGCAGCATGCGCCGAGCCCGGGCCAGCCCGACCAGTCGTGGCAGCAACCAGGTGGCTCCGGAGTCGGGGCTGAAGCCGCGGGCGACGAACGGCTCCCAGAAGACGGCGTCGGAGGCGGCGATGGTGAAGTCGGCGGCCAGCGCCAGGTTGCAGCCCAGACCGACCGCCCAGCCCTGCACGCTGCACACCACCGGCAGCTGGATGGTGTGCACCAGTTCGATGATCCGGTGCGCGGCGTGCGGGATACGCCGGACCAGATCGCCGGTGCGGGGTCGCCGGTCGGCCGCATTGGTGGCGACCCAGTCCGCGCCCGCGCAGAAATCGTCGCCGGAACCCCGGATGTGCACGGCCCGTAGCGTGTCGTCGCTGGCCGCCTCGGTCAGGGCGCTGATCAGCGCTTCGGTCATCGGTGGACTCAGCGAGTTCCGGCGATCAGGGCGGACCAGCGTCAGTCGCAGCAGTGCGCCGTCGCGCAGCACCGTCACCGAGCCATCAACCGGAGGGTCCGCGGAACCGGACCCGGAATCGGGGGAGTCGGCCACTGTGCTGCCCACCTTTCAACGCTATATCGTGAGAGCTACAGTATGCTATACGATTAGCGCGTTTCGCCGCGGATTCAACCGGGAAGGGCCTCATGACGGACGGCTCGAGCAGCTCAGTGGTTTCGGCCGGTGGCAGCCGCTTCGGTGAGCAGCCGCTGCAGCAGACCGTGGCGGCGGCCGGCGCCCTGCGGCGGATGACCGGGCTGCTGCTGGCGCTGGAGCACCCGCACCCGGTGGTCGACGACATGCTGGCGCGATTCGCCGACTGGGAGCGGCAACTGGGCGGGGTCGTCCGGGCGGATGCGACGCCCCGCCTCGAATCCGACGACGGCGGCCGGGTCTACCTCAACCACGCCTTCGACGTCGGGGCGTTCAACCCCTGCTTTCCGGAGTACCGGTTCGACCTGCTCGACACCGACACGGCGTCGGGACGAGTCACTTTCCCGCTGACCTACGAAGGGCCTCCAGGGCTGGTGCACGGCGGGTTTCTGGGCGTGTTCTTCGATTGCGTCACCCAGCACCAGAGCTGCGCGGCCGGGTTGGCAGGCCGCACCCGCTCATTGCTGGTCACCTACCGCCGCCCGACGCCCATCCTCACCGAGCTGGAGTTCGACATCGCGCGAACCGAGACCGAGCGTGGGATCACGTCCACCGCGCGACTGAGCTATGGCGGCGAGCTGCTGTGCACCGGTGAGGTCTCCACCGCGGCGATGCCGCCGGAGCAGGTGAGCGCCAATCGATTCGGTCGCCGACGGCCGGGCAAGGAGACGCAGCGATGAGCGATGGCACCGACGACCGGGTGCTCTTCGACGTCGACCCCGACGGGCGGATCGCCACCATCACGTTGAACAACCCGGGCCGGCGCAACTCCTATGATGCCGCCATGCGGGATGCGATCGCCCGCTTCCTGGACCGGGCGGCCGACGATGATGACGTCGTCGTGGTGCTGCTCCGAGGTGCCGACGGCGTGTTCAGTACCGGAGCCGACATGAACAACGCCTACGGCTGGTACGGCGAGCAGGGCGAGAAGCCGCCGACCAAGAGCCGGCCCAGCCAACGTCGCCGCCTCGCCGTCGACCGCCGCTCGTTCGGCTTCTACCACAACCTGATGGGCTTTCCGAAGGTCACCGTCGGCGAGATCAGCGGCTACGCGCTGGGGGGCGGTTTCGAGATGGCGCTGATGACCGACATCTCGGTGATAGCGCGCGACACCAAGATTGGCATGCCCGCCACCCGCTTCCTGGGCCCCGCGCTGGGCAGCCTGCACATGTTCTTCCATCGCCTGGGTCCGGTGCTGGCCCGGCGACTGTTGTTGACCGGGGACATCGTCGAGGCCGGCGCGGTCGAACACCTCGGCGTCTTCACCGAGACCTGCGACCCCTCGGCGGTTTCGGCGCGAGCACGCTATTGGGCGCAGAAGGCGGCCAAGATGCCCGCCGACGGCGTGGTGATCGCGAAGGAAGCCTTCCGGCTGGTCGAGCAGAGCCAGGCCTACCAAGGCGAAGAGGTGGCCAGCTACCTGTTCCACGCCTACGGCACCAACCTGCAGTTCGGACCGGGCGAGTTCAACTTCGTCAAGACCCGCGCGCAGCACGGCACCAAGGAGGCGTTCCGACTGCGGGATGAGCATTTCCACGTGCCGGAACCATGATCCGGCCCCGGGCGGCGCAGGCCGCCGCAAACCGGTAGCTTTACAGAAACAATCAACAATGTAAGGTTCGAAGAATGTCCACACCTGTCATCGTCGGCGCCGTTCGCACAGCCATCGGACGCTCATTCAAGGGAACACTGGCCAACACCTCAGCGGAGACGCTGATCACCACGGTCGTGCCCGAGGTGATCCGCCGGGCCGGTATCCCGGTCGCGGATATCGACGACATGATCTTCGCCGAGTCCCACTACGGCGGTGGCGATATGGCGCGTTTCGCGGCCGCCGCCTGCGGGATGGAGTCGGTGCCCGGCCAGGCCGTCAACCGGCACTGCGCGGGCAGCCTGACCGCCATCGGCAACGCCGCCGCACAGATCGGATCCGGGATGGAGCGGGTGCTGATCGCCGGGGGTGTGCAGACCCTGTCGATGCTGCCGGTGATGAAGATGCGCATCCCCGGCCCGGAGCTCAGCTTCGCCGAGCCGTGGATGCCGCCGACCCACCCGGAGACCGTGGATGCCCCCACCCGCGACATGTCCATCACGGTGGGCTGGAACACCGCCCAAGCCGTCGGCATCACCCGCGAGGAGATGGACGCGTGGGCGGCCCGCTCACACCAGCGGGCGATCGCCGCGATCGACGCCAGCAAGTTCACCGACGAGATCGTGCCGCTGAAGGTCCAGCTGCCCGACGGCTCTGTCACCGAGTTCAGCGTCGACGAGTTCCCGCGTCGCGACACCACCGCGGAGAAGCTGGCCGGCCTGAAGGTGCTGCACCCCGAGATCGAGGGATTCTCGATCACCGCCGGCAACAGCAGCGGCACCAACGATGCCGCGGCCGCGGTCGCGCTCGTCGACGACGGCTACGCGCAAGCCCAGGGGCTCAACGTCATGGGCACCGTGAAGGCGTGGGCGTCGGCCGGCGTGGCCCCGCGCGACACCGGGCTCGGAGCGGTCAAGGTGATCGGCAAGGTGCTGCAGCGGGCGGGCCTGAAGCCCGGCGATGTCGCGCTGTGGGAGATCAACGAGGCGTTCGCCTCGGTGCCCATCGCGGCGTGCCGCGAGTACGGCCTCGACGAGGAGCTGGTGAACTTCTCCGGCAGCGGCTGCAGCCTCGGTCACCCCATCGCCGCCTCCGGTGCGCGGATGGTGACCACCCTGGCCTACGAGCTGCGCCGGCGCGGTGGCGGCATCGGTGTCGCCGCGATGTGCGCCGGGGGCGGCCAGGGCGGCGCCGTGGTGATCGAGGTCTAACGGGCCTTAGCGTCCCTGGCGGAAGTGGACGGCGAGCCCGCGCGACGCCGCGCCGGCTTGCTGTTCTGCTCGATCAACCGCTCGGCCTGGTCGAGGATGCAGTCGAGCCCGTAGTCGAAGTTGGCGTCATCGGCCGCACCGATTCGATGACCCTGCCGGTTGGTCTGTGCCAGCAGTGGGGTCAGCTCGGGGTCGATGACGAGCGCCTCCTCGAAGTCCGAGGGCCCGTCGGCGTCCGATGCCCGGTTCTTCTCGTAGAGGCGCCGCAGCACAACCGATCCGCGGATGTGCAGCGAGATCGCCGAGTAGATGTCGAAGGCGTCCTGCGGTGACAGCCCGGCTTCCACCAAGCCGGCGATCGCCCGCTCCACCTCCTGAACGCCGAGCTGCGCGGCTCTGGGGCTCAACGCGGCCCGAATCAGGATGAGGTCGCACAGAATCGGGTTGCCCAAGAACGTCGTCCGCATGGTGTGGGCGTGGTTGTGCAACGTCTGACGCCAGTCTTTGGCCTGCACGTACGGGGTGGCGAACACGTACTGGCGCAACGCCCGGCTGGTCATGGCGTTGAGCAGATCGTCCTTTTTGCGGAAGTACCAGTAGATGCTGGTCACCCCGACGCCGAGATGCTTGCCGAGCAACGGCATGCTCAGGTTGTCGACCCCGATCTGTTCGGCGAGCTCGAACGCGCCGTCGATGATGTCGTCGGGATTGATGGATCCGCGTTCGCGCCGCTGCCGCTTCTCGGCGACTGGCTGCTTGGCCACTGCGGGTACCTCCAGTTCTGGTCGACACGGCCGGATTCTTCGCCGTCAAACCTACCTGTGCCCTCGTCGTCACCGGGCATCGAGCTTCTCTTACCGTAAAGCATATGGTAAGCATTTTGATATAAATTGTCCCAACGCGTGTAGGGGTGGCCGGTGTCAGAAGCAGTGCTCAGCGAACGTCGTGGACGAACCCTCATCATCACGATCAATCGTCCGGAGGCCCGCAATGCGGCCAACAAGGCGGTCGCCGAAGGCCTGGCCGCCGCCTGCGACGAACTCGACGACACTCCGGAACTGTCGGTGGCGGTGCTGACCGGCGCCGGCGGCAACTTCTGCGCGGGTATGGACCTCAAGGCGTTTGCGGCCGGCGAACTGGCGTATGTCCCGGGCCGGGGTCTGGGCTTCACCGAACGCCCGCCGCGCAAGCCGATCATCTCGGCGGTCGAGGGTCATGCGGTGGCCGGCGGCACCGAGCTGGTGCTGGCCACCGACCTGGTGGTGGCCGCCAAGGGGGCGAAATTCGGTATCCCGGAAGTCAAAAGGGGTCTGGTGGCCGCCGGTGGCGGTCTGTTGCGGTTGCCGCACCGCATCCCGTATCAGAAGGCGCTGGAGTTGGCTTTGACCGGGGAGAGTTTCACCGCCGACGAGGGCGCCCAATGGGGCTTCGTCAACGTGCTGACCGAGCCGGGCGAGGCGCTGAACGGGGCGATCGAGTTGGCCGAGCGGATCACCGCGAACGGTCCGCTCGCGGTGGCGGTGACCAAGGAGATCATGGTGAAGGCCGCCGGCTGGTCCCAGGACGAGATCTGGGCCAAGCAGGGCGAGCTGATCGCGCCGGTGTTCGCCTCCAAGGACGCCAAAGAAGGCGCCATCGCGTTCGCCGAGAAGCGC
Organism: Mycolicibacter senuensis; assembly: GCF_002101885.1. GTDB lineage: Bacteria > Actinomycetota > Actinomycetes > Mycobacteriales > Mycobacteriaceae > Mycobacterium > Mycobacterium senuense. Next base: position 41,359 of record NZ_LQPS01000046.1, read on the forward strand.
GCCCCCAACTGGTCCGGCGCCTAGCCGCGCTGACGCATGGACTTGGGCCTGCGCAACGCCGGTGCCGTCGTGGTCGGTGGCGGCCGCGGCATGGGGTTGGCCACCGCCCGCTGCCTGGCCGACGACGGCGCGCGGGTCGCCGTCGTGGCGCGCTCGGCGGCCGACCTGGACCGCGCGACCGAGGATCTGGCCCGGCGCGGCAGCCCCGATGCGATCGGATTGGTCGCCGATATTTGCGATGAGCAGCGGGTGGAGGAGGTCTTCGCCGAGCTGGGGAGACGCTGGGGCGGCGAACTCAACATCCTCGTCAACGCCGCGGGACCCGACGTACAGGGCACGTTCGAGGAGCTCACCGACGAGCAGTGGCGCCGGGCCATCGACCAGGGCGCGATGGGGATGGTGCACACCGTGCGAGCCGCGTTGCCGTTGCTGCGCAAGGCCGAATGGGCCCGGATCGTGAACTTCTCGGCGCATTCGACGCAGCGCCAAAGCACCGTGCTGGCCGCCTACACCGCGGCCAAGGCGGTGGTCAACAGCGTCTCGAAGAACCTGTCGCTGCTGCTGGCTCCCGATGAGATCCTGGTCAACGTGGTGTCCCCGGGCAGCGTCGCCACCGAGGCGCTGGTGGGCTGGGCACGTTCGGTCGGGCTGGACGGTCCCGACGGAGTGGACCCCTACCGGTTGATGGACGCCATCACCGAGCATTTCGGTCATCCCGCGCACCTGCCCCGGGCCGGGCTGCCGGAGGAAGTCGGGGCGGTCGCGGCGTTTCTGGCCTCGCGCCGGAACTCGTATATGACCGGGGCCAACGTCAACGTCGATGGCGGCTCGGATTTCCTCTGAGCAGCCGTCCCGAATTTACCTCCTGACCTGCTGACATAGCTTCCTTCGGCAGGAGCGGCGTGGGTTGCGGAATGCGCTACCGAAAGGTATACAGTAAGAAGCATTCTGTTGGTTTCCACGAGGTGCCCGAGGAGGGGTCGATGGCCGCTGCCGACGACGGCACGCTCACCCAGACGCCGGCCGCCGACGCCGCGGTGCTCTACGAGGTGCGGGACGGCGTAGCACTGCTCACCTTCAACCGTCCGCAGCGGCTCAACTCCTGGGGCGCGGACACCGCGGCGGGGCTGTACGCCGCGATCGACCGCGCCGAGGCGGACCCCGAGGTGCGGGCGATCGTGCTGACCGGCACCGGCCGCGGGTTCTGCGCCGGCGCGGACCTGGGCTCCACCGCGAGCATGCAGGAGTCCGGTGTCGGAACCGAGAACTCCGAAACCGATGTGTCCGAGGTGGTCGGGGAGCGCCCCCCGCACTTCCTCACCGAACTGCGCAAACCCGTCATCGCCGCGATCAACGGCGCCTGTGTCGGTATCGGGCTCACCCACGCCCTGATGTGTGATGTCCGGTTCGCCGCCGCCGGAGCCAAGTTCGCCACCGCGTTCACCCGCCGCGGGCTGATCGCCGAACACGGCATCACCTGGATTCTGCCGCGGCTGGCCGGCTGGGGTGCGGCGATGGACCTGCTGTTGAGCGGCCGGACCTTTCTTGCCGAGGAGGCCCGCGAACTCGGCCTGATCAACCAGGTCGTCCCGGCCGAGCACCTGCTCGAGCGCGCGATGGCCTACGCGGCCGACATCGCCGCGAACTGCTCTCCGGCATCCCTGGCCGTGATCAAGGCGCAGACCTACCGGGACGCGCTCGATGACCTTGCCGCGGTGAGCGCGCGCGCCGAGACTCTGATGTACGAGTCGCTGCAGCGGCCCGACCTCATCGAAGGCATCACCAGTTTCTTCCAGAAGCGGCCGCCGAACTTCCCGCCCCTCACTTGAGAAAGGTCGTGCACATGACTCCCGCACTTGAACGGCTCCCGTACCTGGCCGTCGATGTCGACAACCACTACTACGAGCCGCTGGACGCCTTCACTCGGCACCTGCCCAAAGAATTCCGCAGCCGCGGCGTCCAGATGGTGCAGGACGGCAAGCGCACCCTGGCGGTGTTCGGCGGGGTCGTCAACCACTTCATCCCGAACCCGAGCTTCGACCCGATCATCGAACCCGGCTGCCTGGATCTGCTGTTCCGCGGCGAGATCCCCGAAGGCGTGGATCCGGCGTCGTTGATGAAGGTCGACCCGCTCTCCGAGCATCCCGAATACCAGAACCGCGACGCCCGCGTGCAGGTGCTCGACCGGCAGCGGCTGGAGACGGTGTTCATGCTGCCGACGTTCGCCTGTGGCGTGGAGGAGGGACTCAAGCACGACATCCCCGCCACCATGGCGTCGGTGCACGCGTTCAACCTTTGGCTCGACGAGGACTGGGGCTTCGACCGTCCCGACGGCCGCATGATATCCGCACCGATCATCTCGCTGGCCGACCCCGAGAAGGCCGTCGACGAGGTCGAATTCGTGATCAGCCGCGGCGCCAAGCTGGTGTGTGTTCGCCCGGGGCCGGTGCCCGGCGAGGCTCGGCCCCGGTCCCTCGGTGACCCGGTGCACGATCCGGTGTGGGCGCGCCTTGCCGAGGCGGGCGTCGCAGTCGTCTTCCACCTGTCCGACTCCGGTTACATGGCGATCCCCGGGTTGTGGGGCGGCAGCGGTGTGTTCAAGGGATTCGGTAAGCGCGACCCGCTGGACATGGTGATCATGGACGACCGCGCGATCCACGACACCATCGCCTCGATGATCGTGCACCAGGTGTTCACCCGTCACCCCAAGCTCAAGGTGGCCAGCATCGAGAACGGCTCGTACTTTGTTTACCGGCTGATCAAGCGGTTGAAGAAGTCGGCCAACAATGCGCCGTACCACTACAAGGAAGATCCGATCGAGCAGCTGCGCAACAACGTCTGGATTGCCCCCTACTACGAGGACGACGTGAAGCTGCTAGCCGACACCATCGGCGTCGACAAGATCCTGTTCGGCTCGGACTGGCCGCACGGTGAGGGCCTGGCCGACCCGACCACCTTCACCGCCGACATCCCGCAGTTCCCTGACTTCAGCGCGGAAGATACCCGAATGGTGATGCGGGACAACGCGTTGACCCTGCTGGGTGATCCGAACCGTACCGCACCGGGCGCCGCCCACCTGGCAGCTTCGGTCTGACGGTGGGCGAGTGGACTATCGGCGCGGTCCTCGACGAGATCGCGCAGGCTGTTCCCGACCGGGTCATGACGGTGTGCGGGGACAGTCGCAGCACGTTCGCGCAATCCGCGGAGCGCACCCGCCGGCTGGCCAACTTCCTGGCCGGCCGCGGGCTCGGCGCCCGACGAGAGCGTGCGGAGCTGCAGAACTGGGAGTGCGGCCAGGACCGCGTGGCGCTGCTCATGCACAACGATTTGTACCCCGACATGGTGATCGGCTGCCTCAAGGCGCGCACGGTCCCGGTCAACGTCAACCACTACTACACCCCGGCCGAGGCCGGCGAGCTGCTCGACTATCTGCGCCCGGCCGCGATCATCTACCACGCCTCGCTGGAGGCGAAGTTCGCCGACACCCTCCGGGGCGCCGGCGCCGAACTGCTGATCCGCATCGACGACGGCGATGAGAAAGCCCCCCGAATCGATGCGATATCACTGGATAAAGCACTGGCACAAGGAGACTCCGACCAGCCGGTGACGCCGTCGCCGGACGATCTGCTGATGATCTGCACCGGGGGAACGACCGGGCGTCCCAAGGGGGTCATGTGGCGCCAGAGTGACATCTACGTGTCGTCGATGGTCGGTGACGATCACGCGACCGCGGCGGAGATTCACCAGAAGGTGCAGAATGCCGGCCCGCCGTGGTTCGCGCTGTCGCCGCTGATGCACGCGGCCGGAATGTGGACCGCGTTCTCGGCGATCCTCAGCGGCCAGACCGTGATCCTCAACGACAGCCGCACCAGGTTCGATCCCCGCGAGGCGCTGAGAACCGTTGAGCGCGAGAAGGTCGGATTGATGACGATGGTGGGCGATGCCTATGCCGCACCATTGGTCGCCGAGCTCGGCAGGGGCGGCTACGACCTGTCGTCGCTGCACTCCGTCGCCACCGGCGGTGCGGCGACGAACCCGAAGTATCAGGCGGCGCTGCTGGAGTATCTGCCCCAGATCACCCTGATCAACGGATACGGGTCCTCGGAGACCGGCAACATGGGCTTCGGCCGCAGTCAGGGCGAAACCCGCCGCGACACCTTCGATCTGCGGGCCGGGGGATCGGTGGTCTCACCGGACCGGACCCGATTCCTCGGACCCGGTGATCCCGAGATCGGTTGGGTGGTACGGACCGGCCGGATCCCGCTCGGCTATTTCGACGATGCCGACGCGACGCGACGCACCTTCGGAGCGATCGATGGTCAGCGGATGGTGATCTCCGGTGATCGTGCCGGCATCGAGAAGGACGGAACTCTGCGGCTTTTCGGGCGAGACGCCTTGGTCGTCAACACCGGTGGGGAGAAGGTCTTCGTCGAGGAGGTCGAGGACGTGCTGCGTGCCCACCCGGACGTGGCCGACGCGCTGGTGGTGGGGCGGCCCAGCGATCGTTGGGGTGAAGAGCTGGTCGCACTGGTGGCGCCGCAGCCGGATTCGCGCATCGTCGACGAACAACTCAATGCGCACTGCCGATCCGTGCTGGCGGGTTTCAAGGTGCCCAAGGAGTTCATCCACGTGGCGCAGGTGCGCCGGCTGGGTAACGGCAAGGCCGACTACCGCTGGGCCAAACGTCAGGTCAACGAAGAGGTGCCTACGGCATGAAAGCAATCGATTGTCTGGTCAATGTGCACTTCGGCGAGAACGAACAGCCGTCCTGGATGGTCAGAACGCGCGACGACTACTTCAAGGGGCCCAAGTCGATGTTCGAGCCGGCCGACATGTCGGCGCTGCTCGACGAGATGGACGCCAACGGCGTGACCAAGGCCGTGCTGATGGACAACCTGACCAAGCCGTCGGTGTCCGCGCGAAAGTTCGTGGCGGACAGGCCGGATCGTTTCGCGCTGGCCATCGGCGGGCTGAACCTGCTTCGGCCGGTACCGGCGCTGCGGGAACTGAGTGCGATCGTGCGCGACCTGCCGGTGGTCTACACGGTGGTCGGGCCCAGCTTCTGGGGCGACGGCCAGTACCCGCCCAGTGACGCCGTCTACTACCCGCTGTATGCCAAGTGCGCCGAGCTGGATCTGCCGCTGTGTGTCAACACCGGCATTCCCGGGCCGCCGATCCCCGGCGAGGTGCAGCATCCCATCCACCTGGATCGGGTCTGCGTGCGCTTCCCGGAGCTGCGGCTGTGCATGATCCACGGCGCCGACCCGTGGTGGGACGTGGCGATCCGGATGCTGATCAAATACCGCAACCTGCGGCTGATGACCTCGGCCTGGTCGCCGAAACGGTTGCCGGAGGCCCTGTTGCACTTCATGCGCACCCGGGGCGCCGACAAGATTATCTTCGCCTCCGACTGGCCGGTGCTGCGGATGAACCGGGTAGTGCCCGAAGCCCGCGCCCTGGATCTGCCACCGGATGTACTCGACAAGTACCTGTACCGCAACGCTGCTGACTTCTTCTTCGCCGACCGCGGCGCCGTCCCCGAACAGGAGAACTGAAAATGGACCGTTTCGAACTGCGCAGGCTGGACTACAGCCTGACGGAGGACCACCAGGCGCTGCAGGCCGCCTACAAGCAGTTCTTTGCCACCCATTGCGATATCGAAACCGTCCGCGCCGCCGAGGAATCCGGATTCGACAAGAATCTGTGGGAGAGGCTGTGCGCGATGGGGGCGACCACGATGGCGCTGCCGGAGTCGGACGGCGGCGACGGCGCCACCCTGGTGGACCTCACCCTGGTCGCCGAGGAGATCGGCCGGGCGCTGGCCCCGGTGCCGTGGATCGACCACGTCTGCGCCGCCCGGCTGTTGGCGCGTCTCGGCGCGGTGCACGCCGACGTCGTGAGCGGTAACCGGCTGGTCGCCTTCGACCCGCATCAGGATGCCGCTGGTGGTCCACGGCTGCTGCCCACCGGCTCGATCGCCGATGCGATCATCGTCCGCAACGGCGACGAGATTGTCAGCCTGACGTTCGACACCCGGCCGGCGACCGTCGACAACATCGGCCGGCTGCCGATGGCCTGGATCGACCCGGCCGCCGCCGACAATCGGACCGTGCTGGCCAGCGGCGCCGGCGCGTTGGCGGAATACCAGCGGGCACTGGACGAATGGCGGTTACTGACCGCCGCCGCGCTGGTCGGCATGGTGGAGCAGACCATGACCATCGCTGCGGAATTCGCCAAGACCCGCTACACCCTCGGCGTGCCGATCGGCACCCTGCAGGCCATCTCGCACCCGCTGGCGAACATGGCCATCACCGTCGCCAGCGGGCGTAACCTGGCCTACCGGGCCGGCTGGTTCCTGGACAACGAACCCGATGAGCGCCCGGAACTGGCCGCTTCGGCGTTCGTGTTCATGGCGGAGGAGGCCGCCAGGGCCGCGACCATGGCGGTGCACATCCAAGGTGGTCTCGGGGTCTCCGATGAGGCCGCGGCCACGGCGTATCTGGTGCGCGCCCGCGGCTGGCCGTTGGCCGGCGGCGACCCGGGCGCCAGCGCCTGCCGCATCGCCGAGCTCATCGCCGCCCGTGAAACAGCCGCCCGCGAAACCGCCGACAGCGCAGCCGAATAGGACACCGACCATCATGGATTTCTCACGACCGCAACTCACCGACGACGACCTGGCCTTCCTCGAGGAGGCTCGCGGTTTCCTGGCCACCCATGTCACCGAGGACGTCAAGCGCCGTGATCGCGAGACCGGCGACAACTTCGACGAAGGCGTGCACCTGGCGCTGGGCGCCGCCGGCTACCTGGAAAAGGAATGGAAGACCGAGACCGACGGCGGATTCTCCCGGGTGCGCCGGCGTATCTGGGAGTTGGAGAAACGCCGCGCGCACGTGCCGTGGGTGACCTGGGGGACCACCGCGATGGTGGCCCGCTCGGTGGCGTCGTTCGGTTCGCCGGAGCTGTGCGACGAGATCCTGCCCGGTGTCTTCAGCGGCCACATCCGGCTCTGCCTGGGTTACACCGAACCCGAGGGCGGCTCCGACGTCGCGACCTGCAAAACCCGGGCGGTGCGCGACGGTGAGAGCTGGGTGATTAACGGCTCGAAGATGTTCACCACCGGCGCGCATAACTGCCAGTACGTCTTCCTGATCACCAACACCGACCCGGAGGCGCGAAAGCACAAGAGCCTGACGATGTTCCTCGTGCCGCTGGACTCCCCGGGCATCGAGATCCAGGGACTGCGCACCGTCGACGGCGACCGCACCAACATCGTCTACTACAGCGACGTCCGGGTCGACGACCGCTACCGGCTGGGCGAGGCCAACGGCGGCTGGACCGTGCTGCGCGAGCCGCTCAACGTCGAACACGGTGCGGTGGACGCCGACCCCGATGGGCTGCAAGACGTCTCGATCATGATGCACCAGGCGAATTTCATGGCCGAGGCCGTCGACAAGGCGGGCGCGGTCGTGGGGAACTCGGGAAGCATCGCGGATCGTTCGGTGGCCTACCGGCTGGGTAAGGCCGCCGCCCGGGTCGAGGCGTCCCTGTCGGCCCCGTCCATCTTCGGCCGGGTCGCGCTCGCGCAGACCATGCGTGACGTCTCACCGGACCTGATGGACCTGCTCGGCAGTGCATCGGCGCTGCCGATCGGCACCGACGGCGCCATCGACAACGGGGCGTCGGACTACATCTTCCGGTTCGCTCCGCTGGTCGGGATCTACGGTGGCACCCTGGAGGTGTTCCGCAACATGATCGCCCAGTACATGCTGGGACTGGGCAAGCCGAATTACTCTCCGCCGGTGGTCAAGTGACGGCGGCGTCGCCGTCATCGGCCCGCTTGGCGAAGGCACGTGTTGCGGCCTGCCTGGCCGAGTTGGCAGCGGGAAAGCCGACGTAACCGGTGGTGTGATAGACCACTTCGGCCAGTTCGTCGCGGGTCAGGCCGTTCTGCTCGGCGATGCGGAAGTGCGACTCGAGCTCCTCTTCGGCGCCCAGCGCTATCAGCATGCCGAGCGTGAGCAGACTGCGGTCCCGGCGTGCCAGGCCTTCGCGTGACCACAGCCGGCCGAAGACGCCTTCGACGCCGATATCCATGAGTTCCGGAGCGAATCCGTGGTGGAAGTCGACGTCGCCGTCGGGCAGCACCCCCGGCAGCATCTCCCGGAAAACCTGTAAACCCTTGGCGCGCAATTCCGTCATGCCCTCATCTTTCACGTTGTAACCGGCGGCGTTGTGTTGATCCGGCGGTGGTAACTCGATGGTGCCTCACCGGCGAACTTGGTGAACGCCCGGGTGAACGCGGACAGGCTGTCGAACCCGACGGCCGTCGCCGTCTGCTGCACCCCCTGATCCGGGGCCGCCAACAGCGCCATCGCCTGCAGCATCCGGGCGTGCAGCAGATACGTCCGCCACGACATCCCGATCACCGCTTCGAACTGGCGGCGCAGCGTGCGTTCGGAGACCGCGACGGCGCGGCTGACATCGGCCGCGCTCACCGACGACAGGTGCGCCTTGGTGTAGACCATCGCCGCGCCCACGATCGGGTGATCGGAGACGGGCAGGCTCAGCGGCGCCTCGTGTTCCAGCGCGGCGGAGACCAGATGCCCCAGGGTGCGGAAGAAGTTGTCGGAGACGGAGTCGCCGTCGGATCGCTCGATCGGCCAGCGCAGCGAGTGCAGCATCATCTCTCGGATCAGCGGCGAGACGGTCAGGATGCGGGCCCGGTCACCGGCATGCGCGACCAGATCCGGGTCGAACATCACCGCCACCGTGCGCACCTCCGGGCGCATGACGGCCTGATGCTCCAGCCCGGCCGGAATCCAGGCCGCCTGCTGCGGCGGTAACAGGTAGTGCGCCGCGGCGGTCTCGACCTCCACCACTCCGCCGACGGCGTACTCGATCTGGTGCATCTCATGGGAGTGCCACCCGGTGACGAGGTGCTGCCCCTCGTAGAGATAGCTGCCGGCCCGGGCACGACCGCCCTGACGCAGATCGATGTTGGCCGGTTCTGCAAAATTTATGGCCGAACGCGCGGAGACGGTCACGGTTTTCCAGGGTACTAGTAGAGGCATGAACATCGACGACTTGATCCTGGTCAGCATCGACGATCACGTGGTGGAGCCGCCCGACATGTTCCTGCGCCACGTACCGGCCAAATACAAGGACGAGGCGCCGATCGTCGTCACCGACGCTCACGGCGTCGACCAGTGGATGTATCAGGGCCGCCCGCAAGGCGTCAGTGGGCTCAACGCGGTGGTCTCCTGGCCCGCCGAGGAGTGGGGCCGCGACCCCGCCGGCTTCGCCGAGATGCGTCCCGGCGTCTACGACGTGCACGAACGGGTCCGTGACATGAGCCGCAACGGCATCCTGGCCTCGATGTGTTTCCCGACCTTCACCGGATTCTCCGCGCGGCACCTCAACATGACCCGCGAGGACGTCACCCTGGTGATGGTGTCGGCCTACAACGACTGGCACATCGACGAGTGGGCGGGCTCCTATCCGGGCCGGTTCATCCCGATCGCGATCCTGCCGACCTGGAACCCCGAGGCGATGTGCGCCGAGATCCGCCGCGTGGCCGCCAAGGGCTGCCGGGCGGTCACGATGCCCGAACTGCCGCACCTGGAGGGGCTGCCCAGCTACCACGACGAGGAGTACTGGGGTCCGGTGTTCACCACGCTGTCCGAGACCGGTGTGGTGATGTGCCTGCACATCGGCACCGGCTTCGGGGCGATCAGCATGGCCCCCAACGCCCCCATCGACAACCTGATCATCCTGGCCACCCAGATCTCGGCGATGTGCGCCCAGGATCTGTTGTGGGGTCCGGCGATGCGCAACTACCCAGATCTGAAGTTCGCGTTCTCCGAGGGCGGCATCGGCTGGATCCCGTTCTACCTGGACCGCAGCGACCGGCACTACACCAACCAGAAGTGGCTGCGTCGCGACTTCGGCGACAAGCTGCCCTCTGACGTGTTCCGGGAGCACTCGCTGGCCTGCTACGTCACCGACAAGACGTCGCTGAAGCTGCGCCACGAGATCGGCATCGACATCATCGCCTGGGAGTGCGACTACCCGCACTCGGACTGTTTTTGGCCGGACGCCCCCGAGCAGGTGCTCGCCGAACTGAACGCCGTCGGCGCCAGCGACTCCGACATCAACAAGATCACCTGGGAGAACTCCTGCCGGTTCTTCGGCTGGGACCCGTTCGCAAGGACCCCGCGCGCGGAAGCCACGGTGGGGGCGCTGCGCGCCACCGCGACCGATGTGGACACCTCGATCCGGCCGCGCGCCGAGTGGGCGCGCCGGTTCGCGGAGAAGCAGCTGGCGCAAGCCTAGAATCTTGCCTGCGTCGATTATTCGACGTATCGTTCGAAAATGTGACGGTTGACGTTGGCAAGTACGGGCCGTGGGCGTTGATCGTCGGCGCCTCGGACGGGGTGGGTGCCGCGTTCGCTGAGGCGTTGGCCGCACGTGGTCTCAACGTCGTGCTCGTCGCGCGCCGGCAGCAGCTGCTCGACGAGGTGGCCGCCGGTATCGCGGAGCGGTATGGCGTCCGAACCCGTACGGCGGCAGTCGATCTCGTAGAGCCGGGCGCGGCAGACATGCTGCTGCAGGCGGTGGATGGCCTGGCTATCGGCTTCCTGGTGTACTGCGCCGGCGCCGACCCCGACTTCAAACCCTTTCTGGCCAACACCATCTCGGCGGCCGAGTCGATGGTGCAGCGCAACTGCGTCGTGCCGATGCAGCTCTGCCATGCCCTGGCGCCGCAGATGGTGCAGCGCGGCGCGGGAGCCATCGTGATCCTGGGATCGGGCGCGGGATTCGTCGGCGGACCCAACATGGTGGCCTACGGCGCGTCCAAAGCCTTCGGCATGGTGTTCGCCGAGGCGCTCTGGAGCGAACTGCAGCACACCGGCGTCGACGTGATCGGACTGATCCTCGGCAAGACCGACACCCCGGCACTGCGCCGGCTGGAGTACGAACGCGGGCAGATCGCATCGATGGCGGACGTCCCGGCCGGGGCGGAGCCCGTCGAGCAGGTGGTGACCGCGGCATTGGACAACCTCACCAACGGGCCCACGGTATATGTGGGTGACCAGGTCACCGGTGCGGCGCAACTGTTGGCCTCGCTGGGCCGCAACGAGTCGGTCGCATTCATGGCACAGGCGATCAACGCCGCAATGGGGAAGTGAGGGAGTCATGCCGAAGGTGTCGGTGATCACCGGAGCGGGCGGCATCGGGGTGGCCACGACGAAGGTCGTCGGTCGAGAGCACGCGCTGGTGCTCTGCGATGTCCGGCAAGACCGGCTGGATACCGCGGCGAGAACCCTTGACGCTCTCGGCATCACCGCAGCAGTGGTCAGCTGCGACGTCACCGATCGCCTGGCCGTCGCCGAGCTGTTCGCCACCGCGGCCGCCATCGGGCCGATCACCTCGGTGATCCACACCGCGGGGGTCAGCCCGAGTATGGGCGACGCCGACTATGTCATGCGGACCAACGCGATCGGCACGCTCAACGTCAACGAGGCCTTCTATGGCGCCGCCGGCGAGGGATCGGCGATCGTCAACGTGGCATCGATGGCCGCGCATCTGCTGCCCGAGGAACTGATCCCGACCGGACAGTTCCCACTGGCCCTGGGCGACGCCGACGCGTTCCTGGCGGCCATGGCCGCGGTCTGCGAACCGATGCCGCAAGAGGTCCGTTCGGGTATCGCCTATGCGGTGAGCAAGGCGTTCGTGCGCTGGTACAGCAGTTCACAGGCCGAACGTTTCAACGGCCGCGGGCTGCGCATCGTCTCGATCTCACCGGGTTCGACCGACACCGAGATGGGGCGGCTGGAGGAACAGGCCGGCGCCGGGGCGCTGGTCGTCGACGCCGCCGTCCCGCGCTGGGGCAAACCCGAAGAGATGGCGGCACTGCTCGCCTTCTGTGTCAGCGATGCGGCGGGCTACCTCACCGGCACCGACATCCTCAACGACGGCGGAGTCGTCGCCTCGGTGCGCGAGCGCGCCCGGATCGCCGCCGAAAACACCTGACATGACCGCGCATAGCGACGAAGACGATCCCGCCCGTCCGGTTTCGTCGCCGCCTACCGAACGCGTCATCAGAATCCTGGAGCTGCTGGCGTCAGATCCCGAACGCGGCTTCTCGCTGTCGGAGATCGCGCGCATGCTCCGCATCAGCCACGGCACCTGCCATGCGATCGTCACCACGTTGGCCGCTCGGCAGTGGATCGTGCGGGATCGACGCTCGGGCAGTTACTCGTGGGGGCCCGCGCTCGCCGCGCTGGCCCGGCCCGTCAACAAACAGGCGTTCCGTCCGGAACTGCAGCGGCTCTCCGACGATGTCGGCATGCAGGTCGTGCTGGGCACCCGGCAGGGGCCGACGGTGGTGGTCACCGACGCGGTCGGCGAGTCGCTCGCCGCGCTGCAGGTCAGCGTCGGCTTCCGGATGCCGATAGTGGCCCCGTTCTGCCGGGAGTTCGTCGCCGAGGCGGGGCCCCAGGTCAGAAAAGAGTGGGTGGGTGGCCTCGGCTCTCCTTCGCCGCGACTGCGCCGTCGGCTGGGTGCGGTGCTCGACGAGGTGCGCAACCGCGGCTACGCAATCGAACGGATGAGCCGCGAGTACGTCCGGGTGTACTCCGCGCTGCAGGCGCTGGCCGCTGAGGGACAGCCCGACGAGATCACCGCCCGACTCGCCAGCGCCTTCGCCGACCTGACGGTGGTCGACTACCTGCCCGGTGAGCTCGACAGCACCGAGCACCGGGTCGCCAACGTGGCCGCACCGATCCACGACGTGGATGGCACGGTCACCATGTCGGTGGGCGCCTCACCGTTCGCCACCATGACACCGGCCGAAGTCAGCGACCTCGGTGCTGCTGTTCGGGAGACGGCGACACGCATCGAATCACTGTGGGTAGCAAGGGCCGATCCACCCATCGAAGGGGTAACGCCATGACTGACGATGCCGCTGCGAAAGCCGATATCAGCGAGGTTCTGTTGCGGTACGCGACCGCGATCGATACCAAGGATTGGGGGCTGTTCCGCTCCTGCTTCACCCACGACGTCGACGCCGACTACGGCGAGATCGGGAAGTGGTCCGACGCCGACTCGATCACCGAATTCATGACCGCGGTCCACGAGGCGATGAGCGACACCAAACACATGCTGCACAACATGGTCATCGAGGTCGACGGCGGACACGCCACCGCGGTGACCTACGTGCATACGGTGCAGGCTCTGGCCGCCGATCCCAAACAGTGGGTTGATGCGGTCGGCCAATACCGTGACGAACTACTACTGACGCCGGACGGCTGGCGCATCTCGCGGCGGCACTTCACTCAGACGCGCCTATTGAGCAGCTTCGAACTTCGTGGGGTTCAAGGTAAGTGATCCCCCAGGGCCGGAACTGGCAGCGGCGCGAATCATGGTGAAAAAGAAATTGGTGATCGGAGCCAGCGGGTTTCTCGGCTCCCACGTCACCCGGCAACTCGTCGACGCCGGCGACGACGTTCGGGTCCTGATCCGCGCCACCAGCTCGACACGTGCGATCGACGGCCTCGATGTCGAGGTCCGGCGCGGTGACATCTTCGACCAGGACGCCGTGCGCTCGGCGATGAGCGGTTGCGATGTCGTCTACTACTGCGTCGTCGATGCGCGGGCGTGGCTGAGCGATCCGGAACCGTTGTACCGCACCAACGTCGACGGCCTGCGCCATGTCCTCGACGTTGCGGCCGGCGCGGCACTGGACCGGTTCGTGTTCACCAGTTCGATCGGAACCATCGGCCGGGTCGGTCACGGTCTGGCCGATGAGCGCACCGCGCACAACTGGCTCGACTCCGGTGGGGACTACATCCGAAGCCGGGTTGCGGCGGAGAACCTGGTGCTGGGCTACCACCGGGACAACGGCCTGCCGGCGGTGGCGATGTGTGTCGCCAACACCTATGGCTCCGGCGATTGGCAGCCCACCCCGCACGGCGGGCTGGTCGCCGCTGCCGTCCGCGGGAAGCTGCCCTTCTACATCTCCGGTGCGCAAGCCGAGGTCGTCGGCGTCGATGATGCGGCTCGCGCCCTGATTTTGGCCGGGCAACGCGGCAGGCCCGGTGAACGCTACATCGTGGCCGAACGGTTCATGAGCGCTCGCGATATCTACCGGACGGCATGCGCCGCGGTCGATGTCGAGCCACCGAGGTTGGGTGTGCCGGTCGCGGTGATGTCGGTCCTGGGACGTCTCGCGCAGTTCGCGGCGCGGCTGCGGCGGCGCGACACCGCACTCACCCCGCTGTCGATACGGCTGATGCACATCATGTCGCCGATGAGTCACGACAAGGCCGTCCGGGAACTCGGCTGGGAGCCCCGGCCGGCCACCGAGGCACTGGCCCAAGCCGCCGACTTTTTTCGCAGCTGGCGGCGCGCGAGGAATCAGGAGAGCTCGTGAGCGTGGCACTCACCGTTGAGCAGCGGGAACTCGGCGAATCACTGCGGCGATTCGTCGCCCGGCATGCGCCGATCGCCGACACCCGCAACGCTTTCGATTCGCTGGCGGCAGGGGAGCTGCCGGGGTGGTGGCCGGAGCTGGTGGCCAACGGCTTTCACGCCATCCACCTGCCCGAGTCGTCCGGCGGGCAGGGCGGAGGTCTGCTGGACGCCGCCTGTGTGCTGGAGGCCGCCGGAAAAGCGTCCCTGCCGGGGCCGCTGCTGGCGACGGTCACTGCGGGCGCGGTCGGGCTGCTGGCCGACGAGACACCCGCCCGCGAGGCGTTTCTGGGCGCCTTGTCATCGGGTGCGCCGGCGACTGTGCTGCTGCCGCAGTACGCGACGCTCACCGCGCATCCGACCGGCGATGGATGGCTGATCGACGGTGCCGCCGAACTGCTCTCGGGCGCCTGTTCGGCGCGGCTCGCGCTGGTCTGCGCCGAGCTTGCCGACGGTACGCCGATCTGGCTGGCCGTAGACATGTCCCGGCCGGAAGTGGCGGTCCGGCCGGCCGCGGGCACCGATCTGCTCACCGACGTGGGAACAATTACGTTTACCGGCTACCCCGTGGCGGCGGCCGACGTCGTGCCCGGTATCGACCCCAGCCGCGCCGAATGGCTCACCGTCGGGCTCGCCGCGGCGGTATCCGCAGGTATCGCCGGATGGTGCGTCCAGGCGGCCACCCAACATCTGCGCACCCGCGAACAGTTCGGCAAGCCGATCGGGACATTCCAGGCGCTGCAACACCAAGCGGCCATGCTGCTGGTGAACAGCGAACTGGCCAGCGCCGCCGCCTGGGACGCCGTTCGCGCGGCCTCCGACGACGCCGAACAGCATGAGATGGCGGCCGCCGCTGCGGCGCTGACCGCCATCGCGCCGTGCCCGGACGCCGTCCTGGACACCCTGACCATGTTCGGTGCCATCGGATTCACCTGGGAACACGACCTGCACCTGTACTGGCGCCGCGCCACCAGCATCGCCGCATCGATCGGCGCCGCCACCGGTTGGGCGCGGCGCCTCGGCGAGCTCACGACCACGCGGCAGCGGGACTTCACCGTCGATCTCGGGGGCGCCGAAGCCGAGTTCCGGGCGGAGATCGCCGCGACACTCGATGCCGCGAGTTCGCTGCGCAACGACGGACCCGGACGGCAAGGCGACTACCCGCACTTCGAAACAGGTCCGCAGCGAACCCTGATCGCCGAAGCCGGGCTCATCGCGCCGCACTGGCCGGCGCCGTGGGGTATCGACGCCACCCCGTTGCAGCAGCTCATCATCGTCGAGGAGTTCGCCAACCGCCCTGCCCTGGTGCGGCCGTCGCTGGGCATCGCCGAATGGATCCTGCCGTCGCTACTGCGGGCAGCGCCGGATGCCCTGCAGCAGCAGCTGATTCCGCCTACCCAGCGCGGTGAGCTGGCTTGGTGCCAGCTCTTCAGCGAACCCGGAGCCGGATCCGACCTGGCGTCGCTGACCACCCGGGCGGTTAAGGTCGACGGCGGCTGGCGCGTCAACGGACACAAGATCTGGACATCATGTGCGCAACGCGCCGACTACGGCGCACTGCTGGCCCGCACTGACCCCGACGCCGCCAAACACCGCGGTATCGGCTACTTCATCGTGGACATGCGCTCGCCAGGGATCGAAGTCCAGCCGATCGTGCAGGTCACCGGCGACTCCGAGTTCAACGAGGTCTTCCTCACCGACGTCTTCGTCCCCGATGACATGCTGCTCGGCGAGCCCACCGGTGGCTGGCAGCTGGCGCTTGCCACCATGGCCGAAGAACGTTCCGCGATCAGCGGATACGTCGAGAACGACCGAGCCGTTGCGCTGCGGCGGATCGCCGCCACCCCGGGCCGGCAGTGCGACGACGCGGCTCGGGCGCTGGGCGAGCTCGACGCCTACACCAACGCCATCAAGGCGCTCGGCGTACGCGAGACCATCAGGCTGCTGGACGGGCAGGGCCTGGGGGCGGCGTCAAGCATCGCCAAGGTGGCGATGAACGTCCTGCTGCGCCGCACCTTCCGGGCCACCCTGGCCATTGCCGGGCGGCTGGCGATGACCACCGACTCCGACCCGGCCGTCGTCGAACCGTACCTGCTGTCGCCGGCCGAGCTGATCGGCGGCGGCACCAACGAGATCCAGCTGAATGTCATCGCCCAGATGATCCTCGGCCTGCCCCGCAAGTGACTGCCGATCGGAGATAGAGGACAACACATGGGATTACGTGGAGAGGCCGCGATCGTCGGCTACGTCGAGCTGCCACCCGAGCGGATGAACAAAGCCACCCCGGCCCCGTTCACGCTCGAGCAATGGGCCGAGCTGAGCGCGGACGCACTTGCCGACGCAGGGCTGTCAGGTGAACTCGTCAACGGCATCGTCACCTCGCACCTGGGCGAGTCGGAGATCTTCGTCCCGTCCACCATCGCCGAATACCTGGGAGTGCCGGCACGATTCGCCGAGATCGTCGACCTGGGCGGTGCCAGTGCCGCTGCGATGGTGTGGCGGGCGGCGGCGGCAATCGAACTGGGGATCTGCGATGTGGTGCTGTGCGCGTTGCCGGCCCGCTACATCACCCCGATGTCGGAGCGCAAACCCAAGCCGCTGGTCGACGCGATGTTCTTCGGCTCATCGAGCAACCAATACGGTTCTCCCCAGGCGGAGTTCGAGATCCCCTACGGCAACCTCGGCCAGAACGGCCCCTACGGGCAGGTGGCCACCCGCTACGGGGCGGTCTACGGCTACGACGAACGGGCGATGGCCAAATTGGTCGTCGATCAGCGTGTCAACGCCAACCATACCGACGGTGCGATCTGGCGCGACACACCGCTGACCGTGGAGGACGTACTGGCCAGCCCGGTGATCGCCGACCCGCTGCACATGCTCGAGATCGTGATGCCCTGCGTCGGCGGTGCCGCCGTGGTCATCGCCTCGGCCGACATTGCCAAACGAGCCCGGAACCGCCCGGTGTGGGTCAAGGGCTTCGGCGAACACGTGCCGTTCAAAACCCCGACCTACGCTGCGGACCTGCTGGCGACCCCGATCCGTGAGGCTGCCGACACCGCCTTCGCCATGACGGATCTGACCCGCGCGGACATGGACATGGTCTCCATCTACGACTGCTACACGATCACCGTGCTGCTGTCGCTGGAAGACGCCGGCTTCTGTGAGAAGGGCAAAGGCATGCAGTTCATCACCGACCACGACCTGACCTTCCGCGGTGACTTCCCGCTCAACACCGCCGGTGGCCAACTCGGATTCGGCCAGGCCGGCCTGGCCGGTGGCATGCACCACGTCTGTGACGCGACTCGCCAGATCATGGGCCGGGCCGGTGCCGCCCAGGTTGCCGACTGCAACCGGGCCTTCGTCTCGGGCAACGGCGGCATTCTGAGCGAACAGACCGCTCTCATCCTGGAAGGGGAATGAGCACCGATGACCACCTTCGAACGCCCGATGCCGGTGAAGACGCCCACCACCGCACCGTTCTGGGACGCGCTGGCGCAGCACCGCATCGTCATCCAGTATTCGCCGTCGACCGACAGCTATGTGTTCTATCCGAGGGTCCGGGCGCCGCGCACCCTGGCCGACGACCTGGAATGGCGCGAGATCTCCGGGATGGGCACGCTGTACTCCTTCACGGTTGCTCGCCGGCCGGTCGGCATCCACTTCGCCGACGCGGTGCCGCAATTGGTGGCGATCGTCGAATGGGATGAAGGGCCGCGGTTCTCCACCGAGCTGGTCAACGTCGACCCCGCAGACCTGGTCGTCGGTATGCGGGTGCGGCCGGTGTTCTGCGATTACCCGGAGCGTGAGGTCACGATGCTGCGCTACGAACCGGCGGTAAACCATGACTGACGCCAAGGCCACCGAGATCGAGGCGATCAAACGCCTCAAATCCCGTTATTGTCGCCATCTGGACACCAAGGACTGGGCGGCTTGGCGCGCCCTGTTCACCGACGATTTCGTCAGCGACACCTCACGTGCGGGCGGCAAACTCATCAGCGGCGCCGACGAATTCGTGGCCTTCACCCGCAACAGCCTGCGCGACCAGGCCACCGTGCACCAAGTGCACGCACCTGACATCGAACTGGACTCGCCGACGACCGCACACGGGGTCTGGGCGCTGGAAGACGTGGTCCGGTTCGGCCCGGGTGTCAACCTGCGCGGCTATGGGCACTACACCGAGACCTACGAAAAGATCGACGGTGACTGGCGGATCAAGACCTCGACCCTGACCCGGCTGCGCGAGGACGTGTTCAACGGGTTGTTCGCCGTCTACCTGTCACCGCGAATTCGCGCGCTGCTGGGCGCGGTGGCCGGGCGGTTGGTGAAGTGAGCGTACTCGGGACTGCCGTGCACTGTCCCGAGGCTATTACCGGAAGGTCTATAGTATAGGCGCCGGGAGCGGTCCCGGGTGCTCGTAACCGAAAAGGGGAGTGTTCGTGGAGATCGAAGGCAAAGGCGCGATCATCGTCGGTGGCGCATCGGGGTTCGGCAAGGCGACAGCGGAGCTGTTGGCCAAGCGCGGGGCCAAGGTGGCGATCCTGGACCGGCCGCAGTCCAAGGGCAAGGATGTCGCCGACGCGCTCGGCGGTCAGTTCTTCGAAGCCGATGTCACCGATTTCGCCGGGACCGAGCGCGTGCTGAACGAAGCCGTCGAGGCATTGGGCGGGGTGCACATCGTCGTCACCACGGCCGGGGGGACCACCGCGGGCGGCGGTATCGGTGAGCGAACGATCAAACGCGACGGGCCCCACGATCTGGAGACCTTCCGGTCCACCCAAGATCTCAACGTCGTCGGCACGTTCAACGTGAGCCGGTTGGCTGCCTGGCACATGAGCACCAACGAGCCAGACGACGACGAGCGCGGCGTGATCATCAATACGTCGTCGATCGCGGCGTTCGAAGGCCAGATCGGCCAGATCGCCTACACCGCATCCAAGGCCGCGATCGCCGGGATGTGCCTGACGATGGCCCGCGATCTCGGCGGCGTCGGCATCCGGGTGCTGGCGATCGCTCCGAGCCTGTTCGCCACGGGTCTCACCCAGGGCATCCCGGACGAGTTCGCCGCGGTGCTGACCAAGGACGCGGCGTTCCCCAAGCGGCTGGGCCGCCCGGAGGAGTACGCCAAGCTGGCAGCGGCCATCGTGGAGAACCCGATGCTCAACGGCCAGTGCATCCGGCTGGACGCCGGCCAGCGCTTCGCACCGAAGTAACGCGGCGTTGACTCTGCAGTCAGGGCGCTGAATTGCGGTGTGTCGCAGCCCTGGCCGCAGAGTCAAAGTGCGTTAGGCACTCGCCGCCACCGGCGGCCTGACGGCCTCTGGGTCCGGGTTGGCGATCGGCAGCCCCATGAACCGGCGGGCGTTGTCGCCCATGAAGTCGTAAGTGCGCCGGACATCCATGCCCTCGGCGTACTTCCAGAATCCGCTGGGCTCGGCCAGGCCCTCGGGATGCGGATAGTCCGACCCGAACAGCACCTTGTCCCAGCCGACAGTGTCGACGACGTCGGAGATGCAGCCCTCCCAGAACGGGCTGACCCAGATGTTGCGCCGGAACACCTCGTGCGGATGCTCGGGGAAGTTCTGCGGCATCTTCTTGTACAGGTCGCCGAAGTCATCGAAGAGTGGCCGGATCCAGGAGCTGCCGTTCTCCACGCTGGCGATCCGCAGCTTGGGGAAGCGGGTCAGGGTGCCGTGGCAGATCAGCGCGGTGATCATGTCGGCGATCTCCCGATGTCCCAGCACCATCCAGCGGAATGCGCTCTGCGTCATGAAGTTCTGCGTGTAGGGCGGCTCCCACTTCCCGACGTAGTCATCCAGCGGCGGGAAGCTGGCGTGCAGCACGATCGGCAGACCGGCGGCCTCCACATCACGCCAGAACGGGTCGAACTCCGGCAACGCGGGGGAGCGCCAACCGTGGATGCCGTTGACCGGTCCGGGTTTGATGAGTGCGACCGCAGCACCCTGCGACAGGATGTAGTCGAGTTCGCGCTGGGCACCGTCGACCTCGGAGAGGTTGATGATCGGCGTGGAGAACACCCGGCCGTCGTAGTTGTAGGTCCAGTGCTCGACCATCCACTGATTCAGCGCGTGAATGATCGCCAAGGTCAGCTCCGGGTCGTCGGCGGATGAGTGCTCCACGAGGCTGGCCAGCGTCGGATAGTTCAGCGCCTCGACCACGCCCTGACGGTCCAGCTCTTTCACCCGGTCGGCGGGGTTGCGGGTCGCCGCGGGCGCCGCGATGGCCGGGCCCTGCATCTCGCGCAGGGTCAGGCCCTCGGTGTTCTCCCCGGCGAAGAAGTTCTCGTGCGCGCCCGGCGCGGCGACCCGCTCGAACGTCGGATTGGGGATGAAGTCGCTGACCCGGTTGTTGATGATGATCCGGGTCTGCCGGCCGATCTGGGCGAATTGGACTGCCCGCGAGTACTTCTCCGGCAGGTGCTGGGTCAGCGACTCCGGTGTCTCATACATGTGCTGGTCGGCATCGAAGATCGGTGCGTCACGAAACTGGCTCATGGGTGTCTCCCGGTCACTAGCGGGTCAGAATGGTTGCCGCGGCGGTACCCGGGGCGCCGTAGAGCTGGGCGAAGCCCACTTTGGGATTGCCCGGCACCTGGCGGTCACCGGCTTCGCCGCGCAGCTGACGTACCAGCTCGTGGAGCTGGCGCAGCCCGGAGGCCCCGATCGGCTCGCCGTTGGCGATCAGCCCGCCGTCGGTGTTGACCGGCAGCGACCCGGTGATCTCGGTCGCACCCTCGGCGAGCAGCTTCTCCTGGTCGCCGTCGGCGCAGAACCCACATTCGGCCATGTGGATGATCTCCGCGCCGGCGTCGGTGTCCTGCAACTGGATCACGTCGACGTCTTCGGGTGCCACACCGGCCTTTTCGAACGCGGCGTGGGCCGCGTACACCGTCGGCGCGACGTCCTCGTCCACCGGCGCGAAGGTGGTGTTGACCTCATAGGCCCCGTAGCGCCGCGTGCGGACCTCCACTGCGCGCAGGTACACCGGCTTGTCGGTGTAGCGGTGCGCGATGTCGGCCCGGCACATCACCACCGCCGCCGCCCCCTCGTCCGGCGCGCAGAACATGTACTGGGTCAGCGGATAGTTCAGCATCGTCGAGCCCAGGATCTCGTCCTCGGACATCGGCTTGCGCCGGAACGCATTGGGGTTCAGCGCCCCGTTGCGGAAGTTCTTGGCCGCGACCTTGGCCAGCGTCGCTTGCGAGATGTTGTGATCGTGCAGGTAGCGGTTGGCCTTCATGCCGAAGAACTGGGTCGTCAGATACTGGCCGTTCTCGGCGTACCAGCGCGGCATCCCGACCAGCGCCGGGTCCTCGGTGAACGCCCCGCGCGGGTGTTTGTCCAGGCCGACGGCGACACCGATGTCGTAGTCGCCCAGCCGGATCCCGTCCGCGCAAACCTTGGCCGCGCTGGCTGCCGTCGCGCAGGCGTTGAACACGTTGGTGAACGGAATACCCGACAGGCCGACCATGCCGACGATGGCGTCCGGATTGGCCACCGTCCAGCTGCCGCCGGTCGCAGCGCCGATGTCCGACCACGCCACCCCGGCGTCGGCCACCGCGGCGAAGATGGCGTCCACGCCCATGTCCATTGCCGACTTGCCTTCGAAGCGGCCGAACGGGTGCAAGCCGACCCCGATGATGGCGACGTCGTTCATGCGCGCTGTCCCGTCGGGCGGAAGGCGAAGGTGACGATCTCGTCGCCGTCGGCGTCGGTGGCGAACGGCACCATGGTGAACTCCACCGGCATGCCGAACTGCAGTTTGTCCGGGTCGTTCTCGGTGAGCCGTCCCTCCACCCGGATGACGTCGCCGAGCTGCACCAGCCCGACGCCGAACGGGACGAAGTCCTTACCGGTCGGGCCCAGATACGGTGGGCCGGGAGGGAAGCCCTGGGTGGTCCACGCCACCAGCGTTCCGTTGCGGGGCAGCAACTCCTGGGTCATCTGATCGCCGCTGCACTTCGGGCAGTGCGGCTGGGCCGGGAACACCGTGGCGTCGCAGTCCCCGCAGCGGCTGGCGATCAACTGCGGGTTCTCGGCCGGCCAGGTCGAGATGTCGGGTGCTAGTGCCTTGGGCATGGGACCTCCGGGTACCGGGTCTATTAACTGTAATGCTTACAGTAATGTACGATCGCGGCAGTTGACCAGCGGGGTTTCGCCCTGCCGACCACGACAAGGTCTCCAGCTATGACAGCGAGCAATGGATCGACCCCGGATCGACGCCGGGCCCTGGTCATGGGTGCCAGCGGCAACGTCGGAGCCTGCGTCACCCGCCAGCTGGTCGCCCGCGGCGACGATGTGCGCGTGCTGTTGCGCCGTACCAGCTCCACCAAGGGGATCGACGGACTCGAGGTGGAGCGCCGCTACGGCGACATCTTCGACACCGACGCGGTCGCCGCCGCCATGGCAGACCGCGACCTCGTGTACTACTGCGTCGTCGACACCAGGGCCGAACTTCGCGACCCCGCACCGTTGTTCCGGACCAACGTCGAGGGATTGCGCAACGTGCTGGAGGTGGCCGCGAGCGCCCAGCTCGACAGGTTCGTGTTTCTGAGCACGATTGGCACCATCGCGGTGGGGCGCAACGGTGAAACAGTCGACGAGGACACCCCGTTCAACTGGGCCGACCAAGGCGGGGGCTACATCGCCTCCCGACGGGAAGCCGAGCGGCTGGTGCTGTCCTACGCGGCCGACCGAGGTCTGCCGGCGGTCGTCACGAATGTGTCCAACCCCTACGGCCCGCCCGACTGGCAGCCGCGCCAAGGCATGCTCGTCCAGTTCGCGGCGCAGGGTCGGATGCCGGCCTACGCCCGGGGGGTGGGATCGGAGGTGGTCGGGATCGACGACGCCGCCCGGGGGATGCTGCTGGCCGCGGAGCGGGGCCGGATCGGCCAGCGCTACATCATCTCCGAGCGGTACATGACCCAGCGCGAGATGCTGACCATCGCGGCCGAAGAAGTCGGATCGAAGCCGCCGCGCATCGGGATTCCGATGGCGGTGCTGCACGTGGCGGGGCACCTCGTCGGTGCCCTGGGGGCGCTGCTGCGTCGTGACTTCGCGTTCACCGCAACGGGTGCACGACTCATGGCGTTGACGTCGCCCGCAGACCACAGCAAGGCCACCCGGGAACTGGGCTGGCACCCGCAACCGACCGAGCTCGCGATCCGCAGCGCCGCGCGGTTCTACCTGGAGCGCAACAAGACATGATCCCGTTCGTGGTTCGCCGTGACAACGACCTGGTACCCAACCCCATCGCCCACGGCGGATGGGGGCCGACGCTGGGCGGTCAGGTGGTCGGCGGGCTGCTGGCCCGCGCCGTGGAGCAACACGTCCCCGAGGACGATCTGCAGCCGGCGCGCCTGACCGTCGAGATCTTGCGCCGGGTCGCCGGAGAACCGCTGCGGGTCACCGCATCGGTGGTGCGCGCGGGTTCGCGGATGCGTGCGATCGACGCCGCGATGACGCAGGACGGCGAACTGGTCGCCCGAGCTTCGGCGCTGTATCTACGACGTGGCACCCAACCCGACGGTGACTTCTTCACCACCGCGGTCACGCTGCCACCGCCCCCGAAGGAACCGGCACACTTCGACGAGACCGTGCCGATGTTCATCCGGGCCTACGGCAACGACGACGGCGAGCGCTTCCCGTGGCAGCACTCGGGACCGCGATACGCCTGGCTGCGCGAGATCCGTGATCTCGTCGACGGCGAGCAGCTCACGCCGTTCGTGCGGGCGGCGATGGCCGTCGACGTCACCGCCTCGCTGACGAATTTCAGCACCAAGGGACTGGCGTTCATCAATGCCGACTACACCCTGACCCTGAGCCGGCTGCCGGTCGGCCCCTACATCGGGTTGGCGGCACTGACCCACTACAGCGACGCCGGTGTGGCGACCGGCAGCGCGAGCCTGTTCGACACGCTCGGCCCGATCGGCAGCGGGGTGTCGACCGCGATCGCGAACTTCAACTTCGACGCCGCCCGCAAGTACGGGGGTAAGGACTCGCCGGCCAGTTAGGCGATGGCGCCGGACTCCTTGAGCTTCTCGATCCGGTCCCAGTCGATTCCCAGTTCCATCAGCACCGTCTCGGTGTGCTCGGAGGCTTGCGGGGCGCGGGTGGTCTCCAGCGGCTCATGGTTGAACTGCACCGGGCCGCGCACCACCTTGAACGCCGGTCCACCGTCGCCGGCGTCGACTTCGACGATCATGTCGTTGGCGATCGCCTGCTCGTCGGAGCCCAGGTCGACCAGGCTCTGGAACGGCGCCCACTGACCCTTCATCGTTTTGAGGTGGCCGCGCCAGTATTCGAAGGGTTTGGCCCCGATCGCGGCGACGATCAGCTCGCTGGCCGCATCGGCGTTCTCCATCAGCGGCAGCACGTCGGAGAAACGGGGGTCATCGGCGGCCTCGGGAATGCCCAGGTGCTCGAAGGTGTCCCGGATGTATCCGGTGGGGCTGACGATGCACAGGTTGATGGTGCCGCCGTCGGAGGTGGTGTAGTTGCCCAGGAACGGGTTTGCCGGTGAGCCACCGGATTGCGGCATCAGCGCGCGCATGGCTTCGCCGGTCTCCATTCCCTGGGTCACGCTGGCGCCGGCCGCCCACCAGGCGGTGGACAGCAGCGAGACGTCGACCTCGATTGCCTCGCCGGTGCGCTCGCGGTGTAGCAGTGCTGCGGTGATACCGCCGGCGATGTTCATCCCCCCGACCGAGTCGCCGAACGCCGGAATCCCCTGGGACAGTGGCGCGCCGAGCTCTTCGGGGCTCAGGGCGTGCCCGACCCCGCTGCGGGTCCAGAACGCGGTGCCGTCGAAGCCGCCGATGTCGCGTTCGGGTCCCTTGTCGCCGTAGGCGCTGCCGCGGGCATAGATGATGTTCGGATTCGCGGCGCGGATGTGTTCGACGTCGAACTTGTTCTTCTGCCGTGCCCGCGGCAGGTAGTTGGTCAAAAACACGTCGGCGGTCGCGGCGAGCTCGTAGAGCACCTGTTGCCCATCGGGAGTCGAGACGTCGATGCCGACGCTGCGCTTGCCGCGGTTGGGGTGCTCGATCAGCGGATGCCGGTCGGGGTCGAGTTCAAAACCGCCCATCCGGATGAATCCGCGCTGGGTGTCGCCGCGCACCGGGTGCTCGACCTTGATGACGTCGGCGCCCCAATCGGCCAGGATCGCACCGGCCGCCGGAACGAACGTAAACTGCGCGACTTCCAGTACCCGGAAGCCGTCCATGACCTTGATCAACTCGGCACGCTCCTGACATCCGACCAATTGGAGTATTCTACTGTAATGGTTACGGTTGGGCATCCGAAAGAAGCCGGCGTGGTCCGGGCCACCAGTGTCGAGATCGGCGAACGGGCCGCGACAGCCGCCGAGCCGCGGATGCTCATCGACGGCGAGTTGCTCCGGGCGGCCTCAGGCGCGGAGTTCGACAACATCAGCCCCGCCACCGGGCGGGTGCTGGGCGCCACCGCGGCCGCCGATGCCGCCGACATGGACCGGGCCATCGACGCGGCCCGACGCGCCTTCGACGACACCGGCTGGTCCACTGACCGCGAACTGCGTAAGCGATGCCTTCAGCAGCTGCAGTCCGCACTGGAGGCGGAAAAGGAAGAGCTGCGCACCGAGCTGATTGCCGAGGTGGGCTGCCCGGTGATGACCACCCAACTGGCACAGCTGGATTGGCCGCTAGCCGACGCGCTGCGCTATCCGGCGCGGCTGATCGACGAGTTCGAGTGGGAGCGGCCGCTCGACGGCGGGGGACTGTTCGGAGAGCGCAACATGCGCACCGTGATCAAGGAGCCGGCCGGGGTGGTGGCGGCGATCACCCCGTCCAACTTCCCGGTCGAAGTGATCCTCAACAAGCTGGGGCCGGCGCTGGCGGCAGGCAACACCGTCGTGCTCAAACCCGACCCGCACACCCCGTGGAACGCCACCCGGCTGGGGCGCCTGGTCGCCGAGCACACCGACATCCCCGCCGGCGTGCTCAATGTGGTGCCGACCGGATCCAACGAGGTGGCCGGCCTGCTCGGCACCGACCCCCGGGTCGACATGATCTCGTTCACCGGATCCACCGACGTCGGCAAGCTGCTGGCCCGCCAGAGTGCCGACACCATGAAGCGCACTTTCCTTGAACTGGGCGGGAAGTCGGCGCTGATCGTGCTCGACGACGCCGACCCGGCCAAGGTGATCCCGGGCGCGATCGGGGTGTGCGTGCATGCCGGGCAGGCATGTGCGGCCACCACCCGGATGCTGGTGCACGCCTCGCTGTTCGACGAAGTGGTCACCGCGGTCACCGCGGCGTTCGCGGCGGTGACGGTGGGGGAGCCCGCGCTGCCGCAGACCCTGGTGGGCCCGCTGATCAGCGCGCAGCAGAAGCAACGGGTGCTCGACGCGATTGCGCAAGCCCGCCGCGACGGGGCCGAGATCACCACCGGCGGCGGGGAATACACCGACCTGCCGCAGGATCTGGCGGGCGGATACTACGTTCAGCCCACGGTGATCGTCGGTGTCGACAACAGCGCAGCCATCGCCAGGCAGGAAGTGTTCGGTCCGGTACTGATCATCCTGCCGTTCGGCGACGACGACGAGGCGGTGCGAATCGCCAACGACAGCCCCTACGGGCTGGCCGGCGCGGTGGTCTCGGCATCATCGGAGCGTGCCATGGCGGTGGCCCGCCGGGTCCGCACCGGGGCGATCGGCGTCAACGGCGGAATGTACTACGGCGCCGACGCGCCCTTCGGTGGTTACAAGAGCAGCGGGTGGGGCCGGCAGTGTGGGATCGAGGGGTTCTCGCAGTACCTGGAGACCAAGACGATCGGCTACCGCAAACCGCGGGGGGTATGAGGTAGCCGCCCCGCGGTTCGGTCATCGACTGTGCGGTTTAGAGGCCAGCGTCGGCGTGGCGCGTACCAAACCGCACAGTCGGCGCTACTTCGCGGTGAACGTCACCGGCAGCGAGCGCGGCGACCGGAACGGCTGACCGTAGATGTGCGGGTTGTCGTCGGTCACCAGCGTGATGTCACCGAGCCGGTCCAGCAGGCACTCCATCGCAACGCGCATCTCCATGCGGGCCAGATGCAGCCCCATGCAGGTGTGCTCGCCGGCGGCGAACGTGATGTGGGGAATCCATTTGCGGAAGATGTCGAACTCCTCCGAACGCTCCCACCGGGTCTCGTCGCGGTTGGCCGACCCGATGCAGACATCGACGACGGCGCCAGCCGGGATCGCGACCCCGGTCACCTCGGTGTCGCGGATCGCGGTGCGCTGCACGGTGGTCAGCGGTGTCTCGTAGCGCAGCCCCTCTTCGATGGCGGCGCCGATCAGGTCGTGGTCGGCCCGCACCGCGGCGAACTGTTCGGGATGGGTGAGTAGCAAATAGAGCAGGTTGCTGGTGGCCCGGTAGGTGGTCTCCAACCCGGCCGGCAGCAGCAGTCGCAGGAACGAGTAGATCGCCTCGTCGCTGAGCTTCTCGCCGTCGATCTCTGCGGTGACCAGATCGCCGATGATGTCCTCGGTCGGATGGGACTTCCGTTTGTCCATCTCGGCCAGGAAATAGTCCTTCAACCCCGCCGACGCGGTGAACGCCCGCTCGAAGTCGACGGTGTAGCTGATCAGCTCCATCGCGCGCTGACGGAACCACGGCAGGTCCTCTTCGGGCAGCCCCAGCAGCTTGGAGATGACCCGGGTGGGGAACTCGAAGGTGAAGCCGGCCACCAGGTCGGCCGAGCCGGCGTCGATGAACTCGTCGATCAGGGTGGTGCAGATGGGCCGCACCACGTCCGGCTCCCAGTGCACCAGCGACTTCCGCTTGAACGCCGAGGAGACCAGGTTGCGATGCTTGCGGTGCGGTTCGCCCTCCATCGCCAGGATCGTCGGGCCGAGGAACAGCCCGATCGTGGCGTCGTAGATGCGTGAGTTGAACGAGTCCGCGTCCCGGAATACCTGGTTGACCGCATCGAAAGAGACGGCGGCGAACGATGTTTCGGGCCGAAGCGATGGCGGGGTCTTCGAGTAGTCCATAGCAGTTCCAGGGAAGATCCCCGGACCCCGACGCTTGCTCTCGAAGTACGGATAGGGGTTTCGGATGTAGTCAGCCGGCTTGTCGAGTGCGGCAGCGACGTCGTCAACCTGGCTTCCCACGGCCGACCTCCTGTGTGAGCAGAGTCAGATACTGTATGGCTTACAGTAAATGATTCATGGCCGTTGCGCCAGCCTCAGGCCAGGCTGATCGGCATCCGCTTGATGCCGTGCACGAAGGTGCTCTGCAGGTACTCCGGTTCGCCGAGCGTGACCTCGGGCAGTCGGGTCAGCAGCTCGTAGAACAGGTGGCGCAACTGCATCCGGGCGACGTGGGTGCCCAGACAGTAGTGGGCGCCGCCCCCGCCGAACCCCAGGTGCGGGTTGGCGGCGCGGCTGATGTCGAATTCGTGCGGCCGGTCGAAGACCATCTCGTCGCGGTTGGCCGAGCAGTAGAACAGCGCGATCTTCTCGCCGGCTTTGATCGCGGTTCCGGCGACCTCGGTGTCCACCACGGCGTGCCGGGCGAAGGCGAGCACCGGTGTCGACCAGCGCACGAATTCCTCGACCGCCGAGCCGATCCGATTGTCGAAGTCGTCCAGCAGCCAGGCGCGTTGCTCGGGGTGCTCGATCAGTGCCTTGAACGCGTGCGTGGTGGTCTGCTTGGTGGTGTCGTTGCCGGCTGAGCCGAGCAACACCATGAACGAGCCCAGTTCCTCGTCGGTGAGCCGGTGGCCGTCGACCTCGGCGTTGACCAGTTCGGTCATCAGATCATCGTGCGGCTCGGCGCGACGACGCTGCGCCAACTCGACGCCGGAGCCGGCCAATACACCCAGCTGCGTCATGACGTGCACGGCCCGCTCCTCCAACGAGGCGTACTCGTCGTCGCTGCCGCTGAACAGGCACTCGGCGGCGTAGGCGACCTTCTCCTGGTCGGCGGGGTCGATGCCGATCATGTCGGAGACGGTGCGCATCGGCAGCTGGCCCGAACAGCGTGCGACGAAGTCGATCTGCTCACCGGTGCGTAGCTGCGCGAGCAGATCGTCGACGATGCTGCGGGCATTGGATTTGATCTGCTCCTCGATCCGGCGGACCTGGCGAGGGGTGAATCCCGAGCTGATCAGCTTGCGATACCGCGTGTGCTCCGGCGGGTCCATCGCCAGGAAAAACGTCATGTTGCGCTGGATCTCGGCCGGCATCGGATCGACGCTGACCCCTTCGCTGGAGCAGAACAGCTCTTCGTGCTGGCTGATGAACTTGACGTCGGCGTGCCGGGTCGCCGCCCAGTATCCGGTCTCCTCGTGCGGGAAGACCGCCGGCATCGGCCGGTGCCAGGTCAGCCCCTGCTCGCCGCGCAGCGTCGCGAAAATCTCATCCCGGGTGCGAAAGTCGTTGCCCCAGAACGCTGGATCTGAGATGTCGAAGGGGTGGTAAGGGTACGGCGAGGTCGGTGTACCAGCCGATGAGCTCAGGGTCATGGTGTCCTCTCGAAGGGTTCAGACGGTGATGGGGGTGCCGGTGGTGATCGAGGTGATGAAGCCGCCGTCGACGGCGATGTCCTGACCGGTTATCCACCCGGCCTGCGGCGAGCCGAGGAAGTCGATCAGCGGCACGATGTCGTCGACGACGCCGTGCCGGCCGACGGTGTCGCGCACGGTATCGAGCACTTCCTTGCCCATCGACTGCTCGAAGTCGGCCAGGATCGGCGTTTCGACCGGGCCCGGGCTGACGGTGTTGATCCGCACCCCATAGGTGGCGTGCGCGGTGGCGGCCAGTCGTTTGGCGTACAGGATCATCGCCTGCTTGGAGGTGGTGTACACCGGGAACGCCGGGTCTTGGCCGGCCTGCCAGCGCAGCACCGACTCGGCATCGGTGGCCTCCAGCAGCCCGTCGAGCACGTCGATGCGCTGCTCCCAACCCAGGGCGGCCGTCGAGGCCACCGCGACCACCGCACCGCCGCGGCGCAGCCGGGGCAGCATGCCCTCGGTCATCAGGCGCATGCCGAGGTAGTTGACCGTGAGTACGTCGGCGGCCGGTGCGGTTCCGGGCACGCCGGCGACGTGGGCCAGCAGATCCCAACCGTCGCCGATCCCGCCGGTGAACTCGGCAATGGCGGCGGCATCGCGTAAGTCGCAGCAGGCCTGCTGTGACGCCGGGGTCTGCTGCGGGCGCACGTCGACGGCGAGCACGAAATCGCCGCGCCGGTGGAAGTGCGCGGCGGTGGCAGCACCGATCCCCGATCCGGCGCCGACGACCACCACCCTGCGCTGCGCGTTGAGCATCCTCACCAGCCTTCTGGTGTACCCGAAAAGACGACAGTAAGCTTGACTGTAACGAATTCGGCGCGGGTGGACAATGCTACGGTTGGCCCACCGAACAGCCCCACTGAACATCCGTCCGGGGTAGCGAAAGACGCGAACAGGAGCCGAGAATGGCCGAGACCGTCGGGTTCATCGGGGCCGGCAAGATGGGCGAGCCGATGGTGCTGCGCCTGATCGACGCCGGCTTTTCCGTGCAGGTGTACGCACGACGGCCCGAGGTGCGCGAACGCCTCGCGGCCGCCGGTGCGGTCCCGGTGGAATCGGTTGCCGCGGTCGCCGCGGAGTCCGACCTCGTCATCAGCTGCCTGTTCTCCGATGCCCAGCTGCTCGAGATCGCCACCGGTCCCGACGGGCTGCTGGCCAATGCCAAGCCCGGCACCGTGGTGGTCTCGCACACCACCGGAACGGTGAGCACCCTGACCGACCTGCTGGAGCAGTTCCCGGCTGGGCCGGTGTTGGTGGACGCACCGGTCAGCGGCGGTGCGCACGACATCGCCGCCGGAAAGCTGACGGTGCTGCTCGGTGGTCCCGAGGAGGCGGTGGCTCGTGCCCGGCCGGTGCTGGCCGCCTACGCCGACCCGATCATCACCACCGGAGGCCTGGGCACCGCGCTCAACCTCAAACTGATCAACAACGTGCTGTTCGCCTCCAACGCGCAACTCGTCGCGGCCGCCGTCGAATTGGCGAAGAACCTCGGGGTGTCCGAAACCAGCCTGTTCTCGGCGCTGGAGCACTGCAGCGGCGGCAGCCGCGCCGCCGGATACGTGCAGTCGGCCGGGGGCGTGGCGAGCTTCGGTAAAGTCGTCGCGCCCTTTATGCGCAAAGACGTGGCAGCGTGCATCGAGGCCGCCGCCGACCGCGGTGTCGAGCTGGGGCAGCTGCGCACCGTGGCCGAAACCGGGCCACTGGATCTGTCGTGACCGAGCCGGCGGCCGGCGACATCGCCGACCTGCAGAACCTGCTGGAGACGCAGCGGCAGTCGTTCGTCGCCGACGGGCCGCCCGATGTGGCCGTCCGGCACAATCGCATCGACCGGCTGCTGGCCCTGGTACTCGATAACACCGACGCCTTCGTCGACGCGATGGCCGCGGATTTCGGGACCCGGTCGCGGTCGGCGTCGCTGTCGACCGAGCTGATCGGCATGATCCCGGTGATCGAGCACACCAGATCCCATGTCAAGCAATGGATGCGAGCCGGAAAGCTGATGCGCGCCGCCCGGTTGGCCGGACTGCGGGCCGAGGTGCAGCCCAGCCCGCTCGGCGTGGTCGGGGTCATCGGCCCGTGGAATTTCCCGCTGCAGCTGGTGGTGCTGCCGGCGGCGGCGGCGTTCGCGGCGGGCAACCGGGTGATGCTCAAGATGTCCGAAATCACCTCGCGTACAGCAGAGCTGATGAAGGAGCTGGCGCCGAGATACTTCCCGGCCGACGAACTTGCCGTCGTCACCGGTGGTGCAGACGTCGCGGCCGCGTTCGCGGGCCTGCCGTTCGACCACCTGTTCTTCACCGGATCGCCGTCGGTGGGTGCGCTGGTGCAGCGCGCCGCGGCGGACAACCTGGTCCCGGTGACCTTGGAGTTGGGCGGCAAGAACCCCGTCGTGGTGGCCCCCGGCGCCGACCTCAGTCGATCGGCGGCCCGCATCGCCTCGGCGCGCATGGTCAACGGCGGCCAGGTCTGCGTCTGCCCGGACTATGTGCTGGTGCCGGAGAACAAGATTGACGCATTCGTCGATGTCGCCCGGCAGACGCTGCGGGAGATGTTCCCGACGATCCTGGCCAACGGCGACTACTGCTCAGCTGTCAACGAGGCCAACTACGACCGGGTGCTGGGCCTGATCGACGACGCACGCGAACGCGGTGCCAGGGTGGAGACCATCGCGCCGGACGGGGAGGCGCTGCCGGATCGCGCCTCCCGCAAGATCGCCCCCACCATCGTGCGTGATGTCGATGACACGATGCGCATCGCCGAGGAGGAGATTTTTGGCCCGGTGTTGATGGTGCAGGGATACGGCACCGTCGATGAGGCGATCGATGAGATCAATGCGCGTCCGGCCCCGCTGGTCGCCTATTGGTACGGCCCCGACGACGACGGCTTCCGGGATTTCGTGCGGCGCACCCGAAGTGGGGGCGTGGCCCGCAATGATTTCGCCGCACAGATGATTCCCTCCGATGCTCCCTTCGGGGGCGTGGGGCGCAGCGGGATGGGCGCCTACCACGGCAAGGCCGGCTTCGACGCCTTCAGCCACTACCGCACCGTCGTCGGCTCCGATCTGCCCTTCAGCCTGACCGGATCCGCCGCGCCGCCGTTCAAACCGGGGATGCGGTTCTATGCCGACATGATGTTGCGCCGGGCGCGTAACCGGACTCAGCGGCGGCTGGCCAAGCGCGGCTAACTCTAACCCTGCTCGGCTTGCTCGCGCGCCCACCGATAGTCGGCTTTGCCGGCCGGGCTGCGCACGATCTCCGAGCGGAAGACGATGGCCTTGGGCAGCTTGTAGCGGGCCAGCGAACCGCCGGCGTGCTCGATCAGCTCGGTGTCGGTAGCGGAGGCGCCGTCGGCGAGGGCGACCACGGCCACCACCTCCTGCCCCCAGCGTTCGCTGGGCCGGCCGGCCACCACCACGTCGACCACCGCCGGATGTGAGGCGATCGCGGTCTCGACCTCCTCGGCGAAGATCTTCTCCCCGCCGGAGTTGATCGTCACCGAATCGCGGCCCAGCAGCTCGACCGAGCCGTCGGGCAGATGCCGTGCCCGGTCACCGGGAACGGCGTAACGCACCCCGTCGATCACCGGGAACGTCGCCGCAGTCTTGGCGGCATCACCCTTGTAGCCCAACGGCACATAGCCGCGCTGCCCGAGCCAGCCCAGGCCGTCGTGGCCGGGTTCCAGTACGGCGGACAGATCTTCGGTCACCACGCAGGTGTCCGGCCCGGCGCCGAAGGTACCGGTCGAGACTGCGCCCGATGTCGACATATGGCGCATCTGGGCGCCGGTCTCCGAGGAGCCGACCCCGTCGATGACCATCGCCCCCGGCAGTGCCTCGACGATCTGCTGCTTGACGTACGGGGTCAACAGCGCGCCGCCGTTGGCCACCACCATCAGCGACGACACGTCGGCTTCGCCCCGCTGGATCGCCGCGATCAGCGGCCGGGCCATCGCGTCACCGACCACGGTCACCGACAGCACCTTCTCCCGCTCGATGGTGCGCACCACGTCGTCGGCGTCGAAATGGTCGACCACCGACGGGAAGACCAGGGTCTGGCCGGTGTTGATGGCCGTCATCACCGCCCACTGCGCGGCGCCGTGGATCAGCGGCGGCAGGATCATCAGCTTGATGCCGGGGTTCTCGCGAGCCGGCCCCACGATGTCGTCGATGGAGCTGACCTCTTCGGCCGTCATCAAGTTGCGGCCGCCGAACGAGCCCATGAAAATGTCGTGCTGTCGCCACAGCACGCCCTTGGGCATCCCGGTGGTGCCACCGGTGTAGAGCACGTACAGGTCGTCGGCGCAGGGCTGCACCGGCGGCGGTTGCGGCGAGCTGTCGGCCAGCACCGTCTCGTAATCCACGGCGCCGTCGAGCAGGGCGTTGCCGGAGTCGTCGGCGATCTGGATCAGCACCCGCAGCTGGGGCAGATCTGGGAGCACCTCGGCCAGGGTCGGGGCGAACGCGGCGTGATACACCAGTGCGGTGGCGCCGGAATCAGCCAGTAGGTAAGCCAATTCGTTGCGCACGTAGCGGTAGTTGACGTTGAACGGCGCCACCCTGGCACGGAAGCTGCCCAGCAGGGTCTCGATGAACTCGTTGCCGTTGTAGGCGTAGATCCCAAGCAGGTCCTGGCCGGTCTCGTGTCCGAGCAGGTCTGATCGCGGCGTGTGGCAGCCCAGCCCGCGCGAGTGCAGATAGGACGCCAAGCGGTTGGATCGCTCGACTATCTGTGCGTAGCTGAACCGCCGATCGCCCTGGATCACCAGGTCGCGGTCGGGAATGGCCTCGGCCACCGCGTCCAGGACGGCTGGAACGGTGAATTGGGTCAAGGTCGCCACGTGTGTATCAGCTCCTCGGTGGTGGTGATCGTCGCCAGCAGCGACAGCGTGTTCTTGATCATCGCAGCCCCGTACTCGGCGGGAACACCGGCCACCGCATCGCGGGGCAGCACCACCCGATAGGCGGCGTTGACCGCGTCCATCACCAGGTTCGGGATGGCCACATTCAACGAGACCCCGGCCACCACGATCGTCGTCACCCCCAGGTTGCGCAGTACCGCATCCAGGTCGGTCCCGCCCATCGGCCCCACCCCGTGGCAGCGGCTCAGCACCAGATCCGTTGGCTCCGGACCGAACTCGGACAGCAGTGTGGCACCGGGGCTGCCCGGATCGATGCTGACAGCGTCGCGGCCGGCGGCGAACAGGCGCGCGTTGTGGTTGGAGCCACGACCGTCCGGCCGCCGGTGCACCAGGCAGTGCACCACCGGCACCCGGGCGGCCCGAGCCGCCGGCAGCAGCCGGGCGATGTTCGGACACGCTTCGCGGCGCGCCTCCTCGGCGAGTACCGGCAGGCCGGCGTCGGGGCCGACGACCGCGCCCTGAAGTTCCTGGGTGACCAGCGCGGTGTGCCCGGGTGCTACCAGATCCGCCAGCGTGCCGGTCATGTCAAAGCGGCATCCACGGATTCCGGTGCCACATCGTAGAACTGGGTCGCCCACTTCCGCAGCGTCATAAACGGTTTCGCATCCGCCTTGGCCAGCGCCGGGCGCTCGATGTAGCGCTGGTAGCGCCAGATGCCCAGATCGTCTTCGACGGTGGTCAAGAACTGCTTCTCGACGCGCTCACGGATGTCATCCGGCGGGGCTTGCGAGTCGTCGCCGGGTATCCGCGGCCACCAGATCGAATAGAACAGATCCGAGCGGCCCTCGTCGACCGGTGTACAGGTGAAGATCAGCCGGTGCTGCTGGACCCCTTCGAAAATGCTGATCGCTCCGCCGAGGCCGAACAGATGCGAGTGGAACCGCAGCGCCATCTGATCGGGGTCGTCGCTGTTGACGTCGGGAAAGCCGGCGATGAAGTGCCATTCCCGGTCGGCCATCTGCCACTCCAGCACCCTGGGCGTCACGGTGGCGTGGTGCACATACTGGAAATGTGAGCTGTCAGCGGCGTTTTCGGCGACGATCTGCGGATGAACCGGCTCGCCCTCCAGGCGCCGGGAGAACTCCGGGTAGGCCCGGTAGTAGTCCTGGGGGCCGGCGGTGAACTGGGGGAACTTGCCGAAGATGTCCGGCATCTCCCACTGCGGCTCGAGGCCGTCGGGGTGGTGCCACAGGAAGACGCAGCCGTGCTGCTCCATGACCGGGTAAACGCCAAGACGCAGCGCCTTGTTGGGCCGGTCCGGCTGATACGGGATGAATTTGTTGCACCCGTCGGGCCCCCACTGCCAGCCGTGGAACGGGCACTCGACCCGGTCGGCGACCACCTTGCCGCCGTGGCCGAGGTGGGCGCCGAGGTGTTTGCAGTGCGCCTCCATCACGTGCAGCTCGCCGGACTCGCCCCGGTAGGCGACCATGTCCTCGCCGAAGTAGTGCAGCGCACGGGTCTTGCCGACCTCGAATTCGGGTGACCAGCCGACCATGAACCAACCGGTGACTTTCCAGGTAAACGGAACTTTCATCGGGTGTCCTCCCAGCAGTCCAGACTTTATACGGAGTACCGTACCGTAAACCTATCGGTAGCGGAACCACGTCATCGTCGGCAGGGCTTCGATCGCCCGATCTGCGTCAGGGCTTCTCGCGCTCGGTTTAGAAGAATTCGGCAGTTCCGGTCCGGAAACCGCGCACGATACTGTAACTATTACGGTACCCGCGGAGGCGCTGATGGGAGGCTGTCACACCATGGCCCAGACCGTTGCCGCCGCCGACACGTCGCATTCGGGCGAGCCGAAGCGTTTCGAGGCGGTGGTCATCGGCGCCGGGTTCTCCGGGCTCTACGCGCTGCACAACCTGCGCGAACTCGGGATCCACACCCGGGTCCTGGAGACGGCTCCCGCAGTCGGCGGGACCTGGCTGGTCAACAGATACCCGGGTGCGCGCTGCGACATCGAGAGCATCGAGTACTCCTACAGTTTCTCCGAGGAGATCCAGCAGGAGTGGGTCTGGACCGAAACCATGCCGGCCCAACCGGAGATCGAGGCATACCTGAACTTCGTCGCCGACCGGCTGGACCTGCGCCGCGATATCGCGTTCAACACGAAGGTCATTGCGATGAGCTTCGACGACGACGCCGGGGAGTGGACCCTGACCACTGAGGCGGGGGAGTGTTTCGTCGCGCCGTTCGTGGTCGCGGCATCCGGAATCCTGTCGGTGCCGTTGGAACCCGATATCGCCGGGATGGACGGGTTCGGAAGTACCTCGCTGTACACCAGCCGCTGGCCGACCGGCGGGTTCGACCTGAGCGGTAAAAGCGTGGGCGTCGTCGGCACCGGATCCACTGGCGTTCAGCTGATCCCGGTCGTCGCCCGAGAAGCCGGCCAGCTCTACGTCTTCCAGCGCTCGCCCGCTTACACCCTGCCCTGGCAGGTCCGCCCGTTCGCCCCCGGCGAATTGGATGCGCTCAAGGCCGACTACGCCCAGATCCGCGCCGCCCAGCGCGAGCACCCGGTCGGTGCCGCGCGGCTGTCGGCCTTCTCGGTGCTGCTGGACATGCTGGGCCGGCCACCGGTGACGTCGGCCTCACGCGACGAGCAGCTCCGGGCGATCGAAGAGCACGGGGTGATGGGCGCGTTGAACTGGGGAGACATCTTCTTCGACATCGAAGCCAACCGGATAGCCGCGCAACTGTACGGCGAAGCGGTTGCCCGCATCGTGCGCGACCCGGCGACGGCGGCCGCGCTGGTGCCCAGCCACCCGTTCGCCTGTAAGCGACCGATCATCGATCAGGGCTACTACGAGACGTTCAACCGCGACAACGTGACGCTGGTCGATCTTCGGGCCGAGCCGATCACCACCGTGACGCCGACCGGGATACGCACCGAGCGGGGTCATTACGACCTCGACGTGATCATCTACGCCACCGGTTTCGACGCCATGACCGGTGCGCTCAGCCGTATCGACGTGCGCGGCCGCGACGACGTGTTGCTCCGCGACGTCTGGGCGGACGAGGGGCCGGTGTCCTACCTGGGACTGCAGGTCGCCGGGTTCCCGAATCTGTTCACCGTCCAAGGCCCCGGTAGCCCCAGCGCGGCGACCAATTTCGTGGCCGCGCTGGAGCAACACGTGGAGTGGATCGGTGACTGCATCGCCTACCTGCGGGCCAACGGCCACCGCACCATCGAGGCGTTGCCGACCGCCCAAGCCGAGTGGATCGAACACACCACGTCGTTGGTCGCGCCGACCGTGCTGGTTCACCCGAGCTGCAATTCCTGGTACAACGGCGGCAACGTCCCCGGCAAGAAGCGGATGTATATGGGTTACACCGGCGGGATCCCGGAATACCGCCGCCGCTGCGACGAGATCGCCGCCGGCGGCTACACCGGGTTCAAACTGGGATGACGCCGATGGGGTCGACGCAGCGCGTACCACGGATCATCCAGGGGCTGGGCGGGGTGCTACCCCGGTCGGTCCGCGCGTTGCGGGGCTCATCGGACTGGGCGGCATCCTCACCACGCGGGATGCGCCAGCTGGGAGAGGTGCTGCTCGACGAGCTGACGCTGACCGGTATGACACTGCTGGCTCCGACCCCGGTGCTGGCGCGACCGCTGTCGGCGTGCGGCTCGGCGGCCGAAGAGCTGGCAGGCCTGGGAATCGACGCCGCCCACACGGCTCCGAACCCGTTGCGGCTGGCGGGAAGTCGCCGACGGCGACTGGTCGGCCTCGCCGTCGACCAGCTGAGCTTCCGGCACGATCCCCAGCTGCCCCCGTCGTTGGCGGAGTTCGACGGCCCGGCGACCGCGGCCGTCGTGGTGTGCCGCCACCGCGGCGGTCCGCGCCCGTGGCTCATCTGGGTGCACGGAGCCGGTCAGGGCAACTGGTCGGATCTGCTGGTGGCGCGCGTGCAGCGGCTGCACCGCCTGGGTTTCAACATCGCGCTGCCGGTCCAGCCCGGCCACGGCGTGCGTCGTCGCGCCTGGCCGGCCTACCCCGGCCATGATCCGCTGGCCAACATCGCCGGGATGATGCGCGCGATCTCCGAAGTCCGTGCGGTGGTGCGGTGGGTGACGCCGCAGGCGACCGCCGTGACGGTGGCCGGCGTGTCGTTGGGCAGTCCGGTCGCCGGGCTGGTGTCGCACCTGGAGTCCGGCGTTGACGCCGTTGCCGTCTACACTCCGATCGCCGGGCTCAACTCGATGATCGGGCACCATCTGTGGCGGTGGGGACCGGCGGGGCTCTCCGTCGCCGACGCGTTGCGCTCCGAGACTGCCGTGGCGTTGATGTCGGTGGTCGATCTGTTGGCCACGAATCCGACACCGGCCGCCGATCGCCGGTTGATCGTGGCCGCGCGCCACGACCAGATGGCATATCCCGAACCCGCGGTGGCCCTGCACGATCGGTGGGGCGGGAAGCTGTTCTGGCACGACGGCGGGCACGCCGGACATATCCTGTCGCGGCGAGTGCAGGCGGAGACCGAACGGTTCCTGTCGCAGATCGGCGGTAGCCGATGACGGTGTTGACGATTCCCTCCGGCATCGACGCCGTGACACCGCGATGGCTGACCGCGGCGCTGCGCTCGTGCGACACCGTTTCGGACACCGCGGTCGTCACCGATGTTCGTGCCGAGCGGATCGCCGAGGACACCGGCTTCTCGTCGTTGTTGTACCGGCTGCAGATCACCGGAACAGCGGGGCTGCCACCGAGTCTGATCGTCAAGCTGCCCGCGCAGTCCGAGGCCAGGGGAGCCATGGACATGCTGGGCGGCTACCAACGCGAAGTGTCCTTCTACCAATCGGTGGCAGGCAGGGCGCCGCTGCTGACGCCCCGGGTCTACACCGCGCTGATCGCCGGCGCGGATCTCGTGCTGGTGCTGGAGGACCTGGCGGACTGGGTCAATGCCGACCATCTCGCCGGACTGTCGATGCGACAAGCCCGAGCGGCGATCGGGCAGTTGGCCGGCTTGCACGCCTGGTCGGTCACCGCCGCCGACGCCGATGCGCTTGAGACCTTTCCCAGCCTCGACACGCCGGTGGTTCGTGAGCTGCTGGTCGCCGCCTTCGGCATCGGATGGCAGATCTACCGCGACAAGTCCGCGGCCGCGGTGCCCGGCCTGGTGGCACGATACGCCGAGCGGTTCACCGAATTCGCCCCGCAGGCATTGGCGGCCTTGACCGAACGCCGGATGCTGCTGCACGGAGATATCCGGGCCGACAACATGTTCTTCGACGGCGATGTGCTGAAGGTCGTCGATTTCCAGTTCGCCTCGCTGGGCTGCGGTGCCGCCGACCTCGGATATCTGGTCAGCCAGGGGCTGCCGGTGCAGACCCGCCGCGGCCACGACGAAGAACTGGTGCGCGACTACCTGGCCGGGCTCGCCGCGCACGGCGTCACCGACTACGGCTTCGACGAGGCGTGGCGGCACTACCGGATGGCCGTCGCGTATCTGCTGTTGTTTCCCGTCCTCGCCCTGATCGGCTGGGACACCATGCCGCAACGCTCCCGCGATCTGTGT
This sequence comes from Mycolicibacter senuensis, assembly GCF_002101885.1. Classification (GTDB taxonomy): domain Bacteria; phylum Actinomycetota; class Actinomycetes; order Mycobacteriales; family Mycobacteriaceae; genus Mycobacterium; species Mycobacterium senuense. The sequence continues at coordinate 81,825 of NZ_LQPS01000046.1, forward strand.
TTGACGCTGACCGACCGGGCGGTGGCGACGATCGACGACATCGATGCGATCGGAGTGTTTGCGTGAGCAGCAGGATCCGCAGTGCCCGTGAGGTGGTGGAGCTGTACAACCTGGTGGTGTGGAATGAGCGCGATTTCGCACTCGCCGACGAATTGATCGGTGACGTCGTGGTGCGACACGAGGTGGGCGAAGCGCACACGCTGACCCATGACCAGGCGGTTGCGCGGGTGGTGGATCACTGGCAGCTGTTCGACAAGCTGCGCTTCGAACTCAACCTCGTCGTCGCCGGCGACGACGGTGAACATGTCGCCATCGTCTACCAATCGCCGATGACCCTGACCGATGGGACCGAACTGACCGTCAGCAGTATGGAGGTGTTCCGCGTGGTCGACGGGAAGATCACCGAGGTGTGGAACTGCGGCTACAAGCAAGGGGTTTGGGCATGACCGAGCGGGTACTCGACGAACTGGGCTACTACCTGCTGGCCGGGGCGGGAGGGGAGGGCCCGGCCGCGCTGATGGACGAGGCCCGCCGTGGCGAGGAGCTCGGGTTCGGGACCGCGTTCATCTCTGAGCGCTGGAATGTCAAGGAGGCGTCATCGCTGGTCGGTGCGGCCTGCGCGGTCACCAGTCGGATGCAGATCGCCACCGCGGCAACCAATCACAACACTCGCCACCCGTTGATCACCGGGTCCTGGGCGACCACCATGCACCGGTTGTCCGGTGGGCGATTCACCCTCGGGCTCGGCCGCGGCGTGGCGGCCATGTATGCCGCGTTCGGCATCCCGGCCGTCACCACCGCGCAGCTGGAGGACTTCGCGCAGGTGATGCGCCGGCTGTGGCACGGCGAGGTGATCTTCAACCACGACGGGCCGATCGGGCGCTACCAGGTGCTGTTCTTGGACCCCGACTTCGACGAGGACATCAGGCTGGCCTTGGTGGCGTTCGGCCCCGACACGCTGGCGCTGGGCGGCCGGCTGTTCGACGATGTCATTCTGCACACCTACTTCACTCCGGAAACCTTGCAGCGCAGCGTGAAAACGGTCAAAGAGGCCGCCGAGCGGGCTGGCCGCGATCCGGACGCGGTACGGGTGTGGTCGTGTTTCGCCACCGTCGGCGATCACCTGCCCGAGGAACTGCGGCTGAAGAAGACCGTTGGCCGGCTGGCCACTTACCTGCAGGGCTACGGCGATCTGATGGTGCGCACCAACAACTGGGATCCCGCCGTGCTGCAACGCTTCCGGGAGGACGCGGTGGTGACCTCGATCCACGGCGGTATCGACCACAAGGCGACCGCCGAGCAGATCGAGCACATCGCGACGCTGATCCCCGATGAATGGCTGGAACCGGCGGCCACCGGCTCGGCGCGGCAGTGCGCCGACCGTATCCGGGCGGAGTTCGGCTACGGCGCCGACGCGGTGATCATGCACGGCGCCACGCCCGACGAGTTGGAGCCGGTGGTCGCCGCCTACCGCGGCATCATGCGCTGAGCCGTCCCCGCATTCTGCGCGAGCGTGCGTAAACCCGGTGATCTGCTCGGTGTGTCGAGCGGGGACACGCTCGCTCGCGGAAGATAGGGCCTCAGTCGAGGCCGCCGCGGATGGCGTCGAACGCCTCGCCCAGGGCCTGCGTCAGCGCCAACTCTTCGTCGCCCAGCCAGTGTTCGTAGGCGCTCAGCGCAACGCCGAGCATCATCCACGCGACCGTCTGCGGCCGCAGATCGGTCGGTGCCACCCCGGCCCGGCGCGCCACGAACTCGGCGATGACACTGCGCCAGCCCGCGTACATCGTCATCGAGTGGGCCTGCAACTCATCGGTCTGCAGGATCACCCGCATCCGGCGGCGATGCCGCGCGGTCTCGCCTTCGTCGAAGGTGTTGAACGCCAACAGCGCCGCGCGCAGCGCGTCACCGAGCGGTGCGTGCGGCTCGATACCGTCCAGCAGCTCGCGCAGCTGTTGCAGATGCGCGTCGAAGTCCCCCCAGGGGATGGCGTTCTTCGAGGAGTAGTACCGAAACAGCGTGCGGCGGGCGATCCCGGCGGCCTGCGCGACATCGTCGACGCTGACCTCACTGAAGCCCCGGGTGGCGAACAGGTCGATGGCCACATGGGTGATGTTCTCCCGCGTGGTCGAGCGGCGACGGCCGACCCTCGCCTGCACCTGCGACTCGGTCCCGGCCACTTTTCTCCCGACCCACTTCCATATCGGCACTCGATGCCATATTCTGTCCGGGATTGTGACCGATCCGACAGTGCGCTGTCGACCCCATCGCGAAGAAAGGCCCGGCCCATGGACGCCCAGCAGCAGACCGAAGCCAGCACCGACACCGACCTCGTCGTCGAGAACCTGGTCGAGGAAGTGTCCATCGACGGGATGTGCGGGGTCTACTGACCGTGACCGCCGCCGCCGGGGCGGCGCGCGCCACCGACACCTTCGACCCGGACCGCGGCTGGTGCCTGCATCCGCAGGTGTCGGTTCGGCCCGAGACTTTCGGCGCGCTGCTGTATCACTTCGGGACGCGCAAGCTGTCGTTCCTGAAGAACCTCACCATGGTCACGCTGGTCACCTCGCTGGCCGAGCACCCCGACGCGCGGTCGGCGTGCCGCGCCGCCGGCATCGATCCCAGCGCGGAGGCGGCGTACCTGCGTGCCCTGGGCGTCCTGGCGGCGTCCGACATCCTGATCCCCGCGGACCCGAAGGAGACACCGTGACCGCTCCAGCCGTAGCCCCGAGCCTGGTCGAGCACTTCGAGCACGGCCTGGAATCGCCGATCTGCCTGACCTGGGAGCTCACCTACGCCTGCAATCTGGCCTGCGTGCACTGCCTGTCGGCGTCCGGGCGGCGCGACCCGCGTGAGCTGTCCACGCAGCAGTGCAAGGACATCATCGACGAGCTGGAACGCATGCAGGTGTTCTACGTCAACATCGGCGGCGGCGAACCCACGGTGCGAGACGACTTCTGGGAACTGGTGGACTACGCCACCGCCCACCACGTCGGGGTGAAGTTCTCCACCAACGGCCTGCGGATCACCGCGGAGGTGGCGGCCAGGCTGGCGGCCAGCGACTACGTCGACGTCCAGATCTCGCTGGACGGCGCCACCGCCGAGGTCAACGACCCGATTCGCGGCAACGGCTCCTTCGACATGGCGATCCGCGCGCTGGAGAACCTGTCTGCGGCCGGCTTCGCCGACACCAAGATCTCCGTCGTGGCGACCCGCCACAACATCGACCAGCTCGACGACTTCGCCGCGCTGGCAGCGCGATACGGCGCCACGCTACGAATCACCCGGCTGCGCCCGTCCGGTCGCGGCGTCGACGTCTGGGACGACCTGCACCCCGCCGCCGAGCAACAGCGCCAGCTGTACGACTGGCTGGTCGCCAAGGGCGATGGGGTGCTGACCGGCGACTCCTTCTTCCACCTGGCGCCACTCGGTGAGTCCGGTGCGCTGGCCGGCCTGAACATGTGCGGAGCCGGACGGGTGGTCTGCCTGATCGACCCGGTCGGCGACGTCTACGCCTGCCCCTTTGCCATCCACGACGAGTTCCTGGCCGGAAACGTGTTGACCGACGGCGGGTTCGATCAGGTGTGGAAGCACTCCAAGCTGTTCAACGAGCTGCGCAGCCCCACGGCGGGCGGCGCCTGTGCCAGCTGCCCGCTGTATGACACCTGCCGGGGCGGCTGCATGGCCGCCAAGTTCTTCACCGGCCTTCCGATGGACGGACCCGACCCCGAGTGCGTGCGTGGGTTCGGCGAGCAGGCGCTGGCCGGCGAACGGCAGAAGCCGCGGCCGAGCAGCGACCACTCGCGCGGAAAGCGCAGCAGCACAAGGCAATCCTTGACCCTGCTCACCCCGACGAAGCCGCCCAAACGGCTGTGCGATGAAAGTCCTATCTGACCCATGGCTCGTGATATCTGGTTCGAAACCGTCGCCATCGCCCAGGAACGTGCGCGCAAACGCCTCCCGAAGTCCGCGTACTCGTCGCTGATCTCGGCCAGCGAGAAGGGCGTCACCGTCTCCGACAACGTCGAGGCGTTCAGCGAGCTGGGTTTCGCCCCGCACGTGGTCGGCGCGTGCGAGAAGCGTGATCTGTCGACCACCGTTATGGGCCAGGAACTTTCGTTTCCGGTAATGATCTCGCCGACGGGTGTGCAGGCGGTCGACCCGGACGGCGAGGTCGCCGTCGCACGGGCGGCCGCCGCGCGCGGCACCGCGATGGGCCTGTCGTCGTTCGCCAGCAAGCCGATGGAAGAGGTCATCGCCGCCAACCCCAAGACCTTCTTTCAGATCTACTGGCTCGGGGGCCGCGATGCGATCGCCGAACGCGTCGAGCGCGCCCGGGCCGCCGGTGCGGTGGGCCTGATCGCCACCACCGATTGGTCCTTCTCGCACGGCCGGGACTGGGGAAGCCCCAAGATCCCGGAGCAGATGGACCTCAAGACCATGATCAAGATGATGCCCGAGGCGCTGGGCCGGCCGCGGTGGTTTTTGCAGTGGGCCAAGACCCTGCGCCCGCCGAGCCTGCGGGTGCCCAACCAGGGCCGACGCGGCGAACCGGGCCCGCCGTTCTTCCAGGCCTACGGCGAGTGGATGGGAACACCGCCGCCGACCTGGGAGGACATCGCCTGGCTGCGCGAACTCTGGGGCGGACCCTTCATGCTCAAGGGGGTCATGCGGGTCGACGATGCGAAAAAGGCTGTGGACGCCGGGGTTTCGGCGATCTCGGTGTCGAACCACGGTGGTAACAACCTGGACGGCACGCCGGCGGCGATCCGGGCGCTGCCCGCTGTCGCCGAGGCGGTCGGCGACCAGATCGACGTTTTGCTGGACGGCGGCATCCGCCGGGGCAGCGACGTCGTCAAGGCACTGGCCCTGGGCGCCCGAGCGGTGATGATCGGCCGCGCCTACCTGTGGGGGCTGGCCGCAGCCGGACAGCCCGGGGTGGAGAACGTCCTCGACATCCTGCGCGGCGGGGTCGACTCGGCCCTGATGGGCCTCGGGCGGGCCTCCGTGCACGATCTGTCAGCGGACGACATCGTGATCCCGCCCGGTTTCGCCCGCGCGCTCGGCGTGCCCTCCGACGGAGGCCGGTAGCCCGCTCAGACCGTCCACCTGCGAACTCGAGACCGGACCCGTGGTGCTGCCGTGGCGGACGGGACGGGCGTGATGGTCGCCGGTCGCCCCGGAAAGCCGACGGCCAGAAATTTCTTTGCGTTCCTCGTCAACACCTGGTGTACGGCAGATGAATTCGCTTACCATCGTCCGATGGCGGTTCGTGGCGAGCTCGGTAGTTCCACCTGGGACGAGCTGCAGAGCCGGCTAGAGCGCCAGCCGCCGGGGCAGTCGTTGACCCTGCTGGTCCCGGTCGGATCGACCGAACAGCACGGTCCGCACCTGCCGCTGGACACCGACACCCGGATCGCCCAGGCACTCGCCCGGGCGGTGGCCGGGCGACTGGGCAGAACCGGCAAGGGACGCGACGCGCACGGCTGGTCGGTGGCGCCCGCGGTGGCCTACGGCGCCAGTGGGGAGCACCAGAGCTTTGCCGGAACCATCTCGATCGGCACCGAGGTGCTCAGTCAAGTGTTGCTGGAGTACGGCCGGTCGGCCTGCTGCTGGGCGCAGCGGGTGGTCTTCGTCAACGGCCACGGCGGCAACGTGCCCGCGCTGGCCGAGGCGGTAGGCCGGTTGCGCGTCGAAGCGCGCGACGTCGCCTGGCTGCCGTGTGCCACCGCAGCGGTCGATGCGCACGCGGGTCACACCGAAACCTCTCTGCTGCTGTATCTTTCGCCCGATGACGTGAGATTTGAGCAGGCACGGCCGGGCAACAGTGCCCCGTTGGCGCAGCTGCTGCCGGTGATGCGGCGCGGCGGTGTCGCCGCAGTGAGTGCGGTCGGAGTGCTCGGTGACCCGACGACCGCCACCGCCGCCGAGGGGCAACGACTGTTCGCCGGGATGGTGGACAGCGGTGTGGCGGCGATCCACGCCTGGGCTCCCGGGCCGGACGGGATGCTGCGATGACCCCGGCCCGACTACCTGACGGTTTCGCGGTGCAGGTCGATCGGAAGGTGCGGGTGCTGGGCCGCGGGTCGACGCTGTTGGGCGGCTCGCCCACCCGGCTGCTGCGGCTGGCGCCTGCCGCCCAGGGGATGCTGTCCGACGGTCGCCTGGAAGTGCGCGACGCCGTCAGCGCCCAGCTGGCCCGCACCCTGCTCGACGCCACGGTGGCCCACCCGCGGCCGGCGGGCGGGCCGTCGCATCGTGACGTGACTGTCGTTATTCCGGTGCGGGACAACGTCGTCGGCCTCAACCGGTTGATCGTGTCGCTGCGTGGGCTGCGCGTGGTCGTGGTGGATGACGGGTCGCAGGTCCCGGTACGCGCGGAAGACCTGGCAGCGGCGCATTGCTGCGAGGTCGAGGTGCTGCGCCACCCGGCGGCCAGGGGGCCCGCGGCCGCGCGCAATACCGGGCTGCGCGCCTGCACGACGGATTTCGTGGCGTTCCTGGACTCCGACGTGGTGCCGCGCCGGGGGTGGCTGGAAGCGCTGCTCGGACACTTCTGTGATCCCACCGTGGCGCTGGTCGCCCCCCGGATCGTCGGTATGGCCGCTCACGACCACCTGGTGGCGCGGTACGAGGCGATCCGTTCGTCACTGGACCTCGGCGGGTGCGAGGCCCCCGTGGTCCCGTACGGCAAAGTCGCCTATGTTCCCAGCGCGGCGATCATCTGTCGCTGCTCGACGCTGCGTGAGCTCGGCGGTTTCGACGAGGCGCTGCGCTCCGGTGAGGACGTCGACCTGTGCTGGCGGCTGGTGGACGCCGGCAGCCGGCTGCGCTACGAGCCGATCGCGCTGGTGGCCCACGATCATCGGGTTGCGCTGCGGGATTGGGTTGCGCGCAAAGCCTTTTACGGCGGATCGGCGGCACCGTTGTCCGCGCGTCACCCGGACAAGACGGCCCCGATGGTGATCTCCGGCTGGGCGCTGGCGGGTTGGGCACTGATGGCGCTCGGGTCGGCACTGGGCTACCTGGTGTCCGCGGCGATCACGGCGCTGACCGGCCATCGGGTCGCCAGGTCGATGCGCGGAGCCGACACCGCGCCCGCCGATGTGCTGGCGGTGACGCTGCGCGGCCTGGCGGCGGCCGGGCTGCAGATCGCCTCGGCGCTGTGCCGGCACTACTGGCCTATAGCGCTGCTGGCCGCGTGCGTGTCGCAGCGCTGCCGACGAGTGGTGCTGCTGGCGGCGGTCAGCGACGGAATAGTGGACTGGCTGCGGCACGCACGCTGCGACGGCGACGACACCCGCCCGCTGGGGCTGCCCGCCTACCTGCTGCTCAAGCGGGTCGACGATCTGGCGTACGGGGCCGGTCTGTGGGGCGGGGTGCTGCGGGAGCGCAACCTCGCCGCACTCAAGCCACAGCTGCGCAGCTAGGGCACCTTGACGGCTCCGGTGGTGCACAGCGATGTGCTCGTGGTGGGCGCCGGTAGCGCAGGGTCGATTGTGGCAGAACAGCTCTCGGCGGACCCAGCGTGTACGGTGACGGTGCTGGAGTCCGGGGTCGGGTTGTCCGATCCGGTGCTGGCGGCCAAGGTGGCCGACGCCACGCTGTTGCCGATCGACAGCGCCAGCCCGTTGGTGCGACGCTACGTCGCGGAGTTGACCGGCCACCCGGGTGCGGCGATGACGATAGTGCGCGGCGCGACCGTCGGCGGCTCCGGCGCGGTCAACGGTGGCTACTTCTGCCGGGGGCTGCCCGCTGACTTCGACAGCGATCTACCCGGCTGGTCGTGGCCCGAGGTGCTGGAATCCTTTCGTGCCATCGAGACCGACCTGGACTTCGGCGGTGATCAGCACGGCGACCGCGGTCCGATACCCGTTCGGCGTACCCGTGAAATGTGCCAGGGCACAGCGCGATTCATTGACGCTGCGGAGCGAGCAGGTTTCGGCTGGGTCGCGGACCTCAACGACGCAACTGCCCCGACCCGGCCCGGAGTGGGCGCGGTGCCACTCAATGTCGTCGACGGGGTCCGCACCGGCCCGGGGGCGGCTTACCTGCTCCCGGCATTGCCGCGGACCAACCTGACGCTGCTCACCAGGGTGGCGGCGTTGGGCGTCGACATCGTGGGAGAGCGGGCCGTGTCGGTTCGCGCGTTGGGCCCGGACGGTCCACTGCGGCTGGCGGCGGACCGAATCATCTTGTGTGCCGGCGCGATAGGGTCGGCGCATCTGTTGATGCTGTCCGGTGTCGGCGAGGAGGCGATGCTGCGGCACGTCGGCGTCGCGGTGCGATCGGTGCTGCCGGTCGGGGCGAGCTGTGCCGACCACCCGGAATGGCTGGTGACGCCGGACTGGCCGGGAACGCCGGGGCGTCCGCCGCTGGAGGCGGTGCTGTATCACGATGACCTCGAAATTCGGCCCTACACCACCGGTTTCGCCGACATGGTCGGCGAGGAAGCGCCCGGGGAGCCGCCGCGCGTCGGCGTGGCATTGATGTCCCCGCGGTCCCGGGGGCGTCTGACACTGGTATCGGCGGATCCACGGGTTCCGCCCCGTATCGAACTCCGCTACGACAGCGAACCCGACGACGTGGCGGCGCTCAGGTCCGGAGTAGAGCTCGTCGGGGCGATGCTGGGCGTGCAATCCGACGTCGCCACGCCGCACTGGTCGACGTCCCAACACCTGTGCGGCAGTGCCCCGATGTGCCCGGCCGACGACGCGGTCGCGGTGCTCGATGCGCAGTGCCGAGTGCGCGGCATCGAGGGGCTGTGGGTGATCGACGGCTCGGCGCTACCGCGGGTGCCCGGACGCGGGCCGCACGCGACGATCGCGATGCTGGCGCATCGGGCGGCGGGGCTGATTCGCGGTCAGGGCCGCAGTCGGTAGCGGATGGGCAGGTGCTTGACGCCCCCGACGAATGTCGTTGAGATCAGCTGCGGCTCACCGGTCAACTCGATGGCGTCGAGCCGGGGGATGAGTTCACGGAAGAAGCTGTCGATCTCCATTCGGGCCAGCGCGGACGCCACGCAGAAGTGCACGCCGTATCCGAACGACAGGTGCTTGTTCGGGTCCCGGCCGACGTCGAAGGCGAACGGGTTGTCGAAGACCTCCTCGTCGTGGTTGGCCGAGACATAGGACAGATACACCGATTCGCCCTTGGCGATCGGCACGCCGCGCACCTCGGTGTCGGCGGTCGCGGTGCGCATGAACTCCTTGACCGGGGTCACCCACCGGATGATCTCCTCCACCGCGGTGGGCATCAGGCTGAGGTCTGCGCGCAGCCGCTCGCGCTGTTCGGGATGTTCGATGAGCGCGCGCAGTCCGCCGCCGATCGCAGCGCTGGTGGTGTCGTGGCCGGCGGTGGCGATGATGACGTAGTAGGAGACGGTGTCGAGATCCGACAGCGGCTCGCCGTCGATGCGGGCGTTGGCGATGGTCGACGCGAGGTCATCGGTGGGGTTCTCCCGGCGGTCGGCGGTCAGCGCGTTGAAGTAGGCGAAGAAGTCCAGCAGCACCGGCAGCTGTTCCTCCGGTGTGATGCCGCGCCGGTACTCGTCGTCGTCGCCGCCGAACAACTCCTGGGTCAGCCGGAGCATGCGGCCGAAATCCGATTCCGGCAGGCCCAGCAGCGACATGATCACGTACAGCGGGTAATTCAACGCGATGTCGGGAACGAAGTCGCATTCCGGGCCGATCCGCAGCATCTCGTCGACGTAGCGTTTGGCGAGTTCGTCGATGCGGGCCTTCATCGCCCGCATCGCCTTGGGCCGGAACCAGTCGGAGACGATGCTGCGCATCTTGTGGTGGTGCGGGTCGTCCATGTGGATCAGCGTGCGCAGTCCCATTCCGGAATCCAACAGCGAGCGCTGCAGATCGTCGGCCTCGGCAGGGGCGAGCACCGGACGCGGTTCGTTGATCCACAGCTCGTTGTCGCGTTCGATGTCCATGATGTCGGCGTGCCGGGTGATCGCCCAGAACGGCCGGTAGGGGCGGTGGTCGACCAGCGACACCGGCGCGTTCGCCCGGAGATGAGTCAGTGCTGCGTGCAGCCGCGGTTCGTCGGCATAGGCGGTCGGGTCGGTGAACACCCGGGCGGCCTGATCGATTATCGGTGCGCTCATCGCGGCTCCTTGCCCCATTTTCTTGACACGTGTCAGCTTCGTTCCAGTGTCGGCGATAGCCACTCGTCGTGCCGGTGCTTTGCCGGTATTGGGCCGGGTTTGATTCGGCGGTCCAGCTTCGGCTCTCCTGCGTCGAGCCTGGCTAACCGCCGATTAGGCTCATCGGTCATGTCGACCGGGTCTTGTCGCCGCCGCGGAACGCTGGCCGGCGCCGTCGTGCTGGCGCTGCTCGCCGGGCTGCTCGCCGGGTGCGGGCGATCCGACGGCGCGGCGCTGCAACCGGGCTTCGGGCCACGGGCAGTCGCACTCAACGCCGACGTGGTGCGAAGCTCTGCCGGACTGTTGCGGGGCACCGTCGGCCCGGATCATCGGCTTTTCCAAGGGATCCCGTACGCCGCAGCGCCGGTCGGGCCGCTGCGTTGGCAGCCGCCGGCGCCGATGCCGGCGTGGCAGGGCGTGCGCGACGCGGTCAAACGCGGGCCGTGGTGCATCCAGCCGGATGCCGCCGAGGTGGACCCGACCAGCGAGGACTGCCTGACACTCAACGTGTGGACGCCGACCGGTTCGGCGGCCGAGCCGCTGCCGGTCATGGTGTGGATCCACGGCGGCAGCTTCATGCGGGGCGCCGGGGACATCTACCACGCACAGCGGCTGGCGGTCCGCGGCCGGATCGTCGTGGTCACCATCAACTACCGGCTGGGCGCGCTGGGCTTCCTGGCCGACCCCGCATTGGGGGAGGCCGGCAACTATGGGCTGGCCGACCAGCAGGCCGCGCTGCGCTGGGTTCGCGACAACGTCGGTGCCTTCGGCGGCGACCCGGCCAAGGTGACGATCGCCGGCGAGTCGGCCGGCGGCATGTCGGTCTGCGATCACCTGGTCGCACCGGAGTCGGCCGGACTGTTCCGGGCCGCGATCATCCAGAGCGGACCGTGCCAGGCGCAAGTCGAGGTCGCCGACGCGCGGCGGATCAGTCGCGACTACACCGAATCGATCGGGTGCGCCGGCCGAAAGGAGGCCGCTGCCGACGATTCGGACGTGGCCGCCTGCCTGCGCGGGCTGCCGGCCGACCGGCTGACCAAACCCCTGTGGCACGCCCGGTTCGGCACCGACCAGCTCAGCGGACCGGTCGTCGGGACCCCGCTGCTGCCGGCCGACCCGCTGCGGGTGTTCCGGGACGGCGCCGCGGCCCGGGTACCGGTGCTGCTGGGCGTCAACCGCGACGAGTTCACCCTGTTCGTCGCGCTGCGCTATCTGCGCGTCGGCCGGGAGATCGCCGCCACGGAGTATCTGGACGAGCTGAAGGACACCTTCGGCTCCGGTGAGGGCCCCGCGGTGGCCGAGCACTACCCGCCGGCACGATTCGGCGGCAGCACCTCGCTGGCCTACGCCGCGGCCGCCACCGACGACATCTTCGCCTGCCTGGCCGATCGGATGGCCCGCGGACTGGCCGCCGGCGCGCCGGTGTACGGCTACGAGTTCGCCGACCCGCATGCGCCGGCGCCCGAGCTCTTCGACGACCTGCCGTTCCCGATCGGCGCCACCCACTCGCTCGAGATGCGCTACCTGTTCGACATCGGCGGCGCCCCGCCACTGGATGCCGCGCAACGGCGGCTGTCCGACCAGATGATCGAGTACTGGACCGGCTTCGTGGTGACCGGCGCGCCGGTGGGGGTCGGCCAGCCCGACTGGCCTGCGGCCGCAGCCGGGTCCGACCGGCGGTGGATGTCGCTGCGACCCGACGGCAGCCGGATGATCACCGACTTCGCCGCAGCGCACCGGTGTGACTTCTGGGCAACGGTGCGGAGTTGATCTGCGCATCCACCGAACGTGCGCTCACTGCGAAAATCCGCGGCTCAAAGTCAAGCGGTTAGTGCATTTCCTCATGCTGCTTGCTTGATCAGGGCGGCTAGGCGTTGGGCCGGGGTGTCG
>NZ_LQPS01000047.1 GCF_002101885.1 Mycolicibacter senuensis
CCCCATGACGGTGTCTCGATCGGCGAGCGCATCCCTACCCATAAACCGAACAGTAGTTCGAGGGTCCGACAGGAACCGGGCCGGATCCGGACCTCATCTCTAAGGAAACGGTGAGATCACCGCCGGCGGGCAGCCAGCACCCTGGCTCCCGTCGCCGCCAGCGCGGTGGCCGCACCGGCGACCAGCCCGGCGTGCCGGGCCGCCCAGAGCTGCGGGCTGTGCGCGTGCGAGGAGTCGTCGAACTCCCCGCGCGCCCCGTGGTCGCTACCGGGTTGCTGGTCGAGCGGCTCCCAAAGATTGTGCGGCGGCACACCGTCGACGCGCTCACCGGTCTGCTGCGAGTCGTAGCCGGTACGGGCCAGGTAGCGGTCCAGCAGCGGTGCGGCGACGCGCTGTGCCAGCAGGGTGGCGACGGTGCTCTCGCCGACCCAGTACTGCTTGCGCCGCGGCTGGTCGGCGGCCCGCAGAACGGCCCGGGCGGCCAGCTGCGGCTGGTAGATCGGCGGAACCGGCTGCGGATGGCGAGGTAGCCGGGACAGCACCCAGGAGAACTGCGGGGTGTTGACCGCCGGCATCTGGACGATGGTGATGTTGACCCCGGAGCGTTCGTGCAGCAACTCGCAGCGCACCGACTCGGTGAAGCCGTTGACGGCGTGTTTGGCACCGCAGTACGCCGATTGCAGCGGGATGGACCGCTCCCCCAGGGCCGACCCCACCTGCACCACGGTGCCGCGGTCACGGGGTTTCATCCTCGCCAGCGCCACCATGGTGCCGTAGACGAAGCCGAGGTAGCAGACCTCGGTCACCCGTTTGAACTCCTCCGGTCCGATCTCGCTGAACGGCGCGAACACCGAGGCGAAGGCCACGTTGACCCAGATGTCGATCGGTCCGAGTTCGTCCTCGACTCGGTCGGCGGCGGCGGCCACGGCGGCGTAGTCTGCGACGTCGGTGCTGAGGGGCAGCGCGGTCCCGCCGGCATCCTCGACGTCGCGCGCCGCACCCCGCAATCCGGATTCGCCCCGGGCGAGCAGAGCCACCTTCGCGCCGCGGGCACCGAACCGCTGCGCAACCGCTCGGCCGATCCCGGCACTGGCTCCGGTGATGACGACGGTCTGAGTCATGACTGGGATCCCTTCTGCGGTACCTGCTTTCCGGCCAGCCGCTCGGCGAGCCGGGAGGCCAGCGCCATGATGGTCAGTGCCGGGTTGGCCGACCCCTGGGTCGGGCACACCGAGCCGTCGGAGAGGAACAGATTGGGCACCCCCCATACCCGGTGGTCGGCGTCGACGACCGAGTTCTCCGGCGTGGTGCCCATCCGGGCGCCGCCGATCAAGTGGGCATACCGCTGGATGGTCAGCACGTCCTGGGCGCCGGCCGCGTACAGGATGTCGGTGATCACCCGAGTCGAGTACGCCATGTTCGCCTTGTCGTTGTCACACCGGGTGTAATCCATTCGGGCCACCGGGATGCCGAAGCTGTCGGTCTCATCGGCCAGGGTGATCCGGTTGTCCGGCAGCGGCAGTAGTTCGTTGAGGACGCCGATCGTGCTCCAGTGGTTGTAGTCGCGCATGTATTCGCGCATCGCCCGACCCCAGTGCCCGTCGGCGAGCACGTGCTCGGCCCAGCCGATCGGCAGCGGCGAGACGGTCTGGATGGAGAATCCGCGGGCGAATCCGCGCGCGGTGTCGGTTTCGTAGAACTGCTCGCTGCTCACCTGCGGCGGCGGCGCCTTGTACATCCGCAGCTCCTCGGGCCATCGGCCGGCGGTCTGGGCGGCGCCCTGGACCATGACGTAGCGGCCGACCTGGTCGGTGTTGTTCCCCAACCCGTTCGGGAACCGCGGACTGGTCGAATTGAGCAGCAGCCGTGGGGTTTCGATGGAGTAGCCGGCAACCGCGACGACCTTGGCGCGCTGCAGGTGCTCGGTGCCGTCGCCGTCGAGGTAGACCACACCGCGGGCCGCCCCGGTGTCGTCGAGTTCGATCCCGGCGGCCATGCTGTCCGCCCGGATCTCCACGCCGTGTGCCAGCGCGTCGGGCAGGTGGGTGACATAGGGGCTGGCCTTGGCGTTGACTTTGCAGCCCTGCAGACAGTAGCCGCGGTAGATGCAGTGCGGCCGGTTTCCGAAGGTGCCGTTGACGATCCCGACCGGCCCGACCCGCATCTCGATCCCGAGGTTGCGGGCGCCCTCCCACAGCTTCGATGCGGCAGCGGAGATCGGATGCGGCGAGGACGGGTAGCGATGCGGATAACCCCACGGCCAATTCTGCCCCGCCACCGGCAGTTCGGACTCGAGCACTTCGTAGTGGCGGCGGATGTCGGAGTAGTCGATCGGCCAGTCCGCCCCGACCCCGTCCAGCCGGTAGGTCCGCAGGTCGCTGGGATGAAACCGCGGGCAATAGCCGGCGTAGTGCACCATCGACCCGCCGACGCCGCGGCCGGAGTTGTTCTTGCCCAACTCGATCGGGTCGTCGCCGCCGATGATGCGTTTCTGCGTCCAGTACAGCGGATGCGATCCGGCTTCATCGGAGACCCAGTCGGTGTCGGGATGCCAGAACGGCCCCGCCTCGATGATCACGATCCGCCAGCCGGCCCGCGCCAGCCGTTGCGCCAGCACCGATCCCCCGGCGCCGGCCCCGACGACGACCAGGTCGACCTGGTCATCGGTGGCATACCGGCGCATCGTCTTCTCACCGGGCAATTGCCGCGATTGCACGTCGAGCAGGAACCGTGAGTCATTGTCGGGTGGGCCCAGCGATCCCTTGAGCAGGCCCCGCCAGAAATCACCCACTACGAGCCCTCTTCTTGCACCAGTCTCACCGGGTCCTTGTCGATGGCACCGCGGCTTTCGAACGGTTCACGCACCGCGGCCGGGCCGCTGGGTCCACCGAGCCGCAGGTATCCGCGCGGGTAAGCCGGTCCGCCGAATCCGATCTCGTTCCACGCCCACGGATGCGAGTAGAACGCCGTCAATGCCATACGCATGCACACCGACCATGCCCGACTCTCGTTCAACCGCGACCATGCGCCGCCGTAGAGCCCGCCGCGAGAGAACTGTTCGACCATCGCCAGTTGGCTGGGGACTTCGGCGTCGGCGAACGACGCTCTGCCGTACCGCTGCCGGGCAGCCTCGTCGAGGCCTTGCAGCACCAGCCGCCAGGTATCGCCGTCCTCGGGCATATCGGCGTATTGGTAGCCGTCGAGCCGGCCGTCGGCCAGTTTGGCGTCGATGAACTCGGCGACCGGCACCCGCGGCTCCTCGTCCTGGGCCAGCACGATGTCGCAGAATGCCCGCAGGGTGGGCTCCTCGGTAGCGGTGAAGAACCGCAACGGCCCCGGCGGCCCGAGTCGGGCCAACACCACCTTGCGGGTGGCCTCGTCCCAGCTGCCCTGCGACTCGAGCACGTCGAAATCGGGGTAGCGACCGATCATCTGCGGTGTGGTGCCGCGGCGCTGCCGGGGCAGCCAGGACGGGTGCGGAGGTTGGCGATCGGCGCGCAGGTTCGGCAGGTGGTCGGGGCGGGAGGTGTCGGCCATGGGCTTGCGGGCCGTCAGCGTTCGCGGCGCAGCACCGCGGCCAGCAGTCCCATTCCGCCGACCATCGCCATCAGCCCGGGCGCCGCGATCGGCGGGCCCATTGGAACGTTGTAGGACGCCAGCCGCCAACCGCCGGGCTTACGGGCCACCCCGCGGGCGTGCAGATACTCGCCGAGCAGGCCGTTGGCGGCATAGACGCCGGCGGTCAACGGCAGCCAGCGTTTGGCCCAGCGGCGGGAGAACACACCGCCGATGCCGGCGATCACCACCGGCGGCGTGACCAGCACCGGACTCCACATCCACTTGTTGCCGAAGCCGGCCTTGTAATGCTCGAGATAGATCTCGGCGGTCGTCACCACCGCGGCCAGCGCCGTCATCGCCGACAAGGACCGCTCGAAGCGGCCGTGTGCGACGTTGCGCAGCAGGTGATCGACGAGGTCGCCGGCTTCGCCGATCCATTCCGCGTGACTTCCCGCCCGCAAACCGGATTCGCCCGGGTCCAGCAACATCATCAGCCGCACTCCGTTCCTCGCGTTCTTCGATGTCCGCAGATTTGCGGCAGTACCCCGCTGCTGCCGGCACCAAACATCGAGTGTTTCGACCGCGATGGAAGCGGGAATTATGCGATGTACAGATGAATGGAGGACGGATGCGGATCGGTGGACTGGCCGGTGCGATTGTGCTGATATGGCTACTTATCGGCGCCTTCGCCGCATGGCAGCGAGACTATTTTCACGGTCATGAGACCAGTTGCGCGAACGCCGGAACCATCGCGGTCACCACGCTGGCCGGCCCGCTGAACTATCTCGGTTTCAACCCGGTCGTGACGGATTGCCATTTGCCGCAACCCTCTTCGCAGGGTGCGGTTGTTCGGATCGTGTAAAAGAGAAGGGATCGGTGATGATTGCACTCGGAGTGATCTTGCTCATTCTGGCGCTCGTTCTCAAGATCAACGTGCTGTGGACGATCGGAATCATTCTGGTGGTGATCGGCGCGGCACTGTGGATTCTCGGAGCGATCGGGCGCCCGGTGGCGGGCCGGCGCTACTGGTATTGACCAGCGCCGTCGCCGGGCAGCGTTAAACTGATCAGGTTTTGCGGCCCGCTCAATGACAGGGGCACATGCGATGGCTGCCGTTGCCGGCCACGGCTCCTTCGGTCATATCGCGCTGTTCTACCGCTCGCCGAGTGAATACGTGGAGCGCCTGGTGCCGTTCCTCGCCGACAGCGCGGCCGCCGGGACCCCCATCCTGGTGGCGGTGCCCGAACCCAATCTCTCGCTGCTGCGAGACGCCCTTCCCGAGCGGGCGGCCGCATCCGTGACGATGGCGGATATGACCCGGGTCGGACGCAATCCCGGGCACATCCTCGGCGGCGTGTTCGGCGCGTTCGCCGCCCAACATCCCACCGGACCGGTGCGACTGGTCGGCGAACCGGTCTGGCAGGGCCGATCCGACCAGGAGTATCCGGCCTGTGTCCAACATGAGGCGCTGATCAACCGGGCGTTCACCGGCCGGGAGATCACGGCTGTATGCCCGTATGACGCAACGAATCTGAGCGCCGACATCCTGGTCGACGCCGAGATCACCCATCCGCGCCTGGATGGGGCCGGACATCCGCAGCGCAACAGCGCGGCGTTCGCCCCGGAGGCGGCCTGGGCACGCTACAACGAGCCGTTGCCGAGCAGCCCGACCGCGGCGAACTGCACCCTGAACACACTCACCGATCTGGCCTCCGCCCGGGCGTTCTCCGCCAAGTACGCCCGCTGGTTCGGGTTCTCCGATGCCGACATCGCCGACCTGCAACTGATCGTCAACGAACTGGCCTCCAACAGCCTGCAGCACGGGCGCGGCCCGTGCACCCTGCTGCTCTGGGAGTCGGCCGGCCAATTGATCTGCCAGGTGCGCGACTCCGGCCACCTCGCGGACCCGATGGCCGGCCGGCGGCCGATCACTCACGACGACCAGCAGGGATTCGGGTTGTTCGTGGTCAATGCCACCGCGGATCTGGTGCGAATCCACACCGCAGCATCCGGGACCACGGTGCAGGCACACCTGCGGATGAGGGAGTCAGCATGATGGACACCCACCGGGCCGACCCCTCGGGCGAGTTCGGCCACATCGGCTGGCAATACCGGGATCACCACGAATTCATCTGCCGCGCAGCAGAATACCTGGCGGTCGGCCTGGATCTGGGTCAGCGGGTCGGCTATGTCGGCGACGACGATCCCACCAGGATCCGAGCCGGACTCGCCGCGGCAGGCCTAGGCACTGCCGCCGACGAGGTGGACGTCAAAACGGTGCCGGAGCACTTCCTGTTCCGGGCGGGTGGCGACGTCGTGGACGCCGGGGGCATGGCCGAGCGTTATGCGACCGCCGCGATCGCGGCGGTCGCCGACGGCTACAACGGGCTGCGCGTCGTCATCGATGTGACGCCGGTGGCCCGCACACCGGAGCAGCGTGAGGCGCAGGCGGCGCTGGAGTTCCTCGGGGACCGGCGAATCTCGACGCTGCCCGTAGCGGCGCTGTGCGGGTACAACACCGCCGAACTCGGCGAGGCCGCGGCGGGGTTGCTGTGTCTGCACGCCGGGGCCGGGCCGACGTCGACCCCGTTCCGGCTGTACCACCAGCCCGCCCGGCGCAACGCGGTCGCGCTGGCCGGGAATCTCGATGCCGCGAGTGATGCCCTGTTCGCCGCCACCCTGCATCGCATCCTGCCGTTGCTGTCGCAGGCCCCCCTGGAGATCGACGCCCGGGAGCTGGACTTCGTGGGCCACCGGCAGCTGCTGCTGCTCGACCGTTGTTGCGCCGCTCATGATCGGGTGGCTGTGCTGCACAGCGATCGGCCGATCGTGCGCCGGCTGTTCGATCTGATCGGCTTCGAGCACATCGACATTGACACCGGGGGCGAAATGCGGCCAGAAGCCGATGTCTGGGTTGGTGCCCAAGGACGTTGATCTGCATGCCGGGAATTCGACGAGCCGGTCGAGCTCACGGTCAGCGGTGCCGGCGCACCGGGCCTGCCCGCAGGTAATCCTGCGATGACGGCGGCCGCCGACGGTAGCTGACGGGGATCGTCACCGGACCGGTCCCCGCGTCTTGGTGGCCGCCCTGACGCAATGCGTCATATGCGCGCAGCAGCCGCCGCAGCCGTGCGGCCGCATCATCGGGTGGTGACGAACCCGCATAGCCGGTGTCGGGGTGCAGGGTACGCACCTTGGTGCGGAATGCATGGCTGATCTGTGCCTGGGTAGCCGAATGCGGCACTCCCAGAACGTCGTAGGGATCGGGGCTGTCGCTCATCACCACGGTCGCTCACCAACTCCAAGACATACTTTCCTGCTGCGGGCCGGCGGGCCCGCTGCCCGGGAGAGCAGGGTGGGCAGCGGCGCCACGCCGAACCTCGCGGCGCTCATCGCGTCGGACCATCACCTCCCGTCATCACTCGGCGGACAACATCGGGACCTCGGAGGCCTCCCGGAGGCGACCGTTGCGTCGGCCACACTCGCCGGCTGCGCCGCCGCGTGTCCGACCGGTTCCGAGGGCTTCCCGGTGGTGGCGCGCCACGCCGCTCGGGTGTGGCGCAACGAATGGCGAGCTTGGGGGGTCGGGGCCGGGCGGCGGGCGTTTCGGTGCGCACCGCGTGCCAGCGCTCCGGGATCGCCGCGGTCAGCAGGCGCAGCCATTCGGCGCGCACGATGCGGTCCGCCTCGTCCAGCACCGCCGCGGGCAACGTGTCGGTGGTCATGCTGCTCACCTCCTTCACCATGCAGGCCGCCTCCCGGCCCCTCGCAATCAGGCGTTGATGGCCCGCTCGCCGTATCCGCTGGCGACCTTGATCCGGCGCGGCTTTGCCTTCTCCGCGACCGGAATGGTCACCCGAAGCACCCCGTCCTGGTAACTGGCCTGGATCTGCTCGGCGTCGAGGTTGTCGCCCAGGAAAAGCTGTCGGCTGAACACACCGCGCGGCCGTTCGGCCGACACCATCTCGCGGTTCTGATCGAGGCCGGGCCGTTCGGCGTGCACCGTCAGCACGTTGCGTTCGACTCCGAGGTCCAGGGAGTCTTCCTTCATCCCCGGCAGGTCGAACTCGACGATGAACTGGTCGCCGTCGCGCCAGGCATCCATGGGCATGACCGCCGGCCGCGCCGCGGTGCCCAGCACCTGCTGGGTCCAGCGGTCGAGATCACGGAACGGATCGGTACGCATCAACATCATCTCCACCTCCTCAATCTGCAGCAGATCATCTATGTCCGCTGACATAGATTTTTATATAGCACCGATGGTAGTTTCGTGCAAGAGGTTCCTCCGACGAGCGGAAGCGACGCGCTTTGACCGAGAAGATGAATGCCCGATCCGGGCTCGGGGTATACAGCATCTCCGTGGCTGCAGAGTTGTCCGGCATCGGTCCGCAGACGTTGCGGCTCTACGAGCGGCGTGGCCTGCTCACCCCGTCGCGCACTGCGGGCGGCACCCGCCGTTACAGCGACGACGACCTGGCACGGCTGCGGCGAATCGTCGAGCTGGCCGATGTGGGGGTCAACGTGGCCGGCATCGGTGAGATCCTCGGCCTGGAAGCCAGAAACGTCCGACTGGAATCGGACAACACCAGGCTGAAGTCGGCCAACAACCGACTGAGATCGGACAACGACCAACTGAAGTCGGACTATGCCCTGCTCGTCGCGCAGCGGGTGACGCGAGCGGGCGCAGCGCGCGAGCGCAGAACCGAAAGGGGACATGATGATCGACGCTGAAGGACCGTCGCCAAGCGACGACATCCCGGAGGCAGATCGCGCCGAACAGTCGCTGGCGGCCGACGCCGGCGACCAGGATGACGGGCTGGACCCGGCCCATCTCGAGAACATCGACGAGTTGGACGCCAACCCGGCCGACGTGATCGAGCAGGCGATCAGCGTTCCACTTCCCCACGACGACTACGACATCGAGCAGTAGCGCAGCCTCGGTCGGCTACTCGGCTTCGGCTGTGTCGGCGTCGCGGTGGCGCGTCGACGGATCACGCCGCCGATGGCTGGTGTCGCACAACGGGTAGGTGCGGCTGCGCCCGCAGGCACAGATCGCGACCATGAACCGATCCGATTCGACGACGCCGCCGGGGGTCTCGATGCGCACCGGCCCGGCGACCAGCACCGGACCGTTTCGCACCGGCTGTACCAGGTGGGGCTGCGGCTCGCTCATGGCTTGTCCGCCCGTATCACCACCAGTTGCTCCTCGCGGCAGCCGCGGGGCATCCGGCCGGATCGCTCCAGCCAGTCGGCACGCGCGGACAGCACCGGGCCGAACGGAATCCACCGCGACGCCGCGATCTCCGCATCCAGGCCGCTGTCCCGCAACGCTTTCAGCGATCGGCCGGCATCGGCCAGCGCCGACTGCACCAGCAACACCGATCCGCCGCTGCGCAACAACGTGGCAGCCGAGCGGCACAGTGGGTCCAGCACGATCCGGCCGTCGACGCCACCGTTCCACGACCACTCCGGCCCGCCCGCCACCGGGATCGGCCCGCTGTGCCGCGGGCTGGGCACATAGGGCGGATTCGACACGATCAGGTCGAACGGCTCGCAGGCCAACGCGCCGGTCCACGGGCCGTGCCGGATCTCGATATCGACCCCGGCCGCACCCGCGTTGTCCCGGGCGCACCGGACCGCGCGCGGGCAGATGTCGAATGCGGTGACGCTGCCGGCGCCCATTTCGGCTGCCGCGATCGCCACCACACCGGATCCGGTGCACAGGTCGAGCACCCGGCGCCGGCGGGCCAGCCCCGATGATTCCATGATGTCGACCAGCAGATGCGAATCCTGCTGTGGCGCATAGACGCCGGCCGGGGTCAGTAGCTCGGGTCGGGTCGCGTACGTGGTGATGGTGGGGTTCACCTAGCCGGTTTACCCGGCTGCAGCCGCGGACAAACGCCACTGGTCACTTGCGCAACTGCGGCATCGCTTCGGGCGGGATCACCCGCTCGACCTCACGCGTCGTCCTTGTCGCGCAGGTCGCGCACCGCCTGCTTGGCCGACTCGGTGAACTCGTGCATCTTCTGCTTGGCGCCCTTGCTGGTGACACTGACCCGGTCGGGATCCTTGATCATCGCCTTGGCGGTGTTCTTCGCGATGTCCTTCCGGATCTGCGGTGGAACCGGTGCCACATCTGGATCCACGACCACTTCCAGCACCACCGGACCCGACGCCGCCAGCGCCTGGTCCCAGGCGTCTCCGATGTTCTTCGGGTCGTCGCAGCGGATACCGGTCAGCCCGAGCAGCTTGGCGAACTCGGCGTACGGCACGTCCGGGATATGCTGGGACCCTTCGAATTTCGGCTCTCCGCCCATCGCCCGCTGCTCGAAGGTGACCTGGTTGAGGTCCTGGTTGTTGAACACGCAGAAGATCAGCGGCCCCTTGGACAGCCGATCCTTGTACCGCTTGACGGTGATCATCTCGGCCATGCCGTTCATCTGGAACACCCCGTCGCCCACCAGGGCGATCAGCGGGCGGCCCGGGTGCGCCAGCTTGGCGGCGATCGCATACGGCGTGCCCGGACCCATGGTGGCGAGGTTGCCGGCCAGTGAGGCGGCCATGCCCGGCCGCAGCCGCAGGTGCCGCGCCCACCAGTTGGCCACCGAGCCGGCATCGGTGGTGATGACAGAGTTGTCGGGCAGTCGCTTGGACAGTTCGTGCACCACCAGTTCGGGGTTGAGCGGGTCGGCCTTGTCGTGGGCCCGCTTGTCGAGCACCCGCCACCACTCCTGCACTTCGCTTTCGATCTTCTTGCGCCAGGACCGGTCTTCTTTGCGTTTGAGCAGCGGAATCAGCTCTTGCAGGGTGTCCTGCGAGTCGCCGATCAGATTGGCGTCCATCGGATACCGCACGCCGATCATCCGGCCGTCGTGGTTGATCTCCACTCCCCGGCACTGCCCTTCTTTGGGCAGCCATTCGGAGTAGGGGAAGCTCGATCCGATCATGAACAGGGTGTCGGCGCCGGACATCATCGCTTCGCTGGCCGTGGAACCGAGCAGCCCGATCGGACCGGTGACATACGGCAGATCGTCGGGCAGCGACGCCCGGCCCAGCGAGGTCTTGGCCACCCCGGCGCCGAGCAGATCGGCCACCTGCACGACTTCGTCACCAGCATCGGCGGCGCCGGCGCCGATCAGAATCGCCACCTTCTCGGCCTCGTTGAGGATGTCGGCGGCCTTGCGCAGTTCCGGCTGCGCCGGAAGCATCCGCGACCGCGACCAGCCCACGCTGCTGTACACCGCGCCGTGCACCCGTGGCGGCGAGGGCACCGCGTCTTCCTCGGCGACGTCCTCGGGCAGGATGATGGTGGCCACCGTCCGATTCGTCAGCGCCACCTTGCACGCCCGGTCGACCAGGTGGCGTGCCTGTACCGGCGCCATGCAGGTTTGGATGAAGTCCGACGAGACGTCTTTGAACAGCGACATCGGGTCGATCTCCTGCTGGAAAGCCGCGCCCAGCGACATCCGCTTCTGCTGGCCGACGATGGCGACCACCGGCTGGTGGTCGAGTTTGGCGTCGTAGAGCCCGTTGAGCAGGTGGATCGCCCCGCCGCCGGAGGTGGCCAGACAGCAGGCGAGCTCACCGGTGAACTTGGCGTGCCCGGTGGCCATGAAGGCGCCCATCTCCTCGTGGCGGGGCTGAATCAGCTCCGGATCGCCATCGGCACGGTCCAGTGCGCCGAGCATGGACAGGATGCCGTCACCGGGATAGCCGAAGATCCGGTGCACCCCCCACTGGCGTAACCGGTCGATGATGAAGTCCGCGGTTTTCGGCATGGTGCGCTCCCTTCTATGGGCAACCGGTTACCCGTCACCCTCGTCGTCAAACAGCGCCGTGCAAGCGGTGCTCGCCGGTCACAGCACCGGCGGCCACGCGCAAGTCGTCGACGAACGCCAGGTAGGCCTCGTCGCGCCGGTCACTGCGATCCCGCAGCACCGCGGAGGGATGCACGGTCGCCAGCACCGGCGGCCGGCATTTGGCACCGGTCGGCGGGTTCAGCAGCTCCCCGCGTCCGGTGGAGACCCGGAACGCCGCGCCCAGCAGCGATTGCGCGGCGGTGGCGCCCAGGCAGACCACCAGTTGCGGGCGCACCGCGTCGATCTCGGCGATCAGCCACGGCCGGCACGCCACCACCTCGGTTCGGCCGGGCTTCTGGTGGATCCGGCGCTTGCCTTCCCGGCGGGTGAATTTGAAGTGCTTGACCGCGTTGGTGACATACACCAGCTCCGGGTCGATGCCCGCGTCGTGGATCGCCCGGTCCAGCAGCCGTCCGGCCGGACCGACGAACGGGTGGCCCTGCCGATCCTCCTGGTCGCCGGGTTGCTCACCGACCAGCATCAACGGTGCGCCGCTGGGCCCCTCGCCGAACACGGTCTGGGTGGCGTCGCGATACAGCTCGCAGCCGTGACAGCCGGCGGCCGCGTCCCGCAGTGCGCCCAGCGTCCGCCTGTCGGGCAGATAACGTTGCGCTCCCGGCACGTTCGTCGTCGCCACGGCTCACGCCGCCAATTCCGGGGCGATCTCGGATTCCCATAAGGCGAAGAACCCCTCCTGGTCGTCACCGATCTGCTGGAGGTAGACCTCGTCGAAACCGGCGCCGGCGAACTCCCGGATGCGGTCCAGGTACGGCTTCGCGTCCGGTCCGGCCGGCACCGACTGTTCCACCGCTTCAGCGGTGACCAGGCTCGCGGCCTGCTCGAAATGCGCCGGGGTGGGCAAGTTCTGGCCCAGCTCGCCGGGCAGTTGCTCGGTGCCCCACAAGTCGTGCGCGGTGCGCACCGCGTCGTCCTTCGAGGACCCGTAGCACACCTTGAAGCCGGCCTGAGCGGGCTTGCCGACGCCGCCGGCGTGGTGGAACTCCGAGACCAGGTCGCCGTCGGGCATGCTGCACTGGTAGCCGTCACCGATCCGGCCCGCCAGCCGCGCCGAGCGCGGTCCGTATCCGGAGACATAGATCGGTGTCGGCGTCGGCGGCAACGTGTAGAGCCGGGCGTTCTCCACGGTGTAGTAGCGCCCGTGGTGGTTGACCTGCTCGCCGGTGAACAGCTCCCGGATCACCGTGACTGCCTCGTCGAGCATGCCGCGCCGCACCGCGGCCGGGGGCCAGCGCCGGCCGGTGATGTGTTCGTTCAACGCTTCTCCGGTACCGACGCCCAACACGAAGCGGCCGTCGAGTTGCGCGGCACTGGTCGCCGCCGCCTGTGCGATCACCGCCGGGTGGGTGCGCACGATCGGGCAGGTGACCGCGGTGGTGATCGGCAGCGTGCACGCCTGCGACAGTGCTCCGATCACCGACCACACGAACGGGCTCTGGCCCTGCCGGTCGGTCCAGGGGTGGAAGTGATCGGAGATCCACAGCGCCTCGAAACCGGCCTGCTGGGCCCGGACCGCCTGCCGGACCAGCTCGTTGGGATGAAACTCCTCGCAGGACAACGCGTAACCCAGGGTCGTCATGACGCATGGCATACCCGTCGTGGCGGTGACTAATCGTGGTCGCGGTGAACCGGGGTCCCGCCACCGCGGGATCAGTAGCCGCCCGGTGTCCCGTTGCCCAGCCAGGCCAGCCGAGCTCCGCCGACCGCGCCGCGGTCGACGATGTTGCGAGTGTCGAGCACCACCGCACCGGGGGCGGCGCAGCGGGCGATGGCATCCCAGTCCAGCGCGGCGAAGTCGGGCCACTCGGTGAGCACCACGATCGCGTCGGCGTCCTTGGCGGCGACGTAGGGGTCGTCGGCGACGGCGGTGGGCAGCCGCGCGGTGTCGATCGCCGCCAGCCGCGGATCGTAGGCGGTGACCTGGGCGCCGATCCGCTGCAGGCCGGCGCAGACTGCGATCGCCGGGGAGTCCCGGATGTCGCTGGTGCCGGCTTTGAACGTCAGTCCCAGCACCGCGACCTTCAGTTCGGCCGGTGGGCGGCCCGTCTGCCGACCCAGTATGGCGGCGATGCGCTGCACCTGAGCGGCGTTGGTACGCCGGGCCGATTCGATCTCCCGCAGCTCGACCCCGTGCGCCCGGCCGGTGCAGACCAGGGCTGCGCTGTCCTTGGGCAGGCAGGAGCCGCCCCAACCCGGGCCCGGCCGCAGAAAGTGCGGGCCGATGCGCGGGTCGGCGCCCATGCACCGGGCGATATCGGCGATATCGGCGTCGACCCGGCTGGAGAGCTGGGCCAGCGAGTTGACGAAGGACAGTTTGACCGCCAGGAAGGCGTTGCTGGCGTACTTGGCCAGCTCCGCGCTTTCCGGGCTCATCACCAAGATGGTGGCGCACCCTCCGGCATAGAGTTGCGCCACCCGGTCGGCCGCCGCCCGCTGCCCCTCATCGGCTCCGATCACCACCCGGTCGGGGTGCTGGAAATCCTCGACGGCGAAACCCTCCCGCAGGAACTCGGGATTGGCCACCACCTGAATGCCGCGAGCCGCCAACGTCGCCCCGATACGCCGGCAGGTGCCCGCCGGAACCGTGGATTTGACGGCCACCACCGATCCCGGCGCCATGGTGCCGGCCAGCCGGCCGATGACCCGTTCGACGGCGCTCAGGTCGGCGCCGCCGTCGTCACCGGTCGGAGTGGGCACGCAGACGAAGACGACGTCGCGGTCGGCCAGCGTGCCGTAATCGCCGCTGACCCGCAGGGTGCCGTCCGCCAACCCGGCGGTCAGCAGGTCGTTGATGCCCGGTTCGTCGATGGCGGCGTAGCCGGCGGCCAATTCGGCGACGCGACGCCGGTCGGTGTCGATGCACACCGTGTCGACGCCGTTGGCGGCCAGACACACCGCGCTGGTCAAGCCGACATATCCGGCGCCGATGACACCTACCGAGGTGCTCACGCGCACTCCGCGAGAATCTCCCGGGCCGCCGCGATCACCCGCGCCGGGGTGATCAGCAGCAGTCCGGCGTCCGGACGGTCACCGTGCGGGTCGCCGCGATCACCGGTCCAGATGGCGATGTGCGGGCCCGGGCCGCGCGGACCCCAGTGCGCCGGCGGGGTCGGCCCGAACAGCAGCACCGACGCGGTGCCGGTGGCGGTGGCGATGTGGCCGATGCCGGTGTCCCCGCACACCAGCAGCCGGGCATCGCTGATCAACGCGACCATGCCCAGCAGGTCCAGTTCACCGGCGAGCACCGAGGTCGATCTCAGCCCGGCGTAGGCGGCGACGATCTCGGCCAGCGAGCGTTCCGCGGCCGACCCGGTCACCACCACCCGGTACCCGGCACGGCTCAACGCGGCGGCGACGGCGCCGAACCGGTCCGCCGGCCAGCGCCGCGCGGCGGCCGCGGCCCCGGGGTGAATCACGACCACGCCGTCGCGGCGCGGGTATCCCGGCGGCCGGCCGATACCGAGTTCCTCGGGCCGGCAGGAGATTCCCGCCGATTCGAGCAACATGCACCATCGGTCCACGTCGTGCACGTCGTCGCGCCAGGGCGGCCCCTGCACCGCGGGATAGTCGGGATTGGCGTGGCTGATCAAGGATTCGGCACCGGCGGACATCAGGTCGGCGATGCTCTGTGGACCGCTGCCGTGCAGGTTGACCGCCAACTCGGGCGCCGGACCGGACCAGTGCAGTTCGCCGAGGCCGGCGGTCGGCGTCACCTCGTCGACCGCGCCGCAGCACCGCGCCAGCGGTTCCAGCGGTCCCGGCGTGGCCAGCACGATCCGCGCCGACGGGTACGCCCGCCGCAGCCCGCGTAGCGCCGGGACGCCGGTGAGCAGGTCGCCCACTCCGAGCGCACGCAGCACCAGGACGGCTCGGTCGGTCACGGCCACGACGCTTCCTCGCTGGAGCACACCACCATTTCCCGGATCTCGCTGCCGATCGGCTGGCGCAGCGCGAACAGCACCGCCTCGGCCACCTGGTCCGGATCGTTGAGTTTGGCGTCCGGCGGCGGCTTGTACTGCTCGGCGCGGCCGTCGAAGAACGGCGTGGTCATTCCGCCGGGGATCAGCAGCGTCACGCCGACCTCACCGGCCAGTTCGGCGGCCAGCGCCCGGGTGAATCCGACCACCCCGAACTTGGACGCGCAGTAGGCGGTGGCATCGCTGACCGCTTTGATGCCGAGCGTCGACGCGCAGGTGACAATGCGAGCGCCCGCGGAGTCGAGATACGGCAGCGCAGCCCGGATCACCGCCGCGGTGCCCAACAGATTGACATGCAGCACCCGCTCCCAGTCTTTGGCCGGGACGTGATCCAGCCGACCGCAGCTGTCGACGCCCGCCGGGGTGAACACCCCGCGCAGCGGTTGGCCTGCGACACCGGCCAATTCGGCGACGGCGTTCTCCACCGCCGCGGTGTCGGCGAGGTCGGCGCGCCGGTAGGCCACCTCACCGCCGTCATGGTCGGGCTCGGCGATGTCGATGACCAGCGGTGTCCCGCCGGCGCGTCGCACCGCCCGCACCGTCGCGGCGCCCAGCCCGGAGGCACCGCCGGCGATCAGGATGTTGCCCAGTTCGTCCATCTGACACTCCTTCTGCTTGCTAGCGCACGGCGGCGATCAACTTCGACGACGAGTAGCCCGGGATGGTGGGCAGCACCATCACCTGGCCGCCGTTGCGGCGCACCGTGTCCGCCTCGGGTAGTTCCACCCCGCCGTAGTCGCCGCCTTTGACCCAGATGTCGGGACGGAGCCGCTCGAGCACCGCCGTCGGTGAGGTCTCGTGGAAGATCGCCACACCGTCCACGCAGGCCAACGCGGCCAGTACCCGGGCGCGGTCCTCGGCGGCCACCACCGGGCGCCCGGCGCCCTTGAGCGCGCGCACCGAGTCGTCGGAGTTGATCAGCACCACCAGCGCGTCGCCCAGGTCGCGGGCCCGCCTCAGCAACCGGACGTGCCCGGTGTGCAGCAGGTCGAAGCACCCGCCGGTGGCGACCAGCGTGCCGCCGCGCCGCC
This sequence comes from Mycolicibacter senuensis, assembly GCF_002101885.1. GTDB lineage: Bacteria > Actinomycetota > Actinomycetes > Mycobacteriales > Mycobacteriaceae > Mycobacterium > Mycobacterium senuense. The sequence goes on from NZ_LQPS01000047.1 coordinate 16,444, forward strand.
GCACCCGCTGGGCCAGCGCCGTCACCGCCGTCATTCCGGTGACCGCAGCACCCGGGGTGGTCAGGTCGATCCCGCCCGGCATCGGCATGGCGCTCGACACGCCGGCCGCTCCGCCGGTCACCACGAAGCGGGACGCATCGGTGACCGCGGCGGTGGCCGCCGTCAGCGCGTCGGCGCCGTCGGCCAGCGCCATCGCGGCGGCCACCGCGAACCGGTCGCCGGCGCCGCAGGTATCGCTGCGGCCGCCGGCCGCCCCGGGCCCGCGGATGTGCTGCGCGGCGTGCCGCGCGTCGGCGAACATCGCCCCGCCGGCGCCCAGCGTGACGGTGACGGCGCCGGAGTTCCAGGCCCGCCGCAGCGCGTCGGCCCGCTGTCCGCCGCCCGCGGACGGCGCGAAGATCTTGGCCTCGGCGTCGTTCGGCGTCACCAGGGCGCACCGCGGAACGGGCACCGCGCCGCGCGGGTGCGGATCCCAGACCACCGGTGTACGCGCGGTGGCGGCGGTCAGCATCGAACGCAGTTCCTCGTGGGATGCGACGCCGTGTCCGTAGTCGGCCACACACACCGCGGCGGCCTCGCCGAACAGCTCACTGATCTCGGCGGGCAGCCGTCCCACGGCGGCGTAGCCGTCGCCGTGGTCCACGCGCACCACCGACTGCCCCCCGGCGCGGATCCGGATCTTGCTGAGCGTGCCGCCGCACAACGGGAGCTCGATCACCCGGATGCCCGGGTGGTCGCCGGCGAAGATCGCGGCCAGGCTGCGGCCGGTGGCGTCGTCGGCGGTCGCGGTGACCAGCACGACGTCGGGGTATTCCCGGGCCGCCAGCACCGCCGCCAGACCGGCGCCGCCGGGCCGCTGCCAGATCCGCTCCGGGTCGACCACCGGCACCGGGGCCTCCGGGGACAGCCGACTGGCCGTGCCGTCGACATCAACATCGAGCATCGTATCGCCTACCACCACAAGCGGTTTCATCTCAGTTCCCGATCCCCGTCAAGAAGCACCGCGTCAACGGCCAGGCACAGACTGTGCAGCAACAGCAGGTGGATCTCCTGCACGGTGGCCGTCGAGTCGGCCTCCACGCCGATACCGTCGTCGCTCATCGCCAGCAGCGGATTGGGCCCCGGCCCGGTCAACGACCAGGTGGTCACCCCGACCTCCTGGGCCGCCTTCACCGCGGCCAGCACGTTGCGGCTGGTGCCGCTGGTCGACAGCGACACCAGCACATCGCCGCGCCGGCCGTGGGCGCGCACCCCGCGGGCGAACATCTCCTCCGGGCCGTAATCGTTGACGATCGCCGTGGCCGCCGAGGTGTCGGCGTGCAAGGCGATGGCCGACAACGGTTCTCGTTCGTGATGGAAGCGGCCGACCAGTTCCGCGGTCAGGTGCTGGGCTTCCGCGGCGCTGCCACCGTTGCCGCAGGCCAGCAACCGGCCGCCGCCGACCAGCACCTCGGCCAGTCTCGCTCCCCACTCCGACAGTTGGGGGGCCGCCGGGCGCACCCGCGCGATCGCCTGCTCCAGCTCGGCCATGTGCCGTGTGATCATGGGAGCACTTCTTTCTTTTCGGGGACTTCCGATTCGGGCCACGGCCGCCACCACGTCTGCGGCGGCGATGCCGTCCAGACAGGGATGGCCGGCGACGGGACAGTTTCGGGCGCGGCTGCCGCGGCACGGCGCACCCTGATCACCGCACAGCACCACCGGAACGCCGAAGGGCCGCCAGCGCTGCGCGGGCACCACCGGCGCGAACAACGAGACGATCGGCGTGCCCACGGCCGCGGCCAGGTGGGCCGGCCCGGTGTTGGGCGCCACCACCGCCCGGGCACCGGCGAACACCGCACCCAGCTCGGCCAAGGTGGTGCACCCGCCCAGGTCGGTTGCCTGATCACCGGCGACCCGGGCGGTGAGCTCCCGGTCGGCGGCGGTGCCGGTGACGACGACGCGATGCCCGGCCCGCACCAGCGCGGCCACCAACTCGGCGGACCGATCTGCCGAGGGCCGCCGGGCCGGTACCGCTGCCCCGGGGTGGAACGCCACGTAATCGCCGGCGCCCAGTGCTGCGCGTAGCGGACCGCAAAGCCGCGGCAATCCCTTGACCCGCAACCGCCCGTCGTCGCCGGGCGGCAGCTGCCAGCCCGCGGCTTGCGCCAGCGACAGCGCCCGCAGCGGTTCGGGGATGTCGCCGGGGTCGGGATGGCGCAGATCCAGCAGGCTGCCGGGGTAGTCGGTGCAGATCGCCCCGATCCAGGCCACCCCGGCCATCCGGCCGATCAGTGCCAGCGGCAGCGGCGACTGGTGAAAAGAGGTGAGGATCAACAGCGCATCGGGCCGTTCGGCGGCCAGCATGTCGACCAGTTCGGCCACCGCCGGTGCGGTCACCGGGCCGGCGTCGAAGTCCACCCAGCCAGCCCGCCATCGCAGCACCCGGTCCACCCCGGGCAGTAGTTCGGCGGCGGCGGCGCCGCGCGGCCCGGCCAGGAACACCACCCGGTCGTGGGCCGCGGCGACGGCCCGCACCGCCGGCCCGGTGATCAGCACGTCACCGAGACTGTCGAGCCGTGCGATGACCGCGGTGCTCACCGAATCCCCTTGAGCACCAGGGACACCGCCGCGTTCAGTGAGCGGGCCACCGCGGCATTGGCGCGAGCGTTGGCGATCTCGGCGTTCCGGGTGCGCCGGGTGGGCACCAGGATCGCGCCGGCGTCGGCGGCCAGCGCGGCGGCCACGTCGCCGCCGGTGTCGCCGATCATCACGCAACGCCGCGGCGCCACCCCGAGTGCCGCGGCGGCCGCCGACACCAGCCCCGGAGCGGGTTTGCGGCAGCCGCAGCCGTCGCCGTCATCGTGCTGGCAGACCTGCCAGCTGTCGAACGGGCCGAGCAGTTCGTCCACCCGGGAATTGACCGCGGCCAGCTGCTCGGGGCTGATCAATCCCTTGGCCACCCCGGACTGATTGCTCACCACCGCCAGCCGCAGACCGTGCCGGCGCAGCCGCGCCAGCGCCCGCCGGGCGTGCGGCAGCGGGATCACCCCGGCCGGATCGGCCAGATACGGGCCGTCCTTGATCAGGGTGTCGTCGCGGTCGAGCAGCACCGCCAGCGGGGGTTCAGCCGGCGCCGTGCGGAACCGCAGGGCGCCGCGGATGCGGTGGGCCACCGCGACGGGCGGAATCAGCGCACTGCTGATCACCATCGCGGCGATCTCGCGGCCACTGCGGGGCCCGGCCGCGATCCGGCGCAGTGTGAATTCACCGGTGAGCCCGAGCCATCCCAGTCCCCCGGCCCGCAGCATCCCGCGCCGGCCGGTGGACAGACCCAGCACGGCCAGCAGCGCGGCGCCGCAGCTGAGCAGGTGCAGCGGCAGCCGTCCGCGGCCCTCGCCGATCGCGGTGCGCCAGGCGCGGCCGTGCTTGCGGCGCATCAGCGCGTCATCGCGGTTGCCGCGCTGGGCTTTGACACTGCTCAAGACACCGCTGCGCGGCGGGATGGGATGTTGCGATTCGCGGCTGCCGGTGGTGATCCGGCCGCCGGCCCGGGTCAGCCGCAGCGCGATGTCGGCGTCCTCGCGGTACGCGCGCGGGAAGCGCTCGTCGAAACCGCCGCAGGCCACCAGTGCCTCGCGCCGGTAGGCCATGTCGGCGGTGATCCACCGGGCGCCGGAAAGGCGCAGCGTGCGTCGTTCGTCGTCGAACGGGCGGCGATCCTCCGGCACCGGCACCACGATCCTGGCCTGCGATCCGACCACATCGGCGCGCGCGGCCAGCAAATCGGCTTCCAGTCGGGCGCACCAGTTCTGCCCGGGCACCACATCGTCGTCGAGGAAGCAGATCCAGTCCGCGCGGGCGGCGCGCCAGCCGGCGTTGCGGGCCGCGGCCGGGCCGCGCCCACCCGAGCGCAGCACGGTGACCGCCGGGAACCCTGTTTCCGGCCGCAACGGCCGGGCCCGTCCCGGCCGGTCGTCGACGAGGATCACCTCGCCGGCCGGCTGTCGCTCGCCTTCACCCAACGCGGCCAGCAGCCGGTTCAGTGACGGGCGCCCGATGGTGGGGATCACCACCGCATAGCTCGGGGTCATTGCCCATGCCGCCGAATCAGGAAGGGCCCCATGGCCAATGCGTCGATCGGGGCACTGCCGAAGCATTCCAGCGCGTCGCGCGGGCTGTCCACCATCGGCCGTCCGGCGGTGTTGAAGCTGGTGTTGACCACCACCGGCACCCCGGTGCGCTGCGCGAATGCGCTGATCATCGCGTGCAGCAACGGCTGGTCGGTGTCGACGGTCTGGATGCGCGCGGTGCCGTCGACGTGCGTGACCGCGGGAATGCGCTCGCGCCAGTCCTCGACGACGTCGTGGACGAACAGCATGTACGGGCTGGGCAGCGGACCGCCGGTGAAGATCTCCGCGGCACGCTCGGCAAGCACCATCGGTGCGACCGGGCGGAACTGTTCGCGGCCCTTGACCCGGTTGAGCCGCTCCAGATTGCCGGCGCGGCGGGGGTCGGCCAGCAGCGACCGGTTCCCCAGTGCCCGTGGGCCGAACTCGGCAGCCCCCTGGAACCATCCGACGATGCCGTCGCCGGCCAGTATTTCGCCGACCGCAACCGCGATGTCGGCGGGGCGTTCGTAACGGATGTCGGCTTCGGCCAGCGCCCCGGCGATCTGCTCGTCGGTGAAGGAGCGGCCCAGCGACGCCGACGGCATCGCCGCGATCGGCTCGGTGTGCTCCCCCGCCACGGCCAACGCCGCCCCCAGCGCGGTGCCGGAGTCACCGGCGGCCGGTTGCACCCAGATCTGGCGGAAGTCACCACGGTTGGACAGCGCGGTGTTGGCCACGCAGTTCAGCGCCACTCCCCCCGCCAGGCAGAGCGTGTCGGCCTTGGTGTGCGCCGCCAGCCAGGCCACCGTGTCGGCGAGCACCTCTTCGACCACCAACTGGACGCTGCAGGCCAGGTCGGCGTGCACCGGGTCCAGGTCGTCCTCATCGCGTCCACGGCGTCGGGTGAGCTCGGTGAAGTCGACGCCCTGGGTGCGAAACGTGCCGTCCGGGCAGGAATACACCCGCTTGCGCAACTCCTCGGCGAAGCCGGGCCTGCCGTAGGAGGCCATCGCCATCACCTTGTACTCGTCACTGGACCGGATGAACCCGAGATGCTCGGTGAGGTCCTCGTAGAGCAGGCCCAGGGAGTGCGGCAGCGCTTGGAAGGCAAGGATATCCAGCTTCTGGTCGCGGTATTCGCCGGCCAGCATCGAGGTGGCCTCGCCGCGGCCGTCGACCACCAGCACGGCGCTGTCGCCGAACGGGGAGGCCAGTGCCGCCGAGGCCGCGTGCGCGACATGGTGGCGCACATGGCGCACCACGCCGGGGTCCAGCCCGGGCAGCGCCGAAGCCAGAAACAGCGGGGCCCGGCGCGCGTACATGGTGCGCAGGTGTTCCCAGTCGCGGTCCTGACCCTCGAGCACTTCGCCTTCCGCCAGGGCGGGGTCATAGGAGTAGCCGACCGCATCCACGTCGGCCGGGGAGATCCCACCCTGCTCCAGACACCACCGGGCAGCCTGCACCGGCAGCTCCCAGGTGGAGAACGCCACCGCCTGCTTGCCGTGCTTGCGCCGGGAGAACCGCTCCTCTTCGGCGGCCGCGACGATCCGGCCGTCGACGACCAGCGCGGCGGCCGGATCGTGGAAGACCGCGTTGATGCCCAGTACTCGCACCACAACCTCCCCCGACCGCGAGAACCGCTTTGCTTGCAGAGGAGATACCCACCAGCAACGCTGCTAAACGGGTGCTAGAAACGGTTCGCTAAACCGTTGCGGTGGCGTCGATCTGGGTCCGGAACCAGGCGATGGTCGCATCGAGCCCTTCGGCAGCACCGACCTTCGGCGCCCAGCCCAACGACTCACGGGCGCGCCGGATGTCCGGGCAGCGCCGCTGCGGGTCGTCCTCCGCGGCGGCGATGTGCCGGATCGGCGAGGCACTGCCGGACCGCTCGCGGATCAGTTCGGCGACTTCGAGCACGGTGAGCTCGTCCGGGCTGCCGATGTTGACCGGGCCGCTGACGTCGTGGCGGGTCAGCGCGATCAGCCCGGCGACGGTGTCGTCGACATAGCACAGCGACCGGGTCTGGCGACCGGTTCCGGCGACGGTGATCGGCTCGCCGCGCAACGCCTGACCGCAGAACGTCGGGACCATCCGGCCGTCGTCGAGGCGCATTCCCGGCCCGTAGCTGTTGAAGATCCGGGCCACCCCGGCGTCCGCGCCGCGGGCCCGCTGATAGGCGAACGTCAGCGCCTCGGCGAACCGCTTGGCTTCGTCGTAGACGCTGCGCAGTCCGATGGGATTGACGTTGCCCCAGTAACTTTCGTCCTGTGGATGAACCAGCGGATCACCGTAGACCTCGCTGGTGGAGGCCAGCACGAATCGGGCGCCGCACGCCTCGGCCATCGCCAGCGCGGCCGCGGTGCCCTGGGCGCCGGCCCGCAGTGTCGGTATCGGCAGCCGCAGATAGTCCGGCGGCGATGCCGCCGAGGCGAGGTGGAGAACGGCATCCAGCGGCCCGAATCGGCGGGGATCGGGGAACCCTTCGGCGATGTCGTGTTCGACGAACTCGACGCCGGAAAGCTGCTGTACTACAGCAAGATTGGCTTCCGATGCGGTGGAGAGGTCATCGACGCACCAGACCCGCTGCGCGCCCTCGGCGAGCAGCAGGGTGCACAGCCGACTGCCGAGGAATCCGGCTCCGCCGGTGATCAGGACACGGTCGAGGGCGCGCATATGGGAGGCATCCGAATGGGCCCGATCCTGCCGATCGGGCCCATCTCGGGTGGGCGTCAGGCCTTGTTCGTCCAGATCAGCACATCCTGGACGCCGTCGTTGTAGACCACGCCGTCGGGCGGCGGTCCGGTGACGTCGAAGTAGATCTTGCCGTCGGCCGACGCGCCCTGGGCGATCGGGCCGGGGTGGATACCGCCCGGTGTGGGCACGGTGTTGATCACCCGGTAGGTGTCGCTGTTGGCCGCCCTGGCGTTGAAGGCGGTGACCAGCGGGGTCACCGTCCCCCGGTCCGCGCGGGCGGTCACATCAGCCTGGTACAGCTTGCCGTCCGGCTGGTAGCCGGGGATGACCACGTTGGCCGGCCCCAGGTTGCTGACCGTGTAGGACGTCGCCAGCGCGCCGTCGTTGAGCTGTTCGGGCGTGCCGAACGGCTGGATCGCCGGCTCGGCCGCCGCGGTGGGCGCGGCGAAGACGCTCAGCGCGGCGATTCCCGCCGCGCCGGCGGCCGTCTTGGCTGCAGTCGTAGAGAACTTCACGTCGGACTCCTTTCATCGAGTTCGATCGGGTCGTCACTGAGGCGGCGGTCCACTTTGCTGGAACGAACACCGCGCGTCATCAGCAGGTACCCGGGAGCGCGGGCGGGGAAACAAAACGTGATTCGGTTGCGCGGTGTTCGGAAATTGTGGATAGTTACGCACAGCTTGGGCGTTCAGCAGACAGCGCCGGTCAGGGCGTCCTTGCGTTCCTTCCTGTGATTCCAGACCGCGGCTCGCCGCCGGCCGTTGGGATCAACTCATATGGTGTGGGTAAAGAAGGCGGGTGCGATGGTCGGGGATGTCAACGCGCAGTTCGCGGCGGTGGGCGACGACGAGGTCCAAAGTGACCTCGATCTGGTCGTCGGCCACGGCGAGCCGCAACGCGTCGGTCGGTTCCGGTATTTTCTCGGCGAGCAGCGCTGGGAGTGGTCGGACACCGTGGCGCGCATGCACGGCTATGAGCCCGGAACGGTCGTCCCCAACACCGAGTTGCTGCTGCAACACAAGCACCCCGAGGACCGTCCCCAGGTCGCCGAGGTGCTCGAGCGCGTCATCCAGGGCGAGCCGTTCAGCAGCCGGCACCGGATCGTCGACACCGGCGGGCAGGTGCACTGGGTGATCGTGGTGGGTGACCGCATGATCGACGACGCCGGCGTGGTGACCGGCACGGTCGGCTTCTACGTCGACGTGACCGACGTGCTGCAGTCCGACGTCAGCGCCGCGGTCTCCGAGGTCGCCAAGTCCCGAGCGGCGATCGAACAGGCCAAGGGGGTGCTGATGGTCGCCTACGGCATCTCCGCCGAACGGGCATTCGACATCCTGGTGTGGCGCTCCCAGGAGACCAACATCAAAGTGCGCGAACTCGCAGAGCGTTTCCTGGCAGCCATGAGCGGAACATTCAGCCCCGACTCGGTCTCGTTGGTGGACCACACGCTGCTGACCGTCGACTGACGCCGCGGCCGGGAGGCTCACCGGCTGGGCACCACCGCACGACGGTTGTCCCCGTTGCCCGATGGGTAGTCCGTCTGATGTGTGGACTGCGATAGTGGAGAGTGCATTTCCGGCCGGCCGGTCAGGTTCCCCTCGGCATGTCGAGCCCGGGACCGGCCCACGAGGGCGACGACGTCACCACGGCGCTCCCCCGCCGACCAGCCATGGTCGATGACGAGCGGGACGCCGGCCCTGGGTAGGAGACGCAGTCGGCTCACGGTGTCCGCGGACGCCGTGGCCGGAGTGTGCTTGCTGCACGCCGTCGGCAGGCTGGACAGCGGCACCTACCTCGAAGTCCGCAACTGCGTGATCAAAGCGGCGCTGGATGAACCGCTGGCGGTGCTGGTCGACGTCGGCGGCCTGGAAGTGCCGGCGCCGTCGGCCTGGTCGGTGTTCACCAGCGCACGTTGGCATGTGAGCACCTGGCCCGGCATTCCGGTCGTGCTGATATGCGCCCGACCGGAGATGGCGGCGCGGATCGCGCGCACCGGCGTGACCCGCTATGTCCCGGTGCATGCCGATGTGGAGAGCGCTTTGGCGTCGCTGGCAGACCACAGGCAGCCCCGTCGCCGGGCCCGGATCGAGCTGCCGCAGCGCCTCAGCAGTTTGCGCGACGCCCGCGCCTTCGTCGGCGGGTGGCTGGTGAACTGGTCACTGGAGCAGCTGACACCGACCGCCAAGGTGATCGTCGATGCGTTGGTGGAGAATGTGCTTCGCCATACCGAGAGCGCACCGGTGATCCTGCTGGAGAGCACGGCGGCCACGCTCACCATCGCCGTCCAAGACACCGACCGCTCCCCGGCGATGCTCCGCGAGGCCGCGGCCGGCTCCCGGCAGTCATCCGGGCTCGCTGTGGTCGGCGCCCTGTGCCGCGCCTGGGGCAGCAGCCCCACCCCCAGCGGTAAGACGGTATGGGCGGTGGTCGGACCGGAGAACCGGCTCTAGCGCTCCCGGCGCCGGTGGCTCACGAACCGACTTCCCGCCGGCCGACCACCTGTTGCGCCACGTCGGCAAGCGGGGTGTTCATGTTCTGCGACAGCCGTTTGAGCAGCTCGAAGGCACGCACCGCATCGAGGTCGAACCGCTCCATGAGCATCCCCTTGGCCTGCCCGATGACGTCGCGGGAGGCCAGCGCGCTGCGGAACTGCTCGTCGCGGCGCACCATGTGCCAGGCCAGCGCGGCGTGGGTGGCCAGCATCAGACCCAATTCCACCGCCTCGTCGTCGAAGGCATTGGCGCTCTCGGCGTAAAAGTTCAGGGCTCCGGTGCTTCCCCGGCCGGTGAACAACTCGAACGCCAGGATGGACCGGATCGGCGTCGTCTCGGCCACCTCCCGGCAGAAGGCCGGCCAACGTTGCTCGCAGCAGATGTCGTCCAGCCGAACGAGGTGGTGTTTCCACGCCGCGGTCAGGCACGGCCCCTCCTGGCAACGACGCTGGATGTCATCGAGCGCAACCGGGTACCGGCCCGTCGCCGACAGCGTCTGCACTTCGGCTTCCGACGTCGTGACGGTGACGCCGGCATGCTGGGCGCAGGGCATATGACCGAGCAGACTCGTCAGCAGCTCGTCGAGCGGATCGTCTGTATCGGGGTGTGGGCGCTGATCCAGTGTGCGGACGAGGTCCGCCACCTCACGCATCATGTCGTTGCGGTCCGCAACCGCCATCGCATTGCTCCGTCCGAGGCCCCCCTCCAATGGACTCAATGTTCCTCCGATGCCCCGGGTGCGGCAACCGCGTCGGGGTCAGTCCTGCCCCGCCGCCCGTGCCGCGGTGCGGACCGGCGCTCGCACCGGCAGCAGCCGGTCATAGACCCGCAACGTGTCGGTGGCGACGCGCTCCCAGGAGTACCTCGCGCGGGCCCGTTCCCGGCCGGCGGCGCCGAACGCGGCCGCCCCGCGCCGGTCCCGCAGGATCGCGGTCACCGCGTTGGCACATGCGCGGGGATCCTTCGGCGGGATCAGCAGGCCGGTCAGGTCGTGGACGACGGTGTCGAGCATGCCGCCCACCGCCGAGGCCACCACCGGCACCCCGCAGGCCATCGCCTCCAGCGGCACGATGCCGAACGGTTCGTACCACGGCGTGCAGGTCACCACGTCCGCCGACCGCAGCAGCGCCGGCATATCCTCGCGGGCAACCGAACCGTACAGCGAAACCCGGTCCGCCACACCGAGATCGGTGGCCAGTTTCCGCAACCGGCAGGCCTCCGGGACGGTGTCGAGCTCGGCTCGCTCCGGCCCGCCGACGATCACCAGTTCCGCGGCGGGGACGGTGGTCAGTGCCTCGATCACGGTGTCGAATCCCTTGCGGGGCACGAACCGTCCGACCGCGACGATGCGGCGCCGCCCCGATCGCGGGGCGGTCGGGCCGTGCGGGGTGAACCGGTCCACGTCGACACCGCAGGGCACCACCGAGATCCGCAATCGGTCCCGGCCGAGGCGCATCAACTCGAAGACCTCGTCGCTGCAACCGGCTGTCACCCAGGTGGCGTCGCGCGCCACCCGGGTCTCCAGCCGCAGTCGCTCGGCGGGACTGGTGTCGCGGTGCCCCTGATGCCGTTGCTTGACCACGCCCAGCGCATGGAATGTCTGCACCGTCGGCACCCGGCGGCGTTTGGCGGCCAGTTGGGTGGCGATCCCCGACATCCAGAAATGCGCGTGCGCGATGTCGGGCCGTTCGCGGTCCCACTGCTGATCCAGGTAACACCCGAACGACCCCATGTACTGCAGCAGTTCATCTTTGGGCACCTGCCGCGCGGGTCCGGCCGGCACGTGGACCACCGTGTAGCCCTGCTCGGTCTCGACCCGGTCGGGCAGGTCGGGATCGTCGCGGCGGGTGTAGACCTCGACGTCGTGGCCACGGCGGGCCAGTGCCGCCGACAACTCGGCGACGTGGACGTTCTGGCCGCCGGCGTCGGCTCCGCCGAGCGCGGCGAGCGGGCTGGCGTGTTCGGAAACCATGGCGATCCTCATCGCGATCCTCCCCTGGTAGTCACGGCCCCGCCGTGCACTGCGCGTCGATGACCCGATCCCACTCCCGCAGGAATCTGTCGAGCCCGAAATGGTCCCGCGCATAGTCGCGGGCCGCCTTGCCGACCACCTCGGCCAGGTAGCGGTCGGCGACCAGCCCGCGCAGCGCCGTCCGCAAGGTGTCCACGTCGGCGCTGACGACGCCCGCCTCGGGGGGGACGACCAGCGGTGCCATGGTCGACGCCACCGCCACCACCGGCATGCCCAGGAACATGGCCTCCAGCAGCGACAAACCCAGCGACGTCCAGCGCGCGGTGTGCAGGTAGACGCGTCGATGCGCCAGTTCCTTCATCAGCAGCGCGGTTCGCAGGTCGCCGTGACCGGTGACGCCTGCGCAGCGATGAGCCGGGTCGTTGAGTTCGTCGGTGCCGATCCCCCAGACGTCGACCGGCGCGGACTGCCCGAACGCGCCCAGCAGGTCGGCGCCCACCGTGCGCCACCGTCGCACCGGTTCGTTGATCATGGCGCCCGCCGCGGCGATGTCGCCGGTGTACAGGTGGCCGGGATCGGCGATCCCGTGGTCGATGACCGTGGTGGGGGCGCGGCCGTTGTCCCACATCAGCCGGTTGAAGTCGGTGACGTGGATCAGCGGGATGTCGTCGCGGTCGGCGATCGGGTGCAGGCTCTCCACCACGAACGGCCGCGGCGTGTTGTGCTCGACGTAGACCGCGGGAACGTCGATACCGGGCCGACGGCCCAGCAGCCGCGCAGCCAGTTCCAGTTCGTGCGGGCGCTGCAGCACCACCAGGTCGACGTCCTGGTCGTGCAGTTCGCCCAACGGGATCTCCACGGCCTGCGGCCAGTCGCGCCCGCACAGGCCGCGACCGTCGGGGTCGTGTGGAGAGTCGACCGGAATGAGGTAGCGGTGTCCGCCGGCGACGAAGGAGTCCATCCAGGAGCCGTGCACGTGCCAGACGAGTACCGAACGCCGGGTGGTCAGCGGAAACGCCATAACCGCTTGTTACCCGCGGTCCTCGGCGCTAAACGTCGAAAAGGTCCTCGAAGCGGTTTGCTGCAAGGCAATTCGCCACGAGTTCATCGCAGCACCGTTACCAATCCGTTGCATTGCGGCGAGGAACGGCGTAGGTTCATGGACAGGTTGAGTTCACAGCCACCCGGAAGACGCGTCAAGCACGCAGACCAGGGAGGCCCACTCCCTGTTCCTAACCTCGTCCGTGAAGGTGTAACTCGCATCGACGCGATCCCACAGTACGAGTTTCGACTGATGGAGTGATCAAATGTCCGCTCTGAAAGTGGCCGAGCCGGTGTTCCCGGCACCTCGAATAGATTCCGTCCCGACGTCCGACACCTGGGAGAGCCACACCGCCCGGTCCGTCACCCGATGGGGGCGTGCCGGCGCGGTGATCAGCGTGGTCGGCGAGCTCGACGCCGCGAACGCCGGCGAACTCGCCGAGCACGTGCACCACTGCGCGACGTCATGCCAATGGCTGGTCCTCGACCTCAGTGACTTGGAATTCATTGGCACCGCGGGCTTCTCAGCGTTGCGAAACATCGTCGACCGGTGCGCCGACACCGTGACCTACTGCACCACGGTGCCGGGGCCGGCGGTCAGCCGGCTGCTACGAATCTGCGACCCTGCCAACGCGTTGCCGACGACGTCCTCGGTGGCCGAAGCGCTCTCCGAAGTACCGGGGCTGCGCCGGGTCCACTAAGGGTCTCGCCCCTCGACCAGCTCGCGGGCCCGCGCTTCGCTTTCGACCGCGGGCCCCGAGCCGGGCAGTCGCCTGCCTGCCACCTCCGGGGTGAAGACCAGCGCCAACGCGCCGATCACACCGGCTGCGATCAGCAGGTAGGCCGGCGCCATCGGATTGCCGGTGCTCGAGACCAGGGCCTCGGCGGCCAGCGGCGTGGTGCCGCCGAACGCCGATACCGACAGGTTGAAGCCGATGGCCAGCGCCCCGTAGCGCACCCGGGTGGGAAACAGCGCCGGCAGGGTCGCCGGCAGGGTGGCATCGAAGCAGAGCAGCATCGCCCCGATCAGCACCACCCCGGCGAACGCCGCCAGGTAACTGCCGGCGGAGCGGATCAGCATGAACGCCGGGACCGACAGCGCCACCAGCATGATGGTTCCCGCCCAAAGCACCGGCTTGACGCCGATGTGGTCGGACAATCGCGCCGTCGGCACCACGGTGGCCATCATCACCAGCAGTGTGAGCACGATCAGCAGCAGCCCGCCGGGGTACGGGATCCGAGCGGAGGTCTGCAGGTAACTGGGCAGATACCCGGTGAGCAGGTAATCGGTCACGTTGTAGGCCAGCACCAGGGCGATGCACAGCGCCAGCGGCCGCCACTGTCTGGTGGTGCGACGCAGCTGTGCGGCGGCGGAGTCGTCGTCACCGGAGCCATCGCCCCGGCCCCCGCCGGACTGCCGGAATGCCGGCGATTCGTCGAGGCGCAGCCGCAGATATAGCGCGGCCAGCCCCAGCGGGGCGCTGAGCAGCAACGGGATTCGCCATCCCCAGCTGAGCATGGCCTCATCGGAGAGCCCGGTCTGCAGCCCGGTCACCAGCGCGCCGGCGACGACATAACCGGCCTGCGAACTCAGCGGCAGGAATCCGGCCATCATGCCCCGCTTGTTGTCCGGGGCCTGCTCGCCGACGTAGACCATGGCGCCGACGTATTCGCCGCCCGCCGAGAAGCCCTGCACCATTCGGGTCGCGATGAGCAGGATCGGCGCCGCGACACCGATGGCGCGGTAGTCGGGCAGCAGCCCGGTGGCGGTGGTGCCGAGCGTCATCAGCACCAAGGTGGTGACCAGCACCCGTTTGCGCCCGATCCTGTCCCCGAGCGGGCCGAAGACCAACCCGCCCAGCGGACGCATCGCGAACGCCGCGGCCAGCGTGGCGAAGGCGCCGATCAGGCTGCCGGCACCCGGGTAGAACACCCGCGCGATCGTGGTGGCGAGGTAGCCGTAGACGCCGAAGTCGTACCACTCCATGAAGTTGCCGATGGCGGTGCCCCGGATGGAGCGCCGAACCTCGGCGGGATCGGCGACCCGGATCTGGTCGCGCCGCCAGCGCCGGCGACGGCGGCTGCGGCCGGCCAGCGTCTATCCCAGCCGGCTCTGCAGCCGGTGAGCGGCGAAGTCGGCCCCCTGTTCGACCATCGTGGCGTCATCTCCGGCGTAGCTGTCATGCGCGGCGAAGTTCAGCCCCTCGGAGCAGACCGCGTCCTCCGGCGCGCAGACCTGCAAGGTCTTGGCCTGGTATGACGGGCCGATCGCGATCGTGGGTTCCTTGAGGAACTGCATCGCCCGCTCGTTGGGCATCGCGAAGAGCACGACCGCGGCCACGTGTTCGGCGACATCGGGATCCAGCGGCTTGGGCACCGTCGCCGGGTCGACGCCCTCGGGTACCTGCGCCGAGGTGACGAAGCCCATCACCGCGGCGCCCTGCGAGTAGCCGCCCAGCACCATCTTGGTTTGGGGACAGGTGGTCGCCCGCGAGACCACGTGCGCACCCGCGTCCCGAATACCGTCGACACCGGTGCCCCACTGGTCGGTGGCCGGGTAGTCGACCGCATAGACCGACAACGGGCGCGGGGCCAGCCGGGTGCTCAGTGCGCTGACGAATGCCTGTCCGGTGGGCCCGACGCCGGGCGGCTCACCGGTTCCGCGCGCGAACACCAGCTCGGTATCGGGACAAGGCTGGGCGCTCGCATCGGGAACGCCGTGGGTGAAAAGAATTGCGGCACCGGCAGCGGATGCTGTCATCACCAGAGGGCCGATGCGATTACGGGAGCCAAGCGCGGACATGTCGGTGTAGGTGCCCACCACGGCTGCGGCTCAAACCGCGAATCTCAATTTTTTCTTCCGCGCCGGTCTCTGGACAACGGTCCCCCACTTTGTTAAGACAAGAAGGTTAGGTGTGGTGTCTTCAGACTGTAGGGCAACCATCCGCGGTGTCTCATGATGCCGAGGTATGAAAAACCAAAGCCGCACGGGCCCTGTGTCGATCTCTCCCCTCTGGCGCACCCGGCCGACTGGCCTTGGCGCTCGGATGTGTGCGAAAGGGGAGAACAAATGTGGAACAACACGAAGCGTCGGCGCAAGGTCACACACGCCGCCGCGGCGGCGGCAATGCTGCCGGGACTGATCGGCCTGGGAGCGGCCGCGCCGGCCGGCGCCGCCGCTCCGGAATTCCTCTCGGTGCCATCGCCGAGCATGGGCCACAACATCACCGTCGAATTCCAGGGCGGCGGCGCGCCGGCGGTCTACCTGCTCGACGGCCTGCGGGCCCGCGAAGACCGCAGCGGCTGGGACATCGAAACGCCGGCGTTCAACGAGTACAGCGGTTCCGGGATCTCGGTGGTGGCGCCGGTCGGCGGACGTTCCAGCTTCTACACCGACTGGTACGGGTCGGCCAACGGCCAGACCTACAAGTGGGAGACATTTCTGACCAGTGAGCTGCCGAGTTTCCTGGCCGGCCGAGGCGTGCGCTCCACCCGCAACGCGGTGGTCGGCGTTTCGATGTCCGGATCCTCGGCGCTCATCCTGGCGGCCTACCATCCGCAGCAATTCGCTTACGCCGCCTCGCTTTCGGCGCTGCTGACCCCGTCCAGCGGCAACGGCCCGATGCTGATCGGAATGGCCATGAACGACGAGGGCGGCTTCAACCCGCAGGACATGTGGGGGCCGACCGGCAGCGCGGGCTGGCAGCGCAACGATCCGACGGTCCAGGCCGGACGACTGGCGGGCGCCAATACCCGGCTGTGGGTCTACAGCGGCAACGGCACCCCGTCGGAGATCGGCGAAGGCAGCCTGCCGGGTCAGGTGATCGAGCAGGTGGTCATGGAAAGCAACAACGCCTTTCGGGGCGCCTACACCGGCGCGGGCGGCCACAACGCGACCTTCAACCTCGACACCAACGGGGTACACAGCTGGGGTTACTGGAACGCGCAGTTGGTGGCGATGAAGCCGGACATGCAGCGCACGTTGGGGGCCGGCGGCCAGGTCTGATACTCAGGACGGCCCGGCCCGCAACGCGGCTTCGGCAGCCGAGGCGATGCCGTGGTGCCAGGGCTCGCCGTGGCCGGGCAGCACGAACAGCGCGCCGGCGGGGTACTGGTCGGCAGCGTGCACGAACACCGGCACCTGCCACCGGCCGCGGGCCCGCTTGGCCGAACCGACATGGTCGAAGTGGGCGTGGGTCAACACCACCGCCCGCACGTCACCGGTCTGGCGGCCGAGTCGTTCCAGCGCGGTCTCCAGGTGGCCGGCAGGCCGGTGTCGACGACGGTGACACCGCTGTCGTCCTCGATCAGGTAGACGTTGACCGCCGCGCCGGTGAACGCCGTCGGCGACATCGCGTTCCAGCACGGCTGCCATGGCGGTCAGTACCAGTAACGCCTGCCGCCGACCGGACGCCCGACCGCTCCCAGCACCCAGAACACCACGCCCATCACCAATAAGACGATCCCGATGGCCCACAGCAGGTAGACGTCGAACACCAGCCCCAGGATCAGCAGCAGCAAACCGAGTCCGATCATGAGGCGTACCCCAGGATCGCGTCGCGGGCCCGGTCCACCATCGAGGCGAACGGCCCCACGAACGCATTGGCCGGTGCACTCTCGACTCCGGCGTGCGGTCTGGTGGGCGCGATCGCCTCGGCGAGCTCGACCGCCCGTTCCAGCAGCTGCAGTTCGGTGTCGCCGAGTTCTGCACGCAGCCCGGCGAACTCGTCGCGTTCTTCGTGGCCGGCGTGCTCGATGACGTCGTCGCGCAGCTCCCGGAGCTTCTCGGTGAAGAACTCCGAATCGACGTCGACGTCCTCCAGCTCGGCCAGGGCCGACTTGGCCTGCTTCTCCTCGGCCAGCCGCGCCTTGACCATCTCGCGACCGTAGTCGAGTTCGTGGGCGGCCCGCGGGTGCACGATCTCCTCTTCGGCGGTCTCGTGCACCGCCAGCAGCCGGCGCAACCGGACGAAGGATTCCTCGCGTTCGGCACCGGCGGCCCGCAACGTCTCGTCGAAGAGCGCCTTGATCCGTTCATGTTGGCCGGTCAGGAAATCGACCACGTCGACCGGGTTCTGCAAGGACGTCTGAGTCATGGCTACCGACTACCCCGGCCCGCCAAGGGCGAAACGCTCACGCCACCACCAGGATGTGCTCGAGGGCGGGGTCGGCGGCGTCCGGCAACGCCATTCCGGCCGCCAGACCGGACCGCAGATAGTCGATGACCGCGGTGTCGAGGCGTTCGCCGGGCACCACCGCCGGGATGCCGGGCGGATAGGGCGTGAGCTGCTCGGCCGCGATACGGCCGGCGGCCTGCGATGCGGCAACCATCTCGGTGCGGCCGAAGAACGCGTCGCGGGGCAGCTGCACACTCTCCAGCTGCATCTCCTCGGGCGAGGGCAGCCGGATCGGAGCCGGCGGGTCGAAAGACCGTGCGGCATCCCGCCATCCGCTCAACGCGTCCAGCAACCGGTCGGTGCTGCCGCGGTCGTCGGCGAAGGACAGGGTGGCCAGGATCCGGCGATGGTCGGCCAATCCCACGTCCAGACAGCGCTGTTCGCGCAGCCAGTCCCGCGCCTGGTAACCCGACGTGCCGGTCGCCGCGACGTCCACCAGCACCTGCAGCCGGTCCAGGTCGTGGGAGGCCTCCGCACCCAACAGCACATCGTCGAGCACCGCAACGTCGGGCAACTCGTCGATACGCGCGCGCACGTCCCGCGCCAACTTGCATGCGGCGTCCAGCATTTCGTTCCCGTGTTGCACCATCTGACGGCGCCAGCCGTCCAGCGCCGCGTAGATCGGCACACTCGGGCTGGTGGTCATCAACAGGTCGGCGCAGGCGGTGAGCCGCTCGCGGTCGATGAGATCACCCTGGATGTGGTACACCGAACCCTGCTCGAACCCGGCTCCCATCTTGTGCACGCTTACCACGCAGACGTCGGCGCCGGCATCCATCGCCCAGGTCGGCAGGTCGTCGTGGAAGGGCAGGTGCGCGCCCCAGGCTTCGTCGACGATCAGCGGCTTGCCGCGCTGGTGACAGATCTCGGCGATAGCGGCCAGGTCCGCGCAGGTGCCGTAGGGCGACGGGCTGACGATCAGCGCGCCCGCGGCATCCGGATGTTCCTCCCACGCCCCGGCGACCCGATCCGGTGACGGCGGGTGAGAGAAATGTCGCTCGGCGTCCCAGCGCGGGGTGATCCAGCGCGGCTGGATGCCGGAGAAGATCAAACCGCCCACGATCGATTTGTGGCTGTCGCGTGGTAGCAGCAGTCCGCCGGACGCACCGCCGGCCACCGCCATCATCGCAGCGCGCACCGAAAGCGAACTGCCACACGTGGAGAAGAACGCCATCTCGGCGCCGACCGCGTCGGCCATCAGTTGCTCGGCGTCGGTCAGCACATCGCCGCGCGCCTGCCAGTCGTCCAGCCCGCCGCGCGCCAGTACGTCGGCGCGGAACAGGTCGGCTCCCAGCACATCACGCACCGACTGATCGGCACCGCGGCCTTGACGGTGTCCCGGCGGGCTGAAGCCGTACCGGTCCTTGCGGTGGTAGTCGGCCAGGGCTTCCAGCACAGGTGCTCGGCGGTGATCCATCTCGGCCATATCGGCTAGGCATACCCACGACGATCAGCGGGTAACCGGACGTCATGACCGACCGCATCGCCGAGCCCTGGGGTGCGCGGACACCGTATGCCGCTGGGCAGCGATGGCCCGACCGGGTCGACACCGAGCTCAGCGACGGCCTGGGCGCCGACGAGGTGGACTGGACGCAGTCGGCGGCGGTTCTGCATTCCAACGGCGACGGTATCGACATCGCCGCGCACGACGGCAGGATCGTCGGGGTGCGGGGCCGCAGCGTCGACCGGGTCAACCACGGCCGGGTGGACCCCAAGGACCTGTTCGGCTGGCAGGCCAACAACTCCCCCGATCGGTTGACGGTGCCGCTGGTGCGGGACCGCGGCCGGCTGGTCGAATCCGACTGGGACACCGCGATGAATCGGATCGTGTCGACCACGCAGGCACTGCTGCGGGATATCGGCCCGAGCGCGATCGGCTTCTACACCAGCGGTCAACTGCTGCTCGAGGAGTACTACACGCTCGCGGTGATCGCCCACGCCGGGCTGGGCACCAATCACATCGACGGCAACACCCGGTTGTGCACCGCCACCGCCGAGTGGGCGCTGAAGGAGACGTTCGGCTGCGACGGCCAGCCGGGCTCCTACACCGACGTCGATCACGCCGACGTGATCGCCCTGTACGGCCACAACGTGGCAGAGACGCAGACCGTGCTGTGGTCACGCATGCTGGACCGGTTGGCCGGCGCCGACCCGCCGCAGCTCATCTGTGTCGACCCGCGCGAAACGGCGGTCGCCAAAGCGGCGACGGTCCACCTGGCGCCGGTCCCCGGCACCAACCTGGCGTTGATGAACGGCTTGCTGCACGAGGTGATCGCGAACGACTGGGTGGACCACGACTACGTCGCCGCCCACACCGTCGGCTACGACGAACTGGCCGGCTGCGTCGCGCCGTATCCGCCGGAGCGGGTGGCGCGGATCTGCGATGTGCCGGCCGGGCAGCTGCGGCGGGCCGCGGAGATCCTCGGTCATGCGCAGCGGCTGTTGTCAACGGTGTTGCAGGGCTTCTACCAATCCCATCAGGCGACCGCGGCGGCTGTTCAGGTCAACAACCTCAACCTGATTCGCGGCATGCTGGGCCGCCCGGGTGCCGGGATCCTGCAGATGAACGGGCAGCCGACCGCGCAGAACACCCGCGAATGCGGCGCCAACGGTGATCTGCCGGCGTTCCGGAACTGGCAGAACGACGAACATGTCGCCGAGCTGGCCCGGCTGTGGAACGTCGATCCCGCGAAGATCCCGCATTACTCCGAGCACACCCACGCCATGCAGATGCTGCGCTTCGCCGAGCAGGGCAGTCTGCGAATGCTGTGGGTCAGCGCCACCAATCCGGCGGTGTCGCTTCCGGAGTTGCGCCGCATCCGGCAGATCCTCGGTCAATCGCGGCTGTTCCTGGTGGTGCAGGACATCTTCCGCACCGAGACCGCCGAACTCGCCGATGTGGTGCTGCCGGCGGCGGCGTGGGGCGAGAAGACCGGAACGTTCACCAATGCCGACCGCACGGTGCACCTCTCCGACAAGGCCGTCGACCCGCCCGGGCAGGCCCGCCCCGATCTGGACATCTTCTGCGACTACGCGCAGCGGATGGACTTCTGTGATCGCGACGGCGCCCCACTGATCTCCTGGAAGGATCCCGAGTCGGCGTTCGCGGCCTGGCAGCGCTGCAGCGCCGGGCGCCCCTGCGATTACACCGGGCTCAGTTATGAGAAGCTGCGCGGCGGCAGCGGAATCCAATGGCCCTGTGACGCCGAGCATCCCGACGGTACCGAACGGCTGTATGCCGACGGCGCGTTCTTCAGCAAGCCGGACTACTGCGAGAGCTACGGCAAGGACCTGGTCACCGGAGCGGCGATCGGGCCCACCGAGTACCGGGCGGCCAACACCGACGGCAAGGCGGTGTTGCGGGCCGCCGGCTACACCCCGCCGCATGAGCTGCCCGGCGCCGGCGAGCTGTGGCTGACCACCGGCCGCACCGTCTATCAGTTCCACACCCGCACCAAGACCGGCCGGGCACCGCAACTCAACGACGCGGCCCCGCAGGTGTGGGTGGAGCTGTCGGCGGCCGATGCCCAACGCTGCGGGATCGGTGACGGTGACATGGCCGAAATCCGTTCGGCGCGCGGCAGTGTGTACGCCCGCGCCCGGGTGGGCGGCATCCGGGACGGGGTGGCGTTCCTGCCGTTTCACTACGGCTATTGGGATGCCGCCGACGGGGCGGGCCACCACCGTGCGGCCAACGAACTGACGATCACCGACTGGGATCCGGTGTCCAAGCAGCCGCTGTTCAAGACGTCGGTGGCGCGCATCCGCAAGCGCGCCGCGACAGATCCGAGCGGCTGGTGAAACTCGACCTGGCGTTGCGGGAGCTGCACCGCTCCGAGACGTCGCTGGCGCGCCGGTTCCGCCGAGTGGGCGAACGACACAAGACCGACCACGACGTCTTCCACCTGTGTGCCGATCTCGCGGCGTGGTCAGACGATCATGTTCGCCGGCTCGCGCAGGCCGGACGAGACCACGGGCTACGGCTGGCCGAGTCCCCGGCCCGGCCCGGGCGGCTGTTGTCGTGGTTGCGCCGGTTGACCAGCGTGGTGCTCGCCCGGCGGCCCGAGCCGGGCCTGCTGCTGCTGGCCGATCTCCGCAGCCTGCACCTGCACTCCGCGGCGGTATCGGTGGATTGGGTGCTGCTGACTCAGGGCGCCCGGGCCGCCCGCGACGGCGCGCTGCTCGAGCTCGCTTCGCAGTGCCACCCCGAGACGCTGCGGCAGTTGGACTGGACCACCACCATGCTCAAAGAGCTGGCGCCGCAAGCCCTACTCTCCTAGTGCCGAGCTCTCCTAGTGTCGGGCTCTCCTAGCGCCGGAAGGCGATCACCAGCGCCAGCAGATCGAGGCCCAGCAGCGCCCAACCGGCCAACGGGACGAGGAATCCGCGCCGCCGGCCCGCGGTCCAGAACGAGATCAGGATGGTCAGCGCGGCGATGACCGGCGCACCGTAATAGAAGATGCCGAACACCACGCCGCTCGGGCCCATGTCGGGGCACTCGGTGGTGCTGCAGGCGGCGGTGCTCATCACCGCCCCGGTCGCGACCACCATCACCAGGGCCGCTCCGGCGGCGGTCAGCAGCGCCGTCACCCAGTTGACCCAGAGCCGAGCGCGATGGTTGTCGGTGTCGACCGGCACCGGCATCGGTTCTCCGGTCACAGCGCCGCCTTCGACGACTCCAGCTCGGTGACCAACGCGTCGCAGAAGGCGGGCAGGTCGTCGGGCTTGCGGCTCGACAGCAGGATCGACGGGCCGCAGTCGCAGCGCACCAACTGTTCGTCGACCCACTCCCCGCCGGCATTGACGATGTCGGTGCGCAGGCTCGGCCACGATGTGAGCCGCCGCCCGGCCACCACCCCGGCTTCCACCAGGGTCCACGGGCCGTGGCAGATGACAGCGACCGGCTTGCCGGCATCGAAGAACTCCCGCACGAGCGCGACCGCACGCTGGTCGGTGCGCAACTGGTCGGGGTTGGCCACCCCGCCGGGCAGCACCAACGCATCGAAGTCATCCGCTGAGACGTCGTCGGCCACCCGATCGGCGTCGAATTCGTCGGCGCGGTCCAGGTGGTTGAACGCCTGAACCGGTCCGGCGGTCGTCGACACGAGCACCGGGGACGCCCCGGCCTTGGCGACCGCGCGCCACGGCTCGGTCAACTCGACCTGCTCGACCCCTTCGGGCGCCACCAGAAACGCCACGCGGAGTCCCTCTCGCGATCCGGACATCGGCCTCTCCCTTTCTTTTCGGGCAGCTCAGGCCCTTTCGGGCAGCTCATGTGCTTGACGTCCCCATACCCGATGCCCCAGCCGCACAAACGGACCGGTGTAGCCGGCGGGTGGTGGGGGTATCCCCGCGAAATGACATGGCGGGGGTGGTGCGGCGCTGCGGCTGTCGGCGTGCTCGTCTGCGCCGGCTGCTCGCTGCCGGGGCGGTCGCTGCAAAGCGCGCCCGAAGCCGCCGCCGTACCGGTGCAGACCCCGCTGCGCGACCCGGTGTGGTCGTCTGCGACCGGCTCGCTGATCGCGCTCACCGACGACGGTCGGCTGGCCGCGGTCGACAACCCCGACCGGCCCGGCGCGGCCAGCAGATTCTCGGCGCCGCTGCACGCCGGGCGCAACGTGCAGATCAGCCGCGCCGACGACCAGACCGTATTCGTGCCCCAGCCGGCGCGTAACCGGGTCGCGGCGATCGAGCTGGCCGGCCTGCAGCAGATCGGCGACATCGACGCCGGCCCGTCCCCGGCCTACCTGTCCGAGGTTTCGGGCCTGCGGGTGCTGCTGGCACTGTCCGCCGACGGGGCGACGGTGACCCCGGTCGAGGAGCACGGGCTGCGCAAATTGCCCGGTACCCGGGTGGCCGCCGGCGCCACCGGCGTCGTCGACGGCGCCAACCGCGGGCGCGCCATCGAATTCCACGTCTACGGACCGCACGGCATCTCCTACTACAAGGGCCCCGCATCGCCGCCCGAGCACCGCGGCCGTTACCAGACCGCCGTCATGGCAGCCGCCGGGGACGGCACCGCGGCGAGCCGGGTCTATCTGGCCGACAGCCGTGGCGACACGCTCTACGCCGTCGAATCCGCCCGCGGTGGACACGGTTTGCAGGAGATCGGCCGTTCGCCGGTCTCCTCGCCGATCCGCTATCTGGGTTCCGACGACAACCGGGTGTATGCCGCCACCGACACCGCCGTGACGGTGTTCGAGTCGGCGCCGTTCACCGGTTATCCACACGGCAGCATCCCGGTGCTGCGTGTCATCGACTACCGGGCCGGTCTACCGTCCGGGCCGGCCCGGTCCGCCCCTCTGTCCGGCATGGCGATCGGGCCCGACCGCGTCTATCTGACCTTGCGGGGCCAGCCGGTCGTGGCAAGTGTCGCCAAGCCCCGGCTGTGACGACGGGAGGTCCGATTTGAGCTCGATCGAACGGATCCGCATCGACGACGATGTCGCGGTGCTCACCGACCAGGTGCGGGCATTGCGGGAACTGGGGCAACGCGCCCAAGTACACGATTGGCACATCTACGACCTGAGCATCCGGTGGGGCACCGCGCTGGCCGGGCGGCTGCGCCGGCTGGCGTATTACCACGACCGCGGCCAACTCGACGACGACGCCGAGCGCCGGGTCGCGGCGGTGTGCGACGAGTTGCGCAGCGTGGCCCACCTGGTGGAGCGGTTCGGTCTCGCCCGCCCCGACCTGCCGGCGTGACTGACGCCGCGGTGGTTGCCTAATCGAGGAATTCCTTGCGCCGCAGCCGGATCGCTGTCCGCGGTTGCGGGCAGGACGGGTCACGACAGGTCAGCGCGACCAGGTAGGCGTCGTTGTCCTCGTCGAGGAACAGAAACCCCAGATACAACGCCTGGCCCACCGCGAACTCGGTGCCGCCGCAGGCCGCGCAGTGTCCGCCGCGTACCCGCACCAGCGCCGAGACCCGTTCGCGGGCTGCGGCTTCGACGTCGATCAGCTCGGGGCGGGCGGCGGTATCGGTGGTCACGGCTAGATCTCCCCGTCCATGCTGTAGTAGACGTTGTCCTCACGCCAGCCGCCGCGTCCCTTCCCGATGTGGGCGTAGTCGTCGACGAACTCGATCTGGTTGATCCACTTGGCCATCTTGAAACCCACCTGCGTCTCGGCGCGCAGCCGCAGCGGCGCACCGTGTTCGATCGGCAGCGGCCGGCCGTTCATCGCATACGCCAGCAGCATCTGCGGTTTGTGCGCCAGTTTCAGGTCGAACACCTCATAGAACTGTCCACCGCCGTGTGCGCTGGGCTCGTCGGTGCTGTTGTCCTGCATGGTCATAAAGCAGATGTAGCGGGCCTGCGGCAGCGGTCGCACCAGATCCAGCAGCGCGGCCAGCGGCACCCCGGTCCATTCGCCGATGGACGTCCAGCCCTGCACACAGTTGTGCAGCACCCGCTGGGTCTGCGGTGCGGCCAGGGCGCGCAGGCCGGCCAGATCCAGCGTCGCCGGCTGCTCCACCAGCCCACCGACCCGAAGGCGCCAATCGACGAAGTTGTGCACCGCCATCACCTTGTAGTTCTCGGCGGTGGGCGGTTTGCCGTTGACCCGGTGCTCGGCGGAGAGCATCCGCTCCGGGTAGTCCTGCCGAGAGTCCAACCGGCGTAACAGGCCCCGACGCAGCACGGCGATCACCGCGCCGAGCACCCGGCGCACCGAGGCCGGGCTGCGCAGGCTCCAGACCGTCGCCGCGATGTGCACCGCGACGACCACCGCGACGATCAACAGTGACAGCGCTGTCGCCCAGTAGGTGTTGCGGACCGATCCGAAGATCATCAACGCGCACAGCCGGCCCCACCCCCAGAAGAACAGCATCGACAGGTGGATCACGATGAACACCCCGAACGCTGCCAGGCCCAGGAAGTGCAGGCTGCGCGCGCTCTGCCGTCCGCCGAACAGCCGGACGTAGCGGGGAAATCGGGCCTCGATCGCCGGTGACTGCGCGGCGCCGGTGAGGATCTGGAACGGCGCCAGCAGGAAGAGTACCGCGGCGTACGTCAGCTTCTGGATGGCGTCCAGCGGCTCGCCGGGCAGCAGCGGCGGCAGGTTGAAGCTGAGGTAGGTGACGATGTCGTTCCACGCGTCGGCGAAGATCGACCAGGAGTACGGCCAGTACCGGTGCCACTGTCCGGTCGCGAAAAGCAGGATGTAGTAGGACAGTCCGACCAGGATCCAGCCGATCACCGCGAAGAAGTGCCAGTGCCGCCCCATGCCCAGTTGGGCGTGGCCGGGCAGCGCGATCACCGGGTGGTAGTCCTCTTCCTCGTCCAAGGTGTCGTAGAGCTTGTCGGTGGGCATGACCTTGCGGGTGAACCGCGCCCATTCGGTTCCGGGCGCGCTGTCGTCGTGCCGGTACAGCTTCGGGTGCGTGGACAGGATCTCGATGCCGCTGCGTATCAGCAGCGTCAGGAACAGCACGTTGAGCCAGTGCTCGACGCGCAGCCACGCCGGGAAGTCGAGCATCAGTCGTACCAGGCCCTGCCCTGCCCGAAGGCGACGTTGACTCCCGACAGCACCGACAGTTGCAGCGCGAGGAAACCCCCCGCGCAGGCCAGCGCGAGGCTGCCGGGGGCCAGATCCCACCTCCCGGTCACCGTCGGCAGTCCGGGCAGGCTGACCAGCCGGCTGACCAGATAGCCGATCACGAATGTGCCGCAGCTGACGGTGCCGGCCAGCCACCCCAACGCCGGCACGACGTCATCGACGTCGATCCAGGTGGTGGCCGCGGCGGCGAGGCAGCCGACGATCATCGCAACGCAGTAGACCGCGAAATAGCCGGGCGGGCTCGCCGTTGTCGCCAACACGTAACCGTGGGTGGCCGCCAGACCCAGCAGCGCGAGGTCGGCGGTCAGCGTCACCACCCGGGGCAGGTTGAACGCGATACCGCTCATGAACTCACTCCTGCGTGATCTGCTGCGCCTTCGCGTAGGCCAGTTGCAGGAAATCCGCGCCGGCCAGCGCGGTGAACGTGCCGGCGACCAGCCGGGTCAACCGCGGCGCGAACACCAGCCCGGCGGTGAACGCGGTGACCGCCCACATGTCCAGGCAGAACGGGCAGGTCAACAACTCGCCGAGGCTGTGCCGCAGCTGACTGGAATGGCGGGTCTCCTCCATCACCTCGGCGGGGCCGCCGGTGCCCGCGTAATGGGCGAACGGCGCCCGCAGCGGGCTGGTGACCGCGTCCTTGGTGAGGGTGCGGGACAGCTTGTGAGCGCCGAGGGTCACCGTCAGCAGATCCCCGGCCGCCCACCGCTGCGGCAGTTGGCGGCCGGTGGTCGCGGCGGCCACGGTAACCGCCGCGACCAACCCGCCGTACACCAGCAACACCAGCGCGTATCCCCCCAGCGGCCGCGGGTCGTCGCCGCGGTAGGCGTCGGCTTCCCGTTTGGCCGCATCGGCGATGGTGTTGCCGGCTCCGGTAGCTCGAGCCATCACTCAGTACTTGTCACAGGTCTTGGCGATGGGTCCGACCATGTTGACGAACTGCGCCGCCTCGGGCACGCCCCGAGCCTGTTGCAGCATCTGCTCACGCTGCGGCGGGGGCGAGGCGAGGAAGTCCTGCAGGAACGTCTGGGCCATCGGTGTGGAATTGAATTGTGCTGCGGTCTCCGGTGATTGCGCGTTCATCGCCGCTACCACCTGTGAGTAGCTGCAGGTGGTGCTGACCGCTGGATCCTGCGCCGGATCCGCGGACGCGACGCCCGCGGCCGACAGGGCCAGCGCCACGCCACCGGCGCCGGCAGCTAGCCTGGTCAAAGACGTTGTGATCATTGATCTATCCCCTTCGGCTAAAGTCCCGTCGGTGACGGTACCGACGTAGGCTTGCCGTTTTGGCCCGAGCTAAACCACGGTTTGCCGCCAAGGCGCTGTGGGTATCGGAGGAATTGCTGTGATCAGTCGGATATTCACCGCGGCCTGCCTGTGGGGCTGCCTGCTGCCGTGCTGGCCCGCCGGGGAGGCGGCCGCGTTCGGCTGCCCCGATGTCGAGGTGGTGTTCGCCCGCGGCACCGCCGAACCGCCCGGCGTCGGATGGATGGGCCAGCAGTTCATCGACGCGCTGCGGTGGCGCCTCGGCGGCCGTTCGGTGGGCGTCCACCCGGTCGACTTTCCGGCGGTGCCCGAATTCGGTCCGACGGTCGCCGGGGTGGCCGACGCCGCCGGCCACATCACCGACATGGCGGCGGGGTGCCCGGACACCGCGCTGGTGCTCGGCGGATATTCGCGGGGCGCGGCGCTCATGGGTTATCTCACCGGGCCCGCGCCCGTCGCCGACGGGTTCCCGCCCCCGCCGGGGCCCGAGGCGGCCGACCGGGTCGCCGCCGTCGCTTTGCTGGGCCGGCCGTCAGCGGAGTTCCTGCACTCGCTGGGGGCGCCGCCGCTGACGATCGGGCCCGGTTATGCGGACAAGACGATCGAGTTGTGCGCGCCCGGCGACCCGGTCTGCTCGGCGGGTGCCGATGGCGCCGCGCACGCGGCCTATGCGGGCAACGGCATGACCGCGCAGGCGGCGGATTTCGCCGCGGAACGGCTCAGGCCACCCGAAACGGTTCCAGATCCGCCGCTTTGACCGTCAGCCCGTGGCCGGGCGCGCCGCGGTCGGGACGCAACACTCCGCCCTGCTCGGGGCGCAGCACCCCGTCGAAGGCCATCCGCTCGAGTCGCACATGGTCGTGGAAGTACTCCAGATGGCGCAGGTGCCACAGTGCGGTCCCGACGTGCGCACTGATCTGCGGTGCGCAGTGCAGCGACAGATCCACGCTGCGCGCATCGCACAGCGCGCCCACCTTGAGCACGCCGGTGATGCCCAGGCAGCGGGTGACGTCGGCCTGCGGGCAATCGACGGCGCCGGCGTCGAGCAGGCGCTGGAAGTACGGCAGGTCGTAGCCGTATTCGCCGGCCGCGATGTCCATGCCCGCGGGCGCCCGCTCGCGCAACAGGTGCAGGCCTTCCAGATCATCTGAGCTGACCGGTTCCTCGAACCAGCGCACCCGACATTCGGCGAAGCGCTGGGCGCAGGCCAGCGCCTGCTTGCGGTGGTAGGCGCCGTTGGCGTCGACGTACAACTCGGCCCGATCGCCGATCGCCGAGCGGGCCGCCGCCACCCGGGCCGGGTCGGCGGCCGGGTCGCGACCGACTTTCATCTTGACCCGGCCGATGCCCTCCTCGACCCAGCCCGCCAGTTGGCCGCGCAGCGTGTCGTCGTCGTAGGAGGTGAACCCACCGCTGCCGTAGATCGGGGTGTCCTCCCGGACCGCACCCAGCGCGACGACCAGCGACTCGTCCAGCAGCCGGGCCCGCAGATCCCACAGCGCGATGTCGACCGCGGCGATCGCCTCGGCGGCCAGTCCGGGCCGGCCCAGGTTGCGCACCGCGTGCAGCATGTCGACCCAGCGGGCCGGCGGCGTCAGCGCATCGCCGCCGGCGATGACTCCGGCCAGCATGTCACGCACCACCGTCGCCGCCGCCGTGCCGGCGTAGGTGTAGCCGGTGCCGGCGCATCCGGCGGCGCGCACCGACACCAGCACCAGCGTGGTGGAGTCCCAGACCAGGGTGCCGTCGGACTCCTCGGTGTCGGTGGGAACGGTGTAGACGCCGACGTCCACCGAGTCGACGGGCGCCGGGGGCAGCGGGCTCATGGTTCGGTGACTACCCGGCCCCGGCGACGGGTATGCACCCGGCCATGGATGAGGGGCAATCGCTGCTGGAGCGGTTCCCTCCGCAGGTGCTGCGCCAGTACGCGCTGATCGCCGACGGCGAGCGCGGGATCGTGGTCGGGCCGCGCGGTGACTTCTGCTGGATGTGCCTGCCCCGGTGGGACAGTCCGGCGGTGTTCAATTCGCTGCTCGGCGGCGGCGGGGTGTACGCCGTCACCCCGCAGCTGCGCTACGTGTGGGGCGGCCAGTACGAGGAGCGGTCGCTGATCTGGCGGTCCCGCTGGGTCACCACCGACGGCATCGTCGAGTGCCGCGAGGCGCTGGCCTTCCCCGGCGACCCGCACACCGCCGTGGTGCTGCGTCGCATCACCGCACTCGACCGGCCGGCGCGGATGCAGGTGGCATTGGACGTCCGGGCCGACTTCGGCGCCACGGCGATGGCGGGGCTGTCCTGCCGCGACGGGGGGTGGACCGGTCGGTCCGGTCCGCACCGGTTCCGGTGGACCGGCGCCGGGCAGGCTCGCCGGGCCGCCGACGGGTCACTGCGCATGGTGGTCGACGTCTTGCCGGGCCACGATCGCGATCTGGTGCTCGAGCTGTCAGATCGTGAACTACCGGACCGTCCGGTCGATGCCGGGCGGGCCTGGCATGTCACCGAAAGCGGTTGGCGGCAAGCGGTTCCGGAGTTCACCGGGACCCTCGCCGACGTCGATGTCCGGCAGGCCTACGCGGTGCTGCGCGGCCTGACCAGCACCGGCGGCGGGATGGTGGCGGCGGCGACGATGTCGTTGCCGGAGCGGGCGAGCGCCGGGCGGAATTTCGATTACCGCTACTGCTGGATCCGCGACCAGTGCTACACCGGGCAGGCGATCGCCGTCGCCGGGGCGCATCCGTTGCTCGATGACGCCGTCCGGTTCGTGTCCGAGCGGGTGTTGACCGACGGGCCCGAGCTGCGGCCGGCCTACCGCGTCGACGCCGCCGCACCGCCGCCCGAACGGGATCTGGATCATCTGCCCGGCTACCCCGGTGCTGCCGCCAGGACCGGCAACCGGGTCGGTGAACAGTTCCAGCTCGACACGTTCGGCGAGGTGCTGCTGCTGTTGGCCGCCGCGGCCCGACTGGACCGGCTGGACAGCACCCATTGGGGCGCGGTGCACATTCTGGTGGAGGCGATCGAAAACCGTTGCGGTGAACCCGGTTCCGGGGTGTGGGAGCTCGACAACCGACGCTGGGCGCATTCCCGGCTGATCTGCGCGGCGGGGCTGCGCCGCATCGCCGGCGTCGCGTCTCTGGCCGAAGGCGCCCGCTGGCAGCAGTTGGCCGACAAGCTGGTCAGTGACACCAGCAACGACTGCCTGCACCGCGACGGCAGATGGCAGCGCGCCCCCGATGATCCGGGGATCGACGCGGCGTTGCTGCTGCCGGGACTGCGCGGAGCCGTCCCGGCCGATGATGCCCGCACGCTGGCGACGCTGGCCGCGGTGCGCCGGGAGCTGACCCGCGATGGCTTCGTCTACCGCTACCGACCAGACCGGCGCGACCTCGGCGAGGCCGAAGGGGCGTTCCTGCTGTGCAACTTCGCCATGGCGTTGGCAGACCATCAGCAGGGCAACGAACTCGCGGCGCTGCAGTGGTTCGAGCGGGGCCGCACTGCGTGTGGCCCGCCCGGGCTGCTCACCGAGGAGTACGACGTCGGCCAGCGTCAGCTGCGCGGCAACCTGCCGCAGGCGTTCGCGCATGCACTGCTGTTCGAGTCCGCGCACCTGTTGGCCGGCACCGGCTTGAGTGTTACGGCTTGAGTGTTACGGCTTGAGCAGGATCTTCACCGCACCCTCGCGCTTCTCCTGGAAGATCTCGTAGCCGCGCGGCGCCTCCTCCATCGGCAGCTCGTGGGTGGCGAAGGTGTCGACGCCCAGCGGGTCGGCGTCGGTGAGCAGCGGCATCAACCGCTCGACGCGCGGTTTGACGTTGGCCTGCCCCATCCGCAGCGTGACCTGCTTGTCGAACAGGGTGAACATCGGCAGCGGATCCAGCTTGCCGCCGTAGACGCCGATGATCGAGATGGTGCCGCCGCGACGCACGATGTCGATCGCCGAGTACAGCGCGGCGAGCCGGTCGATGCCGGCTTTGCTGATCAACGGACCGGCGACCGCATCCGGCAGCAGCGAACTGAGTTGCTGCACCGCCTTGGCGCCGCCGGAGCCGTGCGCCTCCATGCCGACGGCGTCGATAACCGCATCGGTCCCCCGCCCGTCGGTGCGGTCGCGGATCACCTCACCGAGATCGGATGCCTCACGCAGGTCGATGGTTTCGATCCCGCGGCGCGCCAGCCGGCCCAGCCGCTCGGGCACCAGATCCACGCCGATCACCCTGACGCCGGCGTGGGCGGCGATCCGGGCCGCCATGTCGCCGATCGGCCCGAGCCCCAGCACCGTCACCGACCCGCCCTCGGGAATCTCGGCATAGTCCACCGCCTGCATCGCGGTGGGCAGCACGTCGGACAGGTACACGAACCGCGAATCCGGCGGCCCCTCGGGCACTTTGATGTGGGTGTAGGACGCCTGCGGCACCCGCAGGTATTGCGCCTGCCCGCCGGGAACCTGGCCGTAGAGCTTGGAGTAGCCGAACAGTGCGGCACCGGTGTCCTGCTCACGCACCCGGGTGGTGTCGCATTGGGTCGGCAGGCCGCGGCGACACATACTGCAATGCCCGCAGGCGATCTGGAACGGGATGACCACCCGGTCACCGGCCTTGAGGTTGGTGACCGCGCTGCCGACCTCGGCCACGATGCCCATCGGTTCGTGGCCCAGGATGTCGCCGGGGTCCATGAACGCGCCGAGCACCTCGTAGAGGTGCAGGTCCGAGCCGCAGATGTTGGTGGTCGTCACCTCGATGACGGCATCGGTCGATTTCTCGATCACCGGGTCGGGCACGGTGTCGACCTGGACCTTGCGTTTGCCCTGCCATGTCACTGCCCGCATTCGGATCGCCTCCGTCGTCTCTCGCCAACATCCGTCTCCGGCGAACATCGCCGGGCTACCCGCGCACACCGCAGCACAAACACGCTCGGGACCGACGTCGAGCGAATGTTTGACGACGGTCGTTACGGGTACGCCGCGGGCATTCAAGATCCGTCGTTGGCCGAGGGAGCCACCATGTTCGTTCACAACAAGGAGTTCAGTCACCTGGAGAACGCCGACGAGCGCGCGAAGCCGGTCCGATGACACAGCGTGACCAACAGCCGGAACAGCCGACGTCACTGGAGAACACCGTCGACCGGCTCGATGCCAAAGCCGCCGAGGAATACGACACCGAGGCCAGGGCACGCGAGGCGCGCAAGCACGGCTCGACGGACGAACCGCCGGATTGACCGCGCTCAGCTCTTGGGGGCGTCGGGCGGGTTGTCCGCCGCCCGGCCGCTGAGCTGATCGCGCAGGTGGTCGACGGCGGCAGCAGCCACGCCCACGGTGTTCTGCGCCAATCCACCCGACGGGGCGTTGGGGTGCGGCCGGGTGGGTGCGATCTTCTTGGCGGTCTGCAGTCTGTCGCCCAACTGCTCGAGCTGTTGCGCGCTGACCGCCGACTTGAATCGCGGCCACACCACATTCTCCTCGTATTCGATGTGCTCTCGGGCCACCACCACGAATTCATCGAGCGCGCGGTGGTATTCGAGCTCGCCGGGCGTGCCATCCTCGAGCAGCTGCAGCAGCGTCTTGCCGGCCTCCTCCTGGGCGATGGCGTGGTCCGTCAAGTGGTCGCCGTCCTCGAGTGCCGCCCGGACCGCCGGCCAGAACAGCTGCTCTTCGATGGCCTCGTGCTGGGATTCGGCGATCACCAGATTGGTGACCATGGTCGCCAGGCCGCTCTCCCGCGCACCGTCGCCCTGCGGCGCGCCGTCGAGCACCTCCAACATCCCCAACACGCTTTCGTGGTCGGCACGTAGAAACGTCAGTGCGTCCATGACTGTCCCTTCCGGGGTACGGCTGCCGATTCGTGGCGATCGCATACCCAGCGCAGCACGGCCGAAACCCGCTGCTCGTTGCGGCTATACGTTTCACCGCCGTGCTACCGGGTAACTGATCGGCCATGACCTCGTTGTGGCTCGCCGACCGGATCACCACCTCACCGGCCTCCGACACCGCGGCCGACCTCCCGGGCCGCGCCGACGTCGTGGTGGCCGGCGCCGGTATCACCGGACTGATGACCGCGGTGCTGCTGGCACGCGCCGGCCGGGAGGTGCTGGTGCTGGAGGCCCGGACCGTCGGCGCCTGCGCGACCGGCAACACCACCGCCAAGATCAGCCTGTTGCAGGCCACCCAGCTCTCGAGCATCTCGGCCAAGCAGGGCCGGCAACGCGCCGGTGGATACCTGGAAGGCAATCGCGCCGGCCAGGACTGGCTGCTGTCGTTCTGCGCGACGGCCGGCGTCGCGGTGCAGCGCGAGGACGCCTACAGCTACGCCCAGTCCGAGGGCGGGGTGGCCGCGGCGCGCGCCGAGTACGACGCGTGCCGCGAACTGGGGCTGCCGGTGAGCTGGGAGCCGCGGGCCGACGTGCCGTTCCCCTACCACGGTGGGGTACGGCTGGAAGGGCAGGCGCAGTTCGATCCGATGCAGTTCTTGGACGCGCTGCGCGCCGAATTCCTCGCCGCCGGCGGCCAACTTGCGGAACACACTCGGCTGCAACGTGTTTCCAGCGGACACGACGGCCTCCGACTGAATGTCGACGGCCCTCGGGGCGACACCGAACTGCGGGCCGCCCAACTGGTGCTCGCCACCGGGATCCCGATTTTGGACCGCGGCGGATACTTCGCCCGGGTCAAACCCAGCCGGTCGTACTGCATGGCGTTCGACGTGCCGGGCGAGATCCCCCGCCCGATGATGATCTCCACCGATTCCCCCACCCGGTCACTGCGTTACGCCCCGGCCGACGGCTCCGAGCGCCTGCTGGTCGGCGGGGCGGGTCACACCGTCGGCCGCGCCAAGTATCCCAGCGACGGGGTGGCCGAACTCGAGTCGTGGGCGCTCCGGCATTTCCCGGGCGCGGCCCGCACACACCTGTGGTCGGCGCAGGACTACGCGCCCATCGACGAGCTGCCCTATGTCGGCCCCATCCTTCCCGACAGCAACACCATCTATGTGGCAACGGGTTTCAACAAATGGGGCATGACCAACGGGGCGGCCGCCGCGCTGGCGTTGTCGGGTCGGCTGCTGGGCCGGCGACCGTCCTGGGACCGGGCGTTCGCCAGTTGGAGCACCCGCGAGCTACGAGGCCTGCCCACCGCCGTGGCGGCCAATCTCGAAGTCGGCGTGAACCTCGCGAAAGGCTGGATCGCCCCGACGGCCCGGATCGGCCGGCACGGCCTGGGCGACGATGCCGCCGGCGTGGTCAGCGGACCGCCGTGGCACCTGCAGGCCCACTGCCGGGTGGACGGCGTCGAGCACCGCGTCTCGCCGGTCTGCCCGCACCTCGGCGGCATCGTCACCTGGAACGACGCCGATCGGGCCTGGGAGTGCCCGCTGCACGGCTCGCGCTTCGCCCCCGACGGCACCCTGCTGGAGGGTCCCGCCACCCGCGGCCTGACCCCGGGCAGCTGAGGTTCACTCCCGGCCCGGGCGGGTAATCGACCGCTGGGCGGTGAACGACGGCTGCGAAACGATGAGGTGAGCGGTGTGCATCATCGACGATGACATGCGCCTGATCGTGGCGAGCGCCAAGCTGGCATTCGTGGCCACCATCTGCGAGGACGGCTCACCCAACCTGTCGCCGAAGGAGTCGTTGCTGGTCTACGGCGACGAGCACCTGGCGTTCATGCACATGGCCTCGCCGACCACAGTGGCCGACCTGCGCCGCGATCCGCGCATCGAGGTGAACGTGGTGGACTTCCTGCGACGCCGCGGTTACCGCTTCAAGGGCACGGCGCAACTGCGTCCGCCCGGCGACGATGTCTACGAGTGGCTGCGGCAGTGGGTGACCGAGACCCAGGGGCCACAGTTCCCCTGCCGCGAGGCGGTGCTGGTCCGCGTCGAACGGGTGCTGCCGATCGCCTCACCGGTCTACATGTTCGGCGGTGCGCACGAATCCGAGCTCATTCGCACCTGGTCGGAGATCTACGGACTGCGCCGACGGGGAGTTTCCGGGGCGCTGCCGCCGGGTACTGCGCAGGGATGGGCTTCGAGGTGACCCAAGTGCAGAAGTGCCTTGCGGGTTTCGACTATCCGGGCACGGCGGAGCAGCTCGCCGATCACGCCCGGGACAACGGCGCCGAGCCGAAGCTGGTCGACACCCTGCGGGCGTTGAAGAAGGACAGCTTCGACGGCCCGGACGCGGTGATGTCGTCGCTGACCGTCCAGAACGCGCTGGGCGGCTGAGGATCGGCTACTCCAGTTGATCGCGCAGTTTGCCCAAGGACTTGGCCAGCAGCCGCGATACGTGCATCTGCGAGATGCCGACCCGTTCGGCGATCTGCGTCTGGGTCATCGATTCGAAGAACCGGAGCACCAGCACAGTGCGTTCCCGTTCGGGAAGCCCGTTGAGCAGCGGCCGCAACGCTTCGCGATCCTCGATCCGGTCCATCCCGGCGTCGATGTCGCCGAGGGTGTCGGCGATCGATCGGACGTCGTCCTCGTCGGAGCTGCCGCCGCTGTCGATGGACAGCGTGTTGTAGGAGCTGCCCGCCACCAGCCCTTCGACGACCTCCTCGCGACTCATCTCCAGCTCGCGGGCCAGTTCGGTTGCGGTCGGCGCCCGGCCCAGGCGTTGGGAGAGATCGGCGGTGGCCGACCCGAGCCGCAGGTGCAGCTCTTTGAGCCGGCGCGGCACCTTGACCGACCAGCTGTTGTCCCGGAAATGCCGACGGACCTCGCCCATGATCGTCGGGACCGCGAATGAGACGAAATCCGAACCGGTTTCGACGTCGAAGCGCGTGACGGCGTTGACCAGCCCCACCCGCGCGACCTGCACCAGGTCGTCCCGCTGTTCTCCGCGCCCTTCGAACCGGCGGGCGATGTGGTCGGCCAGCGGCAGGCACCGCTCCACGATCTTGTCTTTGCGGTTGCGGAAATCAGTTGAACCGGATTCGTATTGGGCGAGTTCGCGAAACATGTCGCCGACGTCGGAATATTCCGATCCTGACTGTGAGCCGCCCCTGGCGGCGCCCCGGCTCACTGCCTGGATTCCGCCCGCCGGGTCGTCAAGGTCACGCCGAACACATCACTGGCGCTGCCGGCTTCCTGACCGTCGTGAAAGGTCTGCACGTCGTCGACGAGGGAGGTGAGTACGTGCCAGCTGAAGCTCCCCGGCGTCAGCACCTCGCCGCCGTCGCCGGCGGCCGACGCCACGATCGTCACGTCGTCGTCTCCCGGGTCGATGATCACCCGCAGCGTGGCGTCGGGGGCGGCGCAGCGGATCAGCTGGGTACACAGCTCGTCGATAGCGAGCCGCAGATCGGCCACCGTATCGACATCGAGATCCTCGAAGGTCGCGATGGCGCCTACCACCATGCGCACCACCGCGAGGCTCTCCAGCCTGGGCGCCACCCGCAATTCGACGGCTCGCTCGCTGCACGACCGCAAGGTCCGGTCGCTGTGGATGTCGGTCATTGAGCCTCCCGGCGATATCGGTCTGAGACTACCGCTGCGCGCCGATGAGCTGTTCACGCCGTCAACACCGCACAGTCGGCCGCCCGGAGGTTGGTCACGGCAACCCTGTACCCGATCTGCCGGCAGGTCAATCATGCGGATTCCGGGACGCCGGGACCACAACGGCCCGGCCGGATACCCGGCCGGGCCGTCGTGTCTGGCGAGATCAACTGGTCGAATGCTGCCGCTGCACCTCGGGGTGGGCCAGCTGCCACTGCTGGTGCACCCGGCCGATCCGCCGGTTCTCCCACAGCAGCCACAGTGCCCCCAGGCCGGCCGCGAACACCGCGAGGGCCGCGACCGCCACCCCTTGCCGGTCGTGTCCGGTGGCGAAGGCGGTGAGGCAGCCGATCCCGGCGACCATGCCTACTACCAGCAGGCTGTAACCGGGCCAACCCATGACGTCGATCACGGCGCGGCCGGCATGCGGCCGGGTCGTCCGGACATGGTCAACGGGGTCATGAAACGTGTCGCCCATCGCTTTTTCCTCTCGTGATTCGTCCGGCCCATCCGGAGGCCGCGTCGCCGGGCCCCCGTGGTGTGGCGAACCCGTCTGCAGCCGAAAACTATCGTAAGCCGATGTGATCTAAATAACGCGTGTCTTTCAGAGACCTCACAGCCATACCGCAGCTATACCGATGGACGTGGGGTCTGATCAGCGCATACCGCTGATCGGTACAGCGCTCATGAGCAGTATGAGAAGCATCAGCGACATCAGAAACCAGCCGGCGCCCTGCCAGCCCCACCAGGTGCCGCGAGCGCGCCACACCCGGTAGGTGCGCAGGAAGGCGCGCAGGCCACCGGCGGCGAAGACCACCGGTGATGCCGCGGCGAGCACCGCCCGATACGGCCGTCCGCACGCCACCGTCTCGACCGCCGCGGTGCTCGCATCACAGGAGCTGGCCCACCATGCCGCCAGCAAGACGACCGCGACGCCGATCACGGTGATCACACCGGCGAATCTGACGGCCGAGCGAACCTCCGCGTCCTCCTGGCCCAGCCGGTCGCCACCGGGGCGCGGTTGCATGGGGCGTTCCATGTCTCCCACCGTCCGCGCTGATCGGCTCTGCGTCAAGGTGATTCGACGTTTGAGCGGCCGAGCTCCCGGGAAGCCTTGCAGGTGTGGCGGGCCGACAGTGCACAAAGGCCCGTCACATCCACGAAATCCAGGGAGGGATTTTATGTCGGACCAAGAGAAGAGCGGGCCCGAAGAGGGCTTCCGCGGCGCCGTCGAGGGCGTCAAGGGCAAGGCCAAGGAAGCCGTCGGAACGGTGACCGGCAACGACGAGCTGGCCCGCGAGGGCAAGGCACAGCAGGACAAGGGCGAAGCACAGCGCGACGCCGCCAAGCGCGAAGCAGAGGCCGAATCGGCCCGTGCGGGCGCGAAGGCCGCCGAGTCACGCGAACAGACCCACCAGTAGCCCGATTGAAGGCAGGCCCGGCCCGCTCCGGTGGGCCGGGCCTGTTGCTGTGCGGTTACTCACGCCCCGGAGCGGGTAATAGTGCCTGAAGGGCCTAGCAGAGCACTTGACGGCGCTGGAGTACATCGGAGGGTTGGAGTCAGCGATGGAGATTCTGTTACTGACCGACCGGGACGAGTTCGAACAGACCCTGTCGGCCTTACGCGTCTTCGGGCATTCGGTCGGCCGCGCGCCGCTGGATGTGACCCGTGCGGGCTGTCGCGGCGCCGCAGCGGTATTGGTGGACGGCTGCACCGAACTGGCGAGCGCACGCGAGACCTGCCGGCGACTGTGCGGCTGGGCGCCGTCGGCCGCGGTGCTGGCCGTGGTGGCGGCGGAAGACTTCGTCGCCGTCGACATCGACTGGCAGGTCGACGACGTGCTGGTCGCAACGGCCGGACCCGCCGAAGCACATGCGCGGCTGCGGCTGGCGCTGGCGCGCCGACGCGAATCCGAACAGAGCGCACTGCAATTCGGCGAGCTGATCATCCATCCCGACAGCTACAGCGTGTCGCTGTCCGGCCGTGAACTCGATCTCACCCTCACCGAGTTCAAGCTGCTCAACTATCTGGTCCGGCATGCCGGTCACGCGTTCACCCGCACCAGGCTGTTGCAAGAGGTGTGGGGCGGTGAGGGCAGCCGACGCAAGGTCGACGTACACGTGCAGCGGCTGCGCGCCAAGCTCGGCGCCGACCACGAGTCGATCGTCGACACCGTTCGCGGCGTGGGCTACATGACGCCGGAATCACCGCAACCGCAATGGGCCATCGCCAACTGACCTGACTCGATCCGAGGGGAGCGCCGAGCACATGACCGATCGACCCGATATCGATCCCGCCACCAACACCACCGACGACGACACCCTGCCGCCGAGCGAGGCCACCGACTCCGACGAGCTGCGCAACGACGACGGCGATGCGACCGTCACTCCGCCGGACAGCTGGCAGCCGGTCGATGAGGCGACCAACGAGTCGCTGGACGACAAACTGGCCGCCGAGCGTCCGGACACCGGGCTGGGACGAGACCCCGACGAAGCCGGCCAGGCAGTGACCGGTGGCCGGCACCGTGCCCAGGTCTCCGGCAGCCCCGAAGACGGCGACTCGTACTACAACGTCGAAGAGTGACGGCGTCGAAGAGTGACCCGGCTCAGTAGTAGTCGCAGTCGTTGGCCAGCGGGCTGAACAGCGCGACGTACTCGGGCGCCTCAGGCCGGTGCTGCGCCTGCTCGACCAGCTGCTGACGCTGCGGCGGCGGTGCGGCCAGGAAGTTCTGCAGCCAGGCCTGGGCGACCGGGGTCGCGTTGAACTGCTCGGCGACGCCCGGTGATTGGTCGTTCATCGCCGACACCACCTGCCAGTAGCTGCAGGTGGTGTCGACCGCGGCGCCCGGGTCGGCGGACGCCGCGGGCAGCCCGGCGATCAGCGCCAGCGCAGCGCACCCGCCCGACACCGCCGATCGCATCGGGCTAGCGATTCGCCGTCGCGGCGCTGATGTCGGCGAGCGCAGAGTGCTCGTCGCGCTCGACAGCCAGATCCCCGATGCTCAGTACTCCCGCCAACCGGTCGCCGTCGATGACAGGCAGCCGGCGCACCGCCTTGCTGCGCATCAGCGCAACGGCGTCGTCGAGGCTCGAATCGGGCCGAACGCTGACGAGCTCCTGGCTGCTGCATACCTCCCCGACCGGCGTCGAGAGCTCTTTGCCTTCGGCGACGACCCGGACGACGATGTCCCGGTCGGTCACGATGCCCTGGACGTGGCCGTCGCTGAGGACGACGACGTTACCGATATCGGCTCGGCGCATGCATTCCGCCGCTTCGCTGACGGGCATGTCCGCCGGAACGGTTTGTGGTGTGTGGGCCATGATCTCGGCCACGGTGCGGGCCATGTTCGCTTCCCTCCCTTGGCTGGCAGTCAGTCCAATGGCCTGCCTACCCAACAACATTGGGACTCAAACGGACTCCGCCGGCCGCACCGGCCGCTTCACCCGTCCTCGCTGCGGGCTTCGGCGCCGGTTTCGCCGACGTCCAGCGCGTCATCAGGGCTGACCCGCCCGACATGGGTAGCGTCCTCGTCCTTGCCGGTGGGCGGGCGCGCCCGGTGCGCCTCGGCTTCAACATCCGACTCCGCTTTGTCGCCCTTGCGCAACGCCATCGCCGACCTCCGAGGTTCGCTGTGTCGGCCACCTGCCGATGTGCGCCGCGTACCCAACGGGAAAGCGCGGTAATCATCTGGCGCCGGATGTGGCGGCTGTTTTCGCGGCTGGCCCGAACGGCTGCCGCACCCCGGTCACGCTCCAACCCGCACCAGCGTGACCGGATGGTGAGGCCCGGTATCGCGAGTACAGGCCGCCGGCCGGACCCGGGTCAGAAAAGCGCGAGCAGGGCCACCAGGTCGGCCGCCAGCAGCACCCAGCCGCACGCCCAGACCGCGATCCCGCCCCGGTGCGTTGCGAAGAAGAACGCCAGAAACAAGGTCAGCGCCGCAACGGCCGCCGCGCCGTGGTAAAGCAGGCCGAACAGTGACCCGTCCAGCTGCAG
This sequence comes from Mycolicibacter senuensis, assembly GCF_002101885.1. Taxonomy (GTDB): domain Bacteria; phylum Actinomycetota; class Actinomycetes; order Mycobacteriales; family Mycobacteriaceae; genus Mycobacterium; species Mycobacterium senuense. The sequence continues at coordinate 57,215 of NZ_LQPS01000047.1, forward strand.
GCCGGGGCAGGCCGCGGTGCTGCACAACGCGGTGCCGGCCACCGCGCCCGGCGCGAACTCCATCAGCAGCACGGCGGCCGGCGCGGTCAGCAGCGACAACGTCCAGTTGATCCAGGTCCAGTCGCGCTGCGGCGCTTCCCGGGCGCGCGGTGCCGCTGCCGCGTCGGCGAATATCGGCCGCCCCGGCGGCGTCCTGTCATCCAGAATGGTCATACCCCGCCCCCCTGTCACCGCCACGGCTCGCGGATACCCGCTGCTGAGCGCCGCAAAACCGCACCACCGGGCAGCACCGCCCCGAAGTTGGCACGATGGCGGGGTGAGCCGAGAAACCCCAGCCGCGCTGGCCCGGTTCTCGGCGCTGACCCGGGACTGGTTCACCGGTACCTTCGCCGCACCGACCGAGGCGCAGGAGCAGGCCTGGTCGGCGATCGCCGACGGACACAACACCCTGGTGGTGGCGCCCACCGGTTCGGGCAAGACGCTGGCGGCGTTCCTGTGGGCGCTGGACCGGCTGGCCGCAGCCCCGGATGCGCGATCGGGACATACCCGGGTGCTCTACGTGTCGCCGCTCAAGGCGCTGGCGGTCGACGTCGAACGCAACCTGCGCACCCCGCTGGCCGGCATCGCCCGCATCGCGGCGCACCCTGACTATGCGGGCCTGCCCGCGCCGGCCATCACGGTCGGGGTCCGCTCCGGCGACACCTCCGCGGCGCGGCGGCGCGAGCTGGTCGCGCACCCACCCGACATCCTGATCACCACCCCGGAGTCACTGTTTCTGATGCTGACGTCGGCGGCGCGCGAGGCGCTGACCGGGGTGCAGACGGTGATCGTCGACGAGGTGCACGCGGTGGCCGGCACCAAGCGCGGCAGCCACCTGGCGCTGTCCCTGGAGCGCCTCGATGCGATGCTGGCGCGGCCGGCGCAGCGGATCGGCCTGTCCGCCACCGTGCGGCCCGCCGAAGAGGTCGCCCGGTTCCTGTCCGGGCAGTCCCCGACCAGGATCGTGGCCCCGCCGGCGGCCAAGACGTTCGAGCTGACGGTGCAGGTTCCGGTGCCGGATATGGCCAGCCCCGCCGAAGGCACCATCTGGCCGCAGGTGGAGGAACGCATCGTGGACCTCATCGAGGCCCACCGCTCCTCGATCGTGTTCGCCAACTCGCGGCGGCTGGCCGAGCGACTGACCGCACGGCTCAACGAGATTCACGCCGAGCGTTGCGAAGACGACACCGCTCCGGTGCTGGCGCGGGCCCACCACGGTTCGGTGTCCAAGGAGACCCGCGCCGCAGTCGAGGAGGATCTGAAAAGCGGGCGGCTGCGGGCGGTGGTCGCGACCTCGAGCCTGGAGCTGGGCATCGACATGGGTGCCGTCGACCTGGTCATCCAGATCGAGGCGCCGCCGTCGGTGGCCAGCGGCCTGCAGCGCATCGGGCGGGCCGGCCACCAGGTCGGGGAGGTCTCGGCGGGGGTGCTGATCCCCAAGCACCGCACCGATCTGATCGGCTGCGCGGTCTCGGTGCAGCGGATGCTGACCGGCCAGATCGAGACGCTGACGGTGCCGGCCAATCCACTGGACATCCTGGCCCAGCACACGGTGGCCGCGGCTGCGCTGGAGCCGCTGGACGCCGAGGCCTGGTTCGACACGGTGCGCCGGGCCGCCCCCTTCGCGACGTTGCCGCGCAGCGTGTTCGAGGCCACCCTGGACCTGCTCTCGGGGAAGTACCCGTCGACCGAGTTCGCCGAGCTGCGGCCGCGGCTGGTCTATGACCGCGACGCCGGCACGTTGACCGGCCGGCCCGGCGCCCAGCGGCTGGCCGTCACATCCGGTGGCGCCATCCCGGACCGCGGCCTGTTCGCGGTGTATCTGGCCGGCGCCCAGAAGCCGTCCCGGGTCGGTGAACTCGACGAGGAGATGGTCTACGAATCGCGGCCCGGCGACGTGATCTCGCTGGGCGCCACCAGCTGGCGCATCACCGAGATCAGCCACGACCGGGTGCTGGTCGCCCCGGCGCCCGGCCAGCCCGGCCGGCTGCCGTTCTGGCACGGCGACGGCGTCGGCCGGCCGGCCGAACTCGGCGCCGCGCTCGGCGAGTTCACCGGCGAGCTGGCCGGTCTCGACCGTGCCGCCCTCGACAAACGCTGCGCCGGTTTGGGTTTCGACGACTACGCGGCTGACAACCTGTGGCGGCTGCTCGACGACCAGCGCACCGCCACGTCGACGGTTCCCACCGACACCACGCTGGTGGTGGAACGCTTCCGCGACGAGCTCGGCGACTGGCGGGTGGTGCTGCACTCGCCCTACGGGCTGCGGGTGCACGGCCCGCTGGCGCTGGCCGTGGGCCGGCGGCTGCACGAACGCTACGGCATCGACGAGAAACCGACCGCCTCCGACGACGGCATCGTGGTGCGGCTTCCCGACGCCGACACCGACGCAGCCTCCGAGGCACCCGGTGCGGACCTGTTCGTCTTCGACGCCGACGAGATCGAGCCGATCGTCACCGCCGAGGTGGGCGGCTCGGCGTTGTTCGCCAGCCGCTTCCGGGAGTGCGCGGCGCGGGCGTTGCTGTTGCCGCGCCGGCACCCCGGTCGCCGCACACCGTTGTGGCAGCAACGCCAGCGGGCCGCCCAATTGCTCGATGTGGCCCGCCGATACCCGGCGTTCCCGATCGTGCTGGAGACCGTGCGCGAGTGCCTGCAGGACGTCTACGACGTCCCCGCGCTGACGGAGTTGATGGCGCGGATCGCGCAGCGCCGGGTGCGGGTGGTGCAGGTCGAGACGGCCACCCCGTCGCCGTTCGCGGCCTCGTTGCTGTTCGGCTACGTCGGCGCGTTCATGTACGAGGGCGACAGCCCGCTGGCCGAGCGTCGCGCGGCGGCACTGTCGCTGGACCCCACCCTGCTGGCGCAGCTGCTGGGCCGGGTCGAGTTGCGAGAATTGCTCGACCCCGACATCGTCGCCGCCGTCGCCGCCGAGTTGCAGCACCTGACCCCGGAGAAGGCCACCCGCGACGCCGAGGGGGTCGCGGATCTGTTGCGGCTGCTCGGACCGCTCACCACTGCGGAGGTCGCCGCGCGGGCCGGCGGATCGGAGGTGGGCGGTTGGCTCGAGCATCTGCTGTCCGCCCGGCGGGTACTGGCGGTGGCGTTCGCCGGGCGGTCCTGGTGGGTGGCGATCGAGGACATCGGCCGGCTACGCGACGGCATCGGGGTGGCGGTGCCGCCCGGGGTCCCGGCCGGTTTCACCGAACCGGTCAGCGACCCGCTGGGTGAGCTGCTGGGCCGGTTCGCCCGCACCCACGGCCCGTTCACCACCGGTCAGGCCGCGGACCGGTTCGGGCTGGGCACCCGGGTGGCCGCCGACGCGCTGGGCCGGCTGGCCGCCGACGGCCGGGTGGTGCGCGGCGAGTTCGCCGACTTCCCGGACTCTCCCGGCGAGCAGTGGTGCGACGCCCAGGTGCTGCGGATTCTGCGACGCCGGTCGCTGGCGGCGCTGCGTTCGGCGATCGAGCCGGTGTCCCCGGCGGCCTACGCGCGTTTCCTGCCGGCCTGGCAGCAGATCGGCGACCGCGGCGCCGCGTCCGGGCTCGACGGGCTGGCCGGGGTGATCGAGCAACTGGCGGGTGTGCCGCTGCCGGCATCGGCGGTCGAGCCGCTGGTGCTGGCGGCGCGGGTGCGCGACTACTCCCCGGCCATGCTCGACGAGCTGCTGGCCTCCGGGGAGGTGCTGTGGTCCGGTGCGGGCGCCCCGGCCGGCAACGCACCGGCCGCCGACGGCTGGGTCACCTTCCACACCGCCGAGTCGGCGCCGTTGACGCTGGCCCCCGGCGCGCCGATCGAATTCGGTACCGCCCACCGGCAGATCCTCGACGCGCTCGGCGGCGGCGGCGCGTTCTTCTTCCGCCAGCTCACCGGTGATGCGGGTGAAGCCGAGCTCAAAGCCGCACTGTGGGAATTGATCTGGGCGGGATGGGTCACCGGCGACACCTTCGCGCCGATGCGGACGGTGCTGGCAGGCACCCGGCGCTCCACCCCGGCACATCGCAGTAAGCGGCCGCCGCGACTGAGCCGGTACAGCGTCGCGCACGCCGCCGCCCGCCCCGCCGACCCGGCCGTGGCCGGACGCTGGTCGATGTTGCCGGCCACCGGGCCGGATGCGGGGTTCTCCACGGTGCGGGCGCACCACACCGCCGAGTTGCTGCTGCACCGCTACGGGGTGCTGACCCGCGGCGCGGTGGCCGCCGAGGCGGTGCCGGGCGGATTCGCCGGCCTCTACAAGGTGTTGACGGCCTTCGAGGAGGCCGGACGTTGCCAGCGTGGCTATTTCATCGAGTCGCTGGGCGCCGCCCAGTTCGCGCTGGCCTCGACCGTGGACCGGCTGCGCGGCTACCTCGACGGCGTCGACCCGGCGCGCCCGGAGTATCACGCGGTGGCGCTGGCCGCCGCCGACCCGGCCAACCCCTACGGGGCGGCACTGAGCTGGCCGGCGCATCCCGGCACGGCCCGGCCGGGCCGCAAGGCGGGAGCGCTGGTGGTGCTGGTCGACGGCGAGCTGGTCTGGTTCGTCGAACGCGGCGGGAGGACACTGTTGAACTTCGCCACCGGCGCCGACGCCGCCGAGGCGCAACGCGCCGCCGCCGGTGCACTGGCCCGGCTGATCGCCGACCGCCGGGTCGACGGAATCCTCATCGAGCGGGTGGACGGCGCGACGGTGCTAGAGATTCGCGACTCGCCGACCACGGCGGCCCTGGCCGACGCGGGATTTTCCCGCACCCCACGGGGATTGCGGCTGCGCTGATGCCCGAGGGTGACACCGTCTTCCACACCGCGGCCGTACTCCGCGATGCGTTGACCGGAAAAACGTTGACCCGCTGCGACATCCGGGTTCCCCGCTATGCCGTCGTGGACCTCACCGGACAGCGGGTGGATGAGGTGATCAGCCGGGGCAAGCACCTGTTCATCCGGGTCGGGCAGGCCAGCATCCATTCGCATCTGAAGATGGAGGGCAGCTGGCGGGTTGGCTCCCCGGTGCGGAGGGGCCCGCTCGACCATCGGGTGCGAATCATCCTGGAGGCCGGAGATGTTCGCGCTCTCGGCATCGATCTGGGGGTGCTGGAGGTGCTGGAGCGTGACCGCGACGGCGAGGCGGTCGCCCACCTGGGCCCGGACCTGCTCGGCCCCGACTGGGACCCGGGCACCGCCGTCGCCAACCTGCTGGCCGAGCCGCAGCGCCCGCTGGCCGCGGCGCTGTTGGATCAGCGGGTGCTGGCCGGCATCGGCAATGTCTACTGCAACGAATTGTGTTTCATCGTCGGACGATTGCCGACGTCCCCGGTTGCCGCGTTGACCGACCCGGCCCGGCTGGTGTCGCGGGCCCGAGAGATGCTGTGGGCCAATCGGCTGCGGTGGGCGCGCTGCACCACCGGGGACACCCGGCCGGGACGCCAACTGTGGGTGTACGGCCGGGCCGGCAAGCCCTGCCGGCGCTGCGGCACCGGGGTGGAATCGGACGGCGACGGCCGGATCAGTTTCTGGTGCGCCACCTGTCAGCGGTGAACCACGGCCCGGCCAAGGCGGCACCCGACGCCCGGGGTGATGACCCTGGGCGTCGGGCGTCGATATGCCTTAGCGAGGCGTCAGCGTCGCGGGCCGATCACGGCCAGCCGCCACACCCCACGCCGGGCAGGCAGCCGCCGCCGCCGCCGGGTCCGCCCCAGCCGGTCGGGCCGCCCGGGATCTGGCCACCGCCGCCGCCGGGCCCGCCGCCGCCGGTGGGTCCACCGGGGATCTCACCGCCGCCACCGCCCGGCCCGCCGCCACCGGTGGGCCCGCCGGGAATCTGGCCGCCACCGCCCCCGGGGCCGCCGCCACCGGTCGGACCACCGGGGGCTCCGGGCTCCCCCGGGTGCTCCCCGGGTGGCACGCCGGGTGCCGGTTCCATCGGAGTGGTCTCCATCGTGGTGGTTGTGGTGGTCTCTGTCGTGGTGGTGCTGGTCGGCGCTTCTTCCGTGGTGCCGCTGCAACCCGCCGCCACCAGCGCCGCTGTGCTTCCGAGGACGGCGATCGCCATCCTTCCGTGTGCCTTCATCAGAATCAGACTCCCCTCTGCTCTGTCGTGCCTTCCTGTACCCGGCACGCTCAGCGCTGAAACGCGCGCCGGCTGACGAAGCAACGTGGCCGGTCAGACAACGGGTCGGTGAACTCGAGCCGCTGCGCCAGCAGTTGCAGCGGGGTGGAGAAGTCGTCTGGGGCGACCTCGACGATCTCCGGATAGAGCGGATCACCATCGATGGACAGGCCGAGCGAGGCCAGGTGCACCCGCAGTTGATGGGTGCGGCCGGTGCGCGGGGTCAGTCGGTAGCAGCCGTCTCCCAGCGCTTCGACCAGCGTTTCGGCGTTGGGTTCGCCGGGCTCCTCGCGGGCCTGCAGGCAGCCGCGCCGTTTGACGATCCGGTTGCGCACCAGCCGCGGAAACTCGCCGGTGGGCGGCGCTGACGAGCGCGCCAGGTACTGCTTGCGCACGGCCCCGCGGGCGAACAGCGTCTGATAGGGCCCGCGCAGCTCCCGGCGGGTGGTGAACAGCAGAACCCCGGCGGTGAGCCGGTCCAGGCGGTGCGCCGGGCTCAACTCGGGAAGTTCCAGCTCACGGCGCAGCCGCACCAGCGCCGTCTGGGCGACATGGCGGCCCCGGGGCATGGTCGACAGGAAATGCGGCTTGTCGACCACCACCAGGTCGTCGTCGCGGTGCAACACCGGGATCTCAAAGGGCACGGGAACCTCTATCGGCAGGTCCCGGTAGAGAAAGACGTGGCTTCCGGCCGGTAGCACCGTCGTCTCGTCGACGACGACACCGTCGGCGGTCACCACCTCACCGGCGGCCACCTTCGCCGCGGCCGCCGCACCGAAGCGGGCGCGCAGCTCAGCGGCCACCGGCCCGCCGTGCAGGCGGAGCCGGGCCGGGCCCAAGCCGTCGCGTACCGGCAGCGGGGCGGGACGTCGGCGGGTCATCGCGGGGGCTCCTCGGGTTTCGGCACATCCGGCGCTTCCGGTAGGTGCCGTGAGTGTATCCCCGTACGGCTCATTGTTCACTGTAATCACTTGAGCCACTGCGGTTTTGCCTGTGGATAAATTCTGCAACCGTCGTACCGAATCGCTAGAATTAGCACATGCGTTCGAATGATCGGGAAGAAATCGTCGAGGTGTTCGACGCTCTTTCGGCCGATCTGGATCGGGCCATGGACCTGGACTTCTCGGCGCTGACCCCACCCGAATGCGTGGCACTGTTGCGGCGCTGCGAGGAATTGCGCCGCCGACTGCCGGCCGTGGAGCATCCGATGGTCAACCAAGTCGCCGCCACCGACACCGACGAACTGGGCGGCAAACCCCGCTGGGTGCTCGCCGACGAACTCGGCATCACCCGCGGGGAAGCCAGGCGCCGCATCGACGAGGCCGCCGACCTGGGACCGCGGCGCACCCTGACCGGCGAACCTCTGGCTCCGGTGCTGCCCGCGGTGGCCGCCGCCCAACGGAAAGGGCGACTCGGGGCCGAGCACATCGCGGTGATCCGCTCCCTGTTCGACTACCTGCCCGAGAGCATCGATGCGGGCACGCTGGCCCAGGCCGAGCAGCATCTCAGCGACCTGGCCGCCCACCATCGGCCCGACGAACTTGCCAAACTCGCCCAACGCGTCGCCGACTACCTGCGCCCCGACGGCAACCACACCGACAACGAGCAACGCGCCAAACGACGCGGCATCACCGTCGGCCCCCAAGATCGCGACGGCATGTCCGCGATCAAAGGCCACCTCGACCCGCACGCCCGCGCCGCCCTCGATGCCGTGCTGGCCCACTGGGCCGCCCCGGGCAGGTGCAACCCCGCCGATGAGACCCCGTGCCTGTCCGGCACCCCCTCACAGGCCCATATCGACAACGACCGCCGCTCAGCTGCGCAACGCAACCACGACGCCCTGGCAGCCATGGCCACCAACCTGCTGGCCTCCGGTGAACTGGGCAGCCATCACGGGGTGCCCGCCACCATCGTCGTGTCGCTGAGCCTGGCCGAACTCGAAGCCGCCGCCGGCAAAGCCACCACCGCCGGCGGCACCTGGCTGCCCCTGCACGACGTGATCGCACTGGCCTCCCACGCGCATCACTACCTACGCCTCTACGACGGCGCCAAACAGATCGCGCTGTTTCACACCAAACGACTCGCCAACCCCGGGCAGCGCTTGGTGCTCTACGACACCGAACGCGGCTGCACGCACCCGGGCTGCACCGTGCCCGCCCAGCTCACCGAGGTGCACCACAACCACGACTACGCCCAGCACCCCCGCACCGACATCGACGACCTCACCCTGCGCTGCGGGCCGCACCATCGGCTGCTGTCCGGCGGCTGGCGCACCCGCAAGCGCGCCGACGGGGTGATCGAGACGCTGCCCCCTGCGCACCTCGACCGTGGCCGACCGCGCACGAACAGCTATCACCACCCGGAGAAGCTGCTGCGCGACAGCGCCGACGGCGACGACGATCCCGAGCATCCGTAGCGGTGGCCAGGTGCGCGAATATCCCTGCGCACCAAAGACACATCGGCCACAACCGTCGGGGGTTGTGGCCGATGTGGCTTATTGGGTGCTGACTACTCCGGCTTAGCCGGCGTCGTCGCCGAGGCCGAGCATGTCCCAGATGCCCAGGCCGCCCAGGAAGTCGGTCAGCGTGGTGTCGTCGGTCACCGGGTCGGCGCCAACACCGAGCAGGCTGGTCAGCAGACCGCCCAGCGTCTGGTCACCCAGGGATCCGTCGCCGGCCGGGTCCATGATCGAGGTGCCGAGCTTGATGCTGTCGAGGAAGTCGTCCCAGCCAGCGCCGAGTTGCTCCGGGCTGATGCCCATCAGGCTCGCGATGGTGGCGTCACCGAAGCCGTTGTCGTCCAACAGCGAGTTGATCGTGGTGTCGCCGTCGATCCCCAACATGTCACCGAGCAGGTCTGCCACGGACGTATCCGGTGTCACGTCGATGCCGAGGAACGCCAGGTTCAGCAGACCGACGTACGGGCCGAACCCGAGTGCGGTCAGCAGGTCGCCGATGTCGGTGTTGATGCCGTCAGCCCCGCCGATGAAGCCGCCGATCAAGCCGAGGAGCGGTATATCTCCCAATGGGGCTGTGCCGTCGCCGGCAGGAAGTTCCACGTCATTCAGCAGGGCGGTGAGGTCGGTGGAGAGCAGGCCCATAGTGGCTGCGTCCAGCGACACGTTGTCCGGGTTCAGGTTCGCCAGCAGGACGCTCAGCTCCGAGGCGGCGTTGACCGGACTGGTCTCCGTTCCGAACAGACCCAGCACCTCGCCCATATTCCCGAACCCGAGCTGGTCAAGTAGGAACTGGAGGCTGCCGACAAAGTCGGTGATCACGGGCGCGGGGTCGGCGGTCAGCACGTAGTCGTGATGCACCGATGCGGACAGGCTGCTCGCAACCGTCGGAGCAACGGCCGCGCCCCCCAGCAAAGCCGCACCGGCCAAGGCGGTGCTGGCTGCGAATACGCCGGCTTTCGTCATGAAGCCACGCGGCTCCGTTGGCGTCGCAATGGAAAGAGTTGACATGTAACAGGCCCCCCTTCAGGGATCGGAATAATTCATGAAGTGATTTCCCACAACAGGGATTAACTTAAGCTGTCCTCAGCCTCGTGTCAATAGCCTCTCGATATTTTCCGTTGCGTCAGCAACCGGAGCTGGCAGGAAATTTCCAGTTCAGGTGCGCTATCAGCGAACTAGTGAGACAGTCGTGGTAGATGTACAGACTTCATGTGCGATAACAGATCACTTAGGGTTTTCTAGGTTTTCATCCGAGCGGACCGGCTAAAGTCAGCCGCAATAGCGGCCCTGTGCTAACACCCGGAAATAACGGTCAAACGGTATGAAGTTAATGCCCAGAAATACCGTTGAACAGAACGGTATGAGCGAAATACGCACCACGTCGGGGGCATTCTCCAGCAAACGTCGACTACCGGCCGGCCACGATGGGCGGGAAACAGGACCGCGCCCGGCCAGCTGGCCGGGCGCGGTTGGTCTGGAGCGCGGTCCTCGCTATGAGAACAGCAGGCCGAAGGCCTCTAAGATCTCGACGATCGGTGTTTCACCGGTGATCGTCAGGGCGCTGTCCTCGGGCAGGAAGCTGCTCAGCAGGGTGCCCAGCGTCTGGTCGCCCCAGATTAGGCCCGACGGGTCCAGGAACGTGCCGCCGAACGGGAACTGGGAGACGTATTCATCCCAGGTCTGGTTGGGTGTCATGCCGAACAGCAGCCCCAGGGTCGCATCGTCCATGGTGGTGCTGTTGGTCGCGCTGACCGGGAGCGTGTGCAGGTATTCGCCGAGGGTGGTGGCATCCAAGTGTTTCGGGCCCCCCATCAGCGGATCCCAGTCGACATCCCGGGTGTTCACTCCCAGTATCCCGGTCAACCAGTCCTCCAGCGAGCTGCCGACGTTCAGCTCGGGATGGCTGCAGCCGAGCAGGCCGCAGTTCATGATGTTCAGGTTTTCCAGGCCGAGCAGATTGATCGCGCTTCCCCACTGGCTGAGCAAAGAACCCAAGCCCACCGCGTTGGCCAGATCTTGCAGCGAGTGCTCGCCGGCGCCGTCCCCGAGCACCACATCGATCAGGTCGCCGAGGTCGACGTTGCCGATCGGGACGCCATCCACCAGCCAGTCGCTGCCGAAGCCGAGCAGGGACTCAGCGGTGGCGCTGTAGAGCGGAACGTCCAGCGGCATCCCGAAGATCTCGGTGAGACCGTTCAGGGTGGTGTGATCGGGATTCATGGCGGCCAGGAAGTCCGCCACCGACGAGTCGATGTTGAAGGCCCCGGTGCCGAACCCGCCCAGCATGTCGTTGAGGTCGCCCATGCCCCACTCGTCGAGCAGGGCCTGCAGGCTCTCGGCGAAGGTCGGGAAATCAACCAGCACTACGTTGGCGTGCTGCGCCGCGAACGGCAGCCCGGGAAGCTCGGTCCCCACCGCCGCGACACCGAACAGGCCGGCTCCCGCAAGAACGGTGGCCGCGGCCAGTGTGCCGCTTTTCGTCGCCAGCGCGTGCTGGCGCGCCCCCCCGAAAACCTCCGACATGAACCACACCTTCCGCGTACCCGGATCCCCCATGTGATCCAGCTGATGGAAGGAAAATAATTGCCCTTTAAATAACTGTCAAATATAAGTTAACGCCTATTTCAGACTTAATGCACGGTTTTTTCGCGGAGCCGTTCCCGGAGTAATGGATCCGGGTTTATGGAAGCGGAATCGGTTCCAGAATCTCTGTCCTGGCTTCGGGCGCCCTCGCCCGCAGCGCGTCCGCCGAGGCGTCATCGGGCTGTTCCTGCGACAGGATCTCGGCCTCCACCCGGGCGGCGTAGTTAGCCACCTCCGCGTCCACCGCGGCGTCGTCCCAGCCGAGCACCGACGCCATCACCTCGGCGACGTCGCGGGCGCAGTTCACCCCGCGATGGGCGTACTCGATGGAGATGCGGGTCCGGCGGGCCAGCACGTCCTCCAGGTGCAGTGCACCCTCGGCCGCGGCCGCATAGGCGACCTCCACCTTCAGGTAGGTGGGCGCCTCGGCGATCGGGTCCAGCAGCTCCGGCCGGTCCGCGGCCAGCGCCAGCACGTCGTGGATCAGCGAGCCGTACCGGTCCAGCAGGTGGCGCACCCGGTACGGGTGCAGATTCTGCTCGGCGCCGACGTGCTCGGCCTGGTTGACCAGCGCGAAGTAGCCGTCGGCACCCAGCAGCGGCACCTTCTCGGTGATCGTCGGCGCCACCCGGGTCGGGATGAACTCGGCGGCGGCGTCGATCGCGTCGGCGGCCATCACCCGGTAGGTGGTGTACTTGCCGCCGGCGATCGCCACCAGGCCCGGCGCCGGCACGGCCACCGCGTGCTCCCGCGACAGCTTGGAGGTGTCGTCGTTCTCCCCGGCCAGCAGCGGCCGCAGCCCGGCATAGACGCCCTCGATGTCGGCGTGGCTCAGCGGGGTGGCCAGCGCCGTGTTGACGTTGGTCAGCAGGTAGTCGATGTCGGCCTTGGTGGCCGCCGGGTGGGCCAGGTCGAGGTTCCAGTCGGTGTCGGTGGTGCCGACGATCCAGTGCGTGCCCCACGGGATCACGAACAGCACCGACTTCTCGGTGCGCAGGATGATCGCCGCCTCGGACACGATCCGGTCCCGCGGCACCACGATGTGCACGCCCTTGGACGCCCGCACGTGGAACCGGCCACGCTGACGCGACAGCGCCTGGATCTCGTCGGTCCACACCCCGGTGGCGTTGACCACCACATGCCCGCGCACCTCGGTCGTCGCGCCGTTCTCGGAATCGCGCACCGTCACCCCGGTCACCCGGTCGCCTTCGCGCAACATCCCCACCACCTGGGTGGAGGTGCGGATCACCGCGCCGTAGTGCGCGGCGGTGCGCCCGACGGTCAGGGTGTGCCGGGCGTCGTCGACGACGGTGTCGTAGTAACGGATGCCGCCGATCAGCGCGCTGCGCTTGAGCCCCGGGCACAACCGCAGCGCGCCGGCGCGGGTCAGATGCCGTTGCGCGGGAACCGATTTCGCCCCGCCCAGCTGATCGTAGAGGAAGATCCCGGCGGCCACATACGGCCGCTCCCACCACCGGTTGGTCAGCGGATAGAGGAACGGCAGCGGTTTGACCAGGTGCGGCGCCAGCGTGGTCAGCGACAGTTCGCGTTCGTGCAGCGCCTCGCGCACCAGGCCGAACTCCAGCTGTTCGAGGTAGCGCAGCCCGCCGTGGAACATCTTCGAGCTCCGGCTCGACGTTCCGGCGGCGAAGTCCCGCGCCTCGACCAGTGCGACCCGCAGGCCGCGGGTGGCGGCATCCAGCGCGCAGCCGGTGCCCACCACACCGCCGCCGACCACCACTACGTCGAACTGCTCGGTGCCGAGTCGCTCCCAGGCTTGTGCTCGTTGGTCAGGTCCCAGCGTGCTCACGCCTGCCAGGCTACGTGGCGCCCCGCGTCGCGCGGGTGTGACACCGGCCGCTACTCACCGCCGACACCGACCGACGCCCGGCCCGGCGAAACCAGTTCCGCTGACCGGTAGCGCAGCAGTGTCGGCGATCTCTCTTAGGATCGTGCCCAGTGCTGGTCGGGTTCAGCCGCGGCCACAAGCGGGGAGGCCACATGGCGAGCGGCAACAAGAAGGACTCCAACGACGGCTGCGCCACCGTGGTGGGTGGCGTCATCTTAGGCGCCGTGGTGCTCATCTCCGCCATCCCGGCACCCGTCTGGATCGCTATCGGAGTGATCGTCGCCGTAGCGTTCGTAACGTGGCTGACGTTCCGCCTGATAGACGTGGCCGGCCGACGCCAGGCCGCCGCGCAACGGCAGGCACAGGCTGAAGAGGCGGCACGAACCGCTGCTGCCAGACAGCAACGGCAAGATCGGATCCGGCAACGGAAAGCCCAACTCATCGCCAAGGTCGGTCAGCAGAATGCCGCGCTCGTCGAGCAGTGCGATCCTCGGCCAAGGCCGTCGCCGCTACCGAAGCAGCCAGCGAGGGCTGGCTTGGCGACATCGACTTCAAACCCGATATACGCGGCATCATCAACCGGTTGAGCCGGGCCTTGGAGCTGAAGAAGGTCGCCGATGAATTGGCGGCGCTCGACAACCCGAACGACGACGATCGCAAGATTCTGGCAGAGGCACGAACAACCATCGCCAGTCTGGAGAAGTCGGCGTTCGAAAGCGTCGAGCTGATCTCCCAATGCGCCTCCGAGGCGATGCGCATCGACGACTCGCTGCGCCAGGAACGCGAAGAGGCCCGGACCGCCGAGCAGCGCGCCGAGTTGCACGGCAAGCTGGGCGCCATGCTCTACGGCATCGAAGCCGCCCCTGAATCCGCCGCGACCAACTCCACCGCGGACGCCGTGATGGCACGGGTACAGGCGTATCGCGAGCTCAAGAACCAGATTCAAACCGTGCGCGAAGCCTGATCCGCCGCGGAGTCGCGTCAGTCCAGGTCATCGTGGGTCATCAGCCGCCGTGCCGCCTCGGTGAGCGAGCCCGACAGCGACGGGTACACCGCCAGGGTCTGGGCCAGATCGGCCACGGTGATCCGGTTCTGCACCGCCAGCGCGATCGGCAGGATGAGCTCCGAGGCGATGGGCGCCACCACCACCCCGCCGATCACCACCCCGGTCGCGGGCCGGCAGAACAGCTTGAGGAAGCCGTGCCGCATCCGGCTCATCTTGGCCCGGGCGTTGGTCTGCAACGGCAGCATGACGGTGCGCGCCGGCACCGTACCGTCGTCGATCTGGGACTGCGGCACCCCGACCGCGGCGATCTCGGGCCGGGTGAACACCGCCGCGGCCACCGTCCGCAGCCGGATCGGGGCCACCGCGTCACCCAGCGCGTGATACATCGCGATCCGGCCCTGCATGGCCGCGACCGAGGCCAGCTGCAGCAACCCGGTGCAGTCCCCGGCGGCGTAGATGCCGGGAACCGAGGTGCGTGACACCCGGTCGACCTGCAGATAGTCGCCGGGACCGAGCTCGATGCCGACCCGCTCCAGACCCAGCCCGGCGGTGTTGGGCACCGAGCCGACCGTCATCAGCGCGTGGCTGCCGGTCACGGTGCGGCCGTCGGTCATGGTGACCAGGACGCCGTCGCCGGTGCGGGTCACCGAGGCGGCCCGGGCGTTCTTGACCAGGGTGACGCCGCGCTCGGCGAACGAGCGCTCCAGCACCCGGGCGGCGTCGGGGTCCTCGTGCGGCAGCACCCGGTCGCGGCTGGCCACCACCGTCACCGGCACGCCGAGCTCGGTGTAGGCGTTGACGAACTCCGCACCGGTCACCCCCGAACCCACCACCACCAGGTGTTCGGGCAGCGTGTGCAGGTCGTAGAGCTGACGCCAGGTCAGGATGCGCTCGCCGTCGGGCTCGGCGTTGGGCAGGGTGCGCGGGCTGGCGCCGGTGGCGATCAGCACCACGTCGGCGTCGAGCACCCGCTGCGCGCCGCCGTGCTCGGTGACCAGGACCCGGTGATGCGCCAGCCCCGGCTCGGGGTCGATCAGCTCCCCGCGGCCGGCGATGACGTCGATACCGGTATTGACCAGCTGGGTTCGGATGTCGGCCGACTGCGCCTCGGCCAGCGACTTGACCCGCTGGTGGATCTTGTCGAGCTCGATCTCGGCGTCGGTGAAGTGGATGTCGAAACCCAGGTGCGGGGCCCGCCGCAGCTCGGTGCGCACCCCGGAGGAGGCGATGAAGGTCTTGGACGGCACACAGTCCCACAACACGCAGGCGCCGCCGATGCCGTCGGCGTCGACGACGGTGACCGTCACCACCTCGGGTCCCTTGGCCGCCGCCACCAGCGCGGCTTCATAGCCGGCCGGACCGCCACCGATGATCACGATGCGAGTCGAGGCACGCGTCGAGGCAGAAGTCACAGCGACCAACTTATCCTCGACACGACGTTTAAGCTTTCTGCCGTGCCGCTCTACGCCGCCTACGGGTCGAACATGCATCCCGAACAGATGCTGCAGCGGGCACCGCACTCCCCGATGACCGGTACCGGGTGGATACACGGCTGGCGGCTGACGTTCGCCGGCGAGGACATCGGCTGGGAGGGTGCCCTGGCGACCGTGGTCGAGGATCCGGGATCAAGCGTGTTCGTCGTCCTCTATGACGTGACCCACGAGGACGAGCAGAACCTGGACCGCTGGGAGGGCTCGGACTTCGGCATCCACAAGAAGATCCGCTGCCGGGTGGACCGGGTGGACGGCATCACGTCGGACCCGGTGGACAGCAAGCCGGAACCGATGCTGGCGTGGCTGTACGTGGTGGACGCCTGGGAGGGCGGGCTGCCGTCGGCGCGCTACCTCGGCGTGGTGGCCGAAGCCGCCCAGATCGCCGGCGCACCAGAGGAATACGTGCGCAATCTGCAGACCCGCCCGGCCCGCAACATCGGCCCCGGGTCTTAGAGCAGGGCGGCCTGGTCGACGATGCCGGCCATCACCTGCACGCCGATGCCCAGCGCCCGCTCGTCGAGGTCGAACGTCGGCTGATGCAGATCCAATTGCGGCCCGCTGCCCGGCCACACCCCGAGGCGGGCCATCGCGCCGGGAACCTGCTCCAGATACCAGGAGAAGTCCTCGCCGCCGCCGGACTGCCGGGTTTCGGCCAGCACGTACGGCCCGACCGACTCGATCGCGCGGGTGAGCATCCGCGTCGACACCGCCTCGTTGACCACCGGCGGCACCCCGCGGTGGTAGTACAGCGTGTGCTGAATGTTCAACGGCGCCAACAGGTCCGCCACCGCGTCCTCGACGATGCCCTGCATCGCCACCCAGGTGTCGCGGCTCGCGGTGCGCACCGTGCCGGCCAGCCGTCCGGCCTGCGGGATCGCATTGGCGGCCGCCCCGGAGTTGACCGCCCCCCACACCATCACGGTGCTGTTGCGCGGGTCGATGCGCCGGGACAGCACGGCGGGCAGACCGGTGATCAGCGTGCCCAGCCCGTAGACCAGATCGGCGGTCAGGTGCGGCCGCGAGGTGTGCCCGCCGGGGCCCGCAACGGTGATCTCGATGGTGTCGGCCGCCGAGGTGATCGGCCCCGGCACGGTGGCCACCCGGCCGACCTGCAGCCGCGGGTCGCAGTGCAGCGCGAAGATCCGGCTCACCCCGGTGAGCACCCCGGCGGCGATCGCATCGATCGCTCCGCCGGGCATCAGTTCCTCGGCGGCCTGGAACACCAGCCGCACCCCGACCGGCAGCTCCGGCGCCAGGACGGGATCAGCCAGCGCCAGCGCGGCGCCCAGCAGGATCGCGGTGTGCGCGTCGTGGCCGCAGGCGTGCGTCACCCCCGGCACCAGCGAGGAGTACGGCGCCCCGG
This sequence comes from Mycolicibacter senuensis, assembly GCF_002101885.1. Taxonomy (GTDB): domain Bacteria; phylum Actinomycetota; class Actinomycetes; order Mycobacteriales; family Mycobacteriaceae; genus Mycobacterium; species Mycobacterium senuense. The sequence goes on from NZ_LQPS01000047.1 coordinate 74,088, forward strand.
TCTGCTCGGTCATCGGCAGGGCGTCGATGTCGGCGCGCAACGCGATACGCGGCCCGTCCTCCGGGCCGAAATCGCAGACCAGCCCGGTTCCGCTCGGCAGCACCTTGGGGTTGAGGCCCGCGCCGGCCAGGCGTTCGGCGATGAACTGGGTGGTGGCGAACTCCTGCCGGCTCAGCTCCGGATGGCGGTGCAGATGCCGCCGCCAGGCCACCAGTTCGTCGGCATTGACCGCCAACCACGCCTCGGCGGCCTGCGACGCGGGAGCTGAGGACATTCAGGCAGTATCCCACCGCAGTACGCGACTAAACTCACGGGCTGTGACGGTTCCGCTCGCAACCCAGGCGGCGGCGGTCGTGGCCCGCCGGACCGGCGTCGACTCGCACGACGTGGCGATCGTGCTCGGTTCGGGGTGGGCGCCGGCGGTGGCGGCTCTGGGCACACCCACCGCGGCACTGCCGATGGCCGACCTGCCCGGGTTCAGCGCGCCGACCGCGGCCGGCCACCTCGGCGAACTGGTGTCGATCCCGATCGGCACCCACCAGGTGCTGGTGCTGGTCGGGCGGATCCACGCCTACGAGGGCCACCCGCTGGCCGATGTGGTGCGGCCGGTGCGCACGGCGGTGGCGGCCGGGGCGAACACCGTGGTGCTGACCAACGCCGCCGGCGGCCTGCGCGAACAGTTCGAGGTGGGCCAGCCGGTGCTGATCAGCGACCATCTCAATATGACCGGGCGGTCACCGCTGGAGGGCGCGCACTTCGTCGACATGGTCGACGCCTACACCCCGGCGCTGCGCGCCCTGGCCCGCCAGGTGGATCCGACGCTGGCCGAGGGCGTCTACGCCGGGATGGCCGGCCCGCAGTACGAGACGCCGGCGGAGATCCGGATGCTGCGCGCCCTGGGCGCCGACCTGGTGGGGATGTCGACGGTGCACGAGGCCATCGCGGCGCGGGCGGCCGGCGCGCAGGTGCTGGGCCTGTCGCTGGTGACGAACCTGGCGGCCGGGATCACCGGCGAGCCGCTCAGCCACGCCGAGGTGCTGGCCGCGGGACGCCAATCGGCGGCCCGGATGGGCACACTGCTCGCCGACGTCATCTCCCGGCTCTGACCCGCCCGGCCGGGCCGGCTCAGTAGCCGACGCCGGAGCTGTGCCGCATCCGCGGCCACATCGTCTCCCAGCTGCCCCGCGCACCCTGGCACAGGTAGATCTTCGCGGCGCTCTCGCCGTTGCGCACCCCGCCGGGGAACCTGATCGACCGCAGATAGCTGACCTGCGACCAGTACTGGCGCAGCTTCAGCATCGGGAACCGTCCGACGCACAGCACGGTATCGGCGCTGCCGGTGGGCGGGCCCCAGTGGGCGAAACTGCCGTCGCCGCTGACCACCTGCCGGTTGATGCCGGCGTCGGGCCCCAGGATCGTCAGCGCCGAGGCCTCACCGTAATTGCTGGTGAAGATCGGCACCTCGGGGGGCAGCGACGACGCCGCGGCCGCCACCTGGGTGACGAGCTGCGGCCAGCCATAGGTCTCCAACGGAATCGGGTTGACCTTGCGTATCGTCTGGGCGGCCGACGGCGGCAGCACCGGCAGGCAGAACATCGCCGATCCCACGAACAGCGCCACCAACGCCACCGCCCAGCCGCGCGGCGGCCGGTCGGGGTTTCGGGTCTCGATGCGGATCGCGCCGGCGGCGAACAGCGCGGCCAGCGCCGGCCCCGCGTAGTAGGCACGGCCGCCGCTGATGACGCAGAGCACCACCGCCACCACCGGCACCGCCAGGATCCAGCGGTACTCCCGGCCGGCCGGGGAGGCCAGCCAGCCGCCCCCGATCACCCACAACAGCACCAGCAGCGGGCCGGCGTACAACAGCAGGAGCAGCGGCACCTGGGCCAGGGCTCCCGCCGGGCCGCCCATCCGGACCGACATCGCCTGGGCGAACGCCAGGCTCGGCCAGCCGTGTTGCGCGTTCCAGATCAGGTTCGGGGCGGCCAGCACCGCGGCTACGGCGGCGGCCAGCCACGGCCCCGCAGTACGCAAGGCCTCGCGCCGGAACAGCGCCAGGCCCACCGCGATGCCGACGAGCAGCAATGCAACGGTCTGTTTGGTCTCCAGCCCGACGCCGGCGACCAGACCGGCCGGCAGCCAGGCCGGCACCGTGCCGACTCGCAGCGCGCGTGTCACCAGCAGCAGCACCGCGATCCAGATCAGCTGATCGACCACGGTGGTCCCGAAGAACATGGCGGCGCCCATGAACAGCGGACTGGCTGCCACGGCGGCCGCGGTGATCAGCTGCGCGTTACGTCGCCCGCCGAACTCCGCGGCGAGCAGCGCCGCCAGCACGATGCAGCCCAGGTGGATCGCGATGGCCAGCAATCGCAGGCCCGCCAGTCCGCCGAGCGCGGCCACCCGCGCCAGCAGCGGCACCAGCGGCGGGTGGTCGACGTACCCCCACGCCAGGTGTCGGCCGCAGACCACGTAATAGAACTCGTCGGGATGCCAGCCGTATCGCATCGCCACCGCGCCGTGCACGGCCGCGGCGACCGCCACCACGATGGCGATCGGCAACACGCTCGAGCGGTCCGCCGGCAGCGCTGTCGAACGGTCCACCGAAAGCGCTGTCGACCGGTTCAACGGCCCTCCAATCCAGGTTTTGGATATCCGAAATGGAGGATCGTATCAAGTGATTGACATACGTCCATCGGAAGGGGTTCGTGCGATCGACCACAATCGAGGCTGTGACCCCCGACGAGTGGATCGCCCACGACCCCGACCCGGTGACCGCCGCCGAGGTGGCCGGCTGGGACGCCGCGGAGACCGCCGCCCGGTTCGCGGCGCCGCTGCGGTTCGGCACCGCCGGCCTGCGCGGGCCGGTGCGCGGCGGCCCGGACGCGATGAACCTGGCCGTGGTGCTGCGCGCCAGTTGGGCCGTGGCCACGGTGCTGCGGGCGCACCGGCACGCCGGTTCGACGGTGGTGGTCGGTCGCGACGCCCGCCACGGCTCGGAGACGTTCGCGGCCGCGACCGCCGAGGTGCTTGCCGCCGCCGGGTTTTCGGTGCTGCGACTATCCGATCCGCTGCCGACTCCGGTGGTGGCGTTCGCGGTGCGCCAGACCGGCGCGGCGGCCGGCATCCAGATCACCGCATCGCACAACCCGGCCGCCGACAACGGTTACAAGGTGTACTTCGACGGCGGCATGCAGATCGTGACGCCCGTCGACGCCGAGATCGAGGCCGCGATGGCCGCCGCTCCCCCGGCCGATGCGATCCGCCGGCGGCCGGTTCCGCCCGCCGGCGACGAGCTGGTGACCCGCTACGTCGGGCGGGCCGCCACGGTGCGGCGCCACCGCGGCCCGGTCCGGGTGGCGCTGACCCCGCTGCACGGGGTGGGCGGCGCGCTCGCCGTCGAGGTGCTGCGCGCCGCGGGATTCACCGACATCCACCGCGTGGCCGGCCAGTTCGATCCGGATCCGGACTTCCCCACCGTCGCCTTCCCGAACCCCGAGGAGCCGGGCGCCACCGACGAGCTGTTGGAGCTGGCCGCCGACGTCGACGCGGACATCGCGATCGCACTGGATCCCGACGCCGACCGGTGCGCCGTCGGCATCCCGGGACCGGCCGGCTGGCGGATGCTGAGCGGCAATGAAACCGGTTGGCTGCTCGGCGATTACCTGCTCTCACGGCTGCCTGCGGAACGGGTGTCCGATGCGGTGGTGGCCAGCACCGTGGTGTCGTCACGGATGCTGGCGCGCATCGCCGAACAGCACGGGGCTCGCCATGTGGAGACGCTGACCGGGTTCAAGTGGCTGGCCCGCGCCGACCGGCCCCCCGCCGCCCTGCCCGGCGCCACCCTGGTCTACGCCTACGAGGAGGCGATCGGCTACTGCGTCGACCCGGATGCGGTGCGCGACAAGGACGGCATCACCGCCGCGGTGCTGGCCTGCGACCTGGTGGCGGCGCTGTCCGATCGGGGCGAGTCGGTCACCGGGGCGCTGGACGAGCTGGCCCGCCGCTACGGCGTGCACGTCACCGAGGCGGTGTCACGCCGAGTCGCCGACGTCGCCGAGGCGACCGCGGTGATGACCCGGCTGCGCGCCGAGCCGCCCGCGGTGCTGGCCGGAATCGCCGTGACCGCAACCGATCTGATGCATCGCAGTGGGCCGGTCACCGATGCGCTGGAGTTCACCGGGGCGCGCGAGGGCACCTCGGTGCGGGTGGTGGTGCGGCCGTCGGGCACCGAGCCCAAGCTCAAGTGCTACCTGGAAGTGACCCGGCCGCCGTCGGACGAGGTGGCCGCCGAGCGCGCCGAGGCAGCGCGGCTGTGCGCGGCGGTCGCCGCGGAGGTCCGCGCCTGGTGACTCAGCGCGGCCCGAACTGGCGGTCGCCGGCATCCCCCAGGCCCGGGACGATGTAGGCGTTCTGGTTCAGCCCGTCGTCGATCGCGGCGGTGAACAGCCGCACGTCGACGGCGGTGTTCTTCAGCGCCGCAACGCCTTCCGGTGCGGCCACCACGCACAGCACGGTGATATCGGTGGCACCGCGCTCGGCCAGCAGTCCCAGGGTGTGGGCCATCGAGCCGCCGGTGGCCAGCATCGGGTCCAAAACCATGACACCGCGGGTGCTCAGATCGGCCGGCAGCGATGCCAGGTACGGCGCCGGCCGGTGGGTGGCCTCGTCGCGCACCACACCGACGAACCCGACCTCGGCTTCCGGGATCAGCGCGTGCGCGGCGTCGACCATGCCCAGCCCGGCGCGCAGCACCGGCACCAGCAGCGGCGGGCAGGCCAGCCGCGCGCCGAGGGTGTCGGCTAGCGGGGTGCGCACGGCGATCTGTTCGCAGGGCGTCTCGCGGGTGGCCTCGTAGACCAGCATCCAGGTCAGGTCGCGCAGCGCCGCCCGGAAGCCGGCACTGTCGGTGCGCTCGTCGCGCAGCGAACGCAACCGGACGGCGGCCAGCGGGTGGTCGACGACGCGGACATGCACGGGCTCAAACCCTACGGGTCATGCGCCGAGGAGGTTGAGGATCTCGAAGACCACCGCGCCCACGTCCAGCAGCGGCTCCAGGGACAGCAGCGGTTCGCCGTTGAACACCGCGTCCGGGCCGAGCCAGTCGGCGACGTCGAGGTCCACCGCCAGCTGCTGCCAGGCGTCCAGCAGCGCGGCGTCCACCTCGTTGGTGAGCCGGTAGCCGGTCAGCAGGGCCTCGACCAGCGAGTCCGGCAGCGGATCGTGCCCGGCGAAGCCCAGCAGGCTGTTGACCGGGTCGACGACGCTGCGCACCGCGGCGTACTGCAGGCCGGCCAGCAGCTGCAGCGGGTCCATCCGCAGCAGGAACCCGGCGACGCCGGAGCCCTCGGCCAGCTGGCCCCCGGCGGTGACCGCCCACGGCCCCACGGCGTCGGTTCCGTTGACGCCGACGAACGGGTTCCCCGGGTTGCCGTAGCCCCAGTCGATGACCAGTTTCAGCATCGGCGCCAGTGCGTCGCCGATGACCTTGCCGACGTCGCCCAGCTGGTAGATCGGCCACAGCAGCGGCAACTGCTGGGGAATCAGGTAGAAGTCGGTGTCACCGATGGCGCCCAGCTCGATGGTGTCGGAGAGGTTGTCGAACTCCAGGTAGGCGAAATGCACTGTCGCCGTGCCGATCAGCGCATTGAGCATGGCCAGCAGGTTGGCCGGGTCCTGCGGGAAGTTGGCCAGGCCGTCGTATTCGCCGGTGTAGCTGACGATGTCGAAGCCACTGGTCGGGGTGGGCCCGATGCTCAGCGGGATGCCCAGGAACGGCAGGTGCACCGGCTGGTCGCCCAACAGCGGATAGGCCGGGAAGCGGGTCAGCACCCCGCCGAGCGGGCTGTTGGGGTTGCCGATCAGCACGAAGTCCAGGTTGTCTGCGTCATAACTGCCGCCGGGCGGGTCGGCGAGCAGGTTGATCATCTCCTGGGTGGAGATGGTGGCGCTCTGCGAGTAGCCGAACACCGTGACGTGATCGCCGGCCTGTAGTTGCGGTACGACCGCCTCGTGCAGGATGTCGACGCCGCGGGCCACCGACTCGGCGAAGGTCAGGTAGGGGTTCGGCGGCGGCAGGCACACCAGCGGGCAGAACTGCTCGGGAGTGACCAGGCCCTCGAACCGGTAGCCGGGGAAGGTCGGCTGCCCGGGAAACCACGGCGTGACGGGTTGCAGGAACCGGTCCAGCACCGCCTCCAGATAGCCGCCGACCGTGGGGTCGGGGATGCTGGTCGGCCCCATGATCCAGCCCTCGTCGGCCAACAGCACCGCGTCGGATCGGTGTTGCGGACCGGCCCCGTCCGGCGTGCCGGCCGCGGCCACCGACGCCGCCGCGAGCAGTGCTGCCCCCAGCATACGCCGGTGTCGCATCGGGTCAGGCGTCGAGGTAGTTGATGATGCTGAAGCCCACCCCGAGCAGATCCAGCAGCGGCTGCGCGGAGATCAGCGGCGCACCGTTGAAGATCGCGTCCGGTCCCAGCACGTCGAGCAGGTTCCATTCGGTGGCCAGGTCCTGCCACCCGTTGAGCAGCAGCTGGTCCAGCTCGAGGGTGAGGTTGTAGCCGCCCAGCAGGGTGTCGACGACCGACTGCGACAGCGGGTCCTGGCCGGCGAAGTCCAGCAGGTTGTTGATGGTGTTGGTCAGGCTCTGCACCCCGGCGTACTGCATGCCGGCCAGCATCTGCAGCGGGTCCATCCGCAGCAGGAACCCGGCGACGCCGGTGTCCTCCGAGAGCTGACCGGTCGCGGTGACCGCCCAGGCGCCGGCCGCCCCGATCGGGTCGACGCCGTCGACGGTGATGCCGGCATCCGGGGCGCCCGGGTTGCCGTAGCCCCAGTCGATGACCAGCTTGAGCAACGGCGATATCGCGTCACCGACCAGCTTGCCGAAGTCGCCGAGCCCGTAGAGCGGTCCCAGGATCGGCAACTCGGCGGTGGGAAGCATGTAGAAGTCGTTCCCGCCGATCGAGCCGAGGTCGATCGCGTTGCCGAGGTTGTCGTTGAAGTAGGCGGTGTGCACCGCCGGGATGCCCATCAGCGCATTGATCACGGCCAGCAGGTTGGTGACGTCCTGCGGGAAGTCGGACCAGCCGTCGTATTCGGTGCTGTAGATGCTGGCCGCGAAGTCGGTCGGGCCCGCGCCGATACCCAGCGGGATGCCCAGGAACGGGATGTGCTGCATGTTCCCGTCGAAGCCGTCGGCGAAGGCCAGCCGGCTCAGGATGCCGCCGATCGGGCTGTTCGGGTCACCGAGCAGCACGAAGTTGAGGTTGTCCGGGTCGTAGGAACCGCCCGGTGCATCGGCGAGCAGCTTCTGCATCGCCAGGGTGGCGACCACGGCGCTCTGCGAGAGGCCGAACACCGTGACGCTGTCGCCGGCCTCGAGCTGCGGGCGGATCGCCGCGTCCAGGTTGGCGGCGCCCTCCGCCAGCGATGCCGCGAAGTCCAGCTGTGGGACGGGCAACGGCTGGCAGACGATCGGGCAGAACTGCTCGGGGGTGACCAGGCCCTCGAAGCTGTAGTCGGGGAAGACCGTCTGCCCGGCGAACCACGGGGTCGTCGGCTGCAGGTAGAAGTCCCGCACCACGTCCATGTAGTTGCCGATGGTCGGGTCGGACTGGCCGGTGCCGGTCATGATCCAGCCCTCGCCGGCCAGCAGCACGATCTCGGCGATCGCCTTCTCCAGCCGCGATGCCAGCGTCGGCGTCAGCAGCGACGACAAGCCGAGCAGCACGGCGCACAGCGCCGCCAGCGCCGTCGCACCCAACCGGTGCAGTCGTGTAGCCGTCATTCGGGCCTCCCGGGTCGTCGCGTCACGCCATCAGTCGCAGTGGGACCCCGCCTGACGACTTCACATGGATCTATAAGGCGGAATTCAGCATAGAGCCTATAAAGAAAGCACGCGTTGTCAACTCCACATCGATGGCCGGTTCGTTCACCGACGTGGACGGACGTACCGGTGCGCCACCCGGCGTCTTCTCGCCATTAGGCCCCGAAGAAGTTGAAGAGGTCGAAACCCAGGCCGACCAGGCCCAGCAGCCCGTCGCCGGGAATGCCGACCCCGCTGAGCATCGCGTCGGGGCCCAACACGTCGGTCAGGTCCAGCGAGTCCGCCAGGCTGCTCCACCCGTCGAGCACGAATTTGTCGATCGAGTTGACCAGGTCATAACCGGTGATGACCTGCAGGAAATCGGTGATGCCGGTGATGGTGGTGATATCCGAGGCGCTCAGCACGCCGCCGTTGGCCGCGGCGGCAACGTCCGCCCACGGCCCGACCAGGCTTTGGATCAGCGCGTTCTGGGTTCCGGCCAGCATCTGCAGCGGGTCCATTTTCATGAACAGCCCCGCCAGGCCGGAACCGTCGTAGAACTCGCCGGTCGGGGTCATCGCCCACGGACCCCCGGCCACCCCGAACACCTGCTGATACGGGCTGCCGTTGATGAACTCGCCGCCGGCGATCTGGTACATCCCGTTGACGTCCGGGTTGCCGGCATTGCCGTAGCCCCAGTTGATGAACAGCCTCGCCCACGGGGAGAAGAAATCGCCGAAGAACTGGCCCGCGGTCCCGCCGTTGAACATGAACTGCAGGATCGGCAGGTTCTGCGGGATCATGTAGAAGTCGGCTTCGCCGATGGTGCCGACGCTGACCGCACTGGCCAACTGCTCGGCACTGTAGAGCGGGTAATACGGGTGCACGGTCAGGATGCCGATCAGGGCGTTGATCACGGCCAGCAGGTTGGTCGGGTCCTGCGGGAAGTTCGCCCAGCCGTCGTACTCGCCGGTGTAGATGTCCGACGAGATGTGTTCGGTGGGGGTGGCGTCCAGGCTCAGCGGGATGTTCACAAACGGCATGTGCTGGCCGTCGTGGAATTGGGAGGGGAACTGGAAGCGGTCCAGGATGCCGCCGGCCGAGTTGTTGGGGTCGCCGATCAGGACGAAGTGGAGATTGCCCAGCTGATCCATGCTCGGGTAGCCGTCCGACCCGGCGTTGGCGATCAGGTGGTTCATCTCAATGGTGCTGATGGCGGCGCTCTGGGAGTACCCGAACACCGTGACGTTGTCGCCGGCCAGCAGCTGCGGCAGGATCGACTGATGCAGCGCGGCGACACCGGCGTCCAGCGAGTCGCCGAAGTTGAGCGGCGGCTGATCCGGCAGGCACACGAACGGGCAGAACTGCTCGGGGGTGGTCAGTCCGACGAAGTTGTAGCCGGGAAAGCTCGGCTGGCCGTCGAAGTGCGGTGAGGCCGGTTGCAGGTAGCCGGCCAGGATCTGGCTGAAGTAGGAGCCGACGGTCGGGTCGGGCACGCCGGTGCCGCTCATGATCCAGCCTTCGTCGGCGAGCAGCCGCAGCCGGGCGGTGAGCTGATCCACACCGGAGCCGACACCGGCGAGCGTGGGCGTGCCGGCCACCATGACGGCGCACAGCACCGCCGACACCGCTGCCCCCAGCGGACGTAATCGAATAGTCGTCATCGCGGCTTCCCCGACCCGGGTAATACGCGTTGCCCCACGCATCCCCGGCCAAGTGAACCTAACTAAAAGATGAGGGCGACGCCATTGTTAACACAATAAATTCAGGATTCTTTATCGGCGATGGTGGGCCGTGCCAATCCGTCCGTCAATCCGGGTGCTGATCCCGGCACTAATCCCGGTTCGGGGGGCCGCGGGGCACCTCGCTACTCTGTGCGCCATGGCAGCTGACCTCGTACCGATCCGTCTTGCGGTGACCGCCGGTAACCGCTACACGCTGTGGGCGCCGCGCTGGCGCGACGCCGGTGACGAGTGGGAGGCGTTCCTCGGCAAGGACGAAGCCCTCTACGTCTTCGCCACCGCGGCCGACCTGGTGGCGTTCGTGCGGACCAACACCGACAACGACCTGACTGACCATCCCGCCTGGCAGCAGCTCGTCGAGGCCAACGCGCACAAGCTCAACCCGCCGCGCAGCCGCCAGTACGACCTGATCGCCGTCGAGGAACTGCTGGCCGACAAGCCCACCAAGCAGTCCGTGCGCTCGGTGGCCGACGCGCTGGAGATCGTCTCCTCCATCGGGACGGTCTGCGACCTGACCGCGGTGACGAAATTCTTCAACGGCAACCCCAGCCTGGGCACGCTGGCCGGCGGCGTCGACAACTTCACCGGCCGGGCCGGTCGCAAGCGATGGAACCAGATCGCCGACATCATCGGCCGCAGCTGGAGCAACGTGTTGGCGGCGGTCGAAGAGATCATCAGCACCCCCGACGTCGACGCCGCCGCGTCGTCGCGGGCGGCCGACGAACTGGCCGAAGAACCCCCGGTCGAGGTGGTCGAGACCGTCCCGGAGACCGAGGCGGCAGCGACCGCCGACGCCGGGGCCGACGGGGCCGCCGAAGCCGCCGGGGCGGCCGGCGAGCGCGCCCGCGGCGACCGGGTGGTGCTCGGCGGCGACGCCGACTTCTGGGCCAAGGTGGGCATCGACCCGATCCGGATCATGACCGACAACGGAACGTTCTTCACGTTGCGCTGCTACCTCGGCGAGGAGCCGGTGTTCCTCGGCCGCAACGGCCGGATCAGCGTGTTCAACTCCGAGCGCGCCCTGGCCCGCTACCTGGCCGACGAGCACGATCACGACCTGTCGGATCTGAGCACCTACGACGACATCCGCACCGCCGCCACCGACGGCTCGCTGGCAATCGACATCACCGACGACAACGTCTACGTGCTGTCCGGCATGGTCGACGACCTGACCGACGGGCCCGACGCCGTGGACCGCGAGCAGCTCGAACTGGCCGTAGAGTTCCTGCAGGACGTGGGCAGCTACGCCGAGGACGGCGTCGTCGCCGACACCCTCAAACCGGACCGTGCGCTGGGCCGGATGGTCGACTACGTGCTCGATCGGGAATCGGTGGCCGCACCGCAGCGTCCGTACGCTCCGGCGGTCAAGGAATGGGAGCAACTCGAGCAGTTCGTGCAGTCTCGGCTGCGCAGCGAGTAACGCGCGAACGCAGCCCTCTCCCCCCACACTGCAGCCCCCGCACCACAGCGGCATCCCCGCGGCTTCGGCCGTGTTCGTCGGCGGTGCGGGTATAGGCGGTGCGGGTATACCAGCGAGTATCGCGGGAATTCAGCGACAATTGCCACAGCCATTTGCCCGATTTCATTGCCCGGTGGTCGTATCCCCGATAACATCTGGCCGGATAACCTCTGGCCGGGCCGTGTGGGTTTGCGGGGCCCTTCCAAATTCGAAAGGACTACACATGCGCAAGGCAACACAACGAGCCGCAGCTGTATCCGCCGCAGTTTTGGGGCTCGCTTTGATCGGCACGGGTTGCAGCAGCACCAAGGAGAAGACCAGCGAGGCGCTGAGTTCGGCCAGCTCGGTCGCATCCTCGGCGAGCTCGGTGATCTCGTCGGCGGTCACCACCCCCGCCGAGGAGAGCGACGCCGCCAGCTCCACCGAGATGACCGGTGCGGACGGCAAGGAGTACACCGTCGCCGGCCCCATCCTGGCCAAGCTGGACTCGCTGGACGCCGCTGCCAAGCAGAGCCTCGGCGAACCGACGGGCGCCGAGCAGAAGAACCCCGACGGCGGCATCTACCAGCAGTTCGACGGCGGCGTGATCGTTCACACCACCCGGTCGTACGTGGTGTGGGGCAAGATCCGCGACAAGTGGAACGAGCTGGGCGGTTCGCAGGGCAAGCTCGGTTACCCGACCAGCGATGAGACCACCAACGCTGACGGCACCAAGCAGACCACCTTCGAGCACGGCGTCATCTCCTGGAAGGACGGCGACCCGGAGGCCACTGTCACCGAGCACTGATCTCGTTGGAGAAGGCCGGGCAATCGCAATCGCGGTTGTCCGGCTTTCGCCTTTCGGCGACCCGGCCGATTCAGCCGACCAGCACCGCGAATCGCGGCTTGATCACTTCCTCGATGATTGCCACCCGCTGGTCGAACGGGATGAACGCCGATTTCATCGCATTCACCATGAACCGCTGCAGATCGGTCCAGCCGTAGCCGAACGTCTCGGCGAGCACCGCCATCTCCTTGCTCATGGTGGTGTCGCTCATCAGCCGGTTGTCGGTGTTCACCGTCACCCGCAGCCGGGCGCGGGCCAGCAGGTCGAACGGATGCTCGGCGATACTGCCGACCGCACCGGTCTGCACGTTCGAGCTCGGGCACAATTCCAGCGGGATCCGCTTGTCCCGCAGGATCGCCGCCAGTCGGCCCAGCCGCACCTGCCCGTCATCATCGACGGTGATGTCGTCGGTGATCCGCACCCCGTGCCCGAGCCGGTCGGCGCCGCAGAACGCGATCGCCTCGTGGATGGACGGCAGCCCGAATGCCTCGCCGGCGTGAATGGTGAAGCGCGCGTTATGGTCCCGCATGTACTCGAACGCGTCCAGGTGCCGGCTCGGCGGGTGGCCGGCCTCGGCGCCGGCGATGTCGAACCCGACCACACCCTTGTCGCGGAACCGGATCGCCAGCTCGGCGATCTCCCGGGACAGCGCCGCGTGCCGCATCGCGGTGACCAGGCAGCGCACCGTGATGTCCCGGCCGGCGGCCGCGGCCCGGCGCTCCCCGTCGGCGAATCCGGCCAGTACCGCATCGGTCACCGCGTCGAACGACAGACCGCCCTCGATGTGCAGTTCGGGCGCGAACCGCACCTCGGCGTAGACCACCGCGTCGGCGGCCAGATCCTCGACGCATTCGGCGGCGACCCGGAACAGCGCGTCGGCGGTCTGCATCACCGCCACGGTGTGGCTGAACGGCTCCAGGTACCGCTCCAGCGACCCGCTGTGCGAGCGGGTGCGAAACCAGGTGGCCAGCTCCTCGGTGTCGGTGGCGGGCAGCCCGTCGTAGCCGACCTGTCCGGCGACGTCGACGACGGTGGCCGGGCGCAGCCCGCCGTCCAGGTGGTCGTGCAGCAGCGCCTTGGGCGCCTGCCGGATCGTCTCCAGGGTCAACGGTGTGGTCACGGGACGGCTCCGATGATCCGTGGGCGCGGGACGGGCGCGGCGTCCGGGCCGCTCAGGATCCGGTAGCCGCCGTCGAGTTCGGCGTGCGCCGGCCCGAACCGCTCGGGAGCGTCGGTGTAGAGCGTGAACAGCGCCTCACCGGCGCGGACCGGCTCCCCGGGCCGACGGTGGATGCGCACGCCGGCGCCAGCCTGCACACGTTCACCCGGACGGGAGCGTCCCGCTCCCAGCCGCCATGCCGTCATACCCACCGCCATCGCGTCGATTTCCCCCATTGTGCCGTCCCGGGACGCGGTGACGGTCTCCGAGCATGCCGCCACCGGCAGCCCCACGCTCAGATCACCGCCCTGGGCTGCGATCATCGCGGCAAAGGCGTCCATCGCGGTGCCGTCGGTCAACGTGGCCGCGGGGTCGCGGTCGCTGATCGCGGCCAACTCGAGCATCTCGGCGGCCAGTGCCACCGTCAGCGCCACCACGTCCTCGGGCCCGCCGCCGGCCAGCACGTCGAGTGCCTCGGCGACCTCCAGGGCGTTGCCGACGGTCGACCCGAGCGGGGTGTTCATGTCGGTGAGCAGGGCGCGGGTCGGCACGCCGTGGGCCGCACCCAGCTCGATCATCAGCTCGGCGAGCTGTCGGGCCGGACCGGCGGATTTCATGAAGGCGCCCGAGCCGACCTTGACATCAAGGATCAGGGCACCCGCTCCCTCGGCCAGCTTCTTGCTCATCACCGAGCTGGCGATCAGCGGCAGCGACTCCACGGTGGCGGTGATGTCGCGCAGCGCGTACAGCTTGGCGTCGGCGGGTGCCAGGGCGCCGGCGGCGAAGATCGCCGCCCCGACATCGGCGAGCTGCTCTCGCAGCCGGGCCGTCGGCAGCACCGGGTCGAACCCCGCGATCGATTCCAGCTTGTCCAGCGTGCCGCCGGTGTGGCCCAGGCCGCGGCCGGAGGCCTGCGGCACCGCGGCGCCGCAGGCGGCGACCACCGCCACCAGCGGCAACGTGATCTTGTCGCCCACCCCGCCGGTGGAGTGCTTGTCGACGGTGGGCACCCGGCGCCCGTCGCGCCGCAGGTCACCGAAGTCCATCCGCTCCCCGGAGGCGATCATCGCCGCGGTCCAGCGCGCAGTCTCGTGTGCATCCATGCCACGCAGGAAGATCGCCATCAGCAGCGCCGCCATCTGCTCTTCGGCCAGCCGTCCGCGGGTGTAGGAGTCGATCAGCCAGTCGATCGCGGCGTCGCTCAGCCGGTGACCGTCGCGCTTGGTGGCGATCAGCGTCGGGGCGTCAAAGGAGCGGTTCAGCCCCATGCGTCGGGTCCGAAGGCGTCGGGCAGCAGTTCCGCGAGCCGCCGGGCGCCGGCGGGATGGTCGACGAGCAGCTCGGGCCCGCCGTGTTCGAGCAGCACCTGGCGGCATCGTCCGCACGGCATCAGAAGGTTGCCGGCGGCGTCGGTGCACGACAGCGCCACCAGCCGTCCGCCCCCGCCGGTGCACAGCCCGGTGACCACCGCACACTCGGCACACAGGCTCAGGCCATATGAGACATTCTCCACATTGCAGCCGGTGAACAAGCGTCCGTCGGCGGTAACGGCCGCCGCGCCGACCCGCAGCCCCGAATACGGCGCATAGGCGTTCGCGGCCACCGAAATTGCATTGCGCCGCAACATTTCCCAGTCGACTGTGTCCGACATCTCAGCTGCGCCCATATCGTTTCGACTGCATCGCGCCACCTTGTCCGTCCACCTCGGTTTGTCGAACGTCACCCTAACTTCGACCGTTCCTACCCGTCGGTAACTTCAACGTGGTCGTTTCCACCCTGTGGATGGGTTTAGAGTCCAAGCCGAGGTTTATTGACAGCGATGGCGTTGTGTAGCTGCCGCAAGCATGGCGGCTACAGATATTTGGAGGCGCTAGATGACGGCGACACCCGCCGATACGGCGAGACCCGGGACGTCGGCGGCCCCCCGGCGTCCCCGACGGCAGAGTCTGTACAAGGGCGACCCCGGAATGTGGGCGTTCGCGCTGCACCGGATCACCGGTGCGACCATCTTCTTCTTCCTGTTCGTCCACGTGCTCGACACCGCCCTGGTCCGGGTCAGCCCGCAGGCCTACACCGAGGTCATCGCGACCTACAAGACCCCGCTCGTCGGGCTGATGGAGCTGGGCCTGGTCGCCGCGGTGCTGTTCCACGGCCTCAACGGCGTCCGGCTGATCCTGATCGACTTCTGGTGGCAGGGCTGCCGCTGGCAGCGCCAGATGCTGGTGGCGGTCGGCGCGATCTGGCTGGTGGTGATGGTGCCGGTCGTGGTCCGGATCGGCATGCACATGGCGGAGCGCTTCTTATGAGCACACCTGACCTGCAACTCGGACGCGGCGCGCTGGCTCCGGTGCGCGGCCCGGACCGGGACCGTCCCGCCAGCCTGGGCGACCCGCGCGCGCCGTTCCGGCACAAGGGGATGGCCAACTTCGAGAAGTACACCTGGCTGTTCATGCGGTTCTCCGGCGCCGTGCTGATCTTCCTGGTGCTCGGGCACCTGTTCATCATGCTGATGTGGGACGACGGGGTGTACCGGATCGACTTCAACTTCGTGGCCGAGCGATGGCGTTCGCCGTTCTGGCAGATCTGGGACCTGAGCCTGCTGTGGCTGGCTCAACTGCACGGCGGCAACGGCATGCGCACGATCATCGGCGACTACACCCGCAGCGGCCGCAGCCGGTTCTGGCTGCTGAGCCTGCTGGCGGTGTCGATGGTCTTCACGCTCGCGCTGGGCAGCTACGTGCTGCTGAGCTTCGACCCGAACATTTCTTGACGGCAATCGGTAGCGAACGGGTGATATCGCGGTGATTCAGGAACATCGATACGACGTGGTGATCGTCGGTGCCGGCGGCGCCGGGATGCGCGCGGCGGTGGAGGCCGCGCCCCGCGCTCGGACTGCAGTACTGACCAAGCTCTACCCCACGCGCAGTCACACCGGCGCCGCGCAGGGCGGCATGTGCGCCGCGCTGGCCAACGTCGAGGACGACAACTGGGAGTGGCACGCCTTCGACACCGTCAAGGGCGGCGACTACCTGGCCGACCAGGACGCCGTGGAGATCATGGCCAAGGAGGCCATCGACGCGGTGCTGGACCTGGAGAACATGGGTATGCCGTTCTCCCGCACCCCCGAGGGCCGCATCGACCAGCGCCGGTTCGGCGGGCACACCCGCGACCACGGCAAGGCCCCGGTGCGCCGCTCCTGCTACGCCGCCGACCGCACCGGCCACATGATCCTGCAGACGCTGTACCAGAACTGCGTCAAGCACAACGTGGAGTTCTTCAACGAGTTCTACGTGCTGGACCTGACGCTCACCGACACCCCGTCGGGTCCGGTGGCCACCGGCGTGGTCGCCTACGAACTGGCCACCGGCGCAATTCACGTCTTCCACGCCAAGGCGATCGTGCTGGCCACCGGCGGTTCGGGCCGGATGTACAAGACCACCTCCAACGCCCACACCCTGACCGGCGACGGCATGGGCGTCGTCTTCCGCAAGGGCCTGCCGCTGGAGGACATGGAGTTCCACCAGTTCCACCCGACGGGCCTGGCCGGGCTGGGCATCCTCATCTCGGAGGCGGTGCGCGGTGAGGGCGGCCGGCTGCTCAACGCCGACGGTGAGCGGTTCATGGAGCGCTACGCCCCCACCATCGTCGACCTGGCCCCGCGCGACATCGTGGCCCGCTCGATGGTGCTCGAGGTGCTCGAGGGCCGCGGCGCCGGGCCGAACAAGGACTACGTCTACATCGACGTGCGCCACCTGGGCGAGGACGTACTCGAGGAGAAGCTGCCCGACATCACCGAGTTCGCCCGCACCTACCTGGGCGTGGACCCGGTCAAGGAACTGGTGCCGGTCTACCCCACCTGCCACTACGTGATGGGCGGCATCCCCACCACCGTGACCGGGCAGGTGCTGCGCGACAACACCGCGGTGGTGCCGGGGCTCTACGCCGCCGGCGAGTGTGCCTGCGTGTCGGTGCACGGCGCCAACCGGTTGGGCACCAACTCGCTGCTGGACATCAACG
Source organism: Mycolicibacter senuensis (assembly GCF_002101885.1). Classification (GTDB taxonomy): domain Bacteria; phylum Actinomycetota; class Actinomycetes; order Mycobacteriales; family Mycobacteriaceae; genus Mycobacterium; species Mycobacterium senuense. The sequence continues at coordinate 91,101 of NZ_LQPS01000047.1, forward strand.
TGTTCGGCCGCCGCGCCGGTATCGCCGCCGCCGAGTACGCCAACACCCACGAGTTCACCGAGCTGCCGGAGAACCCGGCCGACATGGTGGTCAACTGGGTCGCCGACATCCTCTCCGAGCACGGCAACGAGCGCGTCGCCGACATCCGCGGTGCGCTGCAGCAGTCGATGGACAACAACGCCGCGGTGTTCCGCACCGAGAAGACCCTCAAGCAGGCGCTGTCCGACATCCACGCGCTGAAGGAGCGCTACGCCCGGATCACCGTGCACGACAAGGGCAAACGCTTCAACTCCGACCTGCTGGAGGCCATCGAGCTGGGCTTCCTGCTGGAGCTGGCCGAGGTCACCGTGGTCGGTGCGCTGAATCGGCGGGAATCCCGCGGCGGGCACGCCCGGGAGGACTACCCCAACCGCGACGACGTCAACTTCATGCGCCACACCATGGCCTACAAGGACGGCCCGGATCTGATCGCCGACATCCGGTTGGACTACAAGCCGGTGGTGCAGACCCGCTACGAACCGAAGGAACGGAAGTACTGATGTCCTCTTCAGCTGACTCCGGCTGCTGCTCATCAGATTCAGGCTGCTGCTCGCCGGGTCCGGCGAGCGCGGCACCGGTGGCGCTGGTCGACGGCCCGCCGGCCGGTGACCCGCCGCTGCCCCCGGTCCCCGAGGGCGCCCGGATGGTCACGCTCAAGATCGCCCGGTACAACCCGGAGGACCCCGACCAGTACGCCGCCACCGACGGCTGGCAGAGCTTCCGGGTGCCGGCGCTGCCCACCGACCGGCTGCTGAACCTGCTGATCTACGTCAAGAGCTACCTGGACGGCACCCTGACCTTCCGGCGTTCCTGCGCGCACGGGGTGTGCGGCTCCGACGGCGTGCGGGTCAACGGCAACAACAAGCTGGCCTGCAAGATGCTGATGCGCGACATCCTGCCGAAGAAGGCCAGCAAGGAGCTGACGCTGACCATCGAGCCGATGCGCGGGCTGCCGGTGGAAAAAGACCTCGTGGTCAACATGGAACCGTTCATGGACGCCTACAAGGCGATCAAGCCCTACCTGATCACCTCGGGCAACCCGCCCACCCGGGAATGGATCCAGAGCCAGCACGACCGGCACCGCTACGACGACACCACCAAGTGCATCCTGTGCGGCATCTGCACCACCAGCTGCCCGGTGTACTGGAGTGAGGGGTCCTACTTCGGCCCGGCGGCGATCGTCAACGCCCACCGGTTCATCTTCGACTCGCGTGACGAGGGCGCCGCCGAGCGCCTCGACATCCTCAACGAGGTCGACGGGGTGTGGCGCTGCCGCACCACGTTCAACTGCACCGACGCCTGCCCGCGCGGCATCGAGATCACCAAGGCGATCCAGGAGGTCAAGCGGGCGCTGATGTTCGCCCGCTGACCCGGCGTGATACACCACTGAGATGCACTGGTACACCGGCAACAGCGGCTATGACACCGTCCTGACCTTCGCGTTCGGTTTCGCCGCGTTCGTGATCATCGGCGGCTTCTTCGGCCAGAGCTCCTACGGCCGGTTCTCCTCGGCCAAGCTCGGGTTCAACCTGAACCCGAAGTTCGGCTGGTGGCTGATGGAGATCCCGGCGACGGTGGTGTTCTTGGTCGCCTACCTCAGCGGCCCGGCCCGGTTCGAGCCGACGTCGCTGGTGCTGGCCGGGATCTGGGCGCTGCACTACGCCAACCGCGGCTGGTTCTTTCCGCTGGCGATCCGTCAGGTGCCCGGCAAGCGCAGCACGTTCAACATCTCGGTGGTGGTGATGGGGATGCTGGTCACGACCATGCACGGCTACCTCAACGGGGCACTGTTCAGCCACGACTACCTGGCGCAGTACGGCCGTTCCTGGCTGACCGACCCGCGTTTCGTGGTGGGCCTGGTGGTCTACCTGTGCGGGTTCGCGCTGCTGGTCAGCTCCGAGTCGATCGTGCGCAACCTGCGCGACAAGAACAACCCGGGTGCCGCTGAGTACCGGATTCCGTTCGGGGGCGGCTTCCGGTTCGTCACCAGCCCGGCCTACCTGGGCGAGATCATCGCCTGGACCGGTTTCGCGATCCTGACCTGGGCGCTGCCCGGCGTGGTGATCCTGCTGATCACCGCCGGCAACCTGATCCCGCGCGCGTTGCAAACCCACCGGTGGTACCGGGAGAAGTTCGCCGACTACCCCACCGACCGCAAGGCGCTGGTGCCGTTTCTGCTCTGACTGGCCGGCTCGTCACAAAACGTCGGGCTGTCTCGTCTCAGGGATATGACTACTCAACCACGTATCGAACCGCTGTCCCCCAAGAAGACCGGCGTGCTGACCCGCGCCATGTACCGCTACGCCAAACGCCGCTTCGGCGAGGTCCCCGAGCCCTTCACCGTCATCGCGCATCACCCGCGGCTGTTGGTCGCCGCCGCCGCGCACGAAGGATTGCTGCAGTCCGCGTCCCGCAAGCTGCCCGCCGAAGTGCGCGACCTGGCGGTGTTCTGGACCGCCCGCACCATCGGCTGCTCATGGTGCGTGGACTTCGGCTCCATGCTGCAACGTCTGGAAGGCATGGACATCGAACGGCTGAAGACCATCGATGACTATGCGACCTCGCCGCGGTTCACCGACGACGAGCGGGCCGCCATCGCCTACGCCGACGCCGTCACCACCGACCCGCACTTGGTCACCGACGCTCAGGTCGCCGATCTGCGAGCGCGATTCGGCGACGACGGCGTCATCGAACTGACCTATCAGATCGGGGTCGAGAACATGCGGGCCCGGATGTATTCGGCGCTGGGCATCACCGAGCAGGGCTTCAGCTCCGGCGACGCCTGCCGGGTGCCGTGGGCCCAGTGACGCCGCCAGACTGTCGTTAGCGTGCAGAAGTGCGAGTGGGCCTCACGGTAACTCCAGCCTCGCGGTACCACGCAGCGGAGTAGCGGTGAACTTGTCCGGGTTGGCGATGTCCCAGACCGCGTAGACCAAGCCGTCGCGCACCGTCATCGCGGTGATCCGCGGCAGCAGCTCGGCGAACCCCTCGGCAGCGGGAGCCCCGGGCGTGTAGGCGCCGAGTTCGCCGTTGACCAGCGCCAACTGGTTCGCGGTCGTCAGGGTCGGCCCGTACCGGCGCGCCAGGCCGAACAGGAACCGCGCCACCTTCTCCGGGCCGTGGATGGTCCGCACCGCGGTCGGCGCCCGCCGGTTGGCGTCGCCGGTGAACGTCACGTCGGGGTGCAACAGCGCGACCACCGCATCCAGATTACCGGCGGCCATCGCGGCCATCAACGTCCCGACCGTCTCCGCGTGCCGCGGATCGGGTTCCGGCGGCGGGTCGGCGGCAACGGCGCGCCGGGCCCGCGACGCCAGCTGCCGGGCGGCGGCCGCGCTGGTGTGCAGCACCTCGGCGACCTCGGCGAACGGCACCGCGAAGCCGTCGTGCAGCACGAACGCCACCCGCTGATCCGGCGTCAGCCGCTCCAGCACCACCATCGCGGCGAACCGGGCGTCCTCGCCGGCCACCACCGCCGACAACGGCTCGGCCTGGTCCATGCCGGTCACCACCGGCTCCGGAAGCCAATCGCCGACATAGGTTTCGCGGCGCCGCGGCGCCGAGCGCAGCCGGTCCAGGCCGAGCCGGCTCACCACCGTCGTCAACCATGCCCGCAGGTCGGCGATCTCGTCACGCTCGGCGGCATCGAAACGCAGCCAGGCGTCCTGCACGATGTCCTCGGCGTCGGCGAACATCCCGGTGAGCCGGTAGGCCACCGCCAGCAGGTGCGGCCGCAACGCCTCGAAATCCTCGACCGCCGCCGTCATCGCCCCAGCCTAAGCGCGGATCGGATTCTGGCCGGTTAAGCCGATGTAACCGCCCCGCCCGCGACACAATGCAGCAATGGCCAAGCCTCGCATCTCCCCGGTCCGCTGGCGGCCGCCGCCGTCGCGGCCGCTGCCCCCGCCAGATCCGACGCCGCCACTGCAGGTCGTCGAGATCCCCGGCACCGCCGCCGAAGACGTCGTCGTCGACGCCGACGGCGCCATCTGGACCGGCCTCGAGGACGGCCGCATCATCGCGGTCGGTCCGGGCGCCGCCCCGCCGCGGGTGATGACCGACACCGGGGGGCGCCCGCTCGGGCTGGCCTTCACCCGCGATCACCGGCTGCTGATCTGCGACAGCCATCGTGGCCTGCTGCGCTTCGACCCGAAAACCGGGCACCTGGAGACACTGGTCAGTCATGTGGCGGGCCGGCCGCTGACGTTCTGCTCGAATGCGGTCGAAGCATCCGACGGCACCATCTACTTCACCGAGTCCACCGACCGGTTCCGCTACGAGTACTACAAGGCTTCGGTGATCGAGGCCCGCGCCAGTGGCTCACTGCTGCGGCGCACCCCGGACGGTGCGACGACGGTGCTGGCGTCGGGCCTGCACTTCGCCAATGGGGTGACGCTGACCGCCGACGAATCGGCGGTGGTGTTCGCCGAGAGCACCGGGTGCCGGTTGTCCAAGTACTGGCTGACCGGGCCGCGGGCCGGTTCGATCACCGGGCTGGTGAGCGAGTTGCCCGGTCATCCGGACAACATCTCCACCGGGCGTGACGGCCGGATCTGGGTGGCGATGGTCTCGGATCGCAACCCGCTGTCGGAGTGGCTCTCCCCGCGCGCGCCGGTGCTGCGCACCCTGCTGTGGCGGTTGCTGCCGTATCGCTGGCTGCCGGATACCAAGTCCGGGGCGTGGGTGATCGGCTTCGACGCCGACGACGGCCGGGTGCTCAGCCAGTTCCGCAGCACCGATCCGGCGTTCGGGCTGGCCACCGGCGTGGTCGAGGCCGGGGATCGGCTGTGGCTGGGCCGAATCAACGGCCCGGGCCTGGCGTATTTTCAGTTGTAACTTGCGCAACATCAGTCACAGCGTGGCTCCGCCGGTTCGCGGTGCGATTCGCTTACCCTGCACACACGATGACTTTTGTGCGCTCGGTATCAGCCCTGGTGACGGTAGGTTTTCTCGCCGCCGCCACACCCCTGGCCGCCCCTGCAGCCGTGGCCGACCCCACTCCGGGGCTCAACGCGGGAGCCGTCGGCTGCCCGTACCAGGTGAGCACCCCGCCGGCGGTGGACGCCTCGGAGGTGCCGCTGGCCGGTGAGCCGCCACTGCCGCTGCCGGTGCCGGCCACCACGGTCGGCGGCGACGCGCTGGCCGGCTGCGGGATCATCGCCGCGCCCGGCACCCCGCCGGTGCCCGACGAGGTGTCCGCCGAGTCGTGGCTGGTGGCCGACATGGACAGCGGGGCGGTGATCGCCGCCCGCGACCCGCACGGCCGGCACCGGCCCGCCAGCGTGATCAAGGTACTGACCGCGATGGCGGCGCTCAACGAGCTGGACCTGGGCAAGGTCGTCCCCGGCACCCAGGAGGACGCCAACTCCGAAGGCACCCGCGTCGGCGTCGGCCCCGGCGGCGACTTCACCGTCAACCAGTTGCTGCACGGCCTGCTGATGGGGTCGGGCAACGACGCCGCGCACGCCCTGGCCACCGAACTCGGCGGCATGGACACCGCGCTGCACAAGATCAACTCACTGGCGGCCCGGCTGGGCGGCCGCGACACCCGCGCCGCCACCCCGTCCGGGCTGGACGGGCCGGGCATGAGCACCTCGGCCTACGACGTCGCGCTGTTCTACCGCTACGCCTGGAACAACCCGGTGTTCACCGACATCGTCGCAACGCGGAGCTTCGCGTTCCCCGGCTACGGCGACGTGCCCGGCTACACCCTGGAGAACGACAACCAGCTGCTCTACAACTACCCGGGCGCCCTCGGCGGCAAGACCGGCTACACCGACGACGCCGGGCAGACGTTCGTCGGCGCGGCCACCCGCGACGGCCGCCGGCTGGTGGCGGTGCTGCTGCGCGGCACCCGGCAGCCGATCCCGCCGTGGCAGCAGGCCGCGCAGCTGCTCGACTACGGCTTCGCCACCCCGGTCGGGACCCGGATCGGCACCCTGATCGAACCCGACCCGTCGCTGGTCACCCGAGCCCCCGCCGGCGCGCCGAGCCCGCAGGCCATGGCGCTGATGCCGGCCGACGACTCGGTGCCGGTGCGCGTCGGGGTCAGCATCTTCGGCACGATCATCGTGTTCGCGCTCATCCTGGGCGCACGCGCGGTCAACCGCCGCCCGCAATACTGACCCGATCCCCTACGGTGAGCCAGGTGGGCCGCATCGGGGAACTGCGCCGATCCTCGCCGCTGGCACTGCTGGTCGGGGTGGCCGCCGCCAGTGTCGGCGTGATCTACGGCTACGACCTGTCCAACATCGCCGGCGCCCTGCTGTTCATCGAGGCCGACTTCGGGCTGACCGCCGCCCAGCAGGAGATGGTGACCACCGCGACGGTGATCGGCGAGATCGGCGGCGCCCTGGCCGCGGGGTGGCTGGCCAACGCGATCGGGCGCAAGAAGTCGATGATCGCGGTGGCGCTGGGCTACGCGGTGTTCGCGCTGCTGGGGGCGGCGTCGACGTCGGTGCCGATGCTCACGGTGGCCCGGCTGCTGCTCGGCGTCACCATCGGGGTGTCGGTGGTGGTCGTGCCGGTGTTCGTGGCCGAGTCGGCGCCGGCCGCCGCCCGCGGCGCGCTGCTGGTCACCTACGGGGTAGCCACCGTGGTCGGGATCATCGCCGGCTACCTGTTGGCCTATCTGCTGGCCGGCGCCGGCAACTGGCGGGCGATGCTGGGCCTGGCCGCCATCCCCGCCGTGCTGGTGACGCTGCTGCTGGCCCGCATCCCCGACACCGCCCGCTGGTATCTGCTCAAGGGCCGCGTCGACGACGCCTACCGCACCCTGCGCCGCATCGATCCGGACATCGAGGCCGCGCAGCGCGAACTCGCCGAGATCAGCCGGACGCTGCAGGAGGAACGCCAGAGCGGGGTCGGGGTGCTGCGCGAGATGCTGCGGCCACCGTATCTGCGGGCGACGCTGTTCGTGGTGACGCTCGGGTTCTTCATCCAGATCACCGGGATCAATGCGATCGTCTACTACAGTCCCCGGCTGTTCGAAAAGATGGGTTTCGAGGGCGATTTCGCGCTGCTGATCCTGCCGGCGCTGGTGCAGGTCGCCGCGCTGGCGGCGATGTTCGTCTCGCTGGCGTTGATCGACCGGGTGGGCCGCCGTCCCATCCTGCTGTCGGGGATCGCCACGATGGTCGTCGCCAACGTGCTGCTGATCGCGGTGTTCGCGGCCGGGTCGGCGTTCGGTGACGCGCTGGCGGTGGTCAAGTTCGGCGGGGTGGTGTTGTTCACCGTCGGCTACACCTTCGGGTTCGGTTCGCTGGTGTGGGTGTACGCCGGGGAGGCCCTGCCGGCGCGGCTGCGCGCGATGGGTTCCTCGGCGATGCTGACCTCGGATCTGGTGGCCAATGCGGTCGTCGCCGCGGTGTTCTTGACCATGCTCAGCGCACTGGGCGGCGCCGGAACGTTCGCGGTGTTCGGGGTGCTGGCGCTGCTGAGCCTGGCGTTCGTCTACCGCTACGCCCCGGAGACCAAGGGCCGGCAACTCGAGGACATCCGGCATTTCTGGGAGAACGGCGGCCGCTGGCCCGCAGCCGAGGCGGCTGCTCCTGAGCTGGGTGCGTCGGCATGACCCTGATCTCCGCGGACGCCGTGGTGCTCGACGGCCGGGTCTGCCGGCCCGGCTGGCTTTCGGTGGCCGACGGGCGGATCGCCGACTGCGGAACCGGGCCGGTGCGCGCCGACATCGCGTTCCCGGATTGCGTTGTGGTGCCGGGCTTTGTCGACATGCACTGTCACGGCGGCGGGGGCGCCGGCTACCCCGACGACCCGGATCGCGCGGCGGCGCTGCACGCCGGGCACGGCACCACCGGCGGGCTGGCCAGCCTGGTGAGCGCCGCCCCGGCGGTGCTGCTGGATCAGGTGCGCGTGCTTGCCGACGCGACGCGGCGCGGTGTGGTGGACGGCATCCACCTGGAGGGGCCGTGGCTCAGCGGGCACCATTGCGGCGCCCACGATCCCGCCTGGCTGCGCGCCCCCGACGACGCCGAGGTCGATGCGCTGCTGGCCGCCGGCGACGGCGCGATCCGGATGGTGACCCTGGCACCCGAACTCTCCGGCGGACCGGCCGCGATCCGGCGGCTGGTCGAGGCGGGAGTCGTTGCGGCGCTGGGACATACCGACGCCGACTACGACCAGACACAGGCCGGGATCGACGCCGGCGCCACCGTCGGCACCCATCTGTTCAACGCGATGCGCGCGTTGCATCACCGCGAGCCGGGACCGGCACCGGCGCTGCTGGCCGATCCGCGGGTCACCGTCGAGCTGATCGCCGACGGCGTGCACCTGCATCCGGCGGTGATCCGGCACGTCGTGGCGACCGCCGGCCCGGACCGGGTCGCCCTGGTGACCGATGCGATGGCCGCGGCCGGGGCCGGCGACGGCGCGTTCACCCTCGGCGGGCTCGACGTGGAGGTGGCCGCCGGGGTGGCCCGGCTGCGCGGCACCGCCACCATCGCCGGCAGCACCGCGACCATGGACCGGCTGTTCGCGACCGCGGTGAACCTGCTCGGCGGCGACTCCACCGAGAACGATGCGGCGCTGGCCGCGGCGGTGCGCATGACCTCGACCACCCCGGCGCGGGTGCTCGGTCTCGACGGCGCCGGGGTTTTGCGAGCCGGAACCGCGGCTAACCTGGTGGTGATGAACGCCGAGCTGCAAGTGGTGCAGGTCATGCGCCGCGGAATGTGGCTGAGATGAAGGAGAACCGATGAGTGAGCCGACCGTCATCGATGTGCCCGACCAGCACCGCTATGAGATCAGTGTGGACGGCGTGCGGGCCGGGCTGGCCGCCTACCGTGACAGCGGCGATCAGCGGGATTTCCACCACACCGAGATCGACAAGGCGTTCGGCGGTCAGGGCCTGGCCACCAAGCTGATCGCCTTCGCGCTGGATGACACCCGGGCCGCGGGCAAGCAGATCGTGCCCAGCTGCTCGTTCGTGGAGGCCTACGTCGCCAAGCACCCGGAGTACGCCGGCGGCCGCTGAGGATGCCCGGGCCGGGCTTCCTGGTCACCGCACACCGCGCGCAGTGACGAGAGCACCTCAGGTGCGCGCCTTCGTCCGCCAGCGATCCGGATCGTCTTCGAGGGCGCCGCGGTCCCAGTCGCCGCGCACCGCGGCCGCCTCGTAGGTGTCCTGGAGGAACTCGAGCAGCACCGCGTCCGGGTCGGGCGCTTGGCGCACCACTTCATACGGTAGGACGAATTCGCCCATGTCCGTGCTGTAGAACGCCTGCGCGGGCCGCACCGGGTGGTCGGCGAAACCGTCCGGCTCCGGGTAGGCGTAGGCGTAGAAGCCGCCTTCCTCCCCGCCCCCGGGCCAGAATCCGCAGCTGCTGAGTTCGTGCGAGTAGCCCTCCACCATCACCCAGTCACCGCAGTTGGGCGCGCCGCCCGGGTGGGTCGGCGCGGTACGGCCGGAGAAGCGGGTGCAGGCGAGATCCATCGCGCCCCAGAAGAAGTGAACGGGGCTGACTTTGCCGATGAAGCGGGAGCGAAACCGGCTCAGCACGCGGTGTGCCTGCACCAGTTGCCGCCAGAACAACTGCGCTGCCTGGGCGTCGTACGAGGCGTGCTCGACGTCCTCGGCGAACGGGATGGCCTGCTGCACCTCGTTGGGGTGGGACTGGATTGCGGTGTGCAGGCCCAACTCGTCCAACGCGGACATGAACGCCGAGTGGAATTCCGCCACCGATTGCCGCCGCAGTGCGATGGCCCGAGTCGCGCCGCAGCCGCTGCGGATGCCCAATTGGTGTTCGACGAAGTCGAATTCGATGTCGAACACGTCGCTGCCGTACGGGATCGCCGACGTTGCCAGGCCGCGCGCGGTGACATACAGCGTCACCTGCCACCAGTGGTTCACCAAGGGTGCGTGCGCCAGGCGGACTTTGCCGACGATCTGGGTCCACATGTGCAGGGTGTCCCGAGTGGGCCCCCAGTCCTGCACTCGAAGACGGGGCCAGCCGGTTTCGCGCACCATTCGCCTCTACTACCCGTTTCGGCGGCCGGTCACACCGTCGCAGCGGGCGACTCAGTGCGCGCGCAGGTTCTCCGCCTGAACGCCATCGGTCGCCGCCCAGGCGGTGGCGAACAGGATCAGCCGGGTGGTGACGTAGGCGAACACCAGCAGGCCCAGCACCGGCCCGAACACCGCGCCGGCCGGGCCGTTGACCACCGACTGCAGATACACCGAGCCGGCCTGCTTGAACAGCTCGTAGCCGACCGCGGCGATCAGCCCGGCCCGCGCGGCGCTGGCCAGGCTGACCGACTCGCGGGGCAGCCGGGCGATCATCCAGGTGAACAACAGCCACGACACCGCGACCGCCATCCCGACCGATGCCACCCGCAACAAGGCGCCCAGCAGATCGAAGTCGGGAACACCGAGCCAGCGCAGCATCTTGCGCATCAGCTTCGGGTCGGCCAGCGCGGTCAGCGCAATCGTGGCCAGCATGGCGCCGAACGCCCACACCATCGCGACCAGGTCCGACAACTTCGACGAGACGAAACCCGGCTTCTCCGAACGCTTCTCCCACATCTCGGAGAGCGCCTCGCGCAGGTTGGCCATCCAGGTCAGGCCCACCCAGGCGGCCGTCGCCAGGCCGATGACACCCACCGAGGCGCGCGAACCGATGGCGGTGTCCATCAACGTCACCAACTCGTCGCCGAACTCGCCGGGGATGGAGTGCTTGATGCGGCCCTCGATCCCATCGAGCACCTCGGGTCGCCGCGACAGCAGGAAGCCGCCGACGGAGAACCCGACCATCGCCAGCGGGAACAACGCGAAGATGGTGTAGTAGCTCATCCCGGCGGCGAAGAAGTTGCCCTGGCACTCGTCGTAGCGTTCCTGGGCCCGCATCACGTGGTCGAACCAGCCGTAGCGCGACCGAAGCCGGTCGAGGATGCCCGGTTTGGACTCCTGGTCGGTGGCGGATTTACTCATGACTCATGCCGGCGGCGGAAGGAATCCCACCCGGTCGTAGACCCGCGCGATGGTCGCCGCGGCCACCGCTTTGGCGCGTTCGGCGCCGGCGGCCAGCACCGACTGCAGTTCACCCGGGTCGGCCAGCAGTTCGTCCACCCGCGCCTTGATCGGCGTGACGAACTCGGCGACGGCCTCGGCGGTCTCCTTCTTCAGGTCGCCGTAGCCGCGGCCGGCGTAGCCCGCCACCAGTTTCTCGACGCTGTCACCGGTGATCGCCGACTGGATGGTCAGCAGGTTGGACACCCCGGGCTTGGCCTGCGGGTCGTAGCGGATCTCGCGTTCGGAGTCGGTGACCGCCGAGCGGATCTTCTTGGCGCTTTTCGCCGGATCGTCGAGCAGGCTGATCAGGCCGGCGTCGGTGGCCGCGGACTTGCTCATCTTCGCGGTCGGATCGGCCAGGTCGTAGATCTTGGCGGTGGCCTTCGGGATCATCGGTTCGGGGACGACGAAGGTGCCGGGGAAGCGGGCGTTGAACCGCTGCGCGACGTCGCGGGCCAGTTCCAGGTGCTGTCGCTGGTCCTCGCCGACCGGCACCACGTCGGTGTCGTAGAGCAGCACGTCGGCGGCCATCAGCACCGGGTAGGTGAACAGGCCCACCGTCGTCGAGTCCGAACCCTGCTTGGCCGACTTGTCCTTGAACTGCGTCATCCGGGAGGCCTGTCCGAATCCGGTGAAACAGCCCAGCACCCAGGCCAGTTCGGCATGCGCCGGTACGTGGCTCTGGACGAAGATCGCGCTGCGGGCCGGGTCGATGCCCAGCGCCAAATACTGCGCGGCGGTGATCAGCGTGCTTCTCCGGAGCGTCTCGGGGTCCCAGCCCGGGACGGTGATGGCGTGCATGTCGACGACGCAGAACAGCGCGTCGTGGTCGTCCTGCAGCTCCGCCCAGTGGGTGATCGCCCCCAGCGCGTTGCCGAGGTGCAGCGACGACGAGGTGGGCTGGACGCCGGAGAAGACGACGGGGCGGGTTGCGGAAGTGCTCATGGTTTCTCGATCCTGTCACGCCGGTGCGACGGTGGGCGCACGTGGTAACAGAGCAATCGCTCTGTTATGGTGGCAGTCATGCCCCGCCCGCGTGTGCACGACCCCGGCCGGGTGCTGGACGCGGTCGAGTCGCTGGCGGCGCGGTCCGGCCCGGCGGCGGTGACCATCCGGGCCGTCTCCGTGGCGACCGGGGCCTCCAACGGCGCGCTCTACCACGGCTTCGGGTCGCGGGCCGGACTGATCGCCGCGGCCTGGCTGCGGGCGGGACGCCGATTCCTGGACATGCAGCGCGAACTCGTCGACGGCGCGCACCACGACGCCGCGGCGGCTGTCGTCGCCGCCGCCGACACCCCGCTGCAATTCGCCGAACACCACCCGGAATCCTCGGCGCTGCTGCTGGCGATCCGGCGCGAGGAGTTGCTCGCCGACGACCTGCCCGACGATGTCGCCGAACCGTTGCGCCGCCTCGACGCCGAACTGATCGGCCTGCTGATCCGGCTCGCGACCGCGATGTGGGAGCGCCGCGACGCCGCCGCCGTCGACACCATCACCACGTGTGTGGTCGACCTGCCCACCGCGATCGTGCTCAGCCGAAACCGGCTGGGCAACACCGTTGCCCGCGCCCAACTGCACGCCGCGGTACGCGCCGTGCTGGCCGTGGGGCCAGAGAAAGGGGTCCGCTGAGTGAACCTGACTTATGACGACAAGATCGCCGTGCTCGATCTCGGTGACGATGAGAACCGGTTCTCCCCGGACTTTCTCGACGAGGTCGAGCGCATGCTCGACGACGCGGTGTCCAGCGGCGCCCACGGCCTGGTCACCACCGCGAGCGGCAAGTTCTACTCCAACGGCCTGGACCTGGACTGGCTGGCCGCCCACAGTGACCGCGGCGACTGGTACGTGGGACGGGTGCAGGCGCTGCTGGCGAAGGTGCTGACGCTGCCGATCCCGACCGCGGCGGCGGTGGTGGGCCACGCGTTCGGGGCCGGAGCGATGCTGGCGATCGGCCACGACTTCCGGGTGATGCGCGCCGACCGCGGCTTCTTCTGCTTCCCCGAGGTCGACATCCGGATCCCGTTCACCCCCGGGATGGCCGCGCTGATCCAGGCCAAGCTCACCCCGGCGGCTCAGATGGCGTCGATGACGACCGGTCGGCGGTTCGGCGGGACGGACGCCGCGGCCATCGGCATCGTCGACGGCACCGCCGGTGAGGGCGCGGTGACGCCCGCCGCGGTCGAGTTGCTGCGGCCGCTGGCCGGAAAGGATCCCGGCACGCTCGGCGCGATCAAGACCGGCATGTTCGGGCCGGCGGTGGCGGCGTTGACGGCGACCTGAACAACATCGGCCCCGCCCGTCACCGGCGGGCGGGCATAGGGCAGTTGCCCGCCTCTGCGCGACAATCAAGCGGTGCACCCGAGCGCCCGCGCCCACCCAACCAACCGGCCTGGTGTTGTCGCTGCGAGGCGGGCAACTGACACCCGCCCTCCCGAGCGTGACGGATGCGACCGATGAGGGCCAGGGCGGACCGGTGCCCCGGTGTGCTGCGGCCGTGGCCGGCCGACGACGGCCTGTTGGTCCGGTTGCGCCTCGTCGGGGGACGGCTGCCCGTGGCGGCACTGGAACAGCTGCTGCAAGTCAGCGCCGAGTTCGGCGACGGCTCGGTCTACCTGACCAAGCGAGCCAACCTGCAGCTGCGGGGGCTGCCCGGGCACGGCGGAGGGCTCACGCCCGACGTGGTGGCCGCCCTGGAGTCGACCGGACTGCTGCCGTCGCGCAGCCACGAACTGGTCCGCAACATTCTGGTCTCGCCGCAGACCGGGCATGCCGGCGGGCGTGTCGACCTACGCCCGGTTTCGGCGCGGCTCGACGCGCTGCTGTGTGGCGATCCGCGACTGGCACACCTGCCCGGGCGCTTCCTGTTCGTTCTCGATGACGGCCGCGGCGACCTGATCGACCGGGCCACCGATGCCGGGCTGGTGGCGCTCTCCGCCGCGCTGGCGCAGCTCCGGATCGGCGACAACTGGGGCGCGGTGGTGACCATCGCCGAGGCCGCCGAACGGCTGGCCGCGCTGGCGGCGGCATTCCAGGGCGCCCGCGGCAGCGGCCCCGACGCGCCGTGGCACATCCGGGAGCTGCCCGCCGCGCTGGCACCCGGAGTCGCCGCCGATCCACGGCTGCCCGCACCGTCGGGTCCGCTACCCTACGGTCCGGTGCCCGGCGGCGCCCACGTGCCGGTCCCCGGCGGGATACTCACGCCGGAGCATGCGCGCTCGCTGCCGGCGCACACCGAGCTGGTGGTGACGCCGTGGCAGGGTGTCTTCATTCCCGATGCACAGGAGATGAATCCGTGACGAGGCCCGCTAGCCGTCCCACCAAGCGGTATTCCTACCTCGAGGACGGTCCGGCCATCTACGTCGAATCGTTCGCCACCATCCGGCGCGAGTCCGACCTGTCGCACATCCCGGCCTCTGCCGAGCGGCTCGCGGTCCGGATGATCCACGGTGCCGGGCAGACCGACGTCGCCGCCGACCTGCTGATCCACCCCGAGGCGGTGCCTGCCGGCCGCGCCGCCCTCGACGCCGGCGCGCCGATCTTCTGCGATGCCCGGATGGTGGCGGTCGGGGTGACGGCCGGGCGGCTGCCCGCACGCAACGAGGTGCGCTGCCACCTGCACGACGAGCGGGTTCCGGCGCTGGCCGCCGAGTGGGGCACCACCCGCTCGGCGGCGGCGGTCTCGTTGTGGGAGCCGGAGTTGGCCGGTGCCGTCGTCGCGATCGGCAACGCCCCCACCGCGCTGTTTCACCTGCTGGAGCTGATCCTGGACGGCGGGCCGCGCCCCGCGGTGATCGTCGGCTGTCCGGTGGGGTTCATCGGCGCCGCCGAGTCCAAGGCGGCGCTGGCCGCACTGCACGCCGAGCACGGCATCGACATCCCGTTCGTGACGCTGCGCGGCCGCCGCGGCGGCTCGGCGATCACCTCGTCGGCGCTGAACGCCCTGGCTTCGGACAACGAGTGAGCGGCACGTTCTACGGGGTGGGCTTGGGCCCCGGCGACCCGGAACTGATCACCCGCAAGGCGGCCCGGATCATCGCCGACGCCGACGTGGTGGCCTACCACGCCGGGGTCAACAAGAACTCCTATGCGCGCACCATCGCCGCCGACCTGATCCGCAATGGCGTGATCGAGGAGGAGCTGCGCTACCCGGTCACCACCGGGGTCACCGACCACCCCGGCGGCTATGCCGGGGCGCTCGCGGACTTCTACGAGGCCTCCGCGTCACGGCTGGCCGCCCACCTGAGTGCGGGCCGCACGGTGGCGCTGCTGACCGAGGGCGATCCGCTGTTCTACGGCTCGTTCATGTACATGCACGACCGGCTGTCGACCCGCTTCGACACCGAGATCATCCCCGGCGTACCGGCTTTCAGCGCCGCCACCGCCGCGATCGGGATGCCGCTGGTGCGCCAGACCGACGTGCTGACCGTGCTGCCGGGCACGCTGCCCGAGCACGAGTTGGCGATGCGGTTGGCCGACACCGACGGCGCCATCATCATGAAGCTCGGCCGCACCTTCCCCGCCGTGCACCGTGCGCTGGTCGCCGCCGGCCGTCTCGAGCACGCCTACTACGTGGAGCGGGCCAGTCATCCGCAGCAGCGCTGGCTGCCGGTGACCGCCATGGCCGAGACCGACGACGTGCCCTATCTGTCGCTGATCGTGGTCGACGGAGACTCCCGCAACGGGCAGCGCTCCCGCAAGCCCGAAGACCGGGCTGCGGCCAAAGTCGAGCCGGTCAGCGAGCCGGCCGAACTGCTGGTCATCGGGCTGGGACCCGGACCCGAGGACTGGTTGACCGCCGAGGCCGCCGCAGCGCTGGCCACCGTGGATCACGTGGTGGGCTACGGCCCCTACCTGGCGCGGGTGCCGCAGCGCGCCGGCCTGCAGCGGCACTCCTCGGGCAACACCGTCGAACTGGACCGGGCCCGGCTCGCGCTGGATCTGGCCGCCCGCGGCGAGAAGGTGGCGGTGGTCTCCGGCGGGGACGCCGGCGTGTTCGGGATGGCCTCGACGGTATTCGAAGCGATGTCCGAGGCGGCCGATGGCGAGCGATACCAACAGGTTTCGGTGCGGGTGCTGCCGGGGGTGTCCGCGGTGCAGGCGGTCGCCGCGGCTGCCGGTGCCGCCATCGGCGCCGATTTCGCGGTGCTGAGCCTGTCGGATCGGCTCAAGCCGTGGCCGGTGATCGAGTCACGGTTGCGGGCGATCGCCGACGCCGATCTGGTGCTGGCGATCTACAACCCGGCCTCGCGCGCCCGGCCCGACCAGATCGCGCTGGCCCGCAAGGTGCTGTTGGAGCATCGTGACGGCTCGACCGTGGTGGTGGTCGGCCGCGACGTCGGCCGGGAATCGGAGTCGCTGACCGTCACCACGCTGGGCGAGTTGGACACCGACGCGATCGACATGAAATGCCTTGTCCTGGTGGGGTCGTCGTCGACACGGGTGACGGGTGGACGGGTCTGGACGCCGCGATGGGTGCGCTAGCGGTCCAGTTCGTCGGCGCCGGCCCGGGAGCTGCGGACCTGCTGACGGTGCGGGCCGCCCGACTGCTTGCCGACGCCGACGTGGTGCTCTACCCGGGCAGCTACCTGGATCCGAAGGTGCTCGATCACTGTTGCGCCACAGCCGAACTCGTCGACACCGCCAGGCTGGACCTGGATGCGATCGCCGACCTGCTGGTGACCGCGCACCGGGCGGGCCGGCGGGTGGTGCGGCTGGTCTCCGGCGATCCGTCGCTCTACAGCGCGGTCTTCGAGCAGACCCGCCGGCTCGATGCGGCCGGGGTGCCGTGGCAGGTGACGCCGGGCGTGCCGGCCTATGCGGCGGCGGCCGCGGTGCTCGGGCGCGAGCTCACGGTGCCGCTGGTGACGCAGTCGGTGGTGTTGACCCGGGTGCAGGCCGCCTCCAGCGCGATGCCGCCGCGCGAATCGCTGACCGCGTTCGCCGCGACCGGGGCCACGCTGGTACTGCACCTGGCGATCACCCGGATACGAGAACTGATGGGCCGGCTGGAATCCGACTACGGCGCGGATTGCCCGGTCGCGGTGGTCTACCGGGCGTCGCAACCCGATGAACGCGTACTGCGCGGCACCGTCGCCGACATCGCCGATGACGTCGAGGCGGCGGGGCTGCGGTCGGCCGCGGTGATCCTGGTCGGCCGCGCGGTGGCCGAACTGCCCGATCCGTGCGGCGGCGAGAGTCATCTCTACGATCCGGCGCGGGACCGGGGACTCTAGTCGCAAACCACTGACCCGTCGAACGTGTAACCACTGCGAAAGATCACGCCGAAACCCGCAATGGTTAGACGTTGGGCGGGCACGCTGTTCTACGGCAACGAATCCAGCAGAGGGAAGCACCATGTCGAAGAATGGACCGGACTCACCACCGGACCGCGACGAGAGCGATGAGGCGGCGATCCGAGAGCTTCTCGATCGCCAAGTCGCGGGTTGGGACGCCGGAGATCCCGAGGCTTACGCTGCCGTGTTCACGCGCGACGCTGACTACGTCACATTCCTGGGCCACCACTACAAGGGACGCGAGGCGATCGCTGCGACATACGCTCCGCTGTTTGCGAAGCTGCTGCGCGGATCACGACTACACACCGAGATCATAGGCCTGAGGTTTCTCACGCCGAGCGTGGCGCTCATCCGGGCAAACGCGGCTGCATCACAGAACACCACGCATCGACGCCTTGCCGACAAGCCGATGCAGGAGCTCGCCGGATCATCGTCGTCAAGCAGACACCGTTAGCGCCCACTGGGTGACCGCCCGGGCCGGCTTCCAGCCGGTGAAGGAACCGAGCGGGGCGGCGTGTTCGACCTGGATGCGGCTCAGCTCGCCGCCGTGCTCGCGATAGGCCGCTGCCAGCAGCGCCTCGCTTTCCAGGGTGACGCCGTGTGCGACCAGCCGGCCACCGGATCCCAGTGCCGTCAGGCAGGCCGCCAGCAGCCCGGGCCGGCTCAGCCCGCCGCCGATGAAGACCGCGTCCGGGGCGGGCAGGTCGGCCAACGCCTCCGGGGCGGCCCCGTTGACGACGCGCAGCGCGGGCACCCCGAGCCTGGCGGCGTTGCCCGAGATCCGTTGCGCCCTGGTCGGATCGGCTTCGACGGCGACGGTTCGGCAACTCGGATGGGCACGCATCCATTCGATGCCGACCGAGCCGGCGCCCGCACCGACATCCCACAGCAGCTGTCCGGGCGCCGGTGTCAGTCGCGCCAGCGCGGCGGCCCGCAGGTCCCGTTTGGTGAGCTGCCCGTCGTGGTCGTAGGCGTCATCGGGTAGCCCGGCCGTCCAACCGGCCGGCAGCGGCCCGTCGAGTTCGACGGCGACGATATTGAGCCGCGGCGCCGGACCCGCGAACGTCTCGGCGGTGCTGTCCAGCCGTGACTCGGCGTCGCCGCCCAGGTCACCGAGCACCGTCATCCGGCTCGCTCCGTAACCGTGCTCGGCCAGCAGGGCGGCGACCTGCCCGGGCGTCGTCTCGTCGGCGGAGAGCACCAGCACTCGCCGCCCCGGCGCCAGCTCGCGCAGCACCGCGTGCACATCGCCGGCCCTGATGACCGCGACCGACTCCGCCGACCAGCCCAACCGGGCGCGGGCCAGCGTCACCGAGGAGAGCGCCGGGATCACGGTGACCCGCCGGGCGCCGAGCATCTCGATCAGCATGCTGCCCACCCCGGACAGCAGCGGATCCCCGGAGGCCACCGCGGCCACCCGGCGTCCGGTCAGACCGTCGAGCAGCGCCGGGAGTCCGGCCCGCAGCGGCGAGGGCCAGCTGCGCCGTTCCTGGCCGTCGACGGCCGGCAGCAGGTCCAGGTGGCGCGACGCACCGATCACCACGTCAGCGGCCTCGACCGCTGCACGCGCCGGCTCGGCCAGGCCGGCCCAGCCGTCGGCGCCGATCCCGACAACGGTGACGTGAGGGGCTTGGGTGGGCACGGTGTTAGGGTATCGGCGCGAACTGCCAGGGAAGTCGGTGTGAGTCCGACACAGGCCCGCTACGGTGTTCCGCGGCGCATTCCGAGGCGTCACGGTCAGTCCGAATACCGGCTTCGCGTTGCCAACACCGGCATCACGAGCGGAGCCTCAATGCAACAGCTGTACCCGTTTCCTGCCGTGCTCGGCGGCGACCCGGACACGTCGGGCGGCCTCGACGACATGGCCCTAGCGCTCGTGCTGAGCGCGATCTCCCCCGGCATCGGCGGGGTGCTCATCCGCGGCGAGAAGGGCACCGCCAAGTCGACGCTGGTACGGGCGCTGGCCCAGGTGCTGCCGCCCATCGACGTGGTGGCCGGCGACCGGTTCTCCTCCGATCCGGCAGAGGCGAACCCGCTCTCCCCCGACGGTCCGTTCCCCGCCGGCGCCGCCGTGCAGACCCGTCCGGTGCGGCTGGTGGAGCTTCCGGTCGGGGCCACCGAGGACCGGGTGGTCGGCTCCATCCATTTGGAGCGGGCGCTGGGCGCCGGCGTGGTGGAGTTCGAGCCCGGGCTGCTGGCGCGGGCCAACCGGGGCATCCTCTACGTCGACGAGGTCAATCTGCTCGCCGACCACCTGGTGGACCTGTTGCTCGACGCGGCCGCCATGGGCCGGCTGACCGTGGAACGCGACGGGGTCTCGGTCACCCACGCCGCCCGTTTCGTGATCGTCGGGACGATGAATCCCGAGGAGGGCGAGCTGCGCCCGCAGTTGCTCGACCGATTCGGGCTGACGGTCGAGGTGTCCGCGCCGCGCGATCCGGCGCTGCGCGCCGAGGCGGTCCGCCGGCGGCTGGCGTTCGACGCCGATCCCGAGGCCTTCGCGCGCGACTACGCCGACGCCGAGGAACGGCTGCGGGCCCGGATCCGCAACGCCCAGAAACTTCTGCCGCGGGTGGAGCTCACCGACGCCGCGCTGGTGCGGATCGGCGAGATCTGCGCGGCGTTCGACGTGGACGGCCTGCGCGGCGACATCGTCTGTGCCCGTACCGCGGTGGCGCATGCCGCCTGGCAGGGGCGCGACGCGGTCAACGTCGAGGATCTGCGGGTGGCCGCCCGGCTGGCACTGCCGCATCGGCGGCGGCGCAAACCGTTTGACGCACCGGGACTCGATGAAACCGAACTCGACGAGCTACTGCCGCCGCCGGATTCCGGCCCGGAGCCAGACCCGGATCCCGACGGCCCCGAGCCCGACGGTCCACCGGACGGCGGCAACGCCGTACCACCCGAGCAACACGGGCCCGCGCCGGCGAAACCCGGCACCACCTCGACCGTCGGGGCTGACTCCCCTTACCGGGCACGGCTTTTCACCGTCGACGGGGTCGGCTCCGGCCGTGCCGGCCGGCGCAGCCGGGCCCGCACCAGTTCCGGGCGCCGGGTGGGTGCCACCGCCATCGGCGCCGCCGGGGGCCTGCACCTGTTCGAGACGCTACGGGCCGCCGCCCCGCATCAGGGCGCCCGAGGCCGGGTCGACGGCCCGATGCTGCTGCAGGCCGCCGATCTTCGCCGCGCCGTCCGGGAGGGCCGGGAGGCCAACCTGGTGCTGTTCGTCGTGGACACTTCCGGGTCGATGGCCGCCGCCGAGCGGATGCGGCACGTCAAGACCGCGATCCTGTCGCTGTTGCTCGACGCCTACCGCCGCCGGGATCGGGTGGCGGTGGTGACGTTCCGCGATACGGGTGCCGACGTGGCGCTGCCCGCGACCGGGTCGGTGGAGATCGCCGCGGTGCGACTCGACGAGCTGCCCGCCGGGGGCCGCACGCCGCTGGCCGAAGGACTGCTCGAAGCCAATGAGGTGATTCGCCGGGAACGGCTGCGCGACCCGGCGTCTCGCCCGCTGCTGGTGGTGCTGACCGACGGCCGGGCCACCGCCGGCGCCGATCCGGTCGGGCGGTCGCAGCAGGCCGCTCAGCAGCTCGCCGAACATGGGTTCTCGGCCGTCGTCGTCGATTGTGAGAGCGGGCGGATGCGGCTCGGGCTGGCACGCACCCTGGCCGAGCAACTGCGGGCCGACTACGTGCCGCTGCCGCAGGTCAGCGCCGAGGCGCTCAGCGGCATTGTTCGTGACGTCACCGGAAAGGGAGCCGCCTGATGCCGCAAGGACAACCGTTGACGGTGCCCGACGACAATCTGACCACCCGGCAGCGCCGCAATCGGCCGCTGCTGATGGTGCACACCGGCGACGGCAAGGGTAAGTCCACCGCGGCGTTCGGGACGGCGCTGCGCGGCTGGAACCAGGGCTTTGCGATCGGCGTGTTCCAGTTCGTGAAATCCGCGAAGTGGCGGGTCGGTGAGCAGGCGGTGCTGGAGCGGCTCGGCGCCCTGCACGACCAGACCGGCGACGGCGGCCCGGTGCAGTGGCACAAGATGGGCTCGGGCTGGTCGTGGAGCCGCAAGACCGGCAGCACCGAGGATCACGCCGGCGACGCGCTGGCCGGCTGGACCGAGGTGAAACGCCGGCTGGCCGAGCAGACCCACGACCTGTACGTGCTCGACGAGTTCACCTACCCGATCAACTGGGGCTGGGTCGACGTCGACGACGTGGTGGAGACCTTGCGCGATCGGCCCGGCCACCAGCACGTGGTCATCACCGGGCGACGCGCTCATCCCCGGCTGGTCGAGATCGCCGACCTGGTCACCGAGATGACCAAGATCAAGCATCCGATGGACGCCGGCCAGAAGGGCCAGCGCGGGATCGAATGGTAACGCTGCCGCGGGTCATCGTGGCCGCGCCGGCGTCCGGGCACGGCAAGACCACCGTGGCGGTCGGGGTGATGGCGGCGCTGGCCGCGCGCGGCCTGCAGGTCAGCGGTCACAAGGTCGGCCCGGATTACATCGATCCGGGGTATCACGCGCTGGCCACCGGGCGTCCGGCCCGCAATCTCGACCCGGTGCTGGTCGGCGCCGAGCGGATCGTGCCGCTGCTGCTGCACGGGGCGGCCGGCGCGGATATCGCGGTGATCGAAGGCGTGATGGGGCTTTTCGACGGCCGACTCGGTAGCGGCGGTGAGGCCTCCACCGCCCACATCGCCGCGTTGACCACGACCCCGGTGCTGCTGGTCGTCGACATCTCGCACGCCTCCCGCACGCACGCGGCGGTGGTGGCGGGCCTGGCCGGTTTCGACCCGGACGTGCGGGTGGCCGGGGCGATCCTCAACCGGGCAGGCAGCGCCCGGCACGCCGACGAAGTCGTCGCCGCGTTGCGCCCCAGCGGTATTCCGGTGCTCGGGGTGTTGCCCCGCGACGCGGATGTACAGACGCCGTCTCGGCATCTGGGGTTGGTGCCGGCCGCCGAGCGCGACGAGTCCGCTGCGATGCCGGCCCGGCTGGCCGGGCTGATCGAGCAGCATGCCGATCTCGATGCCGTGCTGGACATCGCCCGGGACGCAACGGACTTGGCCGGTTTCGCCTGGGATCCTTACGTCGAGGTAGGTGCTGCGTCTTCGGCTCGCCCGGTGGTGGCCGTTGCCGGTGGGCAGGCCTTCACGTTCGGCTACACCGAGACGTTCGAACTGCTGCGCGCGGCGGGCTGTGAGGTGGTCTGCTTCGACCCGCTCACCGACTCTCAGCTGCCGGTCGGCACCGCGGGCATCTATTTGGGTGGCGGGTTCCCGGAGGTTTACGCCGGGCAACTGGCCGCCAACACCGCGCTGCTGGCTGCGTTGCGGGCGGCGATCGCCGCGGGGGTTCCGACCGTCGCCGAATGCGGCGGGTTGGCCTACCTGTGCCGCAGTGTCGACGAGCTCGCCGGGGTCGGGGCGTTGCCGGGCGCCGCGACGATGACACCGCGACTCTCGCTGGGCTACCGGAGCGCCACCGCGCCCGCCGACAATCTGCTGGCGCGAATCGGCGAGACGATCAACGGGCATGAATTCCACCGCACCGGTGTGGTTTTCTCTCGCCCGGTCGACGCTGCCTGGCAGTTGCCCGACGGTCCGGAGGGCATCGCCGGGCCGAGCCTGCACGCGTCCTACCTGCACACCCACTGGGCCGGGTATCCGCGGTTGGCGCAACGATTCGCCGACGCGGTGCACGGCTTCCGCGGCAAAGACCCGAAAGACCTGCATCATCACGGCGACACCGAAACCGGTGCCGGCCTGCTGGATTTCGCGGTGAACGTGTACGCCGGGCCGCGCCCGGACTGGCTCGACGGCGCCCTGCATGCCGCCCTGGACGATGCCGTGGCGTACCCCGACGTGTCGGCCGCCCGCGCTGCACTGGCCGACCGGCATGCTCGTCGCCGCAGCGAGGTGCTGCCCACCGCCGGGGCGTCGGAGGCCTTCGACCTGGTGGCCCGGCTGCGCCGGTGGCGACGCCCGGTGGTGATACACCCGCAGTACACCGGGCCGCATGCCGCGCTGATCGCCGCCGGCCACACCGTGCACACGGTCTTGTGCCGGGCCGCGGACGATTTCGCCCTGCATCCCGAGGAGGTGCCCGAGGAGGCCGACCTCGTCGTCGTCGGAAATCCGACCAACCCCACCGCGGTGCTGCATCCGGCGTCGGCGTTGCGTCGGCTGCTGCGGCCCGGCCGGGTCGTGCTGGTCGACGAGGCGTTCCTGGACGCCGTGCCCGGCGAGCCGGAAAGCCTGGCCGGCGAACAGCTTCCCGGACTGCTGGTCAGCCGCAGCCTGACCAAACACTGGTCGATCCCCGGAATTCGGGCCGGATATCTGCTCGGCGACGCCGCGGTGCTCGCCGAAGCCGCACGTTTGCAGATCCCCTGGTCGGTGTCGGCGCCGGCGTTGGCAGCCATGCTGTCCTGCTCCGATGAGCGGGCCATGACGGAAAGCGAATGCCGGGCACGGCAATTGGAATCGTGGCGCGAAGTGTTGACGGCGGGCCTGGCTACGCGCGCGGTGGTGTTCGTTGCCGGGGTGGCGCCCTATGTGCTGGCCCGGGTCGGTCGCGGGGTGCATGCGGCGTTGCGCGACAACGGCATCGCGGTGCGACGGGCCGACACCTTTCCCGGCCTGGACGAGTCATGGGTGCGGATCGCCGTGCGTCCCCCGGAGTTGACCGACCGGTTGCTGGCCGCGCTGGATCAGGTGCTGGGGTGACGACGGCCCGGGCGCTCGGGCTGCTGCTCGGCTACGCCGCCGATCGCGCCTGGGGTGATCCGCGCCGGCTGCACCCGGTCGCCGGATTCGGGACGTGCGCGCTGGCGGTGGAGCGGCGGCTGTACCGCGACAGCCGGGCCAGCGGTATCGCCCACGTCCTGGTGCTGGTCGGCGGTGTGACCGGGCTGGCGTATCTGGGCGAGCGCGCGGTGCGGAGCCGGCTGACACAGCTGCTGTTCACCGCATCGGCTACCTGGGCGGTGCTCGGCGGTCGGTCCCTGGAGTGCGAGGCATGCGCAGTGCATGACTTCTTGGCGGCCGGCGACCTGCAGCGGGCGCGCGTTCAGCTGCGCAGCCTGGTCGGGCGTGACACCGCCATGCTGGGTCCGGACGAGATCGCCCGCGCCGTGGCCGAATCCGTCGCGGAGAACACGTCGGATGCGGTGGTGGCGTCGCTGCTGTGGGGTGCGGTGGCCGGGGTTCCGGGCCTGGTGGCGCATCGGGCGGTCAACACCCTGGACGCGATGATCGGCCACCGCAACGCCCGCTACGAACGATTCGGCTGGGCGGCGGCCCGGCTCGATGATCTGCTGGGCCTGCCCGCGTCTCGGCTGACCGGTGTTCTTGCCGCTGCTTTCGGCCCCGATCCCGTTGGCGCACTGCGCTCCTGGCGTCGCGACGCCCGTCACCATCCCAGCCCCAACGCCGGGGTGGTGGAGGCATCCTTCGCCGGGGCCCTGGGTCTGCAGCTCGGGGGTGTCAACATCTACGACGGGAATCGGCGTGAGGACCGGGCGCTGCTGGGGCACGGGCGGGCTCCCGTGCTCGCCGACATTCCCCGGGCGGTGCGGCTGGCCCGGCGGGTGGGCGCCGCGACAGTGGCCGGCGCGGTGGTGTGGTGTCTGATCCGTAAGACGAGGAGGTAGGTATGTCCGGCTCCGTCGAATTCTCCACGGCGAGTGCGCGGGTGGATCGTGACTGGCTCTGGCAGGAGCTGACCGAGCACACCTACTGGGCGAAGTATCGTGACCGCGCCATGTTCGATCGTCAACTCGATGAGGCGTGGCGGCTGGTAGGCGCCTACCGGGCCGACGATGGGGCGATGGTGGGTTTCTGCCGGGCGTTCTCCGACGGTGCGGCCATGGCGTATCTGGCCGACGTGTACGTTGCGGCAGCCGAGCGCGGTCGCGGCATCGGCCGGGGCTTGCTGCGGGTGATGGTCGACGAGGGACCGGGCCGCGACTTCCGCTGGATGCTGCACACCGCCGATGCGCACGGGCTGTACGAGACGTTCGGCTTCGCCGCACCCGATGAGACCTTCATGGAACGTCGGTCGCGGTTGCCGCACGTACGCGACTGAGTCAGCCGTCGCAGCCGTTCTGGGGCATGCACGGCACGTAACCCTGCGGGCCCCACTGGCGCGGTCCGGGGTTGAAACTCCAGGAGCCGGGCGGGTAGTTGTTCCACGGCTGATTGCACACCGCCCACGGCAGTGAGCTGTAACAGCCGCTGGGTTCGGTGCCGGAGTCGGCGTTGGCCGACGGTGTGGGAAATCCGAAACCCAGCGCAGCCCACGCCGGTATAGCTGCTATGACGGGGCCGAGTAATCGTCGGATATCTTTCATGACTCGATCATGCACTCGGCCACCGACAGTGCCCGCGGCTCAGTGGTGGGCGATCAGTTCGGTGACGTGGTCGTGCTCGTCCGGCCGGACCAGGCCGGCGGCAGCGGATTTCAGCCGCCATCTCGTCACCAGCCCGTCGGGGCCGGTCAGCTCTCCGGCGGCGAGCGCGTCATCGATCAACTGTCGGACCCGGGGTTCGTCGGCGGTGTCGGCGGCGAACAGGACCCGCAGCGTGACCTCATCACCGGAGACGTGATGGGCGGTGTGGTGTGGCGCCAGTGGGCAAGGCGGGCGGTGATTCCAGCTGCCGCACAGCGCCTTGGTGATGGCGCCGCCGGGCGCATTCGGGCTGCCTCCACGGTGCAGCTGCACCACCGCGTCGTGCACGTAGGCGCGGTGAGTCACGGGCGCAATGTTATCCACAGTTACGGATTGATTTGCAGTTGCGGCCCGACACGGACTGCCGGTGCCGCCTGGGAGCTGCCCGGGCTTTAGCTTCGGGACCATGCCTCCGCAATCTTGGGTGACGTTGATCGTCGGCGGTCTGGCGACCGTCGGCGTCATCGCCACCTGGCAACAGAAGAACCGCGCCGACCGGCGCAGCGAATGGTGGCGACGCACCACCTGGGCTTTTGAGCGGACATTCAGCGACAACGACAGCCAAGCCGTCTCGGCTGGTCCATTCTGCACACCCTGATCCGGTCTAGACTGGCAACCGTCGATGACAACGACATCGTCCAGGTGATCTCGGAACATGCTGCTGTAGACGATGTCGGCGAGGAGGACGCGAATGCCAGCCGAGCAAACGCCTGAGGCGTCAGAACGCCGCGAGTCAGCGTCCCGGCTCGAAGTCCGCAGGGCCGCCGCGCGCGTCGCAGTCGAAGCCAGCAAAAGGACCGGGCGCCCAGTCGACCCCAGAGTCAAGGAACTGGCGGAGTCTTCACCTCCGCGTGAGCTTCCGCGCTCGGCCGAGCGCGGCTGGCGGCGATGGATCGCTGCGGCCACATCGGCATTGCGCTGCGGGGGCAGCTGAGCTACGAGGCGCTTCTGGTCAGCTCGATGACGGGGATGACCCGCTCGGTGCGTTCCCGGTACCCGGCGAAGCCGGGATAGCGCTGCGCCTGGATGTCGTAGAGCCGGTCGTGTTCGGTGCCGGTGATCTCGGTGGCGGTGACGGGGAAGGTCTCGGTGCCGATCTCGGCGGTGGCCGACGGGTTCGCCCGCAGGTTGTGGTACCAGCTGGGATGGTTGTCCTTGCCCTCGTTGGAGGCGAACACGATGATCCGTTCGCCCTCGGGCAGGTACATCATCGGGCTGGTGCGCGGCTGCCCGGATTTGGCACCCGTGGTGGTCAACAGCAGGACCGGCGCGCCCTCGAACGCACCGCCCAGCTTGCCCCCGCTGCCGCGGAACTCCGCGATGTTGCGGGCATTGAATTCCAGGGTTCGCTTCGCGTCCATGGGTCCATCATCCCTACCCGATCGCGGCGAAGTGCTCGATTACCGGCGGGGACTCGTAGAACTCGTGCAGCAGTTCCCGCCACTGCGCGAACTCCGGCGACTTCCGGAAGCCCTCGGTGTGCGACTCGACGCTGTCCCACTGCACCAGCAGCAGATACAGGTTCGGCGACTCGATCGACCGGGACATCGAAATCCCCTGAAAGCCCGGCTGCGCCGCGATCAGCGGGCGCGCGGTGGCGAACGCCGCTTCGAACTCGGCTTCGCGGCCGGGGCGGATGGGCAGCACTCCGTGTTCCACAATCACGCCCGTCAGTCTGCCCGAGGCGAGTGTGGCCGGGATTACCGCCCAAAGACCCTTGTCTGTTACTTCGCGACACAGATAGCTTTGTCTGCAACCGACGGACACAGCTAACTCGGGAGGCAGCAGCGACATGGGTGCAATCGCGGCGGCAGTCGTCTTCGCCTGGTTGGGCATGGTGCTGGCGATCTCGTTCATCGAGGCGCCGCTGAAGTTCCGGGCGCCCGGGATCACCTTGCAGCTGGGGCTGGGCATCGGCCGGCTGGTGTTCCGTGCCCTCAACACCGTCGAGATCGTGCTGGCGACGGTGGTGGTGGTCGCGGTCGTCACGCATCCGCCCGGGCGGCTGGCGCTGGCGGCGATCAGCGTGGCGGTGACGATGCTGCTGCTGCAATCACTGTTCGTACGTCCCCGGCTGCGTCGTCGCTCCGATGCGGTGCTGGCGGCCCCCGCGGCACCACCCGGGGGGATGCGCGAACGCTCTCAGGCCCACTACGCCTACGCCGGGCTGGAGGTGGTCAAGGTCGTCGGGTTGCTGACCGCCGGTACCGTCCTGCAGCTCTGGTCAGTGGCCGGTTAGCACCCAGCTCAACGCCTGCGCGACGTCGTACACGCATCGCACTCCCGCCGGCCGGGCCGGGCGGCGCACGATCACCACCGGAATCCCGAGTTCCTCGGCGGCCAACATCTTCGGCCAGGTGTACTCGCCCCCGG
This sequence comes from Mycolicibacter senuensis, assembly GCF_002101885.1. Taxonomy (GTDB): domain Bacteria; phylum Actinomycetota; class Actinomycetes; order Mycobacteriales; family Mycobacteriaceae; genus Mycobacterium; species Mycobacterium senuense. The sequence continues at coordinate 119,290 of NZ_LQPS01000047.1, forward strand.
AATCCTTGGTCACCACCACATCGGCGCGGTGATCGCGCAGCAGCGCGAGTTCGCCCGGCAACGCATACGGCCCCCGGTCGGTGACCACCGTCCAACTCGGCGGCAGCGTGATCGAGGGCGGGTCGACGACTCGTGCCAACACCGCCGCATCGGCCAGCGCCGGCAGGTAGGACGCCAGCTGTTGGCGCCCGATCGTCAGCACCGGCCGCCGGCCTACCCCGGCCGCGACGACGGCGGCCTGTTCATGGGAATCGACCCACCGCCAGGACGGCCGGGCCCGCTCCGCCCAGCCGGGCCGCTCCAGCCGCAGCAGCGGGCGGCCCGCAGCCGAACAGGCGGCGGCCGCATTGCGCGACATGGTGGTGGCGAACGGGTGCGTGGCGTCGATGACGGCGTCGTAGTCGGCCAATGCCGCACGCAGACCGTCGATTCCGCCGAATCCGCCGATGCGCACCGCCCCGGCCGGCAGCCGCGGGTTGGCCACCCGGCCGGCCAGTGACGTGGTGACATCCACGCCGGCAGCCACCAGCCGGTCGGCCAGCGCTCGGGCTTCGGCGGTCCCGCCGAGCAGCAACACGTGCGTCACGGTGCCCCCGGCGCCAAGAACGGCAGACCCGGTGGCGGCCGGCCGCGCGTCAACTCCAGCAGGGCATCGACATCCAGGTGCTGCTCGACCAGATCAGCCAGCAAGTCGAGCCGGTGCTCGCGGGCGCCCGGAAACGACACCCCGGAGGGTTCCATCCCGAGGCTTTCGGCGAGGAACTCGGCGCGCAGCGGGTCCCCTTCGAAACTTCCGTGCCGCATGGTGCCGAACACCCGACCGGCACGCACGCCGCCGAGAAAGTCCTGCACCCGCTCGCCCCGGCTGATCCGGCCGTGGTGTATCTCGTATCCGCCGTCGGACAGCCGCAGCACTTTGTCTGCGCCGAAACATGTTTCGATGTCCAGCAGACCCAGGCCGGCCACCTGGCCCGGTGCGCCCTCGATGCCCTCCGGGTCGCGGATCGACCGGCCCAGCATCTGAAAACCGCCGCAGATCCCCAACACCGGCTTGCCCGCTGCGGCGTGCGCAACGATCGCGGCATCCAGTCCGCGCGAGCGCAGCCAGCCCAGATCGGACACCGTTGCGCGGGTCCCCGGCAGCACCACCAGGTCGGCATCGGACAGTCCGCGCGGGTCGGAGACGAACACCACGTCGAGATCGGGTTCCAGGCCGAGGGCGTCCAGATCGGTGAAGTTGCTGATCCGCGGCAACCGGATCACCGCCACCCGTCGCGCCCCGGTCCGCGCCGAGCGCCTGCCGTCCAGGTCCAGGGCGTCCTCGGAATCCAGCCACAGCTGCGGATGCCACGGCAGGGTGCCGAAGACCCGACGGCCGGTGAGTCCCTCCAGTTCCCGCAGCCCCGGTTCCAGCAGCCCGGCATCACCGCGGAACTTGTTCACGATAAACCCGGCGACCAGCGCCTGATCCGCCGCGTCGAGCAACGCGACGGTGCCGAAGAACGCCGCGAACACCCCGCCCCGGTCGATGTCTCCGACGACCACCGTCGGCAGATCGGCGTGGCGGGCCAGCCCCATGTTCACGAAATCGCTGTCACGCAGGTTGATCTCGGCCGGGCTGCCGGCACCCTCGGCGATGATCAGGTCGTAGCGGGCCGCCAGGTCGTCGTAGGCGGCGTGGGCGGCTTCGGCCAACGCCCGGCGTCCCTCCCGCCAGTCCGACGATGAGACCGCCCCCCAGGGCCGGCCCAGCAGCACCACATGGCTGCGCTGGTCGCTGCCGGGTTTGAGCAGCACCGGGTTCATCGCCGGCTCGGGGGCTGCGCCGGCGGCCAGCGCCTGGACCCATTGCGCCCGGCCGATTTCCGTAGCGGTCCCGTCGGCGCCGGTGCACACCATCGAGTTGTTCGACATGTTCTGCGCCTTGTACGGTGCCACCCGCACGCCGCGACGTGCCAGCGCCCGGCACAACCCGGTGGCCACCACGGTCTTGCCGGCGTCGCTGGTGGTTCCGGCGATCAGCAGCCCGGCCATCAGGGCCTGCGCACCAGGAAGATGTCCATCACCCAGCCGGTCTCGGCGCGGGCTGCGCGGCGGGCGTCGGCGATCTGCTCTGCGACGTCGCCGACTCGGCCGTGCACCAACCGCTCCCCCGCGGCGCCGAGGTTGGCACCCCACCAGATCGTCCAGTCGGCCAGCGCGGAAAGCTCCAGCCCGTCGGGGTTGAGCATCGCGACGATATTGTCCTGACCTTCAGCAACCGCCGCCGAAAGCCGCCGCCCGGTGGTGATGTGCACCGGGCGGCCCACCGGGTGCAGCACGATCCGGTGTCGGGCGGCCAGCAGCTGCGGGGCGCTGATACCGGGCAACACCTGGAAATCCAGTTCCACGCCAAGGTCTTTCACCTGTTGCACGATCCGGATCGTCGAGTCGTACAGCGATGGGTCGCCCCAGACCAGAAACGCCGCCGTGCCGCCCCGCTCACGCAGCACCTCGGCGTAGCGCGCCGCTCGGGCCCCATGCCAGGCGGCGACAGCGCGCTCGTATTCGGCTGTGGTCGACCCCGGGGAGCTGTCCCGACGCGGATCGGCGACGGTGATGATCGGGACCGTATCGGCGTAAGCGGCGATGATGGCGTGCCGCAGCGCCAGCAAGCCGTCGTCGGAAGCCTTCTCGGGTGCCACCACGTAGTCGACGCTGCGCAGCACCTCGGCGGCCTCGGCCGTGACGTGCTGGGGGCCCATGCCGACACCCAGAATCCAGACCTGCAGCGCCATCAGCGGTCCTCCAAGTCCCCTTCGACGTCCAGGTAGGCCTGCTGCAGCGCCGCCATGGTCTCCGGATCGGGGTCGGCCCACAGGCCCCGGTCGGCGGCCTCCTTGAGTCGTTCCACGATGCCCTGCAGCGCCCACGGATTGGACTTGTCGAGGAACTCGCGGGTCTGCGGATCCAGCACGTATTCCGCTGCGAGCTTCTCATACATCCAGTCGTGCACGACTCCGGCGGTGGCGTCGAAGCCGAACAGGTAGTCCACGGTGGCGGCCAGTTCGAAGGCGCCCTTGTAGCCGTGCCGGCGCATCGCGGAGATCCAGCGCGGGTTGACCACCCGGGCCCGAAACACCCGGGCGGTCTCCTCGGCCAGCGTGCGGGTGCGCACCGCATCCGTCGACGTCGAGTCGCCCACATAGGCTTTCGGGTCTGCGCCGGTCAGCGCCCGCACCGTGGCGATCATGCCGCCGTGGTAGACGAAGTAGTCGTCGGAGTCGGCGATGTCGTGCTCGCGGGTGTCGATGTTCTTGGCGGCCACCTTGATCCGGCGGTAGTTGGCGCGCATGTCATCGGCGGCCGCGCAGCCGTCCAACCCCCGGCCGTAGGCGAATCCGCCCCAGGCGGTGTAGACCTCGGCCAGATCCTTGTCGTCGCGCCACGTCCCGGACTCGATCACCTGCAGGATGCCGGCCCCGTAGGAGCCCGGCGCGGAACCGAAGACGCGGGTGGTCGCCCGGCGCAGGTCGCCGTGGGAGGCCAGGTCGGCGCGGGCGTGGGCGGCCACGAAATTGGTCTCGTCCGGCTCGTCGAGCGTCGCCACCAGCTGCACCGCATCGTCGAGCATGGTCACCACGTGCGGGAAGGCGTCCCGGAAGAATCCCGAGATGCGCACCGTCACATCGATGCGCGGACGCCCGAGCTCCTCCAGCGAGATGACCGCCAGCCCGGACACCCGCCGGGAGGCCTCATCCCAGTCGGGCCGCACCCCGAGCAGGGCCAGCACCTCCGCGACATCGTCGCCGGAGGTGCGCATCGCCGAGGTTCCCCACACCGACAGCCCCACCGACTCCGGATAGCCGCCCGTTTCGTCGAGGTAGCGCCGCACCAGCGAATCCGCCATCGCCTGCCCGGTCTGCCACGCCAGCCGGGACGGCACCGCCCGCGGGTCGACGGTGTAGAAGTTGCGCCCGGTGGGCAGCACGTTGACCAGACCGCGCAGCGGCGAACCGGACGGTCCCGGCCGCACGAATCCGCCGGCCAGCGCGTGCAGCACCGAGTCCAGCTCGGCCGCGGTGCCGGCCAGCCGCGGAACCACTTCGGTGGCAGCGAATCTCAGCACCCGGCACACTTCGGGGTCGGGGTGCAGAGTGTCGGTGACCCCGACGTCCCAGCCGGCGGTCTCCATGGCCTCGACCAGTTCCCGGGCACGGTCCTCGATCTCGTCCACCGCCGCGGTCGGCGCATCGTCTTTCAATCCGAGTGCGGCTCGTAATCCCGGCACCGCGTGGTCCACCCCGCCCCATACCTGCGGGGCGCGCAGGATCGCCAGCACCAGGTTGACCCGCTCGGCCCCGGCCGGGGCGCCGCCGAGCACGTGCAGTCCGTCGCGGATCTGGGCGTCCTTGATCTCGCAGAGCCAGCCGTCGACGTGCAGCAGGAAGTCGTCGAACTCCTCATCCTCGGGCCGCTCATCCAGCCCCAGGTCGCGGTGCATCTCCGCGGCGCGCATCAGGTTCCAGATCTCGCCGCGGATCGCCGGCAGCTTTCCCGGATCCATCGTGGCGATGTTGCCGTATTCGTCGAGCAGCTGCTCCAGCCGCGCGATGTCGCCGTAGGACTCCGCGCGAGCCATCGGCGGGATCAGGTGGTCGACGATGGTGGCGTGCGCGCGGCGTTTGGCCTGCGCACCCTCGCCGGGGTCGTTGACCAGGAACGGGTAGATCAGCGGCAGGTCGGCGATCATGGCGTCGGTGGCGCAGCCCGCCGACAGTGCCGCGGTCTTGCCGGGCAGCCATTCCATGGATCCGTGCTTGCCCAGGTGGATCACCGCGTGCGCACCGAAACCGTGTGCCAGCCAACGGTATGCGGCCAGGTAGTGGTGGCTCGGCGGTAGCTCCGGGTCGTGGTAGATGGCCACCGGATTCTCCCCGAAGCCGCGCGGCGGCTGGATCATCAGCACGACGTTGCCGGATCGCAGTGCGGCCAACACGATCTCGCCGGCGTCGTTGACGAACAGTGTGCCCGGCGCCGGGCCCCACGCCGCTGTCATCGAGTCGCGCAGCTCGTCCGGCAGCTCGGCGGTCCACTGCGCGTACTGCTGTGCGGTCACTCGTACCTGGGCACCCGCTAACTGCGCGGCGGTCAGCCAGTCCTCGTCCTGGCCGCCGGCCTCGATCAGGGTGTGGAGCAGCCGATCCCCGGCTTGCGTCACCCCCTCGTCGTCCAAAGAAATGTCCAGCACCCCGAAGCCGTCCCCGACGTCGTAGCCGTCCTCGGCCAGCCGGTGCAGCAGCCGCACCGCCGAGGCCGGGGTGTCCAGCCCGACGGCGTTGCCGACCCGGGAGTGCTTGGTGGGGTACGCCGAAAGCACCAGCGCCAGCTTCTTCTGATCGTTCGGGATGCGGCGCAGCACAGCGTGATTGACCACGACGCCGGCGACCCGGGCGCAGCGTTCGGCGTCGGCGGCGTAGTGCGGCAGCCCGTCGTCGTCGATCTCCTTGAACGAGAACGGCACCGTGATGATCCGGCCGTCGAACTCCGGGATGGCGATCTGGGTGGCCGAATCCAGCGGGGTCACGCCGTCATCGTTGGCCTGCCAGTCCGCCCGCGACGACGCCAGGCACAGTCCCTGGAACACCGGAATGTCCAGCGCGGCGACCCGTTCGATGTCCCAGGCGCCGTCGTCGTCGCCGGCACCCACGGTCGCGGTGGCGTTCATCGCGCCGCCGGCCGCCAGCATACAGACCACCACCGCATCCAGGGTGCCCAGCGCGTCGAACAACTCGTCGGGGGCGTTGCGCAGCGACGCGGCGAAGATCGGCACCCCGACCGCCCGGCCGGTGGCGTCGATCGCGTCGGCCAGCGCGTGGGCGAACCCGGCGTTCCCGCTGACTTCGTGGGCCCGGTAGTACAGCACCCCGACCCGCACCGCATCGGGTGCGTCAACCGGCTCGCGAGACCCGTATCCCCATTCCGGGATCACCGTCGGCTCATCGAAGCCCTCACCGGTCAGCAACACCGTGTCGCACAGGAACGCGTGCAGCTGCGCCAGATTCGCCGGCCCGCCCTCGGCGAGGTAGGCGTGCGCTTGGGCCGCCAGCCCGATCGGGACCGTCGAGCACTCCATCAGCTCGGCGTTGGGTGATCGCTCCCCACCGAGCACCACCACCGGCAGCCCCGTGGCGCGCAGCAGCGTCAGCTCGGCGTCGATCTCCGCGGACGACCCCAGGATCCGCAGCACCACGACATCCGCCCCGTCGAGCACCGCTTCGATGTCCTGGCGCGCCGGGTTGCCCAGGTTGTAGGCCGCCCCGCTGGCGCGTGCCGACAGCAGGTCGGTGTCGGACGTGGACAGCAAGGCGATGCGCCGGGCATCAGACATCGGGGTTCCTCCTCGGGGTTCGCGCCCCATCCGGTCGGGTGTCCCGCGGCCAGTGTCTGGCTGACGGAGCGCGAACCGGCGCTCCTCACAGTGGCGGAACCGCCCCGGAATTCCACCGGGTTCCTGACGCCACGAGACGGCGGCCAGCCTAGCCCAGCACGGCATGCAAGAATGTCGCCGGTAAGGCGATGGCAACACAGTGAGGAAGCCGGTGTGAATCCGGCGCGGTCCCGCCACTGTCATCGGGGAGTGACCCTCATCGGCCACGGTCCGCCACGACTGGGACTGGAAGGCGAGGCGAGCAGTGATCCGAGAGCCAGGAGACTCACGTCATCGCGTCCTGCGAACCGGGGCGGTGTACCCCGAGGAAGCTGATGCACGCCCATGCCTCGTGCACGACGGGTAGTCCCTGCGCTGACGGCAGCGCTGGCCATCGCGCTGGCGCTTGCCGGCTGCTCGGCCGAGCACGCCTTCCGCACCGCCGACGGGCGGCAGGACTGCATCACCGACTTCGATCCGCACGCCGACTACTTTCCGGACAAATCGACGCTGTCGGATGCCGCCAACTTCGCCCTCGAATACCACCGCAGCTACCAGATCCTGACCGTGCACCGCCCCTACCTCGGCGGCAAGCCGGTGTCCTATGTGTTGGTGCGCTGCGGCGCGCCGACTCCGGCACTGACCGGCGAACTGGCTGCCGCCCAACGCATCACCGTCCCGGTGCGCAGCCTGTATTCGGGCTCGACGACGCATCTGGCGATGATCACCGAACTCGACAAGGCCGACGTGGTCACCGGGGTGGCGAGCCCGGCCGCGGTCGCCGACCCGCAGATCCGCGAGCGCATCGACACCGGCGAGACCGTCGGCTACGCACCCGGCGGGCAGATCAACATCGAAAGCGTGCTGCACGCCGGTCCCGACGCGCTGGTCACCCAGGGCATGGACGATGCCGGCTACCCCAAGCTGCGCGAGGCCGGCCTGCCGGTGGTCGCCGACGCCGAATGGCTGGAGCCCACCCCGCTGGGCCGCGCCGAGTGGATCAAGGTGTTCGCCGCGCTGACCGGCACCGAACGCCGGGCCGGGCAGATCTACCAGGGCATCCGTGACCGCTACCGGGCGCTGGCCGCGCAGGCTTCAGCGGCCGCGCCGACCAAGGTGCTGGTCGGCACCATGTACTCGGGCAACTGGTCCATGCCGACCGGCGCCAGCTATTCCGGGCGGCTGGTGGCCGACGCCGGCGGGACCTATCCCTGGCTTGCCGACGACGGCGCCGAGAGCCGGCAGCTGAATTTCGAATCGGTCTACACCCGCGCGGCAGACGCGCCGCTGTGGCTGGTCACCGACGACTGGGCGACCGTCGACGACGCGGTGGCACGCGACAGCCGCTACGGCGAACTCGTCGCGGTCCGCACCGGCCAGGTGTGGTCGGCGACCAGGGCAATCGGGCCCGGGGGAGGCAATCTGTACTGGGAACGCGGGACCGCGCGACCGGATCTGCTGCTCGGCGACCTGGTCGCGATTCTGCACCCGGAGCTGGCCGCGCAGGGCCACGGCTTCGAGTTCTACCGGCAGGTGCCGCGATGACGGCGGCCGCCCTGCGCCCCGGGCGCGCCACGCTGGTGCTGGCCGGGCTGATCTCCGCGGTGCTGGTGCTGGCCCTGTTGGGCCTGGCGCTGGGGCCGGTGCGGGTACCGCTGACCGACACCGTCCGGGTGCTGCTCGGTGCCGAAGCATCCGATCCACGCTGGCAGGTGATCGTGGCGAACATGCGGCTGCCGCGGGTGCTCACCGCGCTGGCCGCCGGATCCGCACTCGGGGTCGCCGGCCTGCAACTGCAGACCCTGTTCCGCAACACCCTGGCCGATCCCTACATCCTCGGGGTCAGCTCCGGGGCCAGCCTGGGTGTGGCGCTGGTGGTGCTGGCCGGTGGTGCCGCCGGCGCCGGTTTCCGCACCACCGGCGCCAGCCGCGCCGGGGAGGTGCTCGCGGCGGCACTCGGCGCGGCGGCGATGTTGACGCTGGTGCTGGTGTTGTCGCGCTGGACCCGCTCGGCGGCGACGCTGCTGCTGATCGGGGTGATGATCGGCGCGGCCAGCACCGCACTGGTGAGCCTGGCGCTGGTGTACTCCGATCCGCAGCGGGTGCAGCAGTACCTGCTGTGGGGTCTGGGCAGTTTCGCCGCGACCGGCTGGACCGACCTGCGCCTGCTACTGCCGCTGGTGGCCGTCGGGCTGATCACCGCGGCGATGACGATCCGGCCGCTCAACGCGCTGCTGCTCGGTGAGAGTTACGCGGCGACCATGGGCATCAACGTGCACCGCGCCCGCATCGTCACGGTCGCCTCGGCATCACTGCTGGCGGGGGTGACGACCGCGTTCTGCGGGCCGATCGCCTTCCTCGGGCTGGTGGTTCCGCACGTGGCCCGCATCGCCGTGGGCACCTCCGACCACCGGGTGGTGTTGCCGACGGTGGTGTTGCTGGGTGCAGTCGCCGCGCTCGGGTGCGGCATCGTCAGCCAGGTCCCGGGCAGCGATCTGGTCATCCCGATCAACGCGGTGACCGCGCTGGTCGGGGCACCGGTGGTGATCACCGTGCTGCTGCGGGCCCGCCGCGGATCGGGGATGCCGTCATGACGCCCATGACACCCGCCGTCGAACTGGCCGGCCTGGCGATCGGCTACCGGCACCGTCGCCGGTCCACGCCGGTGGCGACCGGCTTGAACGCGCAGGCCCGCCGCGGTGAGCTGACCGTGCTGATCGGGCCCAACGGCGCCGGCAAGTCCACCCTGATCCGCACCCTGGCCGGATTGCAGCCCGCACTCGGCGGCCGGGTGCTGCTGGACGGCGCCGACCTGACCGGGCTGCCCCGCGACGAACTGGCCCGCCGGGTCGCGGTGGTGCTGACCGAGCGGATCGACCCGGGCCTGCTGTCGGCGCGGGCACTGGTGGGCCTCGGCCGCATCCCGCACCTGGGTTTGGGGTCTCGGCTGCGTGCCGCCGACGAGGAGATCATCGACTGGGCGCTGACCGCGACCGGTGCACAACATCTGGCGTCACGACCGGCCGTGGAGTTGTCCGACGGTGAATGTCAGCGCGTTCTGACCGCGCGTGCGCTGGCGCAGCAGCCCGGCCTGCTGATCCTCGACGAGCCGACCGCGTTCCTGGACGTGTCGTCGCGGGCCGGGCTGTTCGGGCTGCTGCGCAAGCTGGCCCGCGACCAGCAGTTGGCGGTGGTGCTGAGCACCCACGACCTGGAGTTGGCGCTGCGGGTGGCCGACCGGGTGTGGCTGCTGGATCCGGCGGGCACGCTGGTCGATACGGTCGGCGAGGAGCTGATGCTGTCCGGCCGCATCGGGGCGTTGTTCGACACCGAAACCCTGCGTTTCGACCCGGCCAGCGGCATGTTCGCGTTCGGCACCGAAGGCGGTGAGCGCCGATCCGCGCGCATCGACGCCGGCGAACCGTTGCGCACCGCGCTGCTGCGGGTGCTGTCGCGGGAGGGCTGGGACAGCGCCGAGCCAGGTGAGAACTGTGAACTTCTCGTCACCGCAACCGATCCCGACGCGGTCACCTTGCGCTGCGCGACGTCGACGGACCGCACCGCCATCCGCGATCTGCCGCAGCGGCTGCGCGCCCTGCCCGCGAGTCCGCACCGCTGCGCGCCGGCAGACGAGGTGGTAGTCGCATTGGCCCGGTTATCGGATGTCAGCCCGTATTTCGCGGTGTCCACCGGGCCGGTCGAAGGCGGCGGCTGGCGTCCGGTGGCCGAACTCTATACCGACGAGGAGCTGCTCGCCGGCACGGTCGGCAACGTACGGAATCGTATCGGGGCAACGGATTTTCGGGTGGCCGCCTCGACCTTCTTCCTCGGCTTCGCGGCGCGGCTGTGGTCGATCGGGCTGGGCGGGCTCGCCGAGCACAGCCTGTTGTTGGACCTTGACCCCGATGAGCTCTGGTACTCCGAATCCGAGGGCACAGTGCGGCTGCACCTGGCGGATCCGGTGGCCTGGCAGGGGCCGGGTCTGGAGTCGCTGCTGGCCGACACGATCTTGAGCAAGCACCTGACGCCACTGGCCGCCGCGACGCGACGACTCGGTCCGGTCTCGGAGAGACTGCTGTACGGCAATGCCGCCTCCGCTGCGCTGGGGGCCGCCCGAGCCCTGCACGGGAATCGCGGCGCACAACTGGCGACCGAGCCCTGCTGGGACTTGGCCCGCACCGTCTGCGAAGACGAACGTCTCACCGGCACAATCTGTTTCAACGGCTCCAACACCGACTACCGGCGAGCCACCTGCTGCCTGTTCTACCGCACCCCCGGCGGCGGGCTGTGCATCGACTGCGCGCTCACCCGTAAGCCTGAGGTTCGCACACCCGATAGGAAGGGATCCACATGACCGAAACCGCTACCGAGATCGTCGCCGATCCACCGATCGTCGACACCGAAGACCGTGGCCGCGAACAGTTGTGGCCGCTGCCCACCGATCAGCAGAGCCTGCTGGATCTGCTGCACCTGTGCTTCGACGAGTACTGGGACGAGATCTGGTTCGGCATCATCATGCAGGGCGCCGCCTGGGAGGTGGCCGCACCGAATGTGCCGCGCAAAATCGCGATGCTCGACGGCTACGCCACGGTCGACTTCGGCCGCTGGCACTTTCACCTGTGCATCGGCAAGCACCGGGCCAGCGGCTCGGAGCTGGGCCGGATCCGCCGGTGTACCCGGGCGGAGCTGTATCGCCGGATCGGCAAGGACGGCAACCCGATGTCCTGGGGGGTGCGGCTTTTCAACGGTCGTGACGAGCAGATGATGACGCTGATGCTGCCCAACCCGTTCCTCACCAACGACCAGCAGATCCGCGACGAACCCGAGTGGGGCCAGCTGGAGCTGTGGGACAAGCTGCGCGAGAAGTATCTGGGGCTGGGACCGGACCCGTTGGACCGCAGCGGGGCTCGGATCCGCTGCGGCGGTTGATATAGATCGGGGTAGTCCTTCACAAACACCTCCGGAGGTGTCAGGAAGGGATCTGTAAGTGATTCC
>NZ_LQPS01000048.1 GCF_002101885.1 Mycolicibacter senuensis
AGCCGGCGTTGGTCAGTCAGGCCATCACCGCCGCGGCACGCGATCACGGCACGTTCATCGAGATCAGCCCCCACCCGATCCTGACGCACACCATCGACGAGAACTTGGAGGCGGTTCCGCACTGCACCGTCGCGACGTTGGTGCGTGACGGCGACGACACCGTCGGATTCCACGAGCACCTCAACGCTGCGCACCCGGTCAAACCCCGGGACCTGCCGCACCCGCCCGAGCCGCACCCGGTGCTGCCCACCACGCCGTGGCGCCATACCCACCACTGGCTGGAGATCGAAAGCTCGGTCAGCGCAGCCGAATCCGCGCCGCGGCCCGGTGTGCTGCTGGGCACGCACATCAAGATCGGCAGCACACCGACCGTCCACCTGTGGCAGGCGCGGCTGGCGCCGGAGTCCAAACCGTATCCCGGCAGTCACCGCAACAACGGAGTGGAGCTGGTGCCGGCATCGGTGCTGCTGAAAACACTGGCCGAGGCTGCCGTCGCGGCGAGCGGCCAGCCGGCCGTCAGCGACATCCGCTTCGAGCACCCGATCATCATCGACCGGCCGCGGACCATCCAGGTCGTCGCCGACGCCGAATCGGTCGCCATCTTGTCGAAGCCCGTGCTGTCGAAGGCGGTCACCGACGATGCCGGTGTGCGCTGGGTGAAACACCTCAGCGCCCGCATCGCGCCGCGCGACGAATCCGCCTCCGACGGCACCAAGCTGATGCACAAGAACGGCCACGCCGGAACGCAATTCGATGACGATGCGGTGACCTCACTGTGGCTGACCTGGGGCAGCGAAGGGCGCCCGTTCGACTGGTCGCTCAAGGCCGGCCGATCGACGCCGGCGGAGCTGCGGGCCGACATAGAAGCAGCAGCGGCCGCACAGTCGGGTACCGTGGCCCTGCTCGACGCGGCGTTGCACGTCGCACGGCTGGTGGACGATGCCAACCCGGCCCTGATGGTGCCGTCTTCGGCGCAGAGCATCCGGCTGGGGGAGCCGCCCGCCGACGGCCGCGCCGGGGTCACCGTGCACCGCCGTGCCGGCGAGGACGGCGAACTCATCGTCGACATCGCGGTGACCACGCCCGACGGCGAATGCTGCGTCGACATTCAGTCCCTGCGCTACGCGGCGCTGGACACCGCGGCGCCCACCGGCGACCCCAGCTCGATCGCCCATGCGATCGACTGGCAGCCCTGGGACGGGGTGCCGCAGCCGCCGGACCAGCCCGGCACCCTGGCGGTCCTCGGCGCCGGTGCCGCCGCCGAGGCGCTGCGGGGCGGGCTGCTCGCAGCAGCTCACCGCTGCGCCGGCGTCACCGAGGCCCAGACCATCGTCTACGTCGCTGACTCTCGGCCGGGGGAGACCGACCTGGACTGCGCGTCCCGGCTCGTCGGCGAGGTGTCCGACCTGGTGGCCCGGCTCGCCGAGCGGGAGAACCGCCCGCCGACGCTGTGGATCATCACCCAGGGCGTCCACGAGGCCGGCTCCGATGCCGCGGTGCCCCAGAGCGCGCTGTGGGGCCTGGCCGGGGTGATCCGCGCCGAGCAACCGCAGCTCTGCGGCGGCCTGGTGGATCTGCCCGAAGACCCCGTCGGCATCGCCGGTGGCATCGCGGCGCTGTCGGCGGTGCTGCGCACCCCGGCCAAATCCATCCTGGTGCTGCGCGACGGCCGGTTCCTCGCACCGACGTTCACCCCGATCTCCGGTCCGCCCCAGCGGGAGCCGATGACGTGCCAGCCCGACGGCGCCTACCTGATCACCGGCGGTATGGGTGCGCTGGGCCTGCTGATGGCCGGGTGGCTGGCCGACCGCGGCGCCCGCCGGCTGGTGCTGGCCGGGCGCAGCGCATTGCCGCCCCGCCGCGACTGGGACGGTGCCGACGTCGCGCCCGACCTGCGCCGCCGGATCGCGGCCATCCGGGCGCTGGAGCGCCGCGGTGTCAGCGTCGACGTGGCCGCCCTCGACATCGGCTCCCGGGAGGCGGTGGCCGAACTGCTGGCCCGCCGGGATGCCGCCGGCGCGCCACCGATCCGGGGCATCATCCACGCCGCCGGCATCACCGAGGGGCAGCTGCTGACCGAGGTCGACGACGACCGGCTGCGGGCCACCATGTGGCCGAAGGTCGCTGGCGCCCAGGTGTTGCACGAACTGTTCCCGCCGGCCAGCGTGGACTTCTTCTTCATGACCGCCGCGGCGGGCGCGGTGTTCGGGGTGCCCGGCCAGGGCGCCTACGCGAGCGCGAACGCCTACCTCGACGGGCTGGCCCGCGCCCGCCACCGGCGGGGCTGCCACAGCGTCAGCCTGGATTGGGTGGCCTGGAAGGACCTCGGATTCGGCGCCGAGGCCCACGTCGTGCTGCACGAGTTGGAGCGGATGGGATCCCGGCCGATCTCCCCGGCGGAGGCCTTCGCCGCTTGGGACCACGTGGAGCACTACGACATCGCCCAGGCAGTGATGGTTCCGCTTCCCCGGGAAGGCTCCGTAGCGAAGCCGGGATCATCCGCCGCCGACGCCGGCGCACCGACCCGCGACTGGTCGCAACTGCCCGCCGATGAGATACTCAGCGAGCTGGAAATCGGGTTGCGCAGCATCCTGGCCCGCGAGCTCCGCATGCCGGAGGCCGAGCTGCCGCTGGACCGGCCGTTCGCCGAGCTCGGTCTCAACTCGGTGATGGCCATGGCGGTCCGGCGCGATATCGAACAACTCGTCGGTCTGGAGCTGTCGGCGACGATGCTGTGGAACCACCCGACGACCGCGGCGCTGGCGGCCCACCTGACCGGCAAACTGCTGCCGCAGGAGGACCCCGGCGACGACCCGGCGGCCGCCGACAGCGAGCTGACCGAGTCGGCCGACAGTGTGTTGAATGAGCTGTTCGACAGCGTGGAATCGGCTCCGGCCGGATGGGACGGGATCTAGTGGGAATCGGGTTCCCCGCATGACCGCAGCATTTGACGAAGAAGCCTTGCGCCACTGGCTCGCCGACTATCTGGTCACCAATATCGGCTGCAGCCCCGACGAGATCGACTTCAACGCGTCGCTGAACGATCTGGGGGTCGGATCCCGCGACGCGGTGGTGCTCTGCGGCGAGCTGTCCGAGCTGCTCGGGCGCAAGGTTTCGCCGGTGGAGCTCTGGCAGCACCCCTCGGTCGCCGAACTCGCCAAGTTCCTCATCGAGCCGGAGTCCGCCGACGAGGAGGCCGGGCTCGAGCCCGGCCGGTTCGGCACCGACGAACCCATCGCGGTGATCGGCCTGGGTTGCCGGTTTCCCGGCGACATCAACTCGCCGGATGCGCTGTGGCATTTCCTGATCGACGGCGGCAACGCGGTCACCGAAGTGCCGGCCGATCGGTGGGCGCCGTTCGACGACGGGTCGCCCGAGGTCTCAGGCGCCATCGACCGCACCACCCGCTGGGGCTCGTTCTTGACCGACATCGCGGCTTTCGATGCGGAATTCTTCGAGATCTCCAGCCGGGAAGCCGTGAAGATGGACCCGCAGCAGCGACTGCTGCTGGAGGTGGCGTGGGAAGCGTTGGAACACGCCGGGATTCCGGCCACCTCGTTGCGGCGCTCGCAGACCGGCGTGTACGTCGGAGCCAGCATCACCGAATACGGCTGCCACGCATCGGCCGACTTGACCGGTGTGGACGCCTGGAGCAACGCCGGTGGCGCGCTGAGCATCATCGCCAACCGGCTCTCCTACTTCCTGGACCTGCGCGGTCCGTCGGTGACGGTGGACACCGCGTGCTCGTCGTCGCTGGTTGCCCTGCACCTGGCGTGCCGCAGCCTGCGGACCGGAGAATGTGAGACCGCCATCGCCGGCGGGGTGAACCTGCTGATGTCACCGGCGGTGTTCCGTGGCTTCGACCAGAGCGGCGCGCTGTCGACGACCGGTGCGTGCCATGCGTTCGACGCCGCCGCCGACGGTTTCGTTCGCGGCGAGGGCTGCGGTGTGGTGGTGCTCAAGCGACTGTCCGACGCCCGCCGCGACGGCGACCGGGTGCTGGCGGTGGTCCGCGGATCGGCGATCAACTCCGACGGCCACTCCAACGGCCTGCTGGCGCCCAACCCGGCCGCCCAGATGGCGGTGTTGCGCTCGGCCTACGCCGACGCCGGAATCCCGGCGCAGGAAGTCGACTACGTCGAAACCCACGGCACCGGAACCCTGCTCGGTGACCCGATCGAAGCCCGTGCGCTGGGCACGGTGCTGGGACGCGGACGCCCCGCGGACGCACCGTTGCTGCTCGGCGCCGCCAAGTCGAACCTCGGCCACCTGGAGGCGGCCGCGGGCATGGTCGGCTTCATCAAGTCGGTGCTGGCCGTGCAACGGGGGCAGATCCCTAAGAACCTGCACTTCGACACGCCCAACCCGCACATCTCCTTCGACCAGATGCGCCTGAAGGTCGTCGCCGAACAACAGGACTGGCCGTCCACCGAACACCCGCGACGCGCCGGCATCTCCTCGTTCGGCTTCGGCGGCACCAACGCGCACGTGGTCATCGAGCAGGCACCGCCCGCCAAAATTGCTGTGCGCGAACCGGATCCGGCAGTCACCACGCTGGTGATCTCGGGACGGACCCCGGAACGCATCGCTGCGACCGCCACAGACCTGGCCGCCTGGCTGGAGGCTGACGGCGCCGGGATCGAGCTGCCCGACGTCGCACACACCCTCAACCACCACCGCGCCCGGCAAGCGCAGTTCGCTACCGTATGCGCCCGCGACCGGGCGCAGGCGGTGCGCGGCCTGCAGGCGCTGGCCGCCGGCACCTCCGGTGACGGGTCGGGTAGCGGTGTCGTCGGCCCACACGACGGGCCGTGCGGGCCGGGCACGGTGTTTGTGTATTCCGGTCAGGGCTCGCACTGGGCCGGCATGGGCCGGCAACTGCTCACCGACGAACCGGCGTTCGCCCGGGCGCTGGCCCTGCTGGAACCGGTGTTCGTCGAACACGTCGGGTTCTCGCTGTGGCAGGTGATCTCCGGCGGTGAGGCGATCAACGGTGACGCGCAGGTGCAGCCCGTGCTGATGGGACTCCAACTGGCCCTGACCGAATTGTGGCGCTCCCACGGGGTGCACCCCGACGCCGTCATCGGCCACTCCATGGGTGAGGTGACCGCGGCCGTCGTCGCCGGGGCGCTGAGCCCCGCCGACGGGTTCCGGGTGATCGCGGCGCGTTCCCGGCTGATGTCGCAGCAGGCCGGGCAGGGCGCGGTGGCGCTGCTCAACCTGGACAGTGCGGCCACCGAGGCGCTGCTGGCCGGCTACCCCGACGTCAGCGTGGCCGGTTACCTGTCGCCCAAGCAGACCGTGGTGGCCGGCCCGGTGGCGCCGGTGGACGCGGTGATCGCGGCGGTCAGCGCCGGAAACAAGTTCGCCCGGCGGGTCAACATGGAAGTCGCCTCGCACACCGCGCTGATGGACCCGATCCTGCCCGAACTGCAGGCCGCGCTGGCGGGCCTGACTCCCGAAGTCGCCACCATCCCGTTCTTCTCCACCGTGACCGAGACCGCCATGCCGGCCGGGGGGATGCCCCTGCTGGATGCCGATTACTGGGTCAGCAACGTCCGCCGGCCTGCGCTGCTGGCTCAGGCCATCACCGCCGCGGCCACAGAACACACCACGTTCGTCGAGGTCAGCGCGCACCCGATCCTGACGCATGCCATCGCCGACACGTGTGAGTCGCTCGGCGGTCACCACCACAGCGTCGGAACCCTGGCCCGCAACGCCGACGACGCGATCAGCTTCCACACCAACCTCAACCGCACCCACACCGCCCAGCCGCCGCAGACCCCGCACCCGCCCGAACCGCACCCGGTGCTGCCCGCGACGCCGTGGCAGCACACCCGGCACTGGATCGACACCACCGAGATCCGGCGCAGCACCGGGCCGGCCGGGCCCGGCGCGGCCCCCGCCACCGGCAGCGCCGGCGCGGTACCCGCGGAGTGGTGGTGCGAGCTGAGTTGGCCGGACAGGGCAGCCGACGGCCGCGAGACCGCCGAACCCGCCGTCACCGGCCAGTCCTGGCTGGTGATCGGGGGAGACGAGCTGGGCGCCGAACTCGGTGCGCTGCGACCCGGCGCCGTGACGACGTTGGACGCATCGGTGCTGGCCGCCGGCGCCGACCCGGCCGCCCTCGCGACAGCGTTGACCGGAATCAGTCGTGTCCTGTTCGCACCGTCGACCGCGTCGGGCGACCTCAGTGCTGCACCGGCCTACGACACGTTCAATGCGGCACGACGACTGGCCGCGGCCATCCTGGATCAGGCGGCCCCGGCGAAACTGTTCCTGTTGACCCGCAATGCCCAGCCCGTCGGCGACGGCGACCGCGCCAACCCCGCACATGCCGTGCTGTGGGGGCTGGGCCGCAGTCTGGCCCTGGAACACCCCGAGATCTGGGGCCGGGTCATCGACGTCGACGAGTCGGTTCCGGCCGCGCTGGTCGCCGGGTACCTGCTCACCGAAGCCGGTGCCGCCGACACCGAGGACCAGATCGTCTACCGCGCCGGTGTCCGCCGGGTTCCGAGGCTGCGCAAGGGCCGGCCCAGCGGCGCCGCCGCACCGGTCGAATTCGACCCGGACAGCTGCCATCTGGTGATCGGTGCCACCGGCAACATCGGACCGCAACTGGTTCGGCAGCTGGCGGCCAGCGGCGCCAAGACCATCGTCGCGGTGTCGCGCAACCCGGGGACACGGCTCGACGAGCTGGCTGCTGAGCTGCCGGGGACGGCACTGGTGACGGTGGCCGCCGACGCGGCCGACGAGACCGCGATGAGCGCGTTGTTCGGCCGGTTCGGCGCCGACCTGCCGCCGCTGGCCGGCATCCACGTGGCCGCCTTCGCCGGCGGCCCGGTGACCCTGCGCGACATGACCGACGACGACGTCACCGCCATGTTCCGGCCGAAGCTCGACGTGGTCGCGGTGCTGCACAAGCTGTCGCTGCGGCACCCGGTGCGCCACTTCGTGCTGTTCTCGTCGATCTCCGGAATCACCGGATCGCGCTGGCTGGCGCACTACACGGCGACCACCACCTTCCTGGACACCTTCGCCTACGCGCGCCGCGCGGCCGGGCTGCCGGCCACCGCGATCAACTGGGGGCTGTGGAAGTCGTTGAACGACACCCAATCCGACATCGAACGCCAGGTGACCGTGGAGTCCGGTCTGGAGCCGATGAGCGACGAGGTGGCCATCGGGGCCCTGCCGCTGGTGATCGGCGCCGACAGCGCCGTGCGGCACACCGTGGTGGCGGCGGACTGGCCGCGGCTGGCCACCGCCTACCGCACCCGGGCGGCGCTGCACATCGTCGATGACCTGCTGGCCGTCGCCGAACCCGCCGACGGATCCGCGCCGGTCACCACCGAGTTCCGCCGCGCACTGGCCGATGCCGAACCCGAGCAGCGCCGGGAGTTGCTGCACGACCACGTCACCACGCAGGTCGTCGCCGCCATGGGTCTGACCTCTCGCCACGTCCTGGACCCCACGGCAGGTTTCTTCGCCTCCGGCATGGACTCGCTGATGAGCGTGACCCTGCAGCGATCAC
This sequence comes from Mycolicibacter senuensis, assembly GCF_002101885.1. Taxonomy (GTDB): domain Bacteria; phylum Actinomycetota; class Actinomycetes; order Mycobacteriales; family Mycobacteriaceae; genus Mycobacterium; species Mycobacterium senuense. The sequence goes on from NZ_LQPS01000048.1 coordinate 7,532, forward strand.
TGTCGGACAGCCTCGGCGAAACCCTGCCGGCCGCAGTCGTATTCGACTATCCGACCATCGACGCGCTGACCGGATACCTGGCCATGATCCTGCCGGAGGTGGCCGACGCCGCCGAACAGGACAGCGCCGATGCCTATGACGACATGAGCGATGACGAGCTGCTGGCGCAGCTTTCGGAGAGGTTGAGTTGAGCGAGACAGGTTCCGCATCGGCAGGGAGGGCCGAATCGGCCGGGGGGTCGGATCGTCGTTCGATTGTTGCCGAGGCGCTGCGCAAGATCGATGATCTGACGGCGCGGCTGGCGGTGGCCGAGGCCGGTGACACCGAG
>NZ_LQPS01000049.1 GCF_002101885.1 Mycolicibacter senuensis
CGGCGGGGGCTCGGGGGCGCCCGGCGGCGGAGACTCGGGGGCTCCCGGCGGCGGCGTCACCGGTGTCGGCTTCGGGGTGGCTGCGGGCAACGTCTCCGGGCACATCTCGTTCTGCGCCGCGTCGATCACGACCTTGGGGATCCCGTCGGCGATCGACTTGCCGAACCGGTCCTTGGCCGGACGGCCCCGCCGCAGGTTCTGGCAGATGATCTCACCGAACTTCAGTGCGCCGGACGACGAGTTCAACCCGGGGGTGTTCTGGTACTTGAAGCCGTGCGACTCAAGGTAGGCGAGGTAGCTCTTCTCGTCGGCCTGGGCCGGCGCGGCGGCGAATATCAGGGTTCCGGGGATCAGCGTCATCGCCGCCAGCCGCCACATCATGGGACAGAACTGTAGACGGTGGCGGCCGGGGCGACACGCTCAAGTGGCGGCGAGTCAGCGCAGCCGGCGCAGCCCGCGGTACTGCGCGAAGGCGAACGATGCGGTGTAGACGGCACTGGCGAGCAGCGCCGCGACGCCGAACCCGGTCAACGGCAGCACACCGGTCTCGACCACCGCGATGGCCGCGACGGTGCACACCACATTGGCCGCCAACACGCCGATTCCCGCCCGGCGCAGCTCCGGCAGCGCGGACAGGAAGTACACGGCCACACCGTAGAGCACGCAGAAGGCGGCAACCGCGTATTCCTGGACCGCGCTGAGGCCGGTCAGGGCCGCCATCGGGCGGGCGGCGAACACACCGGCCAGGCCGATGACCCCGGTGGTGACGGCGTCGGCGCGCAGCGCGAAGCGCAGCAGTGAGTCGGTCGAGTCGGACAGGACCGGGGTGGTGACGGCGGTCATGGTGAACTCCCTTCGTGGTTCGGCCGGGACGTCCGGGAGACGTCTGAGAACACCCCCGACATTGCTCGCGGGCCACTGCCACTTCGACCCGGGAAACTGCCAAGCACTGCCACCCGCAGGTCAGAGCCCTGACGACACCGCCATGCGGCCGCGCAGGTCGGCGGCGATCACCCGGGCGCCGGCGTTCTGCCAGTTGTGCAGCGATCGCTGCGGCACCTCGGTGACCAACCACTGCCAGGCCTGCCGGGCGGTCGGATCCAGCCCGGCCGCGGTGGCGTTCTGCGCGTAGGCGCGCACCCCGACCACGTAGGGGAAGTACAGGGCGTTGTAATAGCGCCACTCTTCGGTGGTGCCGAACTCGCCGCCGTCGCGCGGCTTGAGCGCGGCGATACGGTCGGCCAGCAGTGCCTTGAGCTCATTGGCTCGTTCCAGCGGCGCGTCCGGCGCACCGCGGGCCGCCAATCGTTCGTCGATGGTCGGCAGCGCCGTCAGCGGGCTGGCGACGAGTTTGGACAGGTCGCCGTAGTGGGCCAACGCCCGCCGGGTCAGCCGGACGAAGGTGTCCTCGTCGACGTCGTCGAGCGGGCCGGTGGAACGCAGCGCCAGCGCCGCCTCGGTGTCGCGCAGGGCGGCGCGGTCGGCGCGCAGGGTCGGCGACCGCCAGAACGCCAGTCGGTCCCAGAGCCGGGCAAGCCGGTCGACGAACACCTGAACCTCGATCGCGATCGCGATGGTGGTGAACAGCAGCACCGTCAGTGTGGTCTGGGCGGTGGGCTCATCGCGCGTCAGCACCAGCCCGATCAGCAGCTGGCCGCCCAGCAACCCGGCCATCGCGGTTGCGGCCAGAAACGAGCGCAACATGTCCAGCCGCAGCGCCTGGCCCTCGTCGAAGGCGTCCCACAGCGCCACCGCCAGACCGAGCAGCAGCACGTCGACGCCGGTGCTGGCCAGCGCGATCCCGCTGGGGATCACCCCCAGCGGGATGATCAGGATCGCGTTGGCGAGGGCGAAGAACAGCGTCGCCACGATCACCACGCCGAGCACCGAGCCGGGTTGCGAGGGCCGGGTCACCGCTTTGATCATCGCCCCCAGCGTCGACAGCGAGATCACCGCGAACAACATCCAGTGCCCGGCGCGCAGCGGGCCGTCGACGCTGCCGGCCCACGCCGCCCCGACCAGTGCGGCGGCGGCGACCAGGCCGATGAGAGCCATGTCGCGCCCACGGCCCGACCAGCGGTCGCAGGGGCGGGCCAGTTCCAGCAGCACCGCGAACCACGCCACTCCGGGCAGCACGGCCAGGTAGATCTCCAGCTTGCCGAGCAGCACCGGCTGCCACACCGCACGCACGGCGTCGGCGGCGACCACCGCCGCGAACCCGCACAACCCGATGGCGGCATGCACCAGCACGGGCTTGCGCGGGTCACGCGCCAGCAGGTACATCCCGAGCCACCAGCTCAGGGTGAACACCAGCGCAGACAGCACGATCACGCCGACTACCGCCCGAATCTCCGGTGCCGCACGCTGTAGTCGCGCAGCGCGCGCAGGAAATCGACCCGGCGGAACGCCGGCCAGTGCGCCTCGGTGAACCACATCTCCGAGTAGGCGCTCTGCCACAGCAGGAAGCCGGACAGCCGCTGCTCCCCGGAGGTGCGGATCACCAGGTCCGGGTCCGGCTGGCCGGAGGTGTACAGATTCTCCGAGATCCCCTCGACGGTCACCGCGTCGACGAGTTCCTCGGCGGTAGCACCGTTGGCCAGTTCCTTGCCGAGCAGGCCGCGCACGGCGTCGACGATCTCTTGGCGGCCGCCGTAGCCGACGGCGACATTGACATGAAGGCGGTAGCCTGCGCCATCGGAACCCGCTGCGCTTGCTGTGCTCGCTGTGCTCTCTACGGCCTCACGCAGCCGGCGGGCGGGCTCGTCGCCCAGCAGCGCCAGATCGCCGACCGTTCGCACGCTCCAGCAGTTAGCGGGCGCGCAGATCTCCTCCACCACGTCGGTGATGATCTCGATCAGCGCGGCGAGTTCGGCGGGGTCGCGTTGCAGGTTCTCGGTGGACAGCAGGTAGACGGTGGCCATCTCGATGCCGGCGTCGGCGCACCACCGCAGCATTTCGGCGATCTTGGCCGCGCCCATCCGGTAGCCGTAACTGACGTCTTCGTAGCCGGCATCGCGCGCCCACCGCCGGTTGCCGTCACAGAGCACGGCGATGTGACGCGGCAACGCGGATCGGGAGGCCGCGAGCCCCTGCCGGAGGCGCAGCTCGTAGATCCGGTACAGCGGTTCTTTCAGGCGCGCGGGGATGATCGCCACAAAAACCCAGACTACTGTGATCGGCAGTACTTGCCGCGAATCGCATCCGGGATCGCTGGAGGAAAGGTTCATGAGCACACACACCGAGACCGTCGCCGAGCCGGACCCCGGGGATCTGCCAGCGGACGTCGTGGTGGCGCACGCCAGGCCCCGGGCGCGCGGCTGGATTCACCTGGTGTCGGCGATCGTGGCGGTCATCGCCGGTGCCGCGCTGATCGGGGTGACCTGGCCGCTGGCCGGTGTCGAAGCCGGGCTGGCGACACTGGCCTACACCATCTCGGTCGTCGGCATGTTCGCCGTCAGCGCCACCTATCACCGGGTGACCTGGAAGTCGGTGCCCGCCCGGATCAGGATGAAGCGGCTCGACCACGCGATGATCTTCATCTTCATCGCCGGCACCTACACCCCGTTCGCGCTGCTGGCGATGGACCACGGCGCCCAGGAACGACTGGTGATGACCATCGTTTGGGGCGGTGCGCTGGCCGGTGTGGTGCTCAAGCTGTGCTGGCCGACTGCTCCGAAGTGGGTCGGGGTGCCGCTTTATCTGCTGTTGGGCTGGGTGTCAGCGTTTTTCATCGCGACGATCATGCACAACGCCGGAGTGGCCGCGATGGTGCTGCTGACCATCGGCGGCATGCTCTACAGCATCGGCGCGATCATGTACGCGCTGAAGTGGCCGGACCCGTGGCCGCAGACGTTCGGCTACCACGAGTTCTTCCATGCCTGCACCGCGGTGGCCGCGGCATGCCAGTACGTGGCGATCTGGTTCGCCGCGCTGTCCTAGCGCCGGCGCTACAGCTGGGTGATGTTCTCCGCCGACCAGTAGGCCTTCATCCCGGCGATCTTGCCGTCGCCGTCGAACACCATCACGTCGATCGGCTCGATGCGCATCCGGTGGTCGCCGTTGGTGATGGTCAGCGCGAAGTGGAACGCCGCCTCGTTGCCGGCGACCCGCAGCGTCACCAGCTCGCTCTCGCGCTGCAGGCCGGTGATCGCCGAGTAGAAGTTACGGATGGCCTGGTGGCCGATATGCACCTCGCCGCCGACCGGGTCCTCCAGGGTGGCGTCGGTGGCGTAGAGCTCGACCAGGGCGTCGGCGTCGCCGCTGCCGACCAACTCGATGTAGCGATGGACGGTCTCGGTGATGGCCTGTGTCCGATCGGGTGCGCTCGTCATGTGCCGCAGGTTACACCGGTAGCCGGGCCCGCGGGCACTTCGAGTGCCGCGGCCAACTCCGCCGCGCCGGTCACCGGCTGATCGCACACCGGGCCGCGGCAGACGTACGCGGCGTCGGCGCCGCCGATGCGGTCCCGCCCCGCCAACAGTTCCGACGAGCCGGGCGCACCGCCGACGACGATCGCCCCGCCGGGTGCCAGCCGGCGGGCCTCGGCCAGCAGCACCGAGTCCGCGGGGTCGCAGGCCACCGCGATCTGCAGCGGTCCCCGGATGAAGGCCTCGGCCACGGCCAGCCAGTGCCCGACCGAGCGCGGCGCGCGGGCCAGCAGCGCGCTGTGCGCGGCCAGAGCGTCGGATGCCGCCCGCCGATAGGTCTCGCTGCGGTCGGCGCCGGCAAGGTGTGCCGCGGCCAGCAGCGCCTCGGTGACCAGCGCCGCCCCCGACGGCGTCGCCCCGTCCAGCGGATCGCCCGGGCGCAGCATCAGCGCTTCGGCGTCATCGGCGCTGTCGAACCAGCGTCCCGGCTGTGCCGGATCGGCGAAGTGGGCCAGCGCGGTGTCCAGCAGACCGGTGGCGGCGTCGCGCCACCGCGGGTCGCCACTGAGCTGATACACGCTGAGCAGCCCGGTGGCGAGCGCGCCGTAGTCCTCCAGAATCGCCGCGCTGTCCCCCACCCGGCCACCGAGGCTGGCCCGGCGCAGCCGCCCGTCCACCAGATGCAGTTCCAGCAGTTCGCCGGCGCAGCGCTGCGCGGCGGCGGCCAAACCCGGATCTCTCAGCGCCACAGCGGCTTCGGTCAAGGCGGTGATCGTCAGCCCGTTCCAGGCGGTGACCACCTTGTCGTCACGGTCGGGCTGCACCCGGGCACGCCTGGATTCCAGCAACCGCTCACGCACCCGGTCGAAGCGTGACGGATCGCCGGGGTCGACCGGCAGTTGCAGCACCGAGGCGCCGGATTCGAACGTCCCGCTCACAGTGACCCCGAAAAGCTCTGCGGCCCAACGTCCGTCGCTCTCGCCGAGCACCTCGGTCAGCTGCTCGGGTGTCCACACATACGTCGAGCCCTCGCGGCCGTCGGCGTCGGCGTCCAGCGAGGAGATGAACATGCCCCCATCGGACAGCTCCTCGAGCAGGAACCGGGCCGTCTCCGCGGTCACCCGGGCGGCCAGCGGGTCACCGGTGCGGCGAGCCCAGTGCGCGTAGGCCCGCAACAGCAGCGCATTGTCGTACAGCATCTTTTCGAAATGCGGTACCACCCAGGCGTTGTCGACACTGTAGCGGGCGAAGCCGCCGGCGAGCTGGTCGTAGATGCCGCCGCGGGCCATCGCCGCACCGACGCGGACCACCGCGTCCAGCGCCGGGCCGGCCGTGGTCCGTTCGTAGTGGCGCAACAGGGTTTCCATCAGCGCCGACGGCGGGAACTTGGGTGCACCGCCGAAGCCTCCGCGTTCGGTGTCCTCATCACCCAGCACCGCCGCCACGGCGCCGTCGCACAGCATCGCGTCGACGGGCGGGCCGTCGCCGGGCAGTCCGGCGGCCATCGCACGCAACTCGGCGGCGATGCGCCCCGACGCGTCCTCGACCTCGTCGCGACGCTCGCGCCAGGTGGTGCTGACCGCCGAAAGCAGGTTCAGGAACGTCTCTTTGGGGTAGTAGGTGCCGCAGTAGAACGGCCGCCCGTCCGGAGTCAGGAAACAGGTCATCGGCCAGCCGCCGCGGCCGGTGAGCGCGATGGTGGCGTTCATGTAGATCGCGTCGATGTCCGGGCGCTCCTCCCGGTCCACCTTGATGCAGACGAAGCCGTCGTTCATCGCCTCGGCGACTGTCGCGTCCTCGAACGATCCGTGGGCCATCACGTGGCACCAGTGACAGGCCGCATAACCGACCGACAGCAGGATCGGCACGTCGCGCTCGGCGGCTTGCGCCAGCGCCTCGGGCGTCCACTCCTGCCAGTGCACCGGATTGTCGGCATGCTGCCGCAGATACGGACTGGTGGATTCACCGAGACGATTGGCCATGACTAACCTGCGGCCTAGCCCGCCGAGTCCGGCCCCGGGTCCAAGGTGCCCTCGTCGGCGGCCTGGTCGGCGGCCGGATCCTCCCGGTCGAAGGATTCCGGCACCCGCTTGAGGTGCCGGTTCATCGACCACACCAGCCCGAACGTGCCGAGCAGCAGCAGTACGACCACCAGCAGGCCGAATGGGCTGGCCTTACCGAAGTCCGGCCCGGTTTCCCGGGGCACATCGTCGGCCAAGAGCCAAAGTGTGGTCAGCAGAGCATGATTCATCAATTGTCCTCGATCCCGGCGAACAGGTCGGTCTCCGGCAGGATGATAGGCACCCTGGACCGGGCCAGCTCGAACTCCTCGGTGGGCCACAGGCGTTGCTGCCACTCGATCGGGGCGGCGAAGAAATCGCCGTTCGGGTCGATCTGGGTGGCGTGCGCGCGCAGCGCGTCGTCGCGCTGGTGGAAGTACTCGGCGCAGTGGATCCGGCTGGTCACCCGGTCGGCGAAGCTGTCGTGGTCGGGTTTCCAGCGCTCCAGCCACTTGGCGAACGGCCCGATCTGCCCGTTCCGGGCGAACTCGTCCTGCAGCAGCTGCATCCGCTGCCGCAGGAAGCCGTGGTTGTAGTACAGCTTCGAGACGTTCCAGACATCGCCGGTGTGCGGGTAGCGGCGGTAGTCGCCGGCGGCCTCGAAGGCGGCCACCGAGACCTGGTGGCAGCGGATGTGGTCGGGGTGCGGGTAGCCGCCGTTCTCGTCGTAGGTGGTCATCACGTGCGGCCGGAAATCGCGAACCACCTGCACCAGGGCTTCGACGGACACCTCCAGCGGCACCAGCGCGAAGCAGTCCTCCGGCAGCGGGGGCAGCGGCTCACCCTTGGGCAGCCCGGAGTCGACGAAACCCAGCCAGTGATGCTCGACGCCGAGGATCTCGGCGGCCTTGGCCATCTCGTCGCGGCGGATCTCGGCGATGTGACCGTGCACGTCGGGCAGGTCCATGGCCGGGTTGAGGATGTCGCCGCGCTCGCCCCCGGTCAGCGTCACCACCATCACCCGGTGGCCGGCGGCAGCGTAACGGGCGAGCGTCGCCGCACCCTTGCTGGACTCGTCGTCGGGGTGCGCATGCACCGCCATCAACCGCAGTCCGCTCATGTGCACGTTCCCCTTTTAGCCCCTATAGTTCCCGTTGGTTTCGGCCTCCATCGTTCCACCATGGGCGGCGGGCGCGTTAACCGATCCCGACTCACGACCATGGGGCATACCGCACGATGACCGACTCGACGCCGGCCCGCTACGGCGACACCCGCGGCCGCGCCCTGCCACGGCGCCTGCTGGCCATCATGCTGGGCGCGCTGGCGATCGTGACCGCCACCGCCGTCGCTGTGCTGGGCTTCAAACGACTGACCACCGCCGACGTGAAAGGCGAGCTGTACGGCTACGAGGTGGTCGACGACCAGACGGTGACGGTGAAGATCAGCGTGACGCGATCCGATCCGTCCCGCCCGGCGGTCTGCATCGTGCGGGTCCGGACAGGTGACGGCAGTGAGACCGGCCGGCGTGAAGTGCTGATTCCAGCGTCGGAGTCGTCGACCCTCCAGGTGACGACGATCGTCAAATCCTCCCAGCCACCGCTCATGGGCGATATCTACGGGTGCGGCCCCGACGTGCCTGATTACCTGCGGTCGCCCTGATTTTCCGGTGGTACCCTGTATGGATACACGGTTCCAGGTGGGACCGTGTATTGCTGCATTAGAACGACTGCATTACTAACGACGTCGACCCCCACTGGCTGCTATCGCCGGGTCCGACGACATGAGGAGCACAGTGACATGACGGACACCCAGGTGACCTGGTTGACGCAGGAGTCGCACGACCGGCTCAAGGCCGAGCTCGACCAGCTGATCGCGAACCGTCCGGTGATCGCCGCGGAGATCAATGACCGCCGCGAGGAGGGTGATCTGCGGGAGAACGGCGGCTATCACGCTGCCCGCGAGGAGCAGGGTCAGCAAGAGGCCCGCATCCGCCAGCTGCAGGAGCTGCTCAACAACGCCAAGGTCGGTGAAGCCCCGACCCAGTCCGGGGTGGCGCTGCCCGGTTCGGTGGTCAAGGTGTTCTACGACGGCGACAAGAGCGACACCGAGACCTTCCTGATCGCCACCCGCCAAGAGGGGATCAGCGAGGACAACCTCGAGGTGTATTCGCCGAACTCACCGCTGGGCCACGCCCTGCTCGGCGCCAAGGAAGGCGAGGAGCGCAGCTACACGGTGCCCAGCGGCAACACCGTCAAGGTGACCCTGGTCAGCGCGGAGCCCTATCGCCCCTGAGCCCAACCGGTCCGGCGCCGGCCGCTCAGCGCAGCGCCTGCTTGAGATCCTCGAGCAGGTCATCGATGTCCTCGATGCCGACCGAGAGCCGCACCAGATCGTCGGGAACCTCCAGTTGCGAACCGGCCGTCGAGGCATGGGTCATCGCGCCCGGGTGTTCGATCAGCGACTCCACCCCGCCCAGTGACTCGGCCAGGATGAAGATCTCGGTTGCGGCGCACAGTTTCTCCGCAGCTCCCCGACCGCCGTGCATCCGCACCGACACCATGCCACCGAACCCGCGCATCTGGCGCGCGGCGACGTCGTGGCCCGGGTGGCCGGGCAGGCCCGGATAGAGCACGGTGTCGACGGCGGCTTGCCCGGCGAGGAACTCCGCCACCGCGGCCGCGTTCTCACTGTGCCGCTGCATCCGCAGCACCAGCGTCTTGAGGCCCCGCAGCGTGAGGTAAGCGTCAAACGGACCGGGGACCGCCCCGGCGCCGTTCTGCAGGAACGCGAAGGCGGCGTCGAGTTCCTCGTCGTCGGTGACCAGCGCGCCACCGACCACATCGGAGTGGCCGCCGATGTACTTGGTGGTGGAGTGCAGCACCACGTCGGCGCCCAGCGTCAGCGGCAGCTGCAGCGCCGGCGAGGCGAAGGTATTGTCCACCAACACCTTTGCACCTGATTCCCGGCCGATTGCGGCGATGCCTTCGATGTCGCTGATCGACAGCAGCGGATTGGTGGGCGTCTCCACCCAGATCAGCCGGGTCTGGTCGGTGAGTGCGGCACGCACCGCGTCCAGGTCGGACAGGGCGACCGGCGTGTAGGCCACACCCCAATCGGTGAACACCTTGTCGATCAGCCGGAAGGTGCCGCCGTAGGCGTCGTCGGGGATGATCAAGTGGTCGCCGGGGCGCAGCATCGCCCGCAGTGCACAGTCCGTGGCGGCCATCCCGGAACTGAACGCCCGGCCGTACCGGCCCTGCTCGACGGCGGCCAGTCCGGTCTCCAGCGCTGTTCGGGTCGGGTTGCCGGTACGGGCGTACTCGTAACCGCCCCGCAGGCCGCCGACACCGTCCTGGGCGAACGTACTGCTCGCATAGATCGGGGCATTGACGGCCCCGGTGGCCGGGTCGGGCCGGTAACCGGCGTGAATCGCCGCGGTGGAGGGGCCGATCGGGCCGTGCAGGCGGCTCACCGGATCGGCAGACAGACAGTGGTCATGATCTTGTCGGCCAGCGTCTGGCGTTTGGCGTCCCACAGCGGGAACAGGTAGCCGATGAACAAGATGATGCCGTCGATGATGTGGGCCAGTTGTCGCACGATCGACATCCCGAACCCGATCGGCTGACCGGTGATTTCGGAGACCACTTTGAACTTCATCACCGATTTGCCGATGCTCGATCCGGTGGTTCCCTGCCGGTAGCCGTAGTTCCAGAGTCCGAAGCCGAAGGCCCCCAGCCAGCCGAGGAACATCAGCAGGGCGCCGACGGTCGACGGCGTGACCGTGCAGGCGAACCCGGCCGACGTGGTGATGCACTCCCGTTGTGCGGTGGACCCGGCGATCATCGAGGGAATCCCGTAGATCACCAGCATCGGGAAGGAGTCGATGAAGTAGGCGCCCACCCGGGTGAGCCACGACGTGTAGGACTCCTGCGGGAGGTCGCCGACCGGGCTTCCGACCGAGGCGTACCCGGGGGCAGGCGGGGGGTAGTTGCCCGGCGGCGACCTCCCGCAGGAGTCCTACTC
>NZ_LQPS01000050.1 GCF_002101885.1 Mycolicibacter senuensis
CCCCGAAGGCCCCCGCTCCGGTACCGGCCCCGCGAGCGCCGGCGCCCCAGCCCGTGGCGCCGCCACCACCGGCGCCGCCGCCACCACCGGCGCTGCCGCCGCCGATCATCCCGAAACTGGAGATTCCCGGCCTGCCCGGTGGCCCGCCGATATTGGGCCCGCCCCGGGGCGGCTGGGGACCCGGCAAAGGCCACGGCAAAGGCCCTCGCCGCGGTGGCCACGGTCATGGCCGCGGTGGCGGGATCCCGATTCCGATCCCGATCCCGGGCCTGCACTTCTGAGGTGGGGATTTATCTCGCAAACCGATAAGATGGGCTAATCAATCGGCGGCCGAAGCGGAGGAGGTGCAGTGGACATCGTGCTCGGAGTGTCGACGGCACTGCCGTCGGTGCGCATGGTCCTCGTCGAGGGCGAGAGCGCCGGTGGCGTCACCGTCGACGAGGACGGCTTCGAGGTTGACACCGCCGACGCGGCATTTCCCGACCAGGTGGTGTCGGCCATCTTGGGCACCCAGGAGAGCGCCCAGCAGGGCGGCTACCGGCTGGCCTCGACGGGGGTGACCGTCGCCGATCAGGTGCAGGCCGGCCAGCTGCGCGACGCCCTGGCCGACCGCCGGGTCGAGAACGTGATGCTGGTGTCGGCCTTCCTGGCGGCGGCGGCGCTGGCCCAGGCGGTGGGCGGAACGATCGGCTACCAGCGGACCGCGCTGATGTTCATCGAACCGGAGGGCGCGACGCTGGCGGTCGTCGACTCGACCGACGGCTCGATCACCGAAGTGCGTCGGGTGGCGCTGCCGCCCGACGACGGCGCGGCGCTCGCCGAGTTGACCTTCCTGGCAGCGCAGGCCGGCCGCCTGGAGTCGCGGCCCGACGGCTTGTTCGTCGTCGGATCCGGAGTCAACGTCGGCCTGGTCAAGCCCGAGTTGGACGCGGTCAGCGCGATCCCGGTCAGCGTTCCCGAGGAACCGGAGACAGCGCTGGCGCGAGGAGCGGCGCTGGCCAGCGCGCATGCGCCGCTGTTCGATTCGTCGACGTCGGCATTGGCATGGGCGCGCGACCCGGGAACCGGCGTGATCGACCCCGGTCTGGTCGCGCTGGCCTATGCCCAGCAGGCCGACTACGACGCCACGATCGGTGAATATGCGCTGGCCTACAGTGCGATCCCGGACGCCACCGACAGCGGCTATCTGGCCTTCGCGGATGCGGAAAGCACCGCGAACATCATCGCCACCGACTACCCGCCGAGTTCCGGTGTGCACCCGGCCGATGACCTCGAGCCGGCTCGACGCCGCAATCCGTTCCTGCTGGCCGGTAGCGGTCTTGCAGCCTTCTTCGTCGTCGGGGTCGCTTCCTTGCTCGTGGCGCTGGCAGTCAGTATCCGGCCCACCGCATCCGAGCATCCCGCGCCGAGCCAACACATCGTCGTACCCACTCAGCAGGCGCCGGCGCCGGTTCCCGAGGTGGCGCCCAAGGTGCCCCCAGCGGCCCCGGCACCCGCGCCCCCGGCCCCGGCGGCACCTGCGCCGCCCGTTGCGAAGGCCCCGGCAGCCCCCGCACCGATGCCAGCAGCTCCGGCGCCGGAACCGGCCGCCCCGGCTCCGGCGGCACCTGCGCCGATACCGATCCCGGTCCCGATCCAGATTCCCACTCCGCCGGCGGTCGAGATTCCCGCACCAGCAGCACCGGCACCGAAGCAACCGGAGATGCCGCCGATCTTCAAGCCGCCCGCCCAGAGTCCTCCCAAAAACGACAACCCGTCGTGGTTGCCCGGCAACAACGGGGGCGGCAACAAGGGCGGCGGCAGCAAGGGCGGCAACCCGTCGCCGTGGCTGCCCGGGGTAGGCACCAACGGGGGCGGCAACAACCCCTGGCTGCCGGGTCTGGGTGGCGGGGGCAGCGGTGTTCGCGGCGGCGGTGGCGGCTCGTGGTTCCCCGACATCGGCGGTGGCGGCAAGGGCGGCTGGCCCTTCTGAGCGCCCCGACAATCCACTAGCCTGGCGGCGTGGATTACGCCGCAGCATTACTCGATGAGACCCGCGCCTTCGGTGAGCTGATCCGCTCCGGTGATCCCGGGCTGGCGGTCCCGAGCTGCCCGGAGTGGAATCTGACCCAGCTGTTCCGGCATGTCGGGCGAGGCCATCGCTGGGCCGCGCAGATCATCGCCGACCGCCTGGACCACGCCCTGGACCCCCGCGACGTCGTCGACGGCAAGCCGCCCGCAGACCCGGACGCGGCCATCGGCTGGCTGAACGACGGCGCCCAACGGGTGCTGGACGCCACCACGCAGGTCGGGCCGGACAACCCGGCGTGGACGTTCCTGGGTCCGCGCCCGGCGTCGTGGTGGGTGCGCCGCCGGCTGCACGAGGCGACCGTGCACCGGGCCGACGCCGCGCTGGCACTGGGCGGCGATTTCGCCCTGCCGCCGGAGTTGGCCGCCGACGGGATCTCGGAGTTTCTCGACCTGATCACGGCGCGCGTCGGGCGCGACGGGCCACCGCCCCTGCTGGCCGACGGCCAGACTGTGCACCTGCATGCCACCGACGACGGGCTGGGACAGGCGGGAGAGTGGACCATCAGCCGGTCTGCCGACACCGCCGCCCTGGTCTGGTCGCATGAGCACGGCAAAGGGTCGGTGGCACTGCGGGGTCCGGCCCGCGACCTCTTTCTGGCGATCATGCGCCGGGTTCCGGTGGCCCACACCGACATCGTGGTATTCGGCGACGCCGCGGTGTGGCAGCAGTGGGTCGAGCACACCGCCTTCTGAGGGCGAGCGCACACGGTAGTTTGCAGGGCATGAGCACATCGGAGATCGCGACCGTCCTCGCCTGGCACGACGCCTTGGCCGCCGGCGACCTGGACACCTTGGAGCAGCTGTCCAGCGACGGCGTCGAGGTGGCCGACGCGAACGGCGCCGCGCAAGGCCATCAGGCGTTGCGGCGATGGGCGGCCGAAGCCGATATCACCGCCGGCATCGGCCGGATGTATGTGCACGACGGCGTCGTGGTGGCCGAATTGACCCCCGTCGGCGCCGGGGCCGCCGAGGCGGTCGCGTTCCGGGTGGTGCGCGATCAGGTCGCGGCGGTGTTCCGCCACGACGGCCTCGACGCGGCGCTGGCCGCCACGGATCTCACCGAGGCCGACCGGGTCGACTGAGCCTGCGCTGACGGCGGTTAGGCTCGACGGCATGCGCGGGATCATCCTGGCCGGTGGCTCGGGCACCCGCTTGTATCCGATCACGATGGGCGTCAGCAAGCAGTTGCTGCCGGTTTATGACAAACCGCTGGTCTACTACCCGCTGAGCACCTTGATGCTGGCCGGTATCCGAGACATTCAGGTGATCACCACCGGCCACGACGCGGCGGCGTTTCAGCGATTGCTCGGCGACGGCAGCGCATTCGGGGTCGACATCAGTTACGCGGTCCAGGATCAGCCCGACGGGCTGGGACGGGCGTTCGTCATCGGCGCCGACCACATCGGCACCGAATCGGTCGCGCTGGTGTTGGGGGACAACATCTTCTACGGGCCCGGCCTCGGCACCAGCCTGCGTCGGCACCAAGCTGTCTCGGGCGCCGTCATTTTCGCCTACTGGATGGCCGACCCGTCGGCCTATGGCGTCGTCGAGTTCGACGCCGACGGAGCGGCGACGTCGGTGGAGGAGAAGCCGTCGGCCCCCAAATCCCATTACGCGATACCAGGACTGTACTTCTACGACAACGACGTCGTCGAGATCGCCAGGGGCTTAAAGCCTTCGGCGCGCGGCGAATACGAGATCACCGACATCAACCAGGCCTACCTCGAGCAGGGTCGGCTCAGTGTCCAGACCCTGGCCCGCGGTACCGCCTGGCTGGATACCGGAACGTTCGACTCGCTGCTGGACGCCGGCGACTACGTGCGCACCATCGAGCGTCGCCAAGGCCTCAAGATCGGCATTCCTGAGGAGGTGGCCTGGCGGATGGGGTTCATCGACGACGACCACCTCGCGGCCCGGGCTGATGCGCTGCGCAAGTCCGGGTACGGCGATTACCTGTCGGGGCTGCTGGAGCGCAAATAGGGAAGATCCGGACCGGTCGCCCTGAGCGGCGAGGTAAGCCTTCCCGGCGCTGTGTCAGCCCAACAGCGGCCATCCCTTGGCCACCGCGCCACCACCGACGCAGCAAGCGGTCGCCTGCCGCACGCTGATGATGCCAACCCGACGGCGCACCCGCGGCCAAGACCGCCGGGCAGCCATCAGTGCTGAGCGCGCGCTCAACCGCAGCAGGCCTCCGCCGACATAGGGCAACAGGTTCCACGAAGGCGGCGCCGGGTGGTAGAAAAATTCGCATGAGGAACACCACCGGGGTTGCACTAGCGGCAGGTATGGCGACGGCGGCTGTGGGGTTAGCCGCGTTGGGCGCGGCGGGGGTGGCGCAGGCCGAGCCCCGCTACCACTGGTGCCCGGGCGAGCAGTGGAGCGGGTGGATGGGCGTCAACTGGAACACGAACTACTGCCACGACAACCACTACCTCGACAATGTTCCGCACGACCCGGACCATTGGCAGAACGGCGGCACCTTCGACCCGAACTGGCCGCCGCCTCCGCAACCGCCCTACTACACCCGGTAGCCCGCCAGGAAGTTGCCCAGCCGTTCGATGGCGCCGGACAGGTCGCGGGCCCACGGCAGCGTCACGATGCGCAGATGGTCCGGCGCGGGCCAGTTGAACCCGGTGCCCTGGGTCACCAGGATCTTCTCCTGCAACAGCAGATCCAGGACCAACTGTTCGTCGTCCTGGATCGGGTAGACCTCGGGGTCCAGTCGCGGGAAGGCGTAGAGTGCGCCGCTCGGCTTGACGCAGGAGACGCCGGGAATCTCGTTGAGTTTGCTCCAGGCCACGTCTCGTTGTTCGAGTAGTCGACCGCCCGGCAGCACCAGGTCGTCGATGCTCTGATGACCGCCCAACGCCACCTGAATAGCGTGCTGCGCCGGCACATTCGGGCACAGCCGCATGTTGGCGAGCAGGTTGATGCCCTCCAGGAAACTGGTCGCGTGCTCCTTGGGGCCGGTGATGGCCAGCCAGCCGGCCCGGTAACCCGCCACCCGATAGGCCTTCGACAGCCCGTTGAAGGTCAGGCAGAGCAGATCCGGGGCCAGGGTGGCCAAATTCGTGTGCTCGGCGTCGTCGTAGAGGATCTTGTCGTAGATCTCGTCGGCCAGCAGCAGGAGCTGATGCTTGCGGGCCAACTCGGCGATCTGGCTGAGCACCTCGCGCCCGTAGACCGCACCGGTCGGGTTGTTCGGGTTGATCACCACCAGCGCCTTGGTCCGCTCGGTGATCTTCGATTCGATGTCGGCGATGTCGGGCTGCCAGCCCTGGGTCTCGTCGCACAGGTAGTGCACCGGCGTCCCACCGGCCAGCGACGTCGATGCCGTCCACAGCGGATAGTCCGGCGCCGGGATCAGCACCTGGTCGCCGTTGTCCAGCAGTGCCTGAAGTACCAGGCTGATCAGCTCGGAGACCCCGTTGCCCAGATACACGTCGTCGACGTCGAAGCGGGGGAACCCCTCGACCAGTTCATAGCGGGTGACCACCGCACGCCGCGCCGGCAGGATGCCCTGCGAGTCCGAATATCCCTGCGCGTGCGGCAACGCCTGGATCATGTCCCGCATGATCACGTCGGGCGCCTCGAACCCGAACGGGGCCGGGTTGCCGATGTTGAGCTTGAGGATGCGGTGCCCCTCGGCCTCCATCCGCGCGGCCTGGGCGTGGATCGGACCGCGGATCTCATAGAGGACGTCCTGCAGTTTGGTCGACTGCGCGAGCGTCCGCTGCCGCAGCTGGCTGCCGACGGCAGGCCAGGGCATCTGGTGAGGCAACTGGTGAGCGGTCACGTCGAATATGGTCGCATAGCTGTCCAATCAAAATTTGCCCGAGAAACAAATCGGGGCCGTATGTGCACCCACACGGCCCCAACTTGTTATCTCAGCGTTTGCCCGGGGGTCGCGCTCCGCGCTGGATTCCCAGTCCCTTCGCGGCGGGCTGTTCCTTGGGGGCCTCCGACGGCGTGCTCTCGGGAGCAGCCTCGGCAGCGGGAGCGCCGGCAGCCGGTGCTTCGTCGCCCTCGGCAGCCGGTTCCTCCTTGGCGGGCTCAGCGGCCCGGACGGGCTCAGCCGCCGGGGCCGCCTTCTTGGCGCCGGGCTTACGTGCTCCCGCCGCCATTCCGAGGCCCTTGACCGGTGCTGCCGGTGCCGCGGGAGCGGCAGGCTCGGCCGGCGCCGCGGTGTCGGCCGAGCTGGCCTCCGGCGCCGCCGCGGACTCGGTGGCCTCCGCGGCCGGGGCTGCCGGTGCCGCCGCCTTCTTGGCACCGGGACGCTTCGCCCCGCCGGCCATTCCCAACCCCTTGACCGGGGCTGCTGGAGCAGCGGGTGCCGCGGTGTCGGCCGCTGATGCCGCCGTGTCGGCCGCCGTGGCCTCTGCTGCCGGTGCCGCCGCCTTCTTGGCGCCCGGACGCTTCGCCCCGCCGGCCATTCCCAGCCCCTTGGCCGGAGCCGCGGTCTTGGCCTCGGCGGCCGGGGCGGCGGCCGGCTTCTCCGCCGTCGCGGTGGCCGCGGCAACAGGTGCCGGCGCCTCCTTCTTCGGCGCCGTCTTGGCGGTCGCAGCGGCCTGGCTGGCGGCGGTGCCCTTCGCCGGCAACGTCACCCCGGACATGTCCAGCGAATCCAGCAGCAGCTGGGCGATGTCGCGCACGTCCACGCCGGAACGTCCGGACGCATCGATCCGGTCGTCGACGCCGTCGCTGATCATCACCCGGCAGAACGGGCAGGCGGTGGCGATGGTGGTGGCGCCGGTGGCCAGCGCCTCGTCCACGCGGTCGTGATTCACCCGCTTGCCGATGTGCTCTTCCATCCACATCCGAGCGCCGCCGGCGCCGCAGCAGAACGAGCGATCGCGGTTACGCGGCATCTCGACCAGGTTGGCGCCCGCGGCGGTGACGAGCTCGCGCGGCGGTTCGTAAACCTTGTTGTGGCGGCCCAGGAAACACGGGTCGTGGTAGGTGACGTCGCGCGACATCGGCGTGACCGGTATCAGCTTCTTGTCCCGGACCAGGCGGTTGAGCACCTGGCTGTGGTGCAGCACCGTGTACTCGCTGCCCAGCTGCGGGTATTCCCGCGAGATCGTGTTGAAGCAGTGCGGACAGCTCGCGATGATCTTGCGGTCGGGCCTTTCCAGGCCGTCGAACAACTCGTTGAGCGTCTCGACGTTCTGAGTTGCCAACTGCTGGAAGAGGAACTCGTTGCCGGATCGCCGCGCCGGGTCACCGGTGCAGGTCTCGCCGGTGCCCAGCACCAGGAACTTCACCCCGGCGGCGGCCAGCAGTTCGGCGGTCGCCTTGGTGGTCTTCTTGGCGCGGTCCTCATAGGCGCCGGCGCATCCCACCCAGAACAGGTACTCGAACCCGTCGAAGCTCTCGACGTCCTGGCCGTAGACGGGGATGTCGAAGTTGAGTTCGTCGATCCAGGCGGTGCGCTCGCTGGCGTTCTGCCCCCACGGGTTGCCCTTGTTCTCCAGGTTCTTGAACAGCACGGCCAGCTCGGACGGGAACTCCGACTCCACCAGCACCTGGTAGCGGCGCATGTCCAGGATGTGGTCGATGTGCTCGATGTCCACCGGGCACTGCTCGACGCAGGCGCCGCAGTTGGTGCATGACCACAACACGTCCGGGTCGATCACGCCGCCCTGTTCCTCGGTACCGACCAGCGGCCGGACCGCCTGCTCCGGGCCCGAGCCGCCGATGCGCTCGAAGCCCTTCTCCGGCACGTGGTGGCCGGCCAGCGGCTTGGCGTCGGCGAGGTCGATGTCCATGGCCGGCGCTTCGGTGGTGCCCAGCAGGTAGGGCGCCTTGGCCATCCAGTGGTCGCGCAGGTCCATGATCAGCAACTTGGGGCTCAACGGCTTGCCGGTGTTCCACGCCGGGCACTGCGACTGGCAGCGGCCACATTCGGTACAGGTGGCGAAGTCGAGCATGCCCTTCCAGGAGAAGTCCTCGATCTTGCCGCGGCCGAACACCGCGTCCTCGGGCGGGTCGTCGAAGTTCAGCGCCTCGCCCTCGTACTCGATCGGCAGCAGCGGGCCCAGGCCGTCGGGCAACCGCTTGAAGGTGACGTTGATCGGGGCCAGGAAGATGTGCAGGTGCTTGGAGTGCAGCACGATGATCAGGAACGCCAGCATCACCAGGATGTGCAGCAGCAGTGCGGTGGTCTCGATGTACTCGTTGGCGGTGACGCCCAGCGGCTCCATGATCTTGCCCATCAACTGCGACAGGTAGGCGCCCTTGCCGTACGGCAGGTTGTCGGTGACGACCGCGGCGCCGCGTAGCAGCAGGAACGTCCAGACCACGTTGAGGATCATGACCAGGATCAGCCAGGCCCCGCCGTTGTGCGAGCCGTAGAACCGGGACTCCCGGCCGTGCTCGGCGGGGTTGCGGATGATGCGGATGATCATGAACGCGAATATCGACAGGGTGACCGCGGTGATGAAGAAGTCCTGCAGGAAGCCCAGCGCGTCCCAGTGGCCGATGATCGGCAGCGCGAAGTCCGCTTTGAACAGCTGACCGTAGGCCTCGATGTAGACCGTGAGCAGGACCAGGAACGCCCACATCGTGAAGAAGTGTGCGATGCCTGGAATCGACCACTTCAGCAGCTTGGACTGGGCGGCGACCTCTTTGAGCTGGGTCCAGACCCGGGCTCCTACGTCAGAGGTCCGCTCGGCGCCGACCTTCTGGCCGGACATGACCAGCCGGTACAGCCACAACACCCGGCGCGCGGAGAAGTAGACGACGATTGCCGTCATGGACAGGCCGACGACCAGCCTGATCATCATCTGGACATCCTCGGTCACGGAGCGCCTCTCTCATCCAGAAGCTACCGGTCAGTAACTTAACCGTAGTTACTGACGGGTAACTTACCGTCTACCTTGCGCAATACCTGCTCAAGCGCTGCTTGATGCTCGCCCATAGTGCCACCCCGTTCCCGCCCAGCGCGACGCAGGCTGGCCTAACTGTATCGGCTTGCGACTGTTCGGAAGGGTTTTCGCGGCGCGGCAGCGCTATTGACCGTCCGCCGCGGCAGTGGTGGTCGGCGGCGCTTCGGTCGTGGTCGGGGGCGCGGTGGTGGTGGGCTGCGTGGTCGGGGCCTGCGTGGTGGTGGGCTGGGTGGTTGTCGGCGCAGTGGTGGTCGTCGTCGGTTCGGTGGTGGTGGTCGGTGGTTCGGTGGTGGTCGTCGGCGGCTCCGTGGTGGTCGTATCCGGCGGCGGTGCTTCTTCTTCGCCACTGGGCGCCGGGGCGACCGGCCCCGGGTGCTGGGCGGGCGACTCGCCCGGAGGTGCCACGGTGGACGTGACCGACGTCGTGGCCGGCGTGGTGTCGCCGGAGTCCTTGTTCACCAGGCGGACCATGCTCCACACCAGGGTGGCGATCAGCAGTGCGGTGAGCACACCCCAGCCGATCAGCGCGAGCGGCCGCAGGTACCAGGGGGCCGGTGGCGGTTCGGGAGGTTCGGACCAGCCGGGCTGCGACCCGGTGGGGTCGCGGTACTCGCTGTAGTAACCGGCCGGCTCGTCATATCTGCCGGCCCCGCGATAGTCGTAGTCGGCCATCTGGGTCGGTTCGTCGTTCGGGTCGTCCGGCGTTCGTTCCACGCACACCGATGGTAGGTGCTGCGGCTGACGAAACCCCGCGCCGGTGGCTGACGACTCGCTGTGCCGGCTACCGGGTGACGCCGCGTCGCGCAACCAGCTCGAACACCGCCCGCCAGCCGAGCAGGAACACAGCGGTAACCGTTGCTGCGATTCCGACGAAAGACCACGTCACGCCTGCGCCGGTCGCTGCCCGCAACGCCATGCCGACCAGCACCGTCGATATCCAGACGATCACCCCGGTGGGCAGCACGGCGGTGGGCCGGCGCCAACCGCGGGACACCAGCCAGCCCAGCACCGTACCGCTCAGAAACGGCCAGGCCGTGGTCGCCAGACCGCTGACATCGACGCCCTCGTCGTGGCTGCGCCGCCCCAGCGCGCAGAACACCAGGACGGCCACCACATCGATGCCGAGCCAGGCCGGATCACGCTGCGATCGCATGCGGCGAGACTACCGAGCGACCGGGACACCGGCGCTGCCGACCGGGCCGGTCTACCGGTACGGCGGAATGGTGATCACCGTCGGCAGCTCAGGAACCTTGGGCACCGGCGGGATGGTGATCACCGAGGGCAGCGACGGCAGGCGCGGCCGGTGGCGATGCGTCTCACTGGGCGCCGGGGGCTGCCGCGGCGGCGCCTGCCGAGGCGGGGGCGGCGCGGCAGTGGTGCTCGAAGCGCCCGGCGGGGTGCTGGTCGGACTAGTCGTGCTGGACGAACTCGTCGTGCCGGCGGTGGTGCTGGTGCTCGACGAGGTGCTGGCCGGCACGGTACTGCTGTCTCCCGGGCCGCGGCTGGTCAGCTGGATGATGCCCCAGATCACCAGCGCGAGCATCAGCAGAATGAGTCCGAACCAGGCGATCAGCACCGATCGTCGGCGGAACCACGGGGTGGGCACCGCAGCGGCGAAGTCGTCGGTCTCCGGATCGCCGGGAAGCTGCTGTTCGAACGGGTTGTAGGCGGGGTTGTACTGGGTCGGTGCGTTGCCGGGGTGGTGGCCCGGGCCGCCGGGGTGCGGCCCGGGGCCGGGGGGCCGAACGGCGCGGGCTGGGGCCCGCGCGGTTGCGGCCCGCGTTGGCCGTACTGAGTGGATCGGGTTGGATCGTCTCCGGGTGTGCCGGAGCCGGGTGAAGATCCGAAGCGCGCCATTCCAGCGATCGTAACGGAAAGCGGTGGCTGCTGAGCTGGGCCAGAGGTCAGAACGTCTCGACGTTGTCGATGCTGACGAACATGCCGTGACCGGTGCGGTCATTGGTGAATCGGGTGCCCTCGACGTCGGCGTCGATCTTCCAGCCCTCGGCCTGGTAGGTCAGGTAGTCGATGGTGACGACCGGGATGTCACCGAGGTTGCCGAGCACCCACTGCACCGTGCCGTCGGAGCTGACGCTGACACCGTTGGCGTGCTCACCGCTTTTGAGCGGGCTGTTGGTGAACTCGGCTTCGCAGTCGACCTGCCGTGTCGAGATCTGGCATCGGGTCCGTCCGGACTTCGTCTCGATGAAGACGTATCCGTTCTCGTCCGGGGGCAGGGCGATGGCGTCGCCCGGCTTGCCGGGTGCGCCCGACGACGGCGGCGGGGTGGGTGTCGGGGTGCTCGGCGGTGCGGTGGTGGGGCGAGGTGTCCGCAATGACGGCTCCGGTGGCCCGCTGCCGCCGGGCGCCGCGGTCGGGTTGCCGTCGACGGTGGAGCTGCAGCCGGCCAGCAGCAGTGCGGCCGCCAGCGCCAGCTGCCGGCTGAACGCCCTGGTTCTCACTTGATCCGGTACCCGCACGCAGTCCCCCGCCGACGTCGATTGGGGCACAGCCTACGCATCCTGTGACGCGAGTGGCTGCAGTGACGCGCAGTTCCAGGCGCCGGACGCCGACCCGCCGGCGACCACAAATCCGACTACGAGAAATCCCGGAATGCCAGCACACCCCCGGCGACGGCCGTGACCGCGGCGAGCGCGTAGCCGAGCACCGACCACCAACCCGCGTGCAGGTAGGCGGTGATGGCGACGATCGCGATGGCGCAGAAGACCAGGGCCATCCCGTACAGCGGAGGCTTGGCTGCGTACCGGTTGGGCATGGGGTTTCGGTCTCCTCCTACTCGTCCGCTTCGGCCTGCGCGGCCACTGCGGGCGGTTGCTGCCCGGTGACCGTGGGGGGCACGGCCGCGGCCGTCACCCGCTTACGCACCAGGTACCAGCCGGCGACCAAGCCCGGTCCGCCGACCAGCGCCGCGGTGCGAATCCAGACGCCGTATTCGGGATCGAACATCATCAGCACCAGCACGGCGGCCAGGAAGGCCAGGGTGACGTACCCGCTGTAGGGCGCCAGCGGCATCCGGAAGGCCGGGCGCTGCAGGTCGCTTCGCTTCGTCAACGAGAAGAACCGCAGTTGGCAGGCGACGATCGTCGCCCACGCGGTCACAACGCCCAAGGCGGCGATGTTGAGCACGATCTCGAAGGCGTGCTCGGGGACGACGGCGTTCAGCGCGACCCCGAACAGGCCGATCGCGCCGGTCAGCAGGATGCCGCCGTAGGGCACACCATTACTGGACAGCGGTGCGGTGAACTTCGGGCCGCTGCCGTTGACCGCCATCGACCGCAGAATCCGCCCGGTGGAGTACAGGCCGGCGTTGAGGCTGGAGAACGCCGCGGTGAGCACCACCAGATTCATCAGGCCGCCGGCGCCGTTGAACCCGATCTTGGCGAAGAACGTGACGAACGGGCTCTCGCCGTGCTTGTAGGCGGTGTAGGGCAGCAGCAGCGCCAGCAGCACCACCGAGCCGACGTAGAAGATCGCGATCCGGGCCACCACCGAGTTGATCGCCCGCGGCATGATCTTCTCCGGCTCGGCGGTCTCGCCGGCGGCGGTGCCGACCAGTTCGACCGCGGCGTAGGAGAACACCACACCCGAGGTGACCAGCACCAGAGGGAGTAGTCCGGTCGGCAGGAAGCCGCCGTTGTCGACCCACAGGTGCAGGCCGGTGGATTCCCCGTCGACCTGGAAGCGCCCGCCCAGAAAGACGGTGCCGACGATCAGGAAGGTCACCAGGGCCACCACCTTGATCAGTGCGGCCCAGAACTCCAGTTCGCCGAAGAGCTTCACCGAGATCAGGTTCATCGACACCACC
This sequence comes from Mycolicibacter senuensis, assembly GCF_002101885.1. Lineage (GTDB taxonomy): Bacteria > Actinomycetota > Actinomycetes > Mycobacteriales > Mycobacteriaceae > Mycobacterium > Mycobacterium senuense. The sequence goes on from NZ_LQPS01000050.1 coordinate 12,784, forward strand.
GCCACCAGTGCGATCAGTGCCAGCACCCACTGCGGGACGACGTGGAACGCGCCCCAGTAGTGGAAGTACGTCGCGATCGCGGTGGTATCGACGATCCCGGTCATCGACCAGTTGAGGAAGTACAACCAGCCCGCGACGAATGCCGTTTTCTCCCCGAAGAATTCGCGGGCATACGACACGAACGATCCCGAGGTGGGGCGGTGCACCACCAGTTCGCCGAGCGCCCGCAGGATGAAGAACACGAAGATGCCGCAGATCGCGTAGACCACGAACAGGGCGGGGCCTGCCTCGTGCAGTCGCCGGCCGGCCCCCAGGAACAGCCCGGTGCCGATCGCCCCGCCGATGGCGATCATCTGCACCTGACGAGGGTGGAGATCCTTGTGATAGCCCTCGTCTTCACGGGCCAATGCGGCCGGTGGGGCCAGGTGAGGGTCGGGGGCGGTAGGCATCGGTGCGAGGGTAACCCACCGCGACGCCGATCGTGGTTGGCGACGCCGAGCACCACTGCCCAGGCGAGGCGACCCACTAACCTTGGATTGTCTGCAGGTCAAGCGGCGGGCCCGAGTCGGCGGGAGGTCGATCATGCGGCCGGGAATCTGGCTTCGGTGGGCATTGCTGCACGGGATTCCGCGGGGAGTCCTGGCGGTGCAGGCGCGCCGTGGTGAACCCATGGCACGGCTGCTCGCCGGCCCGCTGCGCGGCGGTGAACCCGGGCCGCTGACCGAGCAGATTCGCGCCCGAGGCAGCCTGACTCGCACGCCGTTCGTCTCGGTGACCGCCGACCACGAGCTGTGCCGAACGATCCTGCGTGATGACCGGTTCGGAGTGACCAACCCGGCCAACATGAAACTTTCCAAACCGGTGCGCTGGTTGATCAGCCGAACGGATCCGCAGCTGCCGAATCCGGCCGAACCGCCCTCGATGCTCGCGGTCGATCCGCCCGATCACACGCGCTACCGGCGAGCCGTGGTGCGTGCGTTCACGCCTCGTGCGATCGAAAGACTGCGTTCCCGGATCGTCGACATCACCAATGAGCTGCTCGACCGGGTGGAATCGGCATCGCATCCGGACCTGATCACCGATTTCGCGGGTCCGTTGCCGGCAATGATCATCGCCGAGATCCTCGGAATGCCCGAAGAGATGCGGCCACAGCTGCTCGACCGGGGTGAACGAGGCGCACCGCTGCTTGATGTCGGCTTGTCTTGGACGACGTTTCGGGTTGCCATGCAATCGCTGCGGGAAGCCGACCGCGAGTTCGGCGACCACGTCGAACGGCTGCTGCGCGAACCCGGCGACGACATCTTCAGTCAGGTGGTCCACGACGGGGACCTTGACCGGCGCGAACTGGGCGTGACGGCGTTACTGGTCGCCGGCGCGGGATTCGAGACCACCGTCAATCTGATCGGCAACGCGATCGTGCTGTTGTTGCGTCACCCGCAACAGTTGGCGATGCTGCGCGAGGATCCCGCGTTGTGGCCGGGTGCGGTCGAGGAGGTGTTGCGCTTCGACAGCCCGGTGCAGATGACGTCTCGGAATCCGTTCTGCGACTTGGAGATCGACGGGCACCACCTCGCTGCAGGCGAAACGGTCGCGCTGCTGCTGGGCGGCGCCAACCACGACCCCAGCGTGTTCGACGAGCCCGGCCGGTTCGACATCATCAGGGCCAACGCCCACGAGCATCTGTCCTTCAGCAGCGGCGTACACGCCTGCCTCGGGGCCAACCTGGCCCGCATGGAAGCCACCATCGCGCTGCGCGCGCTGTTCGAGCGATTTCCCGACCTGGCGCTCGCCGGCGCCCCGACACCGCGGGGGTTGGCCACGTTGCACGGTTTCCGGTGCATACCGGCCACGACGGGCGCCTCGGCGCGCCCGGCGACGGCCTAGGGGAACAAACCGGGTACCCCTCCCGTTGACCAATTCGACAAGTTGAGTCACAAACACTCAAGTCTGAGTTGACAGCAGGGCGGCGGCAAGCGCATCCTTGAGCGCAGTCCGCTCAGACTAGGGAATCGTCTATCAGGGAGGAACCACAATGGCTCGTGCGGTCGGAATCGACCTCGGGACCACCAACTCTTGCGTCTCGGTGCTGGAGGGCGGCGATCCCGTCGTCGTAGCAAACTCGGAGGGCTCGCGCACCACCCCGTCGGTCGTCGCGTTCGCCCGCAACGGTGAGGTGCTGGTCGGCCAGCCCGCCAAGAACCAGGCGGTCACCAACGTCGACCGCACCATCCGCTCGGTCAAGCGCCACATGGGCACCGACTGGAACGTCGAGATCGACGACAAGGACTACACCGCGCAGGAGATCAGCGCCCGCGTGCTGATGAAGCTCAAGCGCGACGCGGAGGCCTACCTCGGTGAGGACATCACCGACGCGGTCATCACCGTGCCCGCCTACTTCAACGACGCCCAGCGCCAGTCCACCAAGGAAGCCGGCCAGATCGCCGGCCTGAACGTGCTGCGCATCGTCAACGAGCCCACCGCGGCCGCGCTGGCCTACGGGCTCGACAAGGGCCACAAGGAGCAGACCATCCTGGTGTTCGACCTCGGCGGCGGCACCTTCGACGTCTCGCTGCTGGAGATCGGCGAGGGCGTGGTCGAGGTACGGGCCACCTCGGGCGACAACCACCTTGGTGGCGACGACTGGGACGACCGCGTGGTGGAGTGGCTGGTCGACAAGTTCAAGGCCACGTCGGGTATCGACCTGACCAAGGACAAGATGGCGATGCAGCGGCTGCGGGAGGCGGCCGAGAAGGCCAAGATCGAGCTGTCGAGCTCGCAGAGCACCTCGATCAACCTGCCCTACATCACCGTCGACGCCGACAAGAACCCGCTGTTCCTCGACGAGCAGCTCACCCGCTCGGAGTTCCAGAAGATCACCCAGGACCTGCTGGACCGCGCCCGCAAGCCGTTCCAGTCGGTGATCAAGGACGCCGGCATCTCGGTGTCGGAGATCGACCACGTGGTGCTGGTGGGTGGTTCCACCCGGATGCCCGCGGTGACCGATCTGGTCAAGGAGCTGACCGGCGGCCAGGAGCCCAACAAGGGCGTCAACCCCGACGAGGTTGTCGCCGTGGGCGCCGCGCTGCAGGCCGGTGTGCTCAAGGGCGAGGTGAAAGACGTTCTGCTGCTTGACGTCACCCCGCTGTCGCTTGGTATCGAGACCAAGGGCGGCGTGATGACCAAGCTGATCGAGCGCAACACCACCATCCCGACCAAGCGCAGCGAGACCTTCACCACCGCCGACGACAACCAGCCGTCGGTGCAGATCCAGGTCTTCCAGGGTGAGCGCGAGATCGCCTCGCACAACAAGCTGCTCGGCTCCTTCGAGCTGACCGGTATCCCGCCGGCCCCGCGCGGTGTCCCGCAGATCGAGGTCACCTTCGACATCGACGCCAACGGCATCGTGCACGTCACCGCCAAGGACAAGGGCACCGGCAAGGAGAACACGATCAAGATCCAGGAGGGCTCCGGCCTGTCCCAGGAGGAGATCGACCGGATGATCAAGGACGCCGAGGCGCACGCCGACGAGGACCGCAAGCGTCGCGAAGAGGCCGACGTGCGCAACCAGGCCGAGTCGCTGGTCTACCAGACGGAGAAGTTCGTCACCGAACAGCGCGAGGCCGAGGGTGGTTCGAAGGTTCCCGAGGACACCCTGGCCAAGGTCGACGCGGCGATCGGCGAGGCGAAGAAGGCGCTGGAAGGCACCGACATCGGCGCCATCAAGTCGGCGATGGAGAAGTTGGGCGTCGAATCGCAGGCGCTCGGCCAGGCGATCTACGAGGCCACCCAGGCCGAGCAGTCCGCTGACGCCGGTGCAGCGCCCGGCGGTGACGACGATGTCGTCGACGCCGAAGTGGTCGACGATGGAGACACCAAGTGAGCGAAGGCGATTCACGCGAGCCGGCCCCGGAGAAGATCACCGTGACCGACAAGCGCCGCATCGACCCGGAAACCGGTGAGGTGCGGGCGGGTTCTGCCGGGCCGGCTCCAAGCGAGCCGGCACCGGCGGGTCCGGTCGCCGACGGTGGCGAGGTCGACCAGGTCGCGGAGCTGACCGCCGACCTGCAGCGGGTGCAAGCCGACTTCGCGAACTACCGCAAGCGGGCGCTGCGCGACCAGCAGGGCGTCGCGGATCGGGCCAAGGCCTCGGTGGTGACCGAGCTGCTGCCGATCCTCGACGACCTGGACCGCGCCCGTAGCCACGGCGACCTCGAGTCGGGGCCACTGAAGGCGTTGGGCGACAAGCTGACCGGTGTGCTCGACGGACTGGGATTGGCAGCGTTCGGCGTCGAGGGCGACGAGTTCGACCCGCTGCTGCACGAGGCCGTGCAGCACGAGGGCGACGGAACCCATTCGGTGATCGGCACCGTGCTGCGGCAGGGTTACAAACTCGGTGAGCAGGTGCTGCGCCACGCCATGGTCGGGGTGGTGGACACCGTCCCGGACGGTGACCAGGGCAGCGATGGGGCCGAAGCCGGAGCCGACGAAGACGCCGGCGACGAGAATTGATCTAGGTGAGGAGGTGAGGCGTCATGGCTCAGCGTGAATGGGTCGAGAAGGACTTCTACAAAGAGCTGGGCGTCTCCTCCGACGCCAGCGCCGAGGACGTCAAGCGGGCGGCCCGCCGGTTGCTCGCCGAGAATCACCCGGACCGCAACCCCGGTAACAAAGCGGCTGAGGATCGCTACAAGGCGGTGTCCGAGGCCAAGGAAGTACTCACCGATCCGGCCAAGCGCAAGGAGTACGACGAGACCCGCCGGCTGTTCGCCGGTGGCGGGTTCGGCCGGCGCTTCAACGGCGGCGGTGGCGGCAACTTCGATCGGTTCAGCACCGGCGGTGACGGCAGCGAGTTCAACCTGAACGACCTGTTCGGCGCCGCCGGTCAGACCGGCGGCGCCAACATCGGTGATCTCTTCGGCGGCTTATTCGGCCGCGGCGCGCAGCAGCGGCCCAGCCGGCCGCGGCGCGGCAACGACCTGGAAACCGACTCGGAGCTGAGCTTCCTGGAGGCCACCAAGGGCGTCGAGATGCCGTTGCGGCTGACCAGCGCGGCACCGTGCACCAACTGTCACGGCAGTGGCGCGCGGCCGGGCACCAGCCCGCGAGTGTGCACCTCCTGCAACGGCTCCGGGGTGATCAGCAGCAACCAGGGTGCGTTCGGATTCTCCGAGCCGTGTACCGACTGCCGTGGTAGCGGATCGATCATCGAGCATCCGTGCTCGGAGTGCAGGGGAACCGGGCGGGCGGCTCGCACCCGCACCATCAACGTGCGCATTCCACCCGGTGTCGAAGACGGCCAACGAATTCGGCTGGCCGGTCAGGGCGAGGCGGGACTGCGCGGTGCGCCGTCCGGCGACCTGTACGTGACGGTGCGGGTGCGTCCGGACAAGGTCTTCGGACGCGACGGCGACGACCTGACGGTCACCATCCCGGTCAGCTTCTCCGAACTCGCCCTGGGCACCACGCTTTCGGTGCCGACGCTGGACGGCAAGGTCGGCGTGCGGGTGCCCAAGGGCACCGCCGACGGCCGGATCCTGCGGGTGCGCGGACGCGGCGTTCCCAAGCGCGGTGGCGGCAACGGCGACCTGCTGGTCACCGTCAAGGTCGCGGTCCCGCCCAACCTGGAGGGCCACGCCCAGGACGCGTTGGAGGCGTACGCGGCAGCGGAGCGGTCCAGCGGGTTCGATCCGCGGGCCGGATGGGCGGGTAACCGATCATGAGTAGATCCGAAAAGAACTCCCGCACCTTCCTGATCTCGGTGGCCGCCGAGCTGGCCGGTATGCACGCGCAGACGCTGCGGACCTATGACCGCATCGGACTGGTCAGCCCACGCCGCAGCGCCGGCGGCGGGCGCCGTTACTCGGAGCGCGACGTCGACCTGCTGCGCGAGGTGCAGCGGCTCTCGCACGACGATGGCGTCAACCTGGCCGGTATCAAGCGGATCATCGAGTTGACCAACCAGGTCGAGGCGCTGCAGTCGCGGGTCAAGGAGATGGCGGCCGAGCTGGAGAGGTTGCGCGCCAACCAGCGCCGCGAGATCGCGGTGGTGCCCAAGAGCACCGCCGTGGTGGTGTGGAAGCCGCGTAGCTCCTAGCTCCCAACCGGCGCCAGGCTTTAGGTGACCCGGATGGAGAACTGCGCCACCCCGGGCTCTCCCGGGCGCGCCATCCGGTAGCCGCCGCGGCGCAGCGCGTCGGTCGGTGCGGCCATCGGTTCGAAGCAGATCACGTCCTCGGTTCCCGGCGCGTAGAGCTGTGCGGCGGGGTAGCCCGCCTCGAAATGCACTTCGATGCGCCGTCCACCGCCGGACAGCGCGAACACCGCGCCGGGGGCCACCTCGTCGAAGCCGTCATCAAACACCGTCTCGCCCAACAGCTCGGCGGCCGACGGGTAGGGCGCGCTCACCCCGGTGGGGAGGCCGCGGTCGTCGACGAGCCGGGAGCGCATCGGCGGCGTCGCGATGCGCCACTGGTGCCGGGGCACGCCGGGCAGCTGTAGATACGGGTGGAACCCGAAGCACAGCGGCACCTCCGCCCCGGTGGTGGCGGTGACCGTGGTGCGCACCGTCAGCCTGCGGTCGGCGATACCGATGGCCAAGCTCAGCAGATGCGGGAAAGGGAACGACGTCAACAGGTCGGGTCGCGAGCCGAAGTCGAGCTCGGCGGTCACCGTGGACGCCGACTGTTCGGTCACCCGCCAGCCTGGGTCGCCGGCGAGCGTGCCGTGGATCGGGGCGCCGTGTTCGTCGGTGTGCACGCCGCCGGAGCCGGGGGTGAGCGTGACCTCGGTGTCACCGACGCGGTAGCCGTTGCCGCTCAACCGGTTCGCCCACGGGTACAACAGCGGGATGCCCATGGTCTTGTGGCCGGAGACGTAAGCCTGCAGGCCCCGTCGTAGACCGAGCAACTCCACCGCGCCGTCGGACAGTGAGGTGCCGATCATGCCGGCGCTCGGGACGAATGTCGCCGTGAGCTCCGACGACGGATCACGAAGGGTGCAGGTTTGGAAGCGGGACACGTTCACTCCGACAGTGGGTCGTGTTGGATGCGTTGGGCTGGCGCGCCTTTGGCGAGCAGTGCCGCCTCGGTGGCTCGGGTCATCTCCGGGCCGCCGCAGATCAGGATCTGGCGATCGCTCCAGCTGCCGTAGCGGGTTGCCACGTCGGCCAGCTGCCCGGTCTGCCGCACGTGCAAACCCCGTGGCGGGTTCACGTCGGGGTAGTCGGCGGCCCAGCCGGGGTCGCGCGCGTACTCCGACACCGGGGTGACCGACAACCACGGGTTGTGCGCGGCGATCTGCCACAGCGTGGGCAGGTCGTAGAGCTCGCACGGGTACCGGCCGCCGAAGAACAGGTGCACGCGCGGATTGACACCCCACCGGGTCAGGTCCATGATGATCGCCCGCAGCGGCGCCAGCCCGGTGCTGCCGGCGATCATCAGCACGTCACCGGCGTCGCGATCGACCTGTAGCCCGCCGTGCGGGCTGGACAGTCGCCACCGGTCCCCGGGCCTGGTCTCGTTGACGATCGCGGGGCTGACCAGGCCGCCGGGTACCGCGCGCACGTGGAATTCGATGGCCCCGGTCTCGTCCGGTGGCATGCTCGGGCTCAGATACCGCCACGACCGTGGGCACTGCGGCACCTCGACTTTGACGTACTGGCCCGGGTGGTAGGGCAGCGGACGGTCCAGCTGGATCCGGACGACGGCCAGGTCCCGCGAGACCCGCAGCTGCTCGACGACGGTGCCGTCCCACCAGGCCGGGCCGTCTTCGGCGTCGGCGGCGCCGCCCATCACCCCGATGATCAGATTCAGCGACTCGCGGGCGGCGTCGTCGACAGCGGGACCCCAGTCGGCGGCCAGCTCGTCGCGGAGGGTGGCGTACAGCACCTCTCCGATGGTGCCGTAATGATGTTGTGTCACACCGTATTTGCGGTGGTCTCGGCCGAGCTGAGCGAGAAAAGCGACCGGCTCCTGGGCGCGCTGGGCGACGAGTTCGCCGTACACCCAGTTCATCGCCTGGGCGAAGGCGACGCGGGTGGCGGCCAGGTCGGCGGGGAAGAGGTCTCGTACCGACGGGTCGGTGCCGAACCAGCGAGTGAACAGGCGGCCGACGAAGCTGTCGCCGCCGTCGGCGAACGCGTTACGCAGCACCTGCAGTGCGTCACGGTCGTCAAGGCCCACGGCCGCGATCTTATGCTGGCCAGCGGCGATACCGGCTACAGCGCGTGAATACCGTTGTAGGTCACCATCGCACCGATGAGCACCAGGATGACCGCGAGCAGCGCGGCGTGTTGCTGTTCCATCCAGTCCTTGAGCCGGTTGAGTGCCGGATCGAGCCGTTCGGTGGCGGCCAGGTAGCCCAGGATCGGGACCACGACCGTGGATGCGGCAACGGCAACGAAGAGCGCGGCCGCCTGCCAGTCGCCGGTGGACGTCAGCCCGGCGCTGCCGATGGCCAGGCCGGCGGCCGCGCACATGAACAGCACCTCGGGCCGGATCACGGCGAGCGCCACGGCCGTCAGCCCGGCCCGCGGCGCGGTCATGGAGGTGAATGAGCGCATCCAGCGCGGCATCTCGCCGTGTCGGTGCCGGCTCGCCCACCGGTAGCCGCCGAAGGCGATCAGCGCCACGCCGACCACGATCCGCAGCCACGAGGCCCAGGCCGGCGGTGTGTCGTTCAAGCCGCCCAGCAGGCTGGATGCGGCGACGAAGGCCGCGGTGAGTGCGGCCAGGCCGGCCAGCCAGCCGATGAGGAATGACAGCCCGGTCTCGCGCGGGCGCGCGGTGTGCAGCACCAGCACCGCGGGGATGACGGTGATCGGGGAGAGCGCCACCACCAGCGCGAGCGGAATCAACGTGGTCAACAACGAACCCAGGCCGGACGTCATGGCAGCACCGTAGCCGTTGGGCCGGCGGGCATCGCCGATGACGGCGCCGAACCACCCGACACTTGCCAGATACCCCTACCGGGTATAGGTTCACAGCAATGTTTCGACGCAAGGCGGATATGCCACCCAGGCCGCAATCTCCTGACCGGCGCCGGCCCGACTCGGCGACGAGTCGCCGGTTCGGGGTGGCGGGGGTCATCGCCGCACTGGCCTGCACGCTGGGCTGCTGCCTGCCGGCAATCCTGGTGGCACTCGGGGTCGGCGCATCCGGCGCCGCGGGCATGGGCCATGCGGCGCACGGCGCCGGCGAATCCCGGGGCGCCCTGCTCGACCTGCTGCACCGGGCCAGCCCGGCGCTGCTGATCGCATCGATCGTGCTGGTCGCCGGCGCATTCGCGATGCGGCGTCGGGCGGCGGTGCTGCCGGCGCTGCTGGCCGGCATCGTGCTGTACCTCAGCGTCCACGGCCAGACCGATCCCGCCGTGATGTACGCCGGTATGGCCATCGGTTACGGCGTCTGGATCGGCCTCTATTTCTGGACGCGCCGGTCAGCCGAGGCCTGAGTCCGGGCAGCCCAAACCGGCAAAATAGGGTTGAGCGGAACAGACTCAACCTTGACGGCGTTGGACAACACGACAAGCATTTTTGGCGAGCCGTCCCAGGCCCGCTCTGACCCCGATATGGAGGTGTCGTGGACTCGTTCAACCCGACCACCAAGACGCAGGCGGCCCTGACCGCGGCGCTGCAGGCGGCCACCGCCGCCGGCAACCCGGAGATCCGGCCCGCACACCTGTTGCAGGCCCTGCTGACCCAGAATGACGGCATCGCCGCGCCGCTGCTGGAGGCGGTCGGCGTGAGCCCCGCGACGATCCGCACCGAGACCGAGAGTCTGCTGCACCGGCTGCCGCAGGCCAGCGGCGCCAGTGCGCAACCGCAGTTGTCCCGCGAATCGCTGGCGGCGATCACCGTCGGCCAGCAGTTGGCCACCGAGATGGACGACGAGTACGTCTCCACCGAACATCTGATGGTGGGGCTGGCCACCGGCGATTCCGACGTCGCCAAACTGCTCACCGGTCACGGTGCCTCGCCGCAGGCGCTGCGGGAGGCGTTCACCAAGGTGCGTGGCAGCGCCCGGGTCACCAGCCCCGACCCCGAGGCCAGCTACCAGGCGCTGGAGAAGTACTCCACCGACCTGACGGCCCGGGCCCGCGAGGGCAAGCTCGACCCGGTGATCGGCCGCGACACCGAGATCCGCCGGGTGGTGCAGGTTTTGAGCCGGCGCACCAAGAACAACCCGGTGCTCATCGGTGAACCCGGCGTCGGCAAGACCGCGATCGTCGAGGGCCTGGCCCAGCGCATCGTCGCCGGCGACGTTCCCGAGAGCCTGCGCGACAAGACCGTCGTCAGCCTGGACCTGGGTTCGATGGTGGCCGGCGCCAAGTATCGCGGCGAGTTCGAGGAACGGCTCAAGGCCGTCCTCGACGAGATCAAGAACGCCGCGGGGCAGATCATCACCTTCATCGATGAGCTGCACACCATCGTGGGCGCCGGCGCCACCGGCGAGGGCGCGATGGACGCCGGCAACATGATCAAGCCGATGCTGGCGCGCGGCGAGCTGCGGCTGGTCGGTGCCACCACGCTGGAGGAGTACCGCAAGTACATCGAGAAGGACGCCGCGCTGGAGCGTCGCTTCCAGCAGGTCTACGTCGGCGAGCCGTCGGCCGAGGACACCATCGGCATCCTGCGGGGCCTCAAGGAGCGCTACGAGGTGCACCACGGGGTGCGGATCACCGACTCGGCGCTGGTCGCCGCGGCCACCCTCTCCGATCGCTACATCACCGCCCGGTTCCTGCCGGACAAGGCCATCGACCTGGTCGACGAGGCCGCCTCCCGGCTGCGGATGGAGATCGACTCCCGGCCCGTCGAGATCGACGAGGTCGAGCGGCTGGTGCGCCGGCTGGAGATCGAAGAGATGGCGCTGAGCAAAGAAGAAGACGACGCGTCGAAGGATCGGCTCGAGAAGCTGCGCGCCGAACTGGCCGACCACAAGGAGAAGCTCGCGGAGCTGACCACCCGGTGGCACAACGAGAAGAACGCCATCGACGTCGTCCGCGAACTCAAGGAGCAGCTGGAAACCCTGCGCGGTGAATCCGACCGTGCCGAACGCGACGGCGACCTGGCCAAAGCGGCCGAGCTGCGCTACGGGCGCATCCCCGAGGTGGAGAAGAAGCTGGAGGCGGCGCTACCCAAGGCCGAGGCTCGTGAGCAGGTGATGCTCAAGGAGGAAGTCGGTCCCGACGACATCGCCGACGTGGTGAGTGCCTGGACCGGTATCCCGGCGGGGCGGTTGCTGGAAGGCGAGACCGCCAAGCTGCTGCGGATGGAAGACGAGCTCGCCAAGCGGGTCGTCGGGCAGCGCAAGCCGGTGCAGGCGGTCTCCGACGCGGTGCGGCGCAGCCGGGCCGGGGTCGCCGACCCCAACCGGCCGACCGGATCGTTCCTGTTCCTGGGACCGACCGGCGTGGGCAAGACCGAGCTGGCCAAGGCGCTGGCCGACTTCCTGTTCGACGACGAGCGGGCCATGGTGCGCATCGACATGAGCGAGTACGGCGAGAAGCACTCGGTGGCCCGGCTGGTCGGGGCACCCCCCGGCTACATCGGCTACGACCAGGGCGGTCAGCTGACCGAGGCGGTGCGCCGCCGGCCCTACACCGTGGTGCTCTTCGACGAGGTGGAAAAGGCGCACCCGGACGTGTTCGACGTGCTGCTGCAGGTGCTCGACGAGGGCCGGCTCACCGACGGGCAGGGCCGCACCGTCGACTTCCGCAACACCATCCTGATCCTGACCTCCAACCTGGGATCGGGTGGCAGCGACGAGCAGGTGATGGCGGCGGTACGGGCGGCGTTCAAGCCGGAGTTCATCAACCGGCTCGACGACGTGCTGATCTTCGAGGGCCTCAACCCCGAGGAACTGGTCCGGATCGTCGACATCCAGCTCGAACAGCTCGACAAGCGGCTGGCGCAGCGCCGGTTGGCCCTCGAGGTGTCGTTGCCGGCCAAGAAGTGGCTGGCCGAGCGTGGGTTCGACCCGATCTACGGGGCCCGGCCGCTGCGCCGGTTGATCCAGCACGCCATCGGCGACCAGTTGGCCAAGCTGCTGTTGGCCGGGGAGGTGCACGACGGTGACACGGTGCCGGTCAACATCAGTCCCGACGGTGACGCGCTGGTCCTGGGCTGACAACCGCGGGCGAGTAGAGACACAGGTCCCCCGAACCGGGTTCGGGGGACCTGTGTCTTTTGCGGAATGGGTTCTGCGGATGCGATGACGAAGCTGATCGGTTAGCCTAACGGTTACTGAGAAAGTCCAGCATTTTCCAATACTGTCGTTAATTCGGAGGGTTCGTCATGTCGGGTCGTCGTCATCGCCTGGTCGGGGCGGTCAGCGCCGCCGGGGCGTTCCTGGTGCTCAGCGCCCCTGCGCCCGCGGCGCAGGCCGATTGGGACGACCTGTTCCAGCCCATCATCGACGCCTTCAGCATGGTCGATCCCGGCGTTGCCGTCGACACCGACCCGGGCAGCGCTTTGGCCTCGTTGGACACCCTGTTCGACGGCTGGTACCACGACCTCGTCTACAACCCGCTCAACAGCATTGCGCCGTGGCTGTTCGGTTCGGACCTGCCGGGCAGCGCTGTCGCCTACGGCCCCGACACCCCGGTTGCGGACCTCCCGTCGAGCTTCACCGTCCCGATGGAGGTCAATCTGACCACCCAGCCGGTGATTGACGTCTCGATCGGCGGCGGCGCGCAGACGGAGGTGCTGGTCGACACCGGCGCGGCCGGGCTGGTCGTGCCGATCTGGAACATCAACCCGTTCGGCATCACCGGCCTGCCCACCGGTTTCAACATCGGCCAGTTCGGTGGTGCGCTGAACTACTTCTATGTGGAGTTGCCCACCACGGTTACGTTCACCGGCGTGGACGGGGACACCGTCACCGCCGACACCACGGTGGACGCCGTGCTCTTCGCCTTCCCGGCGGACCTGAACCCCTTCGGTTCCTGGTCGATCTACGACTACCTGGCCGGCAGCTCCACCGGCATCCTGGGTATCGGGCCCAACGCACTCGGACCCACTCCCGACCACATTCCGACCGCCGACCTGCCGGGCAGCCTGGGCAACGGCGTGCTGATCGACCAGCCCAACGGCCAGCTGATCTTTGGGGACAATCCGCTGGAAGGCGGGACGGCGATCCAGGGGGCGCCGTGGGCGGAGTTGTACGTCAGCCTCAACGGAGCGACGCCGCACAGCGTCGATGCGGTCATCGACTCCGGCGGTGTCTACGGCACCATGCCGTCCTCGGTGCTGGCGAACGCGGGCGTGACACCGGTCAACGGATCGCTGCCCAGCGGAACGACCATTGAGGTCTTCACCAAGGACGGAACGCCGCTGTACTCCTACACGGTGGGCTCACAGGCGGGTGAGGTGCGCAGCCCGGTCGTGGTTGGCGCCAACAGTGGCATGAACACCGGCAACTGGCTGTTCGCCCAGCAGCCGGTCTACATCTCCTACAGTCCCGAGGGCGTCGGACAGACCATCGTCGGCGGCACCCCCATCCAGGCGGGTGGCTGACAGCACCGAGCCGGACTCGGTTGGCCGGCTAGCGATTTTTTGCTGTTTCTTGGGTAAATCCCCTGGTGTTCTGCGCCTCTGAGTGGGTTAGCTGACCGCGTTGGTTGCGGGTAGGCCCGCTGTCCGCGACCTCGGCGCGGGGAGGTTTGCGATGGCAGTTCAGCGACGGCAGCTGGCGGGTGCGGCCGCGGCATTCGGGGTCTTCGTGGCGGCGGGGGCTGCTCCGGCCGCGCACGCCGACTTCGACGAGCTGTTCGAGCCGTTCCTCGACGCGCTCAGCGCGGCCGATCCCGGCGCGGCGGCCGACACCGACCCCGGTTCGGCGCTGGCGTCGTTGGACACCGCGTTCGACGGCTGGAACCAGAACCCGATCAACGACCTCGGGCAGGTGCTGGCGGGTGGGGCCGCCGACGCGGGCACGGCCGGCAGCGCCGTCGCATCCGACACCACCGTCCCGGACAGCTTCACCGTCCCATTGCAGGTCAACGCCGTCACCGAGCCCGTGGTGAGTGTGTCGGTGGGCGGCGGCGCGCAGTCCGACGTGCTGGTCGACACCGGTGCTGCCGGGCTGGTCATGCCGATCTGGAACATCAACCCGTTCGGGATCACCGGGCTGCCCACCGGTTTCAACATCGGGCAGTTCGGCGGCTCGCTGGACTACTTCTACGTCGAACTGCCCACCACCGTCACCTTCACCGACGCCGCCGGCGACACCGTCACCGCCGAGACCAGCGTCGATGCCGTGCTCTTCGCCTTCCCGGCGGACTTCAACATCTTCGGCCCCTGGTCCATCGCCGACTACCTGGGCCCGGCCAACGTCGTCGGCGTGCTCGGGGTCGGACCCAATGCGTACGGCCCGTCAGCTGACAGCATTCCGACCGCCGACCTGCCGGGTGAGCTGGGTAAGGGCTTGCTGATCGACCAGGCCGACAAGGAGTTGATCTTCGGTGCCAACCCGTTGGACGGCGGGACCTCGGTCGACGGGGCGCCGTGGACCACACTGGACCTCAGCATCAACGGCTCGGCGCCGCAGTCGGTCTCGGCGGTGGTCGACTCCGGCGGGGTGTACGGCACCATGCCGTCCTCGGTACTCAACGGGGTCGTACCGGAAAGCAACGGCGGATTGCCGGACGGGACAACCATCGCGGTCTACCAGCACGGCACCCACAACCTGCTCTACCAGTACACGGTGCACAACTCCGACGGGAGCTTTAATTCCCCGACCGTGAGCTCCGGCGACACCATGAACACCGGCAACATTCCGTTCGCCCAGCAGCCGGTCTACATCTCGTATGCGGGCAACGGGAGCACCGTCTTCGGTGGCTCCGACGCCCTCCAACTGTGACGTTGACCTCTTGGAATTGTCCTGATGCACGGTTGTGACCGACAAGCGTTCTCGCTTCCGGCCCGACAACAGATACGCTAGGCGCAATGGTCCCGCTCTGGTTCACGCTGTCCGCGCTGTGCTTCGTCGGCGCGGGCGTCTTGCTGTACGTGGACATCGACCAGCGTCGCGGCCGCAGCCGGCGCCGTAGGTCCTGGGCCCGTTCCCAGGGTTTCGACTTCGAACTGGAGTCCACCGAGATCCTGCAGCGCTGGAAGCGCGGCGTGATGTCGACGGTGGGCGATGCCCCGGTGCGCAATGTGGTGCTCGGTCAGATCCGCGGCGAGGCCGTCTACATCTTCGACCTGGACGAAGTCGCCACGGTGATCGCGCTGCATCGCAAGGTCAGCACCAATGTCGTCGTCGATGTGCGGCTCAAGGGCCTCAAGGAGCCGCGCGAGAACGACATCTGGCTGCTCGGCGCGATCGGCCCGCGGATGGTCTACTCCACCAACCTCGACGCGGCGCGCCGCGCGTGCGACCGGCGGATGGTCACCTTCGCCCACACGGCTCCCGACTGCGCGGAGGTGATGTGGAACGAGGCGAACTGGACGTTGGTGAGCATGCCCATCACCAGCACCCGCGCCCAGTGGGACGAAGGGCTGCGCAGCGTCCGCCAGTTCAACGACCTGCTGCGGGTGCTGCCCCCGGTGCCGCGCCGCCAGCCGGTCGAAGCGGCGGCCGGCTCGGCCAAGCCGGCGGGCCGGCGCAACGGACAGCCCAGCCGCCCGCTGGGTTCGGGCGGTGCGGTGGAGGCCGCCGAGGACAGCGCGGCCGATCAGGCGTCGTCCCAGGCGGCCGGTCCGCCGGCGAGCAATACCGCTGCGTCCGCCGAGCCGCGGTCACGGCGCCGTGCCGCCCGTGACGAGCCGTCGGGCATGCTGCACGTCCCGGGAACGGGCACCGGCCGCAACGGCCGGCAGACGGCGCACTATCAGCGCTGACGTCCGGCTCTGAATAACCGACAGTTACTCTGTGGGTCATGTCGCGTCCTGCTCGAGCTACGGCCCTGGTCACCGGGCCTACCTCGGGACTCGGCGAAGGCTATGCCCGCCGGTACGCCGCCGACGGCTATGACCTGATCCTGGTGGCCCGCGACGCCAAGCGGCTCAACGCGCTGGCGGCCGAACTGCGCGGCAGTCACGGTGGTGACGTCGAGGTGCTGCCGGCTGATCTGGCCGACGCCGACGACCGGGCCAAGGTTGCCGAACGGTTGCGCGTCGGCGTGCGGGTGCTGGTGAACAACGCTGGTTTCGGCACCTCCGGGGAGTTCTGGACCGCCGACCCCGCGCTGCTGCAGTCCCAGCTGGACGTCAACGTCACCGCGGTCATGCAGCTCACCCGCGCGGCATTGCCCGCGATGATCGAGGCCGGTGCCGGAACCGTCATCAACGTGGCAAGCGTCGCCGGGCTGCTGTCCGGTCGCGGCTCGACGTACTCGGCATCCAAGGCGTGGGTGGTGTCGTTCACCGAGGGGCTGGCCGGTGGGCTGGCGGGCACCGGGGTCGGCATCCACGTGGTCTGCCCGGGCTATGTGCACACCGAGTTCCATGAACGCGCCGGCATCGAGATGGGCACGCTGCCGTCGTTCATGTGGCTGGAGGTCGACGACGTCGTCGCGACCAGCCTGGCCGACATCGCCCGCGGCGACGTGATCAGCGTGCCGGGCCTGCAGTACAAGGCGA
Organism: Mycolicibacter senuensis; assembly: GCF_002101885.1. Lineage (GTDB taxonomy): Bacteria > Actinomycetota > Actinomycetes > Mycobacteriales > Mycobacteriaceae > Mycobacterium > Mycobacterium senuense. The sequence continues at coordinate 29,366 of NZ_LQPS01000050.1, forward strand.
TCACCACGGTCAGCCGGCTGATTCCGCGCGGCTTGTCGCGGACGCTGACCAAGACTTTCGGGCGGGGCAGTGGGCGAACTTGACGGTGCAGAGCGCGATGAGCTGGCCGCGCTGGTCCGCGAACTCTCGGTCGTGCACGGGCGGGTGACGCTGTCGTCGGGTGCCGAGGCCGACTACTACGTCGACCTGCGCCGCTCCACCCTGCACCACCGGGCCGGTGCGCTGATCGGCCGGCTGGTCCGACGGCTCACCGACGACTGGGACTACGTCGCGGTGGGCGGCCTGACGCTGGGCGCAGACCCGGTCGCGACCGCGGTCATGCACGCCCCGGGCCGGCCGATCGACGCGTTCGTGGTGCGTAAGTCGGTGAAAACCCATGGCATGCAACGTCTTATCGAAGGAGCAGACGTTGCGGGGCGGCCGGTTCTGGTGGTAGAGGACACCAGCACCACCGGCGGGTCGGCGCTGACCGCGGTGCGTGCGGTCCGCGACGCCGGTGGGCATGTCGTCGGTGTGGTGACCGTGGTGGACCGTGCCACCGGGGCGGCGGAGGCCATCGAGGCCGAAGGCGTGCCCTACCGCAGCGTGCTCGGCCTGGCCGAGCTGGGACTGGGCTGAGCCGGGTTGTGCGCAGACTGATCGCGGCGGTGCTGGCACTGGCCGTCGCGTGCGTGGCGGCCTGCTCGGGTTCGGCGGCGAGCGGCCCCTACGGCGCCCAGAGCGCGCGGATCGGCGAGGCTCTGCCGCTGTTGGGTTGGGAGGTGACGCTGACCAACCTGCGCTGGGAGGTCGATCATGTCCTCATCGACGTCAAGGCGCACGTCCCCGATCCGGACAGTCCGCACGCCGCGGCCGGTGAACTGCGGTTCGGGATCTACGGCACACCCGCTCGCTCGGTCGAGGCGACCGGCCTGGGCAGTTGCGATGCGCTGGGGGAGTTGACGCCGGCGCCGCTGTCGAACCGCGAACCCGAGCGGTTGGACGGCACCGTGTGCCTGGGGCCGCTCAAGGAGCGCAGCGCGGTGCGCGGCGTCTACGCCTACTCGCCGGCCGACCGGATCAAGGACACGACGGTGGCCTACCCCGCGGCGTTTCCGGTGGGGCTGCCGCCGATCAACCCCTACGACACCGGCTTGGTGCTCACCCCGCAGGGGGTTGCGGCCTACCGGGCCGACGGCGTCCCGCTGGCCCCGAGCGCCCTCGGTGACCCGAAAGCGTTCTCCGGCAACGGATACCTGGTGCTGAGCCTGACCGCCGACGCGGTCGCCGGACAGTACCGCGAGGACGCGGAGGCCCGCGGCGGGCCGCTGATGCTCATCGCCGGCCCGGCGACTCCGATGCCCGGGCTGGGGCCGGACTGCCTGGCCTCCGGGTCGTCGGTGCTGATCCTGCCCGAGGCGTCGCTGAACGCGGTGCACGTGCCGACGTCGCTGTGCACGCACGGGGAGATCAACGCCGCGGTGCTCTACGCCTCGGTGTCGGTGGTGGGCACCCACGCCGCCGTATGGACCACTTCGTGACCGAGCCGCCTCAAGATCCCGGCCCCACCGAGTGGTTCCCGCCGGCCAACGGCGTCGGGCCGTGGCAGGGTGAGCCGCCCACCGATCCCCGCTACGATCCGGAGCTGTTGCGCGACGGCGACCGCCGCAACGTCGTCGACACCTACCGCTACTGGACCCGCGAGGCGATCATCGCCGACATCGACTCCCGGCGGCACCGGCTGCACGTGGCGATCGAGAACTTCGGGCACGACGCCAACATCGGTTCGGTGGTGCGCACCGCCAACGCGTTCGCCGTGCACACCGTGCACATCGTCGGGCGGCGGCGGTGGAACCGGCGCGGCGCCATGGTCACCGACCGCTACCAGCGGCTGCGGCACCACGACGGGGCGGCCGGACTGCTGGAGTTCGCCGCCCAGCAGGGCCTGACCACCGTCGCGGTGGACAACGTCGCCGGGGCACAGCGTTTGGAGCAGACCGTGCTGCCGGCCGACTGCCTGCTGGTGTTCGGCAGCGAAGGCCCCGGCATCAGCGACGAGATGCGGGCGGGCGCCGATCTGCTGGTGTCCATCGCCCAGTTCGGCTCCACCCGCAGCATCAACGTCGGGGTGGCGGCCGGCATCGTGATGCACACCTGGATCGCCCGGCACGGGCACCTCGACCGCGCCTGGTAGGGCAGGATCTCAGGCTATGGATCTGCTCTGGGCGAATCGGGCCGAAAGCGCCGAGGCCGCTGTCAACGCGAGACATCTCAAACCGCTCTGGCATCTCCCGGGCACTCACCTCGGCGTGGTGGCCTGGCCGCCGATCCGCCGCGCGCCGCACTGGCACTACTGGTGGCAGGCGCACCTGCTGGACTGCCTGGTCGACGCGCAGCTGCGTGACCCGCAGCCCGACCGCGCGACGTCGATCAAGCGCCAGGTCCGCACCCACCGGTTGCGCAACATGTTCTGCTGGACCAACGCCTACTACGACGACATGGCATGGCTGGCGCTGGCCATCCAGCGCGCCTGCGTGGTCACCGGGATCGACCGGCATCGCGCGCTGCGCGCCCTGACCCGCGAGCTGACCGACTCCTGGATGCCCGAGGCCGGCGGCGGGATCCCCTGGCGGAAAGAGCGCCAGGAGACCGAGCCGCCCTTTTTTAATGCCCCGGCCAACGGACCGGCCGGGATCTTCCTGGCGCGTGAACCCGGCTGGCTGCAGCGGGCCCAGCAGATGGGCGACTGGATCGACGCCACCCTGATCGACCCGGAGACCCACCTGGTGTTCGACGGCATCCGGTCCGGGTCGCTGGTGCGCGCCGAATACACCTACTGCCAAGGCGTGGTGCTCGGCCTGGAGACCGAACTGGCGGTGCGCACCGGTGCGCCGCGGCATGCGGCGCGGGTGCAGCGACTGGTCACCGCGGTCGACAAGCAGATGGCCCCCGGCGGAGTGCTCAAGGGTGCCGGCGGCGGCGACGGCGGGCTGTTCGCCGGGATCACCGCCCGGTATCTGGCGTTGGTGGCCACCGATCTGCCGGGGGAGTCCGCCGCCGACGCCGAGGCGCGCCACACCGCCGCCGAACTGGTGCTGAGATCGGCGAGGTCGGCGTGGGACTACCGACAGTCGGTGGACGGCCTGCCGCTGTTCGGGGCGTTCTGGGACCGGCCCGCCGACCTGCCCCGGGCCGACGGTGCGGTGGCCGCCTCCGTCGCCGGTGCGGTGTACGAGTCCGAGGTGCCCGAACGCGACCTGTCGGTGCAGTTGTCGGGCTGGATGCTGATGGAGGCCGCGCACGTGGTGGCGGCGTCCCGCCCACCCGGCTGACCCGGAGGCCTACTCGGGGTTCTGGATGCTGAGCGCGGACTCGTCGCCCGGCGTTTCGGCCGAGCGCTTCTGCCGGCGCGCCAGGTAGGCCTTGGTCGCCGAGAAGATCGCCGGCAGCAGCGAGACGAACAGGATCCCGATGATGATCAGTTCCAGGTGGTCGGTGATGCCCGGCACCTTGGTGCCCAGCAGGTAGCCCGTCAGGGTCATCCCGGCGCCCCACAGGATGCCGCCGACGATGTCGAAGGCCAGGTAGACGGGGTAGCGCATATAGGACACGCCGGCGATCGGCGGGACGAAGGTCCGGGCGAACGGCACGAAGCGGGCCAGGATGATCGCCACCGGACCGTACTTCTCGAAGAAGGCATGCGAGTCGGTCACATAGTGCTTCTTGAAAAAGCGGGAGTCCTCCTTCTTGAACAGCGCCGGCCCGATGCGTCGGCCGATGAAATAGCCGCACTGGTCGCCCAGCACCGCCACGACCGCCACCGACGGCGCCAGCACCCAGATGTCGGGGTTGCCGGCGGCGGCCAGCAGGCCACCGGTGACCAACAGTGATTCGCCCGGCAGCAGCGGAAACAGCAGACCGGTCTCGATGAAGACGATCACCAGGATGGCCGGCAGCACGGCGTGCTCGAATACCCCGCCCTGCCCGATCCAGTACATCGGGTCCAAGATGTGGGGCATCGCCGCCACCGTCATGCTCATGACGCACCAACATACCGGGGGCCGCGAACGAAACCGGTCCTGAGATACTCGATGTCAGTTTCGGTCAGCCAGGAGGAGAGTTCCATGCCCATCGCCACCCCCGAGGTCTACGCCGAGATGCTGGGCCGCGCCAAGGAGAACGCGTACGCGTTCCCGGCGATCAACTGCACGTCATCGGAGACCATCAACGCGGCCATCAAGGGGTTCGCCGACGCCGGCAGTGACGGCATCATCCAGTTCTCCACCGGCGGCGCGGAGTTCGGCTCCGGTCTGGGCGTCAAGGACATGGTGGCCGGCGCGGTGGCGCTGGCCGAGTTCGCCCACGTGATCGCCGCCAGGTACCCGATCAACGTGGCGCTGCACACCGACCACTGCCCGAAGGACAAGCTGGACGGATTCGTGCGCCCGCTGCTGGAGATCTCCACGGAACGGGTCAAGGCCGGCCGGCACCCGCTGTTCCAGTCGCACATGTGGGACGGTTCGGCCGTGCCGATCGACGAGAACCTGACCATCGCCGAGGAACTGCTGGCCAAGGCGGCGGCCGCCAAGATCATCCTGGAGATCGAGATCGGCGTGGTCGGCGGCGAAGAAGACGGTGTGGAAGCCGAGATCAACGAGAAGCTCTACACCACCCCCGAAGACTTCGAGAAGACCATCGACGCCCTGGGGGTCGGAGACCACGGCGAGTATCTGCTGGCCGCCACCTTCGGCAACGTGCACGGCGTCTACAAGCCGGGCAATGTCAAACTGCGCCCCGACATCCTGGGTGAGGGCCAGAAGGTGGCGGCGGCCAAGCTGGGCCTGCCGGCCGGCTCCAAGCCGTTCAACTTCGTCTTCCACGGCGGCTCCGGTTCGCTGAAGTCGGAGATCGAAGAGGCGTTGCAGCACGGTGTGGTCAAGATGAACGTCGACACCGACACCCAGTACGCGTTCACCCGCCCGATCGCCGCGCACATGTTCACCAACTACGACGGCGTCTTCAAGATCGACGGCGAAGTGGGCAACAAGAAGGTCTACGACCCGCGCAGCTACCTCAAGAAGGCCGAGGCCGCCATGACCGAGCGGGTCATCGAGGCGTGCAACGACCTGCACAGCGCCGGCAAGACCCTGAGCTGAGGCGCTGAGGCGTTGACACTGCAGCCACGGCGGAAAAGTTCGAGAAGACGCCGCCGTAGACGCAGCGTCAACGTGGCTGGGTTCACCCGCCGTGCGACTGGCAGATCTTCCACTGGTCGTCGCGGAACTGCAGGTCGAAGCTGCGGGTTGAGCGGACGCGTGGCGCGTAGGCCATGAACGCGGTGACATTGGCTTCGGCGTGGCCGTCGTTGACCACGACCTCGTCGATGCTGGCGACCACCGGGTACTGCTTGGCCGCCGCGATCCGCCGGTAGGTCTCGTCCCACGCCTTCTGGTCGTAGTTGACGTAGCGGTCGCGGATGTCGCCGCAGGTCAGACTGCGCAGCGCAGCCAGGTCGCCGTTCTGCATGGCGATGTCGAAGTTCGAGATGGTGCCGCGGACCCGCTCCTCCTGCGAGGCGGCCTGCCGGTCTTCGCGGGTCAGCCACAGCGTGCCCAGCACCGCGACCACCGCCAGCACCACGATGACCAGGATGAGCGCCAGCACCCAACCCCAGCTGCGTGACACGGTGGCGGGCAGTCTGCCGCCCAACCGCGGTGGAATCTGTTGCGGTATCGCCTTTCCCGCATCACCGGACTGCCGGGCGATGAGCTCGGTGTCGGCGTCACCCACCGACGGCATGACCTCGGTCGCCCCGTCGAACCCGGGCGCGGTGAACCGTCGCTCCGGCGGTCCATCCGGGCCGGAACCGGTGGCGGTGGGCGCTGTCTCGGTGCTGATCACCTCGGTGACGGCATCGGCATCCACATCCGCCGGTGCGGCGTCAGCAGCCTCGGGAATGACCGTGGTGGCGGTGTCGTCACCGGCAGGGACGGCCGGCGGCACCTCGGCGGCCTGATCGGGCTCGGCGGGTTGGATCGGGGGGCCATCGGGCTCGGGTTCGTGACCGGATGCGGGCGGAGCGGGGATGTCGTCGCGGTCGGGACCCGATGGGTTCGGCATAAGCTACTGCTGTCCTCCCGCTAGCGAATCTGCTGGCCGCCAGTTTACTGAGCGGGGCGGCGGATTGCCGGAGTGGCTGGCCATGGACGGCACGGCAGAATGGATGATGTGACTCTCACCGGTGATCTCCTCAGCCCCGATCCGATCTTGCTGCCCGGCGACCCCGACGCCGAGGCCGGCCTGCGTGCCAACCAGGACCCCGCCATTGTCGCGGCCGGGCATCCGTCGGCCTCGGTGGCGTGGGCGGCGCTGGCGGAAGCGGCATTGACCGACGACAAGGCGGTCACCGCCTACGCGTACGCGCGCACCGGTTACCACCGGGGTCTGGACCAGCTACGCCGCAACGGGTGGAAGGGCTACGGCCCGGTGCCCTACGCGCATGAACCCAACCGGGGCTTTTTGCGGTGTGTGGCCGCGCTGGCGCGTGCCGCCGATTCCATCGGGGAGACCGACGAGCTGGCGCGTTGTCTGGCTCTGCTCGACGATTGCGACCCCGGCGCCCGCTCGGAACTGGGGCTGAGCTGACCCTGCGATGACGCGCACCGGTCAGCACCGGATGGGGCAATCGCCGCCCTGCCCGGGCGGTTCCACCTGGACGGTGGCGTGGGTCAGCCCGCGGGCGGCCAGCACCGCCCGCGCCTCGCCGAGCACCCGCCCGGGGTCGGCACTGGTGCGCAGATGCGCGGTGGCCATGTCCTGGCCGGGAACCAGCGTCCAGACGTGGAGGTCGTGGACGTCGGTGACCCCCTCGACGGCGCTCAGCGCCGCGCGCAGCTCGGCGACGTCGATGTGGCCGGGTGAGGCCTCGGACAGGATTCGCAGCGCGTCCCGGGCCAGCGCGAAGGCGCGCGGCAGCACCCACAGCGCGACGAACACGGCGACCACCACGTCGGCGTAGGGCCATTCGGTGGTCACGGTGACGACACCTGCGATCAGCACCGCGACGTTTCCGACCGTGTCGGCGACCACTTCCATGTAGGCGCCGCGCACCGCCAGGCTGGCCTCGGTGTGCGACCGCAGCAGCAGGATCACCACGATGTTGACCGCCACGCCGGCCAGCGCGATGACGATCAGCGGCAGGCCCGGCACGTCCGGCGCGGTTCCGATGCGCCGGATCGCCTCGGTGAGGATGAACGTCGCCACGCCGACCAGCAGCACCGCGTTGGCGACCGCGGTGAACACCTCGGCGCGGTGCCAGCCGTAGGTGCGTGACGGTGAGGTGCTGCCGCGCCGGGCCAGCATCACCGCGGCCACCCCCATGAACAGCGCGGCCAGGTCGGTGAGCAGGTGGCCGGCGTCAGCCAGCAGGGCGATCGAGTTGATGGAGATCGCGGTGCCCAGCTCGATGACGAAGAACGCGCTCAGGATCGCCGCCCCGATGACCATCCGGGACAGCCGGGAGTCGGTGTGATGGTGATCGTGACCGGTGGCCATGGCTAGCAAATATATGTCGCGGCGCCGTCGTGGGGGCTGCGCGATCAGAACCAGGCGTTCCAGAACTGCGTCAGGCTCATCCCCCACGACACCAGCAGGCGCGGTACGGCGAACAGGTCGACGAACCAGAGCACCAGCCCGAAGAACTTCTGGTTCAGCATCGGCGAGGAGATCAGCAGCACCAGCAGCACCAGCAGGCCCCACTGCGCGAACGGCGCCACTGCCCGCTGGGTGGCCGGGCTCAGGTGCGGCTCCAACGCGCCGTAGCCGTCCAGTCCGGGCACCGGTAGCAGGTTCAGCACCACCGCGGTGACCTGCAGGAAACCCAAGAACGCCAGCCCGGAGAAAAACACCGGATGCGCCGGGTCGTAGCACACCCGGGTGGCGCTGAGCAGCAGCCCGGCCAGCACCAGGTTGGCCGTCGGCCCGGCCAGGCTGACCAGGGTGCGCCGCAGCGGCGTCATGAACGACGTCTGCACGTACACCGCCCCGCCCGGCAGGCCGATACCACCCAGGGCGATGAACAGCATCGGCAGCACCAGCGATAGCCCCGGATGGGTGTAGCGCAGCGGGTTGAGCGTCAGGTAGCCGCGCATCTCCACACCGCGGTCACCGAACCGCCAAGCGGTGAAGGCGTGACCGAATTCGTGCAGGCACAACGACACCAGCCAGCCGGCGATCACGAACACGAAGACCCCGGCGTAGGCCATCGGCCCGATCTCGCCGGCCGCCCGCCAGGCCAGCACGCCGCCGAGCGCGGTCACGGCCAGCAGCGCCAGGAAGACCGGGCTGGGCCGTACCGCCTGGCCACGCAGCGGGCGGACGTTCACCGCACGAACCTATCGGACCCCTCGGAGCTATCGGACGAGCAGCCAGTCCTCGATGTGCCGATAGAAGGTGGATCGTTTCACCGTCCGGGTGCCGTAGACCCCGTCGCGCACCACCAGCGCCCCCGTGGTGCCCAGCTGCGCGGCCCGCCCGGTCACCCAGCGGCGCACCCGCCCGCGCCGTCCCGGGATCCCGGCCCGCAACCCCGGCGCGGCGGCGATCGGCTCGATCAGCACCTCGGCCACGTCGCCGTCGAAAAGCGCGGTGTCGTCGACGATCCCCTCACCGCGCAGCGTTTCGGCGCCGTCGACCGGGAGCCAACGGCCCACGCCGGTCAGGGCGGTCCCGGCGTCGTCGCGGATCAGCGGCACCGGGCCGGCGGTGCCGTGTCGGGCACGCCGCGCCGCCCGCCGGCCGGCCGGCAGCCGGTTGGCGCGGGTGGCGGGGGTGCGTCGCGGTGGCGCGTAGCCCAGCTCGACGTCCAGCCGGTCGGAGCGCAGCAGCCGGGTCAGCACCCAGGCCAGGTCGGGGTCATCACCGACCACCACCAAGCGGTGAGAGTTTTCGATCGCCGCGGCTACCGCACCCTCGGCGTCGTCGCTGACGGGCACGGCCGTGAGCCCCCGTAACGGGCGGGGTAACGACCGCCCGGCAAACAACAGAACGACGGCGTCAGGGGCGTTAGTAGTGTTCAACGCGCTCCTTGGGAATCGCTTCAGATAGGCTCAGTCACCGGCTGGACCACAGTAAGCCAAGACAGTTAGCGAGGATCCATGCCGGCAATCGTCGTCATCGGCGCCCAGTGGGGTGACGAGGGCAAAGGGAAGGCCACCGACCTACTCGGCGAACGAGTGCAGTGGGTGGTGCGCTACCAGGGCGGCAACAATGCCGGCCACACCGTGGTGCTGCCCACCGGGGAGAACTTCGCGTTGCACCTGATCCCGTCGGGGGTGCTGACGCCGCACGTCACCAACATCATCGGCAACGGTGTGGTGGTCGACCCCGGGGTGCTGCTCGACGAGCTGGCCGGGCTGGAGCGGCGCGGGGTGGACACCTCGCGACTGCTGATCTCGGCCGACGCGCACCTGCTGATGCCCTATCACGTCGCCATCGACAAGGTGACCGAGCGCTACATGGGCTCCAAGAAGATCGGCACCACCGGCCGCGGCATCGGGCCCTGCTATCAGGACAAGATCGCCCGGATCGGGATCCGCGTCGCCGATGTGCTCGACGAGGAGTCGCTCGCCCAGAAGATCGAGGCCGCCCTGGAGTTCAAGAACCAGGTGCTGGTCAAGATCTACAACCGCAAGGCGCTGGAGCCGCAGCAGGTGCTCGAGGACCTGCTGGTGCAGGCCGAGGGGTTCAAGCACCGCATCGCCGACACCGCGCTGGTGCTGGGCGGCGCGCTGGACCGTGGCGAGCACGTGCTGCTGGAAGGCTCGCAGGGCACCCTGCTCGACGTCGACCACGGCACCTATCCGTTCGTGACGTCGAGCAACCCCACCGCGGGCGGCGCCGCCGTGGGCTCCGGTGTCGGGCCCACCCGCATCACCACGGTGCTGGGCATCCTGAAGGCCTACACCACCCGGGTCGGCTCGGGGCCGTTCCCCACCGAACTGTTCGACGCCAACGGTGAGTACCTGTCCAAGGCCGGCGGCGAGGTCGGGGTGACCACCGGCCGGCAACGGCGCTGCGGCTGGTTCGATGCGGTGATCGCCCGCTATGCGACCCGGGTCAACGGCATCACCGACTATTTCCTGACCAAGCTCGACGTGTTGTCCACGCTGGAAACCGTGCCGGTCTGCGTTGGTTACACCGTCGACGGCAAGCGTACCGACGAGCTGCCGATGACCCAGGAGGAGTTTGCCCGCGCCGTGCCGGTCTACGAGGAACTTCCCGGCTGGTGGGAGGACATCTCCGGCGCCCGCACCTATGAGGAGTTGCCGGCCAATGCGCGGGACTACGTGTCGCGGCTGGAAGAGATCGCCGGGGCCCAGGTTTCGTGCATCGGGGTGGGGCCCGGCCGGGAGCAGACCATCGTGCGCCGCGATGTGGTGCGGGACCACTCGTGAGTGAGCAGCGGCCGGAGGAACTCGACCCCGACTACGCCAGCCACGGCGGGTTCCCGGACTTCGCGGTCGTGGACCCGAGCCCGGGCTTCGCGCGATTCGTCACCACGATGCGGCGGCTGCAGGACCTGGCGGTGTCCACCGCCCCCGACGACGCCACCTGGGACGACGCCGCCGACCGGGCCGAAGCGCTGGTAGGGCTGCTGGAGAAGTTCCCGGTGCCGCAGGCTGTCGCCCCCGCCGGGCGGGCGCCGTCGCTGCCGGGCATGGGCAGCCTGTTGATGCCACCGTGGCGGATCACCCGCTTCGAACCCGACGGGGTGTCGATGGCGGGGCGGTTCAGCCGGTTCCACGTCGGCGGCAACTCCGCGGTGCACGGCGGCGTGCTGCCGCTGCTGTTCGACTGGATGTTCGGGATGGTGGTGCACGCCGCGAACCGCCCGATCAGCAGGACGGCGTTCTTGCACGTCGACTACCGCAACGTCACCCCGATCGACGCCCCGCTGGTGGCCCACGGCCGGATCGACAAGGCCGAGGGACGCAAAGCGTTCATCAGCGCCGAACTGACCGACAGCGACGGCACGCTGCTGGCCGAGTCGCAGGGGCTGATGGTGCGGCTACTGCCGGGACAGCCCTAACTGGCCGGCACCGCTGCGGCTCGGGCCCGCGATGGTCATCGCGGCGAACAGCGCCAGGAACGACACGGCCGGAACCGTGTTGGGGATGCTGTCGCGGACCCGGATGTGGGAGCCCACCGCGAGGACGAAGTACAGCGTCAACGCCGCCGTGGTCAGCCGGGCCAGCACCGGGAAGCGGCCCGCCGACAGCAGGCCGACCGCCGAGGCGACCTTGACGATCGGCAGGATCGGGCGGATCTGCTCGGGGCACTCCACGGTGTCGAGCGCCTTGGCGATGTAGGGCACCGGGATGGCGCAGAGCACGGCGTCGACGGCCTGGAAGGCGGCCAGCCCGTTGTAGGTCTTCGGCGAGGTGAGGGCACTCATGGGATCGACTCTAGGCGCGGCAGACCCGAACCGCCCGCGCGGTCAAGCAGCACCGCGTTCACCGTCGTCACACCCCCCTGCCGTTTTCACCCTTATCCTTGAGCACCATGCAACATTGCCTTGGCGCGGGAGGGTAGGGCAGTTGAACGGGGAGGCCGAGGAGGACCGGGCGTCCGAGACCGGGCGGTTGACCGCTGACGGCCCCGGGCGCACCAGGGTGGCGTTGCTCGGCTCCGGTGAGCTCAGCCGCGAACTGGTGACGGCGCTGCAGCGGCTGGGTGCCGAGGTGATCGCCGTCGACCGTTACGCCGACGCGGCGTTGCACCGGATCGCCGATCGTTCGATGGTGGTCGACCTGAGCGACAACGACGAACTCGCCGCGGCGATCAGGTGGTTGCAGCCGAAGTTCGTGGTGGTCGGCTCCGATGTGGTGGCCACCGATGCGCTGACGGCCGTTGTCGACACGGGTTTCACCGAATTGGTGCCGGGCATCCGCGGCGCACGGCTGGCCGCGAACCCGGAGGGGCTGCGGCGCCTGGCGGCCGACGAGCTCGGGCTGCCCACCGCGCCGTTCTGGTTCGCCGGCTCGGTCGAGGAACTTCGGGCGGTGGCAGGGCATGCCGGGTTTCCGATGGTGGTCAAGCCGGTGGTGGGAGCGCTCGGCGAGGGCCGCTCGGTGATGGTGCGCGACAGCGACATCGAACCCGCCTGGCAACGCGCGGTCTCGGCCGCCGGCCCGGGCGCGCACCCGCGGGTGCTGGCCGAGCGGGTGGTGGAGTTCGACAGCGAGGTCACGTTGCTGGCCGCGCATCGCGACGGGGCCGACGGTCCGGCACTGGATTTCTGTGCACCGATCGGGCATCGCAGCGAAGAGGACCCGAATGGTCAACTGACGGTGGAGCTTTGGCAGCCCTATCCGATGACCGCGGTAGCGCTGGACGCGGCCAAATCGGTCGCCGCGCGGGTCGCGCGGGCGCTCGGCGGACGCGGCCTGTTCGGGGTGCAACTGCTGGTTCACGGTGACGAGGTGTACTTCACCGGCGTCGACGTGCGCCCCTACGACGCGGCCCTATTGACGCTGCGCACCCAGCGGCTTTCCGGCTTCGAACTGCAGGCACGAGCGATCCTCGGGCTGGCGATCGACCCCATCATGATCTCGCCCGGCGCGGCACGGCTGATCTACTCGCGGCGGCCGCCGGGAGCGCCCGCCCCCGAGGCCGCGCCCGACAGTGTGGCCGTGGTGGCCGACGCGCTCCGGGTGGCCGAAAGCGATGCGGTGGTGTTCTCCCACCACGAGGGCCACCCTCGCCGGAGGCTGGGTTTGGCACTGGCCACCGGCCCGGATGTGGCGGTCGCCCGCGACCGGGCCGGGCAGGTCGCGGCCGTTCTGGGCAAGCTGTGGCCGTGACCCCCGCGGTGGCGTGAGCCCGCCGCGGGTGCGACACTTCGGCAGGTGAGCTACGCAGGAGACATCACACCCGAGCAGGCCTGGGCGATGCTGCGCGACGACCCCACAGCGACGCTCGTCGACGTGCGCACCGACGCCGAATGGCGCTTCGTGGGTCTGCCGGATCTGGCCGGCCTGGGCCGCGAGGTGGTCTGCGTCGAATGGGTGCACTCCGACGGCAGCCCCAATCTGGACTTCGCTCAAGAGCTGACCGCCCGGGTACCGGCCGGGCCGGCGGTGTTTTTGTGCCGCTCCGGAAACCGCTCCATTCCCGCCGCCGAACTCGCGACCGCGGCCGGTATCGCCCCGTCCTACAACGTGCTGGACGGTTTCGAGGGCCACCTCGACGCGCAGTCCCACCGCGGCGGAACCGGTTGGCGCGCACTGGGACTGCCCTGGAAACAGTCGTGAGCGATCGGCAGCGTTCGGGCTCATGCGCCGGTCCCGGCGTCGGCTCTCCTTCGCCGAGCCTCGCTGAACCGTCGGTCCGCGTCCCGAAACCGCTGCCGGACGGCGTCAGCCAGGCGACCATCGGGGTGCGCGGCGGGTTGCTGCGCTCGCAGTTCGACGAGACCACCGAGGCACTGTTCCTCAGTTCCGGCTACATCTACGATTCCGCGGCCGCCGCCGAGCAGGCGTTCACCGGTGAGGTCGACCGGTTCGTCTACTCGCGGTACGGCAATCCGACCGTGTCGATGTTCGAGGAGCGGCTGCGGCTGATCGAGGGCGCCCCGGCGGCGTTCGCGACCGCCAGTGGCATGGCGGCGGTGTTCGTGGCGCTCGGTGCGCTGCTGGGCGCGGGCGACCGATTGGTGGCCGCGCGCAGCCTGTTCGGTTCGTGTTTCGTGGTCTGCAACGAGATCCTGCCCCGCTGGGGGGTCGAGACCGTCTTCGTCGACGGCGACGACATGGCGCAGTGGGAGCAGGCGCTGACCGACCCCGCCAAGCCCACTAAAGCGGTGTTCTTCGAGACGCCGTCCAACCCGATGCAGGCGCTGGTCGACATCGCCGCGGTCACCGAGCTGGCGCATGCTGCCGGCGCGAAAGTGGTGCTGGACAACGTGTTCGCCACCCCGCTGCTGCAGCAGGGCTTTCCGCTCGGAGTGGATGTGGTGGTGTACTCGGGCACCAAGCACCTCGACGGGCAGGGCAGGGTGCTCGGCGGGGCGATCCTGGGCGACCAGGAGTACATCGACGGTCCGGTGCAGAACCTGATGCGTCACACCGGCCCGGCGATCAGCGCGTTCAACGCCTGGTTGCTGTTGAAAGGTCTTGAAACACTGGCTGTTCGGGTCGACTACGCCAATGCCGCGGCGTTGCGGATCGCGGAGTACCTGGAACAGCATCGCGCGGTGCGCTGGGTGCGGTATCCGTTTCTGTCATCGCATCCGCAGTACGACCTGGCGCGCCGGCAGATGTCGGGCGGGGGAACCGTCGTCACCTTCGAGCTCGACGCGCCCGAGAGTACGGCCAAGCAGCGGGCATTCGAGCTGTTGGACAAGCTGAGGCTGATCGACATCTCCAACAATCTGGGGGATGTGAAGTCACTGGTCACCCACCCGGCGACCACCACTCACCGGGCGATGGGGCCCGACGGGCGGGCCGCGATCGGGCTCGGTGACGGGGTGGTGCGGATCTCGGTGGGGCTGGAAGGCGTTGACGACCTGATCGCCGATCTGGACCAGGCGCTGGGATAGTTGCCGGTCAGTCGTTTTCGATGACGCCGGTGGCGTGTTGCGCACGGTCTTCGTAGGCTCGCCGGGCCTCGTTGTCCAACTGCAGGAACACCGTGTTGTTGCCGGTTTTCTTGTTCAGCCAGCGGCGACCGCGATCCGGTAGCAGGGTCGCCAGGATCGCGGTGCGGCGCCCGAAGCCGGGCACCGACACCAATGTCTTCGGCTTGTCGAGCACCTTGACCACCGCGGCCGCGACGTCTTGGGGCTCGACCGGCTTCTGCGCGGCCGACGGCGTGGTGCCCGAGATCAATTCGGTGTTGGTGAACGTCGGCAGCACCGCGCTGACCGCTACGCCCTGCGGGGCGAACTCGTCGGCCATCGCGGTGGTCAGGCCCACCACCGCGAATTTCGTTCCGGCGTAGAGCACTTGGCCGGGTACGGCCACGATCCCGGCCATCGAGGCGATATTGATGATGTGGCCGCTGCGGCGTTTGATCATCTCCGGAAGAACCAGTTGGCAGCCGTTGAGCACGCCGTAGAAGTTGACCTCGGTGGCCGACCGGAAGGTCTCCGGCGTCTGCTTGAGGAAGGGGCCGACCGGCATCACGCCGGCATTGTTGATCAGCACGTCGATGTGGCCGTCCCCGTCGGCGCGGGCCTTGTCCAGGAACATCGAGAACGACTCGCGGTCGGTGACGTCGAGGGGGTGGCCGCTGACCGGGCTGCCGGCGCCGAGTTGCTTTACCGCCTCGTTGAGCGCATGGGTGTCGCGGTCGCCGATGACGACGCGGGCGCCGCGGCGCAGCAGGGCGGTGGCGGTCGCCAGCCCGATGCCACGGGCGGCGCCGGTGATGGCGATGGTCTTACCGCGGATGTTGTCCACACCGAGGAATTTAACAGGTGTCAAGTTCTTCCGTCGACGATCTCCCGCTGCGGACCGCGGACCGGCGGGTTCTCAGGTCCAGCGGCCCAGGATCTCGCCGGCGTGCTTACCCAGGCTGACCTGCAACAGCGGACCGAAGCTGACCCGCCCGATGCCGAGCCGGCCGAACGAGGCGGGCTCGTCCTGGTCAGGCGCGGCGAGCGCGTTGACCGGCTTGGGCAGCCCGGCGGCCAGGGCGCGCAAGGTGTCCGCGTCGTGGCGGCCCACCGGGTAGAGCACGTCGGCGCCCGACTCGGCGCAGGCGGTGAGCCGGGCGATGGCGCGGTCGATGCGATCGGCGTCATCGCCGTCCTTGCGCAGGAACAGATCGGTGCGGGCGTTGATCACGAGGTGGGTGCCCGCGTCATCGGCCGCCTCGCGCAGTGCGGAGACGTACTCGGCGTGCTCGGCCGCGGACCGCAGCCGCTTGTCCTCGCTGTGCACCGAGTCCTCGATATTGGCGCCGACGACGCCGGCATCCAATAGGCCCTCGACCAGCCGCTGGGGGGATTCGGCGTAGCCGGATTCGATGTCGAGCGACACCGGCACGTCGACGGCGGCGGTGATCTGGCGGACCCTGCCCAGCACCTCGGCGAACGACATCCCTTCGCCGTCGCTGCGGCCCATCGATTCGGCCACCGGCTTGCTGCCGACCGTCAACGCGGTGAAACCGGCACCCACGGCCAGCTTCGCCGACCACACATCCCACACGGTGGGCAGGATCACCGGGTTGCCCGGCTGGTGCATCGCCAGGAACGCCGCCGCCCGCTGCCCAAGAACCTCGTGACTCGTCATTTCTCCAACTCTTCCATGTGGTATTTGCTGCCCGGCTGTCGGGGCGGGCTTTTTCGGTGAACTTTCGACCGAAACCGGCCAACGGGTCTGTCGAGGCCCGGTTTGCCCGGGCGGCCCGCGCCGCGCAGCAGCCGAGCCTGACGGCTCTCACTCGTTTCGCTGTTCCGAGACCACCTCGCGCAGCTGGTATTTCACGACCTTGCCGGACTGGGTTCGGGGGAGGGCGTCGACGACCTCCAGCCGGATCGGCAGTTTGAACGCCGCCAGCTTGTCGCGGGCGAACTCGCGCAGTTCCTCCAGCGCCAACGTCGCACCCGGGCGCAGCACCACCACCGCGGTCACCGCCTCGCCCCACTTCTCGTGCGGGGTGCCCAGCACGGCGACCTCGGCCACCGCCGGATGTCCGTAGAGCACGTCTTCGACCTCGGCCGGGTAGACGTTCTCGCCGCCGGAGATCACCATGTCCTTCACCCGGTCGATCACCCAGACGTAGCCCTCGTCATCGGCCTGGCCGATGTCGCCGGTGTGGAACCATCCCTCGGCGTCGATCACCGCGGCGGTGGCCTCGGGATTGCGCCAGTAGCCGGCCATCACCTGCGGCCCGCGCACGCAGATCTCCCCGCGCGTCCCGGCCGGCACCGGGACGTTGTTGGCGTCGACCAGGCGCACATCCGACAGCGGCAAGACCTGATTGCCCGCGGCGCCGATCTTCACGCCGACCTCGTCGGTGCGCAGTACCAACGCCAGCGGCGCCGTCTCGGTGAGTCCGTAGCCCTGTGCGAACGGGATGCCCCGCTCGCCGTAGCGGTGGATCAGCGCCTCGGGCACCGGGGCGCCGCCGCAGACGAAGTGCCGCACGCTGGACAGGTCGGCTTCGGCGAACTGCGGCAACTGGCTCATGAACAGGAACATTGCCGGTACCCCGAACATGGTGGTGACCCGGTGCTCGGCGATGAGCTTCAGCGCCTCGGCCGGGTCGAAGGCCGGCATCAGCACGATCCGACCCCCCTTCTGCAGGGTCAGCAGCGTGGTGACGTTGAGTCCGCCGATGTGAAACAACGGTGCGCACACGAGCGACACATCCTGCTGGCTGGTGTCGAACGACAACAGCGCATTGATGTTGTTCCAGAACAGGTTTGCGTGGGTGAGCATGGCGCCCTTGGGTCGCCCGGTGGTGCCCGAGGTGTACATGATCACCGCCACGTCGTCGGGCGCGGCATGCACCGGTTCGGCCAGCGGAGCACGGCCGGCGAGCAATGTGTCGGCGACTTCCCAGTCGGACACCGGGCTCAGCGCGATCGTGCGTCGCAGGCCGGCCTCGGTGCGCACCGGGTCGATCGCGGTGGCGCGCTCGGCGTCGGCCAGCAGGGTGTGCACCTGCGCGTTGCCCAGGATGTAGCAGAGCTCGTCGGCGGTGAGTCGCCAGTTCAGCGGTACGAATGCGGCGCCGATCCGGGCGGCGGCGAACAGCGTGACCAGAAAGTCGGGATGGTTGAGGCCGACATAGCCGACCCGGTCGCCGCGGCGCATCCCGCCGGTGACCAGTTCGGCCGCCAAGCGGTCGATGCGGTCCGCGAAATCCCCATAGGTCCAAGTGTTTTCGCCGAAGGTGATCGCCGTCAGCCGCGGTGTTGCCGCCGCCCGCCGAGCGATCCAGGAGCCGAGGTCGATCGGAGCTGTGGTCACTCGATGAACGCTAGCTGCGCAGGCTTGCGCCGGGGCACGATTCGGCGGGGCCGACTTCATCGCCGACGGTCGCGGCAATTAACGCTCGACCTGATTTTTTGTGGCGCCGGCACACCGGCAATTCAAATAAAGATGAGAACGGCGAGCGCTTTTATGTGGGCAATGGAATTGTTCGCGTTGATTTTAACTGTGAGCCATTGTGACGGGGGTCTCAATTAGCACTCTCACCTGGGGAAATGTTGGGTCGATGTGTGGCCGGTGGCTTGCTGGGTGACGGTAGGTGAACGGCCATTGAACATTGCTATTCGGCGTACTTTTCGGCTCGCGCATTTGGACTTCAAAGCGCTAGGTTCATGCTCGCCGCGCTGACCATTGCCCGGCAGGTGAGGAAGGGCTTCACAGATGAGCGGTCGCCGGGGTGGCGGTTCAGGTCGCCGGGTAGTCACGGCGTTGTTGGCGGTGAGCTGTTGCCTGTTGGCCGCACCGGCCGCGCATGCCGACTTCGACGACCTGCTCGACCCCCTGCTGGGCGCTGGAGCCGATCCGGACTGGGGTGGTCTGCCGCCAGATTCGGCGGATATCGGTGACCTCGGTGTCCTGCAGGACCCGCTGAGCCAGCTCGACCAGTTGTTCCACGACTCGTCGAGCCCCGCCGACGGTCCTGCCGAGTCGGCCCCCGGCGCGCCGACCAACGATCCGTCCGACTCGACCGAGGGTGACGAACACAGCAGTGCGAGCGGCGGTTCCAACAACCTGCCGAGCCTGCCGAAGTTCGGCATGCCCGGCAGCGGCTCCGGTGGCAGCGGTGGCGGGCCCGGCGGTGGCAGCGGTGGCGGCCCCGGCGGTTCCGGCGGCTCCAACCCGGGCGCCGCGAAGACCAAGGCCAACACCAGCAGCGCCGGCGGCGCCGCGGTGGTGCCGCCGGCCCCGCAGCCGTAGCCGGGCAGCGGCGGTAGCCGGGCAGCTGGCAGGCTGGCCGGGTGCCCGGTTCGATCTGCGACATCCTGCCGTCGGTGGCGGCCGCGCTCGGGGCTCCCGACGCAACCGACCTGCTCGGGCTGGGCGAACGGATCGGCGATGTGCGGCGGGTGGCGGTGGTGTTGGTCGACGGGCTGGGCCATCACCTGTTGCCACAGTTGGCCGAGGACGCCCCGCTGCTGGCCTCGGTGCTGGCCGGCACCACCGGCCAGCTGACCGAGCTGTCCTGCACCTTCCCGTCCACTACCCCGACCAGCCTGGTCTCGTTGGGGACCGGTGTGCGGCCGGGAGAACACGGGGTGCTGGGCTTCACGCTCAACGTTCCCGACACCGACCGGGTGCTCACCCACATCTTCTGGCGAGACGACCCGCCACCGGCTGCCTGGCAACCGGTGCCGACTTGGTTCGAGCGACTCCGTGACGCCGGCATCGCCGCCCGCGCGGTGCTGCCGGAGATGTTCGTCGGCAGCGGGCTCACGGAGGCCGCCTACCGCGGCGCGGAGTTTCGCCCGACCGTCAAGGGCGAGCACTACGCTGCGCGGGTCGCCGCGGAACTGGCGGCGGCACCCGGCCTGGTCTATGGCTACACCGCGGCGCTCGACCACGCCGCGCACGTCTCGGGCATCGGCTCGCCGCACTGGCACAGCGCGGCAGCGAAGGTGGATGCCCTGCTGCGTCATCTCGTCGAGCGGTTGCCCGGCGATGCGGCGCTGGTGGTGACCGCGGATCACGGTGGGCTCAACGTGCCCGACCCGGCCCGTATCGACCTGGACGCGGATCCGCGGCTACGCGCGGGCATTCGGGTGGTGGCCGGCGAGCCGCGGGTGCGTTACCTGCACACCGAGGCCGGCGCGACGGCCGACGTGCTGGCGGCCTGGACTGAACTGCTGGCCGGGCGGGCGACGGTGCACAGCCGCGACGATGCGGTGGCCGCCGGCGTCTTCGGGCCGGTGCGCGAGGAGCACCTGGCGCGCATCGGCGACATCTTGGTGACCTGCACCGGCGACACCGCGATCCTGGCGACCGAACACGAGCCGCCCCAGACGGCGCAACTGGTGGGCTTCCACGGCGGTCTCAATCCGGTCGAGACCGCGATCCCGCTGATCACCCTGCGTTGATGCGATGAAGGAGCGGAGGCCCCGCCCCTTCATCGCATCAACGCCAGGGGCTCACTCCGAGTCGCCGTACTCGTCGAACCAGTGCGCAAGTTTGCCGCGCCGGCTGACCGCGCGCAGCCGGCGTTCGGCCGACAAGCGGGTCTTGGTGGTGGTGACGATGAGCAGTTCGTCTCCGACGGTGATCCGGGTGTCGGGCTGCGGGACGAAGGTTTCGCCCTTGCGGATGATCAGCGTGATGACGCTCGGGTCGGGCAGCCGCAACTCGAGCACCGAGACGTTGTGCAGCCTCGATTCCGGCTGCACCGTCATCGTCAACAGCTCGGCCTCCAGGACGTCCAGTGGTGCCGCCTCCACCTGGATCTCGCGGGTGGCGTCCCGCGAGATCAGCCCCAGCCAATGCGCGAACAGTCCCAGACTCGGTCCCTGGACCACGGTGTACACCACCACCAGGATGAACACGATGTTGAGCAGTCGGTAGCTGTCCGGCACGCCCTCGACGATCGGGAACGTCGCGAGCACGATCGGAACCGCGCCGCGCAGGCCCGCCCAGGACAGGAAGATCTGTTCGCGCCACGGCACCTTGAACCAGATCAGCGATGCCACCACCGACAGCGGCCGGCTCAGCAACAGCAGCACCGCCCCGATCAGCAGCGCCGGGACCAGCTCCCCGCGCAGCTGGCTGGGGCTCACCAATAGGCCGAGCAACACGAACAGGCCGATCTGCGCCAGCCAGCCCAGCCCCTCGGCGAACGAGCGGATGGCCGCGCGATGCGGCAGGCCGGAGTTCGCCAGCACCACCCCGGCGAGGTAGGCGGCGATGAACCCGCTGCCGTGCACCCACGCGGCCGCCGCGAACGCCACCATGCCCAGCCCGAACGTCGCCAACGGGTACAGGCCGGAGGCCGGAAGGGCGGCACGGCGCAGCGTCATCGCCCCGAGCAGCCCGGCGACCAAGCCGATCGCCGACCCCACCGCCAACTCGAAGACCACGTCGGCGATGGCGTGCACCGGCGCGATGGTCAGCGGCGTGGTGCTCAGCATCAGCACCACGATCGCCGCTGGCGCGTCGTTGAAACCGGACTCGGCCTCCAGCAGGCCGGCCACCCGCCGCGGCAGCGGCAAGACGCGCAGGATGGAGAAGACCGCGGCCGCGTCGGTGGGCGAGACGATCGCGCCCAGCAGGAAGGCCAGCTGCCAGCTGATCCCCAGCAGCAGGTGCGCGGCCACCGCGATCACCCCCATGCTGACCACCACGCCGACGGTGGCCAGCACCGCCGCCGGGGCGAGGAGCTTGCGAATGTTGGCGAACTTCGTCGTCAAGCCGCCTTCGACCAGGATCACCGCCAACGCGGTGGTGCCCAGGTCGCTGGCCAGTTGCACGTCGGAGAAGTCCAGCCCCAGCCCGTCATTGCCGATCGCCACCCCGACGAACAGGAACAGCAGCAGGCTGGGCAGACCCACCCGGTCCGCGGCGCGGGTCGCGATGATGCTGGCGAGCAGAACCAGGCCCCCGATCAGCAGGGCCAGGTAGAGCTGCTCCAGGGTCATCTGATTCCCATTCGAACCGGCGGTGGTGGCCGAACCCGCTCGTGTGATTCGCTCAAGGACAGCGGGTTCGTGTTATCTGTCAGTAAATCAGTACGGCTGTCACGACTGTGGTACACCCGGAGCAGCCGGGAGCGATGCGGGGATGAGGTGAGCGATCATGCGGGTCGGGATCGCCGGCGCCGGCGCGGTCGGGAGATCGGTGGCGCGAGAACTGATCGGTGACGGCCACCGGGTGCTGCTCATCGAGCGCAACCCGGCGCACTACGATCCCCACTCCGTCCCGGAAGCCGAGTGGCTGCTGGCCGACGCCTGTGAGTTGTCCGCGCTGCAGGAATGCGGCATCGAGATCTGTGATGTGGTGATCGCCGCCACCGGCGACGACAAGGCGAACCTGGCCACCGCGCTGCTGGCCAAGGCCGAGTTCGGGGTGGCCCGGGTGGTGGCCCGGGTCAACAACGCGCGCAACGAGCGGTTGTTCACCGAGGAGTGGGGCATCGACGTGGCGGTCTCCACACCCCGCGCGATGGTCGCCGCAGTGGAGGGCGCCATCGACGTCGGCCACCTGGTGCCGTTGATGGGCTTGCGGCGCGGTCAGGCCAGCCTGACCAAACTGACACTGCCCGAAGACAATCCACTGATCGGCCGGCAGATCTGCGATATCGCGCTGCCGGAGGGCGCCGCCCTGCTCGCGGTGCTGCGTGGCGACGCGGTCATCCTGCCGCGAACCGCCGATGCGCTGCGGGCCGGCGACGAGATGCTGTTCGCGTCGGTCAGCGGGATGGACGATCAGGTCCGAGCGGTCGTGCATGGGGTGCCGGCCGGCAGAAGAACGCTTTGACCGCCGTGCCGCCGCGGTGGACAGCGATGAACACGGCAGCTGCTTCCGGGGATGACACGGCGAGCCTGGCGACCGGCGCCGGCGTGATCGCGACGGTGCTGGCCGCGGCGCGGGCCGCGGCGACATCGCGCGAATTGATCAACGACCCGTTCGCCGCGCCGTTGGTGCACAAGGTGGGCCTGGAGTTCTGCGTCCGGGTGGCCGACGGGGACCTCGACATCAGCCGGCTGGGCAAGGACGGCGGATTTCCGCGGCTGGCGGAGTTCTCCGCGGCGCGCACCAACTTCTTCGACGCGTTTCTGACCGACGCCGCGCGCGGCGGGATCCGCCAGGCGGTGATGCTGGGGTCGGGGCTGGACACCCGCGCCTATCGGTTGTGGTGGCCGGCCGAGACCACCGTCTACGAGGTGGATCATCCTGCGGTGGTCGACTTCAAGGCCACCACCATGCGCGACTGGGGCTGCGTGCCCAGCGTCAACCGTCGCGCGGTCGGTGTCGATCTGCGCGGCGACTGGCTGACCGCACTGCGGCGAGTGGGTTTCGACGCCGCCGCACCCACCGCGTGGATCATCGAGGGTCTGCTGGTCTGGTATGTGCCGTCGGATGCCCAGAATCGGCTGCTCGACGGCGTCACCGCGCTCAGCGCCCCGGGCAGCCGGCTCGCCGCCGACCACGCGGTGCCGCCGAGTCGGCCGCAGGCGGTGCATCACGAGTCGCTCGTCGAGCGCTGGCGGCGACGCGGCCTGAGTCTGACCGGGCCCGGGCCGTTCTATTCCGGAGAGCACACCGATGTGGTGCGGCACCTGAAGGAAAGCGGATGGGCGACGGTTGAATCCGGGATCGCCGAGTTGTTCTCCGCGGCACGGCTGCCACGGCTGAGCGATCGCGAACTCGACGGCGCCCCGGCGGTGATCCGTTACGTCGCCGCCACCCGTACCTCTGATCGCTGATTCCCTCTGTAGGCGCGGGAAGTATTGCGGGAGAATTTATCTCAGATCACGTGGCAACTTGTGCGAACCTCGTCACTGCGCAGGGCGGTCGCTGCCACTCGGTTTGTCCAAGAGCGGCTTTCGAAAACTACCTTGCAGTCAACACACAGCGAATTCTCGGAGGGCGTCCCTGGTTTGAAGGGCCAAGTAGTGACTGCGGCAGGAGGAGCACCGCCCGCCCGGCCGACCGACCCGCGACAGACCGGGGCCCCGGCGGGGCTGGAGGGCTCGCCCTCGGCCGCACCGGGGCCCGGTTGCACCGTCAGTTTCGCAGCAGGGTTTATCCAGCCATGAATTCGGCGTAGGCCGAAGCCAATTCGGGCGGAAGCACCGTCGTCTGGCACTGCCGTTGCTTCTCACCGATCGGCGCGAGGATGCCACGCAACTCGTAGTACTCCTGCGGGTTAGCGGTGAAATAGCTGCGCACGTCCGCCGCAGCCTGCGGCCGCGGTGCGCTGATCGCCTGGTTCACCACCGCGTTGGCGCCGGGGTGAGTGCTCAGGTACTGCCGAGCCGAACCGGTGACCGAGTCGACGGTGCTCGTCACCGCCGCGTGACTGCAGTCCGGCGCCGCTGATGCCGACGGTGCGGCGATCAGGGTGGCCATCAAGAATCCAGTGGCGCCCAGCAATCCGGCGCCGGGGCCGAGTCGCCGAATCATGGTGACGCCGAGGGGTTTCGACATGGATGTTTCCTTCCGGGTGAGTGAATGCAATTCCCGTCCGGAGCCCAAGGTACGCGCGGTCGTTAGCAGCGCTGTGTGTCGTGGAGCACACCCGAATGCGCTCTGCGCCAACCGGTCCAGCAGTCGCCGGTCGATTGGGGAAAGCGCGCCGCAGATGCGGAACCGGTCGGTAAGGGCGCTCTTAAACTCCGGGATCAGCGCTTATCGGATCGTGACCTTAGGGTTTGCCTGCACGGCCGATTGCGGCCTCGGCGGCCTCCCGGATCGGGCCCCGCCATACGTCGCCGTGACCCGGCGCGAGCACCTCGGTCTCCAGCAATGCCAAGGCCGACAGGCTGCGGATGCAGTCTCGCTGGCTGTGGCTGAACAGTGCCGGCAGCAACTGCGGTCC
Source organism: Mycolicibacter senuensis (assembly GCF_002101885.1). GTDB lineage: Bacteria > Actinomycetota > Actinomycetes > Mycobacteriales > Mycobacteriaceae > Mycobacterium > Mycobacterium senuense. Next base: position 53,873 of record NZ_LQPS01000050.1, read on the forward strand.
GGTATGCGCCAGCACCGGGTGGCCGGTGATCAGCGCGTCCCCGCTGGCCAGCACGCCATCGACCAGATACGAGCAGTGGCCGCGAGTGTGACCCGGGGTGGGGATGGCGGCCGGCTGGCCGGGCAGACCGGCGGCGACCTCCCCGGTCAGCGGCTGGGCGGATGGGATGCCCTCGCGGTTCAGGCCACCGTTGCGCAGCACGTGCAGGCTCCACCGCGCCCAACTCGGCCGCCACAGCTGCGGGGCCACCGCCAGCGGCGAAGCCTGCTCCAGATACTCCCGCTTGGCGTGTCCCACTTCGTCGGCGTGGCAGTAGACCGGTGTTCCGTAGGTCTTGGCGAGCCAGATCGCCGCGCCGAAATGGTCGACGTGGGCGTGGGTGAGCAGTACCGCGCGCACCTCGGCCGCGCTGTACCCCAGTGCGCCCAGCGACGCCAGCACGTCGGTGCGGTCGCCGGGGTAACCTGCGTCGATGAGCAGTACGCCGGTGTCGTCGGTCACCAACAACCAGTTGACCGCCTCGCCGCGGGCCAAGTAGACCCGCTCGGTCACCGGAACCACCTCGACCAGCCTCGCACCCATGCCCGTGAGTCTAGGAAGATCACGGGAGAGTAGAAAAGGTGGATATGGCGGAACTGAAACTCGGATACAAGGCATCGGCGGAGCAGTTTGGACCGCGGGAACTGGTGGAACTCGGCGTGGCCGCCGAGTCGCACGGCATGGACAGCGCCACCGTCAGCGACCACTTCCAACCCTGGCGCCACGAAGGCGGGCACGCCCCGTTCTCACTGGCCTGGATGACCGCGGTCGGCGAGCGCACCAAGAAGCTCCAGCTGGGGACCTCGGTGCTGACCCCGACGTTCCGGTACAACCCGGCCGTCGTCGCGCAGGCCTTCGCCACGATGAGCTGCCTGTACCCCCAGCGGGTCTTCCTGGGAGTGGGCACCGGCGAGGCGCTGAACGAGATCGCCACCGGCTTCATCGGCGAGTGGCCCGCGTTCAAGGAGCGGTTCGCCCGGCTGCGCGAGTCGGTGCGGCTGATGCGCGAGCTGTGGCGAGGCGAGCGGGTCGATTTCGACGGCGACTACTACAGCCTCAAGGGCGCCTCGATCTACGACGTGCCCGACGGCGGTGTGCCGGTCTACATCGCGGCGGGCGGTCCGGCGGTGGCGAAATACGCCGGCCGGGCCGGTGACGGCTTCATCTGCACCTCCGGCAAGGGCGAAGAGCTCTACACCGAGAAGCTGATGCCGGCCGTGCACGAAGGTGCGGCGGCCGCCGAGCGGGACGTCGACGGGATCGACAAGATGATCGAGATCAAGATCTCCTACGATCCGGATCCCGAGTTGGCGCTGAACAACACCCGGTTCTGGGCGCCGCTGTCGCTGAGCGCCGAACAGAAGCACTCCATCGACGACCCGATCGAGATGGAGAAGGCCGCCGATGCGCTGCCGATCGAACAGATCGCCAAGCGCTGGATCGTCGCGTCGGACCCCGACGAGGCGGTGGAGCAGGTCGGACAGTACGTGAAGTGGGGCCTGAACCACCTGGTATTCCACGCCCCCGGACACGACCAGCGGCGCTTCCTGGAGCTGTTCAAAACCGACCTGGAGCCGCGGTTGCGCCGGCTGGGTTGATCGACCAGCGACCTCTATGCCGAGTGTGCGGGATTGGTACGCGCCACGCCGACACTGCCGTACCAGACCGCACACTCGACGGACGGGTGCAGCAACTTTCAGAAGGTCGACATCGGCCGCACCGCGTTGGCCATGTCGACCAGCGCGTAGCGATGCTCCTGTGTCGGCGCCAGCCGGGCCAGTGCGCGCAGCGCCATCTCCACACCCAGCCGCAGCCCGTGTTCGGTGAACGGGAACCCGAGAATGTGGTTCGTGCTCGCCTCGTGCTCGGTCAGCCAGTCCATCGCCGCGCCCAGCACCAGCGCCCGGATCTGCAGCACCCGCGGCTCGGTGTCCGGCAGCACCTCCACGCGGCGGGCGGCGTCGCGGATCTGTGCCTCGGTTATCTCATTCTTCGACGGCCCGGACAGCAGCGTCACCGCGCTGGTCAAGCGTGCGGTGGTGAAATGCCTTGAAGTGGCCGATACTTCGTCGAGTGTCCGAACCGCTGCGGTGCGGTCACCCTCGACCGAAAGGGCGCGGGCCAGCCCGAAGGCGGCCGAGATCACGCTGTCGTCGGTGCGCCACACGCTCTCGTAGAACGCGCGTTCGTCCTCGGTGCCGGCCAGCTCGGCGGTGGCGGCCAGCGCCATCTTCGGCGCCAGCTCGCCGGGGAACATGTCGAGCACCTCGGTGAAATCCTTGCGGGCCGCCTCGTAGTCACCGGTGAGAAGCTCGGCCACACCGCGGAACCACACCAGCCGCCACCGCCAGCCGACCTGCTCGGCGAGGTCGTCGAGCTTGCCGGTCGCCTTGGTGACATTGCCCAGATCCAGCAGCGCGCGCACCTCCATCAGCGGCAGTCCGATGGACTCCGACAGGTCGATGCCCTCCGATTCCAGCGCGCTGTTGCGCACCGCGCGCAGCGAATCCAACGTCTGGACCGGTTCGCTCAGCTCCATCGACGACAGCAGCGGCGCGGCGACGTCGCCCGGGTCGATGAGCGGCACCTGCAAGGCGGTGATGATCTCGCGCGCGGTCAGGTTCTGGGAGTGCACATGCCCGTCGAGGTAGACGTCGGTGTGTGCGACCAGCAGGTGCTCGCCGAACGTGGACCGCGATCGGGTGAACACCGACGACAACCCGGGCCGGGGGATCCCGCTGTCCCTGGCGACCACCTCACGCAGCACACCCATCAGCTGTGCGGACATCTCCTCTGCGGAGGTGAACCGCCGGCGCGGGTCCGGGTCGATGGCACGTCGCAGCAGCCGGTGGTAAGAGTCGTACTTCGTCAGGATCGGGTCGTCGTCGGGCAGGCCGTCGACGTAGCGGCCCTCCCGGGTGCGCAACTTCAGCGTCAGCGCCGCCAGGGTGCGGCCCACCGTGTAGATGTCGGTGGCCACGGTCGGCCCGGTCCGGACGATGTCCGGTGCCTGGTAGCCGGGGGTGCCGTAGAGGTATCCGAACGAGTTGATGCGCGACACCGCGCCGAGGTCGATCAGCTTGAGCTGCTCGGCGGTCAGCACGATGTTCTCCGGCTTCAGGTCGTTGTAGACCAGGCCCAGCGAATGCAGGTAACCCAACGCCGGGAGGATCTCCAGCATGTAGGCGATGGCCTGTGCCACCGGCAGCCGGCTGCCGCCGCGTTGCTTGAGCGATTGCCCGCCGACGTACTCCATCACGATGTAGCCGACCGGGTCGCCGTGCGAATCCGGGTGCTGGACGAAGTTGAAGATCTTGACGATCGACGGGTGAGTCACCTCGGCGAGGAACTGACGCTCGGCCATCGCGATGGCCTGCGCCTCGGCGTCGCCGGAGTGCACCAGACCCTTGAGCACCACCGGGCGTTCGTTGACGTTGTGGTCGACCGCCAGGTAGACCCAGCCCAGGCCACCGTGTGCCACACAGCCCTTGATCTCGTACTGCCCGGCCACCATGTCGCCGGGTTTGAGTTGCGGCAGAAAGGAATACGGGCTCCCGCAATGCGGGCACCAGCCCTCCGAGGCGCCCTTTGCCTCGCCGGTGGACCGGCCCACCGGCCGACCGCAGTTCCAGCAGAAGCGCTTGGCCTCGGCCACCACCGGGTCGGCCATCAGCGCCTCGAGGGGATTGATCTCGGGAACCCGCGGGATCTCCACCAGGCCGCCGCCGAGCCGCCGTCGCGGCGCCACGGTGCGCACCACCGCCGCGACGCGCGAGTCGTCGTCGGCCGATATCGCAGCATTCGAACCCTCGCGGGGGCGGAAGATCGCCTGGGTGGACATCGGCCGGCGCACCGACGACGATTCGGCCAGCACGTCCGCCCGCTGGGTGGCCGGGCCATCGTCGTCGAAGTCGTCGAAGTCGTCGAACTCGGCGGCCGAGTGCTCGTCGGCGCCGGGGTCCGAATCGTCGCTTGCCATCAGTCCGAATACCTCGGCGTAGGTGGCGCCGGTGCCGGGCCGAGCACCGTCAACCACTTGCGGTACAAGGTGTTCCAGGTGCCGTCGCGGCGGATGCGTTCCAGCGTGCCGTTGACGAAGCGGACCAGCCCGGTGTTGTCCAGGTTGATCCCGATGCCGTAGGGCTCCTCGTCCATGGACGGCCCGACGATGTGCAGATACGGGTCCTGCGACATCAAACCCGCCAGGATCGAGTCGTCGGTGCTGACCGCGTCGACCTGACGCTGCTGCAGTGCCACCAGGCAGTCGGCCCAGTTCACCACCGAGACGATGATCGGCGCCGGGCTGATCTGGCGGATGCGGCGCAACGAGGTGGTGCCCTGCGCGACGCAGACCCGTCTGCCGGACAGGTCCCCGGCCTGGCGGATCGAGGAGTCGCGCGGCACCAGAAGTCGCTGGTTGGCGACGAGGTAGACCGTCGAGAAGTTCACCAGCTTCCGGCGGCCGCAGGTGATGCTCATGGTCTTGACAACGATATCGACTTCGGACTTCTGCAGCGCCTCAATGCGTTCGGCGGACGCCAGGATCCGGTACTCGACCTGCGACGGGGTGCCGAAGATGTCGCGGGCCACCTCGCCGGCGATGTCGACGTCGAAGCCGGTGATCTCGCCGGTGATCGGATCGCGGAAGCTGAACAGGTTGCTGCCGATGTCCAACCCGACGATCAGCCGGCCTCGGTGACGGATCTTGGCCACGGCGGCGTCGGCCTCGGCCTTGCTGCGGAACGGGTGCAGGCTGGCGGTGGCGTCGCAGTTCTCGGCCGGCTCGGGCTGCCGCGGCGGCTCGGGCGGCAACTCCTGCATTCCGGCCGGCGTGGGCGGCGGCAGCGTCGGCACCGCGGTCGGCACCACGAACTCGGTGCGGCCGCACCCGGACAACCCGGATAGCACCAGCACCGCGCTCACTGCGCACACCAGCAGTCGGGGCCTTCGCCGGCTCATCATTTGTACTCGTTCAGTCGAGGCCACAGTCCGAGCGCGACCGCGATCGCCGCCCCCATGCTGAGCACCGCGCCGCCGACCGGGGCCACCGACAGCACCCGGCGGGCGTTCAGGACGTCGTTGCGCAACTGGTTGCGGCTGTGCTGCAGCGCCTTGTCCAGCGCCGCGTCGAGTTGGTCGAACGCCGGAGTGGAGTCATCGCCGCTACCTCCCAGCGCCACCTGGGTAGCGGCCCGGTAGTTGCCGACGCCGATGTAGGCGTTCATCCGGTCGTTGGCCTGCCGCCATCGGGCCAACAGCTGTCCGGCGTTGGCCAGGTCGGCGTTGTCGACGGCGTCGCCGCGGTCCAGGTAGCCCTCCAGTTGCTGCTGCATCGTGTCGATGCGCTGGTAAAAGGTCTGCTTGCGGGCTTCCTCGTCGCCGCGGCGGATCAGCGACAGGGTCTCGTCGGCGCGCGCCTGCTGCGCGGTGATCGCCAGGTTGGTGATCGCCTTGAGGGACTCGGCGCCGGTGTCCTTGGCGTTGCGGCTGCCCGCGGTGGAGATCACCAGCACGGTGCCGACCCAGATCACCATCAGCAGGATCGCCATCCCGCCGGCGACCAGGCCCGGGTTGATCCGGCGCCGGGTATGCCGGGCCAGCCAGCGGTGTGCGAACGCACCGAACAGCACGGTGGCCGCCACCACCAGGATCACCGGCGCGGGCACCCGGGTCGACGCGGTGGTCTGGCTGTCCACCGCCGTCGAGGTGGCCTGGTAGAGGCGCTGGGCGTCGGGCAGGATCGTGTGCTGCATCAGTTCGGAGGCTTCCGACAGGTAGGACGAACCGACCGGATCACCCGACCGGTTGTTGGTCCGCGCGGTTTCGATCAGACCGGTGTAGACGGCCAGTCCGTCATTGATCCGCCCCAGCAGCTGCAGCAGCGGCTCGTCGCTCAGGCCCCCGGAGGCCCGGGTCACCGCCACCGCGGCATCGGTGATGGCGTGCTCGTAGCGCTCCCGGACGGCTCGCGGCTCGCCCTGGGCGATGAACGCGGTGGCCGCCGCCGCGTCGGCGACCGACAGGGTGATGTAGAGCCGTCCCGCCGCGTAGGCCAGCGGTTCGGTGTGGTCGAGCACCGTGGTCAGGGTGTTCTGCCGGTTGTTGATCGTGGTGGCCGTGGCGAAGGCGCTGATGCCGCCGAGGGTGGCCAGGATGATGCCGATGGCCAGAATCCGCCCCGGGGTGGTGGTGAAGAACCACCAGCGGGGTCGGGCGGATTCGATCGGCGACCGCAAACCCGCCGGCTCGGTTGACGGATGCGCCAACTCAACGGTCACGTCTATTCAGGCTCCATCCTGCGGTTGTTCGCGCCCCCAACGATAGTAAAGGGATTCTAAGAGCGCGGGCGTCATCCGTGCCGACCTGCGCGGCGGTTGTTGCCGAAATAGTCGCGCGATCTCACTACAACCGAGACATTGCTCGCCGGATACGCTTCCAGCGTGCGTGGTGACGGAGATGGCTGGGCGGTTTCCGACGCCGGCGTCCGCTTCTGGGGCCGGCACGGCGCAGCGGGCCTGCTGGTGCGGGCACCCAGGACCGACGGGACCCGCACCGTGCTGCTGCAGCATCGCGCCTGGTGGAGTCACCAGGGCGGCACTTGGGCGTTGCCCGGCGGTGCCCGCGACAGTCACGAGACCGCCGAACAGGCCGCGATCCGCGAAGCGGAGGAGGAAGCCGGGCTGCCCGCCGACCGCATCGTCGTCCGCGCGGCCATCGTCACCGCGTCGGCCAGCGGCACCACCTGGACCTACACCACCGTCGTCGCCGACGCCGAGGAACTGCTCCCGGTGGTGCCCAATCGGGAGAGCACCGAGCTGCGCTGGGTGGCCGAGCACGAGGTGGCCGGCCTGCCGCTGCACCCCGGATTCGCCGCCAGCTGGCAGTCGCTGCGGGGGCTGCACCTACCGGGCTGAGCCGAGTGTGCGGTTCGGCAGGGACAGCCGCGTCACTCCGCTAGGCCCCGGTAAGCGCCGCAAGCAGCGCCGTGGCCGCCGCCTGCGGATCCTCGGCGGCGGTGATCGCGCGCACCACCACCACCCGGCCGGCGCCGGCCGCCGTTACCTGCGGCAGCCGCTCGGCATCGATCCCGCCGATGGCGAACCACGGCTTGTCGGAGCGCTGGTCCACGGCGAACCTCAGCAGCTCCAGACCCGCAGCGGACCGGCCGGGCTTGGTGGGGGTCGGCCAGCACGGCCCGACGCAGAAGTAGTCGACCGGTTCGGTCAGCGCCGCCTTGACCTGCTGGCCGTCGTGGGTGGACCGGCCGATCAGCACGTCGGGCCCGACGATCTCACGCGCGATCGGCAGCGGCAGATCGTCCTGGCCCAGGTGCAGCACGTCGACGCCGGCGGCACGGGCGATGTCGGCGCGGTCGTTGACCGCCAGCAGCGCACCGTGCCGGCGGGCGGCGGCGGCCAGGGTCTCCAACGCCGCCAACTCGTCGCGGGCCTCCAGCGGACCGAACTGCTGCTCGCCGGGCGAACCCTTGTCGCGCAGCTGGATGATGTCCACCCCGCCGGCCAGCGCGGCCTCGGCGAATTCGGCCAGGTCCCCCTTTTCCCGGCGGGCGTCGGTGCACAGGTAGAGCCGGGCGTCAAGGAGGCGGGTCAGACGATCTGAGCGTTCGTGCATCCCTCGACGCTAGCGGCTAGCTTGGTGAGTTGACACCGAGGCGGAAGGGAGCAGCAACATGCCCGGACCCTCGCTCGGGTCGCTGGCCGTGATCGGCGGCGGTGTCATCGGTCTGTCGGTGGCCCGGCAGGCCGCCCGGGCCGGGTGGTCGGTGCGGGTGCATCGCACCGGTGACCACGGCGCCTCCTGGGTGGCCGGCGGAATGTTGGCCCCGCACAGTGAGGGCTGGCCGGGTGAGGATCGGCAGCTGCGGCTGGGGCTGCGCTCACTGGAGCTGTGGCACGAGTTCCTCGAGGGGCTGCCGGCCGGCGTGGTCACCGCACGCGAATCGCTGGTGGTGGCCGCCGACCGCGCCGATGTCGCCGACCTGCGCACCGTCGCCGACTGGCTGACCGGACAGGGTCATCCGGTGATCTGGGAATCGGCCGCGCGTGAGGTCGAACCGCTGTTGGCCGCCGGTATCCGGCACGGTTTCCGGGCGCCCACCGAGCTGGCGGTCGACAACCGCGCGGTGGTCACCGCTTTGAACACCGCGTGCGAGGAACTCGAGGTGGCGTGGGCGGGCCCCGTGCACGATCTCGCCGAGGTGGCAGCCGACGCGGTGGTGATCGCCAACGGCATCGACGCCCCGGCGCTGTGGCCCGGCTTGGCGATTCGGCCGGTCAAGGGCGAGGTGCTGCGGCTGCGGTGGCGCAAAGGATGTTTGCCGGTGCCGCAGCGGGTCATTCGGGCCCGGGTGCACGGCCGGCAGGTCTATCTGGTGCCGCGCCCCGACGGCGTGGTGGTCGGAGCCACCCAGTACGAGCACGGCCGCGACACCGCCCCGGTGGTCTCCGGGGTGCGTGACCTGCTCGACGACGCCTGCGCACTGGTGCCGGCGCTGGGGGAGTACGAGCTGGCAGAATGCGGAGCCGGTCTGCGACCGATGACACCGGACAACCTGCCGCTGGTGCGCCGGCTCGACGAGCGTACGGTCGTCGCCGCCGGTCATGGCCGCAACGGTTTTCTGTTGGCACCATGGACCGCCGAACAGGTGGTGTCCGAACTACTTCCGGTTGGAGTGCAATGATCATCAACGTCAACGAGAAACAGGTCGAAGTGGCCGAGGCGACGACGGTTGCGGCGCTGCTGGCTTCGATGGGCTACCCGGACCGCGGTATTGCGGTGGCGGTGGATCAGGCGGTGCTGCCGCGATCGCGGTGGGCCACCACGCTGGTCGACGGCGCCCGACTCGAGGTGGTGACGGCGGTGCAAGGTGGTTGATGACGCGAAGCTGACCATCGCCGGGCGCGAGTTCAGCTCCCGGCTCATCATGGGAACCGGTGGGGCGCAGAGCCTGACCGCACTCGAAGCGGCGCTGGTGGCCTCCGGCACCGAGCTGACCACCGTCGCGATGCGCCGCGTCGACGCCGAGGGCGGGACCGGCATGCTGGATCTGCTCAGCCGGTTGGGCATCACGCCGCTGCCCAACACCGCCGGTTGCCGCAGCGCCGCCGAGGCGGTGTTGACCGCGCAGTTGGCCCGCGAGGCGCTGGGCACCGAATGGGTCAAGCTGGAGGTGATCGGAGACGAGCGCACTCTGCTGCCCGACGCCGTCGAATTGGTCCGCGCCGCTGAGCAATTGGTGGACGACGGGTTCGTCGTGCTGCCGTACACCAACGATGACCCGGTGCTGGCCCGCCGCCTCGAGGACGCCGGGTGCGCCGCGGTGATGCCATTGGGTTCGCCGATCGGCACCGGGCTGGGGATCGCCAACCCGCACAGCATCGAGATGATCGTGGCCGGTGCCGGGGTGCCGGTGGTGCTGGACGCCGGTATCGGCACCGCCAGCGATGCCGCGCTGGCGATGGAGTTGGGCTGCGATGCGGTGCTGCTGGCCACCGCAGTCACCCGGGCCGCTGATCCGGCCGCCATGGCCGCCGCGATGGCGGGTGCTGTCACCGCCGGCTATCTGGCGCGCCGAGCCGGGCGTATCCCCAAGCGGTTCTGGGCCCAGGCGTCCTCGCCGGTGCTGTGATCGGGCGCGATGAAACGCTATGTCGCCCTGGGCAGTTCGATGGCGGCCGGCCCGGGAATCCGGCCCGTGGTCCCCGGCGCCCCACGGCCGGCGGGGCGCTCGGTGCGGAACTACCCGCATTTGGTCGCCCGCGCACTGAATCTCGACCTGGTCGATGTCACGTTCTCGGGCGCGACCACGGCCCATCTGCTGACCGACCGCCAGCACGGTGCACCGCCGCAGCTCGAGGCGCTCGACGGCTCGGAGACCCTGGTGACGATCACGATCGGCGGCAATGACGTCGGCTATGTGCCGCTGCTGATGGCCGCGGCGTTGCTACCCCGGGCCGCCCGGCTGCTGGCGCCGGTCGGCACCCTCTTCGACCACCGCGAGCGCCAGCGGGCGCTGGACGGCGTCGAATCCTCGCTAAGGGCGGTCGGCGCGGCGGTGCGGAACCGGGCGCCGCAGGCGCGGGTGTTCTTCGTCGACTACCTGACTTTGCTGCCACCGGCCGGGTCACGGGCGGGGCGGCTGTCTGAACACGTCGTCGAGTTGGCCCGTCACATCGCCGGTGCGTTGGAGCGGCACACCGCCGACGCCGCGGCCGCCACCGGCTGCGAGATCGTGCGCGCCGGGAAGGCCAGCCGCGAACACCACCCGTGGTCGGCGCAGCCGTGGACCGTGGGTGCGCGACTGCCGCTGCCGTGGCGGCCATGGCCGTTTCACCCCAATGCCGCGGGCATGGCCGCGGTCGCCGAGCTGGTGGTCGCCCGCTGGGCCGCGGCCGGCCGGGACGCCCCGGAAAGCCAGGACGGCCAGGACGGCCAGGACGGCTAGGACAGCACGGCGACGCCGGGTGCGCCCGGTGCGCCGGGTCGGTCTGTGCCACGGTGGCCGCCATGCCGGCGCGCCGAGGCGCCTCGGGCAGTGCCCGAGCATCCGAGCTGTGGAAAACGTCAGGCCAGACCGGCCTGCCCTCAGGTCACCACGCCGCCACGGCACGGCGGATCGAATTCGCCGCCGTGATTAATGGGAGCCTGGACCGCTGCTGGTTGCCGACGCGGTTCGTCGCGACCGGGTCGACTGCCCTCGTTGAACCCCCCGATGGAACCGCGCCGGCATGACAGAAAAGACTGAATTCCCCAAACCGCCGCTCTTACTGAAACTACTGTGATATTGCTGAAGAGCGTGTAAACAGCGTGTTACAACACTCAGGGTCTATGGGAAGGTGGGGCAATCATGGTTGGTGGTCGCGGCGTCACGGGCAGCGGAGGTTCAGCCAGGGGTGGTTCGGGGCGTCGGGCCCGGCGACTAGTCGCCGCGTCCTCGGCGATGGGGGCGTTTTTGGCGTTCGGGATGGCGCCGTTGGCGTCGGCGCCGGCGGCGAGTGCCGACTTCGATGACTTGCTTGCTGATCTGTTCGATCCGAGTGCGTGGGGCAACCTGTCGGATCACTTCGATAACCTATTCACCTCCGATTGGGAGGTGCCGGGTTCAGCCGATGCGGCTGACGTGGCGCAGCTGTGGGACACCTACTTCTATATGCCGTTGCACGACAGTTTGCAGGACTGGATCAACTCTGATTTCGGGGCGAGCGTCAATGGTGTGATCAACCAGATGTTCGCGCCGTTCACCGAAGGCTTTTGCGGGATGATCTGCAACGGCGCTGACGGAACGGCCGAGAGTATCGACGGCCAGGCCGGCGGCCTGTTCTTCGGCGATGGCGGTGATGGCTGGTCGTCGAACCTTGAAAGTATCGCCGGCGGTAACGGTGGGCATGCCGGTGGCATCGGCAATGGTGGTGATGGTGGTGCCGGTGGCCTGGGCGCTGATGGTGGTAACGGCGGCCATGGTGGCGAGTGGTGGGGCAACGGCGGTGATGGCGGCGCCGGCGGGGCTGCCACGGCGACGTTGGCCGCCGGTAATGGCGGCAATGGTGGGTCCTCGGGTCAGGCGCAGGACTTCTTCGGCATGGGCGCGGTGGGCAACGGGGGTGACGGCGGGGTCGGCGGCGCCGGCTGGAACGGCACCAACGGCACCTCGGGCACCACGCCGGGCGGCAATGGCGGTAACGGGGTGGCCGGTACCAACGGCGGCAACGGCGGTGTCGGCGGAAATGGCTCGTCGATCCTGGGTGTCGGCGGGAATGGTGGCGCCGGCGGTGTCGGCGGTAACGGTGGCAACGGTGGAACCGGGGCGACCGGGGCGGCCGGCACCTTCGATGACGACGGCGATGGTAACGGCGGCAACGGCGGCAGCGGTGGTGACGGGGCGATCGGCGGTAACGGTGGCACGGGCGGGGCGGCCGGCACCGGCGCGGCGTTCTTCGGTGGCGATGGCATTCAGGGTGCCGGTGGCAATGCCGGCAACGGTGGTTCGGCGGGCGTAGCCGGTGACGGCGGCGCCGGTGCGGCCGGTAGCGCTGCCAACCCTGACGGCGGCAACGGCGGCAACGGCGGCGACGCCGGCACCGCTGCTGCCGCAGGCACTGCGGGCACCGGCTCAGCTGCCGGCCAGGCGGGCACCGACGGTGACGCGCCGACGGCTCCGCAGGGCAACGGTGGCGCCGGCGGCGACGGCTACGACCCAGCAGCTGACCCCGATGCGCTCGCCGGTGCCACCGGCGGCAACGGCGGTGCCGGCGGTGACGGCGGGGCTTACGGCAATGGCGGCGACGGTGGTACCGGCGGCAACGGCGTCGACGGCGGAGTCGGCCAGGACGGCGGCAACGGTGGCAACGGCGGCGCCGGCGGCCTAGGTGGTGCGCTGGCCGGCAACGGCGGCAACGGCGGTAATGCCGGTCAAGCCGGCAACGGTGGCGACGGTCAGATCGGCGTGCCGCCGGCAGACGGCGACGTCACCGGCACCGACGGCGGCGCGGGCGGCACCGGCGGCAACGGCGGTGCCGGTGGCAACGCCCAAGCCGCCACCGGCAACGGTGGCAACGCCGGCCAGGCCGGCAATGGTGGCAACGGCGGCACCGCCGGTGCTCTTCAGCACACCGACAGCGCCCACGACTACTCGCAGCACGGTTTGATCGGCGGTGACGGCGGCAACGGCGGTGACGGTGGCGCCGGCGGCCTCGGCGGCGCCGACGGCCAGGACGGCGCCGGCACCGACGGCGGCAACGGCGGCAACGGCGGTGACACCTTCACCACCACACCCAACGACTACAACGGCGGCCGCGCCGATGTGGCCGGGTCTGCCGGCAACGGCGGCAACGGCGGTGCCGGTGGTGCCGGCACCAACCCGGGTGACGGGGGCGCCGGTGGCAACGGTGGCAACGGCAACACCGTGGTGGTCAACGGTCCCGGTGGCACCGGCGACACCGGCGTCACGGGCAGCGGCGGTCTGGCCGGCACCGGCGGCAACGGCGGAGCCGGTGGTGCGGGTCTCGACGGCGCCACCGGAGGCGCGGGCGGTACCGGCGGCGACGGCGGTGTCGCCGGCGGCGACGTCAGCGGCTTGCCGGCCAGCACCGGAGGCAGTGGTGGCACCGGCGGCGCAGGCGGGGCCAGCGACACCGGCTCCGGTGGGCAGGGCGGCAGCGGTGGCACCGGTGGTGCCGGCGGGACCGCCACCGCTGAGGGTGGTACCGGCGGCGACGGCGGCCAGGGCGGTGCCTCCGGGGACACGGCAGGCGACGCCGGGGAATCGGGCGAGGCGGGCGCGGGCGCAACGGGCGGTGCCGGTGGCACCGGCGGCGCCGGCGCCCAGCCCGCCCCCTAGGAGCCGGTCGGCACGAACGAGCGCAGGGAGCCCCGCACGGCACCGCCGTGCGGGGCTCCTGCATTCGTCTTGGGCGCCCGGCACCGGCCCGGCAGGCCGCCCGAACTCGCCCGCGATGCTCCTCCACTAACGTGGACGCGTGGATTACAAGTCGAAGTTGATGCCTGTCCTCGGCGCCGCGCTGGCCGCCGCGCTGTTCACCGGCGGGTGCAGCAGCGGCACACCGGTACACACCGACCAGGCACCGGATGCTGCCGCGGCTGCCGAGTTCGCCGACACCCTGAGCGACAAGGTCACCATCGACGCGATGATGGGGCACCTGCAGAAGCTGCAGGACATCGCCAACGCCAACAAGGACACCCGCGCCGTCGGCACCCCGGGTTACGACGCCAGCGTCGACTACGTGGTCAACACGTTGCGCGAGCGCGGTTTCGACGTGGAGACCCCGGAGTTCATCGCCCGGGTGTTCAAGGCCGAGACGGGATCGGTGCAACTGGGCGACAAGACCGTCGAGGCCCGAGCGCTGCAGTACAGCCTCGGCACCCCGCCCGAGGGCGTCACCGGGCCGCTGGTCGCCGCGCCGGCCGACGACAGCCCGGGCTGCAGTGTCGAGGATTACGAGGGCCTGACGGTCAAGGACGCCGTCGTGCTGGTGGACCGCGGAACCTGCCCGTTCAAGGAGAAGATGGCGATCGCCGTCGAACAGGGAGCGGTGGCGATGGTGATTGCCGACAGCATCGACGAAGAGAAGATGGGCGGGACCCTGGGGGAGAAGACCGAGGTCAAGATCCCCGTCGTGAGTGTGACCAAGGCCGACGGCGCGATGCTGCGCGGTGGCCGCGGCACCATGACCGTCAAACTCGACGCGCACACCGACGACATCCCCGCCCGCAACGTGATCGCCCAGACCAAGACCGGATCGACCGAGAACGTGGTCATGCTCGGCGCCCACCTGGACAGCGTCCCGGAGGGGCCCGGCATCAACGACAACGGCTCCGGGGTGGCAGCGGTACTGGAGACCGCCCTGCAACTGGGAGATTCACCCGAGGTGCACAACGCAGTGCGGTTCGGGTTCTGGGGCGCCGAAGAGTTCGGCCTGATCGGCTCGCGGAAGTACGTCGAGTCACTCGACGTCGAGCAGCTCAAGAACATCGCGCTCTACCTCAACTTCGACATGCTCGGTTCGCCGAACCCGGGCTACTTCACCTACGACGGCGACCAGTCGCTGGACCCGGCCAAGCGCGGCCAACCGGTGGTCCCGGAGGGCTCGGCCGGCATCGAGCGGACTCTGGTGGCCTACCTGAAGTCAGCAGGCAAGGAACCGCGCGACACCTCATTCGACGGTCGCTCCGACTACGACGGATTCACCCAGGCCGGCATCCCGTCCGGCGGCCTGTTCACCGGGGCCGAGGTGAAGAAATCGGAAGAGGAGGCCAAGCTGTGGGGCGGTGCCGCCGATGAGCCGTTCGACCCGAACTATCACCAGAAGGGCGACACCATCGACAACATCGACCGCGACGCACTGGCCGTCAACGGCCGGGGCGTGCCCTACGCGGTCGGGATCTACGCCCAGGATCTCAGCGGCCGCAACGGAGTTCCGATCCGCGACGACCGCACCCGTCACGTCGTCACCACGCCGTGATCCCTCCGGCGGGCGCCCTGCCGGCGGTGGCCCGTCGGGCCTTCGACGCCGGCGCGGACCGCCCGCCGTCCATGGCGGACCCCGAATGGGTTCGGCTCCGGCCGTCGAGACCAGGAGGGCACGCGGGCGGAGCACCTCGTGCCGCGCTGTTCACCTAGGTGTGTTAATAATGCTCTGAAAGTGACAGAGCTGGCCTGAGTTGTTAAGAGGTGGTTATCACGCTCGGTGCTACGAATGGCCCGGCCGGAAGCTCGGGCGGCCGCATCAGACGGCGTCCCAAAGACCGCAAAGCGCAGATCACGCGCGCGGCTGCGGAGGCGTTCAGCGCTCAGGGATACCACGCGACCAGCATGGAGGCGATCGCCACCAGAGTTGGCATCTCGGCGCCGGCGTTGTACCGGCACTATCCGAGCAAGTACCACATGTTCGCCGTCGTCGTCGGTGCGCTCGGTCAGCAGTTGGAGGACTGTACCGCCTTCGTCGACGAGGTTCCCGACGCCGAATTGCAACAGGATCCCGGGGCGGTCCTGGACCGGATCATCGACACGCTGATCTCGTCAGCACTCAGCAACCGCGAGGCCGGCGGGCTCTACCGGTGGCAGGGTCGCTACCTGCAGCCCGACGACAAGACCACGCTGATGGCGCACATCCATCAGGTCAACCGGCGGGTGCAACGCCCGCTCAACGTGCTGCGTCCGGATTTGACCTCCATTGAACGGTGGACCCTGTCCGCGGGCCTGCTCAGTATCGCGGGCAGCGTCGTCGGGCACCGGTTGCCGATCTCGGACGACGAGATCAGGCCGCTGATGCTGGACACGGCGCGGGCGCTGGCCGGCGCCAAACTTCCTGAACAGGGTGACGTCCGGGTCAATCGCCCGTCGGTGTGGCGCATTTTCACCCCGGACGCCGGGCCGTATGAGGCGCTGCTGCATTCGGCGGTGCTGCTGTTCGGTACCAAGGGCTACGCCGAGACCAGCGTCACCGAGATCGCCGACGCCGTGGGAGTCCCCGCGTCCGGTGTCTATCGGTACTTCTCCAGCAAGAGCGATATCTTGACGACGGGCTTGCAGCGTGCCGTCGACCGGATCGGCGGGGAGATGTCGGCTATCGCAGGAGTATTCGCCGATCCGCGCGAGGTGGTGGCTCGCCTGGTCGAGGCGTTCGTGGCCACCATCTTCGCCAATCCCGAGCTGGCAGCGGTCTACGACACCGAGCGGGTCAACCTCGGAGCTTCGGAGCGGGACCTGTTGCGGGATTCCGAGCGTGCCTTCATCGACACCTGGGTAGGGCCACTGACGGCGGTGCGGCCGGAACTGGACGCCCTGCACGCGAGGTTCCTGGTGCACGCCTTGGCGGCGCTGGTGGACGACCTGGGCCGGCTGGACCGGGAAGGACGGTCGTACGGCGATGTGACGGCCACCGTGCCGGCGGGTTATGCACAGGCCGCGCTGCGCAAACTCCTGGAGGCCGTCGCGATCGGCGACAACTGACCGACCTGTTGCCGGATGGGCTTCCGGCTCAGGCGATCTGGTAGTCCTCCAGCGGGAACTTGGATCCCTCGCGCACCGCGTTGCGCACCGTGGTCGGTCGCAGCAGCGTCGCTTCGCCGCTCGGGTTGAAGTAGTAGGACCGTGAGCCGGCGCAGTCGCCGGCGTAGAACACCGAGCGGTCCAGCCGCTTGGTCATCTCGTCGAGGAAGCGGGTGTTGGCGGCCTCGGTGACCTCGAAGGTGGTCGCGCCGCGGCGCTGCAGTTCTCCGAAGAGCCGGCCCATGTGGCGCATCTGGTATTCCATCGTGTTGAAGAACGACAGGCCACAGAATGCGTACGGGCTGGCCAGGCTGAGGAAATTCGGGAACGCCGGGATCGAGACACCCTGGTAGGCCTGGAATCGGTTCTCCCGCCACCACTTTCCCAGGTTGCGTCCGTCGCGGCCGACGATCTCGATCGCCGGGAAGTTGGCCTCCCACATGTCGAATCCGGTGGCCAGCACCAACGTGTCGATCTCGCTCTTGCGTCCGTCGAGGGTCACGATGCCGTCCGGCTCGATGCGCTCGATTCCCGCCGTCTCCAGGTGTACGTGCTCCTTGTTGAACGTGCGGTAGTAATCGTTGGACCAGCTGGGCCGTTTGCAGCCGATGTCGTAGCTCGGGGTCAGCTTGGCCCGCAGCTCCTTGTCGCGGATCGAGATGAACCGGTGGATCTTGCACAGGTCCATCGCGCCGATCGAAAGCCGGCGGAAGTAGGGGAAGTTGAGGATCCCGACGAACGTCATGAATCCCAGCAGACCGTCGGTCACATACCGCAGCGCCCGCTGGGCCAGCGGCAGCCGGGCGAACAGGCGCCGCACGGCCGGGGAGATGCCGAAGTCCAGTTTGGGCGCCACCCAGATCGGGGTGCGCTGGTAGACGGTGAGGTCGCCGACCGTCTTGGCCAGCTCCGGGATCAGCTGCACCGCAGTGGCGCCGGTGCCGATCAGGCCGACCCGGCGGCCGTTGAAGTCGTGGCTGTCATCCCACGCGGTGGTGTGCACCACCTTGCCGGCGAAATCGGCGATGCCCGGGATGTCCGGGGTGTGCGGCTGCGACAGGAAACCGGTCGCGGTGATCAGGTAGCGGGCGCTCAGCGTGGCGCCGTCGGCCAGGCTCACCTGCCAGCGCTGGGCTTCCTCGTCCCAGCGGGCGCTCTCGACGGTGGTGTTGAACCGCATGTGGCGGCGCACGTCGTACTTGTCGGCGACGTGCTCGGCGTAGCTCTTGAGCTCCGACCCGGTGGCGAACAGCCGTGTCCAGTGCGGGTTCGGCTCGAACCAGTACGAGTAGGTGGTCGACGGAATGTCCACGGCCAACCCGGGGTAGCGATTGACGTGCCACGTTCCGCCCAGGTCGTCCTCGCGCTCGAGCAGGACGATGTTGTCGTAGCCGAGCTTCTTCAGCTCGATCGCCGCGCCCATCCCGCCGAAACCCGCACCCACGATGACCACGTCGAACAGCTCGGCACTCATGAAAAGCACGGTACCTGACTCACCGGTAACCAGCGAAGCTCGCCGGCGGGCCTCAGCCCAGCAGTCGCAGGGCGGCGTCGACGGCCAGCGCCGGCACGTCCAGGGCCTTGGATGCCAGGTCATGGCGGGCGCCGCTGATCTCGACGACCTCGTGTGGAGCCGGGATCAACGCGGCCGCCGCGTGGACCTCGGGCAGCGTCCCGAACGGATCCGAACTGCCGTGGGTGAACACGGTGGGCACGCCGATCTCGGGCAGGTGTTCGGTACGGCTGCGCTCCGGCTTACCGGGCGGATGCAGCGGGTAGGAGAACAGCGCCAGCAGGTCTACCGGCACCCCCGCGCCGGCCACCACCATCGAGGTCTGCCGACCGCCGTAGGAGTGACCGCCGGCGATCAGCGGACCGTCGGCCAGGCCACGCGCGTACCCGACCGCCGCGACGATGCCGTCCCGGTCGCCGGCCCCCGATCCCGACGGCGGGCCCTTCGGGCGGCGGCGGCGAAACGGCAGGTCGTAACGGATCGCCAGAAATCCGCGGCGCGCCCATGCGTCGCAAATCCGCTGCAGCACCCCCGAATCCCGGTTTCCGCCGGCGCCATGGGTCAGTAGTACGACGCCGGCTGGGGCGCCCGCGGGGGTATGGGCCACCCCGGCGATCTCGTCGAGGCTCATCGCGTCAACCGGAACAGCGGCGAAACCGGGCCGTGCCCGTGGCCCAGCGGGTAGGCGGCGCGCAGGCACTCGGTGACCCAGCCCTTGGCGAACGCCACCGCAGCGGGGACGGTGAACCCGTGCGCGAGCGCGCATGCGGCGGCCGCGGCCAGCGTGTCACCGGCGCCGTGGTCGTCGGCGGTGGCCACCCGAGGCCCGGGGAACTCCTGGAATTCGGTGCCGTCGAAAAGAAGATCGGGGCTGTGCTGCGCCGACGGCAGATGCCCGCCCTTGACCAGTACCCACTGCGGACCGAGGGCGTGCAGCGCCCGGGCGGCCGCCCGCTGGGTCTCGGCGTCGACCACCTCGACACCGACCAGCAGTCGCACCTCATGCAGGTTGGGCGTCACCAGCGTCGCCAGCGGAAACAGGTTGTCGCGCATCGCATCCAGCGCTGACGACGCCAACAGCGCATCGCCGTGCATGGATGCCGACACCGGATCGACCACCAGGGGCACGGTCAGCGCGAGTTCCCGCCAGGTCGCCGACACGGTGGTGATGATCGGTGCCGACGCCAGCATCCCGGTCTTGGCGGCCTGGATCCCGATGTCGGGCACCACCGTTTCGATCTGGGCGGCGACTGTATCGGCGGGAACCTCGTGAAAGCTCTTGACGCCGGTGGTGTTCTGCACCGTCACCGCCGTCACCGCGACACAGGCGTGGACACCGAGCAGTGCGCAGGTGCGCATGTCGGCCTGAATGCCGGCACCGCCGCCGGAATCCGACCCGGCGATGGTCAAGACGCGCGCCGGGGTCGATCCGGGCGGTGCCGGCGGCAGGAACTCCACTAGGTGGAGATGGGAAGGTACACCCGGTTGCCGTGCTCGGCGAACTCGGCTGACTTCTCCTCCATGCCCTTGACGATGGCGGCGTCGATGTCCTCCTGGGTGTGCAACCCGTGTTCGTCTGCGTAGTCGCGAACGTCCTGGCTGATCCGCATCGAGCAGAACTTGGGCCCGCACATCGAGCAGAAGTGCGCGGACTTGGCCGGCTCGGCGGGCAGCGTCTCGTCGTGGTACTCGCGGGCGGTGTCCGGGTCCAGCGACAACGCGAACTGGTCGTACCAGCGGAACTCGAAGCGCGCCTTGGACAGTGCGTTGTCGCGGTCCTGCGCATGCGGGTGGCCCTTGGCCAGGTCGGCGGCGTGCGCGGCGATCTTGTAGGCGATCACGCCGTCCTTGACGTCCTTGCGGTCGGGCAGGCCAAGGTGCTCCTTGGGGGTCACGTAGCACAGCATCGCGGTGCCGGCCTGGGCGATGATCGCCGCGCCGATCGCCGAGGTGATGTGGTCGTAGGCCGGTGCAATGTCGGTGGCCAGCGGCCCGAGGGTGTAGAACGGCGCCTCGTCGCACCACTCCTCCTCCAACCGCACGTTCTCCACGATCTTGTGCATCGGGACGTGCCCCGGCCCTTCGATCATCACCTGGGCGCCACGGGATTTGGCGATCTTGGTCAACTCGCCCAAGGTGCGCAATTCGGCGAACTGGGCCTCGTCATTGGCGTCGGCGATCGAACCGGGCCGCAGCCCGTCGCCGAGGGAGAACGTGACGTCGTAGCTGGCCAGGATGTCGGCGAGCTCTTCGAAGTTGGTGTAGAGGAACGATTCCTGGTGTCGCGACAGGCACCACGACGCCATGATCGAGCCGCCGCGGGACACGATGCCGGTGACCCGCTTGGCGGTCAGCGGCACATAGCGCAACAGCACCCCGGCGTGCACGGTCATGTAGTCCACGCCCTGCTCGCACTGTTCGATCACGGTGTCGCGGTAGAGCTCCCAGGTCAGCTTGGTCGGGTCGCCGTTGACCTTCTCCAGCGCCTGGTAGATCGGCACCGTGCCGACCGGCACCGGGGAGTTGCGCAGGATCCACTCCCGGGTCTCGTGGATGTCCTTGCCGGTGGACAGGTCCATGATGTTGTCGGCGCCCCAGCGGGTGGCCCACACCATCTTGTCGACCTCTTCGCCGATCGAGCTGGTCACCGCGGAGTTGCCGATGTTGGCGTTGATCTTCACCTTGAACGCCTTGCCGATGATCATCGGCTCCAGCTCGGGGTGGTTGTGGTTGGCGGGAATCACCGCGCGGCCACGGGCCACCTCGTCGCGCACCAGCTCGGCGGGGAAACCTTCGCGGGCGGCGATGAACGCCATTTCGGCGGTGATCTCACCGGCCTGTGCGCGCTGCAGCTGGGTGCCGCGGTCGCGCACCACGCCGGGGCGGGCCGGCAGGCCGCGGTGCAGGTCGATCACCGCGTCGGTGTCGGTGTAGGGGCCGGAGGTGTCGTAGAGGTCGAAGTGCTCGCCGTTGGTCAGATTCACCCGGCGCACCGGCACCTTCATCGCCACGCCGCCGGGGGCTTCGATCTCGCGGTAGATCTTCTCGCTGTAGGGGATGGGCCCGGTGGTCACCTGCGGCTCGATATGGACGTTCGAGACGTCGGTCATGTAAATTTCCTCTCCCTTGCCGGAATTACCCGGTCAGGTTCGTACGGTCGACGGCCCCGGCCGTCCTCTCAGCGCACTGGTTGCGCTCCCGCGGTATGGATTTCTGCACTGCTATTCCTGCACTGCCACGCTAGCGCAGTGTGGCGGTCGGCGTAAGGCGCCGACCAGTGTGCCGGCGCCGCCGATTAGGCATCCGATCCTTTGCATAGCTAATATATGCGCTTTGGGCCGGAGAACCGCGGGAGAAACGATGACGGCGCACGCCGAGGGGGTGACCGTCGACTCCGGTGCTGTTGCGACCGCCGGCCGCCGGTTGCGCTACGGCCGCGATCACCCGCGCTACAAGTGGATCGCACTGTCCAACACCACCCTGGGCGTGCTGCTGGCCACCATCAACGGCTCGATCGTGCTGATCTCGTTGCCGGCGATCTTCCGCGGCATCGGACTGAACCCGCTGGATCCGGCGAACGTCAGCTACCTGCTCTGGATGCTGATGGGCTACCTGCTGGTGTCGGCGGTGCTGGTGGTGTTCTTCGGCCGGCTCGGCGACATGTTCGGCCGGGTACGCATCTACAACGCCGGCTTCGTGGTGTTCACGGTCGCGGCGATCGCGCTGTCGATCGACCCGTTCGACCTCGGCGCCGGCGCCCAGTGGCTGATCGGCTGGCGGGTGGTGCAAGGTGTCGGCGGGGCGATGCTGTTCGCGTCGTCGGCGGCGATCATCACCGACGCCTTCCCGGCCAATCAGCGTGGCATGGCGCTGGGGGTCAACCAGGTGGCGGCGGTCGCCGGGTCCTTCGTCGGCCTGCTGATCGGCGGGCTGCTCTCGGAGTGGGATTGGCGGGCGGTGTTCTGGGTCGGGGTGCCGATCGGGGTGCTGGGCACCGTCTGGTCGATGCGGTCGCTGCACGAGCTCGGCGAGCGCGCACCGGCCAAGCTGGACTGGGCGGGAACGGTGACGCTGGGCCTGGGGCTGACGGTGGTGCTGACCGCGATCACCTACAGCATTCAGCCGCATGGTGATTCGCCGACGAGTTGGACAAGTCCGGTGGTGCTGGGTTCGCTGGCGCTGGGGGTGGCGCTGCTGGCGGGATTCTGCGTCATCGAACTGCGGGTAGCCGCACCGCTGCTCGATATCCGGCTGTTCAGGATCCCGGCGTTCGGATTGGCCAATGTGGCCGGCCTGTTGGCCGCGATCGGGCGCGGCGGCATGCAATTCATGCTGATCATCTGGCTGCAGGGGATCTGGCTGCCGCTGCACGGCTACAGCTTCGAATCCACCCCGCTGTGGTCGGGCATCTACCTGCTGCCGATGACGGTGGGCTTCCTGTTGGCCGGGCCGGTGGCCGGGTCGCTGTCCGACCGGCACGGCGCCCGCCCGTTCGCCGTCGGCGGCATGGTGCTGATGGCGGCGACGTTCGTGGCGCTGGTGATGCTTCCGGTCGACTTCGACTACCGGGTCTTCGCGGCGCTGGTCTTCCTCAACGGACTCGGCGGCGGGATCTTCACCGCGCCCAACACCGCCGTGGTCATGTCCAGTGTCCCGGCCGCTCAGCGCGGGGCGGCCTCGGGTGTGCGGGCCACGTTCTTCAACGCCGGCACATCGTTGTCGATCGGTATCTTCTTCTCCCTCATGGTGATCGGCCTGGCTAACACGCTGCCGGAGGCGATGGGCGCCGGGTTGCAGCAGCGGGGCGTGCCCACCGAGGTCGCCGAACAGGTGGCCAACACCCCACCGGTGGGCAGCCTGTTCGCGGCGTTTCTGGGTTACAACCCGATCGGCGAGCTGCTGGGGCCCTCCGGTGCGCTGGATCAGCCCGGCGTCGATGCGCAGATACTGACCGGACACAGCTTCTTCCCGCAATTGATCTCCGGGCCGTTCCACACCGGTTTGGCGGTGGTGTTCGCCGCCGCGGCGTTGATGATGGTGCTCGGCGCACTGACGTCGTGGGCGGCGCCGGGGCATTACGCCGGCGAGTCGGTGAACCGCTCCGACGGCGCGCGGGCCGCCACCGGCTGACGCCGGCCACCGCGGCCGGTTTGCGGAGTTTTACGTTGCGCAGCCCGCACGCCGGGCAACATTCTGGTTAGGCTTGACACCGCTGGGCGGGAGCGGCGGCGGCAACTACGAGGTGGATGCAGTGGACGGGTCGATGGTCGAGTGCGATGACCAGGCTGATGCGGTCGTGGTGCGCGCCAAGGGTGAAATCGATTCCAGCAACGTCGACGCACTCGCCACGCAGCTGGCGGCGGCGGTGAAGTTGGCGATGGTCCAACCGTGCCGGCCCATCCTCGTCGACCTGCAGCAGCTCACTTTCTTCGGAAGCGCCGCGTTGAGCGCGCTGCTCGATTGCCGGCAGGCGGCTGCCGAGGCGGGAACGTCACTGCGGGTGGTGGCCGAGGATGCGGTGGTCGTCCGGCCCATCCAGGTGACCAACCTCGATCAGGTGCTGGAGATCTATCCGACGTTGTCGGCTGCGCTGCGGGGGGCCGAGAATCAACCGTGACCCGGCCGCAGCCTCTTCCGCCCGACCTCACGACAGCGGTCGAGCTCGGCGGTGAGGTGGGCCGCTTGTTCGGCGAATACGACTGGGCGGCACATCCTTTGGGTGATCCCGTGGCATGGCCGGCGGAGCTGCGCGGCGCGGTGAGCGTTGCCCTGACGTCCCGCTTCCCCATCGTGTTGTGGTTGGGCTCCGATGATCTGTTCCTGGTGTACAACGACGCCTATCTGCAGATTCTGGGCGACAAACACCCCGATGCGCTGGGCCGGCGCGGCCGGGAGGTGTGGTGGGACATCTGGGATCCGATCAGCCCGATGCTGAACAGGGTGCTGACCACCGGCCTGGCAACCTGGGCCGATGATCTGATGTTGCCGGTGAGCACCGCCGGACAGGCGCAGGAACGCTACTTCACCTTCACCTACAGCCCGCTGATCGGCGGTGGCGGCGCCGTGAACGGGATCTTCTGCGCCGTCGCCGAGACCACCCAGCGCGTGCTCAGCGATCGCCGGCTGCACCTGCTCAACGCGGTCTCGTCGGCGGTGATGCAGTCGCGCACGGTCGGCGACGCCGTCAATGCCGCCATCGCGGTATGTGACGGGCAGCCCGCGGACCTGCCCTTCGTGGCGGTCTATGCCGAGGACGCCGACGACGGTCACCTCAGGTTGCGGGGCGCCACGCCGGCCGTGTCGCCGGTGTTGCCGCCGGTGTGGACCGAGCCGGTCCCCGGCATCAGCGACAGCCTGCCGGTCGATGCCGTGGAACAGGCGCTGGTGCTACGACTGGGCTACGGCGCCGCGGCAGGCGCACTGGTGATCGGCCTCAGCCCGCGCCGCCCGCTGGACGTGCAATACCGGGCGTTCTGTCAACTGCTCGCCGACCAACTGTCCTCGGCGCTGTCGTCGGCGACCTCCTACGCGCAGCAGCGGCAGCGCGCCGATGCCCTCGCCGCCATCGACCGGTCCAAGACCGCCTTTCTGACCAATGTCAGCCATGAATTCCGCACCCCGCTGACCCTGCTGCAGGGACCGCTCGACGAGGCACTGGCCGAGGTGAGTCCGGGCAGTCCGCTGGCCGACCGGCTGACCACCGCGCGGCGTAACGCGGGCCGGCTGCTGCGGCTGGTCGACTCGCTGCTGGACTTCGCCCGCGTCGAAGCCGGACGTGTGGACCCGGCACTTGTCTGCACCGATGTCGGTGCGCTGACGGCGCATATCGCATCGTCGTTCAGCGAACTGTGCCGGCGCGCCGGCCTGGAACTGGTGCTTGAATGCCGGCCGTCGCTGGCCGACATCGATGCCACGATGTGGGAGACCATCGTGCTCAACCTGGTGTCCAACGCGGTCAAATACACCCTCGACGGCGCGATCACCGTGACGGTGGAGGACGACGAGGCAGGCTGCCGGATCGCCGTCCGCGACACCGGTGTCGGGATAGCGCAGGACGACCTGGAACGGCTGGGGGAGAGGTTCTTTCGCGCCGATGACGCTCGCGGCCGCAGCGTCGAAGGCACCGGGATCGGGTTGTCGCTGGTGCGCGGCCTCGTCGAGTTGCAAGGCGGGACGATCGCATTCGACAGCGTGGTCGACCGGGGCACCGTCGTCACGATCACGCTGCCGGGGTCGTCCGCGACGACGCCGGTCGAGCATCAACCCACGGTGCTGGCGGAGAATCCGTATGTCGTCGAGGCCGGCCAATGGGTCGACCGTGCCGCCGCGCCGGCCCCCGTCCCCGCCGACCGCCGTTCCCTGGTGCTGATCGTCGACGACAACGCCGACATGCGAGAGCATCTGGACCGCCTGCTCTCGACGCGCTGGCGCACGGCACGGGCGGCCGACGGCGAAGCCGCTCTGGCGGCCACCCGCGAGCTGCGGCCCGATGCGGTGGTCAGCGACGTCGTGATGCCCCGGATGGACGGATTCGACTACGTCGCTGCCGTCCGGGCCGATCCCGACGTCGCCGCCACGCCGATCCTGATGCTGTCCGCCCGGGCCGGCGCGGCGGCGGCCAGCGAAGGCTATGCCGGCGGCGCCGACGACTATCTGCTCAAGCCGTTTCGCTCCGAGGACCTCATCGACCGGGTGGCGGCGCGGATGTCTGCAGCGGCACGGGAGCGGGACAAGCGCCGATCCAACGACGAACAAGCCCGTCGCTCGCTCGACGTCGCACACCTGGATGGCGCGCTGCAGTCCGCGGAGTCGGTGGACGCCGTCACCAAGGCGCTCAAGGATTTTCCGCTGTTCGACACCGACGCGACCGTCATCTCGCTGGGCCTGCTGGATCCCGACGGACGAAGCGTCCGATTCCATTTCGCCGGCCCGCTCCCGCCCGAGCTGCGCGATCGTTTCCACATTGCCGCGATGGACACCCCGCTGGTGCCCATCGACGTCATCCAGAGCGGCTCTCCGATGATCGTCACCGACACCGCCGACCTGGGCCGGCGCTATGAACACGTCGTGCAACAGAGCGCCGGAAGCGTCGGCGCGTGCGTCACCCAGCCGCTGCGGGGACCCGATGGCCGCGTCATCGGATCGCTCGGGCTGTTGTTTCCGGAGCCGCGGGACTTCGATCCGGTAGAGCTGGGCATGTACGCCAGCTTCGCGGCGATGACGCAGGCGGCCCTCGACCGGATTCAGTTGGCCGACCGCGAACACCGGATCGCCGTCGAGTTCCAGGAACACCTGCTGGACCTGGACCGCGGTTCCACCACCGCGGCGGTGGCGGCGGTGTATCGGGCCGCCGGGGAGACGATGCGGGTCGGTGGCGACTGGTACCTGGCCGTGCCGCTGGAACGTGCGGGCCGAATCGCGGTCTCGGTCGGCGACGTGGTCGGGCACGGCCTGTCGGCGGCCACCGTGATGAGCCGGTTGCGTGCCGCCGCGGCAGCCAGCGCGCTCTCCGATGCCGAGCCGACGGCGGTGCTCGACGCATTGGACCGCTACGCGGGGACCGTCGCCGGGGCGCGCTGCGCGACGGTCAGCTACGCAGTCGTCGACGCCGCCCCGGCGGACGGCGCCGCGCACGCCCTGGTCAGCTACGCCTGCGCCGGGCATCCCTATCCACTGCTGATCACGCGCGACCGGCCTGCCGTCTTCTTGGAATCCGGCCGGCGCCCGCCGATGGCCGCGGGCGACGACGTCCCCGACGGCGATGCCGCTGCGATCGCGGAGCTGCCACCCGGGAGTCTGCTGTTGCTCTACACCGACGGGCTCATCGAGCGGCCCGGTGAGGCCATCGACGACGGATTCGACCGGCTGCGCAGGGCCGCCGAGGTATGCGCGGACCTTCCCGTCGACGACGTCTGCACCGAGTTGCTGGACCGCATGCGCCCTGCCGGCGGGTACGTCGACGACGTGGTGCTGTTGGCGCTGCGACCCAGCCACGGCGCCGCCGGCAGTTTCACCTACCTGCTGCCGGCTGAGCTGCCCGAACTGTCGGCGGCGCGGCACCGGCTGCGCCGGTGGCTGGCCGGCACCGCAGTGGACCAGCAGCGGCAAGCCGAGATGGTGGTGGCGATCGACGAGGCCGTCACCAATGCGATCGAGCACGGCAGCCGATGCGACCCGTGTCAGACGGTGGCCGTCGAGGCGTTCGTGCGCGACGGCACCGTCGCCGTCACCGTCAGCGATTCCGGGCGGTGGTCGGGTGACTCCTCGGCCAGTCGGCGCAGTGACCGGCGCGGACGCGGTTTGACCTTGATAAACGGCCTGGCAGACCGGGTCGACACCGTGCGGGCCGCCACCGGAACCCGTGTCACGTTGTACTTCGACGATGTCGTCGGGTCGTGACCGAACCGGGTGGGAACCGTTGGGTGAGTTGAATTGACCCGAGCGCGTTCCTGATGCACTATGGAGCATGCAAGCACCTCGTTAGGTGAGGCGGCTGCACGGACACAGGCCACTGACCCCGAACGTCGAAAGACGCCCCGGGTCAGGACAGCTCCTCCCGGCTTAAGGGTTGAGCCCAAGTGGCTTCCGATCTACGGACACGCCGTGCAGTGTCGAAGCTCTGACGAGAGGGGTGCGGTCTTCCGACGGTTGTCGGAGCTGCCTCCAAAGCCTGCGGTGAAACCGGCACGCTCCCGCGTGCCCGCGACCGAGAGGAGGTGAGGGACGCATGAGTTCCGGTGATAGTCCGAGCCGATATCTGACTTCTGTTCCGTCCCCATCCGAACGGTCGCATACCGCCTCCAGCTGAGCCACGATCCGGTTTCCAGCTGAGCGCGTAGCGGCGTTACGCGACTAGGAGGCCATCATGGTTGCAATCGCCTACACCGACATCCAGGCGCCGGCTCCGCGTGCCATCAGCACGGCGAAGAAGGTTGACACCCGCCGCGCTGCGCCGGCCGCGCCCGCCTCAGACCCGGTGGTCGACATGGCCACCCGGCTGCTCAGTGGCCCCCTGCACCAGATGTATGCACTCTTGTGGCGCGTCGGGGTGCTGACCGTCGACCACTGAGTCGACCGAGGCCAACGGTCTTCGCTAAGCGTCCGCTAGGCGTCCGCTAGGCGTCCGCTAGGCGTCCTCCATGGCCTCACCGAGTTGCTCGAGTACCTCGCTGCGGTGGTTGTTGGCCAGAATGTGGCCGGCGGCCACCGCAGCGGCTACCGGCCAATCGATGATCTCGAACGCCGCCAGCAGCGCGAGCCCGCCGTAGTAGGCCAGCTGCTCGGGTCGCGGCACCGTCACCTTGCCGAACAGCGGCAATTCGACCGCGAAGCCCTCGGCATCCCGGATGTGGGCGACCGCTTCCCGCTGGGATGCGCTGCGCCGCGTCTTCTCCGCCATCATGAGCCTCCTGGTGGCGACGGGTCGCCGGATGATCGGGCCGCGGCCGTTCCGCGACGAGAGCCGGTGTCCCCATTGTGCACAAGCCGCAACCGCGGCGCCGGGTGGTCCTCGGACGTCGGGGTGCCGTCCGGTTGGCGCGGCACGGGCACCATGAATTGGGTGGGCTTGTCCGCAGATTCCCGCAATCCGGACAGCACCCTGGGCACCACGGCCGCGCCGGCGGTGGCCACCGTCGCCGTCCCCAGCGCCTGAGCCCAGCCCAGCGGACCCAGCGGCGTGCAGCCCAACAGTTGGCTGATACCCGGAATGGAGATCAACGTCCCCATCGCCGCGAGCGAGCCGACCGCGGTCGCCACCACCAGCGGGTCGTGCGAGTCCAGCAGCGTCTGGCCCAGCTGGGCGGCGACCAGCGACACCAGCGCGACCGTGGAGGCCCGCTGTTGGCGCCCGGTCACCGAGGCCAGACCCCAGGCGCCCACCGCGGCCGACGCCGTCGTCACGCCGCGCACCGCCACCGCGCGCCACAGCGCGTCCGGGTCGGGGCCACGTGCCGTGGAGGCCGCCGAGTCGTTCAGCTCACTGACTGCCAGCGCGGTCGCCGGCAGCGCGTCGGTGAGCATGTTCACCAGCAGCAGCTGACGAGCGTTCAGCGGCGAGCGCCCGGTGAGCGCGCTGCCGATGATCGCGAACGCCACCTCGCCGGCGTTGCCGCCCAGCAGCACCCCGACCGCTGCCTGCACCCGCTGCCACAGTTCCCGGCCCTCGTCCAACGCATCGAGCAGGGCGTGGATCCGGCCATCGAGCAACACCACGTCGGCGGCGGTGCTGGCGGCCTCGCTGCCGTGCGCGACCACCGCGATACCGACGGTGGCGGCACGGATGGCCGCCGCATCGTTGGCGCCGTCGCCGACCATCGCCGACACCTTGCCGGTGCGCTCCAGGGTCTGCACGATCTGCACCTTGTTCTCCGGTGACATCCGGGCGAACACCACCCGCTCGGCTACCGCGACTTCCTGGCCCTTGCGGGACAACGCATCCCACTCCGCGCCGCTGATCACCTGATCGGCGCTGATCTCCAGGCCGAGCTCCCGGGCGATCGCGGTGGCGGTGACCGGGTGGTCTCCGGTGATCAGCCGCACCGGGATCTGCCAGCGGTCCAGTTCGGCCAGCAGGGCGGCGGCCTCGGGCCGCGGCGTGTCGGCGATCCCGATCAGTCCGACGAACGTCAGCCCGTCGCCACAGAATTGACCGATGTCCTCCGGATCCGGGTCCTCACCCAGGGCGGCGACCTGTGCCGGGGTGAGTTCTCGCCGGGCGACGGCGATCACCCGCAGCCCCTCGCCGGCCATACCCAGCACTGTCTTGCGGATCGTCGGGTTCCCACCGCAGGCGGGCCCGACCACCTCCGGCGCGCCCTTGACCGTCAGTTCGGCGCCGACGACCGACGCCGAATAGCTGCGGCCGGACCGGAACGGCAGGTGGGCGATCTCGCCGCGACCGGGATCCACCACCTCGGCTGCGGTCGCGGCATCGATGATCGCGGCATCGGTGGCGTGCACCTGCCGGCCGTTGGTGGTCGGCGCGGCCTGCGCCGCGAACGCCAGCACCTCATCGGTGGTGTAACCCGGCGCCGGCTTCAGCTGTGTGACCCGCAGCCGGTTCTGGCTCAGCGTTCCGGTCTTGTCGAAGCACACCACGTCGACGCGGCCGAGGGCCTCCACCGAGCGCGGCACGCGAACCAGCACACCGAATTTGGTCAGCCGCCTGGCGGACGCCTGCTGCGCCAGGGTGGCGACCAGCGGCAGGCCCTCCGGGATCGCCGCGACGGCGATGGCGATGCCGGAGGCCACCGACTGTCGCAACCCGATCCGCCGGAGAACGCCCAAACCGGTCACCAGGGTGCCCCCGGCCAGACTGATCCGCCACGCTTTGCTGGTCAGCATGCTCAGCTGGTGCTGCAATCCGACCGCCGACTGCTCGCCGGCGACCAGGTCGGCGGCCCGGCGACTGTAGGTGTCGGCGCCGACCGCGGTCACCAACGCCAGGGCGGTGCCGGTGATGACCGTGGTGCCCGCATAGATCATGCATTCGCGCTCGGCCAGGTCCGCTCCCGGCGTGGCCTCGACCTGCTTGACCACCGACAGCGACTCGCCGGTCAGCGACGACTCGTCGACCTCGAGGTCGTCGGCGTCGATCAATCGCCCGTCGGCGGGGACCACCTCGTGGGCCCGCACCTCGATCACGTCACCGAGACGCAACTCCTCGGCGGGGACCTCGCAGTAGCCGCCATCGGGCAGCAGCCGCCGTGCCGGCGGAACCTGTTCATTCAGCAGCACATTGAGCCGGCGCTCGGCCACCAGGCGCTGCGCGGCGGCCAGCATCGCGTTGCCGCCCAGCACCGAACCGACCAGTACCGCGTCGACCGGTGAACCCAACACCGCGCTGGCCGCCGCTCCCAGCGCCAGCACCGGCGTGATCGGGTCGGACAACTCGCTGCGGACGGCCTGGGCGAATTGCCAGATCACCCGGGGCGGTGCGCTGCGCTTACCGCCGCGGCGGGCCAGGTCGACCGCCGCGAGCGCTGCCGCTGCCGCAGGGGCGTGCTGGTCCCCGGCCGGAATCTCCGACTCCGGGGGCGGAAGCATCGCGCGCACCTGGTCCACCGACATGGCGTGCCACTCGTGCACCGCCGCCGGACGTGGCGTCGGGGCGTCCACGGCACGCCGGGCCAGCCAGTAGCCGGACAGTGCGCCGGCCGCCGCGCCGGTGGTCACCGGGCCCGGCCCCTGGCCGCGCACCCCGGGCAGCATCAGCAGCGCGCCCAATGTCGAAGCCCCGGTGGCGATCTCGACGCCACGGCGGCTGGCCGATCGGGCCGCCGGCAAAGCATGCAGCACCCGCCACGCCGCGGCCAGGTCGCTCAGTAACACATCGGCGCACCACGGCGGGGAACCCTGCCCCGGCAGCACGCCCAGCGCCACGTCGGCCGCCGCCAGGGCCCCGACGGCCGCCGTCGACAGCACCGCGACGTCGTGACCGTCGGCCTGGTAGGCGGTCACCGCGGCGGTGAGCGCCTCGTCCAACGCCGCACCGTCGAGCGGGCGGATGTCGTCGAAGATCGGTCGCAGCTCACCGAGTGCCTCGGCTTCGACGGTGACCACCTCGACGTCGGCGTGCCGGGCCTCGGTCACCACCGCGGCGGCCAGCGGCAGCAGTGCCGGCTGGAACGACGCCTGCACGCCGAGGCGCCGACCGATCCGGTGCCAGCCCGGTTCGAGTCCGGCCTCGCCCAGCCGGGCCTGGGCCTGGGCCCACACCGCCCGGAGTTCGTCGTCGTCGGCGCCACGCACCTGCATCACCCGCAGCGTTTCGCCGCACAGCACCCGCGGGTCGATGACCACGGTGTCCACCCGGTCGAGCTCGCGCAGACTGCTCGGGCGCAGCACCACCGCGCCGTGCTGGTCGGCCAACCCGCGACCGAAGGTGGCGGCGAACGACTCGCGGGCGGTGCGGGTGCCCTTGGGCGCGGCCACCGTCGCGGCGGTGCCGGCCAGGTCGGGGCTGCTGGTCGCGGCGCCGACCACCCCCGCCCCGATGGCCTGCACCAAGGCGCTGCGGTCCAGGTGACGTTCGACCGGACCCGGCGGCCGGGGCGCCGGCCGTGGCGGGATGAGCACCGGCGGATGGTCGGCGTAGTCGGCGAGCTCCGGTTCGCGCCGACGCCAAGCGCGTTCGGCGGCACGTTCTTCGCCGGCGCGCATCGCCTCCATCGACAGGTCCACCGCCAGCGCGGTCGGGGCCTGGTTGAGGGTGTGCACGCCCGCGCCGGCCAGCGACAGCAGGGCGTCGGTCGCCTGCTTGCCGAGGTTGTCCTCGAGCAGCCGTCGCAGCCGCGGCTGGTAGTCGACGACGATGACACCGGCTTCTAAGCCCAGCGGCAGCACCGGCAACCGCAGCAGCCGGCCGAGCGTCGCCAGGCCCAGGCCGGCGACGTTGGCGCTGAGGGTGAGGGCGCGCAACGCCTGCGTCGTGCCGTCACCGGGCAGGGTGGCCGGCGGCCGCCCGCGGTGGGCCGGCCGACGGTGCTGGGCTTCGGTGTCACCGACCACCCGGCACAGCTCACGCAACGACACGACGTCGCCGCCGGCGTCCGCGGCGAGCCCGACCACCAGCCGGGACAGCGGGTGGTTCAAACGGACCGAGCTGACCCCGGGCAACGCCCGGGCAGCGCCGAGCACAGCGGTCGCCAGTTCGTCGCCGGCCGGCCCGTCGAGCCCACGGACCTCGACCCAGGCCCGGCCCTCGCCGCGGAAGCACCGGCGGGACAACGCCCAGCCGTTGTCGCTGGTCGGGAGGGCGGCGCCGGCGATGCCGGTCGCGGTCTGAACAGATGCGTCGATCAACGCGGACGTGAGTTGGACACCGAAATTTGCCGCACGCAGCGGAAGAGAGTGCCTGACGGCACGAGCTAAATCCACGCGGGCCCGTTCAGTGGCGCGCGCGAGCGCTGCTGCCGCCGCTACGGGCCGGCCGCGCTGCGGTCTTCTTCGGCTGCGGGCTGCGCCGGGTGGTCGACGAGCCCGACGACTTCGTCGACTTGGCCGATTTCACCGACGTCAACGGCCGGGCCGCCGCCGTCGAAGCGGCCGGCGCTTTCGCTGAAGACTTCGCTGAAGACTTCGCCGAAGGCTGCCCCGGGGGCGCGCCGTCACCGGAGCGGTTCAGTTGCTTGAGCACCAGGGCGGTGCCGCCCACCGCCACCAGCAGTGGCCACTCGACCAATCCGGTGGCGCCGAGGGCGCCCAGGGTCAGTGCGGCCGCGGGGGTCGAGTGGCTGCCGGAGCTCAGGCCGCGCTGCGCGCCGCTTGCCGCCCCCTTCAAGCCACCGATTACCCCGTTGAGTGCGGCCCCGCCGACTGCGCCGGCCGCCTCGGTTGTCATGGTCGCCGCGCGAGTTGCCGCTCCGGCGACCTTCCGTACCGTCCCTGCGACGGCGTTCATGGGTATTCCCTGCCCTTCAAACGAGGCAAATTGGTTAACCAGATCCATCCTATGCGAATTTCTGGTGAACCCGCGGAATCCACAACGAATTCATATAACCGGTCGTGTCGGAGCCGGCTGGATGTCCACCAACACCGGCGCGTGATCGCTGGGCGACTTGCCCTTGCGTTCCTCCCGGACGATCTCGCCGTGCGAGATGCGGGCGGCCAGCGCGGGCGAGCCCAGGATGAAGTCGATTCGCATGCCCTGCTTCTTCGGGAACCGCAGCTGGGTGTAGTCCCAATAGGTGTAGACACCGGGGCCCGGCGTGAACGGTCGCACCACATCGAGGTACTTCGCCTCGGTCAGCGCACGAAACGCCCTGCGCTCCGGCTCCGAGACGTGGGTCGCACCGTCGAAGAACGCCATGCTCCACACGTCGTCGTCCTGCGGGGCGATGTTCCAGTCGCCCACCAACGCGATCGGTGCAGACGGCTCGTCACGCAACCAGCCTTCGGCGGTATTACGCAACGCGGCAAGCCATTCCAGCTTGTAGGTGTAGTGCGGGTCGGTCAGGGCGCGGCCGTTGGGCACATACAGGCTCCATACCCGAACGCCGCCGCAGGTGGCGCCCAGCGCGCGCGCCTCCACCGTCGGGTCGGCATCCGCCTTGGCCCAAGTGGGTTGCCCGGGAAACCCGATCTCGACGGCGTCCAGACCGACCCGGGAGGCGATCGCCACCCCGTTCCACTGGTTCAGGCCGACATGCGCTACCTCGTAGCCGAGTTCGTGAAACGGCAGGGTGGGAAACTGCGCGTCGGTGCACTTGGTCTCCTGCATCGCCAGCACGTCGACGTCGGCGCGGGCCAGCCAGTCGGTCACCCGGCCCACCCGCGTGCGGATCGAGTTGACGTTCCAGGTGGCCAGTCGCAGCGCAGTCACGCAGTCACCTTAGACGCGCAGTAGCAGGCCGGCGTCGAGGTAGCGGGTGCGGTGCTGACCGGCGAATCCGATCGCTTCGCAGAACGCGAACGCGCCGGCGTCATCGCTCGGTACCTGCGCGTAACCGCGGGTGGCTCCCCGCTCGGCGCCCCAGGCCTGCAGTGCGGTGCCGATCGCCCGCCCGTGGCCCCGCCGGCGGCTGCCCTCGGCCACCCGCAGGGCGGTCACGCCCAGCCAGCGGGTGCCGTCCGGGGCTTCGGTCACCGCGCCGCGCCCGACCGCCACCCCGGGTATCGAGGCGAACACCAGCTCACCGTCGACCACCGCGGTCAGCGGCCCCGCCGGGTCGTCGACGGGCCAGTCAGGGCCGGGCCGGTCGGTCAGCGTCACCTGCTCCGGGGTCGGTCCGGCGGCCAACTCGCGCACCAAGGTGCGGATCTCCAACCGTGCGGGAATGTCCTCCGGCAGTCGCAGCAGCCGCTCCGGGACCGCCAGGGTCGGGGCCAGATCCCGTCGCGCATACCAGTCGATGATCTCCGGGATGGAGCTGGTGTGGGCGAACATGTCTAGGGGCACAGCCGAATTCGTCGCCAACTCGGCACCGGGTCCGGCCCGCAGCAGCCAGCCGTCGAGCCACTGGTGTTCGCTGCCCGGCCAGGCCAGCGCGGCAGCGTGTTCCACGGCGCGGATCGCGGAGTTCTTCACCGGCCGATCGGTGAGCCGGCGCACGTACAGCACGTCGGCGTGCCGGCAATCGTGGACCACCCCGTCGGCCGAGCGAACCCGCACCACCGTCCCGGCCTGCTCCAGGTGTCCCACCACGTCGCCCATCGGCGGCTCCGAACCGGGCGGCCGCAGGTAGCGCAGGCTCACCCGGGTGCCGACAGGCGGCAGCTCAACAGGCGGCCGGTTCATCACCGGCCCCTCAGTGCCCGAACGGGTCGGGCACGTCGCCCGGCATCCAAGACAGGCCGGGCACACCCCAGCCGTTGGACTTCACCGTCCGCTTCGCCGCCCGGGCGTGGCGGCCCACCAGCATGTCCAGATACAGCAGGCCATCCAGATGCCCGGTTTCGTGCTGCAGCATCCGGGCGAACAGACCGCTGCCCTCCAGCGTGAGCGGGTTGCCGTCGGCGTCCAGCCCGGTGACCCGAGCCCATTCCGCGCGGCCGGTCGGGAATGACTCACCGGGCACCGACAGGCAGCCTTCGTCGTCGTCATCGGGGTCGGGCATGGTCTCGGGCCGCTCGGAGGTCTCCAACACCGGGTTGACCACCACACCGCGGCGCCGAGTGGTCGAGCGGCGGTCGTCGGCGCAGTCGTAGACGAAGACCCGCAACCCGACACCGATCTGATTGGCCGCCAGGCCGACTCCGTTGGCGGCATCCATCGTCTCGTACATCGTGGCGATCAACTCGGCCAGGTCGGCCGGCAGCGAGCCGTCCTCGGCGACGGGCACCGGGCTGGTCGGGGTGTGCAGGACGGGATCGCCCACAATGCGGATGGGTACGACGGCCATGACCGAAAATCTTAAGTGCCCGCCATCGGCACGGTGCAGCGGCCACGGCGACTCGCGGGCCCGGCTCCCGGTTCAACACCGCGTGCCGTGATTGAATATTTGCTCAGGACAAGCCGCCGAAAGACGCAACGAACGTTCAACCACAGAACTTTCCGGAAGGGTCCAGGAAACGATATGGACGGCGCTATGGCGCAAGCGAATCGATCAGGGGACGATTCGGAGCCCGCTGACGGCCTGAGCCGTCGCGAACACGACATCTTGTCCTTCGAGCGGGACTGGTGGAAGTACGCCGGCGCCAAGGAAGAGGCCATCAAGGAGCGGTTCTCGCTGTCGGCGACCCGCTACTACCAGGTGCTCAACGCCCTCGTGGACCGACCCGAGGCGCTGGCCGCCGACCCGATGCTGGTCAAACGACTGCGCAGGCTGCGGTCCAGCCGGCAGAAGGCGCGCGCCGCGCGGCGTCTCGGTTTCGATATCACTTGAGTCACCCGGAACCCGTCATTGCTGGGGGTTTAGAGGTCACGGCCTGCTCGTCGATACAGTGGGCGCAATGAACGACCACGTTCCCGATTCCTCCAGACTCCCGCTGCGGGCCATGGTGATGGTGCTGCTGTTCTTGGGCACCATCTTCCTGCTGGTCGGGTTTCAGGCGCTCGGGTCGTCGGGC
Organism: Mycolicibacter senuensis; assembly: GCF_002101885.1. Classification (GTDB taxonomy): domain Bacteria; phylum Actinomycetota; class Actinomycetes; order Mycobacteriales; family Mycobacteriaceae; genus Mycobacterium; species Mycobacterium senuense. The sequence goes on from NZ_LQPS01000050.1 coordinate 90,463, forward strand.
GACGACGATGACACCGGCCATGCGCCGGCGTCGAAACCTGTGACCACCACCTCGGCGGCGGCCACCACCGACCGCCCCGCCCACAAGCCCGACGTACAGGTCTACAACATCTCTGAGCAGGCGGGCCTGGCCGGACACACCGCGGAGGTGCTGCGGGAAGCCGGCTGGAATGTGACCATCGTCGACAACCTCGAGCTGCCGGAGGTCACCGAGACCACCGTCTACTTCGGCGATGCCCAGGGCGAGCACGAGGCGGCGAATGCTGTGGCCGAGCTGCTGCACGCCGCCGTACACCCGCGCATCCCCGACGTGGCCGAGCAGCCACCGGGCGTCATCGTGGTGGTCGCGGGTTAAGCTCCTCGCATGGTCAAAGGTCACCGCACAGTTCTTGCCGCCGCTGTCTTCGCCACCCCGGTTGTGCTGCTGGCGGCGTGCAGTCCCAACGAGCCGGCCTCCGACGTGCCCGGCACCACGCCGGCCATCTGGACCGGGTCGCCGGCACCGTCCGGTGCGGTGAGCGAGCCGGGTGAATCGAGCGGCTCCGACAACCTGGTGGCGCGCCTGACGACCGTCGACGGCGGTCAGGTCGCCACCGCGACGTTCGAGTTCAGCAAGGTCGGCGGGAAGGAATTCGCCACGATCACCGTGCAGACCACCAGCACCGGCGTCCTGACGCCGGGCTTCCACGGCATGCACATCCACGGCGTGGGTAAATGCGAAGCCGACTCCGTCGCCCCCGGCGGCGGGGCGCCCGGTGCCTTCCTGTCGGCCGGCGGGCACTTCCAGGCGCCCGGCCACAACGAGCACCCGCAGAGCGGCGACCTGACCTCGCTGCAGGTGCGCTCCGACGGCAGCGCGCTGCTGGTCACCACCACCGATGCGTTCACCCGGCAGGAATTGCTGGACGGCGAGGGGACGTCGCTGATCGTCCACGCCGACGACGACAATTTCGCCAACATCCCGGCGGACCGCTACACCCAGGTCAACGGCACACCCGGCCCGGACCAGACCACGCTGACCACCGGAGACGCCGGCAAACGAGTTGCGTGTGGTGTTATCGGCGCCGGATAGCCCGCCGAACAACAGGGCTTCGTCGCAGGCCCGAATCGAGTTCGCCCACTGCGCCCGGCCCACCCTCGGTGTGGAGTGGGAGTTCGCACTCGTCGACGCCGCGACCCGAGACCTGAGCAACGAAGCCAGCGCGGTGCTGGCAGAGCTCGGCGAAAATCCGCGCGTGCACAACGAATTGCTGCGCAACACCGTCGAGCTCGTCACCGGCATCTGTGACAACACCGGCGAGGCGATCGAGGATCTGCGCCAAACCCTGGCCACCACCCGGCCCATCGTGCACAACCGGGGAATGGAACTGTTCGGCGCCGGCACCCATCCCTTCGCGCAGTGGTCGGCGCAGAAGCTGACCGACGCGCCGCGCTACGCCGAGCTGATCAAGCGCACCCAGTGGTGGGGCCGGCAGATGATGATCTGGGGAGTGCACGTCCACGTCGGAATCTCCTCGGCGTACAAGGTCATGCCGATCATCTCGTCGCTGCTGCTGTACTACCCGCACCTGCTGGCGCTGTCGGCGTCGTCGCCGTGGTGGGCCGGCGAGGACACCGGCTACGCCAGCAACCGGGCGATGATGTTCCAGCAGCTGCCCACCGCGGGGTTGCCGTTCCAGTTCCAGACCTGGCCGGAGTTCGAGGGTTTCGTCTACGACCAGAAGAAGACCGGGATTATCGACCACATCAACGAGATCCGTTGGGACATCAGGCCTTCCCCGCACCTGGGCACCATCGAGGTACGGGTCTGCGACGGGGTGTCCAACCTGCGCGAGCTGGGTTCGCTGGTGGCGCTGACCCATTGCCTGATCGTCGACTTGGACCGGCGCCTCGACGCCGACCAGTCGCTGCCCACCATGCCGCCGTGGCACGTGCAGGAGAACAAGTGGCGCGCGGCGCGCTACGGGCTGGACGCGGAGATCATCCTCGACGCCGACAGCAACGAGCGCCTGGTCACCGAGGATCTCGACGAGCTGCTCAATCGGCTGGAGCCGATCGCGGCGCGGCTGCACTGTGCCGACGAACTGGCGGGCGTCGCCGACATCTATCGAACCGGGGCGTCCTACCAGCGCCAGCGCCGGGTCGCCGAGGAACACGACGGCGATCTGCGCGCGGTCGTCGACGCGTTGGTCGCCGAACTGGACATCGAGTGATGGAACTGCCGATGTTTCCGTTGGAATGGGTGCTGCTGCCCGGCGAGGAACTGTCTTTGCGGATCTTCGAGAGGCGCTACACCGTGCTGGTCGGGGATCTGATGCACAGCGGCGATCCCCGGTTCGGGGTGGTACTCATCGCCAAGGGCCGCGAGGTGGGCGGTGGTGAGCAGCGCAACGACATCGGCGCGATGGCGGCCATCACCGACTGCACCGATCTCGGCGGTGGCCGGTATGCGCTGCGGTGCCTGACCGGCGAGCGGATCCGGGTCCGCGAATGGTTGCCTGATGACCCCTACCCGCGGGCGGACACCGAGGTATGGCCCGACGAGCCGGGGGAACCGGTGAGCGACAAGCAATTCGGAGAATTGGAAGAACGCATCGTCGCGCTGCACAAGCGGATGGCGATGGCCCGGCGGAAGTGGGTGATGCCCGGGCGCGAAGCCATGCTGGGTGGCCGCCGGTTGCGTTCGCTCGACCCGGTGCAGCGGCTGTACTCGCTGGCCTGCCGGGTTCCGATGGGTGAGGCCGACCGCTACGCGGTGCTGGCGGCGCCGTCGCTGTCCGAGCGGATGGCGGCGCTGCACGAGGCGATCGAGACCGTCTCGGCCCGAGTGGAGTTCGATATCCCTCGTTGACTCTGCGGCCACCAGACAAAAGTGCGAGCGAGGTGCCTGGTAGGCGCAGAGTCAACTCCGGCGGGTTACTTCAGGCAGCTGCCGGCGTCGACGGTCATTGGCAGCCCGGTGATGTAGCGGGCCTCGTCGGAGGCCAGGAACAACACGGCGTTGCTGATATCGACCGGGTCCACCCAGCCGATCGGCAGCACGTGCATCAGCTGTGCCACCACGGCCATGTCATCAGGACCGGGGTTCTCCAGATCCGGACGGAACAGCTTCATCGTGCCCTCGTTCATGAACAGCGGGGTGTTCACGTTGGTGGGGTGCACCGAGTTGACCCGGATGAAGTGCTGGCCCAGTTCGACGGCGAAGGTGCGCATCAGCCCCACCACACCGTGCTTGGCCGCGATGTAGTGACCGGTATGCGGGTAAGCCTTGAGGCCGCCCACCGAGCTGGTCAGGATGATGGAGCCACCGTTGCCGCCGGCGATCAGATGTGGCACACCGGCTTTGACGGTCTTCCAAACACCGGACAGGTTGACGTCGATCATCTCCTGCCAGTCGGCTTCGCTGGTCTTGTCCAGGGTGTCGCCGCCATTGCCGATCCCGGCGTTGGCCGCGATGATGTCCAGCCGGCCCAACTGCTCGACACCGCTGTCGACCGCGGCCTTGAGCGCGTCGAAGTCGCGCACGTCGACCTGTGCCGTCACGATACGGCGGTCCAAGCCCTTGACCAGGTCGGCGGTCTCCGCCAGGTCATCGGGTGTGGCCGCGGGGATCTCCTTGCTGCTGCTGATCCGGGCGCAGACATCGACGGCGATGATGTCGGCACCTTCCTGCGCGAGTCGCACCGCGTGGCTGCGGCCCTGCCCGCGTGCCGCGCCGGTGATGAGCGCGACCTTTCCTTCGACTCGTCCACCCATGTCTGCACCTCCGTCTGTTATTGGTCGATCGATCAGCAAGGCTGGCATCAAGCCGCGACGTTGTCAACAGTGGGTTCACCGGGTGGGGCCGGCGGCTCAGGCGGGATCGGTCAGCCGGCCGAACTGTCGCTCGACGAGGGCGCGCAGCTCGTGGTGGCCGTAGGTGACGTCGACGGCCGCCTCGTTGCACAGGCTGCGTGCGGTCTGCGCGATCAGCATGGCGATCGCCACAGGTGGATACTCGTCGAGGTCGACACCCCTGGCGCGCAGTGCCACCGTGACCGCGGCGGTCTCGATGTCGCGGACCCGCTCGGCGTAGGCCTTGAGTTCGGTCCGGATCGCCTTGCGATGGTTGGCCAGCGCCATGAACTCGGTATTCAGACTGGTCACGCGGGCATCGCTGTTGATGGCCCACAGCGTCTGGAGCGGGTCGTCATCGGTGAGCGCGGCGCGCATCCGCTCGAGTGCGACGTCTGCGCCGGCGCGCAGCACCTCGACGAAAAGGTCATCCATGGTGGGGAAGTAGTAGTAGACCAGGGCCTGTTTCACCCCGGCCTCGGCGGCCACCCGCCGGGACGTCGCAGCGGCATAGCCGTCGTTCCGCATGATGCGGGCGGTCGCTTCGATCAGTCGCCGCCGGCTGGCGCCGTCGGTCGATTTGGCCTTGCGCGGGGCCGCCATTCACAACGTCCCGGGGCCGTGGTCGCTTGACCGCCCGTCGTCGCACATGGTAGGCATGAGGCATTCTAACAATTTGATCGATCGATCAGCGCGACGAGGTCGTGATACGAGCGAAAGGGCGCATCGCGTGGTGACGGATCTCGCGGCGGTGGACTACTTCTCCGACGAAGGCGTAACTCAGGATCCCTATCCCTATTACGAATACCTCCGCTCGAACGGGCCCGTCTTCGCCGAGCCGCATCACGGCGTCGTCGCCGTCACCGGCTACGAGGAGGTGCACGCCGCGTTCAAGGACCACGACTCCTTCTCGGCTGTCAACGCGATCGGCGGGCCGTTCCCGCCGCTGCCGTTCGAACCCGAGGGCGACGACATCACCGAGCAGATCGAGGCGCATCGGCATCTGTTCCCGATCTTCGAGCACGTCGTCGTGCAGGACCCGCCGGCCCACGAGCGGACCCGCGCGCTGCTGGGCCGGATCCTGACCCCGGTTCGGCTCAAGGAGAACGAGGACTTCATCTGGCGGCTCGCCGACCTGCAGCTCGATGAGTTCATCGCCACCGGCCGCTGCGAGTTCCTGATGGACTACGCCAAACCCTTTGCGACGCTGGCGATCGCCGACCTGCTCGGCGTCCCCGATAACGATCGCGCCGAGTTCCGCCGCGCTCTCGGAGCCGGTGAGCGCCCGGGTGCCCGAGTCGGCGCCCTCGATGGCGAGCCGGTGGGCCTGAACCCACTGGAATACCTCGACGACAAGTTCAACGGCTACATCTCCGACCGGCGGCGCAATCCCCGGGCCGACGTGCTGACGATGCTCGCCGAGGCCACCTATCCCGACGGGACGATACCGGAGGTGATGGAGGTGGTGCGTCCGGCGACCTTCCTGTTCGGCGCCGGGCAGGAGACCGTCACCAAACTGCTCGGGACGATGGTGCAGGTGATCGGCGAGCAGCCCGAGCTGCAGCAGCGGCTGCGCGAGAACCGCGACCTGATCCCGCGGTTCATCGAGGAATCCCTGCGCATCCAGAGCCCGACCAAGATCGACTTCCGGCTGGCGCGTAAGACCACCACGCTGGCCGGCGTGCCGATCAAGGCCGGCACCGTGCTGATGTTGTGCCTGGGGGCGGCCAACCGGGACCCGCGCAAGTTCGAGAACCCGGATGAATTCAACTTGGACCGCAAGAACGTTCGCGAGCACATCGCCTTCGGCCGCGGCATTCACACCTGCCCCGGGGCACCGCTGGTCCGGGTCGAGGGGCGGATCACCGCCAACCGGATGCTGGACCGGATGCGCGACATCAGGATCAGCGAGGAGCACCACGGCCCGGCCGGCGACCGGCATTACACCTATGAGCCCACGTTCCTGCTGCGCGGGCTGACCGCGCTGCACATCGAGTTCGACCCGGTCGAACAGTAGGCCGTCCTCGCCGCAACGCGTCATCGGAAAGGTCAGCAATGACTCTCAGCTCTGTGTTGGATGAAGTGCGTCTGCGTCCCGGCGCGGGCGAGGTGATCCCGATCGTCGATCCGGCAACCGAGGAGCAGATCGGCGAATTCAACGACGGCGGCGCCGAGGCCGTCAACGACGCGGTTGCTCGGGCCCGGGCCTCCTTTGATTCGGGTGTCTGGAGCGCGATGCCGGCCCGCGACCGCGCCAAGATCCTGTGGCGCATCGCGGATCTGATCGATGAACATGCCGATGAGCTGGCCCAGATCGATTCGATCAACACCGGGATGCCGCTGATGCAGGCGCAGATGATCGTGCCAACCTGCGCCGAGATCTTCCGCTACTACGCCGGCTGGTGCACCAAACTCAACGGTGAGGCGCACCAGGTGCAGATGAGCGGTGGCATCTCCGGCGCGCATGCCGACCTGCACGCCTACACCCTCAAGGAGCCCTACGGGGTGGTCGGCCTGATCTTCCCTTGGAACGGCCCGGTCTTCAACGCCTGTACCAAGCTGGCGCCGGCGCTGGCCGCCGGGTGTAGCAGTGTGGCCAAACCTGCTGAGGAGACGCCACTTTCGGCGCTGGTCCTGGTACGGCTGCTCAGCGAGGCCGGGGTTCCCGACGGCGTCGTCAACCTGGTCACCGGTTACGGGCACACCGCGGGAGCAGCGCTGGTCGATCACCCCGGCGTGCAGAAAATCGCGTTCACCGGTTCCACCGAAGTCGGCAAGCGGATCGTGGCGGCGTCGGCCGGAAACCTCAAGCGGGTCAGCCTCGAGCTGGGCGGCAAGTCGCCGGTGCTGATCTATGACGACGCGGACCTGGACACCGCCATCACGATGGCCGCAATGGGCATCTTCATCCACTCCGGGCAGGGGTGCATCTGCGGGTCACGGATTTTCGTGCAGCGCGGTGTCTACGACCAGGTGGTCGACGGTATTGCCATGGTGGCCAACAACCTTCAGCTGGGTGGTCCGCGAGATGAGGGCGCCATGATCGGCCCGCTGATCAGCGAGAAGCAGCTCAACCGGGTGATGGGATTCATCGACGAAGGCAAGCGCGACCACGTCGACGTCATCACCGGTGGGCACCGGCTGGATCGCCGTGGCTTTTTCGTGCACCCGACCGTGCTGGCCAATGTGGATCCCGGGATGCGGCTCTACCAGCAGGAGATCTTCGGGCCGGTGGTCACGGTGCTGCCCTTCGACGACGACGACGAAGCCGTCGCGCTGGCGAACGACTCCGAGTACGGCCTGGCCGCCACCGCCTGGACCCGCGACCTGAGCCGCGCCCACCGGCTGGCCAAGCGGCTGGAGGCCGGAACCGTCTCGCTGAACTGCCAGATGGTCTTCGACCACTCGGTGCCGTTCGGCGGCTACAAACAGTCCGGCTGGGGTCACGAGTGGGGCCGAGACGGCGTTGAAAGCTTCCTGCAGACCAAGTCGGTGTACACGCAGCTGTGAGTGCTGCCCGAGCCCCTGCCCACCCCGAGAGTGAACTCGGTGGGCAGGGCCTCAGTTCATGCCGATGCGAATGTTCTTAATCTGCAGAAATTCGTGGAGCCCGTCGGCGCCTCCGGTGCGCCCGAATCCACTCTGCTTGTAACCGCCGTAGGGGCCCTGCGGTGAGATACTGCTGATGGTATTGATCCAGACCGAGCCGGCTTCCAGCTGCCGGGAGATCCGGTGGGCGCGCAGCAGATCGCGGGTGTGGACGAACGCGTTGAGTCCGTAGCGGGTGCCGTTGGCCAGTGCGACGGCTTCGGCGTCGTCGCGGAACCTCATCACTGACACGACGGGACCAAACGTTTCGGTCTGGGCCAGCGGCGAGGAGTTGTCGACGCCGCCGAATACCGTCGGCTCGATGTAGTAGCCCGATGAGAGCTCACCGCCGAGCCGCCGGCCGCCGGCAAGAAGTTCGCCACTGCCATCAGTGGCTGCCCGCCCGATCACGTCCAGGATGCGGTCGGTGGCGGCCTGGCTGATCACCGGACCGAACATCACCGTGGGATCGAGCGGATCGCCCACCTTGGCACGGCCGACCGCGGCCAGGAACTTCTCGACGAAGGTGTCGTAGACCGACTCGTGCACCAGCACTCGGCTGGCGCAGGCGCAGCTCTGGCCGGACTGCATCAAGGGGCCCTGATGCGCGGCAAGCTGTGCCGCAGCGTCGAGGTCGGCGTCGGCGAAGACGATACTGGCCGACTTGCCGCCGAGTTCGGTGACGACCGGAGTGAGGTTGACGGCGGCGGCCTGCAGCACGCTGCGGGCGGTGTTTTCGCCTCCCGTGAAATGGATCTTGCGAATGCCGGGATGGCGCACCAGCGCGTCACCGCCCGCTGCGGCGGCGGGCATCACGCTGACCAGCCCGGGCGGCAGGCCCGCCTCCAGACACAGCTCACCGAAGCGCAGCGCGGCTAGCGGCGCGAGCTCGGAGGGCTTGAACACCACCGCGTTGCCTGCTGCAAGCGCGGGTGCAACGCACGATCCGGCGACCACCAGCGCGCCGTTCCAAGGGGCGATAACACCCACCACACCGTATGGTTCGCGTTCGATCAGGTTGACGTCGAAGGATTCGCTCACCGGCGTGCTGGAGCCGTGCGGCTTGTCGGCGTAGCCCGCGAAGTGGCGTAGGAATCGCTCGAGCAGAATTGCGTTCCCGGCGAACGAGATCGGTACCGCATAGTCTTGGACGTTCAGCGCGGCCAATTCGCCGAGATGCTGGTGCACCACGTCGGCCAGGTCGATCAGCAGGTCGCGGCGTCGGTCGACGGTCAGCGCAATCCATTCTCGCTGCGCCTCTTGCGCTGCGGCCACGGCCTGGTGAATCTCCGCTGCGCCGGCCAGTGTCACAGTGGCGTTCGGTCGGCCGGTGGCCGGATAGATGTGGTCGTGCGTGACGGGAGGCGTCATGCATTGCCTTCCTCAGCCCACTCCTGCGTGACGCGCTGCTTCTGCTCCTCGATCACGTCGATCAGTCGCGACGCCTTGGGCCAGCCGTAGTAGGCACCGAACTGCAAAGCGGCCTCGTCGATTTCGTCGAAGGACACGTCGCGGCTCTTCAGCGCGGCGTAGACGTGACTGAGGATCGGATACGGCGCGTCCTGGAACGCGACACAGGCGACCGTGATCAGCCGCCGCTGCTTCATGCCCAGCCCGGGCCGTAGCCACATCTCGCCGAAGACGAAGTTCAAGATCCCCGCACCCGAGTACGGGTCGTCGCGGGTCGGCACGTAGGGCAGGCAGTTGACGTCGCGGAAGGCCTGCTCGCCGGCGAGCAGCCGGGACTCAGGATCGCTCGGGGTGGTCAGCGGCAGCAGCGGTGTCGGGGGCGGTACCGGCTCACCGCGCTCGGTGTGGATGCGCTGCCACTGCTCGTCGACGATCATGTTGAACAGTGACGCCTTCGGCCAGCCGGAGTACACCGCGAAATGCAATACAGCTTCCCGCATTTCGTCGATGGTGACGTCGCCGCTGTGCAATGCCGCGTAGATGTGTTCGCGCAGCGGCTCCTCGGTGTCGGCTGCGGCCAGGCAGGGCAGCGCGATGAACCATCGGTCGCGGCGACTCAATCCCGGACGCTGCCAGATCTCGCCGAACACGAAGTCGAGCAGGGTAGCGGCGGGGGCGGCGGTGGCTGGGATCGGGAGGGTCATCAACTCGGCGAATGCGCGCGCTCCGCGCCCCGCCTCACCGGAGGGTGGCACCGGCATCCACCTTGAACTCCAGCCCGGTCACGTGCCGGGACTCGTCGGAGACCAGAAACAGCACCGCGTTGCTGACATCGCGGGCCTCGGTCATGATGATCGGCAACGCGTTGGCGAAGATCGGGCCGAGGTCGGCGCGCTCGCCGTGCAGCAGGGCGTGCAGCGCATCCGGCCGCATCCCGGTCTCAACCCCGGTGGGATGCACCGTGTTGACCCGGACATTCACCGCCGCAAGCTCATTGGCCAGTGCACGGCTCATGCCGACCACCCCGTGTTTGGATGCGGTGTAGGGCGTGTGCAGCGGGCTGCCCTTCAGTCCGGCCACCGAACTGACGTTGATCAGGCTGCCGCCGTGGGAGACCAGGTGCGGCAGCGCCGCAGCGCAGGTGTTCCACGCCCCGATCAGATTGACGTCGACTACCGTGCGCCACTGCTCGGAGGTGGTGGTGTCCCAGGTCCCACCGGTGATCACCCCGGCGTTGGCGACCGAGGCGTCCAGACCGCCCAGCTCCGCCACCCCGTCGTCGACCGCGGTCCGCAGCGCGGCGGCATCGCGGACATCCACCACGCGCGTGACCGCACGGCGACCCTGTTGTTCGACCAGCCGGGCGGTCTCCTCGAGGTCTTCGGCTGCGGCCAGCGGATAGTCGATCTCCGGCAGCGACGCGCAGATGTCGACCAGGATAAGGTCGGCGCCCTCCTCGGCCAGCCGCACGGCGTGGCTGCGACCCATGCCTCGCGCGGCGCCGGTGACCAGCACCCGCTTGCCCGCTACCCGCCCGCTCATAGCTTGTTGCAGAAGCCGGCGTCGACGGGGAAGGTGACCCCGGTGACGTAGCGGGCAGCGTCGGAGACCAGGTAGGCGATCGCGGCGCTGATGTCTTCGGGTTCGAGCATGCCGACCGGCATCGGATTCTGCAGATGCGGGCCGCCGTCGGGGTAGTTCTCCAGGAACGAGGTCATGGCCGGGTTCACCGCCATCATGGTGTTGACCGCGGTCGGGTGCACGGTGTTGACCCGGATGCTGTGCGGGGCAAGGGCGTTGGCCAGTGTTCGCATCAAACCGACTATGCCGTGCTTGGACGCCGCGTAGCCCAGGCCGCCGCCTTGCAGCCCGCCGAAACCCTTGAGCCCGGCGGTCGAGCTGGTGAACACGATCGACCCGCCCCGGTCACCGGCGATCAAGTGGCCAATGGCGGCTTTGGCGGTGTGGAACGAGCCGACCAGGTTGACGTCGAGCACGTCGGTCCACATCTGCAGGTCTTCCTCGTCGGTCAGCTCGCGAAACGCCATGGCGGCGATGCCGGCGTTGGCGCAGACGATGTCGAGCCGGCCGAAGTGCTCGACACCGGCGTCCAGTGCCGCCTTCAGCGCTGCGAAATCGCGGACGTCGGCGACCGAGCCGATCATCTTGCCGCCCTGCGCCTCCACCAAGGCGACCGTCTCGTCCAGCTCGTCGCGGGAGCCCATCGGATAGCCGTTGGAGGCGATGTCGGCGCAGATGTCCACGCCGATGATGTCGGCGCCGTCGGCGGCCAGGCGCACCGCGTGGCTGCGGCCCTGCCCGCGCGCCGCCCCGGTGATGAATGCGACTTTTCCGTCCAGAGAACCCATGCCAGTACGGTAACCTGGTTACTCAACGACGGCAAGGGGGTGAATCGATGTCCGGTCCGGAGGATCGGATCCTCGGCATCGTCGTCGAGATCCTCGAAACGCAGGGCTACGACGCGGTTCAACTCCGCGAAGTCGCCCGCCGCGCCCGGGTGTCGCTGGCCACCATCTACAAGCGGTATGTCACCCGCGACGAGCTCATTCTCGCCGCGCTGGACAGCTGGATGGCGGAGAACCGTTACTCCGGCGTCGACGCGTATGCGCCAGAGCCCGCCGAGCCGTTGTACCCGGCGCTGATGCGGTTGTACCGCACCATCTTCGAGCCGTGGGAGCGCCACCCGGCCATGCTGACGGCCTATGTGCGGGCCCGGTCCGCGCCTGGCGGTGACGCGTTGGTACGCCGCGGGCTCGACGTCGTGGGGCCGGCGATGCGGGCGGCGCTCTCCGAGGTCGACGAAGCCTTCATCGCCGACCTGGATGTCATCATCTCCAACCTGGTGTACGGCCTGTCGGCGCGCTTCGCCGCCGGCGAGCTTGCGATCACCGATATCCTGCCCACCCTGGACCGGGCGGTCTACCGGCTCACCAGCGGATACGAGGCGGACCGAGGCGCTCGGCGCCGGCCGGCGACGTAGGCTGCTACCAATGCCGGATGTCGTGTTCACCGCCGTCGCACCCGTCATTCCGGTGCGCGATCTCGATGCGGCCCTCGACCGCTACCGCCGCCTCGGATTCACCGCCCGCGCCTACGCCGGGCCGGCCCGCTACGGATTCGTCGACCGCGGCGCGGTGTCGCTGCACCTGACCGAATGGGCTGAGCACGACCCGCTGCGCACCGCGGCCGCGGTGTACCTGTACGTCGACGACGCCGACGCGCTCTACGCGCAATGGACGGCATCGGGTGTTCCGGGTCGGTTCATCGCACCGGCCGACACCGACTACCGGCTTCGGGAGTTCGCCTACGTCGACCCGGAGGGCACTTTGCATCGCGTCGGTTCGCCACGTCGGATCGTCAGCGCCGCCCGCGACATCGCCGCACCGGCCGAGCGGATCTTCGAGCTGATCGCCGATCCGGCTCGCCAGCCGCACTGGGACGGCAACGACAACCTGGCCGAAGCGGGTCCCGGGCAGCGGGTGCGGGCCGCCGGCAGCCTGTTCACCGTGACGCTGACGTCCGGCGCCGTCCGGGAGAACCATGTGGTGGAGTTCGAAGAAGGACGCCGGATCGCCTGGCTACCAGCCGAACCCGACACCCCGCCGCCGGGACACCTATGGCGGTGGGAACTCGAACCGCTGGACGCGGTCCACACCCGCGTCACCCACACCTATGACTGGTCGTCACTGAGCGACCCGAACCGCCTGCAGCGCGCGCGGCTGACCACCGCGGACAACCTGGCGGCCTCGCTCGCCCGGCTCGCATGGTTGGTCGAGGGTCCTGACGCCACCGATCAGCGTGCGTAAACCCGGTGATTCGCATGGTGTGTCGGCCGGGGACACGCACGCTGGGGCATGGACGGGCTAGCGGTTGTCGGCGAAGGAGCGCAGCGCCTCGATCTGCGCGGGATCCAGGGATGGTCGCACGGTTTCGCGGGCGGCGGCCACGTCGGCCTTCGTGACGTCGGCGGCGTCGATGGACCGGCGCATCGCGGTCAGCGCCGCCTCGCGCAGCAGCGCCACACAGTCCGCGGCGCTATAGCCGTCCAAGTCGGCGGCCAGCGCGTCAAGGTCGACGTCGTCGTGCAGCGGCACGGATTTGCCGGCCACCCGCAGGATCTGGCGGCGGGCGTCGGCGTCCGGCGGCTCGACGAACACCAGCTTCTCCAGCCGGCCCGGCCGGGTCAGCGCCGGATCGATCAGCTCCGGCCGGTTGGTGGCCCCGACCACCACCACGTCGCGCAGTGGGTTGACGCCGTCGAGTTCGGTCAGCAGCGCGGCCACCACCCGGTCGGTCACCCCGGAATCGAAGCTCTGTCCCCGCCGTGGCGCCAGCGCGTCGATCTCGTCGAGGAACACCAGTGACGGCGCGGAATCACGGGCGCGCTGGAACAGGTCCCGCACCGCCCGCTCGCTGCTGCCCACCCACTTGTCCATCAGCTCGGCGCCCTTGACCGCGTGCACGCTGACCCGCCCGGAACCGGCCAGGGCGCGCACCACGAACGTCTTGCCGCACCCCGGCGGGCCGTAGAGCAGCACGCCGTGCGGGGGATCGACACCGAGCCGGGTGAAGGTGTCCGGGTGCTGCAACGGCCACAGGATCGCCTCGGTCAGCGCCTGTTTGGTGGCCGCCATGTCTCCCACGTCATCGAGGGTGATCGAGCCGACCGAGACCTCCGCGGCCGCCGAACGCGACAGCGGACGGATCACACTGAGTGCCCCGATCAGGTCCTGCTGGGTGAGCGTGGGCGTCTCGTCGTTGTCACTAGCCCGCGACGCCGCCCGGAGCGCCGCCTCCCGGACCAGCGCGGCAAGATCAGCCGCCACGAAACCCGGTGTGCGGTCAGCGATCTCACTCAGTGTCAGGTCCGTCGTGGGAACCGAGATCAGCAGGGTGGCCAGCAGCGCGGCCCGGGTCGCGCCGTCGGGCAGGCTCAGCCGGATCTCCCGGTCGCACAGCTCCGGCGCCCGCAGTCGCGGATCGACCCGGTCGGGAAGCGCCGAGGTGGCGATGAACGCCACTCCCTCGGTGGCCACGGCGGTGCGCAGTTCAGCCAGGATCAACGTCGCGACCGGCTCCGGCGGTTCGGGCAGCAGGGTGTCCACGTCGGCGATCAGCAGCACGCCGCCGCCGTCGCGGACCTTCGCCACCGCCGAGCGCACCGCGGCCAGCCGGTCGTCGGCGGCCAGCGCACCGATCTCCGGCCCGTCCAGTTCGAGCAGCCGTCGGCCCTCGCACACCGCCCGCACCAGCGTCGTCTTGCCGACCCCGGCCGGCCCCGAGACCAGCACCCCGAGGTTGGTTCCGGCGTTGAGTGTCTTGAGCAGCTGCGGCTCGTCGAGGGCCAGCTTGAGCCATTCGGCGAGTTTGGCGGCCTGGGCCTCGCAGCCCTTGAGTTCGTCGATGGCGATCCGGGCCGGACGCACCCGCGCGGCGGCCGACGGCTTCGCCGTGACCGCGGTGCCGTTGCCCCAGGTCACCAGTGAATTCGGTTGCACGCTCACCGGTCCGGCGGGATCGACACCGGTCACGGTGAGCAGCTCGGAGGTCCAGCTGATCCCGACCGCCGACGCCAGCGCGGTGGTCGCTGCCGAGGTCGAGGTGCCCGGTCCCAGGTCGCGGGGCAGCAGCGACACCGCGTCGCCGACGGTGAGCACCTTGCCCAGCAGCGCCTGGCGCAGCGTGTTCGGTGACAGACTCTGCGAGGCCAGTGCCGAGCCGCTCAACGTCACCGATCGGGCGCCGTAAACGGTCACCGCGGCCACCACCACCTCGGTGCCGTCGCGCAGCCCGGCATTGGACAGCGTGACGTCGTCGAGCAGCACCACCCCGGTTGGGGCATCCGGCCCGGCCAGCCCCGCCACCGCCGACGTCGTGCGAGAACCGGTCAGCGACACCGCGTCCCACTCCCGGATGCCCAGGGCGGCAATCGCTTCGGCGTGCAGCCGGACCACACCACGGCGGGCGTCGACCGCGGAGGTGTTGAGCCGGGCGATCAGCGTCAGGTGGCGGGAGGAGGTCCGGGAGCCATCGCCGTCCCGATGCTCTTCAATAGAACCCATGCGGTCATTATCGGCATACCGCCGCTCACTGTTGCCGGCGATCGGCGCGGTCACGCTGCTGGCGATACCGGTGCCGTCTCGCGCCGATACGGCGAACCCGCTGGCCGAGCTGGTTGACGCCGCCGCCGGCCGCCTCCAGGTCGCCGACGATGTGGCGGCGGTCAAATGGCGGACCGGCGGTGCCATCGAGGACCCGGTCCGGGTGCAGCAGCAACTGACGAAGCTGGCCGACGATGCCGCCCGTAACGACCTCGACCCCGCCTACGTGCAGCGGATCTTCGGCGACCAGATCGCCGCCACCGAAGCCGTCGAGCACCACCGGTTCGCGCAGTGGAAACTGGACCCGGCCACCGCGCCGGCGAGCGCCCCCGAGCTGGCGGAATCACGTGCCCGCATCGACGGATTCAACCGCGAGATGCTCACCCAGATCGGGCTGCGGCGGCAGCAGCTGCATTCTCCGGAGTGCGCCGCCCGGCTCGATGAGGCGCTCCGGGAGGTCAGCGCCGCGCGCCGACTAGGCGAGTTCGAACACGGCGCACTGACATCGGCGACCCGCGAGTACTGCTCCGAATAGCTCAGCGACCCGGTTTGCGCAACCGCAGCCGGGCCATCGATTGCCCGCTGGGCCGGCGGATGCCCAACGGGCGGCGTCCCGGCTGCGACCGGCGGATCTCCCGGCGCGCGGCCCGGCGTTCCCGGGGAGCGTGCTCCCAGGCTTCCGGATGCGCAGCCACCCAGCGCTGGCTGCGGACCGAAAACGGAATGGT
Source organism: Mycolicibacter senuensis (assembly GCF_002101885.1). Classification (GTDB taxonomy): domain Bacteria; phylum Actinomycetota; class Actinomycetes; order Mycobacteriales; family Mycobacteriaceae; genus Mycobacterium; species Mycobacterium senuense. The sequence goes on from NZ_LQPS01000050.1 coordinate 106,144, forward strand.
GCACAGGTAGGCCACGATCAGCACCAGCACCAGCACATACGGGAACAGGAACGCCGCGGCGGCCACCAGCGCCAGCACCGCCAGCAGCACCGCCGCCAGATGCGGCGGCACCGACACGGCATGCATCTTGCGCATCGGGATCCGGCTGACCAGCAGCATCGACGTGCCCACCACCCAGGCGCAGGTGAACCACTGCGACGTCCACCAGCCGTCGCCGAACTGCAGTTTCGCGGCCAGCAGGCCCATCAGCGTGATCGCTCCGGCCGGGGCGGGCATCCCGACGAAGAACTCGCGGGTGTAGGCCGGCAGGGTGGCGTCGTCGAGCAACGCGTTGAACCGGGCCAGCCGCAGCACCACGCACACCGCATACAGCAGCACCACGATCCAGCCCGCCGGCTGCGTCGACAGCAGCGACACGTAGATCACGATCGCGGGCGCCACCCCGAAGTCGACGGCGTCGGCCAGCGAATCGATCTCGGCGCCCATCCGCGACTCGGCGTCGAGGATGCGGGCCACCCGGCCGTCCAGACCGTCGAGGATGGCGGCCGCGGCGATCAGTGCCATCGCGACGTGCACCTGGCCGTCCAGTGCGTACTTGATCGAGGTCAGGCCGGCGCAGATGGCCAGCACCGTCATCGAACTGGGCAGGATGTGCAGGCCGACCGGGCCCCGGGTGCGGGTCGTCGGGTGGACCGGACGGGCGGAACTCGTCATGGCAGCTGGGCCAGCACCGTCTCACCGGCGACCATGCGCTGCCCGACGCCGACCAGCGGCTGCGTCCCGACCGGCAGGTAGGTGTCCAGCCGCGACCCGAACCGGATCAGCCCGTAGGTGTCACCGATCGCCAGATGGTCACCGGGCCGGGCGTCGCAGACGATGCGCCGTGCCAGCAGCCCGGCGATCTGCACGGCGATCACCTCGGCGCCCTCGGCGGTGCGGATCCGCACACTGTTGCGCTCGTTGTCCTCGCTGGCCTCGGTGCGGTCCGCAGACCCGAACCGGCCGGCCCGGTGCAGCACGTCGAGCACCTCACCGCCGACCGGAGCCCGCTGCACGTGCGCGTCGAACACCGACATGAAGATGCTGACCCGCGGCAGTGGGGTGTCGGGCAGATCCAGTTCCGGCGGCGGGGTCGCGGTGTCGACCAGGCAGACCATGCCGTCTGCGGGTGCCACCACCACACCGGGGCGCGTCGGCGGTACCCGGCGGGGATGCCGGAAGAACCCGGCGCTGGCACCCGCGGCCAGCAGCCCGGCGCCGCGAACCCAGCGCTGCTTGCGGCCCACCGCCGCCACACCCAGGCCGCCGGCGACGAACGGCAAGCCGGCGTGGTGCATCGGCGGCACCGTTGAGCGCACGAGATCGATCAGGTGTCGCAGACCGCCGGGATCATCTGCTGCGCGGGGTCGTCTGGCCATCCGGCCATCTTAGAAGCTGCCGCGTTCGGGGGGCCGAATCGCCGGCTCACCCGGTCAGGTCCCAAACTTCCACCGAGGTCCCCGCCGGCAATTCGGTCACCTCGTCGGCGATGTCGAGCAGGCAGTTCGCCGACGCCAGGTAGCGCAGATGATGGGAGGCCGGCGGGCCGTAGTTGGTGACCGTGCCGGTTTCGTGGTCGAGCAGGCCGCGCCGGAACTGCCGCCGGCCCGGCGGTGAGGTCAGCGTCTCGCTGAGCACGGCGGTGCGGCGCGGCCGCTCCGGGGTGGGCAGGTCCATCGCGCGGCGCAACACAGGGCGGACGAACACCTCGAAGGACACCTGCGCACTGACCGGGTTGCCCGGCAGCGTGATGATGGCCGCCTGCCCGACCCGGCCGATCCCCTGCGGCATGCCCGGCTGCATCGCGACCTTGACGAAATCCACGCCCTGGTCGCCGTCGCGGCCGAAGACGTCCTTGACCACCTCGTAGGCGCCCGCGCTGACCCCGCCACTGGTGATGATCAGATCCACCGCACCGTCGGCCACGCCGTACCGGTCGAGCACCGCGGTGAACTCGGCGGTGTCGTCGGCGACGGTGACCGCGGCCACCACCTCGGCCCCGGCCTCGCGCACCGCGGCGGCCAGCATCACCCCGTTGGACTCGTAGATCTGTCCGGGCTCCAGCGGGATGCCGGGTTTGATCAGTTCGGTACCGGTGGAGATCACCAGCACCCGTTGGCGGGGCCGCACCGTCAACTCGGCCAAGCCCAGGGCCGCCGCCAGACCGACCGCCGGCGGAGTGACGACCTGCCCAGCCCACAGCACGGTGGCGCCCTCCGCGACGTCCCCGCCGGCGCGGCGGATGTGGCGGCCCCGGGCGGTGGCGGCACTGATCTCCACCACGTCGACGCCGCCGTCGGTGGCCTCGACGGGAACCACCCCGTCGGCGCCGAACGGAACGGGTGCACCGGTCATGATGCGGTGTGCGGTACCGGGCTGCAGCGACGGGATGTCGGTGCGCCCGGCCGGAATGTCCTCGGCCACCGGCAACCGCACCGGGTTCTCCGGTGTCGCCGCGGCCACGTCGTCGGCAAGCACCGCATAACCGTCCATGCCGGAGTTGTCGAAGACCGGCAACGAGATCGGCGCGGTCACCTCCGCGGCCAGCACCAGCCCCTCGGCGTCGGCGAGCGCGACGGTGACCGGCGGGCGGGCCCGGATCAGCTCGGCGACGGCCCGCTGGTGCTCCTCGACAGATCGCATGCCGACAGTCTGACTCAGACCGCGACGGTGATTCCTGTCAGTTCCTCGGAGACCGGTTCTGCCCGGGAGGTGACAGCGCCGCTGCGCTGGGTCATTCTCTGTTGCATGGCGCCCCACCCAAACCGTCCCGCGCAGATCACCATGGTCGATCCCGCCAACCCGCCCAGCCGCCGTGCTCCACTGGTGTGGGCGCTGGTCGGCGCGGTGCCTTGGCTGATGCTGGCCGTGCTGCAACTGGGCTGGGCGGTCGCCGATGAGCGGCTGGCCTGGCTGCACGCCGCAGTCTTGGCGGTCACGGTGCTGGGGCTGCTGGTGTCGGCGGTCATCGCCCCGCTGTGGCGCTATCGCGTACACCGGTGGGACATCAGCGATCAGGCGGTGTACACCCGCACCGGCTGGCTGGTGCAGGAGCGCCGGATCGCCCCGATCTCCCGGATCCAGACCGTCGACACCTACCGTGGGCCGCTGGATCGGCTGCTCGGACTGGCCAATGTCCGGGTCACCACCGCTTCGTCGGCGGGGGCGGTGCACATCGTGGCGCTCGATGCCCCCGTCGCCGACCGCGTGGTGGCGCAACTGACCGACATCGCCGCGCTGGGCGCCGGGGACGCCACGTGAGTGCCGAACCGGCGTGGCAGCGGCTGAGCCCGCGGATGCTGCTGGTGCATCCGCTGCACGAGGTGCTGCGCGAGCTGCCGCTGCTGGTCGCGGTCGTGGTGTTCGGGTCGGCCACCTCCAACACGGTCTGGGTGATCGCGGTGGTGTGGGTGATCGCCGCGGTGGGGGTGGCGCGCTGGTTCACCACCACCTATCGCATCGAACCTGATCCCGAGGCCGGCCGGGTACAGCTGCGCTCTGGGCTGTTGCGCCGCAAGATGCTTTCGGTGCCGCGCAACCGGATTCGCTCGGTGGAGACCGACGCCCGGCTGCTGCACCGGCTGCTCGGGCTCACGGTGCTGCGGGTCAGCACCGGCCAGCAGGCGGCCGGGGACGCCGTGTTCGAGCTGGACGCGGTGGAGAGCAGCGAAGTGCCGCGGCTGCGGGCGACGTTGTTAGCGCACACCGGCCAGCCGTCGGCGGCTCCGGCTCCGGCTCCGCCCGCTCCGGCGACGGTGCTGGCGCGGTGGAGCCCGTCGTGGCTGCGCTACAGCCCGCTGAGCCTGTCCGGGCTGGTGATGATCGGCGCCGCGGTCGGGGTGGCCTACCAGACCGGCGTCTGGGCGGCGCTGGAGGACTCCCCGCTGGGCCGGTCCTGGCTGGAGGCCGCCGAGCGGTCCGCTGCGGCGCAGACCGCGGCGCTGATCGCGGGACTGGTGTCGGCGGCGGCGGTCTTGCTGGCGGTGCTGCGGTCGCTGGTGACGTACGGAAACCTGGTGTTGTCGCGCCATTCCGGGGCGGCTGGCGACGTGCTGGAATTGCGCTACGGGCTGCTGCGGGTGCGTGAGCACAGCTACGACATGCGCCGGCTGCGCGGCGGGACGCTGCGACGGCCGCTATTGGTACGGCTGTTCGGCGGTGCCCGGCTGGACGCGGCGATGACCGGGGTCACCGGGGAAGGCGAATCCTCGATCCTGCTGCCGCCGTGTCCCCGGGCCACCGCCGAGCAGGTGCTGACCGGGCTGGTCGGCGACCCCGTGGTGGTGACCGGGCCGCTGCGCCGGCATGGTCCGGCGGCTGATCGCCGACGCCGGACCCGGGCGATGCTGCTGCCGGTGGCCGCCGGGATCGGCCTGGCGGTGGCGACGGGCTTTGTGGGACTGCCGGTGTGGTGCTGGCCGGCGTGGGCGGCGCTGACAATCGGTGCGGCGCTGCTGGCCGCCGACCGGGTGCGCGCCCTGGGGCACCGCGTCGATGCGCACTGGCTGTCGGCGCGCACCGGCAGCTTCGAGCAGCGTCGCTATGCCATCGCCACCGCGGGCATCATCGGCTGGACGGTGCGCCAAAGCTGGTTTCAGCGCCGCGCCGGGGTGGCCACGCTGATCGCGGCGACCGCCGCCGGGGTCAAGGCCTACCGGGTGATCGACGTGCCAGAGGCCATGGCGTGGTCGGTGGCCGCGCAGGCGTCGCCGTGGGTGGCACACAGCAAGTGGACGGTGGGTCAGCGGTAGGCGTCGCTGCGTTTGGCGACGGTGAAGATGACGATCACGTCGCCGCGGTCATCGATCTGATAGACGATGCGATACTGCCCGAACCTGATCCGCCAGTCGTTCTGGGCGCCGACAAGTTTCTTGGCGCCGGTCGGGCGAGCGTCGTGCGTGAGGCCGATGATCGCCTGCAATGCCGTCTCGAACGCATCGCGAGGCAATCGCTGGAGCTGCTTGAGGACGTCGGAGTGAAAGACAACCCTCACGAGATGGTGATCATCTGCGCGTCGACGCCCAACGCGTCGAGCATCTCCGACATCGACATAGTGGTGAAGTCACTGGACCGCATGGCCCGCAGGCGCATCGCGTCGGCGACATCGGCGTGCTCGTGCAGCCGCTCGTAGTCCGCCATGGAGATCATGACTGCGACCTCGGTGCCGCTATCGGTGATGATGACTTCTTCGCCGGTCGTGGCAACCCCGCGGACCACGGCGCCGAGCCGGCTCCGCAAATCCCGGAGGCTGTGTGTACTCATGTTCAACATCTTATAACCGCGCATCGTCGGCCCGCTGGCCTCGCACTGAGTACACGCTCGGCGTACAGGAGCGGGCCGCCGCTACCGGCGGCCGTGCGATCAGGGCGTTCCGTCCGGCCCCGGGCTGCCCGGAGTGGCCGTCCCCGTCCCGGCGGTGTACGCGTTGCCGCCGTCGCCGTCGCCGTCGCCGCCGTTGCCGGCGCCACCGTCAGCGCCGGCCGCCCCGCCGGTGCCGGCCGCACCGCCGTCACCGCCAACGGCTTCCTGCGTCGAGGCGCTGGAGTCACCGCCGTTGCCGCCGATTCCGGTACCATCGCCGCTCGAGCTTGGCGGTGGATCCTTGAGTGCAGGCCGGCGAAGCCTTACAACCCCCGCACGGCCTCGATGCGCGCCCGCAGCTGATCCGACGTCGCCGCCGCCACCGGCGGGCCACCGCAGATCCGGCGCAGCTCGTTGTGAATCCAGCCGTGCGGTTTGCCCAGGCGATGATGCGCCGCCGACACCAGCGCGTTGAGCTCATGCCGCAGCGCACGCAGCTGCCCGTGCGTCGTGACCGGCACCGGGGTGGCTCCGCCGGCCACCTTGCTGCGCCGGTCCAGCTGCTCCTCCTGGCGCTGGCGCAGCAGGTCGCGCATCTGGCTGGCATCCAGCAGGCCCGGGATGCCCAGGTAATCGGCCTCTTCGTCGCTGCCGGCCGGGGTGGCGGTGCCGAACGAGGCGCCGTCGAAGATCACCTGATCCAGTTCGGCGTCGGCCCCCAGCGACTCGAAGCTGTTCTCCAGCTCGGAGGGCTCGTCACGCCGGCGTTCGGCCTCGGCGAACTCGTCGCGTTCGGACTCCCGGTGCGGTTTGCCCAGCACATGATTGCGTTGCTGCTCGAGTTCGCTGGCGAGCCCCAACAGCGAGGGCACCGACGGCAGGAAGATGCTGGCGGTCTCACCCGGGCGCCGCGACCGCACGAACCGACCGATCGCCTGCGCGAAGAACAGCGGGGTGGACGCACTGGTGGCGTAGACGCCGACCGCCAACCGCGGCACGTCGACACCCTCGGAGACCATCCGCACCGCAACCAGCCAGCGAGAAGTAGCCGTGGTGAACTGCGCGATCTTGTCCGAGGCGCCTGCGTCGTCGGAGAGCACCACGGTGGGGGCCTCACCGGTCAACGTGGTCAGCAGCTTGGCGTAGGCGCGGGCCGCCTTCTGATCCGAGGCGATCACCATGCCGCCGGCATCGGGCACATGCTGACGCTTCTGCAGCAGCCGCTTGTCCGCGGCCGCGATCACCGCCGGCATCCACTCGCCCGCCGGATCCAGCGCGGTACGCCACGCCCGGGCAGTGTGTTCCGCGGTCAGCGGTTCGCCGAGCCGCGCCGAGTACTCCTCACCGGCGCTGTCACGCCAGCGGGCCTCGCCCGAGTAGGCCATGAACACCACCGGGCGCACCACACCGTCGGCCAGCGCCTCGGGGTAGCCGTAGCTGTCGTCGGCCACCGATCGCAGATGGCCGCTGCCGTCGGGCTCGTAATTGACGAACGGGATGGGACTGTCGTCGCTGCGGAACGGGGTGCCGGTCAGCGCCAGTCGGCGGGCGGCATCGGAGAACGCCTCCCGGATGCCGTCGCCCCAGCTCTTGGCGTCGCCGCCATGGTGGATCTCGTCGAAGATCACCAGGGTTTTCGCGGCCTCGGTGCGCACCCGGTGCCGGGTGGGATGGCTGGCGACCTGGGCGTAGGTGACCACGACCCCGTGGTACTCCGAGCTGGTCTGCGCATCGGAGTTGCTGAAGCGCGGATCCAGCGCGAGGCCGTGTTCGGCGGCGGCGGTGGCCCACTGCACCTTGAGGTGGTCGGTGGGCACCACGATCGTGATGCGCTCGACGGTGCGGTCGGCCAGCAGCTCGGCGACGATCCGCAACGCGAACGTCGTCTTGCCGGCGCCGGGGGTGGCCACCATCAGAAAATCCCGGGGCTTGGCGGTCAGATACCGCACCAGAGCCCGGCGTTGCCAGCCCCGCAACGCACGGGTGCTGGGCGCTGCGTCAGCCCGCACCCGGTCTCCTATCTGATCGAGATGCAGTCTAGGGCAAGCCGATAGCATCGCTGACGTGTCCACCCCGGGCGAGCCGGAACCCGTCCGCGTCGAGCGACTACTCGACGCGCAGACCAAAGCCGCCGCACTGTTCGACGAAATCGCGCGCCGCAATCTGGTGCGCGCCGGCGTCGGCGAGCGGCAACTCTCCGATGAGATCCGGGATCTGGCCGCCGACATGTTCGGGGTCACGCGGCACTGGCATAAGCGGGTGGTGCGCGCCGGGGAGAACACCTTGCAGCCGTTCCACGCCGACCCGCCGGACCGCGTCATGGCCGACGACGACATCGCCTACCTCGATCTGGGCCCGATCTTCGAAGAATGGGAAGCCGATTTCGGCCGCACCTTCGTGCTCGGCGACGACCCGGACAAGCACGCACTGCGCGACGCCCTGCCCGGGGTGTGGCAGGCCGGGCGGGCCTACTTCGACGACCACACCGAGATCACCGGGTCCCAGCTCTACGCCCATGTCGTCGGGTTGGCCCGCGCCGCCGGCTTCGAGTTCGGCGCCCCGATCGCCGGGCATCTGGTGGGCGAGTTCCCGCACAAGAAGATCTCCGGTGACGACGCGCAGTTTTACATCACCGCGGGTTCGGATCAGCCGATGCGCCGCACCGACCGCACCGGCCGGGTCTGCCACTGGATCCTGGAGGTACACCTGGTGAATCCGTCCCGCGGGTTCGGCGGGTTCTACGAGCAGTTGCTCGACCTGGGCTGAACACGGCTCAGCCGAGCGGATAGACCACCCCGGTCAGTTCCTCGGAGACCGTCCAGAGCCGGCGCTGTAGCTCGATATCGTGAGATTTGCGGCTCGACGCCACCACCTTGGGATGACCGCGCCCTTGGGTGAGGCCGTCCGGTCCGAAGTACTGGCCGCCGAGGGCCTGCGGGTCGGTGGCCGCGCGCAACGTCGGCAGCGCGCCCATGTCCGCGCCCTGAAACATCGGTTTGATCAGCGGATAGGCGACCGCGGCCCAGCGCGGCAGGTGGCGCATCAGTTCGGTGTTGGAGCCGCCGGGGTGCGCGGCGACGGCGATCGTCGTTCCGTGCGCGGCTAGCCGTCGCTGTAGTTCGTAGGTGAACAGCAGGTTGGCGAGCTTGGACTGCCCGTAGGCCTCGACCCGGTTGTACCGGCGCTCCCACTGCAGGTCGTCGAAGTGGATGTCGGCGCGCAGGCGATGCCCGAGGCTGCTGACCGTGACGACCCGGGAGCCGGCGACCGGCAGCATTCGCTCCAGCAGTAGGCCGGTGAGGGCGAAGTGGCCCAGGTGGTTGGTGCCGAACTGCAGCTCGAACCCGTCCTTGGTCGTCGATTTGGGTGGGTACATCACCCCGGCGTTGTTGATCAGCAGATCGATGCGCTGGTGATCAGAGCGCAGTCGCTCCGCGGCGGCGCGGATGGCATCCAACGATGTGAGGTCGAGTTCTTGCAGGGCGACGGCGGCACCCGGGCTGCGCTGACGGATGCGGGCCTCGGCGTCCTTGCCCTTGTCGAGGTTGCGCACCGCCAGCACCACCAGGGCGCCCCGCGCCGCAAGCGCAGCGGCGGTTTCGAAGCCGAGGCCGGTGTTGGCTCCGGTGACGACGGCGACACGGCCGGCCTGGTCAGGGATGTCGGCGGTTGTCCACTTGGCCACGTGACCCTCCTGAGCTGCGGTAAAGTAAACGGGGCGGACGCTCCGGTTAGTTGCAACTATACGGAGCGGACGCCCCGCTTTGTCAACCGATAGGGATTTCTGGTGGCTCAACCCGCACGTCCGTTGCGAGCCGACGCGGCCCGCAACCGCGCCCGCGTGCTGGCGGTCGCCTACGAAACCTTTGCGGCCGAAGGGCTGTCGGTGCCGGTCGATGAGATCGCCCGCCGCGCCGGGGTCGGGCCCGGGACCGTCTACCGGCACTTCCCGACCAAAGAGGAGCTGTTCCAGGCGGTCGTCAACGACCGTATGCAGCACGTCGTCGACGAAGGGCGGGCCCTGCTGGAATCCGATGATCGCGGCACGGCGATCTTCGCCTTCCTGCGCTCGGTCGTGCTGCAGTGGGGCGCGACCGATCGGGGTCTGGTCGAGGCGCTGGCCGGCGTCGGTATCGACATCGCTGCGCCCGAGTCGGAGGAAGCCTTCCTGGCGGTGCTCGGGGAGCTGCTGCGCGCCGGTCAGCTGGCGGGCACCGTGCGGCAAGACCTCGGTGTGCGCGAGGTGAAGGCGATCCTGGTCGGATGTCAGGCCATGCAGGCCTACAGCGCCGGGTTGGCCGAGCGGGTGACCGGGGTCGTCATGGATGGTTTGCGCCCGCCGCGATAGCGCCCCGCTGATCTTGCACTCCCCAGGGTCGAGTGCTAAGAATGACGTTGGCACTCGCGACCGGCGAGTGCTAGGTCGGGACGGTGAGGTACGGGGCCGCACCTGCGGAGCACACCCACAGCCGTCCGTCGCGGGCACTGACCCGACCGACAAGACGTGCATCCCCTAACCGGAGGAATCACTTCGCAATGGCTAAGCAAATTGCGTATGACGAAGAGGCCCGTCGGGGCCTCGAGCGGGGCCTGAACGCCCTCGCCGACGCGGTCAAGGTGACGCTGGGCCCCAAGGGTCGCAACGTCGTCCTGGAGAAGAAGTGGGGCGCCCCCACGATCACCAACGATGGTGTGTCCATCGCCAAGGAGATCGAGCTGGAGGACCCGTACGAGAAGATCGGCGCCGAGCTGGTCAAAGAGGTCGCCAAGAAGACCGACGACGTCGCCGGTGACGGCACCACCACCGCCACGGTGCTGGCCCAGGCGCTGGTCAAGGAAGGCCTGCGCAACGTGGCCGCCGGCGCCAACCCGCTGGCTCTGAAGCGCGGCATCGAGAAGGCCGTCGAGAAGGTCTCCGAGACCTTGCTGAAGGACGCCAAGGAGGTCGAGACCAAGGAGCAGATCGCGGCCACCGCCGGGATCTCCGCGGGCGACCAGTCCATCGGTGACCTGATCGCCGAGGCGATGGACAAGGTCGGCAACGAGGGTGTCATCACCGTCGAGGAGGCCCAGACCTTCGGCCTGAGCCTGGAGCTCACCGAGGGCATGCGCTTCGACAAGGGCTACATCTCGGGTTACTTCGTCACCGACGCCGACCGTCAGGAAGCCGTCCTCGAGGACCCCTACATCCTGCTGGTCAGCTCCAAGGTGTCGACCGTCAAGGACCTGCTCCCGCTGCTGGAGAAGGTCATCCAGGGCGGCAAGCCGCTGCTGATCATCGCCGAGGACGTCGAGGGCGAGGCGCTTTCGACCCTGGTGGTCAACAAGATCCGCGGCACCTTCAAGTCGGTGGCCGTCAAGGCGCCGGGCTTCGGTGACCGTCGCAAGGCGATGCTGCAGGACATGGCGATCCTCACCGGTGGCCAGGTCATCAGCGAAGAGGTCGGGCTGTCGCTGGAGACTGCCGACGTCGCACTGCTGGGCAAGGCCCGCAAGGTCGTGGTGACCAAGGACGAGACCACGATCGTCGAGGGCGCCGGTGACTCCGACGCCATCGCCGGTCGGGTGTCGCAGATCCGCGCCGAGATCGAGAACAGCGACTCCGACTACGACCGGGAGAAGCTGCAGGAGCGGCTGGCCAAGCTGGCCGGCGGCGTCGCGGTCATCAAGGCCGGGGCTGCCACCGAGGTGGAGCTCAAGGAGCGCAAGCACCGCATCGAGGACGCGGTGCGCAACGCCAAGGCCGCCGTGGAGGAGGGCATCGTCGCCGGTGGTGGCGTGACCCTGCTGCAGGTGGCACCGTCGCTGGACGAGCTGAAGCTCGCCGGTGACGAGGCGACCGGCGCCAACATCGTCAAGGTGGCGCTGGAGGCCCCGCTCAAGCAGATCGCCTTCAACGCCGGCCTGGAGCCGGGCGTGGTGGCCGAGAAGGTGCGCAACTCGCCCGCCGGTACCGGTCTCAACGCCGCCACCGGTGAGTACGAGGACCTGCTGAAGGCCGGCGTTGCCGACCCGGTGAAGGTGACCCGCTCGGCGCTGCAGAACGCAGCCTCGATCGCGGCGCTGTTCCTGACCACCGAGGCCGTTGTCGCCGACAAGCCGGAGAAGGCGGCCGCACCCGCGGGCGACCCGACCGGTGGCATGGGCGGCATGGACTTCTAAGTCTGGTTGCACGACAAGGCCCGGTCCCCTTCGGGGGCCGGGCCTTCGTCGTGCCGTACGTTGACTCTGCGTGCACCAGGCAAAAGTTCGAGTGGAGTGTCTGGTAGGCGCAGAGTCAACGTGGGAGAAGTGCGTGGAGATCCTGCTGCTGGGCACCGGCAGCGCCGACGGCTGGCCGAATCCGTTCTGCCGGTGCGCTTCCTGCCGGTCGGCGACCGAGGTTCGCGGGCAGACCGCGGCGCTGGTCGACGACGTTTTGCTGCTGGACTGCGGGCCGGAGGCACCGCGCGCCGCGGCGCGCTTCGGGCGATCGCTGGCTTCGGTGCGGCACATCCTGTTCACCCACGGCCACTGGGACCACGTCGGGCCGATGGCCCTGTTGATGCGGCACTGGACCGGTGTCGCTGAGACGCTGGAGGTGGTCGGGCCGCCGAGTGCCCTCGGCCAGTGCCGGGACTGGGTGGGCCCGGACGACCCGGTGCGGTTCGTCGAAGTGGCTCCGGGTGACGACGTGCGCCTGGGCGACTACCGGGTTCGGGTGCTGGCCGCCGCGCACGGGGCTGACATCGGCGGTGACGCGGTGCTCTACGACCTGGAATCCGTTGACGGCCGGGTCTTCTGGGCCACCGACACCGGCCGGCTGCCGGCCGAGACGCACGCCGCGGTCGCCGGCGCCGCCTTCGATGCGGTGTTCCTGGAGCAGACGTTCGGCGACCACACCGGGCACGGCACCGAACACCACGATCTCCCAGCGTTTGCGGCCACCGTCCACCAGCTGCGGGACTCCGGCGCCGTGGCCGACACCACCGACGTCGTCGCCGTGCACCTGAGCCACCACAATCCGATCGAGCCGGAATTGACCCGGGTACTGTCGAATTCGGGTGCACGACCGGGACGCGACGGTGAGGTGGTGCGAGTGGGTGCAGCCGCTACCTCGATGCGAACCCTGGTGTTGGGCGGGGCGCGGTCCGGTAAATCCGCCCACGCCGAGGCACTGTTGGCCGCCGAGTCGGCGGTGACCTACCTGGCCACCGGTGGGGTACGGGAGGGTGATCCCGAGTGGGCGGAACGGGTGCGGCTGCACCAGCAGCGGCGCCCGGATTCGTGGCGCACCATCGAGGGTAGCGATGTCGCTGAGCAGCTGCGTTCGGCCGAAAACCCGTTATTGCTGGACTGTTTGGGTACCTGGCTGACCGCGCGGATAGATCTGCACCGGGCGTGGGACACCGGCGCGCTGGACGGCGTGCACGCTGATATCGACGAGTTGGTCGCGGCGTGGCGGGTCTGCCCGGCGCCGGCGGTGGCGGTCAGCAACGAGGTTGGCAGCGGGGTGGTGCCGGCCACGCCGTCGGGGCGGCTGTTCCGTGACCTGCTCGGCGTGCTGAACACACGGATCGCCGCCGAGTCGCACGATGTGGTGCTGATGGTGGCCGGTCGGCCGCTCAGGCTCCCTGCGCAGTGAGCCTCAGGTCGACACAGTCGCTGTAGCAAGGAGTTTCGCCGGGTGACTCCGGGGTGGCGACCCGGATCAACACGGCGCGACTGGGGGCGATCGCCACACTGGCCAGCTCGCCGGCATCGGAGACGTCGGCGGTGCCGTCGACGATCACGGTGTAGCCGCCCGGGGACGGCGGCGGCCACATCAGCGTCACGTCGCTGCTACGCGCCAGGTTCGCCCGGCTGCGCCGGCCGCCGAGCGCGCCGATGCGCACGGTCTCGCCGTCCAGCGTCGGCATCACCGGCACCGGGTGCGGGCGGTTCTCGGTGTCGACGGTGATCAGGTAGGCGTAGTCGTAGCCCACCAACTTCTCGGCGAGCCTTGTGAAATCCACATTGGAAGCCATGTGGATCAGGCTAGTCCGCCTTGAGCTGGACGCAGTCATGCATGGTGCCGACCGCCCGGTCGCCCTCGAACACCGGCCGGTGCAGCAGCGCCTTGGTCGGTATCACCAGCACCGGGCCCCCCGGATCGTCGGGCAGCTCGGCGCAGCCGTCGACGATCAGCGAGTACTCGTCGACCTCGCGCGCGGGACAGACCAGGGTGACCGCGTCACGCGTCGACATGTTTTCTCGACCGTGAGCGCCGACGGGACCGATATCCACCCGGGTGCCGTCGAAGCGCGGGGTGATCGCAGTGGTGCGCACCCGGTAGTCGTCGCCGACGGTCACCAGAAAGGCGAAGCCGTAGCCGGGCAACAGCTCGCCGAGGCGGGCGAGGTCGACGGACTTGGCCATGGTGTCGAGCATAGGGCGCGACGACTGCCGCAAGCGGTTGGCGTCAGCGGTATATCACGCGCCGGGCTGCCCGGGCTTGCCTTGGATGCTGTCGCTGGTACCGCCTGCCCCTCCGGCAGCACCGCTGCTGCCGGCTCCACCGGCGCCACCGCTTTGCCCGTGCGGGTCGCCGCCGTCCCCGCCGCCGCCGTAACCGGCACCAGCATCGCCGAGCTGGCCGGCACCGCTGCCGCCCCCGCCGACACCGCCGCCGCCACCACCGCCAGCGCTGCTACCAGTGCCGGAG
>NZ_LQPS01000051.1 GCF_002101885.1 Mycolicibacter senuensis
GGGCCGGTGGTCATGGTGGGGCCGGGGCGGCCGGTAGCGACAGTTTTGATCCGGCACTAGGGCGCGGTGGTGGCGGCGGGGCCGGTGGACTGGGCGGTAATGGCGGAAACGGTGGTGACTACGGCAACGGCGGAGTCGGCGGTGCCGGTGGTGACGGTGGGGGCGGGGCCACCGGTGGTAACGGTATTGCCCTCTTCATTTTTGGGAGTTGGATCGGCGGGCCGGGTCATGAAGGTGGGTATGGCGGTGCCGGTGGTGACGGCGGCCAGGGTGGGCTGGGCGGATCGGTTAGTGGTGATGGCGGTGGCGGGGGTGCCGCAGGCACCGGTGGCGACGGTGGTGATGCTGGAACCGGCGCACGGGGTTCTGCGGGCGCTGTTGGCAGCTCTCGGGATGGTGGTACGGGCTATACCGGTGGGGACGGTGGCCACGGTGGGGCCGGTGGTGCCGGCGGGGCCGGTGGCGGGGTCGCCGAGGGTGGTTTCGGTGATAGCGGGGTGGCAGGAGTAGACGGGGACGGTGGTGACGGGGGCACCGGGGGCACCGGTGGCCAGGGCGGCACCGGGCACACCTGGACGACGTCGGCTGGCACCGACGGCGGTCACGGTGGCACTGGCGGCCAGGGTGGGCATGGTGGTGACGGCGGGGCCGGCGGCGGAGACAGTGGCAACCAGGGGGCCGGTGGCAACGGAGGCACCGGGGGTACCGGTGGTATCCCCGGTGACGGCACCGACGGCCACGACAGCACATCCGGGGCCGGCGGTCACGGTGGCAACGGTGGCAATGCCGGGGCCGGCGGGGCCGGCGGTACCGGCGGTGCCGGTTCCACCCCCGGTAGCGATGGTGCCCACGGCCAGCTACCCGAGGGGATTCACGGCAACGGGGGCAACGGCGGCCGCGGTGCTGATGCCACCACACTCGGCGGCACCGGATTTGCCGGCGGTAAAGGCGGCAACGGCGGCAACATCGGCAACGGCGGAAACGGCGGCGACGGCGGTGACGGTTACCGCGGGGCCAACGGCGTCAACCCGGCACCAAACGGTCAGGCGGCCACCGGCTCAGCAGGCACCAGCAATTCTCCCGACGGGGGTGACGGCAAGGCCGGCGGCAAGGCTGGTCAGGTCGGCGGCACCGGCGGCACCGGTTACGAAGATCACCGCGCCGACAGCGACGCGTACGGAGGTGGCGGGGGTACCGGCGGTAAAGGTGGTATGGGGGCGGCGGGCGGTAAAGGTGGTGCTGGTGGAGATGGAACGTCGACCTGCTGCGGAGCTGGTTCAGGTGGTAGGGGCGGTGACGGTGGCCAGGGCGGTGACGGGGTCGATGGCCGGACTGGCGGTGCTGGCGGGGCCGGTGGGTCCGGTGGTGCCGGCGGGGCGATCCGCGGTGACGGTGGCAACGGCGGTGCCGGTGGTGCCGGCGGTACTGGCGGCAAGGGTGCAACCGGGGCCACTGGCGGTGCAGGCGGCGACGGCGGGGAAGGTCGCACCCAGGTCAGCACCTGGGCTGGTTACGTTATCTTTGGTGGTGGCGGTGGTTGGGGTGGCGACGGTGGTACCGGTGGCGACGCTGGTGCTGGCGGCCAGGGGGGTGCTGGGGGTGATGCCGGTGTCGCCCAGGGCGACGGTCAGGACGGCACCGCGGGTTCCGGTGGTGACGGTGGTGACGGCGGCGCCGGAGGTAAGGGTGGCACGGGCGGTAAGGGTGGCGACGGTGGTGATGCCACCCGCGGCACTGGCTTTCAGAACTTAAGCCGCGGCCAGGGGGGTCCTGGTGGGCACGGTGGGGACGGCGGTACCGGCGGTGCAGGCGGTCAAGGAGGCGCCGGCGGCAACAACGCCGACGGCACCCCCTCTGGCGACAACGGCAGCCAGGGCTCGACGGGAAGCGGCGGCGCAACAGGGGGCCGTGGTGCCATGGGCGAGGATGGCGAACCGGCGCCATGAGCAGTCACTGGGGAATGCTCGATGGAGGTTCCGTTTCGAAGGAGCAACGAGCGCCTCGGGCAAGGACGGCAAAGCCGAGGTGCGCTAGCTGTAATTCCCGGGGAGGTTGTGAACGCGTAGGCGTTCGATAGGGGTCTGGCCGCCGATACCGGTGTGGGCTCGGTGGACTTTGAACCACCCCGGCTTTGATGCACACCTTCTTTCGAGGGAAGGTAAGGCGCATCATGCCGAAGAAATACGACGCGGAGTTCAGGTTCCGAGCGGTGCGGTTGGTCGCCGACCATGAGCAGGACTACGACACCAGGACGGCCTGCATCGCTGCGGTCGCCAAACGGTTGAGCGTGTCGGTGGAGACGCTGCGCCGGTGGGTGACACAGGCCGAGGTTGACGCCGGGCAGCGCGATGGGGTCTCCAGCGACATCGCACGCGAGAACCGGGAACTCAAGCGCAAGAACCGTGAGCTTGAGCAGACGATCGAGATCCTCAAGGCCGTGACAAGTTTCTTCGCGCGGGAGAGCGACCCGCGACACCGCTGATCTGTGCGTTCATCGCCGAGCATCGTGCTCGGTTCGGGGTTGCTCCGATCTGCCGCGTGCTCACCGAGCACGGCTGTGCAATCGCCCCGAGAACCTTCTATGCCTGGCTGGCCCGCCCACCGTCGGCGCGGGCCTTGTGGGATATGACCATCACCGCGGTGCTGGCCGGCTACTACGAGCCCGACCCGACGGGCCGGCGCGCTCCGGAGTCGCTGTATGGGGCCGCCAAAATGTGGGCTCACCTGCAACGCCAGGGCATCGAAGTGGCCCGCTGCACCGTGGAACGCCTCATGCGCGCCAACGGCTGGCGCGGGGTGACGCGGCGCAAGAAGGTCCGCACCACGATCGCCGACCCGGCCGCGGGCCGAGCCCCCGACCTGGTCGACCGCAAGTTTCGGGTGGATGCCCCCAACGTGCTGCTGGTCGCCGACTTCACCTACGTGCGCCTGGCCAGCGGGGTGTTCGTCTACGCCGCGTTCGCCATCGATGCCTACGCCGGGCGGATCGTGGGCTGGACCTGCTCAACATCCAAGACCGATGCGTTCGTGCGGCGAGCGATCCGCCATGCCGCCGAACTGCGTAATCGTGAGGGCAATCCATTGTCGGGCAGAACGATTCATCATTCGGATGCGGGTTCGCAATACACGTCGGTTCGGTTCGGGGAGACCCTGTCGTTGTCCGGACTGGTGGCATCGATTGGCTCGGTCGGCGACGCCTACGACAACGCGCTGGCCGAGACCACCATCGGCCTCTACAAGACCGAAGCCGTCCGTGATGACGCACCATTTCGGCGTGGCCCCCTGCACCGGCTGGCCGACGTCGAGCTACTCACCGCCGACTGGGTGCACTGGTACAACACCAGCCGGCTCATGCACCGCCTCGGCCGAATCCCACCAGCGGAGTACGAAACCGCCTACTACGATCAACAAGCCGACGCTCAACCGGTGGCACACCAGTAACCGGGTGTGCACCAAACCCGGGATGCTTCTATATCGTGTCAAGTGGCCACTGCGCGCGGATGTGCGGCGGCGAGGGTTCGGTAGAGCTGGCGGGTGATGTAGCGCTTTAAGGAGCGCATGATCTCCTTGGTCGTGCGTCCCTCGGCGCGGCGCCGGGCGACATAGGCCCGAGTCGGTGCGTGTATACGCATGCGGACGATGACTATGGTGGTCAAGGCCCGGTTGAGGCGTCGATCTCCACCACGGTTGAGCCTGTGGCGCACGGTGTTTCCGGATGATGCGGGGATTGGACACGTCCCTGCAAGGGCAGCGAAGGCGGCTTCGGATCGCACCCGCCCTGGGTGTGACCAGGCTGTCAGGACAGATGCGGCGACTACCGAACCTACGCCGGGCAGCTCGCAGAGCTCCGGAGCAACATCGGCGACTGTGACGTCGAGCCTCTTGCGGTTGTCGGCGAGCTCGGCGTCGAGGTCGGTGATGCGCTTGGCCAGCCGAATGGCCTCCTGCCGACAGATGCCGGTGACGGGATCCTCGTTGCGGTTCCGCCAGGCGACGATCACCTTGAATTGACTGTGTGCCAGCGGCTTACGCGTGTCTACACCGAGGTCTACTGTGCGTAGCAGCGCGGTCAGCGCGTTGATCACGCGAGTACGTTCAGCGACCATTTGCTCACGGGCTACGGCCAGAACGCGCAACGCCACGCGCGGGCCAGTGGAGCGGGGAAACCGCAACCGTGATGTCTCGACTCCCAGTACCGAGCGCGCGATACGCACCGCGTCCAACCCATCGGTCTTACCGATCCCGCGGCGCTGGGCAGCCGGCATCGCTGACGGCTCGACCACCAACAGGCCCGCATCGGCGACTCGGTCGGCAAGGCCGGCACCGTACGAGCCGATACCTTCGACGACAACTAACGTTGACTTGCCTACGGCCATGCGCGTAATCCAGCGGCATGCCCGATCAAGCCCTGCCGGCGTGTTCGGGAACACCTCCTGCGAATCCACAGCTCCGTTTACCGCGTTGACCAGTGCCAATGTGTGTGTAGCGGCGTGGGTGTCGGCGGCTATGACAATCTCGTAATGCTCTGCAACGATGGACATGGCGACGTTGAACTCCTTTGCTGTAGGCGACGTCGTTTCGGCGTCGGCCCGGAAGGAGCACTTCGAGGCAGGCCTGTAACGGGCCACGACTCGCGGCAACGAGTCGGGCAGGCTTCTAATCAAGCCACCGAAGCAAAACCGGGCCGGCGCCGCCGCCTCGACCGAGTGGACAGATCCCGGGAAGAGCACCCTCTCGGGGCCAGGCGATTCACGAGTCACACCCCGCCGAGACGACGACACCGATCCTGTCAGCCAGCACCGGGCCAGCCACCCCAACACTTACAGGCGGTTCAGTGCCGGGGTGTGGTGGCAGGAGTTGTCGGCGGTTCGGCGTTGCCCGGTGTGGCTGAGGCCGATGCGGGTGGGTGGCTCGATGATCTCAATGAGTCGTTGTATGTGTCGTTGCGGGGCGGACGGCGAGCGCGGCCGGGCCGCCACCGGCGCCACCGGCGCGACCGGCGAGGAGGGTGCCAGAGGACCGGCTTGAGAGTAAGCTCTCACCGAGCGCCTCTACCGGTCAGCTAGAAGGTGCCTTCCCGCTGGATGCTCGAGCCCGCTGGACACGCATTTCATCGAACTCAACGCCGGCCACCGGAATCTCGCGCATAGTCGGGCTCACGATGATTCAGGAGCCGAACATGACTGCTGCCGATGCCACCACCGACTCCAATCCCTATCTGACCGGCTTTCTGGCGCCGGTGGACGCCGAGATCACCGCCACCGACCTGCGGGTCACCGGCCAGATCCCGGACTACCTCGACGGCCGTTATCTGCGCAACGGCCCCAATCCCGTCGCCGAGGTCGATCCGGCCACCTACCACTGGTTCACCGGCGACCCGATGGTGCACGGCGTGGCGCTGGGGGATGGCCGGGCGCACTGGTACCGCAACCGCTGGGTGCGCACCCCGGCGGTCTGCGCCGCGCTGGGGGAGCGGCGACCGGTCCGGATCGACGCGCGGGTGGGGATGCTGTCCGTCGGGCCCAACACCAACGTGCTCGGCCATGCCGGCAAGACACTGGCGCTGGTGGAGGGCGGCGTCGCCAACTACGAACTCACCGACGATCTCGACACGGTGGGCACCTGCGACTTCGACGGTACCTTGACCGGCGGCTACACCGCCCACCCGCACCGCGACCCGGCCACCGGCGAACTGCACGCCGTGTCCTATTCCTTCGCCCGGGGCAACCGTGTCCAGTACTCGGTGATCGACAACGCCGGGCGGGCTCGGCGCACCGTCGACATCGAGGTGACCGGCGCGCCGATGATGCACGACTTCTCGCTGACTGAGAAATACGTGGTGGTCTACGACCTGCCGGTCACGTTCGACCCGATCCAGGTGCTGCCGGTGAACCTGCCCCGCCGGCTCCAAGCGCCGGCCCGACTGGTGCTGGGCAGCCTGCTCGGCAAGGTCCGGCTGCCGAATCCCATCACCGCGATGGTCAACCGCGACAGCCGCCCGCCGGCCGGGCTGCCGTACGCGTGGAACCCCGGCTACCCGGCGCGCATCGGGGTGATGCCGCGCGAGGGCGAGCCGACGGTGCGATGGTTCGACATCGAACCGTGCTACGTCTTCCACCCGGTCAACGCCTACTCCGACGTCTCGCCGACCGGTCAGGAACTGCTGGTGCTCGACGTGGTGCGCTACCCGAAGATCTTCGACGCCGACCGGCGCGGGCCGGGCGACACCCCGCCCCTCCTGCACCGCTGGACGATCAACCTCGACACCGGCGCGGTGAGCACCGAGGTGCGCGACGATCGCCCGCAGGAGTTCCCCCGGATCAACGAGGAGCTGCTGGGAGCCAAACACCGCTTCGGCTACACCGTCGGACTCAACGGTGGGTTCGTCGGCGGCAGCCGGTCGGAGATGTCGACCGCGCTGTACAAACACGACTACGCCACCGGCTCGAGCATCACCGCACCGCTCGACCCGCAGCTGGTACTCGGGGAGATGTCGTTCGTGCCGCGCCCCGGCGGTTCCGGCGAGGACGACGGCATCCTGCTGGGAATGGGCCACCATCGCGGCGCTGACGAGGGCCAATTGCTGATCCTGGACGCCGCAACCTGTGAGCAGGTGGCCACCGTGCACTTGCCCCAGCGGGTGCCGATGGGTTTTCACGGAAATTGGACACCCGCGGAGTGAGGCGGACCGGCGTTGCGGGACGCACCGGTGCGCTACAGTGGCCCAAGCCACAGGGGAGACGTGGCTATGACCAGACGTTGCGGAAGGACCACCAATGGGTGTCGCCATCGAGGTGCAGGGGCTGACGAAGTCCTTCGGATCGGCCCGAATCTGGGAAGACGTCTCGATGACTATTCCCGAGGGTGAGGTCAGCGTCCTGCTGGGTCCGTCGGGTACCGGCAAGTCGGTGTTCCTGAAGTCGCTGATCGGCCTGTTGCGGCCCGAGCGCGGCTCGATCGTCATCGACGGCACCGACATCCTGCAGTGTTCGGCCAAGGAGCTATACGAGATCCGCACGCTGTTCGGGGTGTTGTTCCAGGACGGCGCGCTGTTCGGGTCGATGAACATCTACGACAACACCGCGTTCCCGCTGCGTGAGCACACCAAGAAGTCCGAGAAGGAGATCCGTGACATCGTCATGGAGAAGCTCGAGCTGGTCGGTATGCCCAACGACGGCTACAAGTTCCCGGGCGAGATCTCCGGCGGTATGCGCAAGCGTGCCGGTCTGGCCCGCGCCCTGGTGCTGGACCCGCAGATCATCCTCTGCGACGAGCCCGACTCCGGTCTGGACCCGGTCCGTACCGCGTACCTGAGCCAGCTGCTGATCGACATCAACGCCCAGATCGATGCCACCATCCTGATCGTCACGCACAACATCAACATCGCCCGCACCGTGCCGGACAACATCGGCATGCTGTTCCGCAAGCAGCTGGTGATGTTCGGGCCCCGCGAGGTGCTGTTGACCTCTGATGAGCCGGTGGTGCGCCAGTTCCTCAACGGCCGGCGCATCGGGCCCATCGGCATGTCCGAGGAGAAGGACCAGGCGACCGCTGCGGCCGAGGAGGCCATGATGGCCGCCGGCCAGAGCGACGGTGGTGTCGAAGAGGTCGAGGGCGTGCCGCCTCAGCTCAGCGCGACCCCCGGCCTGCCGGAGCGCAAGGGTGTGGCCCGGCGTCAGGCACGGGTGCGCGAGATCCTGCACACCCTGCCGCCCAACGCCCAGGCCGCCATCCGCGACGACCTCGAGGGCACCCACAAGTACGCAGTCCACGAGTTCCCTGCCGACGACGACGCCCCGACCGCGTCGATCCCGTCCCCGCCGGGCTGAGTCCTCGCCGTCCTCGCCGCCGGCCCACACCGTGTCAGCTCTTGACGGACGGACGTAAACGGTCCAATCTGTTCCCAGCGTTTGTGTGGAGGCTCCGGCGGAGGCCAGCCAGCACCGATAGGGTCCCCGGGACGCGGCAGTTGAGGATTGCGTGAGCCTGCGCTATTGTTGGACGTTGCGCTGGCTTCCTCCTGCCCACCCTTACCCGCACCCGAACCCGCAGTACCAGCCTGAGTCGCGTCAGTCGGCTCGTATAAGGCTTGTGACCTGGTGGTTTGGTTGTGCGTGAGACCGGACAGAGCGTCCGCCAGCCGAACCAACGGTTGATATTCGCAGCGAACGGGGTCTGGCGAGAGCTGGGACCCGCTGGCCGCATTAGGTGCTGGAAGGATGCATCTTGGCAGTCTCCCGCCAGAGCAAAAAGAACGCTTCAGGTACTACCACTCAAAATTCTCCGAACAGTTCCGTTCCCGGAGCTCCCAACCGGATCTCCTTCGCCAAGCTGCGCGAACCGCTCGAGGTTCCGGGTCTGCTCGACGTGCAGACCGACTCGTTCCAGTGGCTGATCGGGGCGCCGGAGTGGCGCGAGAAGATCGAGAGCCTGACCGGCACCGCGCCCCGGGGCGGCCTCGAGGAAGTGCTCGAGGAACTGTCGCCGATCGAGGACTTCTCGGGCTCGATGTCGCTGTCGTTCTCCGACCCGCGGTTCGACGACGTCAAGGCCCCGGTCGAGGAGTGCCGCGACAAGGACATGACCTACGCGGCGCCGCTGTTCGTCACCGCGGAGTTCATCAACAACAACACCGGTGAGATCAAGAGCCAGACGGTGTTCATGGGCGACTTCCCGATGATGACCGAGAAGGGCACCTTCATCATCAACGGCACCGAGCGTGTCGTCGTCTCCCAGCTGGTGCGGTCCCCGGGCGTGTACTTCGACGCCAACATCGACAAATCCACCGAGAAGACGCTGCACTCAGTCAAGGTGATCCCCGGCCGGGGTGCCTGGCTGGAGTTCGACGTCGACAAGCGCGACCTGGTCGGCGTCCGCATCGACCGCAAGCGCCGCCAGCCGGTGACCATCCTGCTCAAGGCGCTGGGCTGGACCAGCGAGGCGATCCGCGAGCGGTTCGGCTTCTCCGAGATCATGATGTCGACGCTGGAGAAGGACAGCGCGGCCAACCCCGACGAGGCGCTGCTGGACATCTACCGCAAGCTGCGTCCGGGCGAGCCCCCCACCAAGGAGTCCGCGCAGACCCTGCTGGAGAACCTGTTCTTCAAGGAGAAGCGCTACGACCTGGCCCGGGTGGGCCGCTACAAGATCAACAAGAAGCTGGGTCTGACCTCCGACCTGGGTGAGGCGCTGCCGACCACGCTGACCGAAGAGGACATCGTGGCCACCATCGAGTACCTGGTGCGGCTGCACCAGGCAGCTCAGGACGGGGTCTCCGGAACCATGACGGTGCCCGGCGGCGTCGAGGTGCCGGTCGAGGTCGACGACATCGACCACTTCGGCAACCGGCGGCTGCGCACCGTCGGCGAGCTCATCCAGAACCAGATCCGGGTCGGGCTGTCGCGGATGGAGCGCGTGGTCCGCGAGCGGATGACCACCCAGGACGTCGAGGCCATCACGCCGCAGACCCTGATCAACATCCGCCCGGTGGTCGCCGCGATCAAGGAGTTCTTCGGCACCAGCCAGCTCTCGCAATTCATGGACCAGAACAACCCGTTGTCGGGTCTGACCCACAAGCGCCGGCTGTCGGCGCTGGGTCCGGGCGGTCTGTCGCGTGAGCGGGCCGGCCTGGAAGTTCGTGACGTGCACCCGTCCCACTACGGCCGGATGTGCCCGATCGAGACCCCCGAAGGCCCCAACATCGGTCTGATCGGCTCGCTGGCCACCTACGCGCGGGTCAACCCGTTCGGCTTCATCGAGACCCCGTACCGCAAGGTCGTCGACGGTGTGGTCACCGACGAGATCGTCTACCTGACCGCCGACGAGGAGGACCGCTACATCGTGGCGCAGGCCAACTCGCCGCTGGAGGGCGACGGTCGGTTCACCGAGGAGCGCGTTCTGGTCCGCCGGAAGGGCGGTGAGGTCGAGTACGTGTCGTCGGCCGAGGTCGACTACATGGACGTCTCGCCGCGCCAGATGGTCTCGGTGGCCACCGCCATGATCCCGTTCCTGGAGCACGACGACGCCAACCGCGCCCTGATGGGCGCCAACATGCAGCGCCAGGCGGTTCCGCTGGTGCGCAGCGAGGCGCCGTTGGTGGGCACCGGCATGGAGTTGCGGGCCGCGATCGATGCCGGTGACGTGATCGTCGCCGACAAGGCCGGTGTCATCGAGGAGGTCTCCGCCGACTACGTCACGGTGATGGCCGACGACGGCACCCGGCAGACCTACCGGATGCGCAAGTTCAACCGGTCCAACCACGGCACCTGCGCCAACCAGCGTCCGATCGTCGACGCCGGCCAGCGTGTCGAGAACGGCCAGGTGATCGCCGACGGTCCGTGCACCGACAACGGCGAGATGGCACTGGGCAAGAACCTGCTCGTGGCGATCATGCCGTGGGAGGGGCACAACTACGAGGACGCGATCATCCTGTCCAACAGGCTGGTCGAGGAGGACACGCTGACCTCGATTCACATCGAGGAGCACGAGATCGACGCCCGCGACACCAAGCTGGGCGCCGAGGAGATCACCCGGGACATCCCGAACGTCTCCGATGAGGTGCTGGCAGACCTCGACGAGCGCGGCATCGTCCGCATCGGCGCCGAGGTCCGCGACGGCGACATCCTGGTCGGCAAGGTCACCCCGAAGGGCGAGACCGAGCTGACCCCCGAAGAGCGGCTGCTGCGTGCCATCTTCGGTGAGAAGGCCCGCGAAGTCCGCGACACTTCGCTGAAGGTGCCGCACGGCGAGTCCGGCAAGGTCATCGGCATCCGGGTGTTCTCCCGCGAGGACGACGACGAGTTGCCCGCCGGGGTCAATGAGCTGGTGCGCGTCTACGTCGCGCAGAAGCGCAAGATCTCCGACGGTGACAAGCTGGCCGGCCGCCACGGCAACAAGGGCGTCATCGGCAAGATCCTGCCGGCCGAGGACATGCCGTTCCTGCCGGACGGCACGCCGGTCGACATCATCTTGAACACCCACGGTGTGCCCCGTCGTATGAACATCGGTCAGATCCTGGAGACCCACCTGGGCTGGATCGCCAAGACCGGCTGGAACATCGATGTTGCTGCCGGCGTGCCCGACTGGGCGGACAAGCTCCCCGAGGAGCTGTACTCCGCCGACCCGGACACCCGCACCGCGACCCCGGTGTTCGACGGCGCCCAGGAGAACGAGCTGCAGGGCCTGCTCTCCTCGACGCTGGCCAACCGCGACGGCGAGGTCATGGTCAACGGCGACGGCAAGGCGATGCTGTTCGACGGCCGCTCCGGTGAGCCGTTCCCGTACCCGGTGACCGTCGGCTACATGTACATCATGAAGCTGCACCACCTGGTGGATGACAAGATCCACGCCCGCTCCACCGGTCCGTACTCGATGATCACCCAGCAGCCGCTGGGCGGTAAGGCGCAGTTCGGTGGTCAGCGCTTCGGTGAGATGGAGTGCTGGGCCATGCAGGCCTACGGCGCGGCGTACACGCTGCAGGAACTGTTGACGATCAAGTCCGACGACACCGTTGGTCGTGTCAAGGTCTACGAGGCGATCGTCAAGGGCGAGAACATCCCCGAACCCGGTATTCCGGAGTCCTTCAAGGTGCTGCTCAAAGAGCTGCAGTCACTGTGCCTCAACGTCGAGGTGCTGGCGAAGGACGGCGCGGCGATCGAGCTGCGCGAAGGCGAGGACGAGGACCTGGAGCGGGCTGCTGCCAACCTGGGAATCAACTTGTCCCGCAACGAATCCGCCTCCGTTGAGGATCTCGCTTAATTACTAGTCACTAAACCCGCAAGGGGAAAGGGAGTTACGTGCTCGACGTCAACTTCTTCGATGAGCTCCGCATCGGCTTGGCGACCGCGGAGGACATCCGGCAATGGTCCTACGGTGAGGTCAAGAAGCCGGAGACCATCAACTACCGCACGCTCAAGCCCGAGAAGGACGGCCTGTTCTGCGAGAAGATCTTCGGACCGACTCGCGACTGGGAGTGCTACTGCGGCAAGTACAAGCGCGTGCGCTTCAAGGGCATCATCTGTGAGCGCTGTGGCGTCGAGGTGACCCGCGCCAAGGTGCGCCGTGAGCGGATGGGCCACATCGAACTGGCCGCGCCGGTCACCCACATCTGGTACTTCAAGGGCGTGCCGTCCCGGTTGGGCTACCTGCTCGACCTGGCGCCCAAGGACCTCGAGAAGATCATCTACTTCGCGGCCTACGTCATCACCAGCGTCGACACCGAGATGCGCCACAACGAGCTGTCCACGCTGGAAGCCGAGATGGTCGTCGAGAAGAAGGCCGTCGAGGACCAGCGCGACGCCGACCTGGAGGCCCGCGCCCAGAAGCTGGAAGCCGACCTGGCCGAGCTGGAGGCTGAGGGTGCGAAAGCCGATGTGCGGCGCAAGGTTCGCGACGGCGGCGAGCGCGAGATGCGTCAGTTGCGCGACCGCGCCCAGCGTGAGCTGGACCGGCTCGACAACATCTGGGACACCTTCGTCAAGCTGGCTCCCAAGCAGCTGATCGTCGACGAGACCGTCTACCGCGAGCTGGTCGACCGCTACGGCGAGTACTTCACCGGAGCGATGGGTGCCGAGTCGATCCAGAAGCTGATCGAGACCTTCGACATCGACGCCGAGGCCGAGTCGCTGCGCGACACCATCAAGAACGGCAAGGGGCAGAAGAAGCTTCGTGCCCTCAAGCGGCTCAAGGTGGTTGCGGCGTTCCAGCAGTCGGGCAACTCCCCGATGGGCATGGTGCTCGACGCGGTGCCGGTGATCCCGCCGGAGCTGCGCCCGATGGTGCAGCTCGACGGTGGCCGGTTCGCCACGTCCGACCTCAATGACCTGTACCGCCGGGTCATCAACCGCAACAACCGGTTGAAGCGACTGATCGACCTCGGTGCGCCCGAGATCATCGTCAACAACGAGAAGCGGATGCTGCAGGAGTCCGTCGACGCGCTGTTTGACAACGGCCGTCGCGGCCGGCCGGTGACCGGGCCGGGCAACCGCCCGCTGAAGTCGCTGTCGGACCTGCTCAAGGGCAAGCAGGGCCGGTTCCGGCAGAACCTGCTGGGCAAGCGTGTGGATTACTCCGGTCGCTCCGTTATTGTCGTGGGTCCCCAGCTCAAGCTGCACCAGTGCGGTCTGCCGAAGCTGATGGCACTCGAGCTGTTCAAGCCGTTCGTGATGAAGCGGCTGGTCGACCTCAACCACGCGCAGAACATCAAGAGCGCCAAGCGGATGGTGGAGCGGCAGCGTCCCCAGGTGTGGGACGTCCTCGAAGAGGTCATCGCCGAACACCCGGTGCTGCTCAACCGTGCCCCCACGCTGCACCGCCTGGGCATCCAGGCCTTCGAGCCGCAGCTGGTGGAGGGCAAGGCCATTCAGCTGCACCCACTGGTGTGTGAGGCCTTCAACGCCGACTTCGACGGTGACCAGATGGCGGTGCACCTGCCGTTGAGCGCCGAGGCGCAGGCCGAGGCCCGCATCCTGATGCTGTCGAGCAACAACATCCTGTCGCCGGCCTCGGGTCGTCCGTTGGCCATGCCGCGACTGGACATGGTGACCGGTCTGTATTACCTGACCACCGAGATCGAAGGTGACGCAGGCGAATACACCCCGGCTGCCAAGGACCGCCCGGAGTCCGGCGTCTACTCCTCGCCCGCCGAGGCGATCATGGCCGTCGACCGCGGTGCCCTCTCGGTGCGCGCCAAGATCCGGGTGCGTCTCGACCAGCTGCGGCCGCCGGCCGAGATCGAGACCGAGTTGTTCGGCGAGAACGGCTGGCGTCCCGGCGGTGCCTGGATGGCCGAGACCACGCTGGGCCGGGTGATGTTCAACGAGCTGCTGCCGACCGGCTACCCGTTCGTGAACAACCAGATGCACAAGAAGGTTCAGGCCGTCATCATCAACGACCTGGCCGAGCGCTACCCGATGATCGTGGTCGCTCAGACGGTGGACAAGCTCAAGGACGCCGGCTTCTACTGGGCCACCCGAAGCGGAGTGACGGTCTCCATGGCTGATGTGTTGGTGCCGCCGCGCAAGAAGGAGATCCTGGACTCCTACGAGGAGCGCGCCGACAAGGTCGAAAAGCAGTTCCAGCGTGGCGCTCTCAACCACGACGAGCGCAACGAGGCGCTGGTGGAGATCTGGAAGGAAGCCACCGAGGAGGTGGGTCAGGCGCTGCGTGACCACTACCCGGCCGACAACCCGATCATCACCATCGTCGACTCCGGTGCGACGGGTAACTTCACCCAGACCCGGACGCTGGCGGGCATGAAGGGCCTGGTGACCAACCCCAAGGGTGAGTTCATCCCGCGCCCGATCAAGTCCTCGTTCCGTGAGGGCCTGACGGTGCTGGAGTACTTCATCAACACCCACGGCGCCCGAAAGGGTTTGGCGGACACCGCGTTGCGTACCGCCGACTCGGGCTACCTGACCCGTCGCCTGGTGGACGTGTCGCAGGACGTGATCGTGCGCGAGCACGACTGCGGCACCGAACGCGGCGTCCTGGTGGAACTGGCCGAGGTGGCTGCCGACGGATCGCTGATCCGCGACCCGTTCATCGAGACCTCGGCGTACGCGCGCACGTTGGCGGTCGACGCGGCCGACGAGAAGGGCAATGTCGTCGTCGAGCGCGGCCACGACCTCGGCGACCCGTCGATCGAGGCGCTGCTGGGCGCGGGAATCTCGCAGGTGAAGGTGCGGTCGGTACTGACCTGTGCCACCGGAACCGGCGTGTGCGCGACCTGTTACGGCCGGTCGATGGCCACCGGCAAGCTGGTCGACATCGGCGAGGCCGTCGGCATCGTCGCGGCGCAGTCCATCGGTGAGCCCGGTACCCAGCTGACCATGCGCACCTTCCACCAGGGTGGTGTCGGTGAGGACATCACCGGTGGTCTGCCGCGGGTGCAGGAGCTGTTCGAGGCACGGATCCCGCGCGGCAAGGCGCCGATCGCCGATGTCGCCGGACGGGTGCAACTCGAGGAGGGCGACAAGTTCTACAAGATCACGATCGTGCCGGACGACGGTGGCGAGGAAGTGGTCTACGACAAGTTGCCCAAGCGTCAGCGGCTGCGGGTGTTCAGGCACGAGGACGGCTCCGAGCGGTTGCTGGCCGACGGTGACCACGTCGAGGTCGGGCAGCAGCTCATGGAGGGCTCGGCCGACCCGCACGAGGTGCTGCGCGTGCAGGGCCCCCGCGAGGTGCAGATCCACCTCGTCAAGGAGGTCCAGCAGGTCTACCGGGCCCAGGGTGTGTCGATCCACGACAAGCACATCGAGGTGATCGTCCGGCAGATGCTGCGCCGGGTGACCATCATCGACTCGGGCGCCACGGAGTTCCTGCCCGGTTCGCTGACCGAGCGTGCCGAGTTCGAGACCGAGAACCGTCGGGTGGTGGCCGAGGGCGGCGAGCCGGCGGCCGGGCGCCCGGTGCTGATGGGTATCACCAAGGCGAGCCTCGCCACCGATTCGTGGCTGAGTGCGGCGTCGTTCCAGGAGACCACCCGCGTGCTGACCGATGCGGCGATCAACTGCCGCAGCGACAAGCTGCAGGGTCTGAAGGAGAACGTGATCATCGGCAAGCTGATCCCGGCCGGCACCGGAATCAACCGCTACCGCAACATCGCGGTGCAGCCGACCGAGGAGGCCCGGGCCGCCGCGTACACGATCCCGTCGTATGAGGATCAGTACTACAGCCCGGACTTCGGCGCCGCCACCGGTGCCGCGGTTCCGCTGGACGACTACGGGTACAGCGACTACCGGTAGTCAGCGACGAGAAAAGCCTCGGGGTGCGCCCCGGGGCTTTTCTCGTGGTCGCGACGCCGAGTGGGAATCCGGCGTCACGTCGTGAGGTCCCCACTCGACAGCGTGCACAAGCGTGCGCAGCCACGATGGTGGGTATGGGTGAGCAGGTGAACCACATCCCCTACGGTCGCACCCGACGCCAGCTCTACCGACGCAAGATCCAGCAGTGCCTCGACGTCTTCGAGGCGATGTTGGCGCAGTCGGACTTCGACTGCGCCCAGCCGCTGACCGGCATGGAGATCGAGGGGAACCTGATCGACGGCGACTACCGGCCGGCGATGTCGAACTCCGATGTGCTCGCCACGATCGACGATCCGGCATATCAACGCGAATTGGGCGCCTACAACATCGAATTCAACGTCCCGCCGCGGCCACTGTCCGGACGATCGGGGCTGGACTGGGAAGCCGAGGTGCGCGCGAGTCTCAATGCCGCCGAGGCCAAGGCCCGCGCCGACGGCGCGCGCATCGTGATGATCGGCATCCTGCCCACACTGATGCCCGAGCACCTGGCCAAGGGCTGGATGAGCGACTCGGCCAGGTATGCGGCACTCAACGATTCGATCTTCGCCGCCCGCGGTGAGGAGCTCGCGATCGAGATCGACGGGCCGGAACCGCTGAGTCTGTACGCGGCGACGATCGCACCGGAGTCGGCGTGCACCAGCATGCAGTTGCACCTGCAGGTGTCGCCGGCGCAGTTCGCCGACCACTGGAACGCGGCACAGGTGCTGGCCGGCCCGCAGTTGGCGTTGGGCGCCAACTCGCCGTACGTCTTCGGCCACCGGCTGTGGGCCGAGACCCGGGTCGAGTTGTTCGCCCAGTCCACCGACACTCGCCCCGACGAACTGAAGAACCAGGGGGTGCGGCCGCGGGTGTGGTTCGGCGAGCGGTGGATCACCTCGATCTTCGATCTGTTCGAGGAGAACGTGCGCTACTTCCCGTCGCTGCTGCCGGAGCTGTCCGACGAGGACCCGGCCGCCGAACTGGCGCAGGGCCGCACCCCGCAACTCGCCGAGTTGCGACTGCACAACGGGACGGTCTACCGGTGGAATCGGCCGGTCTATGACGTCGTCGACGGACGGCCGCATCTGCGCGTGGAGAACCGGGTGCTGCCGTCCGGGCCGACGGTGGCCGACATGCTGGCCAACGCGGTGTTCTACTACGGGCTGCTGCGCAGCCTGGCGCATCAGCGGCGGCCGCTGTGGTCCCAGATGAGCTTTGCCGCCGCGCACACCAACTTTCGGGCGGCCGCCCGCCACGGCATGGATGCCCGGCTGTACTGGCCGGAGCTGGGGGAGGTGAGCGTCGCGGAGCTGACCCGGCGCGAACTGCTGCCGATGGCCCGCCGGGGCCTCGACGACTGGGGGGTGGCCGCCGACGTGTCCGACCGGTTCCTCGGCATCATCGAGGGCCGGCTGGCCACCGGGCGCAACGGCGCCACCTGGCAGGTGTCGACGGTCCGGGATCTACAGGCGCAGGGGATGAGCCGGCCGGACGCGCTGACGGAGATGTTGCGGCGATACTGCGCGAAGATGCACACCAACGAGCCGGTGCACACCTGGGACTAGGCCTGACGGTCCGGCTTCTCAGCGGGCTCGTCCCTCGCCCGCATCGTCGCCGAACTGGGCTGACGGTCCGGCTTCTCAGCGGGCTCGTCCCTCGCCCGCATCGTCGCCGAACTAGGCTGACCACCGTGTTGATCGGTTCCCATGTGCGCCCGGCCGATCCGTTGTCCGCTGCGGCGGCCGACGGCGCCGACACGGTGCAGATCTTCCTCGGCAACCCGCAGAGCTGGAAGGCCCCCAAGCCGCGTGCGGACGCAGCACAGCTGCGGGAGGCCGGCTTGCCGATCTATGTGCACGCGCCGTATCTGATCAACGTCGCCTCCCCGAACAATCGGGTGCGCATCCCGTCGCGCAAGGTGTTGCAGCAGACCTGCGACGCTGCCGCCGACATCGGCGCAGTCGCGGTGATCGTGCACGGCGGGCATGTCACCGCCGACGACGATGACCCACTGGCCGGGTTCGTCCGCTGGCGCACGGCGCTGGACCAGCTCGAGACGACCGTCCCGGTCTACCTGGAGAACACCGCCGGTGGGGACCACGCGATGGCCCGCCGCTTCGACACCATCGCCAGGCTGTGGGATCACATCGGCGAGACCGGGGTCGGGTTCTGCCTGGACACCTGCCACACCTGGGCGGCGGGTGAGTCGCTGCCCGACGCGGTGGAGCGGATCAAGGCCATCACCGGGCGCATCGACCTGGTGCATTGCAATGACTCCAAGGACGCCGCCGGCTCGGGCCGGGACCGCCATGCCAACTTCGGCACCGGGCAGATCGACCCAGACCTGTTGGTCGCCCTCGTCAAGGCTGCCGGTGCCCCGGTCATCTGCGAGACCGCCGAGGAGGGCCGCAAGGCCGACATCGCTTTCCTGCGGGAGCGCCTCGGCTGACCGCGGCGACGCGTGGTACCGCACGTCATCTTCTAACCCAAAAACACATCCGTATTGACTGATTTCCCTTGAAGACTATGACAAACGGTTGGTAATGTGCTATTAATTTGCTAGGCCCCGTCGGTAAGGGTGGCTCACACGTCTTATTTCGCGGGAAGGATCCCCATGACTGGCGGCGCGACTGCGGTGCGGCAGGAATGAGCAGCACTTAGCGCGGCGCCCCATAGGCGCGGCGGTCACGGCCCGGAACCTCCCGACCTCGGGCCGTGATCGCCGTTTTGTTTGCCGGCCAGCTGGGATTACATCCGTTGTGCAAACGCAGAAAAACTGTAATACTCGGTCATGGCCGATACGCATATAGTAACCAATCAGGTACCGCCCCTGCAGGGCTACAATCCGGCCTCCTCACCTGTCCTCATGGAGGCGCTGATTCGTGAGGGCGGCCAATGGGGGGCCGACGAAGTCGCTGAGCTCGGCGCCCTCTCCGGCTCCCGGCAGGTGCAGCGCTGGGGTGAACTCGCCGATCGCAACCGGCCGGTCCTGCATACCCACGACGTCGTCGGCAACCGCATCGACGAAGTCGAATACGACCCCGCCTACCACGAGTTGATGCGCACCGCGATCGCCCACGGCCTGCATGCCGCCCCGTGGGCCGACCCGCGACCGGGCGCCCACGTGGTGCGCGCGGCCCAGACCGGGGTGTGGACGGCCGAGCCCGGCCACGTCTGTCCGATCTCGATGACCTATGCGGTCATCCCGGCGCTGCGCTACAACCAAGAACTGTCCAAGACCTACGAGCCGTTGCTGACCAGTCGGGTCTACGACCCGGTGCTCAAGGTGCCCGAGACCAAGGCCGGCATCACCGCGGGGATGTCGATGACCGAGAAGCAGGGCGGCTCCGATGTGCGCGCCGGCACCACCCAGGCGGCGCCGAACGCGGACGGCAGCTACACCCTGACCGGCCACAAGTGGTTCACCTCCGCGCCGATGTGCGACGTCTTCCTGGTGCTCGCCCAGGCGCCCGGCGGCCTGAGTTGTTTCTTCCTGCCGAGGGTGCTGCCCGACGGAACACGCAACCGGATGCGGCTGCAACGGCTCAAGGACAAGCTCGGCAACCACGCCAACGCCTCCAGTGAGATCGAGTACGAAGGCGCCACCGCGTGGCTGGTCGGCGAGGAGGGGCGCGGCGTCTCGGTCATCATCGAGATGGTCAACCTGACCCGGCTGGACTGCGCGCTGGGCAGCGCCACCAGCATGCGGATGGGGCTGGCTCGCGCCATCTATCACACGCAGCACCGAAAGGCGTTCGGCGACTACCTGATCGACCAGCCGCTGATGCGCAACGTGCTGGCCGACCTGGCGGTCGAGGCCGAGGCGGCCACCATGGTGACCATGCGAATGGCCGGCGCCACCGACAAGGCGATCCAGGGCGGACCTGAAGGGGACCGCGAGGCGCTGCTGCGCCGGATCGGCCTGGCGGCCACTAAGTACTGGGTATGCAAGCGCGCCACCGGCCACGCCGCCGAGGCGATGGAGTGCCTGGGCGGCAACGGCTACATCGAGGACTCGATGATGCCGCGGCTGTACCGTGAGGCGCCGCTGATGGGCATCTGGGAGGGGTCGGGCAACGTCAGCGCCCTGGACACCCTGCGCGCGTTGGCGACCCAGCCCGACTCGGTGGCAGTACTCTTCGACGAGCTGGCCGCCTCGGCCGGTCAGGACCGCCGGCTCGACGAACACATCGACGCACTCAAGGCCCAACTGGGCGACCTCGGCGGTGACCTTCACGCGGCGCAGTATCGGGCCCGCAAGATCGCCGAGGACATCTGCTTGGCACTGCAGGGTGCGCTGCTGGTACGCCACGGCCACCCGGCCGTCGCCGAGGCATTCCTGGCGACGCGCCTCGACGAACAGTGGGGCGGGGCGTTCGGCACCCTGCCGGCCGGTCTGGATCTGGGGCCGATCCTCGAGCGTTCGTTGGTGAAAGACTGAGGGACAGGCGAATTCATGCGACACCACATCGCCCCGGTTGAGTACGACAACCTGCGGACGATGACCTACGAGGTCACCGACCGCGTCGCCCGGATCACCTTCGACCGCCCGGAGAAGGGCAACGCCATCACCGCCGACACCCCGCTGGAACTGTCGGCGCTGGTGGAACGGGCCGACCTGGATCCCAACGTGCACGTGATCCTGGTGTCCGGTCGCGGCGAGGGCTTCTGCGCCGGTTTCGACCTGAGTGCCTACGCCGAGGGGTCGTCGTCGGCCGGCGGCGAGGGCTACCGGGGCAGCGTGCTGGACGGCAAGGTCCAGGCGGCCAATCACCGTGCCGATCAGCCGTGGGATCCGATGGTCGACTACCAGATGATGAGCCGGTTCGTCCGCGGCTTCGCCTCGCTGATGTATGCCGACAAACCGATTGTGGTCAAGATTCACGGCTACTGCGTGGCCGGCGGCACCGACATCGCCTTGCACGCCGACCAGGTGATCGCCGCGTCCGACGCCAAGATCGGCTACCCGCCGACCCGGGTGTGGGGGGTGCCCGCGGCCGGGTTGTGGGCGCACCGGCTCGGCGACCAGCGCGCCAAACGCCTACTGCTGACCGGGGATTGCATCACCGGGGCCCAAGCCGCCGAATGGGGCCTGGCCATCGAGGCCCCCGATCCGGCGGATCTCGACGAGCGCACCGAACACCTGGTGGCGCGCATCGCCGCGATGCCGGTCAACCAGCTCATCATGGCCAAGCTCGCGCTCAACACCGCGCTGCAGCAACAAGGCGTGGCGACCAGCCGGATGGTCAGCACCGTGTTCGACGGGGTGGCGCGGCACACTCCCGAGGGGCATGCGTTCGTCGCCGACGCGGTGGCACACGGGTTTCGCGAGGCGGTGCGCCACCGCGACGAGCCGTTCGGGGACCACGGCCGGCGGACCTCGGATGTGTAGCGGCCATGACTGACCCAGCTGTGCGCATGACGGCCCGCTCGGTGGTGCTGTCGGTGCTGCTGGGAGCGCACCCCGCCTCGGCTACCTCTGCTGAACTACTCAATCTCACAGCGGGATTCGGCATCAAGGAGACCGCTATGCGGGTGGCGCTCACCCGGCTGGTCGCCGCCGGGGACCTGGTCCGCTCCGCCGGGGGCTACGGGCTCTCCGAACGGCTGCTCGAGCGCCAGCGCCGGCAGGACGAGGCGCTGAATCCACAGACCCGGCACTGGGGCGGTGGCTGGCTCGCGGCGGTGATCACCAGCATCGGCTGCGACGCCCGAACCCGGGCCGCCTTGCGATCCGGTCTGGCAGAGCGGCGATTCGCCGAACTGCGAGAAGGGATCTGGATGCGCCCCGACAATATCGCCGTCGACCTGGGCGCTGAACTGACCGCACACACCAGGCTGCTCACCGCGCGCGACGACCAGCCGGCCGAACTCGCCGCCAGGCTGTGGGACCTGACCGGGTGGGCGGCGACCGGCAATGAACTGCTCGCCGCGATCGCCGCCGCCCCCGACGCGGCCGGCCGCTTCATCGTCGCCGCGGCCATGGTCCGCCATCTGCGCCGTGATCCGGTACTGCCCGCCGAACT
Organism: Mycolicibacter senuensis; assembly: GCF_002101885.1. Taxonomy (GTDB): domain Bacteria; phylum Actinomycetota; class Actinomycetes; order Mycobacteriales; family Mycobacteriaceae; genus Mycobacterium; species Mycobacterium senuense. The sequence continues at coordinate 21,812 of NZ_LQPS01000051.1, forward strand.
GCTCCCGCCGGACTGGCCGGGAGAGCGGATCCGCAGCCGTTACGCGGAGTTCGTCGACGAGGTGGCCGCGCAGCGTGACGCCGGCCGAACAGTGGAGGTGCCATGAACGTCCGGGTGGAGCGCAGCGGCGCGGTGACCACGGTGATCCTGGACCGGCCCCAGGCGCGCAACGCCGTCGACGGGCCGACCGCCGCCGCGCTGTACCAGGCCTTCGCCGACTTCGACCGCGACGACTCCGCCGCCGTGGCGGTGCTGTGGGGGGACCACGGAACCTTCTGCGCCGGAGCCGATCTCAAGGCGTTCGGCACTGAGAAGACCAATCAGACCCATCGCAGCGGGCCGGGGCCGATGGGGCCGACCCGGATGACGCTGACCAAGCCGGTGATCGCGGCGGTGAGTGGCTACGCGGTGGCCGGTGGCCTGGAGCTGGCGCTCTGGTGCGACCTGCGGGTCGCCGAGGCCGACGCGGTGTTCGGGGTGTTCTGCCGGCGTTGGGGGGTGCCGCTCATCGACGGTGGCACGGTGCGGTTGCCCCGGCTGATCGGTCACAGTCGGGCCATGGACATGATTCTGACCGGACGGGCCGTGGACGCCGCCGAGGCGCACGCGATCGGGCTGGCCAACCGGGTGGTGCCCAACGGACAGGCCCGCGCCGCAGCCGAGCAGCTGGCCGGCGAACTCGCCGAGTTCCCGCAACGCTGCCTGCGCTCGGATCGGCTCTCGGCGCTGCATCAATGGGGCATGACCGAACCTCATGCGATGGATGTGGAATTCGGCAGCCTTGCCCGGGTGGCCGACGAGGCGCGGCGGGGGGCGGGCCGGTTTGCCGGTGGCGCCGGCCGGCACGGCGCCAACGCCTGAGCGCCGCGCGCCCGACCGGACCGCCGCCGGTCAGCGAGCGATGGTGTTGCCCGACCCGCGATCGTCCACCGTCGGCTCGCCGGCGCGGTAGGTGATGGAGTTGTTGAGCCCGGTGATCGTCAGCGACCTGTCGACCCGCTCGACGGTGATCCGGTTGTCGGCGCCCGCGACGTTCACCGCCTCGCAGCGGCCCCGGACCGTCAACCGGTTGTTGGACCCGGCCACGTTGAGCGATTTGCCGTCGGCGCAGTCCACCGCCGAGGTCGTTCCGAACGAGCCGTAATCGATGGTGTCGATGTTCGAACTCATCGACAGCCGCTTCGGCGGGGCCGCATCCGTGGCGTCGTCGCAGCCGGCCAGACCGAGAACCAGACCGAGAACCAGAGTCGTGATCGCGGCGCGCCGTAGCGGTGGCGACCCGCGGGTCACGCCGCTACGCGTTGCAGCCGGTTGGTCATCCCCAGCTCACGCCCGCGGTCGAACAGCAACGGGTCGCCGTTGTGGTAGTAGACGGTCTGGTCGTAGCCGTAGACGGTGACGTCGTTGACGATGGTCTCTGCGATGACGGTGTTCTGCGAGCCCTGCATGGTCACTGCCCAGCAGTTGCCCATCGCGTGAACGGTGTTGTTGACTCCGTTGATGAACAGCGTGCCGCCGTTGCAGTCCAGCGTGCGCGTCTCGTGCACCCCGTAGACGTGGATGTCGCCGGGCACGGCGTGCGCACTCGGGGCGCCGCCGGCCAAGCCGCCCGCCATACCGGCCGCGAAGCACAGCAGTGCAGCACCCACCGTGGTCCATTTCATCTGCGTGCCCCTCTCGACGGACGCGATCCCGGCAAAGCTTACGTCGAGCCGGCTCGGCCGTAGGCGAGTTCCCCCAACTACCCGTCGATTAGAGTTTTGTGCTGATCTCACGTCCGTCTCCCGTCCGGCACGCACGCTACGAAGGGCGAACACCATGTCAGCTCGACCAGACCCGTCGTCGACGGGTGGTCGCTCGCGCGCCAACGGCAGGTCGGCGGCGCGGCCGGTCAGGCTGAGCCGGGACGTGATCGTCAACGCCGCACTGAACTTCCTCGACCGCGAGGGCTGGGACGCCCTGACCATCAATGCGCTGGCCACCCAGCTGGGCACCAAGGGGCCGTCGCTGTACAACCACGTCCACAGCCTGGGTGACCTGCGCCGCGCGATGCGGATGCGGGTCATCGACGACATCCTCGAGATGCTGACCCAGGTCGGCCAGGGCCGCGCCCGCGACGACGCGGTGCTGGTGATGGCGGGCGCTTACCGCAGCTACGCCCACCACCACCCGGGCCGCTATTCGGCGTTCACCCGGATGCCGTTGGGCGGTGAGGACCCGGAGTACACCGCGGCGGCCACCCGCGCCGCGGCCCCGGTGATCGAGGTGTTGATGTCCTACGGGCTCGACGGCGACCGGGCGTTTCACGCCGCCCTGGAGTTCTGGGCGGCCATGCACGGTTTCGTGCTGCTGGAGATGACCGGGGTGATGGACAATGTCGACACCGACGCGGTCTTCGCCGATATGGTGCGCCGGCTGGCCTCGGGGATGGGCAGCCGCACCGGGTAGCGGCGGCAGGGGACCAGCGGGGTCCGGGGCCTGCGTCCACGCGCTTTGACCTGCCGGAGTGCTGGCGGGTATTGTGGTAGCTCGTGCCTGGCCACCGAGGCGCGTTTGGTGACATAACGCGCGCGCCTGGCCTAATTCGCATGTCCATTATGCAACGGAGAAATCCGAAGCCGGCCCATGCGACACGCCCGACCGCGGGGTAGCGGTAGGGCACAGGACAGCAGGATTTAGAGAGTTTTGAACAGCGATACAGGAAGCCGGTAGATGCCAACCATTCAGCAGCTGGTCCGCAAAGGCCGCCGCGACAAGATCGGCAAGGTCAAGACCGCGGCCCTCAAGGGCAGCCCGCAGCGTCGTGGCGTGTGCACTCGCGTGTACACCACCACCCCGAAGAAGCCGAACTCGGCGCTTCGCAAGGTGGCCCGCGTCAGGCTGACCAGCCAGGTCGAGGTAACCGCCTACATCCCGGGCGAGGGCCACAACCTGCAGGAGCACTCGATGGTGCTGGTGCGTGGTGGCCGGGTGAAGGACCTGCCGGGTGTGCGCTACAAGATCATCCGCGGCTCGCTGGACACCCAGGGGGTCAAGAACCGCAAGCAGGCCCGCAGCCGCTACGGCGCCAAGAAGGAGAAGAGCTGATGCCGCGCAAGGGTCCCGCTCCCAAGCGTCCGCTGGTTTCCGACCCCGTCTACGGGTCCCAGCTGGTCACCCAACTGGTCAACAAGATCCTGATGGACGGCAAGAAGTCGCTGGCCGAGCGCATCGTCTACGGCGCGCTGGAGCAGGCGCGGGACAAGACCGGCACCGACCCGGTCGTCACGCTCAAGCGCGCGCTGGACAACGTCAAGCCGGCCCTCGAGGTACGCAGCCGCCGCGTCGGTGGTGCCACCTACCAGGTGCCGGTCGAGGTGCGTCCGGAACGCTCGACCACGCTGGCACTGCGTTGGTTGGTCAGCTTTTCCAAGGCCCGCCGGGAGAAGACCATGGTCGAGCGGTTGGCCAACGAGATCCTGGATGCCAGCAATGGCCTGGGTGCGGCCGTCAAGCGGCGGGAAGACACCCACAAGATGGCCGAGGCGAACCGGGCCTTCGCGCACTACCGCTGGTAGACGGGGGCCGGCACCCCGATTGACGGGGCGGGCCCGGCGACAACAAGCAATCGAAGTTATCGAAAGAGTGGGAAGACTGCTGTGGCACAGGACGTGCTCACCGACCTGAACAAGGTCCGCAACATCGGCATCATGGCGCACATCGATGCCGGTAAGACGACGACGACCGAGCGGATCCTGTACTACACCGGTGTCAACTACAAGATCGGTGAGACGCACGACGGTGCCTCCACGACGGACTGGATGGAGCAGGAGCAGGAGCGCGGCATCACCATCACCTCGGCCGCGGTGACGTGCTTCTGGAACAACAACCAGATCAACATCATCGACACCCCGGGCCACGTCGACTTCACCGTCGAGGTGGAGCGCTCGCTGCGTGTCCTCGACGGCGCCGTTGCGGTGTTCGACGGCAAAGAGGGCGTCGAGCCGCAGTCCGAGCAGGTGTGGCGGCAGGCCGATAAGTACGACGTGCCGCGGATCTGCTTCGTCAACAAGATGGACAAGCTGGGCGCGGACTTCTACTTCACCGTGCGCACCATCGAAGAGCGCCTCGGCGCGCGCCCGCTGGTCATCCAGCTGCCGATCGGCGCGGAGAACGACTTCGAGGGCATCGTCGACCTGGTCGAGATGAAGGCCAAGGTCTGGCGCGGCGAGACCAAGCTCGGTGAGACCTACGAGACCGTCGAGATCCCGGCCGACCTGGCCGACAAGGTGGACGAGTACCGGACCGCCCTGCTGGAAGCCGTCGCCGAGACGGACGAGGCACTGCTGGAGAAGTATTTCGGCGGTGAGGAGCTCTCGGTCGAGGAGATCAAGGCCGGTATCCGCAAGCTGACGGTTTCCTCGGAGCTCTACCCGGTGCTGTGCGGCAGCGCGTTCAAGAACAAAGGCGTGCAGCCGATGCTGGACGCGGTGATCGACTACCTGCCGTCGCCGCTGGACGTCGAGTCGGTGCAGGGCCACGTGCCCGGCAAGGAAGACGAGGTCATCAGCCGCAAGCCCAGCATCGACGAGCCGTTCTCGGCGCTGGCGTTCAAGATCGCGGTCCACCCGTTCTTCGGCAAGCTCACCTACGTGCGGGTGTACTCCGGCAAGGTGGAGTCCGGCACGCAGGTGGTCAACTCGACCAAGGGCAAGAAGGAGCGGCTGGGCAAGCTGTTCCAGATGCACTCCAACAAGGAGAACCCGGTCGACTCGGCGTCGGCGGGGCACATCTACGCGATGATCGGGCTGAAGGACACCACCACCGGTGACACGCTGTGCGACTCGAACAACCAGATCGTGCTGGAGTCGATGACCTTCCCGGCGCCGGTCATCGAGGTCGCCATCGAGCCCAAGACCAAGAGCGACCAGGAGAAGCTGGGTCTGGCGATCCAGAAGCTGGCCGAGGAGGACCCGACCTTCAAGGTGCACCTGGACCAGGAGACCGGCCAGACCGTGATCGGCGGCATGGGCGAGCTGCACCTGGACATCCTGGTGGACCGGATGCGCCGGGAGTTCAAGGTCGAGGCCAACGTCGGCAAACCGCAGGTGGCCTACAAGGAGACCATCAAGCGGACGGTGGAGAAGGTCGAGTACACCCACAAGAAGCAGACGGGTGGCTCGGGTCAGTTCGCGAAGGTCATCATCACCCTGGAGCCGTTCACCGGCGAAGACGGTGCGACCTACGAGTTCGAGAACAAGGTCACCGGTGGCCGCGTCCCGCGCGAGTACATTCCTGCGGTGGACGCCGGCGCCCAGGACGCCATGCAGTACGGCGTGCTGGCCGGTTACCCGCTGGTCAACCTGAAGGTCACCCTGCTCGACGGTCAATATCACGACGTCGACTCCTCCGAGATGGCCTTCAAGGTGGCCGGCTCGCAGGCGCTGAAGAAGGCTGCCGCCGCCGCGCAGCCGGTGATCCTGGAACCGATCATGGCCGTCGAGGTCACCACGCCCGAGGACTACATGGGCGATGTGATCGGCGACCTGAACTCCCGCCGTGGTCAGATCCAGGCCATGGAGGAGCGCAGCGGTGCGCGTGTCGTCAAGGCGCAGGTGCCGTTGTCGGAGATGTTCGGCTACGTCGGAGACCTCCGGTCGAAGACCCAGGGCCGGGCGAACTACTCCATGGTGTTCGACTCCTACGCCGAAGTGCCGGCGCAGGTGGCGAAGGAGATTATCGCCAAGGCGACGGGCGAATAAGCACCACCCGCCCATGCCGCTACGGTGGCACAAACTGGAAAACATCAAACCTGCTGTAACCCAGCACCAACAAGTCCAGGAGGACATGAAGTGGCGAAGGCGAAGTTCGAGCGGACGAAGCCGCACGTCAACATCGGGACCATCGGTCACGTTGACCACGGCAAGACCACGCTGACCGCGGCTATCACCAAGGTTCTGCACGACAAGTACCCGGAACTGAACGAGTCGCGCGCGTTCGACCAGATCGACAACGCTCCCGAGGAGCGGCAGCGTGGCATCACGATCAACATCTCCCACGTGGAGTACCAGACCGAGAAGCGGCACTACGCCCACGTCGACGCCCCGGGCCACGCCGACTACATCAAGAACATGATCACCGGTGCCGCCCAGATGGACGGCGCGATCCTGGTGGTCGCGGCCACCGACGGCCCGATGCCGCAGACCCGCGAGCACGTGCTGCTGGCCCGTCAGGTCGGTGTGCCCTACATCCTGGTGGCGCTGAACAAGTCCGACATGGTCGACGACGAGGAGCTGCTCGAGCTCGTCGAGCTGGAGGTCCGCGAACTGCTGGCCGCCCAGGAGTTCGACGAGGAGGCCCCGGTGGTCCGGGTGTCGGCGCTGAAGGCGCTCGAGGGCGACGAGAAGTGGGTCAAGTCCGTTCAGGACCTGATGGAGGCCGTCGACGAGTCCATCCCGGACCCGGTCCGCGACACCGACAAGCCGTTCCTGATGCCGGTTGAGGACGTGTTCACCATCACCGGTCGTGGCACCGTGGTCACCGGTCGTGTCGAGCGTGGCGTGATCAACGTCAACGAGGACGTCGAGATCGTCGGTATCAAGACCACCACCACCAAGACCACCGTCACCGGTGTGGAGATGTTCCGCAAGCTGCTGGACCAGGGTCAGGCCGGTGACAACGTCGGTCTGCTGATCCGTGGTATCAAGCGCGAGGACGTCGAGCGTGGCCAGGTTGTGGTCAAGCCCGGCACCACCACCCCGCACACCGAGTTCGAGGGCCAGGCCTACATCCTGTCCAAGGACGAGGGCGGCCGGCACACGCCGTTCTTCACCAACTACCGTCCGCAGTTCTACTTCCGCACCACCGACGTGACCGGTGTGGTGAGCCTGCCGGAGGGCACCGAGATGGTGATGCCCGGTGACAACACCGAGATGAGCGTGAAGCTGATCCAGCCCGTCGCCATGGACGAGGGTCTGCGGTTCGCGATCCGTGAGGGTGGCCGCACCGTCGGCGCCGGCCGGGTCATCAAGATCATCAAGTAGTTTTCGGCTCGACGCAGAAGCCCTCGACTCAGGTCGGGGGCTTTTGCGTGTCTCGAGTGGGCGGTTTGGTCGGCAAAAGCGGCTTTTCCCCGTCCAAACCGCACAGTCGGCGAACGGCGGCCCCGAATACGTCGGGCGCGGCAGCCGCCTAGAACAGGTTCCATTTTCAGCTGCTAGCCTCGTCGCGTGAGTGAGAACGAGAAGCACAACCTGCAGGGCAAAGTGGCTTTGGTCACCGGCGCGGCGCGCGGCCAGGGTCGGGCGCACGCGATCCGGTTGGCGGCCGCCGGCGCCGACATCATCGCCGCCGACATCTGCGCGCCGGCATCGGAGTGCATCACCTATCCGGCCGCCACGCCCGACGAACTCGCCGAGACGGTCCGCGGGGTCGAGGCGCAGGGCCGCAAGGTGCTGGCCCGCACGCTCGACGTCCGCGACGACGCCGCGCTGCGCGGCCTGGTCGCCGACGGGGTGGAGCAGTTCGGCCGGCTCGACGTCGTGGTGGCCAACGCCGGGGTGCTGAGCTGGGGCCGGCTGTGGGAGCTCACCGACGAGCAGTGGAACACCGTCATCGACGTCAACCTGACCGGCACCTGGCGCACCATCCGCGCCTCGGTGCCGGCGATGATCGAGGCCGGCAACGGCGGGTCGATCGTGATCGTCAGCTCCTCGGCCGGGTTGAAGGCCACGCCGGGCAACGGCCACTACGCGGCGTCCAAGTACGGCCTGGTGGCCTTGACCAACACCCTGGCGCTGGAGGTCGGCGCACACGGGATCCGGGTCAATTCCATTCACCCCTACTCGGTGGACACCCCGATGATCGAGCCGCAGGTGATGGCCGAGATCTTCGGCGCGCACCCCGACTTCCTGCACGCCTTCCCCCCGATGCCGTTGCATCCCAACGGTTTCATGAGCTCCGAAGAGGTCGCCGAGGTGGTCGTCTGGCTGGCCGGTGAGGGCTCCGGAGTCCTGACGGGTGTGCAGATCCCGGTCGACAAGGGCGCTTTGAAATACTGAGCGCTCTGCTGGGACCACAACTAGGGGGAGCGACGTGCCCGAACACGGGATCGTCATCGTCGGCGGCGGCCTGGCCGCCGTGCGCACCGCCGAGGAACTGCGGCGCGAGGACTATTCGGGGCCGATCACCATCGTCTCCGACGAGACCCGCGCGCCGTATGACCGGCCGCCACTGACCAAAGACGTGCTGCGCGGCGAACGCGACGACACCACCCTGGAACCGCCGGAGTTCTACGCCGGCCACGACATCGGCCTGCGACTGGGCTGCGGCGCGCGTGGAGTGGACATCGCGGCGCAGACGGTGACCCTGGCCGAAGGCACCGTGCTCGGCTACGACCAGCTCGTCATCGCCACCGGCCTGGTGCCGCGGCGCATCCCCAGCCTGGGCGACCTGGACGGCATCCGGGTGGTCCGGTCTTTCGAGGACAGCCTGGTGCTGCGCGGTGACGCGGCCGCGGCACGGCGCGCGGTGGTGATCGGCGCCGGTTTCATCGGCTGTGAGGCGGCGGCCAGCCTGCGCAAGCTGGGCGTCGAGGTGGTGCTCGTCGAGCCGCAGCCCACCCCGCTGGCCGCGGTGCTGGGTGAGCAGATCGGCGAACTGGTGGCACGACTGCACCGGGCCAACGGCGTCGACGTCCGCGGCGGCATCGGGGTCGCGGAGGTACGCGGTGATGGGCGCGTCGAGACGGTCGTGCTCGCCGACGGCACGGAGTTGCCCGCCGACCTGGTGGTGCTCGGCGTCGGCTCGCATCCGGCGACCGGCTGGCTGGACGGCAGCGGTATCGAGATCGACAACGGGGTGCTGTGCGACTTGACCGGGCGCACCAGCACACCCAACGTGTGGGCCGTCGGCGACGTGGCGTTCTGGCGCGGCGACGGGCATGAGGTCCGGGTGGAGCACTGGAGCAACGTGGTCACCCAGGTGCGGGTGATGGTGCCGACGATGCTGGGCCGGGAGTCGTTGCACGACGTGGCGGTGCCGCCGTACTTCTGGAGCGACCAGTACGACGTCAAGATCCAGTGCCTGGGTGAGCCGAAGGCCACCGACACCGTGCACCTGGTCGAGGACGACGGCCACAAGTTCTTGGCCTACTACGAGCGCGACGGCGCGCTTTCCGGGGTGGTGGGCGCCGGCCGCCCCGCCAAGGTGATGGGGGCGCGGGCCAAGATCGCCGACGGCGCCCCGATCTCCGAGATCCTCAACCCGTAACCGGGGCAGCGGTCCCAGCGCAGCCACGGGCAGCCCTTCCCTTTTCCATGGAGAACGGTATTCTCCGTATGGAGAGTGAAAGGTGCGGCCGATGGACGGTGGACAGGGAACCCGGCTCGACGCGGTGGCGCTGGGACGTTGGCTCGACGCCAACGGCGCCCCCGGTGACGGCGAGACCCCGACGCTGGAACCGCTGACCGGCGGCTCGCAGAACACCCTGTTCCGACTGCACCGGGCCGAGGCCACCATGGTGCTGCGGATGCCGGGCGCCCGCGCCGACGCAGCCCGCATCGACGGGTTGCGGCGCGAGATCCGGCTGGTGCGCGCCCTGGCGGGCACCGACGTCCCGCACGCGGAGCTGATCGCCGCCGACGACGCCGGCGACCTGCTCGGCGTACCGTTCTACGTCATGGCCGAGGTGGACGGCTGGAACTCGACCGGCAACGCCTGGCCGGCCCCGTTCGATGCGGACCTGACCGCCCGTCGCGGTCTGGCCTTCGAACTCGTCGAGGGCGCCGCCCGGCTCGGCCGGGTGGACTGGCGAGCGCAGGGGCTGGAAGGGTTCGGCCGACCGGACGGATTTCACGAGCGCCAGGTGGACCGTTGGCTGGCCTTCCTGGACAGCTACCGGGTGCGCGAGCTGCCCGGCCTCGACGACGCGTCGAACTGGTTGCGTCGCAACCGTCCCGCTCACTACACCCCGGGCATCATGCACGGCGACTACCAGTTCGCCAACGTGATGTACGCCCACGGCGCCCCGGCGAAACTCGCCGCGATCATCGACTGGGAGATGACCACCATCGGCGATCCGCTGCTCGACCTGGCCTGGGCGCTGCTGGGCTACGACGGCGAGAACCCGCGCACCCAGGGCTATTACGCCGATCTCGCCGGAATGCCGACCCGCAGCGAACTGCTGGACCGCTACGAGCAGGTGAGCGGGCTGTCGACGGAGAACATCGACTACTACCTGGTGCTGGCCAACTGGAAACTCGGGATCGTGCTGGAGAAGACCTACGCCGCCTCGGTCACCGGTGATCGGGTCGACCCGAAGATCGCGGCCGCGATGGGCCCGATGATCCCGCAGTTGATCGCCACCGCGGCCGAACTGGCCCGCTCGTCGACGGGAGCCTGACATGGGGTATGCCGACGAACTGTTCGACCTGACCGACCGGGTGGTACTGGTCACCGGCGGCAGCCGCGGGCTGGGCCGCGAGATGGCGCTGGCAGCCGCCCGCTGCGGCGCCGACGTGGTGATCGCCAGCCGCAAACTCGACGCATGCCAGGCCACCGCCGCCGAGATCGAGGCCCAGACCGGGCGCACCGCCATGCCCTACGCCGCGCACGTCGGGCGCTGGGATCAGCTCGACGGGCTGGTCGACGCGGCCTATGAACGGTTCGGGCGGGTCGACGTACTGGTCAACAACGCGGGCATGTCCCCGGTCTACGCCAAACAGACCGACGTCACCGAGAAGATGTTCGACGCGGTGGTCAACCTCAACCTCAAGGGCCCGTTCCGGCTCTCGGCCCTGGTCGGTGAACGCATGGTGGCCGCCGGCCGGGGCTCGATCATCAACGTCAGCACGCACGGCTCGCTGCGCCCGCACCCGTCGTTCATCCCCTACGCCGCCTCCAAGGCCGGACTCAACGTGATGACCGAAGCGCTGGCCCAGGCGTTCGGCCCGACGGTGCGGGTCAACACCTTGATGCCCGGGCCGTTCCTGACCGACATCTCCAAGGCGTGGAACTTCACCGAAGCCGACAATCCGTTCGGGTCAGCGTCGTTGCAACGCGCCGGAAACCCACCGGAGATCGTCGGCGCCGCACTGTTTTTGATGTCGGACGCGTCGAGTTTCACCACCGGTTCGATCGTGCGGGCCGACGGCGGCTCCTGATCACTCAAACCTGACCACCGCTGAGAGGAGCGAAAAGATGGCGTGGGATTTCTCGACCGAACCGGAATTCGAGGCCAAGCTCGACTGGATCCGGGCGTTCGTGCGCGACGAGGTGGAACCGCTCGAGGTGCTGTTCCCCGGCTGCGAGTATCTGCCGCTGAACGACGAACGGCGCCGCATCGTCGACCCGCTCAAAGACCGGGTGCGCGAGCAGGGGCTGTGGGCGCCGCACCTGGGTCCCGAACTCGGCGGCCAGGGCTTCGGGGCGGTCAAGCTGACCCTGATCAACGAGATCCTGGGCCGGTCGAGTTGGGCACCGATCGTGTTCGGCACCCAGGCTCCCGACACCGGTAACGCCGAGATCCTGGCCCGCTTCGGCACCACTGAGCAGAAGGACGAATATCTGGCCGGGTTGCTGTCCGGGGAGATCTTCTCCTGCTTCTCGATGACCGAACCGCAGGGCGGCGCCGACCCGCGGGTGTTCACCACCAAGGCGGTGCGCGACGGTGATCAGTGGGTGATCAGCGGGCGGAAGTACTTCTCCTCCAACGCTTCGGTGGCCTCGTTCTTCATCGTGGTGGCCATCACCGACCCGGACGTGCCGGTGCACCGCGGCGCGTCGACGTTCCTGATCCCGGCCGGCACGCCGGGCCTGGTCGTCGAGGCCACCCACCACCTGGTGGGCTCCCATCCGCATGAGGCCGGGCACTCGCTGGTGCGCTACGACGACGTGCGGGTACCGGCCGAGGCGATCCTCGGTGAGCCGGGCCAGGGGTTCCTGATCCTGCAGAACCGGCTGGCCGGGGGGCGGCTGCATCACGCCATGCGCTCGATCGGGGTCGCGCAACGCGCCGTCGACATGATGGCGCGGCGCGCGAAAAGCCGCTTCACCCAGGGTAGTTCGCTGGCAGACAAGCAGCTGGTGCAGGAATTCATCGCCGACTCCTATGCCGAGCTGGTGCCCTTCCGGTTGACGGTGCTGCACGCCGCGTGGCTGATCGACACCGCGGGAGAGCATGCCGCCCGCGCCGAGATCGGGGTGTGCAAGATCCTGGCCTCGCAGCTCCTCAAATCGATCGGGTTGCGCGCCATCCAGGTTCACGGCGCGATGGGGCTGACCGAGCAGCTGCCGCTGGTGAACGTGCTTTTGGGCGGGGTGGCACTCGGGCTGGCCGACGGGCCCACCGAGGCGCACAAGGTCAACCTGGCCCGGCTCCTGCTCAAAGGCTACGAGGCCGAGGATCCGGAGTGGCCCAGCGAATTCCTGGACAACCGCATCGAGGCCGCCCGCGCCAAGTACGGCGACCTGGTCGACCGGATTCCCGCGGTGCCCCGGACGTGAGCACCCGGGTCGACGCGGCTGTTCACCGCGCGCTCGACGACCGCCAGCGGCAGGCGACCGCCGAGGTGGAACGCATCCTGGCGGCCGCGGTGACGGTGCTGGCACGGGTGGCGCCCGACGAGCCGCGGGTGTCGGACATCGTCGCGGAGGCCGGATCGTCGAACAAGGCGTTCTACCGGTACTTCACCGGCAAGGACGAACTCTTCCAGGCGGTGATGGAGCGCGGCGTCGCGATCGTCGTCTCCTATCTGGAACACCAACTGGCCAAGGAGGCCACGCCGGCCGGCAAGGTGGCCCGGTGGATCCGCGGTACGGTGGCGCAGGTGTCCGACCCGCATCTGCTGAGCCTGAGTCGCGCAGCCAGTTCCCAGCTGACGGCCACCGGTGTCTCCGATGACGAGATCCTGGCGCCGCTGCGCGATCTGCTCACCGAACCGGTAGCGGCACTCGGGGGCCGCGACCCGAGCCGGGACGCGGATATCGTTTTCACCTGCACACTGGCCGCCATGCGCCGCTACCTGGGCGGCATCGCCCAGCCCAAGCGGGCCGATGTCGACCATCTGGTGGCGTTCTGTCTACGGGGACTGGGAGTTTGATGCGCGCAATCGTTTGCCAACAGTACGGACCGCCGGAAAACCTGGTGCTCCAAGAGCTTCCGGACCCCACGCCCGGGCCCGGCACGATGGTGGTGCGGGTGCGGGCCGCGGCGGTCAACTTCCCCGACGTGCTGATGATCGACGGCAAGTACCAGCTGAAGATCCCTACCCCGTTCACGCCCGGCAGCGAACTGGCCGGCGACGTGATCGCGGCCGGTGACGGGGTGCCGTTCGGCCCCGGCGACCGGGTGGTCGGCACCTCGTTCGTGGGCGCCTTCGCCGAGCAGGCGTTGCTGCCCGCCGCGGCGGTGACCGCGATCCCCGACGGCATCGACTACGCGGCCGCGGCCGGATTCGGCGTCACCTATCGCACCGCGTATCACGCGCTGCGCTCGGTCGCCCAAGTGGGCGAAGGGGATTGGGTGGTGGTGCTCGGCGCGGCCGGCGGTGTCGGGCTCGCGGCGGTCGACCTGGCAGTGACGCTGGGCGCGCGGGTGCTGGCCGCCGCATCCAGCCCGGAGAAGCTCGCGGTGTGCACCGAACGCGGCGCGAAAGCCGTGATCGACTACGACCGGGAGGATCTCAAGGTCCGGATCCGGGAGATCACCGGCGACGGCGCGCAGGCGGTGCTCGACCCGGTCGGCGGGCCCTATGCCGAACCGGCGCTGCGCAGCCTGGCCCGCGGCGGCCGCTTCGTCACGCTCGGTTACGCCGCCGGTTCGATCCCGGCCATCCCGCTGAACCTGGTGATGCTCAAGGGGATCACGGTGCAGGGCATGGAGATCCGGACGTTCGCCGACGACTTCCCGGCGGAGAACGAGCGCGACCTGGCCGAACTGCGGCAGCTGTTCGCCGAGGGCAAGGTCAGCCCCTACATCGGCGCCCGCTTCGACCTGACCGAGACCGCGGCGGCGCTGCGCTACGTGGCCGACCGCAAGGCCGTGGGCAAGATCATCATCGACGTCTGACCCACACCAGCGTGTTGTGGCTCGTCACACCGTCGCTGGTGGTGGTCGCCGACAAGGTGAGCCGGTCGCAGTCGACGGTGGCCTGACGCAACTGCGGCGCCGCCAGCAACTCCGGCAGTATCGACATACTCACCAGATGGTGCACGGTGGCGGTGTCCTCGTCGACCCGGAACCGGCCGCCGTAGGCGATGTACTGGCGCAGCGCCGCATCGTCGCCCGAAACGAGCTGCGCGGACATATAGCCGTCGCCGGTGTAGAGGATCAGGCCGCGCGGCGCCGAGCCCATCGGGTGCGATACCGCCCCGGTGTCGACGTCGCGGGATTCCATCGACGACAACTCCCAGCCGCCCAGGATCGCGTCGCGCAAGGTGCCCATCAGGGCATGATGACGGTTCGGGTCACCGGTTCGGCGACGGCCTGCCGGCTGGAAAGACCGCGCCGCAGGGCACTGAGCAGCGCATCGCGGGTCTCGCGTGGGTCGATCAGTTCGTCGAAGCCGAGTTGCTTGGCCGAGTGATAGGACGCCTGCAGCTCGGTGTCGCGCAGCTTGGCCGCCAGGTCCTCGCCGGCGTGCGACGCTGCGCTCAAAGCGGCGGCGCTCATCGCCCCCATCGTCGCGCCCGGGTAGGCGAATGTGGCCACCTGCGAGTCGAATCCGAGCAGTGACATCACCATCGAGCCGAAACCGTAGGCCTTGCGCAGGGTCAGATGCAGTTTCAGGGTGGTGGCCGCGGTCTGGGCGGCGAACATCCGGGCGCCGGCCCGCAGCACCCCGGCACGCTCGGATCGGCTGCCGGGCAGCATGCCGGGGTTGTCGGCCAGGAACACGATCGGCAGGTGGAACGAATCGGCCACCGTGATGAAGTGGGCGGCCTTGTCGGCGGCGTCGGTGTCGATGGAGCCGGCCAGCACCTGCGGCTGGTTGGCGACCACCGCCACCGGATGGCCGCCGAGGTGGGCCAGCGCGCAGATGATGGCGCGGCCGAACCGGGGCTGCACCTCGAACCAGTCGGGCCGGTCGAAGACGACGTCGAGCACCGAGCGCATGTCGTAGACGCGGCGATTATCCCGCGACACGATGTCGAGCAGTTCGGGTGTGGGCCTCGATTCGCCGGCCGGGTCGCCGGGCAGCGCCGCCGGGTACGACCAGGCACTCGGCGGGAAGTAGGACAGATAACGGCGGATGTCGTCGAGCACCGCCGCGTCGTCGTCGGCGAGGTTGTGGATGACGCCGCTGTTCAAAGCGACCTCGGGGCCGCCCAGGTCCTCCTTCGAGATCTCTTCGCCTGTCGACTCTTTGACCACCGGGGGCCCGGCGGTGAAGATCGCGCCGTGTGGGCTCATGATCCGGAAATCGCAGACCGGACCGACCAGGGCGCCATGTCCGGCCGAGGGGCCCAGCACCGCGGCGACGGTCGGCACCCGGCCCGAGCAGTGCGCCTGGGCCAGCAGGTCGGTCGGGGTGCGTCCGTAGTGCTCGCCGGTGGGGCGGAATCCGGCGCCCTCCAGCAGCATCACCAGCGGGATCTTGTCGCGCAGCGCCAGTTCGGCGATGCGGTACCGCTTGGCGTTGCCGCCGGGGCCGATGCTGCCCGCCAGCGTGGTGAAGTCCTCCGCGCCGACCATCACCGGGGAGCCGTTGATCTCCCCGGACCCGACCACGATCCCGTCGGCGGCGATCTCGGCGCCGACCATGGTGCCCAACTCACGGAATGTTCCCGGGTCGAGCAGGTGCGCGATCCGGGCCCGTGCGTCGAGCTTGCCCTTCCCGCGGTGTTTGGCCACCCGCTCGGCGCCGCCCATGGCCTGCGTGTGCTGCCGCCGCCGGTCCAGATCCTCCAGCGTCTCCTGCCAGCCCTGGGCGTTCGTCATCTGCGGAGTCTCCATTCGTTGACCATACTGAAATTCTTACTGTAACGTCTCCCGGCATGGCTGGAAGTGGCTGCCCGAATGGACTTGCGGTATGAGTTCCGTTGCGCCGGAGTGTGGCCGGTGACTTCGGGCAGGCCGATTCCGCGGTATCCGGACGACGTGACCAGCGACTGGCTCTCGGCGGTATTGAGTGCCCGGGGGGAACCGGTCGAGGTGGCTTCGGTCGACGTCGTCCCGGTCGGCACCGGTCAGACCGGGGCCACCTACCGGGTGACGGCTCGCTATACCGACGACCCCGGCGAGCTGCCCGGCACCTTCGTCATCAAACTCCCGGCCGGCGACGATGCCGTCCGCGATCGCGTCGTGCTGGGATACCGCAGTGAGTGCGCCTTCTACCAAGACGTCGCCGACCGCGTCCGGATACCGATTCCGGAGTGCTTCCACTGCGAAATCAATGCTGATGCAACCGAGTATGCGTTGCTGCTCGCAGATCGCGCGCCCGCGGTACAGGGCGATCAGATCGCGGGTTGCGATGAGCGGCAGGCGCGGTTGGCGGTGACCGCGCTGGCCGGACTGCACGCGCCCACCTGGTGCGGCCAGGAGTGGCTGACGTTCCCCGGTCTGGCGATGGCCCAGTTGGACGAGGCCGGCGCCAAGGGCATGGGCGACATCGCCCGGATGTGCGCCGAGACCACCGTGGAGCGGCTCGGCGGCCAACTCGGCGACGCCGACTGTGAGACGTTGACGGCCGCACTGGGACTGATCACGCCGTGGGTGTCGGCGCCGCTCGGCCGGTTCGCGCTGATCCACGGCGATTACCGGCTCGACAACATGCTGTTCAGTCGGGATGAGAAGCAGATCTGGGTGGTCGATTGGCAGACGCTGGGCGTCGGGCTGGCGGCCCGGGATCTGGCCTACTTCACCGCGACGAGCCTGCGGCCCGAGCTGCGGTCGGCGATCGAAAAGGATCTGGTCACCGCCTACCACGACGCGCTGCTCGGCCACGGGGTGACCGGTTATGACTGGGAAACCTGTTGGCAGGACTACCGGTTCGGAATGTTGCAGGCCCCGTTGATCTGCGCGTTCGGGCTGGTCTTCGCGACCGGCACCGACCGCGGCGACGACATGTTCGTCACCATGTTGCGGCGGGCCTGTCAGGCGATCCGCGACCTGGACACGCTGGAACTGGTGGGAGAGGTCTGTGCACATGACGGCTGAATCGCCGCGACCCCCCGAGGGTGATTGGCTCGGAACGCCGTTCCTGTCGTTTCGGCGCGAGGGGCCGATCGCGGTCTGCACCCTGGACCGCCCCGAGGCCCGCAACGCGATGACGCCTGCGATGTACTTCGGGATTCGGTACGCGGTCGGCCGGGTCAACGAGGACCCCGAGCTGGCCGGGTTGTTGATCACCGGCACCGGCGACGTGTTCGCACCGGGCGGGGACATGGGCGGCGGCGGGGCGGACGA
This sequence comes from Mycolicibacter senuensis, assembly GCF_002101885.1. Lineage (GTDB taxonomy): Bacteria > Actinomycetota > Actinomycetes > Mycobacteriales > Mycobacteriaceae > Mycobacterium > Mycobacterium senuense. The sequence continues at coordinate 39,198 of NZ_LQPS01000051.1, forward strand.
CTGGATCACCTTCGGGTCCGCACTGGGCATGGACGTCACCCCGTTCGATGCCGTGCGCACCTCGGTCAAACCGGTCGTCTCCGCGGTCAACGGGCTCTGTCAGGGCGGCGGGCTGCAGATCGCGTTGTGCAGCGACGTCGCGGTGGTCAGCGACCGGGCGACGTTCCGGGTTCCCGAGCTGTTCCGCGGCATCGCCGACACCTATTACAGCCAGATGCTGGCGCGGGTGGTCGGACCGGTCCGGACCCGCGATCTGATGTTCACCGGCCGCACGTTCGGCGCCCAGGAGGCACTGGACTGGGGGATGGTGGCTCGGGTGGTCCCGCATGACGACCTGGCCGAGGCCGCGCGCGAGGTGCTGGCGCAGTGCTGCCGGACGGCGCCGGCCGCTCGGACCGTGGTCAAGTCGAGCCTGGATGCCTACCTCGGGCTTTACGACCGGATCGGGATGAGCGCCAGCCTGCGCGCGCCGGAGGCCGTCGAGGGCTTCCGGTCGTTCAAGGAGCGCCGGTCGCCGGACTGGGTGCATCCGGATTTGCGCGTCGAAGGCCGACTGTAGACGAGTAAAGATGAGCCGTTTGCTCTAAATGAGAATGGGTGTGCAAAAAAACTAGAAGCAGCTATCGCACAATCCTTGAATCCGATAGTATCCACTCGCATCGTGCCGCGAGCGTTCTCAGAGGGGGTCTGCCGCTATGGGGATCAAGGACCTGACCTCGTGGTCCCCGCAGCTGGCGATCGGGCGACTGTCGGAGCCGATGCAGGCGGTCGGGGGGCTTTTCGCCATGACCGTGGACGCGGTGCGGTTCCTGTTCAAGCGCCCGTTTCAGGCGCGGGAGTTCCTCGAGCAGTCCTGGTTCGTCGCCCGGGTGTCGCTGGCGCCCACATTGCTGGTGGCGATTCCCTTCACGGTGCTGGTCAGCTTCATCCTGAACATCCTGCTGCGTGAGCTCGGCGCGGCGGACCTCTCCGGTGCCGGCGCGGCGTTCGGGGCGGTCACCCAGGTCGGGCCGATGGTCACGGTGTTGATCGTGGCCGGGGCGGGCGCCACCGCCATGTGTGCCGACCTGGGCTCGCGCACCATCCGCGAAGAGATCGACGCCATGGAGGTGCTGGGCATCAACCCGGTGCAGCGACTGGTGACGCCGCGCATGCTGGCCGCCGGGCTGGTGGCGCTGCTGCTCAACAGCCTGGTGGTGATCATCGGCATCCTCGGCGGCTACGTGTTCTCGGTCTTCGTCCAAGACGTCAACCCCGGCGCGTTCGCGGCCGGCATCACCTTGCTGACCGGGGTGCCCGAGCTGATCATCTCCTGCATCAAGGCGGCGCTGTTCGGCCTGATCGCCGGCATGGTCGCCTGCTACCGCGGCCTGACGATCTCCGGCGGCGGCGCCAAGGCCGTCGGCAACGCCGTCAACGAGACGGTGGTGTACGCGTTCATGTCGTTGTTCGTCGTCAACGTGGTGGTCACCGCGATCGGCATCAAGATGACGGCGCGCTGAGCCGTGGCGTCGCTGCGGGCACTGCAGGCGGTCTATCCGGGCATGACCCGGCAGGTCCGGCGACCGATCGCGGCACTGAGCCGGCTCGGTGACCACACGCTGTTCTACGGCAGGGCGATCGCCACGGCGCCGTTCGCGTTCACTCATTACCGCCGGGAGGTCATCCGGCTGATCGCCGAGATCAGCATGGGCACCGGGACCCTGGCGATGATCGGCGGCACCGTGGTGATCGTCGGCTTTTTGACCCTGGCGGCCGGCGGCACCCTGGCGGTGCAGGGCTACAGCTCGCTGGGCAACATCGGCATCGAGGCACTGACCGGGTTCCTGGCGGCGTTCATCAACGTCCGCATCTCGGCCCCGGTGGTCGCCGGCATCGGGCTGGCGGCCACCTTCGGCGCCGGGGTGACGGCGCAGCTGGGCGCGATGCGCATCAACGAGGAGATCGACGCGCTGGAGTCGATGGCGATCCGCCCCATCGCGTACCTGGTCAGCACCCGCATCGTCGCCGGACTGGTCGCCATCACCCCGCTGTACTCCATCGCGGTGATCCTGTCGTTCATCGCCAGCCGCTTCACCACGGTCTTTCTGTTCGGGCAGTCGGCAGGCCTCTACGACCACTACTTCCGGACCTTCCTGAACCCCATCGACCTGCTGTGGTCGTTCCTGCAGGCCTTCCTGATGGCGGTCACCATCTTGCTGATCCACACCTATTTCGGCTATTTCGCCGCGGGCGGCCCCGCCGGGGTCGGCGTCGCGGTGGGCAATGCCGTGCGGACGTCGCTGGTCGTGGTCGTGTCGGTGACGCTGCTGGTGTCACTGTCGGTCTACGGCGCCAGCGGCAACTTCAACCTGGCCGGATAGCCGTCGCCGCAGCCGTCAGTCGGCCACGCGGCGGTCATGGTATTGGCATTCTCATTTTTTGCAAGTACCGTATCCATCGATGAACGACCCAGTGCAGACCTCCTCGGGAATCCCGCTGAAACCGGTGTATGGGCCGGACGACCGTCGCGTCGAACCGGCCGCGCCGGGGACCTACCCGTTCACCCGGGGCAACTTCGAGTCCGGCTACCGCGGCCGGCTCTGGACCTTCCGGCAGTACTCCGGTTTCGGCACCGCCGAGGAGTCCAACCGGCGCTACCGCTACCTGCTGGACCAGGGCGGCACCGGCCTGTCGGTCGCGCTGGACCTGCCCACCCAATGCGGGTATGACTCCGATGACCCCGAGGTCGGCGAGGAGGTCGGCCGCGTCGGGGTGGCCGTCGACACCCTCGCCGACGCCGAGATCCTGTTCGACTCGATCCCGCTGGACAAGATCAGCACCAGCTTCACCATCAACGGGACCGCCGCGATCCTGCTCGCGTTCTACGTGGCCGCCGCCGAGCGCAAGGGCGTCCCGCGAGCCAAGCTCACAGGCACCATCCAGAACGACATCCTCAAGGAGTACGCGTCCCGCGGTACCTGGATCTGGCCACCGGAGCCGTCGCTGCGCCTGATCGCTGACACCATCGAGTTCTGCGCCGCCGAAGTGCCGCGCTTCAACGCGATCTCGGTGGCCGGTGCGCACTTCCGCGACGCCGGCGCCAACGCGGTGCAAGAGATGGCGTTCACCCTGGCCGACGGCGTCACCTACTGCGACACCGTGGTGGAGCGGGGGCGGATGACGATCGACCAGTTCGCCCCGCAGGTGTCGTTCTTCTTCTACACCCACGGCGACTTCTTCGAGGAGGTCGCCAAATACCGGGCCGGACGGCGCCGCTGGGCCACCATCGTCCGCGAGCGCTACGGCGCCGAGGCCGACAAGGCGTCGATGTTCCGGTTCGGCTGTGTGGCCGGCGGGGCCTCGCTGTTCGCGCCGCAGGCCCAGAACAACCTGGTGCGGGTGGCCTACGAGTCGATGGCGGCGGTACTGGGCGGGGTCCAGTCGATGTTCACCGCGGCCTGGGACGAGCCGTTCGCGCTACCCAGCGAGGAGTCCGCCACACTGGCGCTGCGCACCCAGCAGATCCTGGCGTATGAGACCGGGGTGACGCGGGTGGCCGATCCGCTCGGCGGCTCCTACTTCGTCGAGGCGCTCACCGACGCCACCGAGGAGCGCATCATCGAGATCATGGACGACCTGGAGCGGCACGGCGGCATGGTGCGCGCCATCGAGGACGGCTATCTGCAGGGGCTGATCGCCGACGAGGCGTTCAAGATCCACCACGAAATCGAGTCGGGGGAACGGCCGGTCGTCGGCGTCAACAAGTTCACCTCCGACGAGCCGCCACCGGAGATCGCCACCTACGAGCTCGACGCCGAGGGCCGCGACGTCCAACTCAAGCGGCTGGCCCGGGTCAAAGCCGAGCGGGACGCCGACGACGTCGCCGCTAAACTGGCCGCGCTGTCGCGCGCCGCGGAAGGCGACGACAACCTGATGCATTCCCTGATCGACTGCGCCAACGCCTACTGCACCGTGGGTGAGATGGTCTCGGCGCTCAAGGCGGTCTGGGGCGAGTTCCAGCAACCGGTGGTGTACTGATGACTGCTCCGCTCTCCGCTCACCTGCCCGGTCCACGGCGGGTCCTGGTCGCCAAGCCCGGCCTCGACGGCCACGACCGCGGCGCCAAGATCGTCGCGCGGACACTGCGTGACGCCGGCTTCGAGGTCATCTACACCGGCATCCGGCAACGTGTCGAGGACATCGTCGCGACGGCGCTGCAAGAAGACGTCGCGGTGGTGGGCCTGAGCATTCTGTCCGGCGCCCACGTCGCGCTGACCGCCCGCATCGTCGAGGCGTTGCGCGCCGCCGACGGCGGTGACATCGCGGTGGTGGTCGGCGGAACCATCCCGCAGTCCGACGTGGACAAGCTGTTGTCGCTGGGCGCGGCGGCCGTCTTTCCCACCGGAACGTCGTTGGACGACCTGGTGACCGGTGTTCGCCAGGTCATCGGCCACATGGAGGCCTCCTGACATGCGACTTGGGGTGATGATCGGGGCCGAGCGCGGCGACATGGCGCGCAAGGTCAAAAAGCTGATCTCCGACATCGAGTGGGCCGACTCGGCGGGGTTGTCCACCGCGTGGATGCCGCAGGTGCCCGACGATTTCGATCTGCTGACCATGGTGGCGCTGATGGCCGGCCACAGCACCCGGATCGAACTCGGCACCGCGGTGGTGCCGTTGCAGGCCCAGCACCCGATCGCGTTGGCGCGCCAAGCGCTTTCGGTGCACGCCATTTCCGGCGGCCGGCTGGCGCTGGGCGTGGGGCCCTCGCACCACTGGATCATCCGGGACATGCTCGGCCTGCCCTATGACAAGCCGGCCGCCTATACCCGCGACTACCTGCAGGTGCTCAACGCCGCCCTTGCCGGCCCGGGACCGGTGGACGTCGAGAACGACCACTTCAGCGTGCACAACCCGACCGCGCTGGGTGCCGACACCAAGATGCCGGTGCTGGTGGCCGCACTCGGTCCGGTGATGTTGCAGATCGCCGGGGAGCACGCCGACGGCACGTCGCTGTGGATGGCCGACGAGAAGGCGATCGGCGAGCACATCGCGCCGAAGATCAACAAGGCCGCGGCCGAGGCGGGCAAGCCCGCACCGCGCATTGTCGCAGGTATCCCGGTCACGCTGTGCGCCAACTCCGAGATCGAGACCGCCAAAGAGCGCGCCAACCGGATCCTGGCCGAGGCCGAGACATCGCCGAACTACCAGCGTCTGCTCGACCGCGGCTCGGCCCGTGACGTCGGCGACCTGTGCGCGGCCGGCGACGAGGAGTCGATCCTGAAGCGGTTCAAGCAGTTCGCCGACGCCGGCGTGACCGACCTGTCGGTGCGGCTGCTGCCCATCGGCGACAACCGCGACGAGCTGATCGCCTCCAAGTACCGCACCCGCGAGGTGATCGCCGAACTGGCCAAGGAGATTTCGTGAGCGGACCGCTGTCGGGGATCCGCATCCTCGAAGTGGGAGTGATGCTGGCCGGTCCGTATGCGACGATGCTGCTGGCCGATCTCGGGGCCGAGGTCATCAAGATCGAACCGCCGAGCGGGGAGATCTCCCGCCAAGTCGGCCCGAGCTACTTCGCCAGCCTCAACCGCAACAAGCGCAGCGTCCGGCTGGACCTGACGTCGGAGGCCGGGCAGGCGCGACTGGCCGAACTCGTCGCGGATTCCCATGCGCTGCTGGTGAATATGAAGCCGTCGGTGATCAAGCGGTTGGGGTTGACCTACGATGCCCTGCGGCGCCACAACGAGCGCATCGTGTGCGTGGCGCTGACCGGTTTCGGGCTGGACGGCGGCGACGAACCGGCGTTCGACTACGTGATCCAGGCGGCCACCGGTATCGCCGCGATGACCGGCGACCCGAACGGCCCGCCGACGCTGCCGGGCTATTCGTCGGCGGACAACTCCACCGGCCTGGCGGCCGCACTGGGTTTGTTGGCCCAGATCGTCAGCGGCCGCGGCGGCCAGGTCGAGGTGTCACTGCTGGACGTGATGCTGTCCCAGCTGAACTACCGGGCGTCGGCCTACCTCAACGACGGCGTCGAGCCGCAGCGCCATCCGCACGGCGCACACTCCTATTACGTTCCGGCTCAGCTTTTTCCGACGGCAGCGGGCTATCTGGCGCTGTTCGTCACCCATGACGGATTCTGGAAGAGCTTTGCCGCCGAAGCGGGTATCGACGGCTTCGCGACCATGGAGGAGCGGGCGGCTCGCCGCGAGGAAGTGCTGGCCGTGGTCACCGCCGCACTGGCCGGCGACACCGCGGCGGGCTGGGAAGCGCGGCTGCGGCCACTGGGCATCCCGGCGGCCGCGGTGCGCACGATGCCCGAAGCGCTCAAGGAATACCACCATGCGATCGTCACGGCCGGGGATTTCCGGTTGGTGGGCAGCCCGATTCGCATCGCCGGGTATGAACCGTCCTACTCACCGCCGCCGACGCTGGATTAGCCGGGCGGTGGTTCAGACTCCGGGATGCAGCTCGACGGGGCACTGCTGCGCTATCGGAGCAGATTGATCTCCACCGGGACGCCGAGCTGGTCGATAGCATCGACCAAGCGGCTGTCGACGGTGATCACGGCCGCGGAGCGTTCCACCGCGGCAGCGACATACAGGCCGTCGTAGATCGAGATGTTGTGCCGCCAGGCCCGGGCGGTGCGCAGCAGCAGTGCGTCGGGAAGCACGTATTCGATGGCGAGTGCGGTCGCGGTCTCGGCAGCGGCCTCGGCGTCCTCGAACTCCAATTGGCCGCGCAGGACGGCCTTGTGCATGGCATGCGCAAGCCCCATGCCTGGGCTTAGCTGTGGGTGCTCAGATCGTGACGATGGTCGCGGACGCAGTGCCGGGTGCACCGTAGACCTGCGCGAACCCGACCTTGGGCTCGCCCGGCACCTGGCGGTCACCGGCCTGGCCCCGTAGCTGCAGCACCAGCTCATGCAACTGGCGAAGCCCGGACGCCCCGATCGGCTCGCCGTTGGCGATCAGGCCGCCGTCGGTGTTGACCGGCAGCGAGCCGGAGATCTCGGTCGCACCGTCGGCCAGCAGCTTCTCCTGGTCGCCGTCGGCGCAGAAACCGCATTCGGCCATGTGGATGACCTCGGCGCCGGCGTCGGTGTCCTGCAGCTGGACCACGTCGACGTCGTCGGGTGCCACACCGGCCGTTTCGAACGCGGCGCGGGCCGCATACACGGTGGGTGCGACGTCTTCTTCGATCGGAGCCGACGTCCCGTGCACCTCATAGGCGCCGAAGGTGCGGGTGCGGATCTCGGTGGCCTTCAGATACACCGGCTTGTCGGTGTAGCGGTGAGCGATGTCGGCGCGGCACATCACGATGGCGGCGGCGCCCTCGTCCGGAGCGCAGAACATGTACTGCGTCAGCGGGTAGTTCAGCACCGTCGAGTTGAGGATGGCGTCCTCTGACATCGGCTTGCGCCGGAAGGCATTCGGGTTCAACGCGCCGTTGCGGAAGTTCTTGGCGGCGACCTTGGCCAGCGTCGCCTGGGAGATGTTGTGGTCGTGCAGGTAGCGGTTGGCCTTCATGCCGAAGAACTTGGTGGTGACGAACTGCCCGTTCTCGGCATACCAGGCCGGCAGCGCCAGCTTGGCCGGGTCATCGGTGAACGCTCCGCGGGGGTGCTTGTCCATGCCGATCGCGATACCGATGTCGTACTTGCCGGATCGGATGTTGTCGGCGCAGACCTGGGTGGCGGTGGCCGCCGTCGCGCAGGCGTTGAACACGTTGGTGAACGGGATGCCGGTGAGCCCGACCAGTCGGGTCACCGCGTCGGGGTTGGAGATCTCGTAGCTGCCGCCGACCCCGAACTGGATGTCCTTCCACTCGAGACCGGCGTCGGCCAGCGCGGTGTGGATCGCCTCGGCGCCCATCTGCATCGCCGATTTGTCGAACCGGCCGAACGGGTGCAGGCCGACGCCGATGATCGCCACATCGTTGTTGGTTACCGTCATGTCGCAGGTCTCCTTAGACGGGCTGGAAGGCCCAGGTGAGAATCTCGGTTCCGTCGTCGTCGACGTAGAACGGCACCATGGTCAGTTCGACGTCCATTCCGAACTTCAGCTTGGCGGGATCGGATTCGGTCAGGCGGGCCTCCACCTGGATCACGTCGCCGAGCCGGATCAGTCCGACGCCGAAGGGGACGAAGTCCTTGGCGGTCTCGCCGCCGGCGTAGGGCAGCTTCGGCACGAAGCCCTGGGTCGTCCAGGCCTCCAACGTCCCCTGCCGGGGCAGCAGCAGATCCTGCATCCGCGGGCCGCTGCAGCGCGGGCAGTGGTCTTGGCGCGGCCACACCGTCGCCTCGCAGTCGTCGCATTGACTGCCGACCAGGGCGGGGTTCTCGTCGGGCCAGTTGGTGACCTCGGGGGCCAGGACTTTACGCATGGGCGGTACCGGCCCCGTGACGACGCAGTGTGGAAATCACATTCTCAATTAGAGCATATGCCGATACGGGAGGGAAGCCGACGCCGGCATCGGGTGTCGCGGCGGCGGTCGCGCTATAAAGGCGAGTCAGTTGGCGAGGCCGTGGGCGCAGAAGTCCCACACCTCGTCGGCGGTGATGGGATGGACGTCCGGGTCGTCGGGATCGCCGCTGGACTGCGCCACGAACATGACGGTCTGCATGGTCATCGCCGCCATTCGCCGCGCGTTGACGTCCTTGCGCAGCTCGCCGGCCTGCTCGGCGGCCTCCATCAACTCGGTGAGCAGACTCAGCAGCGGGGTGAAGGCGACCCTGACCTCGGTGGGATGCGAAACCAGCAGCCGCGGTGCGAAATCGGTGAACAGCGGGCGCCTGGCCGAGGGGTCCGGCCGGGACAGCTCGAAGAGCAACTCGACGGCGACCTTCAGCCGCTGCAGTGGTTTGGCCTGGTCTTCGGTGGCCGCGCGGATCTGGTCGGCGGTGCGGCTCAGGGCGTCCTCGAACAGCGCCAGCAGCAACTCGTGCTTGCCGTTGAATTGCAGGTAGAAGCTGCGCAGCGACTGCCGTGAGCGCTCCACGACCTCCTGGACGGTGAAGTCGGTGCTGCCCTTTTCGATGATGATGGCCTGGGCGGCGTCCAGGAATCGCTGAACGCGCTGGGCGGCCCGCAGTCGCGCGGTCTTGATCGATCGCTCGACCGCCCGCTGCTTCCAGACGGGCTCTTCTTCGGGGTTGCTCACCAGCGGCTCCGATTGTTGCCTTTTTGGGAGAACACGAATGCACCTTACCGGAGAATGCCGCCACAGCGGGGTCGCTGATCGAGGCCGTGCCGTCCCGGAAGCGAAGATGGTAACTTGCCGAGAATGAGAAGCGGCTTCTCATCGATTGGCCGATCCCGCAACGACAAGGACACCCATGTACATCGATTACGAGGTCGCCGACCGGATCGCGACGATCACGCTGAACCGGCCCGAGGCCGCCAACGCCCAGAACCCCGAGCTGCTCGATGAACTCGACGCGGCGTGGACCCGCGCGGCCGACGACGATGACGTCGCCGTGATCGTGTTGCGCGCCAACGGCAAACACTTCTCGGCCGGCCACGACCTCAAGGGCGGCGGCCCGGTGCCGGACAAGATCACCCTGGAGTTCATCTACAAACACGAGTGCAAGCGCTACCTGGAGTACACGCTGCGGTGGCGCAACGTGCCCAAGCCGTCGATCGCCGCGGTGCAGGGCCGCTGCATCTCCGGCGGGCTGATGCTGTGCTGGCCGTGCGACCTGATCATCGCGGCCGACGACGCCCAGTTCTCCGACCCGGTCGTGCTGATGGGCATCGGCGGCGTCGAGTACCACGGGCACACCTGGGAACTGGGCCCGCGTAAAGCCAAGGAGATCCTGTTCACCGGCCGCGCGATGACCGCCCAGGAAGTCGAGCAGACCGGCATGGTCAACAAGGTGGTGCCACGCGACGAACTCGACGCCGAGACCCGCCGGCTCGCCGAGCACATCGCCACCATGCCCTCGTTCGCGCTGCGGCAGGCCAAGCGGGCGGTCAACCAGACCCTGGACGTCCAAGGCTTCTACTCGGCGGTCCAGTCCGCCTTCGACATCCACGAGACCGGCCACGGCAACGCGCTCTCGGTATGCGGCTGGCCGGTGCTGGTCAACCTCGACGAGATGAAGTCGCAGGTGAAGTAGCCGTCCAACGATGTTCGCGCCGTAGCGGGCGCCGCGCCCCGAGACGACCGGCCAGCAGACGGTCACATAGCTGGATCTGTGCGACTTCCGGTGAAAACCTGGGGCCATGAGCACGATCCACGATGCCATCGCCCTGGCGGCCTCCCACGGGTTGTACCTCGCCCCCGGAGATGCCCGGGCAACTGATGCCGGCCTGGACTATCGGGTCGTGATGGCTTCCGACGAGGGCGGGCGCCGCTGGGTGCTGCGGCTGCCGCGGCGTGCGGACGTCGCTGCAGGGATGGCCGCCGAGGCCCGCGTCCTCGACCTGGTGCGCCCGGTTCTCGCCGCCGACGGGATCGCCGTCCCGGACTGGCGGATTCGTTCCCCGGAGCTGGTCGCCTACCCGGCGCTGGCCGGTACACCGGGCCTGACCCTGAACGACGACGGCGGCCCGGACTGGCATATGGAGCCCGCCAGTCCCGACTACGCGATCCGCCTCGGCCGCCTGCTGGCGCGGCTGCACGCCATCACCGCCGAGCAGGCCGAGGCCGCGGGCGTCGAAGTGCGCACCCCCGGGCGGGTCCGGCAATCCTGGCGCGACGACATCACGGAGGTGTGCTCGGAGTTCACCGTCGCGCCCGAGCTCGCCGAGGCCTGGCAGGGCTGGCTGGCCGACGACACCTGCTGGCCCGACCAGACCGTGATGACCCATGGCGAGATCTACCCCGCACACGTCCTACTCGCCGAGGACGGCACCTTTGTCGGGGTGCTGGACTGGACCACCGCGCGCGTCGACGACCCCGCCCGCGACCTGGCCGCCCAGTACGGTGCCGCGGGCGAAGAGATGCTGCAGGCGACGCTGGAGGCCTACGCGCGGGCCGGCGGGCAGCTGCGCCCGGGTCTGGCGGCCCAAACCCGCCGGCTGTGGCACGCCTCGTCGATCGGTTTTGCCCGGTACGCGCTGACCACCCGAGCCGAGGGCGATGTCGCGGCCGCCGCGGCGATGCTGAACCCTTGACGCTGCCGGCGCTAATTTCCTTGCATGGCTGCCATTTCGCCGGCCAGCGCCCGCAGCTCGCGTTTGAGCACCTTGCCGTAGCTGTTCTTGGGCAGCGCGTCGACGAACTCGTAGCGCTTGGGGCGCTTGAACCGGGCGATGCGTTCCAGCAGATGGGTATCCAGTTCGGCCGCCGAGGCTTCGCCGACGATGAAGGCCACCACGATCTCGCCCCATTCGGCATCCGGTGTGCCCACCACGCCGGCCTCGATGACACCCGGGTGGTCCAGCAGCGCCTCCTCGACCTCGCGCGGATAGATGTTGCTGCCCCCGCTGATCACCACGTCCTTGGAACGGTCGCGCAAGGTCAGGAAACCGCGTTCGTCGAAGCAGCCCTTGTCGCCGGTGAACAGCCAGCCGTCGGCGCTGAGGGCCTCGGCGGTGCCGTCCGGGTTGTCCCAGTAGCCGGCCATCACCACGTCGCCGCGGCAGACGATCTCGCCGACCTCGCCGACCGGCGCGGGTGTGCCGTCGTCGCGCAGCACCGCGACTTCCACCCCGGAGCGCGGATAGCCCACCGAGGCCAGGACCGCGTCGTCACCGAGGTGGTCGGCGCGGGTCAGGCCGGTGATCGTCATCGGGGCTTCGCCCTGGCCGTAGAGCTGGGCGAACACCGGGCCGAACGCGGCCAGTGCGCGTTTGAGGTTCCCGAGGTACATCGGGCCGCCGCCGTAGATGATGGTGCGCAGGTTGGCCGGGCGCTCGCGTCCGGTGTCCACCAGTCGCGCGACCATGGTCGGCGCCAGAAACGCGGTGGCGCCCGGATGATGCCCGCACAGGTCGAGGAATTCGCCGGCGTCGAACGCCCCCGACGCCGGCACCACCTGCCGGGCCCCGCGCAGCACGTAGGGTGCGATGTACAGCCCGGAGCCGTGCGACATCGGGGCGCCGTGGATCAGACTGCAGTCGGCATCCGGGTCGTCGAGGTCGGCCAGATGCGCCACCGTCATCGCCGTCAGGTTGCGGTGGGTCAGCATCGCGCCCTTCGAGCGTCCGGTGGTGCCGCTGGTGTAGAACAGCCATGCCAGCCGGGTCGGGTCCGGATCCGGCGGTGCGGTCGGCTCACCCTGAAATCGCTCCAGATACGCTGTGCTGCCGATGATCTCGATGGGTACGGCACCGGTCAGCCCGGCGGCGAGCGTCGGCGACGCGAAGACCAGGTCGGCGCCGGCGTCGGCGATGATCTGGGCCATCTCGCGCGGGTGCAGCTTGTAGTTGACCGGGACGACGACGCAGTCCGCCGCCCAGGTGGCGAACATCAGCTCGATGATCTCGGGCCGGTTCTCGCTGGCGATCACGATCCGGGCGCCGGGCCCGCCCGCCCGGCGCAGCGACCCCGCCAAACGCAGCGCGCGATCGGCCAGCTCTCGCCAGGTGTGCAGCAGGCGCTCGCCGTGGTACACCGCCCCCCGCTCGCCGAATCGGGCCGCGGCCTGATCCAGCAGCGTGAACAGGTTCACGGCTGCACCCAGTGCGAGTCGAGCCCGAAGTCCGAGAGGTACTTGGTCGAACTCCAACCGCCGTCGACCACGATGGTCTGGCCGTTGATGAATGCGCCCGCCTCCGAACACAAGAAGGCGACGGTGTTGGCGATGTCGTCGATCCGGCCCAGCCGCGGATACGGCGTCATCTCGGTGTTGATCTTGCGGAAGCGCGGGTCGTCGAGGCGCTTCTCGACCATCGGCGTGACGGTGACGCCCGGGGCCACCGCGTTGCACCGGATGCCCTGTGCCCCGTACTGGCAGGCGATGTGGGTGGTCAGCGCGGTCATCCCGCCCTTGGCGGCGGAGTAGGCCCCGCCCCGCAAGCCGCCGACCACCGCGAAGGTGGAGGTGACGTTGATGATCGCCGACCCGGGCCGCAGGTGCGGCAGCACGTCGCGGGCCAGCCGGAACGGCGCCCGCAGCATCAGGTTCAGGAAGTGGTCGAGGGTGTCGTCGTCGGTGTCGTGCAGCGGCTTCGGGCTGCCGACCCCGGCATTGTTGATCAGATAGTCCACCCGGCCCCACCGGGCCAGCGCGGCGTCGACGATCTGTTGCGGGGCATCGGCCGCGGTGAGGTCGACGGCCAAGGTGGCGATGCGGTCCGGGTCGCCGATCTCGGCGGCGAGACCGGCCAGCCGATCGGCGTCGCGGCCGGTCCCCAGCACCGCCAGGCCGTCCGCGGCAAATTTTGTGGCGCAACCGAATCCGATTCCGCTGCTGGCGCCCGTGACGATCGCCACCTGCATGCTCAGTCACCTCCCTTAGCCCGGGCCAGCACTGCCCGGATGTGCTGTTTGACAACCTTGCCGGCATCGTTCTTGGGCAATTCGTCCCAGATCTCCACCTGTTCGGGAGCTTTGAACACCGCGACACCGTGCGCGGTCAGCAGTTCGCGCAACTCGGCCACGTCGGGGCCGGTGCCGCCGGCCGGGACGATCACCGCGCAGGCGCGTTCCCCGGTGCGCTCGTCGGGCACGCCGACCACGGCGATTTCGGCGATGCCGGGATGGCCGATCAGGATGTCCTCCACCTCCCGCGCGGAGATGTTCTCGCCGTTGCGGATGATGACGTCCTTGAGCCGGCCGGTGACCAGCAGATAGTCCTCGTCGACCCAGCGGCCCAGATCGCCGGTCGCGAAGTAGCCGTCGGCGTCGAAGCAGCCCTGCTCGTCCTCGCTGCGCCGGTATCCCACCAGCATCTGCGGCCCCCGGACGTAGATCTCGCCCTCGCCGGGCGGGGCGCCCTGGTGGGCGACCAACTTGATGTCGGCGATCCCGGCCCGGCCGTCGGTGTCCGCGGCGTAGGCGCGCTCGTGGGCGCCGACCGCGCCGACCGTGGTCACCGGGACCTCGCTGGACCCGTACACCCGGGTGACGGCGGCGGTGCCGAAGTAGTCGGCCGCCTGGCGGATCAACGACGCCGGAACGGAGGCGCCGCCGCAGACGAAGAGCTTCAGGTCGGGCAGCCGGGTGCCGGCGCGGCGGGCGGCGGCCAGCAGCTGGACCAGAAACGGTGTCGCGCCCGCCACGTGGGTGCAGTGTTCGGCCAGCATCAGCGCCACGGCCGCGTCGGCATCCCAGGTGTCCATCAGCACCGCGGTGGCGCCCAGCAGCAGCGGAGCCTCGAACGCATAGATCGACCCGCCGATATGGGCGATCGGGGACGGCACCAGAAACGTGGCACCGGTCTCCAGCAGCCAGTGCCGCCCGAGCTGAGCGATCAGCGCATTGATCGAGTTGTGGCTGTGCAGCACCCCTTTCGATCGGCCGGTGGTGCCGGAGGTATACAACAGCAACAACACCGCGTCGGGGTCCACCGGCGGCAGCGACACCGGTTCGCGCGGGTGGTCGGTCAGCGCGCGGTAATCGGTGCCGGCGACCGGGGCGGCGGCACGCACCGACACCACCTCCGGTGGCTCGGCGAGCGCAGCGGTCACCCGGGCCACCATGGCGGAGTAGTCGTGACCGCGGAAGCGTTGCGGGGCGAACAACATTCGGCTGCCCGAATCGGCCAGGATGAACGTCAGTTCGGCGTCCCGCAGTGACGGCAGGATCGGGTTGACCACCATCTGAGCCAGTGCCGCGGCCAGGTAGATCACGGCGGCCTCGTGCCAGTTCGGCAGCATGAACGACACCACGCTGCCGGCCGGCATCTTCTCCGCCATCGTCCCGGCCAGCGCGTGCGCCGCGGCGTGCAGTTCCCGGCAGGTCAGCCGGGTGTCGCCGTCGACCAGCAGGACTCGGTCGGGAGTCCGACCGGCTTCCTGCGCCAGGGCGTCGGCCAGCGTGTGCCGCCTCACGGGCCGGGCTGTCCCATCACCCGGTGCAGCGTCATCGAGTACCGGTAGTCCTCGCCGGCATGGGTGTTCACCGTCACCTGGGCGACCTCGCCCTCGGAGGTGGTGTAGCTGCGTTGCATCTGCAGCGCGGCGGTTCCGGGTTCCACGGCCAGTTCGCCGGCGAGTTCCGCGGTGATGATCACCGCGCGGATGTGCTGGCGCACCTCGACCACGCTGACCCCGAACACGTCCTCGATCAGCGGGAAGATCGGACCGGTGTGCCGCTGCAGCAATCGGCCGACGCGCGCGAACGCGCGATTGATGTAGTACTCGGTCCGGCAGATCGGCGCGCTCTGGCCGTCGGCTCGCCGGTAGCCGCGCACCGCCAGCCACTCGGTGCCCGCCGGCAGCCCGGTGCGCGCGGCGATGCCGTCGTCGACGGTGACCATGGCGTTGGAGTCGATCTCGAAGGATGAGCCGGCGGCGAAGGCGACCAGGTCGTCGATCGACACCACATCCTGGGCGTAGCAGTTGGTCGCGGCGCGAGGGATCACCACGGTGCCCGCACGCGGGCGCGAGACCACGAGGTTGTCCTCCCGCAGCCGCCGCAGCGCCTCCCGGACGGTGTAACGGCTGACCGAGAACCGTTCGCACAGTTCGTGTTCGGTGGGCAACTGCGAGCCCACCGGATACACCCCGTCGGCGATCTCCTTGCGCAGCGCCCGTGCCACCTTGAGGTAGCGGTGGTCGGTCACGGGCCGACCGGGCGTAGTGCCAGCACGCTGCCCTCCCCGTCGGCGGCGACGAACAGTGTGCCGTCCGGGCCGCGTGCGATGCCGGCGAACGGGCCTTGCGGACCGGAGAACGGCGGCATGCCCTTCAGCGGCTTGGGCACCACGCCCGGCGGCGGTCCGATCGGCAGGCCGGCGGCGATGGTGTGTCGCGATCCGGTGGCGAGGTCGACGGCGAGCACCTCGCGGCTGCCCGCGTCCACGATGTAGAGCCGGCCGTCGGCCGGCAGAATGCCCTGCGGCCGGGCCAGGCCGTCGACCACCGTCTCGGTCCCCGACGCGCCGACCCGCACCACCCGCCCGGCGCCGGATTCGGCCACCAGGTGCGAGCCGTCGCCGGCGGCGGCGACGCCCACCGGGCCGGCCAGTCCCGCGGCGAGCACGTCGACCTCACCGGCGCCGACGCGCAGCACCCGGCCGGTGCCGAACTCGGTGACCACCACCCCGGCGGGTCCCGCCGTGACCCCGTAGAGCTGGTCGAGACCGTCGGCGAGCACCTCGCAGGCCGACTGCGCCGGCCGGTAGCGGCTGACCTGCCCGCCGGAGGTGGTGACGACGAACTCGCCGGCGCCGACCGCGGCCACCCCCCGGACGAAGCCGGGATAGCCGGGGCTGAACAGCATGCCCAGCGTCTGCAGCCGGCCTTGAGATCCGGGAGCGTCGCCGACCGCGTAGAAGTAGGTGCCATCGGCGACGTAGAGCGTTCCGGTGGCGTCGACGGTGAGATCCAGCGGCCAGTTCAGTCCGCCGGGCAGCACCGTGGTCACCGCACCGCCGGTGACCTCGGCGATCTCGCCGCTGAAGTTGGAGGCGAACAGCCGCTCGCCGACGAACGTGCAGTTGTCCAGTCCGGGATTCAGCTGTGCCAGCACGGTGTGATCACCGCTGCGCGGGTCGATGTGCAACACCTGGCCGCTGGCCGCCTGGGTCGAGACGATGAATCCGTCGGCGTCGAATTTCACCGAGTCGGGAACGCCGAGATCCCCTACAACCCGCTGCGGCAGGGCGTCGGTCGCGAAGGGGTCGATGCGCCAGATCTCGTTGGCGGTCATCACCGGGAAGTACAGCAGCCCGTCGGGGCCGACCTCCATGGCGTTGGGTGACGGCAGGTTCTCGGCCAGGATGCGCTGCGCCCCGGTGGCACGGTCCAACTCCATCAGCCGGCCGCCGTCGCGGCACTCCCCGACGAACAGCCGGTCTTGATGCACGGTGATCCCGTTCGCACACGGCAGGTCGTCGCGCAGCACCCGGGCGCGCCCGTTGTCGAGCGCACTGACCCGGGCGTCCATCACCTCGGTGGCATACAGCGTGCCGGCGGAGTCGAAGGCCACGTCGTCGGGAGCGACGACGTCGCCGCCGCGGGCGCTGATGACCGCCAGCTCGCCGGTGCTCACGTCCAGCGCACTGATCTGGCTGCCGGTGACCTGGGCGACGTAGACCCGGCCATCCGGGCCGGTGCGCAGGCCGTTGGCGCCGAACAGCCGGCTCGGTGCGGTGACCCGCTCCAGTCGCCAGCCGGGCGTGACCGTCGGATCGGTCCGCCCGTCGCGCGGAAGAAGCGGGGAGGGTGCCGTCATGACTTCGGACGTTATCAAGCGCAGTTAGTCCAGACAATAGCCGTCGGCGATGCGCATCAAGGCCTTGACGCGCAAATAAGCACTGCGGAATAGTGTTCTGCAATACGCAGAACGGAGTATTTTGTCCGAACAAATCACGGCTGGCGTTGCCGGGGGCGCTCCGGCGAGCGGACCGCTGCACGGTGTCCGCGTGGTCGACCTGACGACGATGGTGATGGGCCCCTACTGCACGCAGATCATGGCCGACATGGGCGCCGACGTCATCAAAGTCGAGCCGCCCGAGGGCGATGCCACCCGCTACATCTCGGCGGGCCCCGCGCCGGACATGAGCGGGGTGTTCGTCAACGTCAACCGCGGCAAACGCGGCATCGTGCTGGACCTGCGCACCGCCGAGGGCAAGGCGGCGATGACCGCGCTGATCGCCGGCGCCGATGTGTTCATCCACTCGATGCGCGCCAAGGCGATCACCAAGCTGGGCCTGGGCTACGACGAGGTCGCCGCGATCAACCCCGCGATCGTCTACACCAACTGCTACGGCTACTCCCGCCGCGGACCCGACGGCGACCGCCCGGCCTACGACGACACCATCCAAGCCGAATGCGGACTACCCGCGGTGCAACAGCAGCTCACCGGCCGGGCCGACTACGTGGGCACCATCATGGCCGACAAGATCGCCGGGCTGACCGCCCTGTACGCCACGATGATGGCGCTGTTCCACCGGGAGCGCACCGGGCAGGGCCAGGAGGTCGAGGTCGCGATGTTCGAGACCATGGCCTCGTTCATGCTCGTCGAACACGCCAACGGCGCGATGTTCGACCCGCCGCTGGGGCCGGCGGTCTACCCGCGCACGGTGGCGCCCAACCGGCGCCCATATCAGACCAGCGACGGACAGATTGCCGCGCTGATCTACAACGACAAGCACTGGAACGCCTTCATCGACGCGGTGCAGCCCCCCTGGGCATCCGAGCAATACGCCACCCTGGCGCAGCGCGCCCGGCAGATCGACACCGTCTACGGGCTGCTGGCCGAGACCATGAAGGAACGCAGCACCGCCGAATGGCTGAAGCTGTTGCACGAGTTGGAGATACCGGCCGCCCCGCTGAACACCCCGGGCGACCTCTTCGACGATCCGCATCTCAACGCGGTCGGCCTGTTCGAGACCGTCGACACCCCGGCCGGGCCGGTGCGCTTTCCCGGCGTGCCCACCTGGTTGTCGCGTACCCCCGGCCGGGTCGCCGGCCCGGCGCCGGAGCTGGGAGCCCACACCGCGGCGGTGCTCGCCGAACTCGGGATCGGCGGCGCATGAGCCTCGACTTCGACATGGGGCCACGCGCCGGCGCACTGCGAGGAGAGCTGCGCGAGCTGATCGAACACGAGCTGCCGGAGCACTTCCCGGGCGCGTTCACCGACGATCCGGCCGATCTGGCCGCGGCCCAACGGTTCTGCCGGGTACTCGCCGAGCGCGACCTGCTGTGCCTGTCCTGGCCGAAGGAGTTCGGCGGAGCAGACGCCTCGGTGTGGGAGCAGACCGTGGTGCGCGAGGAGATGTGGGCCCACCACGAACCGCGCGGGGCGCAGTACATGGGGGTCAACTGGGTCGGGCCGATCATCATGCGGCACGGCACACCTGAGCAGCAGCGCCGGCATCTGCCGCCGATCGCCGCCGGCGAGGTGATCTGGTGTCAGGGTTTCTCCGAGCCCGAAGCCGGCTCGGACCTGGCCTCGCTGCGCACCACGGCGCGCCGCTACGACTCGGCCGGCTGGGTGATCAACGGCCAGAAGATCTGGACCTCCTACGCGACCATGGCGCAGTGGTGCTTCCTGCTGGTGCGCACCACCCGCGTGGGGGAAGGATCGGTCACCAAGAAACAGCAGGGCCTCACGGTGTTCCTGGTCCCGATGGACAACCCCGCCATCCAGGTCCGGCCGATCCGCACCATGATGGGCCCGCACCATCTCAACGAGGTGTTCTTCGACGACCTGCGGGTGACCGACGCCGACGTGCTGGGCGAGGTCGGCGCGGGCTGGTCGATCGTGGCCGACGTGATGTCCTACGAGCGGGTGGGCATCGCCCGCTATGCGCGCTGCGAACGACTGCTGGCCGCCGCGCCGGACGCGCTCGGCGACCGGTGGGAGACGTTGCCCGCCGAATTGACGGCGCGGTGGGTGCGGATGCTCACGCATTGCCGGCGCGCCCGGCTGATGGCCTACCGGGTGGTCTCGCTGCAGGCCAGCGGGCGGATCGCGCCCGGAGACGCCGCCGCCTACCGGATCGCGGTCACCCGGCTGGACCAGGAGAGTGCGGAGGTGCTGATGGAGATCGCCGCCGAAGCCCCGGCCGGACCGCAGGGGCAGTGGTTTCGCGCCGAGGTCGACGACCACTGGCGCTACTCGCAGGCTGCCACCGTCTCGTCGGGCAGCATCGAGATGCAGCGCATCCTGCTCTCCCGCGCGCTGTTGGCGGGGCCGCGATGATCCTCGAACTCGGCGCGGACGCCGAAGAATACGGGCGGGCGGCACTGCGGGCGTTCGACGCGGCCGGTGGCGACGAGCTGGTGGTGCGCGCCGACGCCGACCCCGCGGTGCGCGACGAGCTGGTCTCCCCGGTGCTGCGTGGACTCGGCGCATTCGACCTCAAGCCCCGCGCCGACGCCGACGAGCTGGAGGCCGCCGCGGCGCTGTGCCGCAGCGCCGGCTACTGGGCGCTGCCCTACCCGGTGGCCGAATGTCTTTCGGTGCCCGCCGATCTCGACGCGGACGGGCTGATCGTGGTCGCCGAGCACGCGCCCGCCGGGGCGGTGGCCGGGTTGTCGAAGCGGTGGGCCGCGGTCACGCTGGCCGGGGTGCGCAGCACGGCGGTGGCGCAACCGTCGGC
Organism: Mycolicibacter senuensis; assembly: GCF_002101885.1. Taxonomy (GTDB): domain Bacteria; phylum Actinomycetota; class Actinomycetes; order Mycobacteriales; family Mycobacteriaceae; genus Mycobacterium; species Mycobacterium senuense. Next base: position 59,350 of record NZ_LQPS01000051.1, read on the forward strand.
CGGGCCGGGGCTGGTCGCCGGGCTGACGCTGACCGAGATCGACGCTGATGGCGCCGATGACGTGGCACTGGGGTTGACGCTGGGATGCTGGACGCTGCTGGGAATGCTGGACCGGGCGCTGGATCTCACGAAAGCCCATGTGCGGCTGCGTGAACAGTTCGGCCAACCGCTGGCGAAGTTCCAGGGCGTGCAGTTCCAGCTGACCGACGCCGAGGTGGAGCGCGCCGGGCTGGACATGCTGGCCAAGTACGCGCTGTGGAGCATCGCGACCGCACGTCCCGAAGCGGTCGACGACGCGCTGGCGCTGCGATCGGCGGCGCTGGAAGCCGCCGACGTGGTGTTCCGCGTCTGTCACCAACTGCACGGCGCCGTCGGGTTCTGCGACGAGACGGCACTGTCCTGGCTGTCGCGCTACAGCCAGCCGCTGCGCCGGCTGCCGTGGGGGCTCTCGGGCACCCGCGAGCTGCTGGTCGAGCGCGCCGGCCGCACCGGGCTGACGGGACTCTACGCATGATGGCCGGCACCGGTGGTTCAGCGAGGTTCGACGCAGGAGAAGCGAAGCTGGAACCGCCGGATGAACCTGCTGACTTCCGCGCCCAGGTACGCCAGTGGTGCGCCGACAACATCCCGGCGGACTGGCGCCGCACCCAGACCGGGGTCGACGAGGCCGAGTTCGTCGACTTCCAGCGCCGCTGGTTCGCCACGCTGCACCGTGCCGGGTTCGCGGTGCCGCACTGGCCGCGCGAATGGGGCGGCGGCATGTCGGTGGCCGATCAGGCGGTGCTGTACCAGGAGTTGGCCGCCCATGACGCGCCGCGGCTGGTGCTGGCCTTTGTCGGCATCCACCACGCGGCGGCCACCCTGCTGGCAGCGGGCACCGAGGAGCAGCGCCGTCGGCACCTGCCGGGGATCCTCGACGGCGAGATCTGGGTGCAGGGCTTCTCCGAGCCCGAGGCCGGCTCCGACCTGGCATCGCTGCGCACCACCGCGCGCCGGGTGGGGGACACCTATGTGATCAACGGCCAGAAGCTCTGGGCCAGCGGCGCGAGCCACGCCCAATGGTGTCTGCTGCTGGCCCGCACCGACCCGGACGCCCCCAAACGCAAGGGCATCTCCTATTTCCTGCTGGATATGGCTACCCCCGGGGTGCAGGTGCGGCCGATCCGCAACGCCGTCGGCGATCAGCACTTCTGCGAGATCTTCCTCGACGACGTGGTGATCCCGGCGGCGAACCTGATCGGGGCCGAGAACACCGGCTGGCAGGTGGCGCAGGCGACGCTGGGCGCCGAACGCGGCATGACCATGCTCGAGTTGGCCGAGCGGCTGGGCTGCGCGGGCTTTCGCTGGCTGGTGCAGGCCGCGCCGACCGACGACGCGGTGGTGGCCGACAAGTTAGCCCAGCTCGAAACCGAGATCACCGGCCTGCGGGCGATGTGCCGGCAGCTGGTGGCCGACGTCGAGGCCGGCACGGCCGGGCCCGCCGACGCCTCGATCGTGAAGCTCTACTACAGCGAGCTGTTGCAGCGGCTCACCGACTTCGGCGCCGAGATCGGCGGTTTGGCCGCGCACACGACGCTGACCAAACCCCTGTCCAGCGGTTGGGAGTCGGGTTCCTGGGTGCTGGATTTCATCGGCTCCTGGGAGTGGACCATCCCCGGCGGCTCCAGCGAGATCCAGCGCACCATCATCGGCGAACGCGGCCTGGGTCTGCCGCGAGAACCGAGCCTGCCGTGACCACAACAGATTTCGCCGAACTGCACGACGACCTTCGGGCCGTCGCCGCCGACGTGCTGTCCCGCGGCCGGGTCGTCGACTGGTCGACCATGGCCAACGCCGGCTGGGTCGGGCTGGAGGTCCCCGAGGCCTTCGGCGGGGCCGGCGCGACGTTCGCCGAGGTCGCGGTGGTCTGCGAAGAACTGGGAAGGGCCGCCGCGGCAACCGACTACCTGGGCAGTGCGGTGCTGACGGTGGGCGTGCTGAATACCCTGCAGGACAGTGTTGTTCGTGACAACTTGCTGACCGATGTCGCCGCCGGCACGACACGGGTCGCCACGGTGATGGGTGACTTCACCCTGGCCGCCGACGGGCGACTGTCCGGCCGTGCCGACTTCGTCCCCGACGCCGACGGCGCCGATCGGCTGCTGGTACTGGCCACCGACCACACCGGCGCCCAGGTCGCCGTGGCCACCGACCTGCTCACCGTCACTGCGCAGCCGGTGCTCGACCAGACTCGCCGGGTCGCCACCGTGACCGCTGCGGGCGTGCTGGTGTCCGAGCCGTTGCGGTTCATCGGGAACCCGCGGTCGGTGCAGCACCGGGCGGCGGTCACGGTGGCCTGCGACAGCCTCGGTTTGGCCGAGGCCATGCTTGCCGCCACCGTGTCGTATGCGCAGACCCGCCACCAGTTCGGCCGTCCGATCGGCTCCTTCCAGGCCGTCAAACACGCCTGCGCGGACATGCTGGTGACGGTCTCGGTGGCTCGCGCCCTGGTACGCGAGGCCATCGATGCGGTGGCCGCGGGCGCGGCACCCGAAGCGTCTGAGGCCGATGTCGCCGTGGCCATGGCGAAGTCGTATGCCTGCGGTGCCGCGGTCGAGGTTGTCGGCAAGGCGCTGCAGCTGCACGGCGGGATCGGCTACACGTGGGAGAGCGGCATCCACGTCTATCTGAAACGCGCCGTGTTCAACCGGTCGCTGTTTGGGTCACCGGCAGCGCACCGTCAACATCTCGCTCAACGGTATTAACAAGTCAAGCAAGGAGTTTCGACTGTGGGTGTGCCCGTATATCGCCGGATCCTGGAACTGTTCGAGGCCGAGGGCGTCAACACGCTGTTCGGTATCCCCGACCCCAACTTCGTGCACATGTTCGTCGAGGCCGAACAGCGCGGCTGGTCGGTGGTGGCGCCGCACCACGAGGAGAGCGCCGGGTTCATGGCCGAGGCGGCGTCGCGGATGACCGGGGCGCCGGGGCTGTGCATCGGCACCCTGGGGCCCGGCGTGGCCAACATCGCCGGGGCGATGATGTGCGCCAAGGTGGAGAACTCCCCGGTGGTGTTCCTGGGCGGGCAACGGGCCCGCATCACCGAGCGGCGAGTGCGGCGCGGGCGTATCCAATTCGTCCGCCAGGAAGAGCTTTTCGCGCCGTCGGTGAAGTACAGCGCGTCGATCGAGTACGCCGACCAGACCGATGAGATCGTGCACGAGGCGATCCGCCGGGCCATGTCCGGAACCCCCGGTCCGGCCTATATCGAGTACCCGTCACACGTGATCCTCGAAGAGCTCGACGTCGCCGGTCCGCCGGAGCCGCACCGTTACCGGCTGGTCAACCAGCGGGCCGGGGCGGCCGAGGTCGCCGAAGCCGCCGAGATCATCCGCAACGCGGCGAGCCCGATCCTGCTGGTGGGTCACGGGGTACACACCTCGCGCAGCGCGGCGGCGGTGCGCGAACTGGCCGAACTGATGGCGTGCCCGGTGATCCAGACCTCCGGCGGCACCGCGTTCATCCCCGGGCTGGAAGACCGCACCTTCCCCTACGGCTTCTCCCAATCGGCGGTCGAGGCGGTGGTGGCCTCGGACGTCTGTGTGGCGCTGGGCACCGAACTGGGCGAGCCGGTGCACTACGGCACCACCCGGCACTGGGCCGAGAAGAACACCGACCGCAAGTGGATCTACGTCGAGCAGGATCCACTGGCGATCGGGGTGAACCGGCCCGTCGACGTGCCGCTGGTGGGCGATCTGCGCGGTGTCGTGCCGCAGCTGGTGGAGGCACTGCGGGACAGCCCCCGTACGCAGCCGGCCGAGCTGGACCGGTGGATCAAACAGGACGCCGAGCAGCTCGCCGAGCTGGCCGAGACCGCACCGGCCGGACGCACCCCGGTGCACCCGGCGCGCTACGTGGTCGAGGCCACTCGGGCTTTTGCGGACGTCGCCGCGCACGGCATCATGGTGCGCGACGGCGGCGCCACCGTCATCTTCCAGTGGACCTATTCACAGGCCAAGCCGCACGACGTGATGTGGAATCAGAACTTCGGCCACCTGGGCACCGGCCTGCCGTACGCGGTGGGCGCTTCGGTCGCCGAGGGCGGCAAGCGGCCGGTGATGCTGCTGACCAGCGACTCGGCGTTCCTGTTCCACATCGCCGAGCTGGAGACCGCCGCCCGGCTCAAGCTGCCGCTGGTCTGCGTGGTCGGGGTGGACCACCAGTGGGGGCTGGAGGTCGGGGTGTACAAGCGCACGTTTGAGCAGCCCTCGCCGCAGCCGGGCGTGCACTGGAGCAAGGACGTCCGGTTCGACAAGATCGCCGAGGGCATGGGCTGCCACGGGGAGTACGTCGAGGACGAGGCCGAGATCGGGCCGGCGATCAAGCGGGCCTACGCCGCCGGCGGCACCGCGGTGATTCACGTGTGCATCGACCCCAAGGCCAACTCGGAGGAGATGCCCAACTACGCCGAGTTCCGCACCTGGTATGCCGAAGGAACCCAATGATGAGAATGTTATTCTCATTTCCGGCTAACGCATATCCGTGATTGCAGCGACGAGCTGGAGGAGACCATGCCCGGCGGAATGAGCTTCGAGCTGACCGAGGACCAGCAGCTGATCCGGCAGTCGGTCGCCGAACTGGCGGCGAAGTTCGACGACCACTACTGGATGAGCAAGGACCAAGCTCACGAGTTCCCGCAGGAGTTCTACGACGCCATCGCCGGCGGCGGCTGGCTGGGCATGACCATCCCCGAGGCGTACGGCGGCCACGGGTTGGGCATCACCGAGGCCACCATCCTGGCCGAGGAGGTGGCGCGTTCCGGCGGCGGCATGAACGCCGCCAGCGCCATCCACATGTCGATCTTCGGGATGCAGCCGGTGGTGGTGTTCGGCTCCGAGGAGATGAAGGCCGAAACCCTGCCGCGCATCGTCACCGGTGACCTGCACGTGTGCTTCGGTGTCACCGAACCGACTGCGGGACTTGATACGTCACGGATCACCACGTTCGCCAAGCGTGATGGCAGCGACTATGTGGTCAACGGCCGCAAGGTGTGGATCTCCAAAGCTTTGGAGTCCGAGAAGATCCTGCTGCTGACCCGCACCGAATCCCGCGACGACGTGGAACGCCGCGGTGGCAAACCCACCGAGGGTCTCACGCTGTTCCTCACCGATATCGACCGTGACCACGTCGACATCCGGCCGATCCCCAAGATGGGCCGAAACGCGGTGTCCTCCAACGAGGTGTTCATCGACGACCTGCGGATCCCGGCCGAACACCGGATCGGCGAAGAGGGCAAGGGTTTTTCCTACATCCTGCACGGGCTCAACCCGGAACGCATGCTGATTGCCGCCGAGGCGCTCGGGATCGGCCGGGTCGCGCTGGACCGCGCGGTCCGCTACGCCAACGAGCGCGTGGTGTTCGACCGGCCGATCGGCATGAACCAGGGCATCCAGTTCCCGCTCGCCGATTCGCTGGCCCGACTGGACGCCGCCGAGTTGATCCTGCGCAAGGCCACCTGGCTCTACGACAACGGCAAGTCCTGCGGTCGTGAAGCCAACATGGCCAAATATTTGTGTGCCGACGCCGGTTTCGCGGCGGCCGACCGCGCGCTGCAGACTCACGGCGGGATGGGCTACTCGGAGGAGTACAACATCTCCCGGTTCTTCCGGGAATCCCGGCTGATGAAGATCGCCCCGGTCAGCCAGGAGATGATCCTGAACTTCCTCGGCTCGCATGTGCTCGGGATGCCGAGGAGCTACTGATGACCGCACCGCTGGCCGGTGTCACGGTGGTGGCGCTGGAGCAGGCGGTGTCCGCCCCGATGTGCACCCGCGCGCTGGCCGACTTCGGTGCACGGGTGATCAAGGTGGAGAACCCCGACGGCGGCGACTTCGCCCGCTACTACGACGACGTGGTCGGTGGTCCCGGAGGCCAGGCGGCACACTTCGTCTGGGTCAACCGCGGCAAACAGTCGGTCACGCTGGATCTGAAAAGCGAGGCGGGACGCGAGGTTCTGCACCGGCTGCTGGACACCGCCGACGTGCTGGTCTCCAATCTCGCACCGGGCGCCACCGCGCGGCTGGGACTGTCGGCACGGGACATGGCGGCCCGGCACCCGAACGTGATCGCCGTGGAGATCGACGGCTACGGCAGCGGCGGACCGCTGTCGCACAAGCGGGCCTACGACCTGCTGGTGCAGGCCGAGTCCGGGGTGTGCTCGGTGACCGGCCGGCCGGGCGAGCCGGCCAAGCCCGGCCCGCCGGTGGCGGACGTGACCAGCGGCCTGTACTCGGCGCTGTCGATCATGGCGCTGCTGATCGGTCGCAAAGGTGCGGGCACCGATGAGCCGGCGCCGTCGGTGAGCGTCAGCCTGTTCGACACCATGGCCGAGATGATGGGCTATCACCTGACCTATGCGCGGCACTCCGGCATCGAACAGCAGCCGCTGGGCATGAGCTCTCCGGCGGTGGCGCCCTACGGTGCGTATGCGACCGGCGACGGCCACACCGTGGTGCTGGGCACCACCAACGACCGGGAATGGCAGCGGCTGGCCCGCGAGCTGCTGGGCCGCGACGACCTGGCCGACGATCCGCGTTTCACCGGCAACGCCGACCGGGTGGGCAACCGGGCGATCCTGGACGAGGCGATCGGCCAGTGGTGTGCGCGCCACGACCTGGCCAAGATCCAGGACGCCGCGGATGCCGCCGGAATCGGCAACGCCCGCTACAACACCGCCGCCGATGTGCTGGCCCACCCGCAGCTGTCCGAGCGCGACCGGTGGCGCTCGATCGACACCCCCGCCGGGCCGATCCCATCGTTGCTGCCGCCGCCGGTCATCGCCGGCTTCGAGCCGCCGATGGGGCCGGTGCCCGCCCTCGGCGAGCACACCGAGGCGGTGCTGGGCGAACTGGGTTTCACCGACACTGAGATCGCCGAGCTGCGCGGCCAGGGGGCGATCGGGCAGGCTGGCAGCTGATGGCCCCCGACACCGATGTTCTGCTACGCACCGATCGCGAGGGGGTACGGACTCTCACCCTGAACCGGCCCGCCCGCAAGAACGCGATCAACCCGGAACTGTGGCGGGAGCTGCGCGATGCGCTGCGCGATGCCGCCGACGATCGCGACCTGCGCGCCCTGGTCATCGCCGGCGCCGGCGGCGCGTTCTGTTCGGGCGCCGACATCGGCACCGGCGACGACACCCACCCGGTGCACAAGCTGCAGCGGCTCACCGATGTGGCACTGGCGCTGCACGAGCTGACGGTCCCGACCATCGCCAAGGTGACCGGGGTGGCGGTCGGGGCGGGCTGGAACCTGGCGCTGGGTTGCGATCTGGTGGTCGCCACGCCGGAATCGTCGTTCTGCCAGATCTTCTCGAAGCGGGGCCTGTCGATCGACCTGGCCGGTTCGTGGTTATTGCCCAAGATCGTCGGCCTGCAGCAGGCCAAGCGGCTGGCGCTGCTGGCCGATACCATCGACGCCGCCGAAGCCCACCGGCTGAACCTGGTGACCTGGGTGGTGGACGCCGGTGAGATCGACGGGTTCGTCGACGAGCTCGCCGACCGGCTGGCCGCCGGCCCGCCGCGGGCGCTGGCACAGACCAAGGCGCTGCTCAATCAGGGGGCCGACTGCACCCTGCCCGAGGCCCTGACCAACGAATCCCGGGCCCAGCTAGTCAATTTCGCCGGCACCGATGCCGCCGAAGCCTATGCGGCATTCGCCGAGAAGCGCACACCGCGCTTCACCGGTGGATGGCCCGCCAAGTGAGATCGGAGTAGAGATGCGACCAACGGTGATCGTCGGGGCGGTACGCACCCCGGTCGGCAAACGCAACGGCGGCCTGGCCGGCACGCACGCCGCGGACCTGTCCGCGATCGTGCTCAACGAGCTGATGGCCCGCACCGGGGTCGACCCGGACATCGTCGACGACGTGGTCTGGGGCTGTGTGTCGCAGGTCGGCGACCAGTCCTCCAACATCGGCCGGTACGCGGTGCTGGCCGCCGGCTGGCCCGAGCACATCCCGGGCACCACCGTCAACCGGGCGTGCGGCTCCAGCCAGCAGGCACTCGACTTCGCGGTGCAGGCGGTGATGTCGGGACAGCAGGACGTCGTCGTCGCCGGCGGCGTCGAGGTCATGAGCCGGGTGCCGCTCGGCGCGGCCCGGGCCAGCGGTGAACCTTACGGCCCCAAAGCTCTTGCGCGCTACGACGGTTTCCAGTTCAACCAGGGCATCGGCGCGGAGATGATCTGCCAGAGGTGGGGATTCGACCGCGTCCGGGTCGACGAGTACGCGGCGCGCTCACATGAGCGGGCCGCCGCCGCGCAGGACGCCGGGGCGTTTCGCGACCAGACCGTCCCGGTCGCCACCGACGGCGGGGTGGTGGACGCCGACGAGGGCATCCGCCGCGGCACCACCGTCGAGAAGCTGGCCGGACTCAAACCGGCGTTCCGCGACGACGGAATGATCCACGCCGGCAACTCCTCGCAGATATCCGACGGCGCCGCAGCGCTTTTGGTGATGAGCGAGGACGAGGCCGCCCGGCGCGGGCTGACCCCGCTGGTGCGCTACACCGCCGGCGCGGTCACCGGAGCCGACCCGGTGCTGATGCTCACCGGGCCCATCCCGGCCACCGAGAAGGTGCTCAAGCGCGCCGGGTTGGGCATCGCCGACATCGGTGTGTTCGAGGTCAACGAGGCGTTCGCCCCGGTGCCGCTGGCGTGGCTGGCCGAGACCGGCGCCGACGAGGAGCTGCTCAACCCGGTCGGCGGGGCGATCGCACTGGGCCATCCGCTCGGCGCATCCGGCGCGGTGCTGATGACCCGGATGATCAACCACATGCGCGACAACGGCATTCGGTACGGATTGCAGACCATGTGCGAGGGCGGCGGAACCGCCAACGCCACGATCGTCGAGCTCGTCGGCTAGGCCGGCCGGATCGGCTAAGGAGACACCGTCATGCAGCGCGTGCTGTTCACCGAAGACCACGAGGCGTTCCGGGCCCTGGCCCGTGACTTCGTCGAGAAGCAGGTGGTACCCGAATACCCCAACTGGGAGAAGGCCGGCCGGATGCCGCGCGCGGTCTTCGAGCAGCTGGGCTCGCTGGGGATGCTGGGCATGGCGATCCCCGAGGAGTACGGCGGCGCGGGCATCGACGACTACCGCTACAACGTGGTGCTGCAGGAGGAGGCGGCCCGCGCGCTGGTGACACTGTCCACGGTGCGCACCCAGCTCGAGGTGATCCTGCCGTACTTCCTGCACTACGCCAACGACGAGCAGCGGGCCCGCTGGTTCCCCGGGCTGGCCGCCGGCACGCTGCTGACGGCGATCGCGATGACCGAGCCGGGCACCGGATCGGATCTGGCCGGGATGCGCACCACCGCGGTGCGGGACGGCGACGACTACATCCTCAACGGGGCCAAGACGTTCATCACCGGCGGCATTCAGGCGGATCTGGTGATCGTGGTGGCCCGCACCGCCACCGACCCCGACAACCGCCGCGCCGGGCTGACGCTGCTGGTGGTGGAGGACGGCATGCCCGGCTTCGCCCGGGGCCGCGAACTGGACAAGATGGGCTGCAAGGTGCAGGACACCGCCGAGTTGTCCTTCGCCGATGTCCGGGTTCCGATGGCCAACCGGCTGGGCGCCGACGGCGAGGCCTTCAGTTACCTGGGCCACAACCTGGCCCAGGAACGACTCACCGTGGCGGTCGGCTCGGTGGCGCAGTCCCGTTCGGCGCTGGCCGCCACCATCGACTACGTCAAGAACCGGAACGTGTTCGGCTCACCGGTCGCGTCGTTCCAGAACACCAAGTTCGAACTGGCCGCGGTCTCCACCGAGATCGAAGCCGCCCAATGCATGCTCGATAGGGCAGTCATCGAGCACGTCGATGGCAAGCTTTCGGGCGCCGACGCCGCTCGGGTGAAACTGTTCTGCACCGAGATGCAGGCCCGAGTCATCGATCGCTGCCTGCAGTTGTTCGGCGGCTACGGCTACATGATGGAATACCCGATCGCGCGGCTCTACACCGACGCGCGGGTGGCCCGGATCTATGCCGGGACCAGTGAGGTGATGAAGATGATCATCGCCAAGTCGCTGGGGCTCTGAGACGGTCTCGGGGCCGCGGTTGTGAGTCCGTAATCAAAGATTCTTCGATGAGACCCTTGTCACAGCGTGCAAACCAACCTACTGTGTGTTCACTTGGTTGGTTGATCGAAGGAGACCGGTGACCTCACCCCGGCCGTACGCCACACTGCTCGCCAAAGGCGAGGACCGCAGGCAGCGGATTCTGTTGGCAGCCGAGCACCTGCTGGCCCGCAACGGCTGGCGCAATACCTCGCTGGCGCAGATCGCCCGCAACGCCGGGGTCAGCGCGGCCGGTCTGCTGCACCACTTCGCGTCCAAGGAACAGCTGCTGCACGCGGTGCTCGACGCCCGCGACGCCGACGACGACACGCATGCCGACCGCAGCGGCGAGCTCATCGAGGAGATCCAGCGGGTGGCCGAGCGATTCACCCGCGCACCCGAGTTGGTCGGCACCTTCACCGTGCTGCTCGCCGAGAACGTACTGCCCGAGGCGCCGCTGCACGATCGGATGCTGAAGCGCTACCACGCCGCGGTCGACATCGTCGCCGACCTGATCCGGCGCGGCCAGGACGCCGGGCGCTACCGCACGGATTTCGACCCGGCCATCAAGGCCGCAGAGATTCTCGCCTTTATCAACGGAATGGAGATGTCATGGCTACTGGATCCCTCGATACCGCTGGCCGAGGTGTTCACGGCCTACACGGAAACACTGGCCCGCGACTTCGCTCCACTGGAAAAGGACATCCCGCAATGACCCCCGACCCCGACATGCGGTACCGGTTCGACATCGTCGGCCACAGTGTCGTCGACATCGTCACGGCGGCGGGCGGCTGGCTCTACGACCGCGCGACGGCGGGCTGGGACGTCAGCGTCATGATGCTCGATGCCTTCGAGGGCACCGACACCCGCCCGCTGCAGATCCTCGGCGCCCGGGTGCTGGACCTGGCGTCGGTGCTCACCCACTGGGAGCAGTGGCCGCACCCGCAGACCATCGCCGTCTGCGCCCAGATGTTCGACGGCCACGCACGCGTGCGCCAGGGCGTACTCGACGCGCTGGAACACAGCAGCACCGAGGTGACGCTGTGGGGCGACGTGCCCGCCGAGTTGCATCGCGACGTCGACACCCGCCAGCACCGGCTCAGCGCGGCAGCCCGCGCGTTCAAGGCCCAGGCGCTGCGAGCGGCGGGCATCGACCCGAAAGGCGTCGCCGGATCCGGTCACATCGAGAAGTTCCGCTGCGGGCCGGCGTGTGCATCGGTCGCGGCAGACCTGAGCCCGGCGAGTTGAGCGGCGCGATCGGACGTTGACCGAGAACGTGCCACTGTCGCGTTCCCTGGTACTGGTGACGGATTATCGAGTCCCGGATCCGGCCAGGGTCTGGCCGCTGCTTAAGCGCCACCGCGACAGCCTGGCTCACCTGGGCGCCAGTCATGTGCTGGTCTACACCTCGTCGGTAGACCCCGGCCGGGTGCTGGCACTGATGTCGATCCGCGCCGAGCAGCCGGTGACCGACCTGCTCCGCGACGAGGCCTTCATGGGCTGGTTCGACGCGGTCGGCGTCGATGACATTCCCGCCGTCTTCGCCGGTGCGCTGGCGGAGCGCATCGAGCTGGCCGACAGTTCGAGCCTGACTGAACCGCCGGCCGAACCGCCGGGCGTAGTGGTAGCGGCGGTGGCCGAGGTCGTCGATGCCGAGGCGCTCATCGCCCACGTCCATGACACCGCGGACGCCTTCACCGCGGCCGGAATCCGGAAGGTATTGATATTCCAGGCCTTTGACAATCCCCGCGAGGTGTTCATGCTGCAGGAGGCGGCTGAGGAAGTGGGCGAGGCCGGCGCCGGACAGTGGATCAGCCAACCCGAGTTCGCCGCCGACTGGGTCACCAGGGCCGGAGTCGGTGTCTACCCGCCGGTTTTCGTCGGCCGCCTGGCACACCTGATGCGCGTGGCGGATCAGCAAGATGACCAACAAGAACGAGCAGAAGGAGAACCCATTCGATGACCGCTTACGACGCGGGACTGTTGATCGTGCGGCTGTGCCTGGGCCTGACCATGGCCGCGCACGGCTACAACAAGATCTTCTCCGGCGGCCGGATACCCGGCACCGCACGGTGGTTCGACAGCATCGGTATGCGGCCCGGCCTCTTCCACGCCCGGGTGGCCGCCGGAACCGAGATCGCCGCCGGGCTGGGCCTGGCCGCCGGCCTGCTCACGCCGATTCCCGCGGCGGGCTTCGTCGCCCTGATGCTGGTGGCGGCCTGGACGGTGCACCGAGACAACGGCTTCTTCATCGTCAAGAGCGGGTGGGAGTACAACCTGGTGCTGGCCGCCGTCGCGGTCGGCGTCGCCATGCTCGGCGCCGGACGGCTCAGCCTGGACCACCTGCTGTTCGGCCAGAACTGGTGCGACGGATGGACCGGGCTGCTGATCGCGGCCGGGCTCGGACTCGCCGGCGGCATCGGCCAACTGGTGGTGTTCTACCGGCCGGTGCGCGAGTCGGCCTGACCGCGCCGGTCAGTCGCTGGCCGGCAGCGGTTTGGCTTCTTTGAGGGCCAACGGCACGGTGCCGACGCTCAACGCGCCGGCACCGGCCTTGGTCACCAGGACCTCGGCGCCGGCCTCGTCGACGTAGCGTTTGCCCATCACCGCGCCGCCGGCGAAATCGGGATCCAGGGTCGCCTCGGGCGAGGCGCTGTCCTCCAGGGGCACCATCGGGGCCCCACCGGCGCGCAGGTCATCGAGGCTGTCGGCGGTCTTCACCACGATGACCTGGGTGTCGCACACCTGGCTCTTCAGACGGGTACCGGACTTGATCATTGCGCCCCTTCGGCTTGAAAAACTACGTGGACTACTTCGCGGTTTGCAGGTCGTTGAGGAGTTCCCGGCGCAGCACCTTGCCGGTCGGGGTGGTCGGCAGCTCCGAGCGGAAGACGATCCGGTCCGGGGTGCGCGACCCTCGCAGCTGTTCCCGAACATACTCGCGCAGCGCCTCCGGCTCCGGTGACGCACCCGGCGCCGCAACCACGCACGCGACGATGATCTGGCCCCACTCCGGATCCGGGGCGCCCACCACCGCGACCTCGCGAACCTGCGGGTGCTCGACCAGCACGTCCTCGATCTCGGCGGGTGCGATGTTCTCGCCGCCGCGGATGATGGTGTCGTCGGAGCGACCGACGATGAACAGGTAGCCCTCCTCATCCAGCACGGCGAGGTCGCGGGTCGGGAACCAGCCGTCGGCGTCGAGCACCGACCCGATGCCGGTGTAGGTGCCGGAGACCTGCTCGCCCCGGAGGAACAATTCGCCGGGCTCTCCGGCCGCCACCGGCCGGCCCTCGTCGTCGCGGATGACGACCTCGATGCCGGGCACCGGCCGGCCGACCGACCCCAACCGCTTGCGGACGGCTTCGTCGGTGGACGCATACGCCGTGCGGTGGTCGTCGGGGGTGAGCACCGCGACCGTCGAACTGGTCTCGGTCAGGCCGTAGGCGTTGACGAAGCCGACGTCGGGCAGCAGGTCCAGCGCCCGGCGCACCAACGGCAGCGCAACCTTGGAGCCGCCGTAGGCCAGGTTGCGCAGCGTCGGCAGCGGAGCCGGGTGGGCTTCCAGTTCGGTCACGATGCGCTCCAGCATCGTCGGGACGACGGTCGCGGTGGTCACCGCCTCGTCTTTGACCAACCGGATCCACTCGGGGGCGCTGAAGCGACGCAGATAGACCGCCTTGCGGCCGGCGTAGAGATTGCTCAACGCCGCTCCGACACCGGCGATGTGATACGGCGGAACGCAGATCAGCGCCGCGTCCGCGGTGTCCGCCGAACCGAACTCGACGGTCTGAGTGATGTAGCTGGTCAGGTTGTTGTGGGTCAGCTCAACGGCTTTGGGCGCCGAGGTGGTGCCCGAGGTGAACAGCACCACCGCCACGTCGTCGGGGTCGGGCCACTGCACCTCCGGGGTGGTGGTGCGGGCCCGGGCGCAGAAGGTGGCCGAATCGATCGGGCCGATCCCGATGTCGCCCACCTCGCCGACCAGGTCGAGGTATTCCTTGTCGACGACGACCAGCGGTTGCGGCAGCCGGCCGATCAGCTCGCGCAGCGCCGGGCCGCTGAGCCGGTAGTTGAGCGGGGCGAAGGGCCGGCCGGCCCGCGCCGCGGAGAACAACAGCAGGGGCAGCATGTCGCCGCCCATCCCGATGTAGGCCACACTGTTGGCGCCGGTCTCGCTGATCACCCCGGCGCCGGCGTCAGCGAGGGCGTTGAGTTCGGCGGTGGTGTAGCGGGTGGTCTCCGAGACGACGGTCACCCGGTCGGGGCCGGCCGACACCGCCATTTCCAGCAACAACGAAATGCTCACCGCTCGGCTCCCCGTAATCCGTCGTGAATGAGAACGACATTATCATTTTCTGGTAGTTGCGCTACCGCCAGCAGCCGGATCGGGTGCCGCCATCGGTACGCTGACGTGCGTCATGATCAGCGTGGTCGACCTCGATGGCAACCCCGACGCCGAGCCCGGCGCCGGGATCATCATCGCGACGGGCAGCCGCTTCGACACCGCGCACGCCGAACACTGGCTGCAGCGCGCCACCTTCACCCTCTCCGAGGCCGAGGCGACGGATCGCCGGGTCATCACCGTCGGATCGGTGGCCGAGGCGCTCGCCGGCATCGCCGATCACTGCCGGCGCCGGCCGCACGCGGCCACGATCTGCGACGACGTGCTGCGCGCGGTGGACCCGGCGGCGCCGGCGCGGCCCGGCGTGATCACCGAATCACTGGCCTACTCGGTGCTGCAGGCCGGCCCGGAGTTCGCCGGCTGGCTGGCCGAGCGCGGCCCGGCCACCGTGCCCGACACCAGCGAGCCGGTGCTGATCGACCGGGACGGCGACACGCTGCTGCTGCGGTTCAACCGGCCACAGCGCCACAACGCCTTCAGTAACACGATGCGCGCCGCGTTGCTCGACGGGCTGGCCGTCGCCGAAGCCGACACCTCGATCGACGAGGTGGTGCTCTCGGGGGCCGGCCGCTCCTTCTGCAGCGGCGGCGACCTGGCGGAGTTCGGCGGCTTCACCGATGTGGCCAGTGCGCACCTGGCCCGCACCCGCTACAGCCCGGCGCTGGCGCTGGACGCGCTGACCGCCCGGCTCGGCGCGCGCTGCCGCGCCCAGGTGCACGGTCAGGTGCTGGGCAGCGGACTGGAGATGGCGGCCTTCTGCGGCCGAGTGCGGGCACACCCCGAGACGGTGCTGGGTCTGCCCGAACTCAACCTCGGGCTGATCCCGGGCGCCGGGGGCACCGTCAGCATCACCCGCCGCATCGGACGGTGGCGCACCGGTTATCTGATCCTGTCGGGACGCACCATCGACGCGCCGACCGCGCTGCGATGGGGGCTGGTCGACGAGGTCGGGAGCCCCTGATGAGCGGCGCGGCCTGGGCTGCGTCGGGACTGGCCTGGCTGACCGGGCAGCCCGACGGCCCCCCGGATCTCTCCCGCGCCGCGGTGCTGCAGCACGCCACGCAGGTGCTGGGCCGCTTGACCGACGCCACCGGTGTCGACGCCGACGCCGCGACGCTGCTCGCCGGGCGCGCCGGGCTGCTGGGCTTCCGCCGCGCCGGGCGCGTCTCGGCCGGGGGCGCCTCCCGGTTGCTGGCCGCCGCCGACGGCTGGTGGGCGATCACGCTGTCGCGCGCCGACGACATCGACGCCGTACCCGCCCTCGTCGAGGCCGAGTGCCCGGAGCCGTGGGCGGCCGTTGCCGGGTGGGCTTCGCGGCGACCGGTGGCCGAGGTCGTCGAGCGGGCGCGGTTGCTCGATCTGCCCGCCGCCGCACTGGGGGAGACCGCGCCCGCGCCGCCGTTGATCCGCCGGGTCGGACCTAGCGGTCCGGCCCGCGGCGCGCACGGTGCCCTGGTCGTCGACCTGACCTCACTGTGGGCCGGCCCGCTGTGCGGGCAGCTGCTGGCGCAGGCCGGCGCCACCGTCATCAAGGTGGAAAGCCCGTCCCGCCCGGACGGCACCCGCGCGGGGCCGGGTGCGTTCTTCGACTGGATGAACCATGGAAAGCTTTCCTGTGCAGTCGATTTCGATCGCGATGCTGCTGTTCTTGCCGGCTTACTGGGGGCCGCCGACGTGGTGCTGGAAGGTTCACGTCCGGCGGCATTGAACCGCCGGGGTCTCGGGCCGTTCGACGTGGCGGGCCGGCCGGGGCGGGTGTGGCTGCAGACCACCGCGCACGGCGGCGAGGCGCCCGGTTCATACGGCGGTCCCAGCTTCGCCTCTCCTTCGTCGAGCCTCGCTGAACCGCCGGGGTTCGGCGACGACACGGCGGTCGCCGGCGGGCTGGTGGGCTTCGACGGGGCCGCGGACCCGGTGTTCTGCGCCGACGCCATCGCCGACCCGCTGACCGGCATCGAAGCCGCCGCCGCGGTGCTCGACTCGCTGGCCCGCGGCGGCGGCGAGGTGATCACGCTGTCGCTGGCCGCCGTCGCCGCCCGCTACGCCGCGCTGCCGCTGCATCGCGCCGGCGACCACCCGGTGTCACCGCCCGCCCGCCCGCGCATCGCCGGCCCCGGCCCCCGGCTGGGAGCCGACAACGCCCGGGTCGGCGAACTGGTGAATGCGGCGTCGCGGTGCTGATCCAGCGGGCGGTGCTGCTCGACGGCTCGCTGGTCGACATCCGGCTCGGCGACACCATCGAACAGGTCGCGCCGGGTCTGGCGGACCGCCCCGGTGAAGACGTGCTGGACGCGCGCCACGCCACCGTGATTCCCGGGCTGCACGATCACCACCTGCATCTGCGGTCGGCGGCCGCCGCGCTGGACTCGGTGTGCCTGGGTCCGCCGCAGGTGAGCACGCTCGACGAGCTGGCCGCCGCGCTACGGGCCGCGACGGCCGATCGCGACGGCTGGGTGCGTGGCTACGGCTACCACGAATCGGTGGCCGGAGAACTCAACGCCGCACTGCTGGACCGGCTCTCGCCCGAGGTGCCGGTGCGGGTGGCGCATCGCAGCGGCGCGCTGTGGGTGCTCAACTCCGCCGGGCTGGCCCGCATCGATCGGGCCGATCACCCCGACGGCAGGCTGCTGCGGGCCCACGGTGATCCGGGGCCGGAGCTTTTGCGCCGGGAGCCGTCGCTGCGGCGACTGAGCCGGCAGCTGGCCGCCCGCGGCGTCACCGGGATCACCGACGCCACCCCGGGTCACACCGACGCCGACATCGCCGCGTTCGCCGCCGCCCACCGCAGCGGGGAGCTGCTGCAGCGACTGCACTGCATGGCGCCGGCCGGAACCGCCCCGGCGCCCGGCATCACATTTGGGCCGGCCAAGATCATCCTCGACGACGCCCGGCTGAACCTGGATGCCTTGGTGAAAGCCTTGTGCGACTACCACGGTCGCGATCACGGTGTGGCGCTGCACTGCGTCACCGACGCCCAGCTCACCGTCGCGATCGCGGCATGGCAGTCCGCCGGCGCCCACCGCGACGATCGGATCGAGCACGCCGCGGTGGTGCCCGACGACCGGCTGGCCGACCTCGCCGCGCTCGGCATCATCGTGGTCACCCAGCCCAACTTCATCGCCGAACGCGGCGACGACTACCTGGCCGAGATCGAACCCGACCGGCACCATGAGTTGTGGCGGCTGGCGTCGTTGCGGGACAACGGTATTCCGGTGGCGCTCTCCACCGACACCCCGTTCGGCGACGGTGACCCGTGGGCGGCCATGCGGGCCGCGGTGCACCGGACCACTGCCGGCGGCGCCGTGTTGGGTCCGGCCGAGCGCGTCACGGCTCGCGCCGCGCTGGCCATGTTCACCGGTCGTCCCGACCGGCCCGCGATACCGCGCACGGTCAGCCCGGGCGAGCCCGGTGACCTGTGTGTGCTCGACGGCGATCCGGCCGCGCTGGACGCCGGCCTGGTCGCGGCGACGATCGTCGCCGGCACCGTGGTGCACGCGCACCACAACATTCGGTAGCCTATCTAGATAGTTTGTCGGTTGAGAATTCGGAAGGCACGAGATGACACGTACGGACAGTGACAGCTGGGACCTGGCCAGCAGTGTGGGGGCGACCGCGACCATGGTGGCGGCGCAGCGCGCGCTGGCCACCGACGGGCCCGACAAGCTGATCAACGACCCGTTCGCGGCGCCACTGGTGCGCGCCGTCGGCATCGACTTCTTCACCCGGCTGATCGACGGCGACGTCACGCTGCCCGAAGGCGACGACTTCGACCCGGTCCGGATGGGACACGGCATGGGGATCCGGACCCGGTTCTTCGACCAGCACTTCCAGGCCGGGACGCAGAGCGGCATCCGCCAGGCGGTCATCCTCGCCGCCGGGCTGGACTCGCGTGCCTACCGGCTGGACTGGCCGGCGGGCACCGTGGTCTACGAGGTCGACCTGCCGCAGGTGATCGACTTCAAGACCAACACCCTGGCCGGCCTGGGTGCCGAACCGACCGCGGAGCGCCGCACCGTCGCCATCGACCTACGCGAGGACTGGCCGGCCGCGCTCAAGGCCGCCGGATTCGACCCGGCCGCGCCCACCGTGTGGAGCGCTGAGGGCCTGCTGATCTATTTGCAGCCAGAGGCCCAGGACGCCTTGTTCGACACCGTCACCGCGCTCAGTGCTCCGGGCAGCAGGCTGGCCTGTGAGTTCATCCGGGACACCTCGGTGTTCGCCGGCCCGGAGTGGCGCGAGCACCGGGAGAAGATGCAGACCGTGGGGTGCGACGTGGATTTCGGTGAGTTGATCTACCACGGCGAGCGCAATCACATCGTCGACTACCTGACCCACGCCGGCTGGACGGTGTCGGGCCGGCAGGTCACCGAGCTCTACTCCGAGGCCGGCTTGGAGTACGGCGATGACGCCCTTGCGGTGGCGTTCGGCGATCTGACCTATCTGAGCGCCGTGCTGCCCGGCGCGGGGGTATGAAAAACGTCACAGCGGACGACGCGGCGATACGACGGTGACGCCACCGACAAGCGGCGCGACGGTGCCCCCAGCAGGGCTCGAACCTGCGACCTGCGGATTAAAAGTCCGTAGCTCTACCAACTGAGCTATAGGGGCCGTGCCGGAACAGAATACTGCCTTGCCGGCCGTTGCCGATGGGGGCCGCGTTTGAGGAAAGGACCCACCGTGCCCTAAGCTAGCGAAGCTCCCAACGTGACCACGTTGCGAGTCCCCGGAGAGATTCGGTTCTGGCCCCCTTCGTCTAGCGGCCTAGGACGCCGCCCTTTCAAGGCGGTAGCGCGGGTTCGAATCCCGTAGGGGGTACTCGTATCGCGGCGACGCGGAGCGAAGAGCAAGGCCCTGTGGCGCAGTTGGTTAGCGCGCCGCCCTGTCACGGCGGAGGTCGCGGGTTCAAGTCCCGTCAGGGTCGCTTTATACGGCGAGGCATACGTGCCTTCCGGCCAGGTAGCTCAGTTGGTACGAGCGTCCGCCTGAAAAGCGGAAGGTCGCCGGTTCGATCCCGGCCCTGGCCACTTCAGTTTGGCTGCTCATACTAAGCCGACTCGCCGCGGTACTACTGGCCGAACAGTCGCCGGGCCATAGACTGTGCCACCGTGCACCGCGCATCCCCCCGGCTGACCGTCGCGGTCGCCGCCGCACTGATCGCCGTGGCCGCACCGCCGATGAGCGCCGCAGCGGGGGAGAAGATTCTGCTCGGCGGCGGCGCGGCGATCGTGCTCAACGACGACACGCTGTGCACCCTGGCCGCCATCGGCCACGACAGCGCCGGCCGGCTGATCGGCTTCACCTCGGCCCACTGCGGCGGGCCCGGATCGCCGGTGGTCGCCGAGGGCGCAGAAGAGCGCGGGGTTGTCGGCACGGTCGTGGCCGCCGACGACACGCTCGTCTATGCCGTGATCGACTTCGAGCCGGCCAAGGTGAAGCCGATCGCCGACTACGAAGGTTTCGGGATCTTCGGTCTCTGGCAGCCAGACCCGGAACCCGCCGGTCCGGAACCTGCCGAGCCGCCGCCCGCCGACCCGGAACCTGCCGACCCGGCAGCCGCGAGCCCGGAACCTGCCGACCCAGCACCCGCGAGCCCGGAACCCGCCGTGCCCGAAGCCGTCGCGGCCAAACGGGCCTGCAAACTCGGCCGGGGGTCCGGGCTCAATTGCTTCGACGTCGTTCCCGCCGGCCTGGATTCCGTCGGCGAGGAGTGGTGGCAACGCGGTGACGACGGCTCACCGATCACCATCGACAACCTGCTCGTCGGCATGGTCCGCGACGGATCCGTCCCGGTCGCACCGCTGGACCAGTCCGGCCCGGGGGTCGTGATGTTCAAGGAGATCCTCGACGACGTCAATGCCAAGGGCGGCCCGGGTGCCGGTTTCGGCCTCGGCTAGCGCTCAAAACCTCAGGGCCGCAACGTCTCCGGGCAGAGCTCGGACTGCGCCGCGGCGATCTGGACGTCGGCCGCCTCGGGGCTGTAATAGAACGTGTTGGTCAGCTGGCGCACCACGTCTCCCGGCGAGAGCCCGGACCGGTAGGTGCCGGTGTGCCCGTACATCCGCAATAGGGCGCAGACGTAGTGGCCCGACGTCACCTTGACGTCATCGGCGATCGGGATCGCCACCGGCGAGGCGTTGACCTTCGCCAGATAACTGGCGTCGTCGGCGTGGGCGGCGGGCGCCGCGACCAGCGCCGTGGCGGCGAGCAGGGGCGCGGCGACGCGCGCGGTCACATGCATGACCTCCATGGTGCCACCGCGGGCTCGCCGGACGAGACACATCCGGGTACGGCGTAAATCCCCGCGCGCCACCGCACGGCTGGCTATCGTGCCAGCCATGGCAGTCAAGGATTCCCGCGAAGTGGTCATCGAAGCCAGCCCGGAGGAGATCTTCGACGTCCTCGCCGACGTCGAGTCCGTGCCGTCCTGGTCGCCGCAGTACCAAAGCGCCGAGGTGCTCGACACCCATGACGACGGCCGGCCCCGCCGGGTTCGGATGCGGATCAAGGCGGCCGGTCTGACCGACGAGCAGGTGGTCGAATACAGCTGGACCGCCGACAGTGTCGGCTGGACGCTGGTGTCGGCCGGCCAGCTCAAGGCGCAGGACGCCAAGTACACCCTGACGCCGCAGGGCGAGGCGACCAAGGTTCGGTTCGACATGGCGGTCGACCCGTCGATCCCGATCCCGGGCTTCCTGCTCAAGAACACCCTCAAGGGCGGCATGAAGACCGCCACCGACGGGTTGCGCACGCAGGTGCTCAAGATCAAAAAGGGCGGCTGACCCCCGTTTCGTCCAAAGCCCGCCCGGGATCGATTGCCGGGCTAGGCTCGATGTAGTGGCTGTTCGAGCATCGCGGGAAATTGTGATTGACGCGCCGCCGGAGAAGATCCTCGACGCGCTCGCCAATGTTGCCGACCTGGTGGCGTGGTCACCGGTGCACAAGCGGGTGGAGATCCTCGACACCTACGCGGACGGCCGCCCGCACCATGTGCGCGCCACCATCAAGGTTCTGGGGTTGGTGGACAAGGAAATCCTGGAATACCACTGGGGGCCGGACTGGGTGGTCTGGGATGCCAAGGCGACAATCCAGCAGCGCGCCCAGCACGTCGAGTACACCCTCACCAAGGAGGGCCCGGACACCACCCGGGTGCGCTTCGACATCACCGTCGAACCGTCCGGGCCGATCCCGGCGTTCCTGGTCCGGCGCGCCAGCAAGCTGGTATTGGATACCGCGACCGAGGGGTTGCGGCAGCAGGTGATGGGCGCCCGGGCGCCTACCGAGTCCTGACCGGCCCCTCGCGCAGCACCTCCAGACGCCGCAGCGCCTCGTCGAGGGTGTCCTCGCGCTTGACAAAGGTGAACCGCACCAAGTGATTCCACACGTCAGGTGCGGTCGCCTCGCCCGGGGGCGGGCAGAACGCCGACAGTGGAATCGCCGCGACCCCGGCCCGGTGCGGCAGTTCGGCGCAGAACGCCGTGCTGTCGTCATAGCCCAGCGGACGCGGATCGGCGCACAGGAAGTAGGTGCCGAAACTGTCGTGCACCTCGAAGCCGATCCCTGCCAACCCGGCGGCGAGCCGGTCCCGGCGGGTCTGCATCGTCGCGCGCAAGTTCGCCACCCAGGCGTCCTCGGTGTTCAGCGCCAGCGCCACCGCCGGCTGGAACGGCGCACCGCCGACATAGCTCAGATATTGTTTGGCGGCTCGCACCCCGGCCAGCAGCTCCGCGGGCCCGCAGGCCCAGCCGATCTTCCAGCCGGTGCAGTTGAACATCTTCGCCGCACTGGAGATGGTGACGGTGCGCTGGGCCATCCCCTCGAAACCGGCCAGCGGCTGATGCGTCCGGCCCTCAGAACCCGGGTAGACCAGGTGCTCGTAGACCTCGTCGGCGATGACCAGCAGATCGGCCTCCACCGCGATGCGTGCGATCGCGGCCAGCTCGGATTCGGTGAACACCACGCCGGTCGGGTTGTGCGGCGAGTTGACGATCAGCGCCCGGGTCGCCGGAGTGATGGACTGGCGCAACCGGTCGACGTCCAAGGCGAAGCCGCGGCCGTCGGGAACCAGCGGCACACTGACCCGCCGCGCCCCGGCCATCGCCACCACCGGTGAGTAGGAGTCGTAGAACGGCTCGATCAACAGCACCTCCGAGCCCGGCTCGACCAGGCCGAACACCGCCGCCGCGATGGCCTCGGTGGCTCCCACGGTCACCAGGACTTCGGTCTCCGGGTCGTAGTCGATGCCGAAGTGCCGCTTGCGCTGGCCGGCGACGGCGTCCCGCAGGGCGGCGATGCCGGGGCCGGGAGGGTACTGGTTGACGCCGTCGGCGATCGCGGACCGGGCGGCCTCGAGCATGGCCGGCGGCCCGTCCTCGTCGGGGAAACCCTGACCGAGGTTGACCGCGCCGATCCGCGAGGCCAGCGCCGACATCTCGGCGAAGATCGTGGTGGCATAGGGCCGTAACCGCGACACCGTCATAACCAGCCAGCTTAGAAGCCGCGGTGTGTTCGGCCGCGGTATCCGCACGTCGCCGTCGCGGTGCGCCACCGTCGCGCGCGGCCCAACCATCCGGTTGATAGGCCGTCCTGTTAGGGTGGCGATCAGAGGTCTACGCTCCGAGCAGACGCAATCGAAAATCCGTGTCGAATCCCAACCGAAGAGGAATTCCAGCCATGTCCGAAGAAGCCTTCATCTACGAGGCCATTCGCACTCCGCGCGGTAAGCAGCGCAACGGGTCGCTGAACGAGATCAAGCCGGTCAGCCTGGCTGTCGGCCTGGTGAACGAACTGCGTAGCCGCTACCCCGACCTGGACGTCAACCAGATCAGCGACTCCGTGTTCGGCGTGGTGTCGCCGGTCGGCGACCAGGGCGGTTGCATCGCCCGCACCGCGATGCTGGCCGCCGGGATGCCCGAGACCACCGGTGGCGTACAGCTCAACCGGTTCTGCGCGTCGGGTCTGGAGGCGATCAATACCGCCGCCGCCAAGGTCAAGGCCGGGTTCGATGACCTGGTGCTGGCCGGCGGTGTGGAGTCGATGAGCCGGGTGCCGATGGGTTCTGACGGCGGCGCCTGGGCGTCTGACCCTGACACCAACTACGAGATCGGATTCGTGCCGCAGGGCATCGGCGCCGACCTGATCGCGACCATCGAGGGCTTCTCCCGCGAGGACGTCGACCGCTACGCGGCGCGCTCCCAGGAGCTGGCGGCCGCGGCCTGGTCGGGTGGCTACTTCGCCAAGTCCGTGGTCCCGGTGCGCGACCAGAACGGCCTGGTCGTCCTCGACCACGACGAGCACATGCGGCCCGGCACCACGGTGGAGAGCCTGAGTCAGCTGAAGACCGCGTTCGACGGGGTCGGCGCCATGGGCGGCTTCGACGACGTGGCGCTGCAGAAGTACCACTTCGTCGAGAAGATCAACCACGTGCACACCGGCGGCAACAGCTCCGGAATCGTCGACGGCGCCGCCCTGGTGCTCGTCGGTTCCGAGAAGGTCGGCAAGGAGCAGGGGCTGACCCCGCGGGCGCGCATCGTGGCGGCCGCCACCAGCGGCGCCGACCCGGTCATCATGCTCACCGGCCCCACCCCGGCCACCCAGCGAGTGCTCGACCGCGCCGGGCTGACCGTCGATGACATCGACCTGTTCGAGCTCAACGAGGCCTTCGCCTCCGTGGTGCTGAAGTTCCAGAAGGACCTGAACATCCCGGACGAGAAGCTCAACGTCAACGGCGGCGCGATCGCCATGGGCCACCCGCTGGGCGCCACCGGCGCGATGATCACCGGCACCATGGTCGACGAACTGGAGCGCCGGGGTGCCCGCCGCGCGCTGATCACACTCTGCATCGGCGGTGGCATGGGCGTCGCCACCATCATCGAGCGCGTCTGAGAGGGTTTTTGAAAATGGCAGAGAACACCATCCAGTGGGACAAGGACGCTGACGGCATCGTCACGCTGACCCTGGACGACCCGACCGGGTCGGCCAACGTGATGAACGAGCACTACCGCGAATCCATGCACAACGCCGTGGAACGCCTTGTCGCGGAGAAGGACTCCGTCACCGGTGTGGTCATCACCAGCGCGAAGAAGACCTTCTTCGCCGGTGGCGACCTCAAGGCGATGATCCACGTCGGCCCGGACGACGCCCAGGCGGTCTTCGAGCAGTGCGAGGGCATCAAGGCCGACCTGCGAGCCCTGGAGACCCTGGGCAAGCCGGTTGTCGCCGCCATCAACGGCGCCGCTCTCGGTGGCGGGCTGGAGATCGCGCTGGCCTGTCACAGGCGCATCGCCGCCGACGCCAAGGGCAGCCAACTCGGCCTGCCCGAGGTCACCCTGGGCCTGCTGCCCGGCGGTGGCGGCGTCGCCCGCACGGTGCGCATGCTGGGCATCCAGAACGCCTTCATGAACGTGCTGGCCCAAGGCACCCGCTTCAAACCCGCCAAGGCCAAGGAGATCGGCCTGGTGGACGAGGTGCTGCCGACCGTTGAGGAGTTGGTGCCCGCCGCCAAGGCGTGGATCAAGGCCAACCCCGACGCCGGTGTGCAGCCCTGGGATGTCAAGGGTTACAAGATGCCCGGCGGCACCCCGTCGACCCCGTCGCTGGCGGCAATCCTGCCGTCGTTCCCGGCGCTGCTGCGCAAGCAGCTCAAGGGTGCTCCGATGCCCGCGCCGCGGGCCATCCTGTCCGCCGCGGTCGAAGGTGCGGCGGTGGACTTCGACACCGCCAGCCGCATCGAGACCCGCTACTTCGTGTCGCTGGTGACCGGCCACGTCGCCAAGAACATGATCCAGGCGTTCTTCTTCGACCTGCAGCACATCAACGGCGGCGGCAGCCGGCCCGACGGCATCGGGCAGACCCCGATCAAGAAGATCGGTGTGCTCGGCGCCGGGATGATGGGCGCCGGCATCGCCTACGTGTCGGCCAAGGCCGGCTACGACGTGGTGCTCAAGGACGTCTCCCTGGAGGCAGCGCAGAAGGGCAAGGGCTACTCGGAGAAGCTGGAGGCCAAGGCCGTCGAGCGGGGTCGCACCACTGCGGAGCGCTCGAAGGCGCTGCTGGACAAGATCACCCCGACCGGTGACCCGGCCGACCTCAAGGGCGTCGACTTCGTGATCGAGGCGGTGTTCGAGAGCCAGGACCTCAAGCACAAGGTATTCCAGGAGATCGAGGACATCGTCGAGCCGAACGCGCTGCTGGGGTCCAACACCTCCACACTGCCGATCACCGGTCTGGCGACCGGCGTGAAGCGCCAGGAGGACTTCATCGGCATCCACTTCTTCTCGCCGGTCGACAAGATGCCGCTGGTGGAGATCATCAAGGGCGAGAAGACCTCCGACGAGGCACTGGCCCGGGTGTTCGACTACGTGCTGGCCATCAAGAAGACCCCGATCGTGGTCAATGACAGCCGCGGCTTCTACACCAGCCGCGTCATCGGCACCTTCGTCAACGAGGCGCTGATGATGCTCGGTGAGGGTGTCGAGCCGGCCAGCATCGAGCAGGCCGGTCTGCAGGCCGGCTACCCGGCAGCTCCGCTGCAGCTCTGCGACGAGCTCAACCTGGAGCTCATGCAGAAGATCGCCAACGCCACCCGCGAGGGCATCGAGGCGGCCGGCGGCACGCTCGACAAGCAGCGCAACGAAGAGGTCGTCGACAAGATGATCGAGATCGGTCGCCCGTCGCGCCTGTCGGGTGCCGGCTTCTACGAATACGTCGACGGCAAGCGCACCGGGCTGTGGCCGGGGCTGCGGGAGACCTTCAACTCGGGCAGCTCCACCCCGCCGCTGCAGGACATGATCGACCGGATGCTGTTCGCCGAGGCGCTCGAGACCCAGAAGTGCCTTGACGAACGTGTGCTGACCTCGACCGCCGACGCCAACATCGGCGCGATCATGGGCATCGGGTTCCCGCCGTGGACCGGCGGCACCCACCAGTTCATCGTCGGCTATCCCGGCGGCAAGGCCGGCTTCGTGGCACGGGCCAAGGAACTGGCCGCCCGCTACGGCGACCGGTTCAACCCGCCGTCCTCGCTGCTGTAGTTAGTCTGTTGGTCGTGACATCCCCCGAACCCTCTTGGCTTCGGGGGATTTCGCGTCTGTTGGACTACCGGCTGAGCATCACCGTCGGGAAGCTGCTGGAGACGGCGCTGTGGCTGGGCCTGGTCTACGTGATCATCGGGGTGGTGTGCCTGTTCCTGCGCCCCGACGGTGTGGAGATCCTGCAGACACGGGCCGAGGACCAGTTCGGCATACCGCCCAACAGTCTCTACGAGGTGGCGACGGTGGCCGGAGTGCTGCTGTGGCCGCTGATGATGTTGCTGCCGGCCAACCCTTGTGGGGGCTGACGGACACTAGATCGCCGGTCCCAATAGATCGTCGGCGTCGCGGATGATGTAGCCGTAGCCCTGCTCGGCCAGGAACCGCTGCCGGTGCGCGGCGTACTCGGCGTCCAGGCTGTCGCGGGCGACCACCGAATAGAACACCGCGCCACCGCCGTCGGCCTTGGGGCGCAGCAGCCGGCCCAGCCGCTGGGCCTCCTCCTGTCGAGACCCGAAGGTGCCAGAGACCTGCACGGCCACCGAGGCCTCGGGCAGGTCGATGGAGAAATTGGCGACCTTGGACACCACCAGGGTGGAGACCTCGCCCTTGCGGAACGCGTCGAACAGCTTCTCGCGCTCGGCGGTGCGCGTCGAGCCCTGGATCACCGGGGCGTCGAGCTGCTCGCCCAGTTCTTCGAGCTGATCGAGGTAGGCGCCGATCACCAGGGTCTGCTCGCCGGGATGCTGTTTGAGGATCGAGCGCACCACCGCGATCTTGGAGTGCACCGTCGAGCACAGTTTGTAGCGTTCCTCCGGCTCGGCGATCGCGTAGGTCATCCGCTCGCTCTCGGTCATGGTGACCCGCACCTCGATGCATTCGGCCGGCGCGATCCAGCCCTGGGCCTCGATGTCCTTCCACGGCGCGTCGTAGCGCTTGGGCCCGATCAGGCTGAACACGTCACCCTCGCGGCCGTCCTCCCGGATCAGTGTGGCGGTCAGCCCCAGCCGGCGCCGCGACTGCAGGTCGGCGGTCATCCGGAACACCGGCGCCGGGAGCAGATGCACCTCGTCGTAGATGATCAGCCCCCAGTCGCGGCTGTCGAACAGCTCCAGATGCCGGTATTCGCCCTTGGTGCGCCGGGTGATCACCTGGTAGGTGGCGATGGTGACCGGCCGGATCTCCTTGCGTTCGCCGGAGTACTCGCCGATCTCGTCCTCGGTCAGCGAGGTCCGCGCGATCAGCTCGCGTTTCCACTGCCGGCCGGCGACGGTGTTGGTGACCAGGATCAGGGTGGTCGCACCCGCTTTGGCCATGGCGGCGGCGCCGACCAGCGTCTTGCCGGCGCCGCACGGCAGCACCACCACCCCCGAACCACCCGACCAGAACGAGTCGGCCGCCATCTCCTGATAGTCGCGCAGCTGCCAGCCGTTCTGACACAGCTCGATCGAGTGCGCCTCGCCGTCGACGTAGCCGGCCAGATCCTCTGCGGGCCAACCGATTTTGAGCAGCATCTGCTTGACCCGGCCGCGCTCGCTGGGATGCACGACCACGGTGTCGTCATCGATGCGGGCGCCGAGCATCGGGGCGATCTTCTTGTTGCGCAGCACCTCCTCGAGTACCGCGCGGTCCAGGCTCACCAGGGTCAGGCCGTGCACCGGACTCTTCGTCAGCTGCAGCCGCCCGTAGCGGGCCATGGTGTCGACGATGTCGACCAGCAGCGGCTGCGGGACCGCGTAGCGGGAGTGGGAGACCAGCGCGTCGACTACCTGCTCGGCGTCGTGCCCGGCGGCGCGGGCGTTCCACAATGCCAGCGGGGTGATGCGGTAAGTGTGGATGTGCTCGGGGGCTCGCTCCAGTTCGGCGAACGGCGCGATCGCGGCGCGGGCCGCGCCGGCCTGCTCATGGTCGACCTCGAGCAGCACGGTCTTGTCGGATTGGACGATCAACGGCCCGTTAGTGCTCATGCGGCCATTATCCGGAAGGGCCCGACAAACTCACTGTTCGGTCGAGGAGATCGACGTGATGCGGTGGATGGTGAAGTCCCGCATCTGGCCGGAGGTTGAATCGAACGCCACCAGTTGGCCGCCGCGGACCAGCACGGGGGAGACCTCCCGCTGGGTGGCCACCCCGGCGGCGTCGACGTAGCCGATCAGCACCGTGGAGCCCTCCGACGCGGCCCGCTTCAACATGATCATCGCGGTGACCGGCTCCAGCCGGATGTTGTCGAACGGCGCCGACGTCACCGTGCGCAGCACCCGGACCAGCGACGTGAGGCTTTCGCTGCTGGGCCCGGCTACCGGCCGATGGCCGCGGCGCTCGGCCGGCGTCGGCACCCGCACGCCGCGCGGCCGGATATCGACGATGGCCCCGGTGGCGTCTTCGGCGGCCGGCGCGAAACCGGCGTCACGCAATGCCGCCAGCACGTCGGCGATCGGGGCTTGGGCCACCGCCACCGTCGGGGCCAGCACCCGCAGACCGAGTGCCTCGGCGGCCGCGGCCGCCTGGGCCAGCAGGGCCGGATCCTCGCAGCGCACGAACGACGCCGCCATCCCGATCCGCAGCTGACCGTGCCGACGCGCGACGTCGTCGATCAGATAGCGGAGTCCTTGCGGCACCGGCGTCTTCGAGTGCTTCTCGAAGAACGCCTGCAGCCCTGCGCCGGTCCGGCCCACGTCCATGGCGGCCCGGATGGTCTGTTCGGAGACCCGGTACACCATCGCGGCGCCGGCTGATTCGACGGTGGCGACGACGGCCAGTTCCTCGGCGAGCCCCCGTTTCAGCGGCCCGGGAACCACTACGGTCAGATCTGCCTGTACCAGGAAGTGGTCGATCGGCTCGGGCAGCGCTCGGGTCATCGCGGTGACGGCGGGTGCGGGGTCGTCGGTCGGCCCCGCCAGCAGCACCCGTCCCGGAGTGCTGATCGCGCCGCGGCCCAGCACCCCCAGCGCGTGGGCCTCATCGAGCAGTTCCCCCAGCGGCCCGGGCTGCAGCCGGTTGGCCCAGCGCGGCCGGCGCCAGACCAGTGCCTGCGATGCCGAGACGGCGTCGACCCCGGCGCCTTCGGGCAGCTCGGCGAGCATGTCCAGCAGCAGCCGGCGATCCAGCGGGGCGGCGGTGGAGAACAGCGGCGTGGACAGTGCCGCCCGGGGCTTACCGTCCGCGCCGCGGCTGCCGATCAGGCCGGGCCGGGCCGGCAGCTCCAGCCAGGTGGCGGCCAGCAGCTGCCAGCGCTCGGCGGTCGGTTGTTCGGCGAACCGGTCGGCGAGCACCGTCGGCGCCCAGTAGGGGCCGTCGGCGTCGGGCCACTCCCGCTGGTCGACCGTCGCCGGGTCGGGGTAGTCGGAGGCGATCAGCCGGGCGGTGGCCGCCAGTTCGAGCAGCAGACCCAGCCGGGTCTCATCGACGCCGGTGGTCTTGGCCAGTCGCTTGACCTCGCGGACGCCCAACCCGCCGCTGCGCAACTCCGGCACCGCCATCTCGCCCAGGCTGGCCAGGATGACGTCGAGCTCGCGCAGTAGGTCGATCACCGCGCCGGCAGCGGTCGCGTCGACGTCGGCCGCGGTGGTCTGCGACACCACCGGATCGGGTGCTCGCAGAGCCGCCGGGCCGGGTTGCTCGCCGCGCAGCACCTGCCCGACCAACCGCGGCAGGATCACCGTTTCGTCGTCGACACGACGCAGCAGGCCCGCCGCCAGCAGCCGCGGCACCGGATGCTCCGGAGGTGCCCCGGGGGCGGCGTCGCGGGTGCGGCCGATCGGAGAGCCCGCCAGTAGCTTGTCCAGCAGGTCGCGTTGCGGTGCGTCGAGGGCCGCGACGGCCTCGGCGATCTGGTCGCCGCGTCGGGTGGGATCTTCCTGGGTGACCTGGCCCGGGTGCCACGGCAGGCCCGCACCGGCCTCGGCGGCCACCCGCAGCGCACCGTCGGGCTGCCCCGACCCCCAACACAATGCCCGCTCGATCAGGTCGTTCAACGCCTCGTGCACCTTGTCGGCGGGTGCCCGGTCGCGGATCAGCGCCAGCAGGTCGGCCACCGGCACCGCGGCGGTGTCGGCCTCCAGCACGAGCAGCGCGTCGATGATCGCGAGCCGCAAAAAATCCAGCTCGTCGGTAGCCGCCCGCATCGACTGGCGGGCCTGCGCTCGCGCCGCCAGGGCGGCGATACTGCCCGGCGGCGGTTGGGCGAGGTCGGGCCGCAGCTCCAGTAGCCGGATCAGACCCTCGTCGGGCAGGTCGGCCAGCCACGATCCCAGCGGCACACCCCGGGCGTGTTCGGTCATCGACGACCAGCGTAAGGCCCGACCGGTGAGCGTCGCCGATCGCGACCTGTCAGAATGGACGCCGTGGCTGCAAACCAGGACAAGAAGAATCGGTACGTCGACAACGGGTGGCCCGAGACCGACGGGGAACCCGCCGTGAGCGAGCTGCGCACCGACCGGGCCGGTGCCCTGTCGCCGTTCGGGAGCTTGGTCTTCCCGCTCCCGTCCGAGGAGCTGCCCTACCTGCATCCGGTCACCGTCGTCAACCGGTAGGCGAGGATGACCGGGCCGCTCTCACACCTCGACGAACGGGGCGCGGCCCACATGGTTGACGTCAGCGCCAAGGCGACCACCAAGCGCGTTGCGGTCGCCGGCGGCGTGTTGCGCACCACCGCCGACGTGGTGCAGCTGATCTCGGCCGGGGGGCTGCCCAAAGGTGACGCGCTGGCCACCGCCCGGGTGGCGGGAATCATGGCGGCCAAACGCACCAGTGACCTCGTCCCGCTCTGCCACCAACTGGCCCTCACCGGGGTCGACGTCGACTTCACCATCGGCGAATCCCGGATTGACATCACCGCCGCGGTACGCACCACCGACCGCACCGGGGTCGAGATGGAGGCGCTGACCGCGGTGAGCGTGGCGGCACTGACCCTCTACGACATGATCAAGGCCGTCGATCGCGCCGCCGTGATCGACGACATCCGGGTGCTGAGCAAGGACGGCGGCCGCACCGGCTCCTGGGAACGCGGATGAGCGCCCGGACCGCCCACGTCATCATCGCCTCCACCCGCGCCTCGGCCGGGGTGTACACCGACCGCACCGGGCCGATCATCGCCGAATGGCTGACGCAGCGCGGCTTCGCGCCGGCGCAACCGGAGGTCGTGCCCGACGGTGAAGCCGTTGGCGCGGCATTGCGGGCCGCGGTGGCAGCGCCGGTCGATCTGGTCATCACCTCCGGGGGGACCGGTATCTCGCCGACCGACGACACCCCGGAGCAGTCTGCCGCGGTGCTCGACTACGAGATTCCCGGCCTGTCCGACGCCATCCGCCGGTCCGGGCTGCCCAAAGTGCCGACGTCGGTGTTGTCCCGCGGCGTGTGCGGGGTGGCCGGGCGGACGCTGATCGTCAACCTGCCCGGATCGACCGGGGGAGTGCGCGACGGGCTCGGTGTGCTCGCCGACGTGCTCGACCACGCCCTGGACCAACTCGCCGGCGGGGACCACGACCGATGACATCCACCGGCGTGTTGGTGCTGCGGGCGGCGGTC
Organism: Mycolicibacter senuensis; assembly: GCF_002101885.1. Taxonomy (GTDB): domain Bacteria; phylum Actinomycetota; class Actinomycetes; order Mycobacteriales; family Mycobacteriaceae; genus Mycobacterium; species Mycobacterium senuense. Next base: position 91,406 of record NZ_LQPS01000051.1, read on the forward strand.
ACCGAGGAGCCCATCGTGCTGAGCGAACACGAGGACCTGGTGGGCCACCGGGCCGCCGGCGCGATCGTGGGGTTCGTCGGCATGATCCGCGACCACGACCACGGCCGGCAGGTGAGGAGGCTGGAGTATTCCGCGCACCCGTCGGCGCAACAGGTGATGGCCGAGGTGCTCGGCGAGATCGCCGAACAGGCCCGTGGGATCCGCGCGGTCGCGGCCAGCCACCGGGTCGGCGTGCTGCACATCGGCGATGCCGCGCTGGTCGCCGCGGTGGCCGCCGATCATCGCCGGGAGGCGTTCGAGGCCTGCGCGCGACTGGTCGACACCGTCAAGGAACGGCTGCCGGTCTGGAAGCACCAGTTCTTCGCCGACGGCACCGAGGAGTGGGTCGGTTCGGCCTGAGCTCGGATGGGCATCTCGCACATACCGTGGCGATTCGCTCCCGCAGCGCGGGGCGCATCAGTCAGCTGGTTGCGTCCGACGCACCTGCCGCAACGCGTCGGCCACCAGCGTGGCGGCCTGCTCGCCGACATGCAACGGGACGTGCCTGCCTTCCAGCAGTGCCTCAGCGTGGGGCAGCCAGCCGGGGTCGTCGGCGACGGCCCTGATCACCTCGCCACCACCGACCCGAGCGATGTAGCGGGCGGCGATCCAGGTCAATCGGCCGCTGCCGTTCTCGTCCGCCTGGGCTCGTGCCTCCTCAAGCAGACGCGCACCGATCGCGATTTCGGCCATTCGCCGGGTAAGGCGCCGCGCTCCCAGTTGCGCCGCGTCGGGATCGATACCGGCAAGCGCGGCGATATCGGCGGCCACCCGATGTGATTCGTCCAAGATGAATGCGGCCAGCGGCGCAAGCGGAATGGAGCCGTAAGCGTTTTCGGCGCGGGTCGTCACGTCTGCGAAGAACGCCGCGGCGTGACCGCCTGCGATGGCCCCCAGCGTGCTGAGCGCCATCACGTTTGCTGGGCCTTCACCGATCGAGTGGTAGTGGACATCGCGGATCATGCGAGCGTCGGGCCAGTCCTCGACCAGGCCGTTGGCTCCGCGCACCTCGGCGGCGTCGCTGGCGTGCCGGCGGGCCCGCTCGCAGCTGTCCATCTTGAACAGCCCCGTGAGCACTCGGGCCAGGCTCGCCGCAGTAGTGTCGCCGGTCTCGGCACGGTCGAGGATTTCGCCGAGGTAGACCAGCGAACTGAGCCCGGCGACGCTGTCGACGACGAGTTCGGCGAGCATGTCACACATCAGGGGCTGCTCAATCAGCGGCCGACCGAACGCGATTCGGTGCCTGCTGTATTCGAGAGCTTCGAATACTCCCCGGCGCATCGCGCCTGCGCAGGCGGCTACGACGCCTGCCCGGTTCATGTTCACGAAGTCCAGTGCCTGCTTCATTCCTTGCGAGATGTCGCCGACCGGCCAGGCGAACGCACCGTCGAGGCCGACCTCGCCGGTCGCCATGGACCTACTGGCGAACTTGTCCTTGAGGCGATGGATCCGGATCGCGTTGCGCTCACCGTCCGGTGTCGTGCGGGGCACGAGGAAGAACCCCAGCCCCCGGCTGCCGGGTCCGGCACCTTCGGGTCGCGCCGACACCAGTGCGAGATCGCTGTGCGGACAGGAGGCGAACCACTTCTCGCCGAACAGGCGCCAGGTTCCGTCACCGGTTGCCACGGCGATCGTTTCGTTTGCGCCGACGTCAGAACCTCCGGCCTTCTCGCTGAGAAACATTGCCGCGGTGAGGTGCTTGCCGGTCTCGTCGCACAGACCCGGCACGAATCGCTCCGCCAGCTGTGGGTCGTGGCGTTTCAAGGTGCCGGCCAGGCCGCTGATCGCGCCGATCGGGCAACCGGTGATCGCGAGGTCGGATTGGAACAACTCGTAGAACATCAACAGCAGCAGGGTTTTCGACACCGGCCGCTCCAGCCCGCGCCAGCCTGGCAGGTGCGCGGCCCGGACGACGCCGAACCCGAGCACAATGCGGATCACCTCGTGGTAGGCAGGATGGACTCGACCTCGTCGATCCGCTCGCCGCGCCGGTTGTACTGATGCAGACGCGGCGGATGACGGTCGGCCGCCACCACCAGCAGCTCGATGACGGTCGGCACCAACCGCCCCAGTTCGGCCAGCGCGGCCGAGGCGACGGCCGCCTCGGCGCCATGGAGGCTGCGTCCAAGTAAAAACTGCGCGTGCCTGTCGGGGGCGTACCAGTCGTCGGCTTTGGTATCGGGAATATGCGCCACGCCCGGGTCGGTGCCAGGGATCATCGATCGCTCCCCAGTGCAGCGGCGATCGCGGATTCGGCTGCGACGGGATCAATGGGGATGCCGGTACCGGCCTGCTCGAGAGCGAGCCCCAGCGCGGTCGCCCACATGACCCGGGAGATCGCCTGGGGAGGTGTGGTCAGCCGCCAGCCCTTGCGCGACCATAATTCCTCGATTGCGCGGGCGCCTTCCTGGCGGAGCTGCTCGAGCGTGGCTGACACCAATTGCTGCACATCGGGATTGCGCCGTGCGATCAACAGGGTCTCGCAGAACGCCGGTAGTGCCGGTGACGCCGGCGCCTCGGTCGCCATCGCCCGGGAGTAGCTCTGCGGCGACCGCGCCTGGGCGCCCACCTCCTCGATGCGTTCGGCTAAGCGCACGATCTCGCGGCAAGCCGCCTCGGCGAACAACGCATCCTTCGTCCCGAAGTAGTAGGTGATCTGACTCGGGAAACAATCAGCGGCAGCGGCGATCGCACCGAGCGATACGGCGGCAAACCCGCGTACCTCGAACAGACGCCAAGCCGCGTCGAGCAACGTCCCGCGGGTCTGGGCGCCCGATTCTCGGGTCGCTCGTACTCGGTGACGCGCATCAATAAGCGGCACCCGAGCAGAGTCGATTCTAACCATAGTTGTTTGTCTACCATACAAATCTCATTCTTCAACCGTCGCGGCTGGCCGGGTTTTCAACCTGCGACCGATCGTGACCCGGGAAGTGCTGATTGCACTGTTGAGCGGTGTATCGGTCAGCGCCGCTCAGGGCGCCGGTCAGACGGGGGCGACCCGCAGATACGAAAGAGGAGGCCGGCGAACCGGCCCCCTCTTGTCGTGTAGTCGCTAGACGACGCGCGTGGGCTGCTGGGCGAAGGCGGCCAGCGCCTCGTTGCCGCTGACGTTCTCCGCCCGGATGGCCTGCCACAGCTGCTGGTGGAAGCCGACCGAGACAGCCTGCGCCTTCTCACCCTCGGGGGCCGGGCCCGGCTCGTCGCCGGGCGCGGGCGCCTCGGGAGCGGGAGCCTCCGGCGGTTGCGGCATCCACCAGGGTGCCTCGGGTGCCGGCGGGGGGACATCCTCGGCAACCGGGGGAGCCTCGGGTGCCGGGGCCTCGGGTGCCGGTGCCTCGGGGGCGGGCGCCTCGGGGGCCGGTGCCTCGGGTGCCGGCGGCAGGTCCTCGGCGATCGGGGGAGCCTCGGGTGCCGGGGCCTCGGGAGCGGGAGCCTCCGGAGCGGGCGGCAACCATCCCGCGGGAGCCGCCGCAGGGGCGTCCTCGGCGGG
>NZ_LQPS01000052.1 GCF_002101885.1 Mycolicibacter senuensis
GGCGCACCATCAAGATGCTGAACGTCATCGACGAATTCACCCGCGAAGCCCTGGCGATCCACGTCGACCGCGCCATCTGGCTGTGTCAACTCGAAGTGGCCCCAGTGTGACGGTTTGAGCTGGCCCCACTGGTAGGGGTTGGTTTGCGGGTGTTGCGGGCGTGGGCGAGTCGGTAGGAGGTGGTGCCGGTCTCGATGATCTGCCCGGCGAATGTCAGCCGGTCGACGATGGCTGCGCAGAGCCGGGGGTCGGTGAAGGTCTTCGTCCAGGCCGAGAAGGGCTCATTGGAGGCGATGGCGATCGCGGAGCGTTCCTCGCGTTCGGTGAGAACTTGGAACAGCAGTTCAGCTCCGCGCCGGTCGAGTTGCAGGTAACCGAGCTCGTCGACCAGCAGCAGGTCGACGCGGCCGTAGTAGTTGATCAGTTTGATCAGGTGCTTGTCGTCGGCGGCTTCGACCAGCTCGTTAACCAGTTTGCTGGCCAGGGTGTAGCGGACTCGGTAGCCGGCTTCGGCGGCCAAGGTACCCAGGGCGATGAGCAGGTGTGTTTTGCCGGTGCCGGAATCACCGATCAGACAAAGCGGCTGCCCTTGCTTGACCCAGTCGCAGGTGGCCAGGTGCCCGATGACGGCGGGGTTGATGGCAGGGTTGGCGTCAAAGGTGAACTCTTCTAACCGTTTTGGGCGGGGGAAGCCGGCGTCGCGCACGCGTCGTTGGGCGCGGCGCTGGGTGCGGTCGTCACATTCGGCAATTACCAGTTCGGCCAGAAACCCCAGATACGACAATTGTTCGCGCTCAGCAGCGGTGGCGATCTCGGAGTATCGGTCGCGGATGGTTGGCAGGCGCAGCATCCGCGCACCCTGTTCGATCGCTGCGGTCGCGGCTTGGTCGGTGACCCCACGCCGGGCACTCATGAGGTTTGTCCGCCCAGCAGGCTGTCGTATTGGTCCACCGTCGGCAGGGGGCGTTGATCGGCGGGAATGCTTGCCGGGCGGTGCTCGGCGAGCACGACCACCCGCCGATCCCGATCACCGGCGACGGCGCTGCGGTGTTCAGTAGCTTTGCGGGCTTCCAAGGCCACGACGTCGCTGGCGGTGGAGCCGACCGACAGGGCGGCGGTGATACCGGCCAGCACGGCGGCGCGGTCGAGGTGACGGTGCAGCAGCAAGACCTCCACCAGGGCGCGGGTGCCGCCGGCATCGCCGTGAGCGGTGCGGGCCGCTTGCCAAAACGCCTCGTGCTCGGTGGTGAACGCCCCTGCTGCACGCGCCTGGGCCAGCGCGGTGGCCCCGGGCAAAGCGCCGGGTTTGCGCAGCAGAATCTCCAGGTAGTGGTCCAAATCCAGGACTTTGGTGCCCTTGCCGACCGCACGCTGATGGCGTGCCACGACCGTGCTGCGGTCATAGATGGCCACCGTCGATGCCGACAGCTTGACCCGCAGCCGGTGCCCGATGAACCGGGCCGGAACACTGTATTGGTTGCAGCGCACCGCCACTTGGGCGTAGCGGTCCACCCGCGGCGTCAACGTCAATGCGGTGTCGAACGGCTCGGTGGGCAGCGGGGCCAGCAGCGTCTTCTCAAACGTCCAGTCATCGCCAACGCTGGTGGCGCGGTTGGCGACCCGTCGTCGGTCATCAGCATCATCGGCGGCTTCCAGCAGGGCGTTGAGCTCATCGATGGAATCCACCACCGGCATGGGCACGCAATGGTTGCGCCGAAACCGCCCGCCTTCGCCTTCCACGCCGCCCTTTTCATGGCTGCCTTCGTGGCCGGGCTGGCAGTACCAGGCCTGGAAGCCGTAGTGGGATCTGAACGCGATCCAACGTTCGTTTTCCTGGCGGGACCGCCCAAACAGCACCTGCTTGACCGCGCTGTTGAGGTTGTCGTAGCGGACCTTGTCCACCGGCACCCCGCCGAGGCGATCGAATCCGTAGACATGGCCTTCCAAAAACGCCTCCTGCCCCTGGGTCAAAAACGCTCGATGCGCCGACCGCGCCGAGTACGACAGCCGCATGGTGAACAGCGCGGTCTTGATCTTGACCCCGCCCATCACGACCCATAGGTCATGAAAGTCAACCTCGGCCTCGGCGGCCGGCGGATGGGTCTGCGGCACATAGCCCAGCTCCAACGGCTTGCCGGCCTCGGCAAGGATCTGCGGGCGACGCTTGGCGACGTAGTCACGCACCGTCGAATACGACAGATCACCAGCGCCGTGCTCATCGACCAGCCGGGCCAAAACCCTTCTGGCCGTGTGCCGCTGCTTTTTCGGGGCCTCCAGATCCAAGACCAACATCGCATCGATGGCGGCCTTGAACGGCTCCAGCCGCGGCGCAACCCGCTGCGGGACCTTCCGCTCCGGCGGGATCGCCGAGCCCAACGCCTGGCGTACCGTTCGACGGTGCACCCGGTGCTTATCAGCCAGCGCCCGAATCGACAGGCCCTCAACCCGATCGTCGTGACGAATCGCAGCGAACAGCTCCACCCGTGACCTCACCATCTAGTCCCACCTCCACCGTCCAGCAGTCCGGAACATCCGGACACTGACCACGGTCAGGTGGGGCCAAATCAAGCCGTCATAACCGCCCCGGCGTGTCGAGCAGGTGGGGCCAAATCAGACCGTCACAACGACAGCCCGCCGCCACACCAAGTGGGGCCACTTCGAACCGTCCCACTGGGGCCAAATCAGGCTGTCATAGCCACGCCATCAACGCTGATGGCGTCGTCGACATCCTCGATCAATTGGCTCTGACCTACGGGGCTCCGCACTACGTGCGGTTCGACAACGGCCCGGAGTTCGTCGCCCATGCGGTCAACGACTGGTGCCGGTTCAACGGCACCGGCTCACTGTTCATTGATCCCGGATCACCTTGGCAGAACGCCTGGATCGAGTCATTCAACGGCCGCCTGCGAGATGAGCTGCTCAACTCCTGGCGCTTCGACTCCCTGCTGGAAGCCCGAGTAATCATCGAGGATTGGAGAATCGACTACAACGCCAACCGACCGCATTCGGCCCACCACGGACTCAGCCCCGCCGAGTTCGCCTTACAGTGGACCTCGACCCACCAACCCCAAGCCGCATAGCGACTGGACCACCAAACGGGTCCCCCTCATCCGCGCAAGCCGTGGGGTGACCGTGATGGCCAAGGATGGCCACATCTGCCGTTCCCTGTTGGAACGCGAAATCGACGACTTTTTTCATGAGCATGGGATCGCACACGAACCCGAGCCGGACTATCCCTACGACCCCGAACACAACGTCGGCGGCTACCGGGCGGACTGGAAGCTGGCTGATGGAACATTGGTTGAAGCGCTTGGCTTTCCAAAAAACTCCCAGTACATGGCGAAAGTGGAAAAGAAGCTAAAACTCGCGGCCTTGAACAACATTCCCGTAGTCTCAGTCACACACGAAGACGTTCCCCATCTGTTGGCGATTTTTAGCAAATGGCTACCCTCCGAGCGCGACTCACGGTCCTCTGGGCCCGAACTTCCGCCCCGGCCCGATTGGCCACGGAAACAGAAAAAGTCACCTGCTTCCAAGACCGGCCACAATAGCGCCAACGCGCAGGCGCGTGCTCAGCGAATCGAACGCTGCCGCAAGTCCGTGGAGCTACAGGTCCAAGGCCTCACAAGAAAACAAATCGCTGAGCGTCTCGGGGTCAGCGAAGCGCTCGTGAAATCATTGCTGCGAGATGGCAAGTTCTACGCGAATCCCAACTCCGACCCGCCACGACGGAGACTGGCGAAGCAGGTAGCCGACGCGAAGTTGCATGAAATGACCTGCTCTCAGATACGCGTCGCGCTGAAACTCACTAGCGCGAAGGTCGATGAGGCTTGGCGAGACGCCGATGTTGTTTTCGGTGACGAGAAAAAGGCGGGAGCCGACGGGGAGACGCCGTAACGGCCTGCCGAGCGTATTTTTTCGCTGGGACAAGACTCGACGTACTACGAAAACATGTTCGCTGCGAACGGGTTCGTCGACGACTTCGCGACGACGAGTTCGTTGTCGGAGAGCTGTTCGATGATATCGAGGATCCGCTCTGAGCCCGCGGTCGTGCTTCCGGCGTACCCGCTCTTCACCAGGTCCACAAAGACCGATCGGTTCAAATACCTTGTGTTCCAGTAACCGAGGGCGAAGCCGCCGCGTGGTCCGACGAACGAATCGCTGTCAATACCGGTTCGCAGATAACTTGACGGCACGTACATGCCGGTGAGGACCCGCGGGTCCTTCGAGTCGTAGTCCAGAGGGCGCACGAACTTGAACCAGAACGGGTTATCGACGATGCGCCAGTCCGATGCGGTGCTTGGCGGATGGTCGCCCAGTGACCGCATGCGCGCAAGCTGTTCACGGATGTCGCGTTTATTGGTGTAACGCCATCGGTCGTCGACCTCGGGGTCTACCACAGTGTCATAGCCTCGGCCGTAATCGCGTAATCGCTTGTACTGCACGAAGATATAGGAGTTCCGGTCGACGTCCAGATACAGCAGATCGACACCAAGCGCGCGCTCGAGGGGTTTGCGGTTGACGTTCGCGATCACCAGCGTGACGCGACGATCGCGGTACAACGAGGTCGACCCGGAGACATCGGCGAGCACGCCGCCTCGATCGAACCGGCGCAGGTCCGCGAAGATCAGGTCGTCTTCGTTGTCGACGAAGATATTGGAGTTCAGCATTTGCACCGCGTGATCGATGGTGCCGGGCGATGAGTCGAACACCGGTTGTTTGATCTGGAGATTCGCCAGGGATATCGCCGTCTGGATCGCGTCGCGCTCCTCCCGCAACTGATGACCGGCATCGCCGGTGACGCGAAGACCGCCCAGCCGAATGCGATCGAGCCAGGCCCGGGAGCCCGCGACGGCCCGCGAATATGCGTCTAGCAGCAGGGCCCCCTCATCGCGATCGGTCTTGCGCGGTTCGAGCGACTGCGCGGTGAAGCATTCCTTGATCTGCGACCGATATCGGTTGGGGAGGCGCCGCACGATGGCACTTAGGGGTGTATCGGCGTGATGGAACAAAGGTTTGATTGTTGCGCGAATCCGGCCCGTGGCGACGCCCGAATAGGATGCCACCTGCCCGAGCGTGAGTAGTCTGGGCGTGCCGCGGGTCGTCTCGTAGCCCAGGAGAACCGAACCCGGCGGGGGCTGACGGTGCCGATTGAAGACGTCGGTGACGTAATCCCGCTCTTCCCAGTGAAAGAAGTCGTCGTCGTCATCATCGTCGGAGAATCGATCGAGATCGTTGAGCAGCCATGTCCAGACCTGCAGACTGCTCGCCATGGACAGATACTGTATCGGCCGAGACGCCGCAGTAAGGGCGATCGTGGGCGCCACGAGCGACCCGTGAATCCCGCGCGTGGATTGGTTGAGTAGTGAGGAGCCACCGACGCCGCCGGACGACTAGAGTCACTTTCACTGTCGGCGCCGCGAGCCAGCGGTCGTGGGCGCAGCGCTGCACGTCCGGCACGCCGGTCCGGTTCCTTACCGACGAAGGTCAAAACCGATGTTGATTTAACGGCCTGTAGGTCCTGTGCGCATCATCTGTAGGGTCTCACCGCTGATGTCATTTTCTCAGCGGTGGTCAGCGGGTCTGCTGCACGAATAGGTGACATCTGAGATCGCTTGCCCAGAGTGGGCAGGCTGGAAGGATGTCACCATGGCAAGGCCCTATCCCAAGGAGTTCCGCGAGGATGTCGTGCGGGTCGCCCGCAACCGCGACGACGGGGTGATGATCGAGCAGATCACCACCGATTTCGGTGTCCATCCGATGACGCTGACCAGGTGGATGCGTGCTCTTGCCGGGCTTGGCGCCCTCATCGATGTCGGCCCGGCGAGTCCGCACCGAAAACGAGCGCGGCGATCATCGCCACTGCCACTGATAGTTTCACCGGCTACTCCCTAACGCCTCTCTCAAATCAATGCAAGCAGGCTAGCGCCGCTGCACCAGACGTGGAGCGTCCCCCGACCTAGCCCTGCCAATGCTCGCCACGCTCCTGCATTCGTTTGAGGATGTCTCCCGGTAGACCCTCGGCGTGACCAGTCGGAACGCCATCCCACTCTGGTTCGGGACGGTGTACGCGAAACGGCGCGTAATAGGCTGCGCGACGTAGCGCGGTCAATCCATCGTCAATGAGTTTGATCGCCAGACTGTTCACTTCATCGCCCTTGGGCGTGCCGTGCATCATCATCATTGGTTCGAAGCTGCGTTTGGCGAGAACATCGGCAGCTTCGCGTACATCAGGATCGGGATGGCCGTTGAATAGAACCGCCAGGCGGGGGTTAATCGTGTCGCGCCAACGCGCTTCGGCAATCTTGGCCGCGCGCTGGTCTTCGTCGCTGAGGTCTTCGGCGGACTCTCGCGACATCAGGAAGATGGCTACGGAGTGAGCACCCCTGACCACCGTGCCGTCGCCTTCGATCCGCACGCCGTGCCACCACTCTTGAAACTCCACGATGATGTCGATGGTTTCGCGGTGAAGTGAACGGACCAACTCTCGATACTCTGCATCTAGTGTCGCGGCCAGGTCGGGGTCAGGGCGAGTCACACCACCAAGTTTAGGTGTTGCGTCCGACGCGCAGGTTGTATAGGCACACCGCATCTGAATTCGTACGGGGGACCCGCATTCTGGTCCAGTCGCTATGCGGCTTGGGGTTGGTGGGTCGTAGTCCACTGTAGGGCGAATTCGGTTGGGGTGAGTCCGTGGTGGGCGAAGGGGGCGGTTGGCGTTGTAGTCGATCCTCCATTCTTCGATGATGACCCGGGCCTCGCGCAGAGAGTCGAAGTGCCAGGAGTTGAGTAGTTCCTCGCGCAGTCGGCCTTTGAATCGGCACGAGTCGTTGACCCTCAGGCGTCACCGTGACGAAACGGTAGACGGGGATCCTTGGCCTGAACGTGACGGTTCGGACTTCAGGTTGGCGCTCTGGGCACGGTTTGAAGAAATGACACGGACTTGAGACAAACTCAGATGACATCACGTGAGACACGGTGCGCCAGCACAGGTCAGCGCATCGGCATATGACACGCAGCGTGAGAACCTACAGGCGGGTGTGGGGTCTCACGCTGCGTGTCGTATTCTCAGCGTCGGTGTCGTATCCCTGTCATCTGTCTCACGAACGTGTCATGCGGGCATGCGCGTATTTCAGGGTGGCTTCATGGCCGGATTAGTGAGTAAGTTCACGGGTCGATGGTCTCCTGCTACACCGCCGTAAGGTCGACTACGAAGGAGGCCTTGACGGTTAAGCAAGGTCACTTGGGTGCTCACTGCTGCAACGAGATTTCGCTGCGCGTAGTGGTTTCGGGATGCCTGGGTTTCTTTAGGCCGCCCGTCATCGGGCGAGCGACCACTCGATGGGCGGACCCATCGCGGCGTGCCCTGGAGAGTCCGGCCGAGCCGTCTATCTCACGGTCGTGCCGGGGTCGACGGCACCCGTTACGGAGTGATCAAAACCGCACCGCCAGGTCGTGACTTGCCAATCTGCGCACTCCCCAGAAGTAGGTGACCAAGGGCATGGTGCACCACAGCACGTTGATCAGGACGAACTTCACCCACATCTCCACCGGCGACGACATGCTCTGCAGGTTGTTCGCGATCTCCACGCCGAAGTAGACAGCTGGGAGCGTCACCTCCACGATCATGCCGGCCATGATCAGTGACAACTGATTGTTGGTGAAGCGCTTGCCGTTTCTGAAGAACTGGAACAGGGCGTAGGCCTCGAAGAACCCGACGAACAGAGCAATCCATTCCATGCAGACGATGAGGGCATCGCCATCGAGGTAGCGGGCGTCGCCGCCGAGCAAGATGGGCGACCACATATAGGTCCATAGGGCCCCGCTCTCGACGCCTTCCACGATGCGATCGAAGAACAGCAGCCACGGCAGTTCCCAGATGAAGCGGGGAATGAGTGCGATGAACACCCAGACGATCACCATGGCGCCGAATCGTTCGGCGCGCGTCCGAGACCGCTGATCACCCAGAGCGACCCACGGCAGGATCAACGCCGTTACGAAGCAGCCGACAACGACCACCACCATCGCGGTCGATGCGACGACATGCGGAACCCCGACATGGAATTCCAGGTACCAAAAGACCGGGTGTATCGCAAAGAAGAAGGCGAGCACCCCGAACAGGGCGCGTTGTAGCGACGATAGTCCTCGCCGCGCTGGCGCCTGCCCTGTGCCGTCGTCGTGCCGGATCGTCTCTGTCATCAACAGGCCTCCGCATCGAGGGGATCAGCCGAGCGGTCCGGCTCGACGAGATGAGTCGACGTCCGCGTGGCATCGCGTCGCCACACTCGGGACGACGGCATTGAATTATATCGTCCGTAATGTTATAACGGATGCTATCGTTTTGCCAATGCGGGCAGGGGTGGCGCCCCGGTCCACCCTCAGCCGCCATGGCACCGCGTGCTATGTGCGACTGGTGGCTATGGACCTGCGGTACAGGCGGTGTGGTGGGGCATCTTTGTCGTCTTGGGGCTATGAGGGGGCGCGTAATGGCAGTTCGGTGGAGCCGTCGCGCGAAAGTGCGTGTCGCTGCGGCGATCTTGGCAGCCAGTTGCACAGCCGCAGCAGGCGTCACCTACTTGGGATACCAAGGCGCTTTCGCATCCACTGCCACCGTGACCCTGACCTCGCCGCGTGCCGGCCTGGTGATGGACCGTGATGCCAAGGTGAAGTTGCTCGGCGTACAGATCGGCAAGGTTACCGACATCTCCTACGACGGCGCGTCAGCGCGACTGACCCTGGCGATCCGCTCCGGGGAGCTGGCCAAGATCCCAGCCAATGTCACCGCGCGCATCGCGGGCAGTACGGTTTTCGGTGCCAAGTCCGTGGAACTGCTGCCGCCCGACGAGCCGGCCACGCAACGGCTCGAACCGCAGGCGCACCTGCAGGCATCGGACGTCAGCATCGAAATGAATACGCTGTTTCAGACGTTGATCGGAACTCTCAACAAGATTGATCCCATCCAACTCAATTCCACAGTTTCGGCGCTGGGGACTGGATTGCGTGGCAACGGAACGACTCTCGGCGATGCGCTGGCCACCCTCAACGACTACTTGGGCGTCATCAATCCGCATCTGCCGACGCTGCAGTCCGACATAGAGCGGGCCCGCGTTACCGCCGACGTCTACGACGCTGCAGCCAACGACCTGCTGTCCACCTTGGCCAACCTTCCCACTGTCAGTCGCACCATCATCGACGAGCGCGACGACCTCAGTGCCGCCCTCCTCGCAGTTGCGGGCATGGCTACCGTGGGTGCAGACACCCTCGGCCCCGCTGAAGGCGACCTGATCGCCGCCATTCAGCGAATGCGGACGCCACTGGAGGTGATGAGCGAGTACTCGCCCGAGTACGGCTGTCTGATTACGTCATTTGCTAAGGCCTACAAGAAATTTGGGCCATATATCGGTGGCATCGAACCCGCACTGTTCGTCAATGCAGGATTCATCCCGGGATCCGCGGCTTACACCTATCCCGAAAGTCTGCCGCTGGTCAACGCCTCCGGCGGGCCCAATTGCCGCGGGCTGCCCGACTTGCCCACGAAGCAGGGTGCCGGGTCCTGGTACCGGCCACCGTTCCTGGTCACCGACAACGCCTACGTGCCCTACCAGCCCAACACCGAGCTGCAGTTCGACGCGCCCTCGACACTGCAGTTTCTATTCAACGGTGCCTACGCCGAACGAGACGACTATTGATGAACCCACGCCAGTCCGCCCTGAAAGTCGGAATCTTCACGGCCCTCATGCTGCTCGTGCTCGCGGGCTTGATCGTCACCTTCGGTCAGTTTCGATTCGGATCCAGCAACACATTCCATGCCGAGTTCAAATCCGTGTCACGTCTCAAGAACGGCCAAGACGTGCGGATCGCCGGCATCGCGGTGGGAACCGTGAAGCACATCGCCATCGACGGCGACCACGCCACCGTCACCTTCACCGTGGACAAGCGCCAACGGCTCTACACCTCCACCCGCGCGGCGATTCGCTACCTGAACCTGACCGGCGACCGGTACCTCGAGATCCTCGCTGGCCCGGGAGACCTCCAGAAACTGCTTCCCGGCGCGACGATTCCTCGCAGCAACACCGAACCGGCACTTGATCTCGACGCCTTGCTGGGCGGGCTGCGGCCGGTACTTAAAGGCCTCGACGGCGCCAAACTCAACCAGGTCAGCAACGCGCTGATCGACCTGCTCCAGGGCAAGGGCGGCGCGTTGTCCACGGTGTTGGCCCGCACCGCCGAGTTCACCCGGACCATCGCCAGCCGGGACCAGCTCATCGACCAAACGCTCGACAATCTCACGACCGTCCTGGCCGCTGCCGACGAGAAGAGTACCGAGCTAGACGCAAGTGTGGACCAACTTCAGCAGCTGATCACTAAGTTGAGTCACGGGCACGACCCCCTTGCCAACGCCATGGTGCCGCTGGCTGCAGCGCAGCGCGATCTCACCGAGGTGCTCAGTTCGGCTCGGCGGCCCTTCCAGGCCGTGATTGAGAACGCGGGCGTTCTCGCCGCCGCTTTCGATGACCGCAAACAGGACGTCAACGCAACTATCGAACCTCTTGCCGAGGATTATCTGCGGCTGAGCGCGCTGGGCGCTTACGGGTCGTTCTTCAACATCTACTTCTGCTCGGTCAAGATCAAAATCAACGGCCCGGCCGGTAGCGACATTCTGCTACCGGCGGTCAAACCCCCTGCGGCCAACAAGGGCAGGTGCGAATTTGATAAGTGACCATGATCGCAGAGATCCGCTACGAACCGGCGTCCTAAGCATCGGTGTCCTCACTTGTGTGTTGCTGCTGTCCTTCGGCTACACCACGCTGCCCTTCTGGCCCCATGGTCGGCACTACACCGCCTACTTCGCGCACGCCGGAGGAATAGCGGCCGGCAACCCGGTACAGGTCTACGGCTACACCGTCGGGCAGGTGGACAGCATCGACCTCGACATACCCAACCGGGCGGCCAGGGTCGGCTTCACCGTTGACCGCAGAATCCGCGTGGGCGATCAATCCCTGGTCGCAATCAAAACCGACACGGTGCTCGGCCAACGATCCGTCGAGGTAACCCCTCGCGGAATCGGTGCGGTCACCGCCATCCCGTTGGTCCGCACGAGCACCCCGTACACCCTCAGCAGCGCGCTGCAGGATCTCGGACACAACATCGGAGAACTCGACCATCCGAAATTCGTCGAGGCGTTGGAGACCTTGACCGACTCGATGCGCCACGCCACCCCTCACATGCGGGCTGCGCTCGACGGGATCACGGCCCTCTCGCGCAGCATCAACGGTCGAGACGAGAAGGTGCATCAACTATTGCGCCACGCCAAAGGATTGTCCGATGTTGTAGCCGCACGTTCCGGCCAGATGAATCAGCTGATCACCGATGGCAACGTACTCTTTGCCGAGCTGGCCGCTCGACGTCAAGCGATTGATCAACTCATCTCCGGCGTCAAGGATCTCGCGAGGCAATTGTCGGGCTTCGTCAAAGACAACGTCGAGCAATTCGGGCCGATCTTGAGCAAACTCAACCTCGTCCTGGACAACCTCAACGACCACCGGGAACATATCTCCGCGGCCTTGAGGCAGCTGCCCGCCTACGCCACCGCACTCGGCGAGGTGGTCGGTGCCGGGCCCGGCTTCCAGGCCAACGTCTTCGGTGTCCCGCCACCCACGATCGGCGGGGTATTGCTCGACTCCTACTTTCAGCCCGGAAAGCTTCCAGACAGTTTGGCCGACTTCCTCCGCGGATTCATCACCGATCGTGCCATCGTCAGGCCGAAGTCGCCATGACTCGCGTCGGCATAGCGCAGCGTCGACCCTACCGGCGCCTCGCCCTGCTCATCGTCCTGCTCGCCGCGCTCATCGGCGGGCTGGCCACCACGCTTCGGCGCCCCTCGCCCCTGACCGTCACGGCGCACTTCGCCTCGGCAGTGGGTCTATATCCCGGTGACAACGTCGAGATCCTGGGCGTGCCCGTGGGATCGATCACCAGCATCAAACCCGGCTTCGACCACACCGCCGTGACATTCACCGTCCGTGCGGGCGTGCCCGTGCCCGCCGAAGTCTCGGCCGTCATCGTGGCGCCGAACTTGCTCTCGGCGCGCGCGATCGAGCTGGGGCCGCTGTATACCACCGGGCCGGCGCTGCCCGATCACGCCACCATTCCCTCAGAGCGCACCGCTGTGCCGGTCGAATGGGACGATGTCAAGGACGAACTCACCCAGCTGGCTGCCCAACTGGCCCCACGAGAGGGGTCCCTGCAGGGTCCACTGGGAAAAGCGATCAACCAGGCGGCCGACACCTTCGACGGCAACGGCCAATCGTTTCGCAACGCCATCCACGAACTGTCCCAAACCGCCGGGCGCTTAGGGGATTCTCGGTTCGACCTGATCAGCACAGTCAAGAACTTGCGTATTCTGGTCGACGCGCTGTCCTCCAGTAACGAGCAGATCGTCCAGTTCACCGGCCATGTCGCCGCGCTGTCTCAGGTATTCGCTGACAGCACGACCGATCTCGCCACCTCACTGGACACGCTCAACTCGGCGCTGGCGCAGGTGAAGTCCTTCCTCGACAGCAATAGTGCGGTCATCAGTCGGCAGGTCACCAAGCTGACCGACTTCACTTCCCTGCTGACGCAGCACACCGGAGACATCGAGCAAGTCCTGCACGTCGCACCCAACGGCTTGGCGAACTTTTACAACATCTACAACCCTGCGCAAGGATCCATCGGGGCGATCCTGTCCCTGCCCAACCTCGCCAACCCCGTGCAGTTCTTGTGCGCCGGGGTCTTCGACGCGGCGGCTACCCCGGACTATTACAAGCGCACCGAAATCTGCCGAGAACGGATGGCGCCCGTTCTCAGAAGGATCATGATGAACTTCCCGCCCTTGCTATTCCACCCGATTAACACCATCACCGCCTACAAGGGCCAAATGATCTACGACACCCCGGCCACCGAGGCCAAGGCCCAAACCCCGGTGTCACAGTTGCAGTGGCAGCCCCTGCCCGGATCACCACCTCCGCCCGCGGCGGCACCAGAAACCGACCTCGCCCGCCTACTGCTCCCACCAACGGCGCAGGACCCACCTGTCGCCACAGCACCCGCAGCACAATCGGACGAACAATCCCCAGGGCTGCCCGCGACAGCACCGAGTCCCGGCCGATGACCATGAAGCCACCTAGACAGCTGCCGCATCGAATCGCCGCACTCGGATCAATCCTGTTGACGGCCACCGGGTGTCAGTTCGGCGGGCTTAACTCGCTCAACATGCCGGGTACCGTCGGCCATGGCCCCGGATCATTCACCGTCACGGTCGAACTTCCCGACGTGTCAACGATTCCACAGAACTCCCCAGTCATGGTCGACGACGTCACCGTCGGCAGCGTGTCCGGACAACGCGTCATGCAACGCCCCGACGGCACCTTCTACGCCGCGCTACAGCTGTCGCTGAGTCCGGTAGTACACTTGCCGGCCAACGCCACGGTCACTCTCGGGCAGACCTCACTGTTGGGATCCCAGCACGTCGAGCTCGCGGTCCCCACAGTCGAACCGCCGCAAGGGGTTCTCACCCTCAACTCCGTGATCCCGATCCAGCGGGTCAGTCGCTATCCGACCACAGAGGAGGTGCTGGCGGCGCTCGGCGTAGTTGTCAACAAGGGCAACCTGGGTGGGCTGCAGGACATCACTGACGAGCTCTACAACGCCATCGCCGGCCACTCTGGCCAGTTTCTGGGCCTGCTGCCTCAGCTGGCGGACCTCACCGACGCCGTGAACCGCCAGTCCAGTGACATCGTCACCGCAATGGAGTCCATCAACCGGGTGGCGTCGAAGTTCGCGGCCAACGCCCCCACCATCACCTCGGCGCTGGAGGAGCTGCCTGAGGCGACACGAATCCTCCATGCCAACGTTGGCGGGATCATCGAAACCTTTTCAGCGCTGGAGCGGTTCAGCCAGATCGCTGCCCGGGTACTGGACCAGACCAAGAACGATATCGGTGCCGACCTCACCGATGCCTACGCCGCGGTCAAGCCATTGGCCGAACACGCCCAGGAACTCATTGACGCACTACCGATCATCGCTACCTATCCATTCCCGCAGACCGGCATCAAGCAAGCGGTTCGAGGCGACTACCTCAACGCTATCGCCACACTGGATCTGACGCAGCGCCGGTTCGGCGAGAACGTCTTCACCACCTCGCCGCTGGACCCGAACATGAGCCACCTCAGTGAAGTCGTGACCGCCCCGGAGTTCCTCATCGGTGAACAAGCCAACCTATCCGGACAGGCCGCCGACCCCTTCGCCATACCGCCGGCGGCGACACCCAAACCCGGGTCACGCTGATGCTCACCAGGCTCGTTCGATGGCAGCTGAGCATTTTCACCGCCGTCACCGTTCTCGCTATCGGCGCTGTAGCCATTCTCTACCTGCGCGTCCCGGAGACGCTGGGCATCGGTCGCTACACCGTCACCGCGAAGTTCGCCGCAAGCGGCGGACTCTATCCCAATGCCAATGTCACCTACCGCGGATCGACGGTCGGTCGAGTCACCGCGGTGACCCTGACCAACGCCCTGAGTGTCGACGTGCACATGCGGCTGAATTCCGACACTGCGATTCCCGCCGGTGTAACCGCCACCGCCAAGAGCGTCTCAGCGGTCGGTGAACAATACGTGGACCTCATCCCGGCTCCCGACGGGAACAGCGATCGCGTGTTGCGCAACGGGTCGGTGATCGACCGGTCGCAGACTGCGCTGAGCGGTGACGTCGCAAGCCTGCTGCGTGAGGCTCAGGGACTTGTCGAATCCCTGGACCAAAGCAAGCTCAAGGATGTGTTGCGCGAATCCGCCGCTGCGCTCGCCGGCAGCGGCCCCGAGGTGGCACGGCTGATCAAATCCGCAAGCGCGTTGATCGACGAAATGAACGCCCACCGGGAAGACACCACGGTTCTGATTGAACGGCTCGGTTCCTTCCTGGATTCACAGATCCACAGCGGGCAGAACATAGCCTCGCTAGCCGACGGACTGGCTCGCCTGACCACCGAACTACGCACCGCCGATCAGCAACTTCGTGCCGTTATCGCCTCGACTCCGACGGCGGCCGAGTCAGCCACCCAGGCGTTCGAGGGAATCCGGCCCTCTTTCCCCATGCTCGCAGCCAACCTCGCCAATCTCGGCCGTGTCGGTGTGATCTACAACAAGTCACTTGAACAGACCCTTGTGGTGTTGCCGGCGGTCACCGCAGTCCTGATCAGCGCTGCTGAGCAACTTCCAGCCGACGAGGGCGTCAAAGTCGACTTCAAGCTGAGCCTCGGCGATCCGCCTCCCTGCAACGTCGGCTTCATCCCGCCGCCGCAGATCAGATCCCCGGGAGATCAGACGCTGCGCGAACTCCCGACAGCCATGTATTGCAAGGCGCCGCAGAACTCGTCGTCGGTGGTGCGTGGTGCCCGGAACTATCCGTGCCAGGAGTTCCCCGGCAAACGTGCCCCCACCGTCGAACTGTGCCGCGACCCCGCCGGTTATGTTCCGATCGGGAATCAAGCCTGGCGTGGTCCTGCCGTGCCCGAGACCACGCCGATCACCGATCCGCGAAACATTCGTCCCGACAACAGGTTTCCCTACATACCGCCGGAAGTTGACTACGATCCCGGTCCGCCGGTAACGCAGCTGCCACCTGGAGTCGAGCCGGGTCCGGGCCCGGCCGAGTTCGCTCCCTACCCGCTGCCTGTGCCGCCAGTGACGCCGGGCCCGCCGCCGCCCCTGCCCTACGATCCGCCGTCGAGTCACCGGGTACCGCCGTACGGGCAGGATCCGTCTGGTCGTCAAGAGGGCACTCCAATTGCGCCGGCCGGATCTTCGTCGGGGGGCCCCGTCCGCCACGGGCGTGCAGCAGCACACCCGACCTCGGTTTACCTGACGACGTACGACTCCGCCAACGGACTGTTCCTCGACTCCAACGGAGGCGTCGGCGTGTTCATACCCGCCGACGACAGAATCAGACCTGCAGAGACCTGGGCCGATCTCATGCTTGACCCACAACAACGCTGACGATGCTGTCGCCATACGTGAAACGTAGCTGCGGCTCGCGCATAGGATCAACGCGTGTGGCATCTGGGCACCACACCATGGGCGACAACCCGGAGTCCCTGCCCCACAACGTCCGCCGTGAACCGGCGGTCAGTAGCACGGCCACAACAACATCCGGGTGGACAGGAACCACACACCAATGACGGCCAAGCCCCCCCGCAGCGCAGCGTCACGGCGGTCTCGGCACCGTAGACAAGAACGCGCAGACCGTACCAGGGAACTCGTCATTGACGAGACGATCCGCTGCATCCGCGAAGAAGGATTCGCCGCAGCAAGCACCCGCCACATCATCGAACGTGCAGGCGTCAGCACCGGAGTCGTCCAATACCATTTCGGTGACCGTGACGGCCTCCTTACGGCTGTCGTCGACCATGCCATTGCTTTGCTTGTGACCTCGGTAAACGATCTGGCTGACGAGGTCGAAGGAATCAGCGACAACGGCGAGCGCATGACAGCACTCGCCGACGCCGCATGGAGAACATTTCTCAATCCCGCCAGCATGACGGCCATGGAAATACTCATCGCCACCAGATCACTGCGATCCACCCTCGCCGTCGAGCAACTCGCCCAGCTACAGCCGGGCCTCGAACGCATCACCAAGCTCGTCGGCGGATCACCTCACGCCACCGCGATCGCAGATCTTCTATGGGCCGCACCCGTCGGCCTCATGGTTGGCCAGATGGTCAGCGATGTGCCACTACCGACCGAACCGCAACGACGAGCCATGGCACAACTGCTGTCCGACCACCTACTTGTGCGCGAACTGGATGACGCGCCGCCCCGGCGTCGCGGCGCTCGCCAGCGGTGAGGCCGCCAAGTCGCTCACGTCCTTGGCCGGCGCCCGGTCTGAGGCAGGCTGGCTAACGACGCCGAACGGCCGCCAGGAAATGACAACGTCGTGAGACAAGCCAGCAATGACACGGCGCGAGACAACTGATAGAACCGCAGGTCAAGCGGTTGGAATGTGACACGCAGCGTGAGACCCTACACCCCATCAGCTAGGTAGGGTCTCCCGCATCGGAAGCATGGTGGCTAGTTTCGAAAGGCCGGGTGGGATCTAAGCGATGGCTAAGACGCGGATACACGAGCTAGCCAAAGAACTAGGCGTGACTAGCAAGGAGGTGCTGGCCCGCCTCAACGCGGATGGTGAGTTCCCCAGGTCGGCATCGTCCACGGTCGAAGCTCCTGTTGCTCGGCGGCTTCGCGAATCCTTTGGCCGCACGAACCCAGGCCGGAAGTCAGCTGGTAGCGAGGATCTGCGGCGCACCAAGGGTGTGACCCCCGCCAGTCCAAAGGTGGTCGTGATCAAGCAGGCAGCCCGTCCACTACTCGGCTCCAGGGCGGCTATTGGGAAGTTCAACAAGAAGGTCGCTGAAGAAGAGCGGCGGCGCGACTCGACCGGGGACCGCACTCTGCTGAAGCATCCGAAGACTCAACCAAGTGCTCGGGACGAAAAGCAGGCGCAAGTAGCGGTTCCTGCGGCGGAATCATCAGACCACAAAGGTGCCGCAGATACTCTCGGGCGCAACCGCACGGGGGGCTTGCCAGCAGCCGAGGCCATGATGAACGTGGAGCACGTTGCCGACATTGTCGCTGGCCGGACCTTACGCCATGACAGGGAAACGATCGTGGCCCGCCTACAGGAACTCACGCCGCACGGATCAGACGGGTACGGATATATCACCTGGCGATACGCTGCATCCCGCAGTGCCACAACGGCAGAACCTCGACTGACGACTGCACATCAGGACCTTGTTGTCCTGTCCATCGTGATCGATCACGAGAAGCAACTCCTCGACTCGCTAGTGCGTGATTGTGGGCCGATCCTGACCAAACCCGGACGGGCCCGAAGCGGGTTAGACACGGGGTTTCGCGCACTGGCCGCCGACGTTCGCGGGAACACGGTGGCCGACGAACTCCGACGCGCGCGAGCAGCGTTCGAGTTTCTCCGCCGAGCAGTCGTACTGACCATCGCTAACCCGAGCAGTGACCAGGATCTGTGGAACGTGGTCGGCTGGATTCAATCCGCGTCCCGAAAGGACCGCGTCGAGACCAGCACACAACTTGAAAGAGCAGACCGGCGGCTAGCCGGATTTAGCGCAAGCGTAGAGCGACTGCTGAGGACGGACGATGCGAACCTGGACAGGTTCTTTCACCATTCGCGTGCGCATCTGGTTTCACTTCAGCTGAAGCGGTATGACTTTCTGCGGCCGTTCCGTGACAGTGCAGCTGGATTCAGGCCACTGTCGCGCCAAGTCTCCGCCGACCTCACATTCGAGGTCCTCCCCCAGGGTGAGCAGCTCCGCAAGTTTCTGGGTGAGATGCGCGCGTCGCGCCTGTACGGCGGCCACCGGGTCGACGAACACCGCTTGACGGTCTTGGTAGATCTGCAGCGCCATTTCGGCGCTGCCCGGTGTGTCTGGCATAAAGGAGCCCAGTCTGGGGCCGGAGTTGATGGCCAGTATCTCGTGTTGGTTATCAAGTCCCCCAACGGGGTCGACGAGAATGCGGTGGCGATCAGCCCGCTAGCGGGACGACATGCGACGTATGTTGTGCGGCATGATTGCGCCCAGGGGGATTGGCGGACTCTCCTTGCGCATCCGAAATTCGAAGCACGACTTCTCGGCGCACGGAAGCTCCTCTTCACGACCAGTACCCGTCAAGCAGACCAGTACAGCGCGATGCGCGACAAGATCATCAAACTATTGGAGTGTCGTCCCAGTGAATTCCGGCGATGAAATTGTCGGATCCAGAAGGCGCAAATAGCAACGACGAGGCGGCAACGAGTCAGGCCCGCGTTGTGGCGTAGCCGGCATGGGGAAGACGTCGTCTACGTCGGTACATGTTGGTCTCCCGGCCCGAGGTGATCTAGCGGATTCACCGACCAGTACTCGCTGGGTGCCTCAACGGGACGGTGTCGACCCTGCCGAGCAAGCGCCCGCTGCGCATCGAGTGCGGTCTGCCAGTGTTCGTCGTTGGTGGGCAGATACTCGTAGGCCAGTCGACCATCCGCCCACAGTTGTTCGTCCTCAGCGGTATTGCGCGGTGTGGAGCGCTCGGCATCGAGTTGAGCGGTGGTGGCCACCAGGACCGCCTCGATCAGCGGAACAAGACGATCTGCGAACTGAGCTTCGGTTATGCGCGCCGCCGCGCTGGCGTCGGTGAGATAGCGGGGGATCAGCGCGACACGTCGTCTCGTGGGGCAGGACTGCTTACATCCTGCAGTCCGCCACCGCGCAGCCACGCCACCTGGCGGCACGGGCTGAACGTGCAGCGGCGTGTTGCAGCGCGAGGCGGACAATGTCGGTCACGCCAGACGTATGCACCGCGCCTATCCACCGTAAAGGTGCAGGGCCCGGGCGGTCACTGTGGCGACATCGCCACTCAGGTCCGTGATAGGGGGACCGCCGCGCTGGTGGATCACGTTCGCGAGGACGACCACGTAGGTGTCCGATCCCGGGTCCATCCACAGTGTCACGCCGGTGAAGCCGGTGTGGCCGAAGCTGCCGACGGGAAAGATCATGCCGCGCGGGCTGGACTGGCCCGTATCAATATCCCAGCCGAAGCCGCGCAGGTCCTGTCCCGCTATCGCCGGGTAACTCGGTGCGAGCAAGGGATCGCTTGTGTTGGGCGACTTTTCGAGGGCTTGGCGGGTGGCGTTGTTGGCCGCGTCGAGTTGAGCGGCGCTGTGCCCGGGCTGCTGCGGACTCGTCATCAGCTCCAGGGTCGCCTTCGTCAGCGGAAACGGGCTCGGGCGCCCGGCGCGCCGGTCGAGTAGGGCTTGGGCAAACCGGCCGACGTCGTGAACCGTCGAGAACACCCCGGCACTGCCTGCAGTGCCGCCCATGCGGCGTGCTGTCGGGTCGTGCACGGTACCGCGAAGCAACTGGTCAAAGTTGGGGTTGAGGCCGGCGGTGTCTTCGTCATGGGCGGTCGGCGCGACGCGGGCCAACAGCTCGATATTCCAGCTACCCGGCGGACACGGACCAGCCGCAGGAGTGTTTGCGTCGAAAGTGATTGCAGTACCGCGTATCTGGTGCGGACCGCACGCCTTGGCTGCGGAAAGGTAGCGGGTGTCGGCCATGTCCAGCGGAGCAAAGACGTTGTGCTGCACGTAAACATCTAGGGACTCGCCGGTGATCTTCTCTATCAGCGCGCCGAGGAGGATGAAGTTGATGTCGCAGTAGTGGAAGAGTTCTCCGGGCTCGAACACCACCCATGCGGCGAGCGCGCGACGAATACCTTCGGCTTTGTCGGACCTGTCCAGGCCCCACGGGCCGTCCAGGCTCAGATCTCCGGCGATGCCCGACGTGTGGGTGAGCATCATGCGCAGCGTGACCTGCGCACGGCGTGCGTCGTTGGTCGGGTTGAAGTCGGGCAGGTACGTCTGTACGGGTTCGTCGATGCGCACCAGGCCCTTTTCGTACAGCTGGAGGATGGCCACCGTGGTGGCGAGGCTCTTCGTCAACGACGCCAGGTCGAAGATGGTGTCTTCGGTCATCGGCTCGGCGGGAGCGGGTGTCCCGTCCAGCCCCGGTTCGTCGGGGAGCTTGCGCGAGCCGAAGGCCTGGCGGAAGACGACTTTGCCGGCGTGCCCGATCTGGACTACCGCTCCGGGGAGCCGCTGTGCGGCGATGGCCTCGTTGATGAGCGCGGCGACCGGTGCGAATTCAGCTGCCGGAGCCACAGGTGGCGCGATGGTTGCCGACGCCGTGGTGGCGGGCGCGGAGATGACTGGCGGTGGGGCCGCTCGTCCGCACGAGGGGGCTGCGGCCAGGGCGAACAAGACGGACCCAGCGGCGTAGAGCCGGGTAGGACACGATCGTGACGGCGCCACCAGATCCACGCTAGCCGGGCTGAGTGTTGACGCCACGGGATCAGTCGTGACTGGCGCGCAAGAGCAGCTGTCGGTGGGGCAGTGCAGTGTGGCTGGTACCCGCTACAGAAAGGTGCGGCCATGTGCTGGCAGTGCGGCAACCCCAACGGCACCATCGACGAGTACCTGGACACTCTGCGGGACACGGTCAAGGACCATGGGTGGGCAGTTCAATTTGTCGAGAGCGATCGACGACCATTCGCTTACACGATTGGCCTGCACAAGATCGGCCTGCCTGAGCTGTTGGTGACCGGGATGCAGCCGCAGACATCGGCCCGCGTACTGAATTCGATCGCACGTCAGGTTGTCGACGACGGCACGTTTCTGCAGCCGGCCATGCACATCCACTACCAGAGCGAATTCCTCCTTGAGGTGGTCGAGGTCGAACACCCGGACGTCCACCTGAAGTTCGCCGTCGAGCTCTGTGGTGCGCGCATTCGCGCGTTTCAGCTCGTATGGGCCGACGATCATGGCCGTTGGCCGTGGGACCAGGGGTGGAGCCACGGTCGACGCCGGCAACCGGTACTCGGTGTCCGCACGCCCCTGCCGGAATAGGTGTCGTTGCCGCCACACCCGACGTGTTCGCGCATCAGGTCGAGGCGCGAAGCGCCGTGCTCCGTCGCCGAGTCCGGCGGGATTGGTTGGCGGGCGGGCGTCGTGCTCCTCGTCGAGAACCGCCGCGGTGCGCCAACGGCGCAGCATGGCTGCCATCGACCAGTTTGCCAATCCGACGGTAATCTGTTGCCATGCTTGTGACGGTGGACCGTCTGGGGCGTCTGGTCATTCCAAAAGCACTGCGAGTGGCGCTGGGAATCACCCCCGGCACACCGCTCGAACTGATTCCCGACGGATCTGGTCTGCGGATTGAGCCCGTCCAGCGGCATGCTCGCCCCATCGAGACGAAAGACGGTCTTCCGGTACTCGGCCGGGTCGACGGAGCGGTGCTCACCGATGACGAGGTACGGCGACTTCGCGATGACACCCCACGATGACACCCAACGGTGATTCCTGGGCCTGCGACACCAGCGTTGCCGTCGCCGCACTTGATTCGACCCACGACGCTCACGCGGTCTGCCGCCAGGTCCGTGTTCAACGTCGACCCGCACTCGCGGGCCACGCGGTGTTTGAGACGTATTCGGTGCTCACCCGCCTGCCCCTCCCGCTACGCCTGAACGCAGCTCAAGCGGCCCTGGTACTGGCGAAGGCATTCCCGGCTCAGTGTTGGCTCGATGCACATGCGACCGGCGATCTGTTCGAACGACTCGCCGACCTCGGCATCGTCGGCGGGTCGATCTATGACGCGCTGGTCGGCCAGGCCGCCGCCACGCATCGGCGCATCCTGCTCACCCGTGACCGTCGGGCAGAGCGCACGTATCGCGAACTCGACGTGTCGTACCGGTTCGTCGACTGATCAGCTCCCGCGCCGTCGGCTCTCGGGGGTCTGCTTGCCGGCCAGCATCCAGGGGTCAGACAAGCTGTCGGCGGGATCGGGATCCATGTCCACGCCGTTGGCATCCAGCGGGCTGAGTCGCGTAGCTTCTTTGAGAATCTAACCCGAGCACCTAACGCAGCATTCAACGAAAGTCATCATGCCCGAGGACCAAAACACAGACGTTCCACCGAACCACCTCTCCATCGATCCGAGCAGCGACTTCTATGACGAAGAGGTGCTCCGCCGCGACGTGGGTATTCGCTTCAATGGCGTCGAGAAGACCAATATTCACGAATACAACGTGGCCGAGGGATGGGTGCGCCTAGAAGTCCCCACCGCGAAGGACCGCCGCGGCAATCCGATGGTCGTCAAGCTCAGCGGCACGGTTGAACCCTATTTCCGCGTAACGAAATAGCCGACCTCTCGGGGTTACTGCCGCGAAAGGGGCAGACTTTACGGATGGGCGCCGTGGCTCCGCCGGCGACGACGAACGTCTTGTTCGCTAGTCCGCGCATGGCGCTCCCGACCGGCACGACAAGCCCAGCACCGGCCTAGCCCGGGGAGATCTTGTCGAGGAGGTTGGACCGTTCGAGCATGCCGTAGGCCGCTTCGCCGTCCCAGACGTACCGCACGCCGGCCTGCTGCAGGGCGGGGAAGTTCTGGTTCTCCTTCTTCATCTCACGCACCGAGAAGGTGTCGTCGTCGTGGTGGATATCGTGCGTGGAATAGACGGTTTCCCCGCTGATCGCATGGCGTTGCCCGTCGGCGGTTTCGAGGACCAGCGAGACGTCCTCGCCGACCGTCCGCAGGTGAGTGAGCCACGGTGCCGTGACGGCCCGGGCCGGGATGAGCGCGCCGTCGCCGGAGAATACGAATCCTTCGTTGAACGTGGGTTTGCCGTCGGGCCGCGGCGGATAGGCGATGTAGCCGAAGGCTTTTCCGCTCGGGAAAACCGCGGATTGCCAGGCGTGCCCCCAGAACTCGGCGAGCTTGCGGACCCCCTGGCGGCGGATTCGCAGTCCGCTTCCGGTGAACTCGTGGGTTTCGCCGTCGATGGTCACGCGTCCGGTGGCGCGGAAAAGCTGCTCGTAGCGGGGCCCGCCCATCAACTTGCCTTCGACGGAGCGGTCCAGGCGCTCGCCAGCGTTACGCTGCAGTGCACCCTGAACCCATGGCGGCACAGCCATGGTGGCCGCCACGTGAAACGCGACGTCGACCAGCGGGCCATCGGAGCGACCGGCGACCAGGTCGGCCGACGAGGTCTGCACCGCCTGACCCTGGTAGGTCATGGTCCAGGAGCGGAACGGCTCGACACACTGGAAGGCCAGGCCGCCGCTGCCCAGGACGGCCGGTCTGCCGGAAGCGTCTCGGGCCGGCAGCGACGGCGCCTCGCCTCGAAATCGGAA
The DNA here is from genome assembly GCF_002101885.1 of Mycolicibacter senuensis. Lineage (GTDB taxonomy): Bacteria > Actinomycetota > Actinomycetes > Mycobacteriales > Mycobacteriaceae > Mycobacterium > Mycobacterium senuense. The sequence continues at coordinate 23,785 of NZ_LQPS01000052.1, forward strand.
CACCCGTCCGTCGGCGAAGGCCACGTTGACCTGGTTCTCGTGGTTGTCCCAGTTGGCCGATACCGCTTCGACACCGATGCGCGGCAGGCCCAGCCGGCCGCGATCGTCGACGGTCCAAAAACTCACCGAGTCCCGCATTTCGGGGTCGTCTGGGCGCTCGGCGAACACGTACTCGCGGGCGGGGTCGATGCCCCCGGTCAGGTCGATGGCCATGGTGCTCCTTGCAACCGTCAAGACGAGTGGGTGGTCCAACGTCGGGCGTGCTCGACGTAGCCGGCGAAACGGGGCCGCACGCTGTCCAAGTCGATGTGGTACTCGACGGGATCGGCGTGCGAGCTGGGCTCGCGCTCCTGGGCGGCTTGGCTCCACCAGCTTCGCATCCGGTCCTCGAACTCGGTACCCACCTGCAGGCCCAGCCACCGGTAGAGACCGGTGACTTCACCGATCGGATCGTGTTGCATTGCGCGAAAGTCGATGTCGTAGAACCGCGCTCCGGCTTCGCCAGTGCGGAAATGCAGCGCGCGGTCCATTCCGAGTGACCAGTGCTCGACGTTCAGCTGGCCGATGTGGGGGCGATCGATCGCATCGGTGAACGAGCCGATGATGTCGGCATACAGGTCGGCCACCGAGAGGATGACATCGGTCGGGTCACGGTGTGTCATCACGTATTTCGCGTCGGGAAACGCGGCGTCGACGGCATCGAGCCACAGCACGTGCGAGGGGCACTTGAGCCGCCACGGCTTGAGCGGCTCGCGCCACTGCAGCAGCTTCATCACGCGCCGCTGATAGGCCATCGTCGCTGCGAGGTCGGCCTTTTCGACCAGCCACGCCGAGTAGGAGGGCACCTGCGCAAACGACTGGAACAGGTGCGAGGCGAAGCTGAGCGCCATCAGCTCGTGACACTCCATCGGCCCGTGGGTGTCGGCCGGGACGTGGTAGCGGGTGCCGACCATCTCGCCCTTGTCGGGAGGGATCCGCGGGTCGACGCCTTCGACGCTGGCCGGGGGCGGGCACGGCTGCGATGACTCCCACCGCCGCAGATAGCGGATCTCGGGGTCTTGCGCCAACAGCATCGACAACGCGGTCGAGCCGGTTCGCGGCAGCCCGAGCCCGATCACCGGCGCGAGGATCGGCGCGTCGTCGATATCGGGGTGGCGCCGGTACCAGTCCTCGACCTGCATGCGTTGGGCAAGGTAACCGATGATGCGTTGCCCGATGAACGCTTCGCCGCGGGCATTGAGCCGTGCCTCGTCGCGCAGCGAGGCCAGCAGCGTCTCCAGGCCCTCCCGGTACGAGTCGTCGCCGCAGTCGGTCAATCCGGTCTGCGCGGTGGCGGCGTCGTGAACGTCGTGGACAGTCAGCATCGGTCAGCCCGATCCGAACGCGGCCAACGCCCCGACGGAGGCTCCCGCAGCAGCCACGCGTCGCAGCGGGCGTGCAACGTTTCCCTTAAGCCAGCCTGAGATCGTCACGTCGGCTGTCTACCACGGAAGATGGGGCGCTGTCACTGGAGAGCAGCCGTTCGCAGTGCATACCCTGCTGGCTCGCCGCTGGATACCAGATCGGGAACCGCGGGCGGTGACGCTACTTAAACTCTGTTTAGGTTGCATCTTCTCGCTACCCTCGATATGTGCCGGACGCAACCAACGACCCGCCTGCTCGACGACGTCTTCGGCGGGAACCGGAAGTGAAATCCCATCCCGGAAGTGATGCCAGCCCCATCGTTCTCGATGTCGAGGGCTCCGGCGTGCAGCCCCCGGTGGCTACGAAGGTGCGTCGGGCGTTCTGGCTGCTGGAGCGGCTCGCGCCCGGTATCGGGTCGCGGTGGGCGATCGAACTGTGGTGCACCCCGCCGATCATCGAGTCCAGCCTGCGGATGCCCCCCGGCGTCAAGCCCGGCGAGCCGCTGGAGGCGCACTGGAACGGGCATCGGATCGTCGGCGAGTCCTGGGGCGAGGGACCACCGGTCTACCTTGTGCACGGCTGGGGCGGGCGGCGCCCGCACCTCGGCATGTTCATCAAACCGCTGGTCGAATCCGGGCATCGTGTCATCGCGTTCGACCTGCCCAGCCACAACGAGTCCGATCCGGGCGCCCTCGCTCCCGGTCGCACCACCGCCATCGAGTGCGCCGAAGCGGTCGCCGCCATGATCCGCACCCACGGGCCGGCGCGCGCGGTCGTCGCCCACTCCCTCGGATCCAATGCGACCGCGTTCGCAGCCTCGTGGGGCACGACGGTCGGGCGGTTGGTGTTCCTCGCGCCGATGGGCGAGTTCCCGATCTACCTGGATCTGTTCGCCGCGCGCCACAACTTCGGCCGGCGGATACGGGCCGGCCTGCACCGCCGGCTGGAACGCCGTATCGGCATGTCGCTGGAGGACACCAACATGGTCCGGATCGCCGAGAAGACCGACTATCCGCCGCTGCTGCTGATCCACGACCCCGACGACCCGGAGACGCCCTATGTGACGAGCGAGAAGATCGTCGCGTCTTGGCCGGGCGCACGGTTGATGACCACACAGGGGCTCGGCCGGCTGGCCCATTTCCGGATCCTGCGGCACCGCCCCGCGATTCGCGCGGGCATCGAATTCATCGGCCCCGCAACGGATTAACCGTCGCGCTTGCTGCCGGCCGTCGTCCGGCGATCCCGGGTAGGCTCAGATGCTGTATTGCCGCAGCCGCTGCAGGCGCCGCATACCGGCGGCGGCCACCTTCTCCGGGCACGGGCGTAGCACCTTCTCGAGCCGTACGCGTACGTCGTCGGTGTCGAGGTGCGTCCCGATTGCCACCAGGTGATTGGCGCCGGTGCTCGCGGCGACGGTCGTCACGTGTACGGACGTGCCGACGACGTTGAAAAGGTAGTGCCGCCTGCCGATCGCGACAGTGCCTTTGATTCGGTAGACGCCCCGTGGCGGCTGCTCGAGCAGGTCGATCAGCGGTCCCGGGTCGACGGCGCCGTCGCTGACGACGGTGACAGCGTCGGCATGCACGTGATCGTGCGGGTGGGCGTCGGCGGAGTCGTCGAGGAGCAGTTCCCGAAACGACATCTGCCCGGACTCGCCACCGTCGTCGACGTCGTAGAGCAGCCGGGGATCCACCCGTCCTGCCACCGCGCCAACCACGTGAGCATCGGGGTTCAGCTCGCGTACCCGGGCCTCGACCCGACGAAGCGCGTCCTCGCGGGCGGCCTCGGCGATCCGATCCAACTTGTTGACCACCACCAGGGAGGCGGCGCTGTAACGCGCGGGCGGAGCCTCCGCGGTATCGACGGTGTCGAAGTGTTCCACCGCGTCGACGACGTCGACGACACCGCCGTGCCGTATGCGTTCCACCCCGCTGAATCGAATAACTCGCGATACCGCCGTGGGCTCGGCGACCCCGCTCGCCTCGACGATGATCGCGTCGAGTGCGAGTTTCGGATCGGCCAGCTTCTCCAGCGCCTCGTCCAGCCCGCCTTCATCCGGCAGATGACAGATGCATCCGCCGGCGATGGAAACCGGTTCATCGACCTGACCTGCGACCAAACCGGCGTCGACGTTGAGCTCCCCGAAGTCGTTGATGACCACCCCGATTCGCGCCTCCGGTGTTCGCAGCACATGGTTGAGCAGCGTGGTCTTACCCGCCCCGAGGTACCCGGTGAGGGCGATGACGGGGATGGTGGGCGCGTTGCGATCAGCCATCCGGCGATTATCGCCTAGTGTCCTGAGTCATTAATTCATACGCTCTTGTTAGCATGGGTGATGCCATCGCCGCATGCCGCCAAGATCGTCC
>NZ_LQPS01000053.1 GCF_002101885.1 Mycolicibacter senuensis
GGCGGGATCGGCGGGGACGGCGGAACCGGCGGTGGCGCCGGCAACGGCGGCAACGGTGGTGACGGAGCCAACGGCGACCCAATCCGCCCCGGCAGCGACGGCGGCAACGGCGGCAACGGAGGCACTGGCGGAACCGGCGGCAATCGCGGCACCGGCGGAGCCGGCGGACAAGGCGGCCTGGGCCCCAACGCGGAGCCCGCCCCCGCGGGCACCCATGGCGCCACCGGTAGCACCGGCGGCAACGGCGGAGCCGGCGGTAACGGCGGCGACGGCTCGCGCAGCAACAGCGGCGGCGCTGGCGGCAACGGCGGCAACGCCGGCGCGATCGGCAACGGCGGCGACGGCGGCAACGGCGGCGGCGGCGCGATCGGCAACGGCGGCAAGGGCGGCCATGGCGGCACCGGCAGCGGCGACAGCAACGTCGGCGGCACTGGCGGCACCGGCGGCTCCGGCGACAGCAGCGACGGCGGTATGGGCGGTGACGGCGGTCAGGGCATCAACGGTGCCGGCGGTGGCGGCGGCGGTGGCGGCGGTGCCGGCGGCGGCAAACCCCTCGGTAATGTCGGCGTCGCCTTGGGCGGCATCGGCGGCGCCGGCGGCCAGGGCGGGACCGGCGACGGCGGCGACGGCGGCGACGGCGGGGCCGGCGGCAACGGCGGCAAGGTCACTGACAGTGGCCGCAGCGGCGACGGCGGCACCGGCGGTGCCGGTGGTTCCGGTGGCGGCGGCAACAGCGGCGGCGTCGGCGGGGCCGGCGGCAACGGCGGCGACGCCGACGGGACGCTCACTGCGGGCAGCGTAGGCGGGGCCGGCGGCAACGGCGGTGCCGGCGGCACCGACCGCGGACCAGGGCTTGACGGGGCCGGCGGGGCCGGCGGCAGCGGCGGTGATGGCAGCAACGGCCAAACCGGCGGCGACGGCCAGGACGGCGCCCCCGGCGGGGCCGACGGCACCCCCGGCACCCCGGGCCGCGACGGCACCGACAACGGCTAACACTGCGCCGCCCGACGGCGCTACTCGATCTAAAGTTGGATCGATGACGACACCTCAGGGGCCCCGCCGGGTTGCCGTGGTCACCGGAGCCAGCTCCGGGATCGGCGAGGCAACAGCGAGAACCCTTGCCGGACAAGGCTTTCACGTGATCGCCGTGGCTCGACGCGCCGACCGGATCACCGCATTGGCGGACGAGATCGGGGGTACCGCCGTGGTGGCCGACGTCGCCGACGCCGAAGCGGTCGCCGCGCTGGCACAGCGGTGTGAGGCGGTGGATGTGCTGGTCAACAACGCCGGCGGCGCCATGGGCCTGGCCCCGGTCAGCGAGGCGGACCTCGAGCACTGGCGGTGGATGTGGGAGACCAACGTACTGGGCACGCTGCAGGTGACGCGCGCGCTGCTACCGAAGCTGATCGCCTCCGGCGACGGCCTGATCGTCACCGTCACCTCGATCGCGGCATTCGAGATCTACGACGGCGGCGCCGGCTACACCGCTGCCAAACACGCCCAGAGTGCGCTGCACCGCACGCTACGCGGTGAATTGCTGGGAAAACCGGTGCGGCTCACCGAGATCGCCCCAGGCATGGTGGAAACCGAGTTCTCGCTGGTGCGCTTCGACGGTGATCGCGAGCGCGCCGACGCGGTGTATGCGGGCTTGACTCCGCTGACCGCCGCCGACATCGCCGACGTGATCGGATTCGTGGCCTCCCGGCCCCCGCACGTCGACCTGGACCAGATCGTGATCCGCCCGCGCGACCAGGCGTCTGCGACGCGGGCTAGCCGCCGGGCCGAGTAGTCGGCGCCGTCGTCGTCGGTGTCGTGGGCGTACCCGACAGCGTCGGGGCGTCGGTCGGGGTGGCCGGCGCGGTGCTGGGCAGTGAGGTCCGGGGCTGTTCTGGGCCGGATGGGGCCGACAACTCTGACATCGAGACCCAGGTGTCCCAGTCCACCGCCCAGTCCCAGATGTCGCCGTCGGCGTAGGACAGCTGGATCGAGCTGCCGGTCACCTCGACCGGGTCGCCGTAGATGGCGCTGTGGAAGTACTGCTCGGCGTCCTCGGTCGACAGGTTGATGCACCCGTTGGTGACGTTGGTGTTGCCCTGGGCGCCCGCGCTGGCCGGGTTGGCGTGAATGAACTCGCCGTTGTTGGAGATCCGGACCGCCCACCGCTCATGGATGTCGTGGTAGCCCGCGGCCGGGTTGGACATGTAGAAGTCGGCGTATCTCTCGGTGACCACGTGGATGCCGTTGCGGGTGACGTTGCGAGCCTGGTCGCCCTCGCCGTAGCTGCACGGGAAGTCCATGATGACGCCCTCGTCGCGCACCACCTGTATGCGGTGCGAGGAGACTTCGGCTTTCACCACCTGACGCCGGCCGATCGAGAATTGCAGCGACATGTCCTGCGCGCCGTAGGCGCCGTCGCCGAACGCCAGGCCGTAGAGCTTGGCGTCGACATTGACCGTGGTGCCGGCCGGGAAGTAGTCGCGGCTGCGCCAGTGCACCCGGGCGCCCTGCACCTCGTCGGGAAGCCAGGCCCAGCTGCCCTCCACCGGCGGCTCGGTGGTGATGGTCAGGGCCCGCTCGACGGCCGCCTTGTCGCTGATCGGCCCGTCGAACTGCAGGATCACCGGCGCCGCGACGCCGACCGTCTGGCCGTCGGCCAGCTGGAAGCCGCCGTCGATGATCGCGCTGGGGGTCACCGTGGCGACCGTGCCGGTGACCGGCACGGCGTTACCGTCGTGACCCACTACCGACCCGCTCCAGGTATAGACGGCGTCATAGCCCAGCGGTTCGGTGATGCGGTAGCGGGTGCGGTCCCGGTTGAAGGTTCCGCTGAGCACCTTGCCGGCCGGGCTGGTCAGCGCCACCCGCTGGAACCAGCCGTCGGAGACCGTGACGGTGACCTCGGCGGTCGGCAGCACGTCGGGCTGGCCGACCGGGGGTTCGAAGGCCAGGGCGGGCGCCGCCGGCGGCGCGTTATCGGCGTTCTTGCCGGCCCGGCCGAAACAACCCGCCAACGCCTGCGGCGCCAGCACACCGGCCGCCAGCGCAGCCAATGCCTTTCGCCGGGTCACGTTCACGCCATCCCAAGATACCGGCCGAGAGCGTCTGACCACCTGCGATGTCGGTTACAGCGTGCAACCCACCAGCACCGGCTCCGGGTGCAAGGTGATGCCGAACACGTCGTGGACCCCGTCACGTACGGTGCGCGCCAGACTCAAGATGTCGCCGGTGGTCGCCCCGCCCCGGTTGGTCAGCGCCAGCGCGTGCTTGCTGGACAATCGGGCAACCGCGCCCTCGCCCGGATAGCCCTTGCCGAACCCGGCGCGCTCCACCAGCCAGCCGGCCGCCAGCTTCACCCCGCCGGGGGCCTCCCAGTGCGGGACGGAACCGGTCCCCTGCTCGGCGATCTGATGGTAGGAGTCGTGCGGCACAACGGGATTGGTGAAGAACGAGCCCACACTCCAGGTGTCGTGGTCGGCCGGTTCGAGCACCATGCCTTTGGCGGTCCGCAGCTTGAGCACCGCGGCGCGTACCGCTGCCGGGTCGGCACGGTCGCCGTCGGCGGCGCCCAGCGCGGTCGCCAGCTCGCCGTAGCGCAGTGGCGCACTGCGCCCGGCGGGGTCGAGCTCGAATTCCACCTCCAGCACCACTGCCGCATCCGAATACTTCAGCACGCTGGTGCGGTAGCCGAAGTTCAACTCCGCGGGCGGTGTCCAGCGCACGGTGCCGGTGCTGCGGTCCAGCAACAGCACCCGTGTCAAGGTGTCGGCGATCTCCGCACCGTAGGCCCCGACGTTCTGCACCGGGGTCGCCCCGGCCGACCCCGGGATGCCCGACAGGCACTCCAGGCCGCCCAGCCCGGCGGCGACCGCGGCGGCGACCACGTCGTCCCAGACCGCGCCGGCCTGGGCGCGCAGCAGGTTGCCCTCGATCGCGATGCCGTCGCCGGCCAATCGCACGACGGTCAGATCGGTCAGGTCGTCGGCGATCACCACGTTGGAGCCGCCGGACAGCAGCAGCGGGCGGACGCCGTCGCGGTCCAGGGTGCCCAGGGTCGCCACGATCTGCTCGGTGTCGGCGCAGCTGATGACGCGTCGGGCGACCGGCCCCACCCGCAGGGTGGTCAACGGCGCCAACGGCACTGCCTCGGCGACACGCGCGCCCGCGAACTCGGAACCCGCCACGGCCGGTAACGGTAGCGTGACCAGCTATGCCGCGTACATTCACGCTCTCCGAGCACTATCCGGCGGGCGTCGAACAGGTGTATGCCGCATTCGCCGACGAGCGGTACTGGCTGGCCCGGCTGGCCGATTCGGGTGCCGACACCGTGACGCTGGACTCGATGGCCGTCGGCGCCGACGGCGGCCTCGACGTCGTCACCACGCAGGGCATTCACCGGGACAAGCTGCCCGCACTGGCGGCGCAGTTCCATCCCGGCAACCTGAATGTGTCGCGCCACGAGAGGTGGCGTCCGGTGCGTGACGGCACGGCGCGCGCGGAGGTCACCGGCAAGATCGTCGGCGCGCCGGCGACGCTGTCCGGGGACGCGGTGCTCGAACCTGCCGGTGGGGGCTGTGAGTTGACGCTGACCGCGACGGTGCAGGTCGACATCCCGCTGGTCGGCGGCAAGATCGAGAGCTTCATCGGCGGCCAGCTGGTCGAGCTGATGGCCACCGAGCAACGGTTCACCTCGACGTGGCTGCGCCAGGGCGGCGCGGCTCGACCGGAATAAGCTGGCGTCATGCGGATTGCGTGTGCGCAGATTCTGAGCGGCACCGAGCCGGCCGCCAACCTGGAACTGGTGGCCGACTACACCCAGCGCGCCGCCGGGCAGGGCGCGCAGCTGGTGGTGTTCCCGGAAGCCACCATGTGCCGGTTCGGAGTGCCGCTGGGCCCGGTCGCCGAACCGCTGGACGGGCCCTGGGCGACCGGAGTGCGTGAGATCGCCGACCGGGTCGGCGTCACCGTCATCGCGGGGATGTTCACCCCGGCCGACGACGGGCGGGTCAGAAACACTCTGCTGGCCACCGGGCCCGGAACCGACGCGCACTATCACAAGGTCCACCTGTACGACGCGTTCGGTTTCACCGAATCACGCACCGTCGCACCGGGATTCGATCCGGTGGTGATCGACGTCGAGGGGGTGGGCGTCGGCCTGTCCACCTGCTATGACATCCGGTTCCCGGCGCTGTACACCGAGTTGGCCGACCGCGGTGCACAGCTGATCGCGGTGTGCGCGTCCTGGGGAGCGGGGCCGGGCAAACTGCGGCAGTGGGAACTGCTGGCGTGCGCCCGGGCGCTGGACTCGACCAGCTACGTCGCCGCCGTCGGACAGGCCGACGGCGGCCCGGCGACCTCATCGGGCGCACCGACCGGGGTGGGCCACAGCCTGATCGTCTCCCCGTGGGGCGAGGCGGTGGCATCGGCCGAGGCGGCCCCGCAGTTGCTGGTCTGCGATATCGACCTCGACGTGGTCACCACGGCGCGCCGGACCCTGGCCGTGCTGAGCAACCGTGCCGACTTCGTTCAGGTCGGTAAGGCAGAATCGCGCGGGTGAGCAATCCGCCCGGACCTCCCCACGGCGACCAGTCACCTTGGGCGCGCCCCACCGGCCAGCCCGACCAGCAGCCCGGCCAGGGCAAACCCCCGCCCCCACCGGAGCCGTCGGCGTCCCCGACCCGGCAGATGCCGGTCGGCGGGCAGCGCGACGAGCCCACCACCCGGATTCCCAGCGCAGCCGCCGGAGCCGGGCCGGTGCCGCCCGCGCCGCCGCCGGCACCGGTTCCGCCACCACCGGCCGGCGAGGCGCCCACCACCGTCATCAAGGCCCCGGCCGGCGATCACCGGCCCGCCAGGCTGCTGCGCGATCCGCTGGCCCTGGTCCTGATCTTCGTCACGGTCATCGCGCTGGCCCTGGCCGGATTGATCGGCGCGGAACTGATCGCCCGGCGGATCGCCGACAACAAGGTGGCCAAAGCCACCGAGTGCGTGGTGCACGATCAGGCCAAGGTGTCGTTCGGGGTGGCCCCGCCGTTCCTGTGGCAGCACTTCACCGGCAACTACACCAACATCTCCATCCACACCGCGGGCAACCAGGTCAAAGACGCCAAGCAGATGACGGCCGACCTGAACATCTCCGACGTCGACCTGCACGGCACCGGCGACTCCAAGGGCACCATCGGCGCCCTGGATGCCACGCTGACCTGGCCGTCGGCCGGCATCAAGGAGACCGTCCAGTCGATGGTCCCGATCCTGGGGAACCTGGTCTCGGATCTGAAGACCAATGCCCAGGACGGCACCGTCGAACTCAAGGGCGCGTTCGGCCTGGCCAGTGTGGTGGTCAAGCCGGAGGTGGTCGATGGCGGGCTGTCACTGCGGGTGCAGAAACTCACCGGCCTGGGCGCGCTGACCCTGCCGCGTGAGTCGATCCAGCCGGAGCTGGACAGGTTCGCCCGGGAGTTGACGAAGCGCTACCCGCTCGGTGTGCGGGCTGACAGCATCCAGGTCACCGACACCGGCGTGGTGGCGCGGTTCTCGAGCCGTGACGCCGCCATCCCGCGGAGCGACGACCCCTGCTTTGCCCACCTGTAACCTGCAGTGATGAGCACATCCGGGGCAGCCAATCCCAAGCATCGGTTCACCGGCCTGCCGGCGGTCATGCTGGCGTTGACAGTGCTGCTGGTGCTGGCGGTGGTCGCGTTGTTCGGCGGACAGGCCTATGCCACGCACCGGGCCAAGAGCCTGGTCGCAGACGCGGTCCAGTGCGAAGCGGACGACAGCGCCACGGTGTCGTTCGCCTCCGATCCACCGGTGCTGGCCCAGTACCTGCGGGGCGACTACCCGCACATCTCGGTGCAGACTGCCGGCAACCAGATCCGCAAGGCCAAGGGCATGCAGCTCGACCTGGACATCCGCGACATCCACGTACACAAGACCGCTGACTCCAAAGGCACCATCGGGTCGCTGGACGGCACCATCACCTGGCCGGCGGACGGCATCAAGCAGTCGATTCAGGATGTGGTTCCGGTGATCGGCAGCATCGTCACCGGCAAGGTGACCACCGATCCGGGCGCCGGCACCGTCGAACTCAAGGGCCTGCTCAACCGCGCCACCGTCAAGCCGGAGATCGTGGACAACGGTCTCAAGCTACAAGTGGTGGATCTGGAGGCGCTGGGCAAGGATCTCGACACCGACACCGTGCAGCGCAACCTCGATGACCTCACCGGCAAGGTGACCGGCGACCTTCCGCTGGGGATCCACATCGACAGCTCGCAGGTCACCGATTCCGGTGTGGTGATCAAGTTTTCGACGCAGGATGCCACCATCCCGGCGTCCTCGTCGAGTCAGTGCTTCGCGCGGCTGTAGGGCGAGTCCGCTACACCAGCCCGTCGAGGACGGTTCGGGTGCCGGACAGTCCCAGCCGGGTCGCCCCGGCGTCCAGCATCGCCAGCGCATCGTCGGCGCTGCGGATGCCCCCGCTGGCCTTGACGCCGAGCCTGCCTGCGACGGTGTCGGCCATCAGTGTCACCGCGTGCACCGACGCCCCGCCGGCCGGATGAAACCCGGTGGAGGTTTTGACGAAATCCGCGCCGGCGTCCTCGGCGGCCCGGCAGGCGGCGACCAGGGCGGCCTCGCCGGCCAGCTCCAGCAGCGCCGCGGACTCCACGATCACCTTGAGCACGGCGTGCGGCACGGCGGCGCGCACCGCGGCGATATCGGCGCTCACCGCGGCGAAGTCGCCCGCGCACGCCGCCCCGACGTCGATGACCATGTCGATCTCGGTCGCGCCGGCCGCCACGGCCAGCGCCGCCTCCTGCGCCTTGACCGCCGGCAGGTGCTTGCCGGACGGGAAGCCGGCGACGGCGGCGATCGGGATTCCGGCGGGATGGGCGGCTGCGGTACGCGTCGCCACGGTGACCATCGACGGCGAGACGCACACCGCGGCGACGCCGAGTTCGACGGCCTCGGCGACGACGGCGGCGACCTGATCGCCGGTCGCTTCGGGTTTGAGCAGCGTGTGGTCGACCAGCTTGGCCACCACGTCGCGGGTCCATCCGCATGCGGACATCAGAAGGTCTCCTCCGCGGCGCCGGGGTTACAGCCGGATTCGAGCATCGTCACGCCGTCGACGACGGGCCGCCACGGCTCGAGATTCCAACTGGCCTTGCCGGGCCGGGCGAACTCGGCATAGTTCCAGTGGCAGCGGAACTGCTCGCGCATGCTGACGGTGTCGGCCTCGGGGGCGGCGGCGAGCACTTCGCGCCAGGCCCGCTCCCCGTCGGCGGCGGCGTCCACCCGCGCCGCCGCGGCCCGGCCGGCCGGGGTCGGATACACCCGCAGGCTCGACAGTTCCGACCCGCCCGAATAGCTCACCCACTCGGTGCGGGCGACGAACCCCGCGGACTCGGCTGCGGCCGGCGCCGCGCAGACCACCGCGGCCGCCGCGGTGGCGAACAGGATCGGACGCAACATCGCCGCTAGTGGGACTTGCCTTGAACCTCGAGCAATCGGGGCCGCACATCGACCAGGTAGACCCCGGCCGCGCAGGCGGCGATCGCCATGCCCATCACCTGCAGGATGAGGGCCAACAGGCCGCACACCCCGAGGATCACCAGCCATACCGGCTTGGTGAGCTTGTCGGCGGCGGTGTAGGCATCGGAACGCTGCATCGCCGCGTGGACGAACGCGTACACCGCCGTCGCGAACACGACAAGCTGCAAAACGCCGAGGACGATACCCACCAGGCTCATAGCGACCACGCTGCAAGCCTAGGCGGGTACCGTCCCGAGCGTCGAACTGCGCTTACTTCTGGGTGACCTTCTTGGCCGGAGCCTTCTTGGCCGGAGCGGCCTTCTTGGCGGCAGCCTTCTTGGCGGGAGCCTTCTTGGCCGGAGCGGCCTTCTTAGCCGGGGGAGCCGTCTTGGCCTCCTCCTTCTGGGGCAGCTCGATGCCGACCAGCTTGGCGGCGCGCTCGCCGACCTCGCGGGTCTGGGTCGCCACGTTGCCCAGCACCTCCTGGGTCAGCTCGACGGCCTGGTCGACGTAACCCTCCACCTGCGCCGAGGCGTCATCGAGACCGGACTGGTTGCGCAGCCGCTCGAGGGCGGCCTCACCGCGGGACACCAGGTCGGCGTACCGGCCGCTGGCGGCCTCCACGTAGCCCTCGGCCGCCCTACGCAGCTCGTCGGCGGTGAAGCGCTCCCGCAGCTCGGCGAACTGCTCGGGCAGCTCCTCCTGCAGCTTGTTCAGGCGCGCGCGGCTCTCCTCGACCCGGGTGCTGGCGTCCTCGCGGGCCTCGCCGGCGCGATCGCGCAGGCTGGCAACGAGGTCGTTCACGGTGGCCAGGGCCAGGTCGGCGGCGCCGAGCGCGGCGAGCAGCGGGGCCTTCAGTTCGTCGATGTTCGGGTTCTCGGCCATGTCGGTTTCCTTTCGGTTGGTTTTCTGGTTTGTCGGTCAGGAGGACGAAGGATGGTCAGGCAGGTGTCGTCTCCTCACCGTCGGCTTCGTTCTGCTGGACGAAGGAGGTGTAGATGTCGAGCAGAACCTGCTTTTGCCGTTCCGTGATCGCCGCATCCGAAATGACGGCGTCGCGGACCTCGCTCATCTCGCTGGGCTCCAGGATTCCCGCCCGGATGTAGAGCACCTCGGCGGAGACCCGCAGGGCCTTGGCGATCTGATTGAGGACGTCAGCAGAGGGCTTGCGCAATCCGCGCTCGATCTGGCTGAGATAGGGATTGCTGACGCCGGCCTTGTCGGCCAGCTGTCGCATGGACACCTGCGCGGCTTCGCGCTGCGCCCGGATGAAGCTGCCGATGTCCGCTGCGGCCGTGGAGACGACTGCGGCGAGTTTCTCATCCTGCGACATCGGTGACCCCTTTCGTGGACTTACGACTGCTGACAAGCACCACGATACGACCTAGTGCTAACTTTTGCAAGCACTTGCTAGCGCAGGTCAGAACATAAGTTGGGCTATGGCGTAGATCCCCAGACCCGCCAGCGCACCGACGACGGTCCCGTTGATCCGGATGAACTGCAGATCACGCCCCACATGCAGTTCGATGCGCCGGCTGGCCTCCGCGGCATCCCAGCCCTCGATGGTCTCGGTGATGATCGCGGTGATCTCCACCCCGTATTGGGCCACCAGGTGCTGGGCGGCCCGGACGATCCAGTTGTCCACTTTGTCGCGCAATTCCACGTCGTCGCGCAGCGACTCACCGATCTGCACCACCGCGCCGGCGACGCGGGTGCGCAGCGCTCCCGTCGGGTCGTCGACGCCTTCGAGCACGTACCGCTTGAGGGTCGCCCACGCCGTCGCCGCCGCTTTGGCGACCTCTTCGCGCGCCATCACCTGGTCCTTGACCGAATCCGCTTTGGCGATGGTGGCCGCGTCGTACTGCAGGTCGTTGGCGAACTCGAACAGGAAGCGGGTCGCGTTGCGGCGCAGTTCGTGGTCGGGATTGCGGCGCACCTTGTCGGTGAAGTCCATCAGCTCGCGGTGGATCCGGTCACCGACCAGGTGGTCGACGAACCGCGGCGACCAGGTGGGCGAGTCGCGCTCCACCACCCGCTGGATGACTTCGCCGGCGTTGAGCGACCACTGGAAGGCCCGGTCGGCCAGCAACTGGATCAGCGCCTCCTGGCGGTGCTCGGCGAGCAGGGTGCCCAGCATCCGGCCGACCGGCGGACCCCACTGCGGCTCGGCGATGCGCCGCACGATCATCCGGTCGATGACGTAAGCGACCTCTTCGTCGCGCAGCAGTTCGACGAGCACCCGCAGCACCGTCGCGGTCTCGGCGGCCACCCGCTCGGCGTGCGTCTGCTCCGAGAGCCACTTGCCCGCCCGTCCGGCGACCTGCGCGTCGCGCAGCTTGGCCTCCACCACCGGCGGTGACAGGAAGTTCTCCCGCACGAAGGTGCCCAGGCCCTCGCCGAGCTGGTCCTTCTTGCGCTTGATGATCGCGGTGTGGGGAATCGGGATCCCCAGCGGGTGCTTGAACAGCGCGGTGACCGCGAACCAGTCCGCCAGGGCGCCCACCATTCCGGCCTCGGCGGCGGCACCGACGTAACCGACCCACGGCCCGACCCCGCCGTGGGCGGCACTGTCTGCCTGCGCCCACCGGCACAGCAGGAAGACGACGGTCGCGCCGAGCAGGAAGCTCAGCGCGACCACCTTCATCCGGCGCAGATCGCGCAGCCGCACCGCATCGGCGGCCGGATCGGCGTCTGCGAAGGACTCCGCCAGCGACTGCACGGTCCGTGCGGCACCCGGCCACGTCGGGCGGTTCTCTCGATGCACCACCCCACCATCATCCACGGTCTCGAGCCCCGGGTATATGCGGCGGTTCCAGCTTCGGCTCTCCTCCGTCGAGCCTCGCTAAACCGCCGGTAACTGTTACCGGCCAACAAAGTCTGCTGTACCGCGCCGTATTATCTACTACGTCTAGTGAATGGGAATCCGCGATAGTGGCAGAGCAGCCTAGGGCCGGCACCGCCAAGACCGATGGTCGAAAGCGGCGTTGGCATCAACACAAGGTCGACCGCCGTAACGACCTGATCGACGGGACGATCGAAGCGATCCGGCGCCGCGGCCGGTACGTGAGCATGGACGAGATCGCCGCCGAGATCGGGGTGTCCAAGACGGTGCTCTACCGCTATTTCGTCGACAAGAACGACCTGACCACCGCGGTGATGATGCGGTTCGCGCAGACCACGCTCATCCCGAACATGGCGGCTGCGCTGTCGGCGAATCTCGACGGCTTCGAACTGGTCCGCGAGATCATCCGGGTGTATGTGCAGACCGTGGCCAACGAGCCCGAACCGTACCGCTTCGTGATGGCCAACAGCTCCGCCAGTAAGAGCAAGGTGATCGCCGACTCCGAGCGCATCATCGCCCGGATGCTCGCGGTGATGCTGCGCCGCCGGATGACCGGGGTCGGCATGGAAACCAGCGGCGTCGAGCCGTGGGCGTACATGATCGTCGGCGGGGTGCAGTTGGCCACCCACTCATGGCTGCTCGATCCGCGGATGAGCGCCGATGACCTGATCGATTACCTGACGATGCTGAGCTGGAATGCGCTGTGCGGCATCGTCGAGGTGGGCGGATCGCTGGAGAAGTTCAACGCCGGCCCGCACCCGTCGCCGATGCTGCCGTGGCGACGGGCGGCGCAGGCTCAGTAGGTGTAGAAACCCCGGCCGGATTTCTTGCCGAGTTGGCCGGCCTCGACCATGCGCAGCAGCAGCGGCGGCGCGGCGTAGAGCGGCTCTTTGAACTCCTCGTACATCTTGTCCGCGATCAGCTTGAGGGTGTCCAGGCCGACCAGGTCGGACAACCGCAGCGGGCCCATCGGATGCGACAGCCCGGCGACGATGGCCTTGTCGATGTCCTCGACGGTGGCGAAGCCGGACTCGAGCATCCGGACCGCCGACAGCAGGTAGGGCACCAGCAGGGCGTTCACCACGAAACCGGACCGGTCCGAGCAGCGCACCACCTGCTTGCCCAGCACCGAACTGGCGAACTCCTCGGTGCGGGCGGCGGCGGCTTCGTCGGTGACCAGCGTGCTGACCAGTTCGACCAGCGGCAGCACCGGAACCGGGTTGAAGAAGTGCAGCCCCAGCACCCGCTGCGGGCTCGCCGTGGCGGCGGCGATCTTCATGATCGGGATGGATGAGGTGTTCGACGCCAGCACCGCGTCCGGGTCGGTGATCACCCGGTCCAGTTCGGCGAAGATCTTGGACTTCACGGTGTCGTCTTCGATGACGGCCTCGATGACCAGTTGCCGATCCGCGAGCTCGCCCAGGTCGATGGTGAAGGTGAGGTTGGCCACGGCGTCGTCACGCTCGCGTTCGGTGATCTTGCCCTTGCTCACCCCGCGCTCCAGCGACTTGACGATCCGGTTGCGTCCGGCGGTGGCCAGAGCGTCGGTGGTCTCGAAGACCTTCACGTCGACGCCGGCGCGGGCCGACACCTCGGCGATCCCGGCGCCCATCTGCCCGGCTCCGATGACACCCACTCGTTGGATCGGCATGTTCCTCCTTTGACGGCGAGCAGTCCCCCGCAAGCGGGGGACTGCTCAGCAGGTTAGTGGAACTGTCCTTCTTCGGTGGAGCCGGCCAGCGCCGTGGTCGACGACGTCGGGTCGACGGTAGTGGCGATCCGGTCGAAGTAGCCGGCACCGACCTCGCGCTGGTGGCGGGTAGCGGTGTAACCGCGCTCCTCGGCGGCGAACTCGCGCTCCTGCAACTCGACGTAGGCGCTCATCTGGTTGCGGGCGTAACCGTGGGCCAGGTCGAACATCGAGTAGTTGAGCGCGTGGAAGCCGGCCAGCGTGATGAACTGGAACTTGAAGCCCATCGCACCCAGCTCGTTCTGGAACTTGGCGATGGTGGCGTCGTCGAGGTGCTGGCGCCAGTTGAACGACGGCGAGCAGTTGTAGGCCAGCATCTGGTCGGGGAACTCGGCCTTGACGCCCTCGGCGAACTTGCGCGCCAGCTCCAGGTCCGGCGTGCCGGTCTCCATCCAGATCAGGTCGGCGTAGGGGGCGTAGGCCTTGGCCCGGGCGATGCAGGGCTCCAGCCCGTTGCGCACCCGGTAGAAGCCCTCGGCGGTCCGGTCGCCGGTGATGAACGGCTGGTCGCGCTCGTCGACGTCGGAGGTGATCAAGGTGGCGGCCTCGGCGTCGGTGCGGGCGATCACCACGGTCGGCACGTCGGCCACGTCGGCGGCCAGCCGGGCCGAGGTCAGGGTGCGGATGTGCTGCTGGGTTGGAATCAGCACCTTGCCACCGAGGTGGCCGCACTTCTTCTCCGAGGCCAGCTGGTCCTCCCAGTGCGAGCCCGCGACACCGGCGGCGATCATCGCCTTCTGCAGCTCGTAGACATTCAGTGCGCCACCGAAGCCGGCCTCACCGTCGGCCACGATCGGGGCCAGCCAGTTCTCGACCGAGGTGTCGCCCTCGACCTTGGCGATCTCGTCGGCGCGCAGCAGCGCGTTGTTGATCCGGCGAACCACCTGCGGCACCGAGTTGGCCGGGTAGAGGCTCTGGTCGGGGTAGGTGTGGCCGCTCAGGTTGGCGTCACCGGCGACCTGCCAGCCGGACAGGTAAATGGCCTTCAGCCCGGCCCGGACCTGCTGCACGGCCATGTTGCCGGTCAGTGCGCCCAGCGCGTTGATGTAGTCCAGGTCGTGCAACTGCTCCCAGAGCACCTCTGAGCCGCGGCGGGCCAGGGTGTGCTCCTCGACGACGTGGCCCTGCAGCGCGACGACATCGGCCGCGGTGTAGGTGCGGGTGACACCCTTCCAGCGCGGGTTGTTGTCCCAGTCGTGCTGGATCTGCTCGGGGCTCTTCGGCGTGCCAACGGTCGACATGGCTGCTCCTTTAGGGTCGCGATCATCGGGAGGTTCTCTGATTTGCCAACATCCCGACGGATTCACTGGTGTGTTAACGCGACCTTGACACACCACATCGCCCCAGGTCCACTGGTTTTCATTGCCAAGTTTGGCCAAACAGTACGGGCGTTATGCGAAGTTTGCGAAGAATACCGCGAACACCCCCTCATGGCGCGTGCCGAATAAGCTACCGACGGGTAACATATCCGCACAGGTCAACGAGGGTATTAGCAGTACGCCCGTACTGACTAGAACGTGTTACAGCGGGAAGATCGCGGCGAGCGCTTTGACCTCTTCGCCGACGACGTATGTGAGCGTTCTAACAGCACGATCGGCCAGTGCGGATCCGAAGCGATCGGTCGATCCGGCCGGGTGAATGTGCGAGACGATCTCTAGTTTGTCCCCCAGCGCGACGGCCGCCTCGTGCTCCAGAGTGATCCGCAGCGGCGCCGCGAGCAGTTCCGGATAGCTCGACAGGTAGTCCTCGACCACGCTCCAGTACACCGAGTTGTTCATGTGGTCGAACAGGTCGATGTCGGTGAACCGGATCGGGTACTCGTGGATCTCTGCCGCCCCTTCTCGCACCGCACCATCCCCGGCGCCCAGGTAGGCCTTCCAGCGCAGCCGGTCGACGCTGGTGGTGCGTTTCAGGCGGGCCAGAAAGTCCTCGGAGATGCGCGACGGCCCCTGCGTCTCGCGGTTGATGTTGATCCAGAACGCCTCGGACTCGACCAGGCCGCCGCTGCGCTTCCCGTCGATGCGGACCCGCATCTCGCACCAGCGGTTGGAGGTACCCGAGCACCAGCGCCGCACCCGCAGCATGTCCTGAAACTCGACGGGTGCGATCACGTCCATCATGGTGCGGCGGACGATCCACAGCGGGTGGGTCTCCTGGTAGCCGCCCTCACGCAACTGGTCCTGGCCGATGTCCTGGATGTGCCGGGCGGCCGCGTCCATCCGGAGCCGGCCACCCCGATCGATGTCGGCGACCCGCAGCGGCCACTGCCGGTCGAACACATCGGGATGCGGGTCGGGCACCGGCATCAAAACCTTGGCCAAACCGGTCGGCTCATCTGTCTGCTGCATCGATGCTCCCCGTAGATCTCCCTGAGCGATCATGCCATGCCAATAATGCGAACGCGGTCTTCGCAACGAGTAGCCTCGGCGGCGTGGCCAAGACCTACGTCGGCGCCAGGGTGCGCCAGCTGCGCAGCGAGCGCGGGTTCAGTCAGGCCGCCCTGGCGCAGCTGCTGGAGATCTCACCGAGTTACCTCAACCAGATCGAGCATGACGTCCGGCCGCTGACGGTGGCGGTGCTGCTGCGCATCACCGAGGCCTTCGGCGTGGACGCCACCTTCTTCGCCTCCCAGGACGACACCCGGCTGGTCGCCGAGTTGCGGGAGGTCACCATGGACCGCGACCTGGAAATCGACGTCGACCTTGACGAGCTGGCCGAACTGGTCAGCGCCCACCCCAAACTGGCCCGGGCGATGGTCAATTTGCACCGCCGCTACCGGATCACCACGGCACAGCTGGCCGCGGCCACCGAGGAGCGCTACACCGACGGCAGCGGCACCGGCGCTATCACCATGCCCCACGAGGAGGTACGCGACTACTTCTACCAGCGGCAGAACTACCTGCACGAACTCGACACCGCCGCCGAGGAACTGACCACCCGGATGCGAAGGCACCAAGGCGAATTGGCCGTGGAACTGGCCAATCGACTCACCGAGGTACACGGCGTGCACATCAACCGCCGGATCGACCTGGGCGAGACGGTGCTGCACCGCTACGACGCGCAGACCAGGACGCTGGACATGGGCCACCACCTGTCGTGGGGGCAGCGAGTGTTCAAGATGGCCGCCGAACTGGCGTACCTGGAGTTCGACGACCAGATCTCCGCCCTGGTCGACGAGGGCAAGTTCACCTCGAAGGACTCACGCACGCTGGCCAGGCTGGGCCTGGCCAACTACTTCGCGGCGGCGATCGTGTTGCCCTACGGACAGTTCCACGACAGCGCCGAGACCTTCCGCTACGACATCGAGCGGCTCTCGGCGTTCTACCGGGTCAGCTACGAGACCATCGCCCACCGGCTGTCCACCCTGCAACGGCCGTCGATGCGCGGCGTGCCGTTCTCGTTCGTTCGGGTCGACCGGGCGGGCAACATGTCAAAACGCCAGTCGGCCACCGGTTTTCACTTCTCCTCCAGCGGCGGGACCTGCCCGCTGTGGAATGTCTACGAGACGTTCGGCAACCCGGGCAAGATCGGCGTGCAGATCGCGGAGATGCCCGACGGCCGCAAGTACCTGTGGGTGGCGCGCACCGTGGAACGCCGAGCGTCACGCTGGGGCCAGCCGGACAAGACCTTCGCGATTGGACTGGGTTGCGAACTGCGCCACGCCCATCGACTGGTCTACTCCGAGGGACTGGATCTGGCCGCCGGCCACGACGTCCCGGCCACCCCGATCGGGGCGGGCTGCCGGGTCTGCGAACGCGACAACTGCCCCCAACGGGCGTTCCCGGCGCTGGGCCGCGACCTTGATCTCAACGAACACCGCAGCACGGTGTCGCCGTATCTGGTAAAGCAACAGCGGTGAACTCTCGTATCCCCGAAGCCCCCGGCCTGCGCGACCTCGGTCTCGCCAACTGGCTGGTCTGCAAAGTCATCGCTCGCCGTCAGCAGGTGCCCCGGGCGCACCTGTTCACCACGCTCGGCCAGCACCGACGATTGATGTGGTCCTGGCTGCCGTTCGGCGGGATGCTGATGCGGGGCGGCAAGTTGTCGAGCCGCGACACCGAGTTCGTGATCCTGCGGGTGGCGCACCTGCGGGACAGCCGCTACGAAATGCAACACCACCGCCGGATGGGCCGAGCAGTCGGCGTCGACGACGACACCCAGGCGCGCATCTTCGAAGGCCCCGACGGCCCCCGGTTCGACGAGCTCACCGCCCGTCAGCGCACGATGCTCACCGCGATCGACGAACTCGTCGGCACCCGCACCCTCTCCGATGCCACCTGGGCGGCGTTGTCGGAGCACCTGGACCGTCCGCGCCTGATCGAATTCGTGATGCTGACATCCCAATACGACGCACTGGCCGCCACCCTGAGCGCACTGCGGGTGCCGCTGGACTTCGACGAGTAGCACTGCGTGACGGAGACCGTTCGGCACGACCTCGCCATCGCCGGCGGCGGAATCCTGCTGATCGCGCTCGTGTTGATCGTCGTCGGGCGCATGCTGGTGCGACGCGGAGCCGGGCCACTGGTCGCCCGCAAGATTCCGCACGCGCTGTGCGGGCTGTTCGCCGCCGCGGCCGCGTTCGAACTGACCAACGGAGCGGTGGTGGCGGGCGTGCTGGCCGTCGCGACGGTGGCGCTGGCGTTCGTCGTCGAGCGCGGTCTGGTTCCGGTGCCGGGTGTTTTCGACGGCACCCGCTCCCGGGACTACGGCCTGGTCGGGTTCGCCGGCGGAGCCTTGATCGCGGTGCTGGCGTTCTGGCCGGATCGGGTGGCGATCGCGACCGGGGTCGTGGTGCTGGGGCTGGCCGATGCGGGCGCGGCCCTGGTCGGGGACCGATTCGGCAGACACCGGGTGGCGGCCGGTGGCGGCGTGCGCTCCCTGGAGGGCTCGGTGGCGTTCGTGGCGATCGCCTTCGCCGTCTCGCTGGTGTTCTGCCTGGCGGCTCTCGAACTGAATTCGTTCATGGCGGTGGCGGTTTCGCTGTTCGTGGCGGTGACGACGGCGGCCGTGGAGCTGCTGGTGGCGCCGGCGGCGGACAACCTGTTGATCACGCCGTGGGTGGCGCTGCTGTTGCATGTCGCGCGTGACCTGTCGACCGATGATGCGCTGCGCTGGCTGGCCGCGGTGGTATTCGGCTGCGCCATCGTGCCGTTCATGATCCGGATGCGCTGGCTGGATCTGCCCGGGGCGATCTGTGGCGGCCTGATCGCCGGTGTCGCGGTCGGCCTGGGCGGCTGGGCCTGGATCATCCCGGCCGCGGTGTTCTTCTCGCTGACCAGTGTGCTCACCGCCTATCGCCGGCCCGGGGGTGCCTCGGGCATGCGCGGTATGAGTCAGGTGGCGGTCAACGCGGGTCTTCCGGTGCTGGTCCCGGTGATCGGGTTCGCGTTCACCCGGGATCCGCTGTGGTACGCCGTGTCCATCGGCGGTATCGCCGCCGGGATCGCCGACTCGTGGGCGTCGGAGATCGGGCGCTTCTCCGGCCGCGAGCCGCTGTCGCTGCGGACGCGTGGCCGGGTTCCCAAGGGCACGTCCGGCGCGGTGTCACCGCTGGGTTCGGCCGCGACGGTGCTGGGCGCGTTGCTGGTGGGCGCGTTCGGCGCGCTGTTCGGCGGGCCGGCGATGGTGCCGGTCGGGTTGGCAGCCGGGATAGCCGGCTCGCTGGTGGACACCCTGATCGGCGCCACCGTGCAGGCCCGCTTCGACTGTGAATCCTGCGGGGCCACGGTGGAGGATCCGCTGCACTGCGGGCGCCCCACCGAGCCGTCCACCGGGTGGCGGTGGGTGGACAACGACGTGGTCAACGCCGGTGCCAACCTGATCGGAATGCTGGTAGGGTTCGCGGTTTACCTACTTCTCGCAGCCTGACCACGGCGCGCCGAAAAATTCGCCGGTGCACTCCGGCCGATGAAGCGTAGTGTCAACCCAAGTGTTGAGCCACCAGCACGGACTAACCCCGACTTCAGGTCTCTTCCGACAGGACCGATAGTGGCAGATTCAACAAACGCAGAATCCCGAGCACAGTCGAAGTGGCTCTCGAAGTCCGCGGCTCAGACTCGCGGATCAGACAAAGACGAAGTGCAGTTTCACTACGACATCTCCAATGACTTCTTCAAGCTCTGGCAAGACCCGTCGCAGACCTACAGTTGCGCATATTTCGAGCGCGACGATATGACGCTGCAGGAAGCGCAGCGCGCCAAGGTCGACTTGTCCTTGGGCAAGCTGGGCCTGAAACCCGGGATGACGTTGCTCGACATCGGCTGCGGCTGGGGCTCCACGATCATGCGGGCGGCCGAGAAGTACGACGTCAACGTCATCGGTCTGACGCTCTCGGAGAACCAGAAGCAACACATCGAAGAGAACCTGTTCGCGAAGTCGACGTGCAAGCGTCGGATGGAGGTGCGGTTGCAACCCTGGGAGGAATTCGATGGGGAGGTCGACCGCATCGTGTCAATCGGCGCATTCGAACATTTCGGCTTCAACAACTACGACGACTACTTCAAGAACACCTTCAACTGGATGCCCGACGACGGCGTGATGCTGCTGCACAGCATCATCATTCCGAGCGACGACGAGATCCGGGCCAAGCAGCTACCGCTGACGATGTCGCGGGTGCGGTTCATCAAATTCATCATGGACGAGATCTATCCCGGCGGGCGTCTCCCGTTGGCCGCACAGGTCACCGAGCGCGCCACGAACGCCGGCTACACCATCACCCGCGAGCAGCACCTGCAGCCGCACTACGTGCGCACCCTGGACACCTGGGCGGCAAACCTCGAGGCCAACAAGGACGAGGCCATCGCCATCACCTCCGATGCGGTCTACCAGCGGTTCCACAAGTACCTGACCGGCTGCGCAGACCTGTTCCGCCAGGGTTACACCGATGTCGTGCAGTTCACCTGCGAGAAGGCCGCTGCTTAACCGGGCTTTCACGCGGGCATCCCGTTCCAGCAGGACAGGAGGTCAGGCAGATGGCCGACATGACGTCGGGCGCACCGAAGATGGCGGTGGCCTATGAGGACGTGCAGGCTCACTACGACATCTCGAACGATTTCTTCGGCTTGTTCCAGGATCCGACCCGGACCTACAGTTGCGCCTACTTCGAGCGCGAGGACATGTCGCTGGAAGAGGCGCAGATCGCCAAGATCGATCTCGCCCTGGCCAAGCTGGACCTGGCACCGGGGATGACGCTGCTCGACGTCGGCTGCGGGTGGGGTTCGGCGATGCGTCGGGCGATCGAAATCTACGACGTCGACGTGGTGGGACTGACGTTGAGCAGGAACCAGTGCAGCCTCGGCCAGCGACTGCTGGACGACGTCGACACCGACCGCTCGCGCCGGATTCTGCTGCGCGGCTGGGAGGAGTTCGACCAGCCGGTCGACCGCATCGTGTCCATCGAGGCCTTCGAAGCCTTCCCCAAGGAGCGCTACGCCGCGTTCTTCGAGCTGTGCCACCGGCTGATGCCGCCTGACGGGCGGATGGTCCTGCAGACCATCATGGGCCACCCACTGAAGCGCTGGCCGGAGATGGGCATCCCGATCACGATGACGGACCTGCGTTTCATGCGCTTCATCGCCAAAGAGATCTTCCCCGGCGGCTCGGTGCCGTGCGACGAGGATGTCATCGAGTATTCGGGTGCCGCAGGGTTCTCGGTGGTCGACCGGCAGGATCTGACGCCGGATTACGTGCGGACCCTGGGCACCTGGGCGACCCGGCTGCAGGCCGCCCGCGAGCAGGCGATCGCCGCGACCTCACCGGAGGTCTACGACCGGTATGTGAAATACCTGCTGGGCTGCGCGGATTTCTTCCAGCGCAACATCAGTTACGTCGCCCAGTTCACGCTCGCCAAAGGTGACTAGGCGTCAGAAGTTGATCATGTGGCCGGTCAGGCCGTGGAAGCACTCCTGCAGCGCCTCGGACATCGTCGGGTGGGTGTGCACGTTGCGGGCCAACTCGTTGGCGGTCAGGTCCCACTTCTGCGCCAGGGTGAGTTCCGGCAGCAGCTCGGAGACGTCGTGGCCGACCAGGTGGCCGCCGAGCAGTTCGCCGTAGCGGGCGTCGGCGATCAGCTTCACGAACCCGCTCGGGTCACCCGCGCCGTGCGCCTTGCCGTTGGCGGTGAAGGGGAACTTGGCCACCTTCACCTCGTAGCCTTCGGCGTTGGCCTGCTCCTCGGTGAGGCCGAAGCTGGCGACCTGCGGCTGGCAGAAGGTGGCGCGCGGCATCATCCGGTAGTCACCGAGCGGCATCGTCTCGGCGCCGCCGATGGTTTCGGCGGCCACCACGCCCTGCGCCTCGGCGACGTGGGCCAACTGCAGCAGGCCGGTGACGTCACCGATGGCATAGATGTGTGGGACCGAGGTCTGCATGTACTCCCCGACGCCGATGGCACGCCGCTCGGTGAGCGCCACCCCCGCGGCATCCAGACCGTAGCCGTCGACGTTGGGCGCAAAACCGATGGCCTGCAACACCTTGTCGGTCTTGAGTTCTTCGGTCTGGCCGTCCTTGCTGACGGTGACGGTGACGGACCCGCCGGCTTCGTCATCGGAGATGGACTCGACCTTGGTGCCGGTGCGGATCTTCACCCCCAGCTTCTTGAACTGCTTCTCGATCTCCTTGGAGACGTCGGCGTCCTCGTTGGGCAGCGCCCGGGGCAGGAACTCCACCACGGTGACGTCCACGCCGTAGTTGGCCAGGATGTAGGAGAACTCCATGCCGATAGCCCCGCCCCCGGCGATGATGATCGAGCCGGGCAGCTCCCGGCTCAGGATCAACTCCTCGTAGGTGACGACGTTGGCCGACAGCGAGGTGCCCGGCACCAGCCGGGTGCTGGATCCGGTCGCGATGATCGCATGAGCGAAGGTGACGTTTTCGGTTCCGCCGTCGTTGAGTTCGACGGCCAGCGTGTTGGCGTCGGTGAACCGGCCGTAGCCGTGGATCTCGGTGATCTTGTTCTTCTTCATCAGGAAGTGCACCCCGGCGACTCGGCCGTCGGCGACCTTGCGGCTGCGGTCGAATGCCGCGCCGTAGTCGAAGCTCACCTCGCCACTGATCCCGAAAGTCTTGGCGTCGCGGTTGAAGATGTGCGCCAGTTCGGCGTTGCGCAGCAGCGCTTTCGACGGGATACAACCGACGTTCAGGCAGACCCCGCCCCAGTATTTGGGTTCGACGATGGCGGTGTTCAAGCCCAGCTGGGCGGCGCGAATGGCCGCGACATAACCACCGGGGCCGGCTCCGAGGACTACGACGTCATAGTGGGTCACCCGACCACCCTATCGGGCCGCGCCGTTGCCTGGCAGTGCCGGTGGGCACGTCAAACCACAGCCGCGGAATGTCTGTGTTTCCGCGCTACACTGAAACACATGACATCGAAGAACATCACGCTGACCATGCCGGCGGAGCTGGTCCGTCGCGCAAAGGTGTTGGCGGCACAACGCGACATGTCGGTGTCAAGTCTGGTCGCGCGATTGCTCGAGCAACTTGTCGGCGAGGTGGCGGACTATGACGACGTGGCCGACCTCGAGAGACGGATGATGAGCGGCGTCGCTGGCCTGCAGGTCGGACCGATCACCTGGTCCCGGGACGATCTTCACGAGCGCTGATCATGGAGTTCGTCGACACCAATGTCTTGCTGTACGCCTACGACGCGACCGCCGGTGAGCGGCACGAGGCGGCTCGCGTGCTGGTGGACCGGCTGTGGCGCGACCGCCTGGGTGCGCTCAGCGTCCAGGTGCTGCAGGAGTTCTACGTCAACGTGACGCGTAAGGTCGCCAAACCGATCACCCCGGAATCGGCTGCCGATAGGCTCCGGAGCTTGTCACGATGGCGGGTGCACTCACCACTGGCCGACGACGTGATCGCCGCGACGTCGTGGTCAACTCGATACCAGCTCTCCTTCTGGGACGCGATGATCGTGCGCAGCGCCGCCGAACTGCGGTGCGACACCTTATGGACCGAAGATCTCAGCGACAGACAGCTGATCGAAGGCGTCCGGCTGGCCAATCCGTTCAGTACGGGATGATTCCGCCGACGCAGCGGTCCACGTGCTGGCAGAAGTAGTGGCCGTACAGCGGTGCCGCGGCGACCGCCGAGGCGGACACCGCCGACATCAGCGCGAGCGCGACCGCCGACAACAGCGGCTTCTCTCCCACCATCGCCACGATCAGCCCGGCCACCACGCACACGGCCGCGTAGACCACCACGACGAACACCGCCGGGGTCTTGTCGGCCAGCGCATACCACCACGAGAACAGCCCCAGCCCGATCCCGGCCGCCGGAATCCACACCCCCACCAGCACCAACGCGAACTGCCACCACTTGAGGAAGCGGTACTGCCCCTCCACCACGACCGGCTTGGGCGGTTTGGCCGGGGCCGGCCCGGCCTTCGACTCGGGCTCGATCGGCTCCGGTTCCGGCCGAGCTTTTAGCCCCGGTTGCGGTTCGAGCTCGCCGGACAGCCCGGGCAGCGGCGCCGGATGCGGGCCGGTGTCGAAGATGGGCGCCATGTGCGGCTCGGTCATCGGCAGCGCCCCGGTGTCGGTGGTCTCAGACACCCGAGACCGCCTGAATCGCCGCCAGCGCCCCGAACCAGCCGAGACCCAGCGCGAGGAGAAACGCACCCAGTCCGGTTACCCAGCGGCGCGACGAGGCGAACACCAGGACCAGCCCCGCGACGGTCGGCGCGACGAGCACCAGCGCGATCACGACATCCGGGCGCAGCGGCGCGGTGACCAGCAGGGTCGCCCCGATCCCGGCCAGTACACCGGCGGTGGCTCCGACCAGCATGATGCTGCTCAACAACCAGGGGCGCGGCAGCGGAATCACACCAGCAGATTCTACGACCGCAACCCCGCTCAGCGCGGTAGCGACCCGGTGATCACCGGGACTTCCTCCAGGGCGGCGTTCTCGTGGTCGGTGAAGGCGCGCGCCCGGGACAGGAACCGCAGCCCCTCCGGCGCCTCCAGGCTGAACCCGGCGCCGCGGCCGGGCACCACATCGATGATCAGCTGGGTGTGCTTCCAGGCCCCGAACTGCGGCCCGGAGATCCACACCGGCACCTCACCGCCGGGGATGCCGAGCACACCGAGCAGCACGTCGTGGTCACCGACGATGAAGTCGCCGTCGGGGTAACACATCGGCGCCGAGCCGTCGCAGCAGCCGCCGGACTGATGGAACATCACCGGACCGTGCCGGGCCACCAGCCGTGCCAGCAGTTCGGCTGCCGCCCCGGTGACCCGCACCCGCTCCGGTGCGCCCATCAGAACAATCCCGTCGCGGTCTCCGAGTAGGACACCAGCAGGTTCTTGGTCTGCTGGTAGTGATCGAGCACCATCTTGTGGTTCTCCCGGCCGATCCCGGACTGCTTGTAGCCGCCGAACGCGGCGTGCGCGGGGTAGGCGTGGTAGCAGTTGACCCAGACCCGGCCGGCCGCAATGTCACGGCCGGCCCGGTAGGCGGTGTTGCCGTCGCGGCTCCACACCCCGGCGGCCAGCCCGTAGAGGGTGTCGTTGGCCTGGGCGATGGCGTCGCCATAGTCGCTGAACGAGCCCACCGAGACCACCGGGCCGAAGATCTCCTCCTGGAAGATCCGCATCTTGTTATGGCCGGCCAAGATCGTCGGCTGCACGTAATAGCCGCCGGACAATTCCCCACCCAACTCGGCGCGCTGGCCGCCGGTGATGACCGTGGCGCCTTCGCCCTTGCCGATCTCGATGTAGGACAGGATCTTCTCCAGCTGGTCATTGGAGGCCTGCGCCCCGATCATGGTGGCCGGATCCAGCGGGTCGCCCTGGCGGATCGCCTTGGTGCGGATCGCGGCCAACTCCAGAAACTCGTCGTAGATCTCGGCCTGGATCAGCGACCGCGACGGACACGTGCACACCTCGCCCTGGTTGAGGGCGAAGCCCGCAAACCCTTCTAGTGCCTTGTCGCAGAAGTCGTCAGCGGCGGCCAGCACGTCGGCGAAGAAGATGTTGGGGCTCTTGCCGCCCAGCTCCAAAGTGACCGGGATGATGTTGTGGCTGGCGTACTGCATGATCAGCCGCCCAGTGGTGGTCTCACCGGTGAAGCCGATCTTGGCGATCCGGTTGCTCGACGCCAGCGGCTTGCCGGCCTCGACCCCGAAACCGTTGACCACGTTGACCACCCCGGCCGGCAGCAGCTCACCGATCAGGCTCAGCAGGTACAGAATCGAGGCCGGGGTCTGCTCGGCCGGCTTGAGCACCACCGCATTGCCGGCCGCCAATGCCGGGGCCAGCTTCCAGGCGGCCATCAGCAGCGGGAAGTTCCACGGGATGATCTGGCCCACCACCCCCAGCGGCTCGTGGAAGTGATAGGCCACGGTGTCGTCGTCGAGCTGGCTCAACGCGCCCTCCTGGGTGCGGATCGCCGCCGCGAAGTAGCGGAAATGATCGGCCGCCAGCGGGATGTCGGCGGCCAGCGCCTCCCGGATCGGCTTGCCGTTGTCCCACACCTCGGCCACCGCGAGCTGTTCGCGATGCGCGTCGATGCGATCGGCAATCGCGTTGAGCACCGCCGCCCGCTCGGCCGCAGACGTCTTACCCCACGCCGGCGCCGCCGCATGCGCCGCATCCAAAGCCAGCTCGATATCAGCCGCGGTCGAACGCGCGACCTCGCAGAACACCTGACCGGTAACCGGGGTGATGTTCTCGAAATACTCACCACCGACCGGCGCCACCCACTGCCCGCCGATGAAGTTGCCGTAGCGCGACTCAAAGCTCATCAGCGCCGCCGCGCTGCCCGGACGTGCGAAAACGGTCATCAGTGATTCCCTCTGCCTTGACGGTGTTGTGCACCTCACATTACCGCCGCAGTCACAATGGCGGTCATGGCTGAAGACCCGACGACCGACCCGTACCTGTGGCTCGAAGACGTCACCGGTGACGATGCGCTGGACTGGGTGCGCGCCCACAACGCCCCGACCGTCGACGAGTTCGCGGGTGACGATTTCGAGGCGATGCGCACGGCGGCGTTGGAGGTGCTCGACACCGATGCCCGCATCCCGTACGTGCGGCGGCGCGGCGATCACCTCTACAACTTCTGGCGTGATGCCGCCAATCCGCGCGGACTGTGGCGGTGCACCACGCTCGACAGCTACCGCAGCGGCGCCCCGGAGTGGGACGTCATCATCGACGTCGACGAGTTGAGTCGAGTCGACGACCGGAACTGGGTGTGGGGCGGCGCCAACGTGATCGAACCCGAACTCACCCGGGCGCTGGTCTCGCTGTCCCCCGGCGGCTCGGATGCGGCGGTGGTGCGGGAATTCGACATGGCCACCAGGGAATTCGTCCCCCCTGCTGCCGGCGGATTCCAGCTGCCCGAGGCCAAATCGCGGATCGGCTGGGAGGACGAGGACACGGTGCTGGTGGGCACCGACTTCGGCCCGGATTCGCTCACCGACTCCGGGTATCCGCGGATCGTCAAGCGGTGGCGCCGCGGCCAGCCGCTCGCCGACGCCGAGACGCTGTTCGCCGGGGAAGCGACCGATGTGGTGGTGGGCGCCGGGCGCGATCGCACGCCGGGGTTCGAGCGGACCCTGGTCTCGCGGGCCGTCGACTTCTTCAATGACGAGGTCTACGAGCTACGCGGCGTCCCCGGCGGCCAAGAGCTGATCCGCATCGACGCACCCACCGACGCGTCAGTATCGGTGCATCGACAGTGGATCCTCATCGAGCTGCGCACCGACTGGGACACCGGCACCGCCTCGTATGCTGCGGGCTCGTTGCTGGCGGCCGACTACGACGAATTCTTGGCGGGCACAGCACAGTTGAGTGTGGTCTTCGAGCCCGACGCGCACACCGCGCTGCACCACTACGCCTGGACCCGTGACCGACTGGTGCTGGTCACGCTGCACGATGTGGCCAGCCGGGTGGAGGTGGTCAGTCCGGTTGATTGGCAGCGCCGCCCGGTCGCCGAGGTACCGGCCAACACCAACACGGTGATCGCGGCCGCCGACGACACCGGTGACGAGATCTTCTTGGACTCCAGCGGGTTCAACAGTCCGTCGCGGTTGCTGCACGGCCCGGTGGACGGGCCGCTGACCGAGATCAAGTCCGCTCCGGCCTTTTTCGATGGCGAGGGACTGGAGGTCAGTCAGCACTTCGCCACGTCCAAGGACGGTACCGCGATCCCGTATTTCGTGGTCCGCCCGCAGGACGCGACCGGCCCGACACTGCTGGGCGGCTACGGCGGTTTCGAGGTGGCCCGCACCCCCGGCTACGACGGGGTGCTGGGCCGGCTGTGGCTGGCCCGCGGCGGCACCTACGTGCTGGCCAACATCCGCGGCGGCGGCGAATACGGGCCGGGCTGGCACACCCAGGCGATGCGGGAGGGCCGGCACCTGGTGGCCGAGGACTTCGCCGCGGTGGCAGCCGATCTGGTGGGCCGCGGCATCACCACGGTGGCGCAGCTCGGCGCGGTCGGCGGCAGCAACGGCGGACTGCTGATGGGCATCATGCTCACCGCCTACCCGCAGCAGTTCGGGGCGCTGGTCTGCCAGGTGCCGCTGCTGGATATGCGCCGCTACCACCTGCTGCTGGCCGGCGCCTCCTGGATGGCTGAGTACGGCAACCCGGACAACCCCGACGACTGGGCGTTCATCGGCGAATACTCGCCTTACCAGAACATTTCGGCACAGCCGAACTATCCCCCGATGCTGATCACCACCTCCACCCGCGACGACCGGGTCCATCCCGGGCACGCCCGCAAGATGACCGCGGCGCTGGAGAAGCTCGGCAAGAAGGTCTGGTACTACGAGAACATCGAGGGCGGCCACGGCGGGGCCGCCGACAACGCGCAGGCGGCGTTCAAATCCGCATTGAGCTTCTCGTTCCTGTGGCGGATGCTGGGCGGGCGGAGCTGACGCTCCAAGACGGCGGGCGGCGATTCACAGCGCCGCGGCGGCCGCCTCTGCCACGGTGGTGTCCTGCTCTCCGGTACCACCGCTGACCCCGACCGCTCCGACGATCTCGTCGTCCTTACGCAGCGGGATTCCGCCTGCGAAGATCATAATCCGCCCGCCATTGGAGACGTGGATGCCGTAGAACTGCTGCCCGGGAGCAGCCGCGGCGGCGAGCTCGGCGGTCGCGATATCCAAGGCACGCGCGGTGTAGGCCTTGTTGATCGCGATGTCGATGCTGCCGATCCAAGCGCCGTCCATTCGGGCATGTGCGACCAGGTTTCCGCCGGCGTCGACGACGGCGATGTTCGACGGCGACGAGATTTCCTCGGCCCGGGACCGGGCGGCGTCGATCACGCGCTGTGCATCATCGAGCGACACCGACTGGTAGGTGGATGTCATGGCCTCAGGGTGCTCCTTCCGACACGGTCTCCATCCTCAATCCGGCCCGGGATACGGCGGGTACGGGCTTTGCCGCAGCACTTCGGCAAGGTGCACCGCATTGCGCGCTGCCGCGGCGGTCGTCGTCGCGACCGGTTCCGGGACCTGGTCCAGGTCCCGGTAGTCCACGCCCTGCATGGCTTCGCCGTTCCAGTACGTGCAGCCCTGGGCGGGTATCGAGAAGCCGATGTCGTTGAGCGCCTGGAACAGATCGGCGACGATCTTGTGTGCGCCGTCCTCGTTGCCGACGACGGCCGCCAGCGCCACCTTGCCCACCATCCTGGGCCGGCCGGCCTGGTCCTGCTCGGAGAGCTCGGCGTCGAGTCGCTCCAGCACTCGTTGCGCGACGCTGGACATGTGGCCGACCCACGTCGGCGTCGACATGACAAGAATGTTCGCCGACTTGATCTTCTCCAGCAGGGCCGGCCAGTCGTCGCCCTCCCCCATATCGGCTTCCACGCCGGGAAGCAGCGACAGATCGACGCAGCGAACCTTGTCGCATTCGACGCCCCCGGAACGCAGCTGCCCCAGCAACTGGTCCGCGATCAGATCGCTGCTTGACGGGGCGTCGCCGCCCTTGAGCGTGCATATCAACGCGATTGCGCTCAGCGGCGGCGGTGCGGCCGAAGTCATGCCTGTCGGCGTACCCGCGGCGTAGGGAGGCCAAACGGCACGGCGCTATCGGCGCAGCGCCCCCAGCAGCGCGACGGTCCAGGCCTGCTATGCCGACGGGGACCGATTCAGCCGATCGAATATCCCCTGTCGCCCACGTAGTCTCGATACCGATCAAAGGCCGGAGTGATGGCCGGCAGGAGCTTGAGCAACTTCGACACCTGACCTTCGACCTTGACTTTGCGTCGTGCGATGGCCATCGGCACATTGAGCTTGCCCAGCCAGAACCGATGCGCGTCGTCTGCCGACATGGTTAACCGCACCTCAGCGTCCTGACCGCTCGCCTCCTGTCCGTGTGACACCACGGGCGGGTCCACTGTGCAGTCGAGCATGAAGACCTCATCGGGGTCGGTGTACTGCACTTGGAAAGATGTATTGCCGGCGACGAACTTCGGTCGCAGTTCCGGATCGGCGACCAACCCTTGCAGGAACGGGGTCACCAAATCCTGCAACTGCGCTGCGGACTCGAACTCTGCCATGCGTGTGACTCCTTAACCTCCGGGCACGTCTCGGGCTGGTCGACTGACGGATTCCCGCCCTTGAACCTAACACTGTACGATAACCGTTGGAACTGTGCTTCACAGGAATTCGGCCAAAGGCCACCCGAAAGCCGAACGCCACGTTTGCGTACCAGGCCGGTGAGCTCACCGACAAAGGAGTCCCATGCCCACCCAGACCATCAACGGCGTTGCCGCACCCACTCTCGGCGAGTTCGACGTCATCAATCCTGCGACGGGCACCCCGTTCGCGACGGCCCCGGAAGCTACCCGAGAACAGGTCGGCCAGGCCTTTCAGGCAGCCGCGCAGGCCTTCCCCGCTTGGTGTGACGACGAGGATTTCCGGCGCGCCAAGCTGAGGGAGGCATCCGCGGCAATCGCGGCCAACGCGGACGAGTTGACCGGCCTTCTGAGTCGGGAATCAGGCAAGACCGCGCAGTTCGCGGGCTTCGAAGTACCCGTCGCCGTGGGTTGGCTGGCCTACTATGCGGATCTGGACCTGCCCCGCGAACTCCTTCGCGATGACGAGACCGCACGAGTTGAGCTCATTCGCCGCCCGGTCGGTGTCGTCGGCGCTATCACCCCATGGAACATGCCGATCGGTCTGGCGTTCTTCAAGATCGCCCCGGCCCTGCGGGCGGGGAACACCGTCGTCCTCAAACCGTCTCCGTTTACGCCACTGAGCACACTGCGGTTCGGCGAAATTCTTCGCGAGATCCTTCCTCCCGGGGTTCTCAACATCGTCAGCGGCGGAGACCAGGTCGGCCAGTGGCTCGTCGAGCACCCGCTGGCTCGCAAGATCAGCTTCACCGGGAGCGTGGATGCCGGACGGTCGGTCAATATCAGTGCCGCGAATGATTTCAAGCGTGTAACCCTTGAGCTCGGTGGCAACGACGCGGCGATAGTGCTTGACGACGTCGACGTCGCCCAGATAGTGCCGGGACTATTCTGGTCGGCGTTCTTCAACAATGGACAGGCCTGCGCCCTCATCAAGCGGGTGTACGTCCCGCGCCGGCTCTACACCGACGTCGTCGATGCGCTGGCGGGCGTCGCCACGAGTACCGTGGTGGGCGATCCCACCGACCCGGCCACCCAACTCGGGCCGGTGGCGAACCTTCCCCAGATCCAGCGCGTTACCGGTCTGGTGGACAAGGCGCTGGAAAACGGCGCGACAGCCGCCGCCGGTGGTCGCCCGCTCGATCGGCCGGGCTACTTCATGGAACCGACTATCGTCGCCGATATCGCCGATGGGACGCCGCTCGTGGACGAAGAGCAATTCGGGCCGGCGCTGCCGATCATCGCCTACGACGATCTCGACGACGCCGTCACCCGTGCCAACGGGACTGACTTCGGCCTCGGCGCGAGCGTCTGGACGGCCGACCCCGGCCGCGGGGCGCGGATCGCCGAAAAGCTGCAGGCCGGTACGACGTGGGTCAATACTCACGCCAGCCTGGGGCCCACCGTGCCGTTCGGCGGGCGTAAGCACAGCGGCCTGGGCGTGGAAAACGGCCCATGGGGCTTGGAGGCGTACACCGATCTACAGGTTGTCCACGTGAACCGCGGCACTCCCGGCCCCAGTGCGGGGTAGTGGGGCTTCCAGACCGTGAGCGACGACGTCCTGGTCGAGACGCATGGCCCCGCCGTCACGTTGCGATTGAATCGGCCGGCCAAACACGATCACGGCCGGCATGTACGAATCGCTGGCAGATGCGATAGAGGCTGTTGGCCCCGCGGTCACTCCTTTCATTCTCCTGATGGGTTCGGGCACTGCGTTCACTGCCGGCAACGATCTGGCTGACATGAAGCCGAACCCGCCCAGTGGCGAACTCCCCGCCCGGTACGTTTCCTTGACGCGCTGTCGCGGACGGACGCCGTGGTGATCGCTGCGGTCGACGGCCATGCAATCGGAATCGGGACGACACTTCTGTTGCACTGCGATCTCGTCTATGCGAGTGCTCGCAGTACGTTCCGGTTTCCGTTCGTCGATCTCGGATTGGTACCGGTGAGGTGAGCCCCTCGTAGTGGTCCAGTTGTTGTGCGACTCTGATGCCCGGTGTTCGGGCAGGAAGAATCAGCAAC
>NZ_LQPS01000054.1 GCF_002101885.1 Mycolicibacter senuensis
CCCCGGAACCGCCGCCTCCGCCGCAGCCGGGTACCGCAACGCAGCCCTGACCTCCTAGAGCTTGCGCAGCCGCAGCCGGTTGATGGAGTGATCGGCATCCTTGCGCAGCACCAGCGTCGCCCGTGGCCGGGTGGGCAGGATGTTCTCGACCAGGTTGGGCCGGTTGATCGAGCGCCAGATGTCGCGCGCGGCCGCCACCGCCTGCTGGTCGTTGAGGCCCGCGTAGTGGTGGAAGTGCGATTCGGGATCGGCGAACGAGGTGGACCGCATCGCCAGGAACCGGGAGACATACCAGTGCTCGATGTCTTCCACCCGGGCATCGACGTACAACGAGAAGTCGAACAGGTCCGAGACCATCAGCGTGGGCCCGGTCTGCAACACATTGAGGCCCTCGAGGATCAAGATGTCGGGGTGACGGACCACTTGTTTGGCGCCCGGGACGATGTCATAGCTCAGGTGTGAATACACCGGCGCGCACGCGTAGTCGGCGCCGGACTTCACCGAGGTGACGAAGCGCATCAGCGCGCGCCGGTTATAGCTTTCCGGAAATCCTTTGCGATGCATCAGGTTCCGGCGTTCCAACTCCTGGTTGGGGTAGAGGAACCCGTCGGTGGTGACCAGGTCCACCCGCGGGTGGCGGTCCCAGCGGGCCAGCAAGGCCCGCAGCACGCGGGCCGTCGTCGACTTGCCGACGGCCACGCTGCCGGCCACGCCGATGATGAACGGCACCGGGCGGTCCGGGCTCTGGTCGTTTTCGCCCAGGAACTCCGCGGTGGCGGCGAACAACTGCTGGCGGGCGGCGACCTGCAGGTGCAGCAGCCGGGCCAGGGGCAGATAGACCTCTTCGACTTCGAGCAGGTCGACCTGCTCGCCGAGGCCGCGCAGCGCCACGACCTCTTCTTCGGTGAGCGGCATCGGCGTCGACATACGCAGCGTCCGCCATTGACGTCGGTCGAACTCCACGTAGGGACTCGGCTCGCTAAGCCGCCGCATGACCATACAGTCTTGCAGCAGGCTCGACCGTTAGCCTGATCGGGTATGGAGCCCGCCGCATTGATCCGTGAATACCTGCTGCTCGGTCTGCGCTTCGACCGGATCGAGCCGGGTTATGTCGACGCCTTCACCGGTGACCCGGCACTGCGCCGACTCGTCGAGAACGAGCCGATGCCCGACCCGGCCGTGCTGTCCCAGCAGGCCGAGAAGCTGCTCACCGAACTGCCGAGTGGTCTGGAGCCGGAGCGCGCCGACTACCTGCGGGTGCACCTGCGGGCGCTGTCGTGCGCGGGGCGCAAGTTCGCCGGGGAGCAGGTCGGTTTCGTCGACGAGGTGCGCGACTACTTCGATCTGACCGCCATCGGCAAGGGCGACCCCGACCGCTACCGGCAGGCGCACGCCCGGCTCAGTGAATTGCTGGGTGGCGCCGGGCCGCTCGCCGACCGGTTGGCCGCCCACCGTCGCGCCGAGGAGATTCCGCCCGAGCGGTTGGAAGCGGCTATCCACGCGTTCTCCTCGGCGCTGCGTGACCGGGTGCGCATGCAATTCCCGCTGCCGGAGTCCGAGGTCATCACCTACGAGGTCGTCACCGACAAGCCGTGGTCGGGGTTCAACTACTACCACGGTGACTACCGCTCCACGGTCGCCGTCAACGCCGACCTCAAACAGCTGATGTCGAATCTGCCCAGACTGGTCGCCCATGAGTCCTACCCGGGCCATCACACCGAGCACTGCCGCAAGGAGGCCGGGCTGGTCGCGCACCTGGGCCAGGCCGAGCAGACCATTTTTCTGGTCAACACCCCGCAATGTCTGATGGCCGAGGGTCTGGCCGACCTGGCGCTGCACGCCGCGGTCGGACCCGGCTGGGGAAGTTGGGCCGAAGAGATCTACGCCGACCTGGGGCTGCGGTTCGACGGCGAACGGGCCGAGGAGGTGTCGGAGGCCGCCGCGGCGCTGGCCGAGGTGCGCCAGGATGCGGCGCTGATGCTGCACGACGAGGGTCGCGACGTCGACGAGGTGGTCGACTATCTGCGCCGCTGGCTGCTGGTCACCGACGAGCGGGCCCGCCAGACGTTGCGGTTCTTGTCGTCACCGCTGTGGCGGGCCTACACCTCGACCTACGTGGAGGGCTACCGGCTGCTGCGTGCCTGGCTCGACGTCCGGCCGGCGGGGTCGAGCCTCGCCGAGCGGTTCGGGCGGCTGCTCGACGAGCCGCTGATCCCGTCGTCGCTGCGGGCCGAGCTGCCTCTATAGACTGACCGGCGTGACTGCCGCACCGGATTCCCGCCCCGCCTCCACGATGTCTACGCCGCTGGCCGAGCTCGACCCGGACATCGCCGAGCTGCTCGGCAAGGAGCTCGGGCGCCAGCGCGACACCCTGGAGATGATCGCGTCGGAGAACTTCGTGCCGCGTGCGGTGCTGCAGGCGCACGGCAGCGTGCTGACCAACAAATACGCCGAGGGGCTGCCGGGCCGGCGTTACTACGGCGGCTGCGAGCACGTCGACGTGGTGGAGAACATCGCCCGCGACCGCGCCAAGGAACTGTTCGGCGCGGAGTTCGCCAACGTCCAACCGCACTCGGGCGCACAGGCCAATGCCGCGGTGCTGCAGGCACTGATGGAGCCGGGGGAGCGGCTGCTCGGCCTGGACCTGGCCAACGGGGGACACCTGACCCATGGGATGCGGCTGAACTTCTCCGGCAAGCTTTACGAGAACGCCTTCTACGGCGTGGACCCGGTCACCCACCGCATTGACATGGACGTGGTGCGCGCCCAAGCGCTGGAGTTCAAGCCGAAGGTGATCATCGCCGGCTGGTCGGCCTACCCGCGCATCCTCGACTTCGAAGCCTTCGCAGCCATCGCCGCCGAGGTGGACGCCACCTTGTGGGTGGACATGGCGCACTTCGCCGGGCTGGTCGCCGCCGGGCTGCATCCGTCGCCGGTGCCGCACGCCCAGGTGGTCTCGACCACCGTGCACAAGACCCTCGGTGGGCCGCGATCCGGGCTGATCGTCGGCAAGAAGGAGTTCGCCAAGCAGATCAACTCGGCGGTCTTCCCCGGTCAGCAGGGCGGTCCGCTGATGCACGTGATCGCCGCCAAGGCCGTCGCGCTGAAGATCGCCGGCACTGCCGAGTTCGCCGAGCGCCAGCAGCGGGTGCTCTCCGGCGCCAAGATCATCGCCGAGCGGCTGCTGGCCGCCGACGTGGCCAAGGCCGGGGTGTCGGTGGTCAGCGGCGGCACCGACGTGCACCTGGTGCTGGTGGACCTGCGGGACTCGCCGCTGGACGGCCAGTTGGCCGAGGATCTGCTGCACGAGGTCGGGATCACCGTCAACCGCAACGCCGTCCCCAACGACCCGCGCCCGCCGATGGTCACCTCCGGGCTGCGGGTGGGCACCCCGGCGCTGGCGGCCCGCGGTTTCGGCGACACCGAGTTCACCGAGGTCGCCGATATCATCGCCACCGCGCTGGCCGCCGGGTCGGGCGCCGATATCGCGGCGCTGCGGGCCCGGGTCACCAAGCTGGCGCGGGACCTCCCGCTCTATGACGGCTTGGAGGACTGGAAGCTCGCCTGAGCGGCTGCGCGCGGTTTCCGGACACGCCGGTTACCCGAGTTGACAAGATAGTGTGAATTCGGGTTACAGTTACTTTCATGGCTGAACGTCCCGTTGCTAACGCGCTGATTCGCGAGCTGGAGCCGGTTGTGGCCGCGAACATGGTCCGCCACATCGACACCGTGGACCCCTGGTACGCGCACGACTTCGTGCCGTTCGAGCAGGGCGAGAACTTCGCCTTCCTCGGCGGCAAGGACTGGGACCCGTCGCAGGTCAGCCTGCCCAAGGTGATCACCGACGCCTGCGAGGTCCTGCTCATCGAGAAGGACAGCCTGGCCGGCTACCACCGCGAATTCGTCGAGCACTTCATCCTCGAGGACAAGTGGGGGCGCTGGATCGGTCGGTGGACCGCCGAAGAGCACCTGCACGCCATCGCGCTGCGCGAATACCTGATGGTCACCCGGGAGATCGACCCGGACACCAACGAACGCGTCCGCATGGAGCATGTGCAGAAGGGCTACCGCGCCGACCAGTACAGCCAGGTCGAGACCCTGGCGTTCATGGCCTTCTACGAACGCGCCTGCGCCGAGTTCTGCCGCAACCTCGCCGAACAGATCGAGGAACCGGTGCTCAAGGGTCTGATCAACCGGATCGCCGGTGACGAGGAACGCCACGAGGAGTTCTTCGCCAACCTGATCGCGCACTGCCTGGAGTACGTGCCCGACGAGACGGTGGCCGCCATCGCCGCCCGCGCCGCCGAACTGAAGGTGGTGGGCGCCGAGATCGACGCCTACGCCGACCGGCAGGCCGGAATCGCCGAAGCCGGCATCTTCGGCGATGACCAACTGCGCCGGGTGATCTCCGACCGGATCAGCGCCTGGGGTCTGACCGCGCACCCCGATCTGAAGGCGTTCGCCATCAGCTGACGAGCTCCGGCGCGTCTGCGCGGCGCGCAGGCGCCGACGGGGGTACCGTCGCAAGCGATGGCTAGCCACACGCTCTGCCGTCTAGGCGGCACCACCGGTCGTGATTACGACAGGACCGGCCCCGGTTCTGGTGCTGCGTTCCCCGTCGATCTGCTCGCGCGGGGTCGCGCGCGCCCTCACCGCTGGAGCGCTCAGTGCCTGATATCCGGACGTATGTGCTCGACACCTCTGTGCTGTTATCGGACCCGTGGGCCTGCACCCGGTTCGCCGAACACGAGGTCGTCGTCCCGCTGGTGGTGATCAGCGAGCTGGAGGCGAAACGCCACCATCACGAGCTCGGCTGGTTCGCCCGCCAGGCGCTGCGCCTGTTCGACGACATGCGATTGGAGCACGGCCGTCTTGATCAGCCCATTCCCGTTGGGACGCAAGGCGGTACGCTGCACGTCGAACTCAACCACAGCGATCCTGCGGTGCTGCCCTCAGGGTTTCGCACCGAGGACAACGACTCGCGGATCCTGACCTGCGCCGCCAACCTCGCCGCCGAGGGACGGCGAGTTACCTTGGTGAGCAAGGACATCCCGTTGCGGGTCAAGGCAGCTGCGGTGGGTCTGGCCGCTGACGAATACCACGCCCAGGACGTCATCGTCTCCGGCTGGACCGGTATGGACGAGGCCGAGGCATCCGTCGACGACATTGACGCCTTGTTCGAGGACGGGGAGATCGACCTGGCTGCCGCTCGGGATCTGCCGTGCCATACCGGAGTACGGCTGCTCGGTGGCAGCTCGCACGCCTTGGGCCGGGTCAATGCCGCCAAGCGGGTGCAGTTGGTCCGGGGCGACCGGGAGGCCTTCGGGCTGCGCGGACGCTCCGCCGAGCAGCGGGTCGCGCTGGATCTGCTGCTCGACGAATCGGTCGGCATCGTCTCGCTGGGCGGCAAGGCCGGCACCGGTAAGTCCGCCCTTGCGCTCTGCGCCGGCCTGGAAGCAGTCCTGGAGCGGCGGACCCAGCGCAAGGTCGTGGTGTTCCGACCGCTCTACGCCGTCGGCGGCCAAGAGCTGGGCTACCTGCCGGGCAGCGAGAACGAGAAGATGGGGCCGTGGGCCCAGGCGGTGTTCGACACCCTGGAGGGTCTGGCCAGCCCGGCGGTGCTCGAGGAGGTGCTGTCGCGCGGCATGCTCGAGGTGCTGCCGCTGACCCATATCCGGGGCCGCTCACTGCACGACTCGTTCGTGATCGTCGACGAGGCCCAGTCGCTGGAGCGCAACGTGCTGCTGACGGTGTTGTCGCGGCTGGGCACCGGGTCGCGGGTGGTGCTCACCCACGACGTCGCCCAGCGTGACAACCTGCGGGTCGGCCGCCACGACGGGATCGCCGCGGTGATCGAGAAGCTCAAGGGTCACCCGCTGTTCGCGCACATCACGTTGCTGCGCAGTGAGCGTTCGCCGATCGCCGCGCTGGTCACCGAGATGCTCGAGGAGATCAACGGCCCCGATCTGCGTTGAGGCTGCGTCCAGGGCGGGGCCTACTCGCACTTCTGCGCATTCGTGTCAGCATAAAAGACTTGGCGGCGCGCGCCTGGGCACACGTTGGGCGGGCACCCGTTGGAAATGCGATCATAGGGCCCAACGATCCGTTTCCGTGCGGGGCAGACGCGTAAATGGCTCCGACCGCTCGCTGCCGGACCAATGACTAACGGAGGCTGCATGGCCCGGTCTGACATCAAGCATCGACTGGGCCCTTACCGCGACCCGGAGATCGACCCGGCGGTGTTCGCCGCGACGCGCCGACTGCTCATCGAACGCGGTTACCGCGGAACCTCGATCGATGCAATCGCCGATGCGGCCGGGGTCAGCCGACCGACGATTTACCGCCGGTGGCCGTCAAAGGCCCATGTGGTATATGACGCTGTATACCCTCCCAGTGCGCCGAAGGTGGAACCCTCAGCGGAGCCGTTCTCGGAGATCACCGGCGCGATTGCCGGCATTCTCGCTTTCATGTCACAACCGGAGGCAAGAGAGGCGTTTCCGGGCCTCTTGGCCGACATGCGCTCCGATCCTGAGTTGAAGTCCAAACTCGGTGAGCGACATTCGGTTGGCGTCAGCGCCGCCTTCGAATCGCTCGTGGAACGCAACTCCGACACGCTACGCCACGTTGACGCCGGCACGTTGCTCGACGTCGTCTCCGGTGCGGCGATCCATGCGATGTGTATTCGGGATGTGACCGATCTGGATGCCTACATCGAATCGCTGACGGACCTTCTCTTGTACGGCATCTTGAAACGGTGAAGCAATGGTGCGGCACATCGCCTCCGAGTCGCCAGGTGCTCTAGAAGCCGAGCAACTGGTCCACGAGGTCCATGCCCATCGCAAAATCATGGCTGGCCATCGCGGCGATCTGAGCTAGGGATTCCTGCGCTGCCGTCGCCAGTTGCCAAAGGTCGGGGGTGTCGTGCACTCCCGTCACCAAAGCGAACTGGATAGCGTCGCGCGCGTTGAGAAGACCCGCCGTGATGCTGGTACCGGGATCGAAGATGGTCTGTGCGAACACCGACGCCAAGCCATCTGGAGCCGCGAAAGGCTGAGCCAAAGCGGAGAACAACTCGACGCTGTTGCCGGATGACATACCGTTGTCTATCGACTGCAAGGTTTCGGCGAGTGCTCTCGCGCCTCGTGCCATAGCTAAAATCAGCGAGTACTCCACCTCTTTGAAAGCCTGCGGCAGTGCCTGCACGACCGCGCTCATACTGCCGAGCGGGTTGCTGATGATGTTCTGGATGGCTGTCGAGGGATCGAAGATATCGGTGAATCGTTCGGCCAGTGAGACGTAGGAATCCTGCGTCCCGAACAGCTGATCGAAGGTTCCAGAACCTATCGCGGCCTTGATGTCGTCGATCTGGAGATTTGTAGTGATCCAGCTGGAGTCCTTACTCAAGGAAAGAAGATTGTCCAGCGAGAAGGCGCGCAACTCGAGTTGTGCGGCGAACTCCTCCGGTGTGACAACCGGAGTGTCGGCCGGCAAATAGTCTCTGATGTCGCCGACTGGTACTACTTCGGCTTGGAGCGGGTCAGAAGGTATCGGCCCCTCCGGCCCCTGTATGCGAAGGAATATCCC
The DNA here is from genome assembly GCF_002101885.1 of Mycolicibacter senuensis. Lineage (GTDB taxonomy): Bacteria > Actinomycetota > Actinomycetes > Mycobacteriales > Mycobacteriaceae > Mycobacterium > Mycobacterium senuense. The sequence continues at coordinate 7,585 of NZ_LQPS01000054.1, forward strand.
GCCACTGCCCAAGCCCCCTGTGTCGAGCCAGTTCGGGACACCGGGATTAGTCGCACTGATTACATAGTAGGTATTTCCATCGGTGGCTTGGAACGACTGGATATCGTTGAGACTGGTCTGCGAGTACTGGAACGGTAACAAACGGCCCACCGGGTCGGAGAGCTGGATGTTGTAGTACGTGGCATCAATCTCAGGGGCTTTGAGGATGAGCGCTTGCCCCGGTTCCAGATTGAAATTTCCAAATGACATGAATTGCCCTGGAAGGCCGCCATTGATGTTTGTCGGTATAAACGGGATGACTCCGTTGTCGGGCGTCGGCAAGTTAGGTGGCGGGGTGTAGAAGACCTGCGAATTGAGGTTATGCTCCGGCAGTTCATCGGCAATCCGGCCGAGTAGCGTCGCGACATCGCTGTCAGACAGCGGGGTGTACAGGGGATCGGATGGAGCGATGTCGGTGCGTTCGATCGTTAGTGCGCCGGGGCTGGCAGTCCAGTCGTGGACGGTGTCGCGAATCCAGATCCCGGTGGCGCCGTCCGAGTCGATCCAGTTGCCCTCTGTTGGTATGGGGCTGACGGTTATCGTATAACTTCCGTCGGAATTCGGTGTCAGGTCCGCGAGCTGAAGCCCATTGCCGGGCGGCGAATTTACGTTACTCGGGGAGAAGTCATACTGCGAAGTGATATTGAAGTCGACGGTACCGGACCCCGGCGCGAAGTGGATGACATAGGTTCCGTCAGGCTGAGTGAAGACGAAGTTGAATATGTTGTCAGGGTTCGCTTGGCCTTCGATCTGGATGGGGTTCCCGCCAACTTCGGTGGTCATGTAAGGGAACCGTACCGTCGGGTCGGTCGGATTCATTTGGGCCAAAGTGCCCAGCAGTTGGAAATACGATATGTCCTGGATGTAGCTGGGGAGTTGGGCGATGCGATCGGGCGTCATGAACGGCAGCGCACCATTGACGCCGATGAGCTGGTCCTGTATCTCTGCGATCAGATTGCTCACGTCGATTGCGGACATCGAGCCCGAGTCTGCCGACGTCAACATGACTGCCGGACTGCTGGTCTGGCCGGCCAACGCCGATGGCGGACTCACGAGCGCGAGGGAGCCGACCGCTATGGCTACCAGGGTGCTTCGGCTGCGACTACCGCCGCGGGTTCTCGCCTCTGCCGCTCGTAGGACTGCCATGGCCGCGACCTCCTGCGCAATAGTGTTAGCGTGTTGTCATTACAGGTTGTAACGTCATGTGACTCTAGCCACACCTCAGTTCGCGGCGCAAGAGGAAGCTGAGGAAAATATCGGAACCTCCCATGAGGTAGGGGACCTGTGGGCTCATGGCTGCGGCCGGTACCGATCTGCGCCAGGAGATTCAGTCGCCGGGATCTTGGGCCTCGGTAGGCTGCCGGAGTGGCAAAACGTGCGCGTGCCGGTGTCATTGCGATCGTCGTCGCGTTGCTCGGTGCCTGCACGAGTCACGCGCAGGAGGCCGCGGCGAACCCCGTGGACTGCGCCGTCGTCAAGTGTGTGGCACTGACCTTCGACGACGGGCCCTCGCCCTACACCGACCGGCTGTTGCGGATCCTCAACGACGCCGACGCGCGCGCCACGTTCTTCCTGATCGGCAACAAGGTGGCGGCCGATCCCGGCGAAGCCGCGCGGATCGCCGAGGCCGGCATGGAGATCGGCAGCCACACCTGGGAACACCCGAACATGACCGAGATCCCGGCCGCCGACGTGCCCGCGCAGTTCGCGAAGGCCAACGACGCCATCCACTCGGCCACCGGTGTCACACCGACGCTGTGGCGCCCACCGGGCGGGCTGACCGACGGTGCGGTGAATGCCCAGGCCGCCAAGTTCGGGCTCGCCGGCATCCTGTGGGACGTCATCCCCTTCGACTGGATCAACGACGCCGACACCGCCGCCACCCGATACATGCTCATGACCCAGATCAAGCCCGGCTCGGTGGTGCTGTTCCACGACACCTATTCGTCCACGGTCGATCTGGTTTACCAGTTCCTGCCGGTGCTCAAAGCCAATGGCTACCACATGGTTACCGTCGGCGAGTTGCTCGGCCCGCGAGCACCGGGCAGCGTGTACGGGGGCCGGGAGAACGGGCCGCCGGTCAAGGAGCTGCACGACATCCCGGCCGGCGACATCCCGGGCTTGCCGGCCACGCCGTCGCCGCCGCCCATGCCGAACTTCCCGATCACCGACATCGCCGGCGCGAATTCGGGGGGACCCAACAACGGAGCGTGACAGAATCGGCACGCATGACTGACTTCACCAGACGTGCGATTCTCGGTCGATTCGCTGCCGTCGGCGTCACCGCCGCGGCCACATCCGCGCTAGCCGCTGCATGCGAGGACAAATTATCTGTCGGCGGGGCCGTGACGACCGACAACAAGGTCAAGCCGGCCACGGAGGCGACCAAGGCCGCCAACGCCGGGGTCAGCAACGCGCTGCCGTTCAACGACCGCGGCGACTTCGAGGACGCCCAGCGCAATCTCATCGCGCGCCCCGAAACCCTGACCATCAAAGATGCCGACGGCAAAGTCGTCTGGGAGTTGGAGAGCTACAAGAAATTCATCGGTGACGACAAGCCGGCGCCGGACACCGTCAACCCCAGCCTGTGGCGCAATGCGCAGCTGTGCATGAACTACGGCCTGTTCAAGGTCGTCGACCGCATCTACCAGGTGCGCGGCTACGACCTGTCGAACATCACCTTCATCCAAGGCGACACCGGCTGGATCGTGTTCGATACGTTGATCTCCCCGGAGACCGCGCATGCCGCACTGGATCTGGCGAACCAGCACCTGGGGGAGCGGCCGATCGTCGCCGTCGTGCACAGCCACTCGCACACCGATCACTATGGAGGGGTGCGCGGCATCATCAGCCAGGGCGACGTCGACACGGGCAAGGTCAAGGTGATCGCGCCGGCGAACTTCGTCGAAGACGTCGTCGACGAGAACGTGATCGCCGGCAACGCCATGTCCCGCCGCGCGGTCTACATGTATGGTGCGTTGCTGCCGCGCGACGCCCGGGGCGGGGTCAATGCAGGCCTGGGGCAGACCATTTCGACCGGCAAACCCACCTTGGTGATCCCCACTGACATCATCAGCACGACCGGGACGAAGCTGACCGTCGACGGCGTCGAGATGGTGTTTCAGATGACGCCCGGCACCGAGGCGCCCACCGAGATGAACACCTTCTTCCCACAGTTCAAGGCGATGTGGATGGCGGAGAACACCACCAACACCATGCACAACCTGCTCACGTTGCGTGGCGCGCAGGTGCGCAACCCGCTCATCTGGGCGGCGTACATCGACGAGACCATCCGGCTGTACGGGCCGCAGACCGAGGTGAAGTTCCAGAGCCACCACTGGCCGATGTGGGGCAACGCCAAGATCATCGACTACTTCAAGCGCCAGCGTGATCTGTACAAGTACACCCACGACCAGTCGGTGCGATTGATGAATCAGGGCTATGTCGGCTCCGAGATCGCCGAGGATATCGCGCTTCCGCCCGAGCTGAACGACTTCTGGCCGAACCGCGGCTACTACGGCACGCTGCGCCACAATTCCCGCGCCGTCTACCAGCGGTACATGGGCTGGTACGACGGCAATCCGTCCTCGCTCGACGACCTTCCGCCAGCCGACGCCGCCGTCAAGTACCTCGAATACATGGGCGGGGAGGACGCGGTGCTCCGGAAGGCCAAGGGCGACTTCGACGCCGGCAACTACCGCTGGGCCGCGATGGTGCTCAAGCACGTCGTGTTCGCCAACCCCGACAGCGTCGATGGCAAGAACCTGCTGGCGGACTGCTACGAGCAACTCGGTTACCAGGCCGAGTCCGGGCCGTGGCGTTCTGAGTATCTGCAGGGGGCGGCCGAACTACGCGCCGGGGTACCCGACATCGCCGCCACCGACACCGCCAGCCCGGACACCATCCGGGCGATGCCCCCGGAGAAGTTGTTCGACTATCTGGCGGTCCGCCTCAACGGGCCCAGGGCCGCCGGCAAGAAGATCACCCTCAACATGAAGTTCACCGATCTGAAGTCCGAGTACGGCCTCACGGTGGAGAACGCGGTGCTCAACTACGCGCCCGAACCGGTACCCGGTGCCGACGCCAACTTGACCCTGACCAAAACCACGCTCGATGACATCGAACTCAAGAAGCTCACCTTCGACGAAGCCCTCTCAACGAACAAGATCACCATCGACGGCAACCGCGGCGCCTTCGACGAGTTCATGGGGCTGCTGGATACGTTCCCGTTCTGGTTCAACATCGTCACGCCTTGATCCCGCTAGCATCGCGCGGTTCTTGACACGGTGACACAAAAATATAGTCTTTGTGTCAACGGAGTCGAGGAGGCCTCACATGACGGCAGTGGCCGACAACGTCACCAGCATCGACCGCGCCACGCGCGTTCGCCCCAAAGTGATGGCCGAGTTCCGCAGGCATTCCGGCAGCGTGCTCACCGGCCTGTTCGGCGCCGCCGCCTTCGACGAGGTGGCGTTGGTCCCGGTGGCCGCCGCGGTGGACAAGACCGGGCGCTTCGAGCGCAATTTCACCGACCGGGCGATCCGCAGCGGATTCTCGGCGCTGCTCGCCATTTGGGGTGACGCCGAAGACCGCGCCGCCGAAGGCGAACGGCTCAAGCGGATGCATCGCGACGTTCACGGCCACGGCAAAGGCGATTTCGCCGACGTCCGTTACAGCGCACTGAGCCCGCGGCTGTGGAACTGGATCGCCGTCAGCGGCATGTTCGTGACGCTCAATTCGTTCACCCCCGTCACCGGAATCGAGTGGAACGACGCCGAACGGGAGGCCGCCTACCAACAGTTGCTGGAGGCGTTCCGGGCCATCGAGCTACCCGGCAAAGCCGCCAAGTTCCCGCCGACCTACGCCGAGGCCGCCGCCTACTACGACGAGATGGTGCGGACCGGCCTGCAGGCCAACCCATTCCTGGACCGGGTCACCGCCGGCCTGGGCAGGCTGCCGCTGCCGTCGGCGCTGCCGGCCCCGGTCCGGGCCGCCGCAGGCCCGCTGTGGTCGGTGGTCAGCGCGGGAGCCGGCCGGGTGGTGAAGATCTGTTCGTTCGGGATCATGCACCCCGGCGTCCGCGAGCTGACCGGCTTCCGTTGGCAGCCCCGCCACGACGTGGAATTCGACTTCTACACGCACTTGGCGCAATTGGCGTGGCGGGTGCTGCCCGATCGACTCGTGCTGGTGCCGCTGGCCTACAACCGTTTGCAGTACGAGAAGCTGGTGAAGCTGCACCGGTCGGTCGCGCTGGACTCTTTCGCGCCCTCCGGCTGCCCGATGGGATGACACACTGGTAGCGATGTCATCGCGACGAAGTACCGCGAGCCCGGCCGAGCAGGAGGCCGCCATTCTCAAGGCGGCCGCCGAGGAGGTGGGCCTGGTCGGGGTGGGGCGGGCCAGCCTCGACGTCATCGCCCGCCAAGCCGGAGTCAGCCGCAGCACCCTGTACCGGCGTTTCCCGACCCGGGACGCGCTGATCACCGAGCTGGGCCGCCGGGCTTTCGACAATGCGATGACTCGGTTGCGCACGGTCGCGGTGGATTCCGGGCCGCGCGATGCCGCGGTGGCGGCGTTCTGCGCCGGATTGCGATTGCTCACCACCGATCCTGTGGTGCGAAAGCTGCTCCGGCTCGACGGCGGCGTACCGATGATGGCCGGGATGTACCGGGAGGCGGAGACCTTCCTGTCCGGCGCCTCGAGCGCGATGGCCAAGGCGTTGCGCGCCGCCGGTGCCACCATGCCCGACACCGACCTGGTGGCCGCCGCCGAACTGCATGTGCGCCTGGCCGCGTCGATCGCGCAGGTGTCGACGTCGGTGCTCGATCCGCGGGATGACAAGGCGGTCAGCGGTTACGCGAGGAAGTTTCTGGCACCGCTGGTCTGGTAGGGGAGGAACCGAGCGCAACGACCATCCCGGCCGCGGCGAGGGACATCGCCCCGATCACCCACAATCCGGCTTTGCTGTCGCCGGTCAGATCGGTCAGCCAGCCCGTCACATACGGGCCGCCGAAACCGCTGAGGTTGCCCAGCGAGTTGATCAACGCGATGCCCCCGGCCGCTGCCGCTCCGGTCAGGAACGTCGACGGCAGCGCCCAGAAGACCGGCATGGCGCACATGATCGCGCACGTCGACACCGTTATCGCGGCCATCGCCAGATACGGGTTGGCCATGTAGAGCGCCGCGGGGATGCTGACGCCGCCGATGATCGCCGGGATTGCCACATGCCAGACGCGTTCGCCGGTCCGGTCGGCGTGGCGTGCCCACGGCACCATCACGACGGCGGCCACAGCCCAGGGAATCGCGGTCACGATACCGCGCCCGATCAGGCTCAGTCGGCTGCCGTACTGCTGCTCGAACCCGGCGACAATGCTGGGCAGAAAAAACCCGACGGCGTATAACCCGTAGACGATCCCGAAGTAGACGAATGCCAGCGCCAGCATCCGGGGATGACTGAGTGCCTTCTTGAGCCCCCAGTGCCGACCGGCCTCAGTCGTTGCGCGCTCGTTCGCCAATGTCGTTTCCAGCCATTGCTTCTCGTCGTTGGAGAGCCAGTGTGCGTCCGCCGGGCGGTCGGTGAGATAGAACCAGCACACGAACGCAAGAGCGATCGCCGGCAGGCCTTCGGCCAAGAACATGAAACGCCACCCGGCGAGACCGAAAACCCCGTGCCCCCAGTCGATGACAAGCGAGGACAAGGTCGAGCCGATCGCCGTCGAGACCGGCACCGCCACCATGAAAAGCGAGATGGCCCGCGACCGCTGTTTCTGTGGGAACCAGAACGTGAGATACAGGATGATCCCCGGGAAGAAGCCGGCCTCGGCCACCCCGAGCAGGAACCGCAACACCACGAGCGTTGTCGCGTTGGGGACGAAAGCGATTGCGGTGCTCACGATCCCCCACGTCAACATGATCCGGGCCAGCCACCGGCGGCCGCCGAACCGGTGCAGCGCGATATTGCTGGGAACCTCCAGCAACAGGTAGCCCAGGAAGAAGATCCCCGACGCGAACCCGAACATCGTCGCGGTCATGCCGAGTTCGTCGTTCATGCCGTTGGGGCCGGCGAAGCCGATGTTGACGCGGTCGAGGTAATTGACGAAGTAGAGCAACGCCAGAAACGGGATCAGGCGACGAGTCACCTTCGCCATCGCCGCCCGGCCCACCACGGGCCCAGCGGACCCGACCGGTTCGGCGGCCATGAGGTTGCTTAGGCGTCCTTCACCTTGGCCATCGCCAGCACATCGAGACGCTTGTCGAGCTCGGCCTCCGAGAGGTTGTCGCCGATCAGCCCGCGGTCGATCACGGTCTGGCGGATCGTCTTGCGCTCCTTGAGCGCCTGCTTGGCCACCGCGGCGGCCTCCTCGTAGCCGATCGCGGAGTTCAGCGGCGTCACGATCGACGGGCTCGACTCGGCCAGCTCGCGCAAGTGCTCCTCATTGGCGACCAGCCCGACGATGCAGCGCTCGGCGAACAACCGCGAGACGTTGGTCAGCAGCGTGAAGGACTCCAGCGTGTTGCGGGCCATCATCGGGATGTAGACGTTGAGCTCGAAGGCGCCGTTGCCACCGCCCCAGGCGATCGCCGCGTCGTTGCCGATCACCTGCGCCGCCACCTGGGTGACCGCTTCGGGCAGCACCGGATTCACCTTCCCCGGCATGATCGAGCTGCCCGGCTGCAGGTCGGGCAGCTGAATCTCGGCCAGGCCGGTCAGCGGGCCCGAGCCCATCCAGCGAACATCGTTGGCGATCTTGGTCAGCGACACCGCAATGGTGCGCAGCGCCCCGGACGCCTCGACCAGGCCGTCGCGCGCCGCCTGGGCCTCGAACGAGTTCGCCGCGGTGCGCAGCTCGGGGATCCCGGTCTCGGCGACCAGCACCTCGACCACCTTGGCGCCGAAGCCCTCCGGGGCGTTGAGGCCGGTGCCGACGGCGGTGCCGCCGATCGCGAGCTCACCCAGCCGGGGAAGGCAGGCGCGCACCCTTTCGATGCCCGCCTCGATCTGGCGGGCGTAGCCGGAGAACTCCTGGCCCAGCGTCACCGGCACCGCGTCCATCAGGTGGGTGCGGCCCGACTTCACCACGGTGCGCCACTGCGTGGCCTTGGCAGCCAGCGCGTCGTGCAGCTCCTGCAGTGCCGGGATCAGGTGGCGCACCGCGGCTTCGGTGGCCGCGATGTGGGTGGCGGTGGGGAAGGTGTCGTTGGACGACTGCGACATGTTCACGTCGTCGTTGGGGTGCACCGTCACCCCGTTGGCGGCCGCGATCGAGGCGATCACCTCGTTGGTGTTCATGTTGGAGCTGGTGCCCGAACCGGTCTGGAACACGTCGATGGGGAACTGGTCGTCGTGTTTGCCGTCGGCGATCTCGGCGGCCGCGGCCTTGATCGCGTCGGCCTTCTCCCGGTCCAGCAGGCCCAGGTCGGCGTTGACCTGCGCGCACGCGCCCTTCAGTAGGCCGAGCGCCCGGATCTGGGTGCGCTCCAAGCCGCGGCCGGAGATCGGGAAGTTCTCCACCGCGCGCTGGGTCTGTGCGCGCCACAATGCGTTCACCGGCACCCGGACCTCGCCCATGGTGTCGTGTTCGATGCGGTATTCGGTGTCGCTCATAGGTTCTTCAGTCCTCGCTTGACGTCGTCAGGGCAGGGGGTAGGCGGCGTGGGCGTCGCCGGTGAAGTCGACCGCCGAATACTCGTTGAGCTTCGACAGCCGGTGATAGGCCTCGATCATCCGGACGGTGCCGGACTTCGAGCGCATCACGATCGATTGGGTGGTGCAGCCGCCGGGGTAGTAGCGCACCCCGTTGAGCAGGTCGCCGTCGGTGACCCCGGTGGCGCAGAAGAACACGTTGTCGCCGGAGACCAGGTGTTCGGTGGTCAGCACCTCGTCGAGGTCATAGCCGGCATCCAGGGCCTTCTGGCGTTCGGCGTCGTCGGTGGGCGCCAGCTGGGCCTGGATCTCCCCGCCCATGCAGCGGATCGCCGCGGCGGCGATGATGCCCTCGGGGGTGCCGCCGATCCCGGCCAGCATGTCGGTGCCCGACTCGGGCCGGCACGCCGCGATCGCCCCGGCCACGTCGCCGTCGGTGATCAGCCGGATCCGCGCCCCGGCGGCCCGCACATCGTGGATGAGCTGCGCGTGTCGCGGCCGGTCCAGGATGCACACCGTCATATCGCGCGGGGACAGGCCCTTGACCTTGGCGACGGCCTTGATGTTCTCGGCGATCGGTTTGGTGATGTCCAAGACGTCGGCGGCTTCGGGGCCGACCGCGATCTTGTTCATGTAGAACACCGCCGACGGGTCGAACATCGCGCCGCGCTCGGCCACGGCCAGCACCGAGATGGCGTTCGGCATGCCCTTGCTCATCAAGGTCGTGCCGTCGATCGGGTCGACGGCGAAGTCGCAGTCGGGTCCGTCGCCGTTGCCGACCTCTTCGCCGTTGTAGAGCATCGGCGCGTGGTCCTTCTCGCCCTCGCCGATGACCACCACGCCACGCATCGACACCGAGTTCACCAGTTCGCGCATCGCGTCGACGGCCGCGCCGTCGCCGCCCTCCTTGTCGCCGCGACCCACCCACCGGCCGGCGGCCATGGCGCCGGCCTCGGTCACCCGCACCAGCTCCAAGGCCAGGTTGCGGTCCGGAGCTTCTCGTCGAGATGGTCCCGTCATGCCAGTCACGGCTGTTGATTCTCCCAGAGCCGGATCAACACCACTGAGCTGGGATACTGGCAACGTGACCTCTGAGCCCCCGCAGCCGGCCGTTCCGGCATCCCGCCCTGGCCCAAGGCCCGCCAAGCCCCGTCTGTTGCAGGACGGCCGCGACATGTTCTGGTCGATCGCCCCGCTGGTCCTGGCCTGCTTGCTGCTGGCCGGACTGGCCGGGACCTGCTCCTTTCGCCCCGGTGGCATGTCGGCCGGACCGGTGCCGTCCTACGACGCCGTCGCCGCGCTGAACGCCGACGCCCAGACGCTGGGATTCCCGGTCCGGCTGCCGGCGCTGCCGGAAGGCTGGCAACCCAACTCCGGCAGCCGCGGCAGCATCACCGACGGGCGCACCGACCCGGCCGGCCAGCGGCTGCGGGCCGTCACCTCGCGGGTCGGTTACGTCGGCCCGACCGGGATGTACATCAGCCTGACCCAGAGCAACGCCGACGAGGCCGCGTTGGTCGAGTCGATCCGTCCGGGGCTGCACCCGACCGGCACCGAGGACGTCGACGGCACCCGCTGGGTGGTGTACCAGGGTGACGGCGACCCGGTGTGGACCACCCGACTGACCGGAAAGGCCGGAGCCGCCCAGCTCGCGATCACCGGCGCGGGGGGAGCTGAGCAGTTCCGCGTGCTGGCGGGCGCCACCCAGTCGCAGGCACCGTTGTCCGACCACCGAAGGGATCGCCCGTGACCGCACCCGAAGCCGACCTGACCGGCTGGACCCCGACACCGTTCACCGGCGGCGGGTTCACCCACGACGTGTACCGCAAGGGCACGGGGCCCGGCGTGGTGCTGATCCCGGAAGTTCCCGGAATTCACCCGGCGGTGCTGGGGCTGGGCAACCACCTGGTCGACAACGGGTTCACCGTGGCGATCCCGTCACTGTTCGGTAAGCCCGGTAAGGCGATCACGCCCGGCTACGCGCTGGGCACGATCGCCCGCCTGTGCGTGACGCGCGAATTCGCGGCACTGGCCACCAACGCGCAGCGCCCGGTAACCGGCTTCCTGCGGGCGCTGGCCCGCGACCTCAACGAGCACACCCCCGGCAAGGGCGTCGGGGTGATCGGACAGTGCTTCACCGGGGGCTTCGCGTTGGCCGCCGCCGTCGACGACGCGGTGTTGGCGCCGGTGCTCAGCCAACCGTCGGTACCGTTTCCGTTGACACCCAAGCAGCGCCGTGACGCCGGACTCTCCGACGTCGAGTTGGGGGTCATCGCCGACCGCGCCGCCAATGAGGGACTGTGCGCGATCGGGTTGCGGTTCAGCGAGGACTGGATGGTGCCGCGGGACCGCTTCGGCACGCTGAAGGCCCGTCTCGGTGACGCATTCGAAGTCATCGAGATCGATTCGTCACCCGGCAACCCGGACGGTATCTCCCGGTTGGCGCACTCGGTGCTCACCGATCAGGTACGGGAGGTCGAGGGGCACCCGGCGTACGAGGCCCGCAAGCGGGTCGTCGAGTTCCTCACCGAGCGGCTGGCTCCGTAGCGGCCTTGCGTCGCAGCCGCCACTTTCGGCGGCTCTTCGGCTCCTCGTCGCCGGTCTGCATCTCCACACCGTGATACACGGCCAGATAGACGTCGATGGTGGTGACGATGATGATCATCAGCACCGGACCGATCACGATGCCCCAGAAGCCGAACATGCCGATCCCGGCGAACACGGCCAGCAGCATCAGCGCCGAATTGAGCCGGGCATCGCGCGGCACCAGGATCGGGCGCAACACATTGTCGATGTTGGTCACCACGATCAGGTGGAACGCCACCACGAACACCCCGCCGACGACGTTGCCGAACAGCGCCATGCCGATACCGAACGGCATGGTCACGATGCCCCCGCCCAGCGGAATGACCGACAACGCGGTCAGCAGGATCGCGAAGATGAAGAACGCCTGGTGGAATCCGCCGATGTAGATCGAGGCCGCCCCGGCCACCCCCTGGCAGAACGCGATCACGAACTGCCCGCCGACGGTGCCGCGCACCATCGACCCCATCTTGGCCAGGTACAGATCGGTGACCTCGGCGCCGAGCGGGTTGAGTTGGCGGATCAGGGTCTGTAGTTCCTCCCGGTGGGTCAGCAACGCCAGGAACACGTACAAGAAGATGATCGCCGCGGTGATCGCCCCGACGACGCCCCCCACGGCGCCCTGCAGGACCTGCAGCAGCAGCTCCCCGCCGCGCTGCGCCACGTTCACCATCGCCTCACGCAACGTGTCCATCGTCAGCTGGACGTGCACGAACGGAATCCGCTCCAGCAGACCGTTGACGAACTTCAGCACCTTGTCGCCGAGCGCGTTGGGGTCGGTGGCCTGCACCCAGTCCGCGACGTCATTGGCGGTGCGGGTGATCTGCACGACGGCCAAAAAGATCGTCAGCCCGACCGGCACGATGACGGCGACCAACGCCGCCAGCAGCGTTCCGGTGGCCGCCAGCCCCGCCGGCAGTCGCCGGCACAGCACCCGGAACAGCGGAGTGAACAGGTAGGCGCCCACCGCGGCCACCACGATCAGCACGAAAAAAGTGCGCAGGAAATACGCGCCGAACGCCAGCGCGATGACGGTGAAGACCGCCAGCGCACGTCGCTGGGTGGGACTGAAGTCGGAGTTCACGGGCGCGGGTCGCCCCATTTCGCGGTGATGGCGCCCCACGGGTCGGCGAACTTCTTGCCGGTGCGGAAGTAGGGGGCGCGCCACCCCAGCACCAGCCGGGCCAGTGGGGCGACCACTCGCAGCAGGTACCGCGCCGGGCCGGCCTGCGCCGCCGTCTCGGTCAACATCTGCGGCCACGAGTGGTGCTGGAAGCCGAGCGCGTCCTGGGCGCGTCCGGAATCCATCCAGTCGGTGCTGAACCAGTCGTCGTCGCTGTCGGGGTCGCCGGGCAGGCCCGCGGGCAGCCCGTTGACCAAGCCCATCGCGGCGGCCATCGCCGGCGCCACATCGCGCTGCAGCCGGCGGTGCGTGTCGTCACCGCCGATCAGCAGGGTCTCGCCGATGACGGGTGCGGTGGTGGCCGCGACGAAAGCCGCGGCGACGTCACGGACGTCGACGGTTTGCAGCCGGCCGTCGGCCGGCAGCAACTGCTCGAAGTAGAGGCTGTCGAGCTTGGCGTAGGGCCCGGGGTCGGTGGTGAGCACTCCGCCGAGCCGCAGGATCACCCAGTCCAGCTGCGAGTCGCGCACCAGCCGCTCGGCCTGCACCTTGTGGTCGCCGTAGATGTCGGCGGGGTTGGTCGGGGTGTCGGCGGTCAACACCCCCGCGACCGTGTGCGGATTGCGGGAGCCATACACCGCGATGCTGGAGGCCTGCACGAAGCGGGGCGGGTCGGGCTGGCGGGCCGCCGCGGCCAGCAGATGGCCGGTGGCCTCGACGTTGACTTTGCGGGCCAACTCGCGGCGCAGATAGATCAGCGGCGGGATCACCGCGGCCAGATGGATGATCGCCACCGGGTCGACGGCGCCGACGAGCTCATCGACCGCTGCCGGGTCGGTGAGGTCGGCGTAGCGCACCGTTACCGACTTCGGCAGCTTGGCCGCGGCTTCGCGGTTGGCCGGTATATCCAGATCGGTCGCCACCACGTCTCGCCCGTCGGCCACCAGCCGTCGTACCACCGCCGAACCGACCAGACCGAATGCGCCGGTCACCAGCACCGTATTCACGGGCACCTCCTCAACCCCCGCGATCTTTCCGTGAAAGTGCGGTCCGCGGTACCCCTTGGGAAAAACCGGCTGGCGACCCGACGGGGGTTACTCCGGATGCGGCTCGGCGACCACGGTCGCCAGGTGCGGATGCGCTTCGGACTTGACCCGCTCGAAGAGTTCCTTGTAGTAGGGCAGGCAGGCGGTCATCGCCTGCTCGGTGGTGAACAGCGGCTGATAGCCCAGGTCGCGGCCAGCCTTGGCGATCGAGAAGTAGTTGTTGAGGTAAAGCCGTTCCACCGCACCGGGTTCCAGCAGCGGTTCGGGAAACCCGAACCGGAAGTGCAGCCACTGCCACGCCACCATCACGTCGCGCACCATCCGCCCCGAGGCCCGCAACCTCGGCCAGCGCTCGCCGCACGCCTCCATGACCGGCCGGGCGAACTCGAACATGTTGATCGGTTCACCGTCGTTGATGAAGTAGGCCTGGCCGGGTGCCGTTCCGCCCGGGACCAGATGTTGTGCGGCCAGGATGAATCCGTGAATCAGGTTGTGCACGTAGGAGTTGTCGAGTTTGGCGTTCTTGCTGCCGATGAGCACTTTGACGTGGCCGGCCACCACACTTTCGAACAGCTTGCGGAACATGGTCTGGTCGCCGTTGCCCCAGATGCCCGACGGCCGGATCGAACACGTCAGCATGCCGTCAACGCCGTTCTCGCCCAGCACGAACTTCTCGGCGACGACCTTGGTCTCGGTGTAGAGGTCGTTGTACTTGGTGGTGTAGGCCATGTTCTCGTCGCCACCGGAGATGGCTTTACCGCCCATCACCACACTGTTGGATGCGGTGTAGACGAAGCGCTTCACCCCGGCCCGCTGACCGGCCTGAACCAGATTCTTGGTGCCGTCGACGTTGACCGCGAAGCTGCGCCGCCGGATCTCATCGGTGACCTTGGCGCCGCCCTGCAGATCGATGATCGCGGCGGTGTGGAAGACGGTGTCGATGTCGGTGACCGCCCGGGCGACGGTCTGCGGGTCGCAGATGTCGCCGTCCAGCTTCTGCAGGTTGGGGTGGTCGGGCAGCGGTGACGGCGCCCGGTCGAAGGACCGCACCTGGTAGCCCTGGTCGAGCAGCGTCTTGACGAAATTGGTCCCGACGAAACCGGAGCCCCCGGTGACCAGGACCCGGCCGAGCTCAGTCGTCAGTGATGGATCACCCATCGGGCGAGCATAACTGAACGTGTTTCAGTTCCGGTGGGCTTCCAAGGGTGCACGTCATGCCCGTTCGTCCTCGCCGGTCTCGGCGGCCAGGGCCTCCTGCACCCGGCGGCGGGCCCCAGCCAGGTGCTCTTCACATCGCTTAGCCAGCTGTTCGCCTCGCTCCCAGAGGCTCAGCGAGGCGTCGAGATCCAATCCGCCCTGTTCCAGTCGCTGCACCACCTCGATCAGCTCGTCGCGACAATGCTCGTAGCCGAGATCACTAACGGGCCTCGTGGGGGCGGGGTCGTCAGTTGCCATCGTGGTGCCCTTCACTGGTAGCGGCGATTGCTCCGTCGGCGACCCGGATCCGCAGCTGGGTGCCGGCCGGAGCGCCCTGCACCGACCGCAGCACCTGCGGCGGCCCGTCGGTGCCGACGGTCTGGACGACCGCGTAGCCGCGGGCCAGGGTGGCGGCCGGGCCCAGGGTAGCCAGCCGCGCCGACAGGTGCCCGACCCGTTCGGCCTGTACGGCGATCAATCGGGTGATGTCGCGGCGTACCGCGGCCAGGGCACGCCCAACCTCCTCGGCGCGCTCGGTCAGCGCCCGCAGCGGATCGGCCAGCACCGGGCGACTGCGTAACTGGGCCAGCACGCGCTCCTCGCGCACCACCCAGTTGCGCACGGCTTGTGCGCTGCGCCGGCGCAGGTCGTCGACCAGTGCCTGCTCGGCCGACGCGTCCGGAACGATCTTCTTCGCCGCGTCGGTGGGGGTGGCCGCGCGCAGGTCGGCGACCAGGTCACACAGCGGGTTGTCGGGTTCGTGGCCGACCGCGCTCACCACCGGGGTGCGGCATGTCGAGATGGCCCGGCACAGGGTCTCATCGGAGAACGGCAGCAGGTCCTCCACGCTGCCACCACCGCGGGCCAGCACGATCACGTCCACGTCGGGATCGGCGTCCAATTCGTGCAGTGCCTCGACGATCTGGGCCACCGCGTTGGGCCCCTGTACCGCGGTGTTGCGCACCGCGAAGCGCACCGCCGGCCACCGTGCGCCGGCGACCGTCATCACGTCCCGCTCGGCGGCGCTGGCCCGGCCGGTGATCAGCCCGATGGTGGCCGGCAGGAACGGCAGCTGCCGTTTGAGCCGCGGGTCGAACAACCCCTCGGCGTCCAGCAGTCGGCGCAGCCGTTCGATGCGGGCCAGCAGCTCGCCGATTCCGACAGCGCGAATCTCGCTGAGCCGCAAGCTGAACGTGCCCCGCGCGGTGTAGAAGTTGGGTTTCCCGCAGACCACCACCTGGGTGCCCTCGGTGAGTTTGACCGGGGCGCCGGCCACCAGCTCGGGGGTGCACGTCACCGTCAGTGACATGTCGGCGGCGGGATCGCGCAACACCATAAAGACCGTGCGGACCCCGGGGCGCAGGTTGATCTGGGTCAGCTGGCCTTCCACCCACACCGAGCCGAGCCGGTCGATCCAGCCTTTGACCCGGATCGCGACCGCGCGAACCGGAAACGGGTTCTCGGCGGAGTTGCCCGGTGCGGGGGCACTCACTTCGTGGTAGTGCGGGTGATCCTGTTGGCCAGCAGCGTCTGGAACGGTGCCCGCGCCTTGGTGGCCTCCTCGTAGCCGAGCAGGGTCTCCAGCTCGTCGATGCTGAGCGAGGCCAGCCGGGCCCGCAGCTGGGCCAGGGTCAGGTTGCCGTAGTCGAGCTCGTCGACCAGGTCGGGTGTGGGCACGGCCGCGTCCGTCTTGCCCACGCCCGGTGTGACGTCGGTCTCGTCGCGGGGAGCGGGCCGGTCATCGCCGCCCTCGCTGAACGAGTACAGCGCGAAGCGTCCCTCACTGCGCGGGCCGGAATCGGCGTCATCGAAACCGTCGAAAGCCGCCGTGTCGGCGAAATCTGCGCCGTTGACGCCGTCGTCGGTGTCTTCGTCGAAGGTGGCCCACTCCGGCTGCTCGTCCTTCGGCGGGAACAGTGACTCAAGGGTGGTGTCGCCCTTGTTGACCAGCTCAGCGATGTTCTGCTGCCAGCGCATCACAGCGTGCGCGGCCTGGCTGGCCAGTGTCATCGGGTAGGTCAGGATGGTTTGCGGCAGCTTCATCGTCTCCTCGACGGCGACAGTTGCCGCGCCGACCAGAAGCCGGACGCCAAAGGGTGCAGTAGCCATGGCCACCAGCCTGCCTTACCTGCCGTTCATCGCCAAGTACCGAGGGGGGCGTGCGTGAGCTGGCGGTCGCCCGACGCCAGACCGTACCCTGGGTGCCATGTCCCCCACCCTCGATTTGGAGACCGTTAATAGTCCAGGCAGGTCCGCCGCGTCGCTGGGCGCCGCCCCGGCCGGTAAGCGGGTGCTGCTGGCCGAGCCCCGCGGCTACTGCGCGGGCGTCGACCGGGCCGTCGAGACGGTGGAGCGGGCGCTGGAGAAGCACGGTGCACCGGTGTATGTCCGCCACGAGATCGTGCACAACAAGCATGTGGTGGACACGTTGACCAACAAGGGTGTGGTCTTCGTCCACGAGGCCGACGAGGTGCCCGAAGGCGCGATGGTGGTGTTCTCCGCGCACGGTGTCGCACCCAGCGTGCACGATTTGGCGGCCGACCGCGGCCTGCGCGTCATTGACGCGACCTGCCCGCTGGTGAACAAGGTGCACAACGAGGCCAAACGGTTCGCCCGGGACGGCTACGACATCCTGCTGATCGGCCACGCCGGCCACGAAGAGGTCGTCGGGATCATCGGTGAGGCCCCCGACGACGTCCAGCTGGTCGACGGTCAAGACGCGGTGGCCTCGGTGCAGGTGCGCGACGAGAACAAGGTGGTGTGGCTGTCGCAGACCACGTTGAGCGTCGATGAGACGATGCAGACCGTGGTCAAGCTGCGCGAGCGGTTCCCGAAGCTGCAGGACCCGCCCAGCGACGACATCTGTTATGCCACCCAGAACCGGCAGACCGCGGTCAAGGCGATGGCCCCGGAGTGCGAGCTGGTGATCGTCGTCGGATCGCGCAACTCGTCGAACTCCAACCGGCTGGTCGAGGTGGCGCTGGGCGCCGGCGCCGACGCGGCCCATCTGGTCGACTACGCCGACGACATCGACCCATCGTGGCTCGACGGGGTGGAGAGCGTCGGGGTCACCTCCGGGGCTTCGGTGCCCGAGATCCTGGTCCGCGGCGTGCTGGAGCGGTTGGCCGGGTACGGCTACGAGACGGTGTATCCGGTGACGACCGCCAACGAGACGCTGGTGTTCGCGCTGCCCCGGGAGATCCGGCCCGACCGACGCTAGCGCCGATCGCTGGTGTCGCGCCGACCGGGCGCAGCTCAGATGTCGTACTCCCAGGAGTCGAATTCCCCGGTCCGGGGCTGGCGGGATCGGGTGCGGGGCTCCCTGCCAGTTTCGTCGTCGCCGCCGGTCCGGTAGCGCACCCGCGAGACCGGGTGGTGCGTGCTGCCGGCGCCGTTGCCGCGACCGGCCGGTGGTGGCTGGCGCCGGCGGGGTAGCGACTCGGGTGCCTCGGAGGGCTGATAGCCGCGCGCCCGGGGATCCCGGTCGGCTCTCGAGCGCGGTTCAGGGCGTCGTCGCGGCGCCTCGTCCTGCCAGTCAGGAGCTGGGCGCCGCCGCCGCGGCAGCGGTTCATCGCGCAGGTCGGGTGCCGGGCGCCGCCGGCGCGGGCGTTCGGTCGCCGGCACGTCGTCCATCGGCGGCCGCACGTGGCGGGAGCGCGACGGGACAGCTCCGTTCGCTCCACGGCGACGCTCGCCGGAGCGGGCGGCCGGACGGCCCGAGGTGGTCTTTCGGGCGGCGCGCCGTGCTTCCGGGGTGGCCCGCCGCGGACGGTCGCCGGGGCGTCGTTCGCGCGGGGCCCGGGCTGCCGGCGGCTCGATGGCGTGGGCGGGATTGCGGCTCAGAGCCGCGGTGAGCAAGGCACTCAGCTTCTCGACGACCGCGGGCCGCCGGCGTGGGGCGGCATCGTCGTCGGACACGGGTGTCGTCGCGCCGCTCAGCATGCCCAGGTACCAGCGGACCATCCCGAGCAGCAGCACGGCTGCGGCCGTGAACAGCATCAACGGGAATCGCTCGATCAGCGGGTATCCGCAGTTGATGAGGATGGCCTTCACGCCCGGGAATCCGCCGCCGCGGAACAGCCAGTAGGCGGCCGGCACCGTGCAGAACAGGATCAACGGGGGTTGGACGACGGCGGTGAACACCGCCGATTGCCGCACTGTGAGCACCGCGGCGATGCAGCCCATCGCATACAGTGCGGAGAAGACGATGCTCAGTTCCTTATCGCCGGAGCCGGCGTCGAAGGCCACTCCGACCGCGGTCGCGACTACCGCCACCGCCACCGCGCCCCACCACGGAAAACCGGCGGCATTGGGCAGGATCGAACGGTGGTCGGCCGCTACCGCCGACGTGTCCCGCTGCGCTGCCACACACTGACGGTACCGGCTGGCGTCGGCGGCCGTGCATCGTGGCACGCTCTACACTTGGCTCCCTGTGAGCTTGAGCCTGGGAATCGTGGGGTTGCCCAACGTCGGGAAGTCGACCCTGTTCAATGCGCTGACCCGCAATGATGTGTTGGCGGCCAACTACCCGTTCGCCACCATCGAGCCGAACGAGGGCGTGGTGCCGCTGCCGGACCCGCGGCTGGCCAAACTGGCGGAGATCTTCGGCTCCGAGCGGATCCTGCCGGCGCCGGTGACCTTCGTCGACATCGCCGGGATCGTCAAGGGTGCCTCGGAAGGGGCCGGACTGGGCAACAAGTTCCTGGCCAACATCCGCGAGTGCGATGCGATCTGCCAGGTGGTACGGGTGTTCTCCGACGACGACGTGGTGCACGTCGACGGCAAGGTGGATCCGGAAGCCGACATCGAGGTGATCGCCACCGAGCTGATGCTGGCCGACATGCAGACCCTGGAGAAGGCGGTGCCGCGCCTGGAGAAGGAAGCCCGCAACAACAAGGACCGCAAGCCGATGCTGGAGGCGGCGGTGGCCGCCCAGCAGATCCTCGACAGCGGCAAGACGCTGTTCTCGGCCGGGGTGGACCCCGCGCCGCTGCGTGAGCTGAACCTGCTGACCACCAAGCCGTTCCTGTATGTGTTCAATGCCGACGAGTCGGTGCTCACCGATTCCGCGCGGGTGGCCGCGTTGCGTGAGCTGGTGGCGCCGGCCGACGCGGTGTTCCTCGACGCCAAGATCGAAGCCGAGCTGGCCGAGCTGGACGACGAGTCGGCGATGGAGCTGCTGGAGTCGATCGGGCAGACCGAGCGCGGCCTGGATGCGCTGGCGCGGGCGGGTTTTCACACGCTGAAGTTGCAGACCTATCTGACCGCCGGGCCCAAGGAGGCCCGGGCCTGGACCATCCATAAGGGCGACACCGCGCCCAAGGCGGCCGGGGTGATCCACACCGACTTCGAGAAAGGCTTCATCAAGGCCGAGGTGGTGTCCTACGACGACCTGGTCGAGGCTGGTTCGATGGCCGCCGCCAAGGCCGCCGGCAAGGTGCGCATGGAGGGCAAGGATTACATGATGGCCGACGGGGACGTGGTGGAGTTCCGGTTTAACGTGTAACGTTATTGACGTTGGTCGTTATACGATGACGTGGTGATCAGATCGTTCGGCGACAAGAGCACCGAACGAATCTGGCACGAGCAGTACGTGAAGGGAATTGATCGACCGCTTCAGCGGGCGACGCTGCGCAAGCTCGAACTGCTTCATGCGGCCAGCGACTTGGAGGATCTGCGGATCCCACCGGGGAACCGCTTGGAACGACTAGTCGGGGGCCGTCGCGGCCAGCACAGCATCCGGGTGAACGCCGAGTGGCGCGTCTGTTTCGTCTGGAGAGAAGGAGGTGCAGATGATGTCGAACTCGTCGACTATCACTGAGAGCGATCTGATCGATCCGATCCACCCGGGGGAGATCCTGCTGGAGGATTTCATCGAGGGGTTCGGCATCACGCAGAACAAGCTCGCCGTCGCGATCGGCGTGCCGCCACGCAGGATCAACGAGATCGTGCACGGCAAGCGAGGCATCACCGCTGATACGGCAATCCGTCTTGCGCGGTACTTCGGGACGTCGGACGAATTCTGGATGAATCTGCAGTCCAACTACGAACTGAGGCTCGAACGGAAAGCGCTGCGCGACAAGGTCGCCGCGATCACTCCGTTTAAGTCGGGGTAGTGGTGCCCGTATCTGCCGCGTCGAATCCGTGGCCGGTATGGGCTCCGTCTGTGACCTGAGCGCGACGGCGGCAGGGCAGGCTCGTGGTCATGACAGTGGTTGAGCTGATCTATCTGGTGGCAGCGCTGCTGTGGATTTTCGTGGTGGTCGCAGCGCTGTGCGTCGGAGGCCACTACCTGCTCAAGCTCCGGGCCAGGCGGCGTCGCGTGAACGGCTTGATCGACGGTGTGCGGCTGTTCATTGCGGGCGCCGTCGGCCCATACCGAGCTGTGGCAGCGGGTAGCGCAGCCATTCTCCAGAGGCTGGTTGGTGGATTCGCAGCGGATGACCGGGGCAGGATCAGTTGATGATCTCGTCGAGCCCGGCCGCCCGGAGCGCGGCCAACCGGACCCGCCACTCCTGAAGTGCGTCCGGCGTCAACCGTGGCCAGTCGTCGATCTCTTCGACGATTCGGAGCGGGTGGCGGCTGCGATAGGACCGAGTGGGATTGCCAGGGAACTTCTTGTCGGTGACGTTCGGGTCGTTCTCGAACTCGCCGGTCGGCTCGACCCGAAACACCCGCGGCGTGCCGTTGCCGGCCGCGAGCTCGGCCGCTAGCCCGGCGCCGTCGAGCAGTGCGGTGAAATAGATGTGGTTCATGATGATCGTCGGACGGTAATTCGACGCGAACCCCGCGGTTAGCAGGTCGTCGAAGCGAAGATCGGCTTTGGTTCCGTGGAAGAAGGGACCCTCGTCGAGTACGTCGCTCATCGTCTCCGAGAATATCGGCTTGCGTTCGCCGGGCGTCGTTGTCGGACGTCGGGACTAACCTGCATCGGGTTATCGCACCCAGAGCCGCCCGGAGGACCGAATAAGTTCATGTCGACGCGCATCATCACCGCCGACGTCCAACGACTGGTCGGCTTCTACGAGCTGATCACCGGTGTGGCCGCGGTGTGGGGCAACGAGCTGTTCGCCGAGATCCCGACGCCGGTCGGCACGCTGGCCATCGGGAGTGTCAAGACGGTGCCGTTGTTCGGCGACGGATCCGCCGAGCCGGGAGCCAACCGCAGTGCGATTGTGGAGTTCCTCGTCGAGGACGTCGACGCTGAATACCAGCGGCTACGCGAACACCTGACCGAGGTCGTGACCGAGCCGACGACCATGCCCTGGGGGAACCGGGCGTTGCTGTTCCGGGATCCGGACGGCAACCTGGTCAACTTGTTCACCCCGGTCACCGACGCGGCCCGGGCCAAATTCGGGTGCTGAGCCCGGCTACCAGATGACGGCGAGACCCGCGGCGGTCAGGGTCAGCGCGCCGGCCGCGTAGAACAGCGCCCGCGGCGCGTCACCACCCGAGCGGCGTTGCCGGGCCCGCCCGATGCCGAGCACGGCGCCCAGGGCGACCAGGATCACCAGTTTGGTCCCGATCTTGGGGTAGTTGAGCACCACGTCGGCCGGCCAGGGTGCTGCCAGTGCGAGCCCGGTCAGCAGCGACAGCACCACGCCGTAGTCCATCAGCGGGGTGAGCTGGAAACGCCGCTCGAAGCCTTGAGCGGCCAGGGCCCCGAAGATCACCGCGAATCCGACGATGTGCAGAAGCACTATTACGTGCCGTAGTACGTCCACGCTGCCCAGGTTAGCCCGTGGCGGAGGCAAAAGACATTTCGATCTCGGCGACGGCAACGGTTTCGTTCGCCGGTGCCGTCACTATTGTTGGCTGGCATGACTGCTTCGACCACCCGGCTGGCCGCCGTCGTCGCCGCCACCAGTGATCCCGCCGCCGCCGATCCGGCCACCTCCCAGGTCGTGTTCCAGGCCTCCGCCGTCGCCCATGATGCGGTTGCCAGCACCATCACCATGGGCCGCTACAGTGCCGAGGTCGACGAGCCGCCGACGCTCGGCGGTGAGAACACCGCGCCTAACCCGGTCGAGTACTACCTGGGCTCACTGTTGTCCTGCCAGATCGTCACCTGGCGGTACTGGGCCGAGAAGCTGGGCATCACGGTCGACGAGATCACCGGGCGCGCCGAGGGCGATCTGGACGTGCGCGGCTTCTTCGGCCTCGACGACTCGGTGCGGCCCGGCTTCAGCGAGGTGCGGGTGGTCATCACGGTGACCGGCCCGGAAACCGAAGAGCGCTACCGAGAGCTGCATCAGGTCGTCGAAAAGCACTGCCCGGTGCTGGATTTGACCATTAACGTCACACCGGTGCGCAGCAGCGTCGAAGTCGGCGGCAGCCGGTGATCTTCATCGTGGTCAAATTCCGGACCAAACCGGAGTGGGCTGAGCGCTGGCCGCAATTGGTCGCGCAGTTTACCGAAGCCACCCGGGCCGAAGAAGGCAACCTGTGGTTCGAGTGGTCTCGCAGCCTGGATGACCCTGATGAGTACGTGCTGGTCGAGGCGTTCCGCGACGGCGACGCCGGCAGCTCACACGTCAACAGCGACCACTTCAAGAAGGCCATGGCCGAGATGCCGCAGGCGCTGGTGTCGACACCGAAGATCATCAGTCAGCAGATCGAGGCGACGGATTGGTCGCCGATGGGTGAGCTGACGGTCGACTGACAGCGGCCTCCGCGACGCGCTGCGGCGCCACCTGGCCGCGCTCGCTGCCGACGATGACCTACAGGCGTACGCCAGGCAGCCCGTTACGGACGAGGAGAACGCCTTCGCCGAGGTGGCCGACTGGGGGCCGGCGGAGGATTGGGCGGACTGGGCCGATGCGAAACGGTGAACTGTGGTTCGCCGCGACACCCGGCGGCGACCGACCGGTGCTCATTCTCACCAGGGACCCGGTTGCCGAGCGGATCGGATCGGTGGTGGTTGCGGCACTGACCCGCACCCGCCGCGGCCTGGTGTCGGAATTGGAATTGACCACCGTCGACGATGGCGTGCCCAGTGACTGCGTCGTCAACTTCGACAACATTCACACGCTGCCGCGTTCCGCGTTCCGTCGCAGAATCATTCGGCTTTCCCCAGTGCGTCGGCAGCAGGTGTATCGCACGCTGCGGGTGAGTACGGGGTGTTGATTCAGGGAACGACGACGATCTCGCGGCCCAGCTGGTATCCGGGTGTCAGCGGCAGGATGTCACCGCTCCAGAACTTGCCGGGGTCGAACCAGTTGGCGTCCTTGTCGGTCGAGAGCAGACCCATCTCCTCGTAGGTGATGGCCACCGTCTCGGCGCAGTAGGCGGTTTGCAGCGCGACTCGTGACTTACGGGCTCTGCGGCGCTGGCTGACTTCGCGAACCTTGCGGTCCAGCACCGGGATTCCGCGGGTCCAGTCGCCCGCGGTCGGCAGCCGGCCGCGCAACCACCGGCCGGTGAGCCGCGCCGTGGTGGGAAACGCGGTGCCGTCCATCCGGGCGATCACCTGCAGTAACCGGTCCTCCTGTTTCCGGGTGATGGTTCCGTTGAGCTGACGGAACCAGCAGCGCTGCTGGTAGCGGCCCGTCCACTGTTCGACGGAGGCCCGCGCGTCGTTGAGTTGCACACCGCGATGGTTGGTGCCCGTCCAGTAGTCGAGCAGCTTGTCGCCGAGTTCGGCATGCCAGATCAGCGGCGGCAGGTCGTCGAGCGCCACTGTCATCCCGACGTGATTGACCGGGGCGTTGGACAGGGTTTGGATGGCGCGATCCGGGCCGGAGCGGCCACGGAACAGCCAGATGTCACCGGTGCGGGTCTCGGCCAGTGCGCGTTCCAGAGTCACCGTGTGTTCGTCCACGAC
Organism: Mycolicibacter senuensis; assembly: GCF_002101885.1. Taxonomy (GTDB): domain Bacteria; phylum Actinomycetota; class Actinomycetes; order Mycobacteriales; family Mycobacteriaceae; genus Mycobacterium; species Mycobacterium senuense. The sequence goes on from NZ_LQPS01000054.1 coordinate 32,040, forward strand.
AGCACCATAAGGTGTGTTCGTGCGCAGCATTTGGAAATGGATCGGCCTGGCGGGCGCGGTCGGCGTCGCAGCCGGGGGAGTGCTGGTGGTGCGGGATCAGCGCCGCAGAAGGGCCTACACACCGGACGAGGTACGTGCGCGGCTGCATCAGCGGCTGGCCGAAGCCGGCGGTTCAGCGAGGCTCGACGGAGGAGAGCTGGAGCTGGGACCGCCGCATGAGCCCGGCGGCGACGACTGATTGCAGCTGTAAGGAGCGCCATGAGAATGACCGCGGTTCTGACGCAGATTGCGATCACCGGCGTGATAGCGGGCGGGTTGCTCGCAACGCCCGCCGGCCACGCCACCCGAGCCGCGGTGACTCCGCTGTCACACACCGCGATCATCGTCGGGGGCACCACCCAGACGACGCCGTCGGCGACACTCGCACAGACCGCCGCGGAGCTGTTCCTCAAACCGCTGGGCTTCGACGTGGACGGCAATTCCGCGGTATGCGTGATCGGCACCGACGCGTGTGACGCCCCACTACAAGTCCTGACGACTCCGGCGCTCGTCCAGCAGGGGCACAGCAGCTTCGCGGCGGCAGCCGAGATCGTCCGAGCTGTTGAGGCGCACTTCGCCGCCGATTCGGACACCTACGACGCCGAGAACCCGCTGTTTGTATTCGGCTACTCGCAGGGCGCGACCGCCGTCACGATCGCGATGTCGCAACTGGCTCACAACGGAATCGACTCCGACGCGGTGCATTTCGTGACCATCGGTGACCCCTACACGCCCAACGGCATTCTGTCGCATCTCGAACCGGCCCTGGAATCGCTGGTCGGCCCGCAGCTCGCCCCCGGCATCATCAAATTCTTCGACTACTTCATCGATTTCATGATGCTGCCCGAGCTCGACAAGACACCTGCGGATCTCTTCCCGGCCACCGTCTACACCCTCGACAATGACGTGATCGGCGACTTCACCGGCGCTTTCGGCCAGGGTGGCCTGTGGGGCGCGTTGCAGGGTTACCTTGTCAACCACGTCGAATACCTGGGTTTGACACCGGAACAGATCGCCGACGCGACCACCACGGTCGACGGTGACGTGACCTATGTCAACATCTCCGGCGACATCGACCACTCCGCCGCCTGGCTCAACGCCGTGGATCACGGCATGTTCGACAGCGGGCTCTGGGAGAGCCTGTACAACACCGCAGTCGCCTTCGCCTACAACCTCTTCGGCGGGATGGAGCAGTTCTTCACCGACTGGCTCGGGATCGATTGGGGCGGAGTCGAAGAGACACTCAACGTCTGGTTCTGAGCCGGCTCGGCTCGGTTCGCCTAACCGATATCCACTGCGTAGAGCCGGTGGGTTCCGGCGAAGCCCTTCAGCTCGGCGTCGCGGCCGGCCCCGACGGTGATGTCCTCGCAGTCCTGGACGGCGTCGCGCACCGGTCCGCTGATCAGGATCTGGGCGCCGTCGGCGGCGGCGGCCACCCGGGCGGCCATTGCGACGTTGCGCCCGAACAGGTCGTCGCCGCGGCGCACCGAGCGGCCCATGTGGACGCCGATCCGGACCCGGATCGGGTGCTGCGGTTTGCGGCCGCGCCGCTGCTGCAACGCGCGTTGAATGTCGATGGCGCAGCGCACCGCGGGCTCGGGTTGGGCGAACGCGATCATGTACCCGTCGCCCTGGCTTTTGACCACGTGCCCGCGGTGCTCAGCTACGGTGCGCTGCACCATGTCGTCATGCCGGGCGATCAGCTTCACCCACGCCCGGTCACCGATCCGCTCATTGAGGGCAGTGGACTCCTCGATGTCGGTGAACAGGATCACCACATGCCCGTCTGGCGTGAGACGGGCCAGATCAGGGCGTTCCACCTCCGCCCAATCGGCGAGTTCTTCGATCGAACTGCGCACCGCGGCGCCGAATCCCTGCTTACGCACCAGGTTCGCGGTCTGCCACACCGTTTTGACGGCTTCGCGTCCACCGGACAGCAGCAGGTTTCGGGTGTCGACCCGTTGGCGCAGTGCCTCGGCCTCGGCCCGGGTTGCCCGCAATCGTGCGGTCAGCACGACCAAGGCGAGTGCTTCGGCGACCGCCACCGCTGCCAGCACGCCGGCCGCGAGCAGCGGCGGCGTCAGCCAGTCGATGCCGAACATTCAGCTGGACACGAACTCGACGACGGCCGCGCTGAACGCATCGTTGTCGTCACCGGCCGCGGTGTGCCCGGCCCCGGACAATTCGACGAAACGCGCACCGGGAACCTTGGTCAGAAAGTCCGCCACGCCCTCGGCGCTGACCACGTCGGACAGCTTGCCGCGGATGAGCAGGATCGGGATCCGCAGCGCGATGGCAGCCGACTCCATCTTCTCGGTGCGCAGCGCCGGGTCGTCGCCGGGCTTGGTCATCAGGGCCGGATCCCAGTGCCAGTACCAGCGCCCGTCGCGGAACCGCAGATTCTTCTTCAGGCCCTCCGGGCTGCGGGGCTTGGTCCGGTGCGGCAGGTATTCGGCCACCGCGTCGGCGGCCTGCTCGAGCGAGTCGAAGCCGTCGACGTGGCTGAGCATGAAGTCACGGATCCGGGCGCTGCCGTCCTTCTCGTAGCGCGGCACCACATCGACCAGCACCAGCTTGACCACCCGCTGCGGCCCGGCCTGCTCGGCGACCAGGATTCCGGTCAGGCCGCCCATGCTCGCCCCGATCAGCACCACCGGTCGGCCGATCGCGTCGATCACCGCCAGCGCGTCGGCGGTCAGCGTCTCGATGGCGTAGTCGGCATCGGGTGCGCGGTCGCTGTCGCCGTGGCCACGGGTGTCGAGGGCGACGACGTGATAGCCCCGGTCGGCCAGGATCTGGCCGGTCTTGTGCCAGGAAAGCCGATTCTGGCCGCCCCCGTGCAGCATCATGATCGTCGGGGTCGCTGCAGCGGCATCCCGGTTCCACTCATCGGCGATCAGCGTGACTCCGTTGACGCCGTCGAATTCGACGGTCTGGGCTGTGCTCATCAGGAGATGGTAGACAGTTTGGGTAATGGTGGGTGATGACAACGCGGACGTCGGGCAGCGTCGCGCACTGATCGCCGGGCTGATCGGGGTGCTGATGACGGCGGGCGTGCTCGGCTGGCTCGGGTTCCGCGCCGAAGCGGCCCACAGCGCCGTCGCGCAGCGGGAGATGTTCCTACAGGCGGCCCGGCGGACGGCGATCAACCTGACTTCGGTCGATTACCAAGACGCCGAAGGTGATGTGCAACGCGTCCTCGATTCGGCGACCGGCGAGTTCCACGAACGGTTCGCCGCCCGGGCGCCGTTGCTGATCGAGACGGTCACCCGGGAGCGGTCACTGGCGGTCAGCGCGGTGAGTGAGGCGGGCCTGGAATGGCAGTCCGACGACGAGGCGCAGGTGCTGGTGGCCGTCAGCGTCGCATCCACCCACCTGGGCGGTCTGCGCGAGCGGCCGCATGAACTGCGGATGCGGATGACCGTGCAGCGGGTGGGCAAGCAGGCCAAGGTTTCCGACATCGAGTACGTCACATGAGGCGGCTGGTCTATGGCGTGCTGCCGGGACTGATCCTGGTCGCGGCGCTAGCGGCCGGGTGGGCCAGGTGGTACGAGGGATCGCACCGCTCCGACGAGCTGATCCGTGACGAAACCATCGCGGAAGCAACCGAATTCACGGTTGCGGTGCTGTCGTTTCGGTCCGACACGGTAGAGCGTGACCTGTCCGGCGCCGAGTCGTTGATGACCGACGGTTTCCGGGAGATCTTCGCGGCGCGGGCGCGCGACCTGATCATCCCCGACGCCAAGGCGCGCAAGGTCACCGCGGAAGCCGAGGTTCTCGCTGCGGCGTCGGTGTTCGCCACACCGAGACGCGCTGCGGTGCTGGTCTTCGCCGACCGTACCGTCACCGTCGGCTCGGACGAGGCCGTCGAGGTCGAGTCGAGCTACCGGGTGGCATTGCAGAAGGTCGACGGCCGCTGGCTGGTCGCAGATTTCGAGCCGGTCTGAGGGGCAGACGATGAGTGAACCGCGCTGGATCGACGTGACGGCGCCCGGGGTGTCGCTGCGGGCACTGAGTTGGGGTGAGCCGGGAAATCCGGTGGCATTGTGCCTGCACGGTTTCCCCGACACCGCCTACGGATGGCGCCGGGTGGCGCCCCGCCTGGTCGCGGCCGGATGGCACGTGGTGGCGCCGTTCATGCGGGGCTATGCCCCGTCGTCCATTCCGGACGACGGCAGTTATCACATCGGGGCGCTGATGCATGACGCGCTGCGGGTCTACGAAACGGTCGGTTCGACCGGCCGTGATGTGGTGATCGGTCACGACTGGGGTGCGATGGCGGCCACCGGACTGGCGGCGTTGCCGGACAGCCCGTTCACCAAGGCGGTGATCATGTCGGTGCCTCCGGCGGCGGCGCTTCGCTCGGTCGGGGCGGCGGACGGCGTCGTCATGGCCGGTCTCCTGCCGGCGCAGCTGTTGCGCAGCTGGTACATCGGCTACTTCCAACTGCCGTGGCTGCCGGAGCGATCCTCCTCCTGGATACTGCCGCGGCTGTGGCGGCGATGGTCGCCGGGCTATGCCGCCGAGGAGGACCTGCGCCACGTCGACGCGGCCATCGGGACACCCGAAGGCTGGCGGGCGGCGCTCGGACCCTACCGGGCGTTGCGCAGCGTCCGGGTGCCCGATCGCTATGCCGAGCTGCACCGGCACTGGCTGGAGCTGCCGCGGTTGCCCAGCTTGTATCTGCACGGGCGCACCGACGGCTGCATGACACCGGCCTTCACGCGGTGGGTGGATCAGGCGCTGCCGGCCGGCAGCGCGGTGGCCGTGGTCGAACACGCCGGGCACTTCCTGCAACTCGAGCGGCCCGACGAGGTGGCCGACCGGGTGCTGCACTTCTTCACCTGATGAGCGGGGGCCCGCGCGGACACCGGATGGCCGCGGTCGACGCCCAGTTCTACTGGATGTCGGCGGCGATCCCCAGTGACCAGTTTCTGCTGTACGCCTTCGCCGGAGTCCCGGCCGACCTCGACGGAGCCGTCGCCCAGCTGGCCGGCCGTGCCCGGCAGAGCCCGCACCTGACCCAGCGGGTCGAGGAGGCCGGTGCGCTGGGCTACCCGCGGTGGGTGCCGGCGTTCGATCACATCGGGGGTGTTCGGCACCGCGCCCCCGAGGACAGCTGGGCCGGCTGCCTGGACGCGGTGGTGGGCCTCACCGGCGACCAGCTCGACGTCCGCGCGGCGCCCTGGCGCCTGCATGTGTTCGCGCCGGTGCACGGTATCCCGGGCCACCGCGGCGCCGGCACGGTCGCGGTGCTGCAGGTGGCGCACGTACTCGCCGACGGCGCGCGGGCCTCGGCGTTGGCCGCGTGGCTGTTCGGGCGCGCCGCGCCGGTCGCGGCGGTCGACACACCGGGCTCCCGACTGCAGCCGGGTTCGCTGCCCTGGCGCGCCGTCGTCGCGGCACGCTCCCACCGCCGCCGGGACCACGACACCCGCGCCGGCCTGCTGCCGCCCCCCGTCGGAGACCGGCCCCCGCTGGTCACCAACAACCCGCCGGCCGGCCGTCGCGCGGTGCGCACGCTGGTGCGACGGCGAGCCGAACTGAACGGGCCGACCGTCACCGTGGCGGTGCTGTCGGCGGTGTCGGCGGCGCTGTCGGGGTATCTCGACGAGCCGTGCGACTCGCTGGGCGCCGAGGTCCCGATGGCCAAGGCCGGTGTTCGCTTGGCGAACAACCACTTCGGAAACCTCAGGGTCGGGCTCTATCCGGGTCACGACCGGGCCGCCCGGATGGCGGCCATCGCCGCCGACATCACCAACGGTCGGCTTCGCAGCGGGCATCCCGCTTCGGTCGCCGCCGACCGGGCGTTCGCCGCGACGCCGGCGGCGCTGTTGCGCTGGGGCGTCGAGAAGTTCGACCCGCAGACCCGGCCGGTGCGGGTGTCCGGCAACACCGTGGTGTCCAGCGTGTATCGCGGAGCGCCCGACCTGCGTTTCGGGGAGGCACCGGTGTTGCTGACCGCGGGGTTTCCCGCGCTGTCCCCGGCGATGAGCCTCACCCACGGTGTTCACGGCATCGGTGAGACCGTGGTGATCAGCGTGCACGCCGCCGAGTCGGCGATCAACGAAATCGACGTATACCTACGATTACTGGATGCGTCGTTGTAGTTTGGGGCACATGGTCACTGCTGCAGATGTCGCGTTGCTGATCCTGCGCCTGGTGCTGGGCCTGACGCTGGCGGCGCACGGTTTCAACAAGTTCTTCGGCGGCGGACGTATCCCGGGAACCGCGGGATGGTTCGAGAGCATCGGGATGAAGTACGGCAAATTCCAGGCGGTGACCGCCGCCACCGCCGAGATCGCGGCCGGCCTGGGATTGGCTGCCGGCCTGCTCACCCCGGTCGCTGCCGCCGGCTTCGTGGCGCTGATGTCGGTCGCGGTATGGACCGTGCACCGCGCCAACGGGTTCTTCGTGCTCAACGAGGGCTGGGAGTACAACCTGGTGTTGGCCACCGGCGCCGTCGTGGTGGCGATGCTCGGTCCCGGCCGGCTCAGCCTGGACCACCAGATCTTCTGCCGCTGTTGGCTCAACGGCTGGACGGGTCTGCTGATCGCGGTCGGCCTGGGGCTGGCCGGAGCGATCGGCCAGCTGCTGCTCTTCTACCGGTCGCCGACGGTCACCGGCGAGTAGGGCAGTCCGCTGCCGGCGTTCTCGTCGACCACCACCCGCCGGCCGAGGAACGGGAACGCGCGCTGCGGACAGGCCTCTCGGTCGCAGATCTTGCATCCCGCGCCGATCGGCACCACCGTGGCCTGGTCGTCCAGGGCGACCCCGGTGGAATACACGAGTTTGTCGGCATGCGCCAGATCGCAGCCCAACCCGACCGCGAACGTCTTGTGCTGCCCCAGATAGCCGCGTCCCTCGGGCGGTGTGGTGGTCGCGATCCAGAAGTATTTGCGCCCGTCGGGCATCTGCGCGACCTGGGTGATGATCCGGCCGCGCTGGCTGAACGCATCGTGCACCACCCACAGCGGGCAGCTGCCGCCGACCCGGCTGAAATGAAAGGCGGTGGCCGACTGCCGCTTCGAGATGTTGCCGGCCTTGTCGGTGCGGACGAAGATGAACGGCACCCCGCGCCGGCCGGGTCGCTGCAACGTCGAGAGCCGGTGGCACACCGTCTCGAATCCGACCTCGAAGCGGCGCCCCAGCAGGTCGATGTCATAGCGCAACTCGGTTGCCGACCGGTGAAACTGCCGGTACGGCAGCAGAAAAGCGCCGGCGAAGTAGTTGGCCAACCCGATCTTGGCCACCCCGCGGGATTCCGGGCTCAGCGACTGGTCTTGGGCCACGATGTCGGACATCAGCTCCTGCTGCGTCAGCAGTGCGAGCTGGGTGGCGATCTGGAAGGCGCGCTGGCCCGCCAGCAGCCAATGCGCGATGCGCAGTACCCGGGTGACCGGGTCGAAGACGCGTTTGGTTCCCGCCGGCAGGTCGTCGGCGATGGCGACCGTGATGCCGAAGTGTTCGGCGAGCAGCGTCGACAGCTGAATATCCAAGCCGCCGAAACGCATTCCGGTCTCTTTGAACAGCTTCTCGGCCACATCGTCGAGCTCGGCGATGTAGTTGCTGCGGTCGTAGAAGAAGTCCCGGACCTCCTCGAACGGCATCGGGTGGGCCACGGCCTGGGCCACCTCGCCCGACATTCGTGACCGGTAGGATTCCAATTCCTCGGTGGCGCTACGTAGTTGACGGTGCATGGTCAGCAGGCTGGTGCCGATATCCGGCATGCGCGCGACCAGTTCCTCGATCTGGCCGTCGCTGGCGGCGTGTTCGCCGGCGGTGGCGGTGAACATGTCCCGCAGGTCGGCGACCAGCCGGGCATCGGAGTCCCCGGAGAAATACTGGGCGGGCAGGCTGAACCGGTCGGTGAGCGCCAGCAGCACCGGAACGGTGATCGGCCGCTGGTCGTTCTCGAGCTGGTTGACGTAGCTGGTCGACAGGTTCAGTGCACGCGCCAGCGCAACCTGGGTCAGGCCGCGCTCCTCCCGCAGGCGTCGCAGCCGAGCCCCGGCGAACGTCCGGGTGGTCGAGGGTGCCATGTGCCGCAGCTTAGCCCGTCGGGTATTCGCAAGGTTTGCAAAAAACGTGGCGAAGGGATGCATTAGTACGCATTTACGGTGCCTTTCGGCAGATAGACACTGTGCGTAGGGTGTGGATTATGCAGCTTCACGACGTCAAATCCCGCCGCAGCGCCGAAGACTTCCCCCGCTCCGAGCACCTCGCCACCAAGATCGCGCAGGTGGCCGCCGACCCGGTGGCCGTCCCCGACGACACCGCGGCGATGGTGATCAACCGGATCATCGACAACGCCGCCGTCAGTGCGGCCTCGGTGCTGCGCCGGCCGGTGACGGTCGCCCGCCGGCAAGCGCAGGCGCACCCCTCGACCCCGGGCGCCTCGGTATTCGGTGTCGAAGGCAGCTACTCGGCCGAATGGGCAGCCTGGGCCAACGGCACCGCCGTGCGCGAACTCGACTTCCACGACACGTTCCTGGCGGCCGACTACTCCCACCCCGGCGACAACATCCCGCCGCTGGTGGCGGTCGCCCAACAACTCGGGATCTGCGGGGCCGACCTGATCCGCGGTCTGGCCACCGCCTATGAGATCCAGGTCGACTTGGTCAAGGGGATCTGTCTGCACGAGCACAAGATCGACCACGTCGCGCACCTCGGCCCGTCGGTGGCCGCCGGAATCGGCACCATGCTGAAGCTGGACTCCGAGGTGATCTACCAGGCGATCGGTCAGGCGCTGCACCTGACGACCGCGACCCGGCAGTCCCGCAAGGGCTCGATCTCCAGCTGGAAGGCCTATGCACCGGCTTGGGCCGGCAAGGTCGGCATCGAGGCCGTCGACCGGGCGATGCGCGGTGAAGGGGCTCCGGCCCCGATCTGGGAGGGCGAGGACGGGGTCATTGCCTGGCTGCTGTCCGGACCCGATCACACCTACCGGGTTCCGCTGCCCGGCCCCGGTGAGGCCAAGCGCGCCATCCTGGACACCTACACCAAGGAATACTCCGCGGAATACCAGAGCCAGGCGCTGATCGACCTGGCCAAGCGACTGCGGGAACGGATCGGCGACCTGAGCCAGGTAGCCACCATCAAGTTGCACACCAGCCACCACACCCACTACGTGATCGGCACCGGCTCCGGCGACCCGCAGAAGTTCGACCCCGACGCCTCGCGGGAGACCCTGGACCACTCGCTGATGTACATCTTCGCCGTCGCGCTGCAGGACGGCAGCTGGCATCACGAACGTTCCTACGCTCCGGAACGCGCCCACCGGCCCGACACCGTCGCGTTGTGGCACAAGATCTCCACCGTCGAAGACCCGGAGTGGACCCGCCGCTACCACTCGATGGACCCGAATGAGAAGGCCTTCGGGGCGCGCGCCGAGATCACCATGGCCAGTGGGGAAGTCATCACAGACGAGCTCGCGGTCGCCGACGCACACCCGCTGGGCGCCCGGCCGTTCGAGCGCAAGCAGTACGTCGGCAAGTTCACCGAGCTCGCCGAGGGCGTGGTGACCACCGCCGAACAGGAGCGGTTTCTTGCCGCAGCCGAGGGCCTCGCCGGTCTGAGCGGCAGTCAGCTCCGTGAACTCAACATCGTCGTCGAGCCCGCGGTGTTGAACCGGGCGCCGTCGACCCCTGCGGGGATCTTCCGGTGAGTGGGCTGCTCGGGTCAACCGCGACCGCCTCGGACAAACGCGCGGCATTCCGGTTCGGTCTGCAATCGGGTCAGCTGCAACGAATCCCGGGTGCCTTCTCACCTCTGGTCGCCAAGCTGGTCGCCGAGATCGGGTTCGACGGCGTCTACGTCTCCGGGGCGGTGCTCTCGGCCGACCTGGGGCTGCCCGACATCGGGCTGACCACGTTGACCGAGGTGGCCGGGCGCGGTGCGCAGATCGCTGCCGCCACCGACTTGCCGACCTTCATCGACGCCGACACCGGCTTCGGCGAGCCGCTGAATGTTGCGCGTGCGGCGTCGATATTCGAAGACGCCGGGTTGGCCGGTTGTCATCTCGAGGACCAGGTCAACCCCAAGCGCTGCGGGCACCTCGACGGTAAAGCGGTGGTGCCGACCGCCGACATGGTCAAGCGGCTGCGCGCCGCGATCGCCGCCCGCCGGGACCCGAACTTCATCATCTGCGCCCGCACCGATGCCGCCGGGATCGAGGGGCTTTCCGCCGCGATCGACCGGGCAAAGGCCTACGCCGACGCCGGCGCGGACATGATCTTCACCGAAGCCCTGACCGGGCCGGCCGACTTCGAACGGTTCCGGGCCGCAGTCGATGTCCCGCTGCTGGCCAACATGACCGAGTTCGGCAAATCGGAGCTGCTGACCGCTGCTCAACTGACCGACCTCGGCTACAACGCCGTCATCTACCCGGTGACCACGCTGCGGCTGGCGATGTTCGCCGTCGAAGTGGGCCTGCGGGAGATCGACACGGCAGGAACACAATCCGGGCTGCTGGGCCAGATGCAGCACCGCAGCAGGCTCTATGAGCTGCTGCGCTACGCCGAGTACAACCAGTTCGATGACGACATCTTCAACTTCACGTTAGAGGGAGGCCACCGGTGACCACTGCCGAGATTCGCAAAGGACTCGCCGGGGTGGTCGTCGACACCACCGCCATCTCCAAGGTGGTGCCGGAGACCAACTCGCTGACCTACCGGGGCTACCCCGTGCAGGATCTGGCCGCGCGTGTGACCTTTGAGCAGGTCGCCTACCTGTTGTGGCACGGTGAACTGCCCACCGACGCCGAACTGGCGTTGTTCTGCCAGCGTGAGCGGGCGGCCCGGCGGGTGGATCAGTCGCTGCTGTCACTGATGGCCAAGCTGCCCGACAACTGCCACCCGATGGATGTGGTGCGCACCGTGATCAGCTACCTGGGCGCCGAGGATCCGGAAGAGGACGACAGCGCGGAGGCGGCGAATTTCGCCAAGGCGCTGCGGATGTTCGCGGTGCTGCCGACCGTCGTCGCGGTGGACATGCGCCGCCGGCGCGGCCTGGCGCCGATCGCGCCGCACAGCCATCTCGGCTACGCCGAGAACTTCCTGCGGATGTGCTTCGGCGAGGTGCCCGACCCGGTGATCGTCGCGGCGTTCGAGCAGTCGATGATCCTCTACGCCGAGCACGGCTTCAACGCTTCGACGTTCGCTGCCCGGGTGGTCACCTCCACGCAGTCCGACATCTACAGCGCCGTGACCGCGGCGATCGGCGCCCTCAAGGGCTCGCTGCACGGCGGAGCCAACGAGGCGGTCATGCACGACATGATCGCGATCGCCGAACCGGCCCGGGCCGCGGAGTGGCTGCACGCCAAGCTGTCCCGCAAGGAGAAGGTGATGGGTTTCGGTCACCGGGTGTACAAGAACGGTGACTCGCGGGTACCGATGATGAAGCAGGCGCTGGCCCGGGTCGCCGCGGCGCGTGCCGGCGGGCGCTGGCTGCAGATCTACCAGGTGCTGGAGACCGAGATGTTCGCCGCGACCGGCCTCAAACCCAATCTGGATTTCCCCACCGGCCCCGCCTACCACCTGATGGGGTTCGACATCGCGATGTTCACCCCGCTGTTCGTTATGAGCCGGGTGGTCGGGTGGACCGCGCACGTTATCGAACAGACCGCCGCCAACGCGCTGATCCGACCACTGAGTGCCTATTCCGGCCGATCGCAGCGCGCGCTCGACGTCGGCTGAGCCCGTTCACGCCACGATGATCTAGAACGCGTTCTAGTCTGTCGGTCATGGGATTCCTCAAGCCCGAACTGCCCGTCGTCGACTTCGCCGAATGGAGCAAGGGCAGTCGTAGCGAGAAGATCCGCCCGATGGCCCGGCATTGGGCCGAGGTGGGCTTCGGCACGCCGGTGGTGCTGCACCTGTTCTATGTCGTCAAGATCGCGCTCTACGTCCTGGGCGCCTGGCTGGTCGCGCTCAGCACCACCGGCATCGATGGGTTCACCGAGGTGCGGCAGTGGTGGAGCGAACCGATCGTCTTCGAGAAGCTCGTGCTCTACACGATGCTGTTCGAGGTGATCGGCCTGGGCTGCGGGTTCGGACCGCTGAACAACCGGTTCTTCCCGCCGCTGGGCTCGATCCTGTACTGGCTGCGGCCGAACACCATTCGGCTGCCGCCCTGGCCGCGCCGGATACCGCTGACCGCCGGCACCAACCGCACGCCGGTCGACGCCGCGCTGTATGCGGCCCTGCTGGCGATGCTGGTCGGCGCGCTGTTCTCCGACGGCACCGGCCCGATCCCCGCACTGAACACCGACGTCGGGGTGTTGCCGCACTGGCAGATCCTGACGATCCTGACGATCCTTGCGGTCACCGGACTCCGCGACAAGGTGATCTTCCTGGCCGCCCGCGGTGAGGTGTACGCACCGCTGGCGGCGGCCTTCCTGTTCACCGGGGTCGACATGATCATCGCGGCCAAGGCGATTTTCATGGTGATCTGGGTGGGTGCCGCGACGTCGAAACTCAACCGGCACTTCCCGTACGTCATCTCCACGATGATGAGCAACAACCCGTTGGTCAGGCCGAAAGCGCTCAAACGCCGCTTCTTCCGCGACTTCCCCGAAGACCTGCGCCCCGGCGTGGCGTCGAAGGCGCTGGCGCACCTGAGCACCGCGATCGAGATGGGCGTGCCGCTGGTGCTGTTCTTCTCCCACGGTGGCTGGCCGACCGCGATCGCGGCCTTCGTCATGGTCTGCTTCCACCTGGGCATCCTGGCGGCTATCCCGATGGGCGTGCCGCTGGAGTGGAACGTGTTCATGATCTTCGGGGTGCTGTCGCTGTTCGTCGCACACGCCGATCTCGGGTTGCGCGACGTCAACAACGCCTGGGCGGTGGCGCTGCTGTTCGCGATCAGCGCGGGCACCGTGGTGCTGGGAAACCTGTTCCCGCGCAAGGTGTCATTCCTGCCCGGGATGCGGTACTACGCCGGCAACTGGGACACCACGCTGTGGTGTTTGAAACCGTCCGCCGAGGAGAAGATCGCCCGCGGAATCGTCGCCATCGCCAGCATGCCCGCCGCCCAGCTGGAACGCTTCTACGGCAGTCCGGAGGCCGCGCAGATCCCCATCTACATGGGATATGCGTTCCGCGGCTTCAACACCCACGGCCGAGCATTGTTCAGCCTGGCGCACCGGGCGATGGCCGACGGCAGCGAGGACGATTACTCCCTCACCGACGGCGAGCGGATCTGCTCGACGGCGGTCGGCTGGAACTTCGGTGACGGCCACATGACCAACGAGCAGCTGATCGAGGCGCTGCAGCAGCGCTGTGGCTTCGAACCGGGGGAGGTGCGGGTGGTGATCCTCGACGCTCAGCCGATCCACCGCCAGACCCAGGCCTACCGGCTGGTGGATGCCACCACCGGGGTGTTCGAGCGCGGCCACGTCAAGGTGGCCGACATGGTGGCGCGCCAGCCCTGGGAAGACGACCTGCCGGCATATGTCGACGAGAACGGAGCTCGCTGACCCGCTCAGGCTGCCTCCGGGCTACGCGATAGGAAGCGGGGCGCGATGGCCGCGGCGGTCGTGGCGACCGCAGTCGATCCCAGTGCCTGCGCCCAGCCGACCGGGCCGAGCGGCGTGCACCCCATGAACTGGCTGACACCCGGGGTGCTGATCAGCAGTGCCATGGCCGCGAACGAACCGCCCGCGGTGACCGCCACCAGCGGCGAGCGTGACTCCAGCAGCGTCTGGCTCAACTGGGTGGTCACCAGCGCGACCAGGGCCACCGTGGCGGCGCGCCGCGGGAAGCCGGTGAATCGCGCCATGAACCACGCCGCCAGCGTGGCGCCGGCGGTGGTGGTACCACGCAGTGCCACCGCGCGCAGCAGGGCCTTCTCGTCGGGCCCGCGCCCGCTGAAGGGCATCGGCCGGCGGGGTTGGCTCATCGCCAGTGCGGTCGCGGGGAACGCGTCGGTCACGATGTTCACCAGCAGCAGCTGCCGGGTGTTCAGCGGTGCCTGACCGGTCAGTGCGCTGCCGATGATGGCGAACACAGCGCCACTGGCGTTGCCGCCCAGCAGCACCGCCACCGCGGCCTGCACCCGCTGCCACAATTGGCTGCCCTCGTTGAGGGCGTCCAACAGGGTCTCGATGCGCCCGTCGAGCAGCACCACGTCCGCGGCGGTGTGGGCGGCGTCGCTGCCCTGGGCGACGATCCCGATGCCGACGGTGGCCGCGCGGATGGCGGCGGCGTCGTTGGCGCCGTCGCCGACCATCGCCGACACCTTGCCGCTGCGTTCCAGTGCCTGCACCACCTGCACTTTGTTCGCCGGTGACATCCGGGCGAACACCACCCGCTCGGCGACGGCGCGCTCCTGCTCCTTGCCCGACAGGCTCTCCCACTCGGTGCCGGTGATGACCTGCTCTTCGGTCACCGGCAGGCCCATCTTGCGGGCGATCGCGCGGCCGGTGGTCGGGTGATCGCCGGTGATCATCCGGACCGGCACCTCCCGACGGTGCAGCTCGGCCAGCAGGCCGGCCGACCCCGCGCGCGGGGTGTCGGAGATACCGACGAATCCGACCAGCTTCAGTCCGTGGGCGCACTGCCGGGCCATGGCGGCCAGTTGGTCCTCCGGGTCGGCGGAATCCGAAAGTGACTGCGCCTGCTCGGCGCTGAGCTCGCGCCGGGCCACGGCGAGCACCCGCAGGCCGTCGTCGGCAAGTTGCTCCACCAGGTCGTAGATGTCGGCCGCAACGTCTCCGCAGGCGCCGAGTACCACTTCGGGTGCGCCCTTGATGCTCAGTTCGGTCCCGGTCACCGACGCCGCGAACGGGCGTCCGGAACGGAACGGCAGGTGGATGTCGGCGGCAGCCGGCGGGCAGTCGGCGATCACCGGCTCAGCCGCCGCAATGATCGCGGCGTCGGTGGCGTCGACATGGCCTTCCCTGCCCGACGGTGTCGCTTGTATCGCGCAGCGCAGCACCGCGTCGGGGGCATGACCGGTGGCAGGGCGCACCTCGGTGACCTGCAGCCGGTTCTCGCTGAGCGTGCCGGTCTTGTCGAAGCAGATCACGTCGACCCGGCCGAGTGCCTCCACGGAACGCGGCACCCGCACCAGCACACCGGATTTGGTCAGCCGTTGCGCCGAGGCATGCTGGGCCAGCGTCGCGACCACCGGCATGCCTTCGGGGACGGCCGCGACCGCGACCGAGACACCTTGGGCCACCGCGTCTTGCAGTCTGGTGGCGCGGAGCACCCCGAGCAGGCTGACCAAACCGCCGGTCATCAGGCTCAGCGGCCATATCCGGTCGGTGATCTGGCCGAGCTGATGGCCCAACCCGATGTCGCCATGGCGACTGGCGACCATGTCGGCTGCCCGGCGCACCTCCGTGTCGGGACCCACCGCGGTCACCAGCGCAAGGCCCCGCCCGGCCGCCACGGTGGTGCCGGCAAAGAGCATGCAGCGCCGCTCGGCCAACTCCGTGCCCGGGGTGGCGTCGATCTGCTTGGTCACCGGCAGCGACTCACCGGTCAGTGACGCTTCGTCGACTTCGAGCTTCTCCGGCTCGACCACGCGGGCGTCGGCCGGTACCACGTCGTCGGGTCCCACCTCGATCAGATCGCCACGCTGCAACTGATCTGGGCGCACCTGGACCCGTTCGCGGCTGCCGTCGGGCCGGATCGTGACCTTCCACGCCGGCGGGATCTGGTCGGCGAGCAGCCGATTCAGCCGCAGCTCGGCACTGAGCCGCTGTCCGGCGGCCAGCACGGCGTTGCTGGCCAGCACCGAGCCGACCAGCAGCGCATCCAGCGGCGAGCCCAGTATCGCGGTGGCCGTGGCGCCCAACCCCAGCACCGGGGTCAGCGGGTCGGACAACTCGTCACGCACCGCGTCGATGAACTGCCAGACCATGTGACGCTGCGTGTCGTCGGTTGCGTCCGGCGCAGTTGTGACATCCGTCGGCGACGCCAGCACGGCCCGAACCTGGTCGACCGACATGGCGTGGAACTCATCGACGGGGACCGGTCGTGGCACGGGTGTGTTGACCACGTTGCGCGCCATCCGGTAACCGGAGAACACCCCCGACGCCGCGCCCAGCACGACCGGTCCGGGGCCCCGGCCCCGAACGGTCGGTATCAGCAGCAGCGCGCCCATCGCCGAAGCGCCGATGGACAGCTGGACGCCGCGGCGGCTGGCCGCCTTGGCCGCGGGCAGGGCATGCAGCACCCGCCACACCCCGGCCAGATCGTCGACGATCAAGTCCGTGCCCAGCGGCTGCGGCCGGCCGCTACCCGCGGGCCAGATGGCCACCCCGAGATCGGCGGATGAAAGCGCCTCGGTGGCAGCCGAGGAGATCACTGCGACGGTGTGGCCCTCCTCCTGGTAACGGACCAGTGCGTCGAGCAGTGCGTCATCGATCGAAGTTCCGGTCATCGGAGCGATCTCGTCGAACGTCGGTCGCAGTTCGCCCAATCCGGTGGGGTCCTCGACGGAAACCACCTGCACCTCGGCCCGCTGTGTCTCGGCGAGTGTTGCGGCCGCCAGCGGATGAGGCGCCGGTGCGAAAAGTGCCTCCGTTCTGGATCGGCTCTTGCCGCCGCGCGTGCCGGCGACCGGGTGCCAGCCCGGTCGCAGATCGTCGTCGGCGAGCATCGCCTGGGCGCGCTCCCAGACGGCCAGATCCTTTTCGCCGGCGCCGCGAAGCCGTACCAGGCGCAATTCGTCGCTGCGGAGCACCCGCGGGTCGAGGATCACCACGTCGACCCGGTCCAGTCGGCGCAAGCTGTCCGGGCGCACCGGCAGCGCCTCGTTCTTGTCGGCCAGCCCTCGGCCCAACGTCGCCGCGAATGATTCCAGGGTGGAGCGGGCGGCCTTCGGCACGGCTACCAACGCTGCGGTGCCGGCCAGGTTCGGATCGCGGCTGACCGCACCGACCACGGCGGCGCCGACCGCCTGAATCCAGGTGCCGCGCTGCAGGTGTTCCTCGACGGGTCCGGCCGGCGGCGGTACCGGTCTCGGTGCCGACTCCGCGCCTGCTTCGCCGGACGCGCGGGACAATTCCGGTTCGCGCCGAGACCACGACCGCGCCACGGCGCGGGCTTCAGCGGTCTTGAGCGTGTTGATCGCCAGGTCCACGGCCAGAATCGACGGTGCCAGCGCGAGCGCATTGGCGGTGGTGGATGCCAACCCCAACGCAGTGTCGGTGGCGCGCTTGCCGATTCGTTCCTCGAGTAGTCGGCGCAGCCGCGGCTGATGGTCCAGCGCGACCACCGCGCCTTGCACACTGGCCGGCAACCGCGGAAACCGCAGGGCGCGCCCGGCCAGCGAGATGCCCAGGCCGACGGCGGTGATACCGGCCATCGCGGCAGTGCTGACGGCCAACAAGCCGTCGCCGGGAGCCGGAGCGGAACGAGGTGGTTCACCCTCGGCGTCGTCGTGCTCGTCGTCGGGAGGTTGGCTCTCGACCGCGGCGAGCGCGTTGTACCACGAATCTGGTTCGGGTTCAGCCTCGTCGATGAGAGCGGCTATCGAGGGGGGCATCGGTCTCCTTCGTTCGGCGACCGAATCTGCCCATGGAACCCGGCGAGAACTCTCGGTCGACACGGTTCATCGTCCGAAGGTCTCGCTCACGGAAAGTGATAGGCCCGCTGAATGACCGGGCGGGTGGCCCGCCGTACTGACGACCATTCACATCCGCCTGGCGGCGGTTAGGAACTACTCCCCTTCGCCAGCGAAGGTATACGCGCATAGCGGCCTGTGGCTGAACGGAGTCAGGACCGGACTTGAAATGCGGGTGAACTCAGTAGATTTCAGCCGGCCGGCGCTACCGGTTACCGCTCGCCGAGCCATTCGTCGTAGAACGGCGGCATCGCCGAGGCCCGAGAGGTGAAGTGTGGGTCACGCTTCTCCAGGAAGGCGCGCACCCCGTCGGCGCCGTCGCCGATGCTGGTGTAGAACATCGCCAGCGAGTCCACCCGGTGCGCCTGTACCGGGTCCGGTTGCGCGGAGTTGCGATAGAGCATCTGGCGCATCAACGCGAACGACACCGGGGAGCGGCCCTTGGTCCACGAGTCGGCCAGCGCGCGGGCGTCGCCGAGCAATGCGTCCGGTTCGTGCAGGGAGCGGGCGATCCCGGCGGCGTGTGCCGCCTCGGCATCGAGTATGTCGGCGCGATACAGCAGATCCAGCGCCGTCGGCATCCCGACGATCCGGGGCAGGAACCACGTCGAACATGCCTCCGGGGTGATGCCCAGCTTGCCGAACACCAGCCCGAACCGCGCCTTGGTGGAGAACAGCCGGGCGTCCATCGCCAGCATCATGGTGGCGCCGATCCCGACCGCGGGCCCGTTGACCGCGGCGATCACCGGCTTGCGGCAGTTATAGATCGCCAGCGTGACCTGCCCGCCGGTGTCGCGTACCCGAACCAGCTCCGGGTCGTCGAGGTCGGCCATATCGGCCAGCGTCGGAGACTTGGTTTCGTCGAGGCCGAAGACGTTGCCGGTACTGGACAGGTCCATCCCGGCGCAGAACGCGCGACCCGACCCGGTGACGATCACCGCGCGGACCGCGTCGTCGTCGTTGACCTCGACGAAGGTGCGCTCCAGTTCGTCGGCCATCTGCACGGTGAACGCGTTGAGGTTGTCCGGGCGGTTCAGATGAACGGTGAGGATGCCGTCGGTGACCTCGTGGCGGATCGTGGTGAAGTCCATGTCTACTCCTGTGCCGGGTTCAATGGCCCGAGATTATCGGTCAGCTTGTGGCGGGTCGCCTCGGCGTCGGTGGAAGGATGGAGTTTCGACGAGCGAAAGGTAGGTCGATGAGCGAGACGTTGCGTGCCTTGGCCGGATTGCCCGCTGAACCGCCGAGTCTTCGAGATTCCACGCTGATCCTGGTTGATTGTCAGGTCACCTACACCCAAGGGGTGATGGAACTCGACGGTGTGCAGGCGGCACTCGACGAAGCAGCGGCGCTGCTGGACCGCGCCCGCACCGCGGGAATTCCGGTGATCCACATCCAGCACGACATGGGGCCGGGGTCACCCTATGACATCACCGGCGAATCCGGCGCGATCGTTGATCGGGTGGCACCGCGCGGCAATGAACCCGTCGTGGTCAAGGGCTACCCGAATTCTTTCATCGAGACCGATCTGGATCAGCGCCTCAAGGGGTTGCAGGCCAAGAACCTGATCCTGGCCGGCTTCATGACCCACATGTGCATCAATTCGACGGCACGCGGGGCGTTCAACCTCGGCTACGCCCCGACCATCGTCGCCGCTACTACGGCCACCCGGCCACTGCCCGGGGTGGACGGCACCGTGTCGGCGGCGACGGTACAGGCCGGCAGCCTGGCTGCTGCCGCCGACCTGTTCGCCGTCGTCGTCCCGGGAGTCGGGTCCGTGCCGGATTAATGCCGGATCTAGACGCCGGCGCGGGCTTCCTTCGCCGCCGCTACCAGGTTGGCCAGCGAGGCGGTCACCTCGTCGGTCTTGCGGGTCTTCAGCCCGCAGTCCGGGTTCACCCACAGGCGTTGCGCCGGAACGGCGTCAAGCGCCTCACGCAATGAGGTGGCCATCTCGTCGGTGGACGGCACCCGCGGGGAGTGGATGTCGTAGACGCCCGGCCCCACCCCGTTGGAGAACCCGATCGCGTTGAGGTCGTCGAGCACCTCCATGTGCGAGCGGGCCGCCTCGATCGAGGTGACGTCGGCATCCAGGTCGGCGATCGCGCCGATCACCTCCCCGAACTCCGAGTAGCACAGGTGGGTGTGGATCTGTGTCGCGTCCGACACCCCGGACGTCGACAGCCGGAACGCGCCGACCGCCCAGTCCAGGTAGGCCTGCTGGTCGGCCCTGCGCAGCGGCAGCAGCTCCCGCAGCGCCGGCTCGTCGACCTGGATCACCGCAATGCCGGCCGATTCCAGATCCACCGTCTCGTCGCGGATGGCCAGCGCCACCTGGTTGGCGGTGTCGGCTAGCGGCTGGTCGTCGCGGACGAACGACCACGCCAGGATGGTCACCGGCCCGGTCAGCATGCCCTTGACCGGCTTGTCGGTCAGCGACTGGGCGTAGGTGGCCCACGCAGTCGTCATCGGGTGCGGGCGCAAGACGTCGCCGAACAGCACCGGCGGACGCACGCAGCGGCTGCCGTAGGACTGCACCCAACCGTTGGCGGTGGCGAAGAAGCCTTCCAGTTGCTCGGCGAAGTACTGCACCATGTCGTTGCGCTCCGGCTCGCCGTGCACCAGCACGTCCAGCCCGAGGCCCTCCTGCAGCTTGATGACGTCGGCGATCTCGGCCTTCATCCGGCGGGTGTACTCCGCCTCGTCGATGTCACCGGCGACCAGCGCGGCGCGTGCCTTACGGATGTCGACGGTCTGCGGGAACGACCCGATGGTGGTGGTAGGCAGCGGCGGCAGGTGCAGCCGCTCGGCCTGCGCGGCGCGGCGTGCCTCGGCGCTGCCGCGGTGTGCGCCGGAGGTGGTGATGGTCGCGATCCGGCCGCGGACGTCGGCGTTGTTCAGCCGCGGATCGGACTTGCGGGACGCAACCGCGGCATTGGACGCGGCGATCTGGTCGGCCACCGCTTCGCGGCCGTCACGCAGCGCGCGGGCCAGGGTGGCCACCTCACTCAGCTTTTCGGAGCCGAATGCCAGCCAGCTGCGCAGGGCGTCGTCGAGCCCGGTCTCACCGTCGAGTGTGTAGGGCACGTGCAGCGTCGAGCAGGAGGTGGACACAGCGACGGCCTCCGCCGAACCCAGCAGCGACGCCAGCTTGGCCAGCGCGGCCTGCAGGTCGGTGCGCCAGATGTTGCGGCCGTCGACCACACCGGCGACCAGCGTCTTGGAGGCTAATTCCGGCACCGACGCGATCTTGGTGTTCGGGCCGTAGACCAAATCGACACCGATCGCCTCGACGGGCGTGCGTGCGAGTGCCGGCAGGGCCGCACCCGGGTCGCCGAAGTAGGTGGCGACGAAGATCGCCGGCCGCTTACTCAGCCCGCCCAGCCGGGCGTAGACCTGCTCGGCCAGGGCGGGGGCGTCGGCGGCGACGTCGGTCACCAGCACCGGTTCGTCGATCTGCACCCACTCGGCCCCGGCGTCTGCCAGCTTGCCCAGCAGTTCGGCGTAGACGTCGGTCAGCTCGTCGAGGCGGAAGATCGGCGCCGGTGCTCCGTCGACGGCCTTGCTCAGCAGCAGGAACGTGACGGGTCCGATGATCACCGGCCGGGCCACGTTTCCGCCGATGCCCTGCTCGGTGGCCTCGGCCAGTTCGGCGAGCACCTTGGCCGGGTTGAGTGTGAACGTGGTGTCCGGGCCGATCTCCGGGACGATGTAGTGATAGTTGGTGTCGAACCACTTGGTCATCTCCAGCGGGGCGATCTCGGCATTGCCCCGGGCCGCGGCGAAGTAGCGGTCCAGCTCGTCGGCCACCCCGGCGACCCGAGCCGGCAGTGCACCGAGCAGCACTGCGGTGTCGAGCATCTGGTCGTAGTAGGAGAAGGTGTTCACCGGTATCGAGTCCAGGCCGGCTTCGGCCAGCTGCGCCCAGCCGTCACGGCGCAGGCCGGCTGCGACGTTTCGCAGTTCGTCTTGTCCGATCCGGCCGGCCCAGTAGCTCTCGGTGGCGCGCTTGAGCTCGCGGCGCGGACCGATCCGCGGTGAGCCGAGAATGGTGGAGGTAAAAGGTTGAGCGGTCACGATCTGATCCTTTGATTTGCGAGGGTGGGCCACCGCCGGCGGTCGTCCAGCTCATCCGGTTCGGTGCGATTTAACGCACTATAACCCTCAAAACCAGGCGCCCATTCCGCGAGGCGATGGTCCGCCGGGCGCGGCGCGCCCGGCACAACAGGCAGGTCTTCGGACTCGCAGGCACGCACCGACGGTGCTCCTAGTGGCCGTCGCTTCCCAGTCAATCGTGACCAGTGCCGTTGACGGCGGTCGTTCCTGCATACCGCTGCGGGACAGTCCCGGATTCTCACCGGGTTCCCTCTCGCGCCCCACAGAAAACTACGTAAACCATGGTGCGCTCGACGCCGACGCCGCCTTGCGGCGATGTCGACAAACCAGTTGCATGACCGAGATTACCTGGTCAACCGGCTTGCAGGGCCTCTGGGATGGGGGTCTCGCCATCGTTGAACTCGATGGTGCGGCGACTCGTCGAGGGATCGGCCAAGCAGGCCGCGATCGCTAACGCGACGTTGCCGCGGGAGACCTCGCCTTTGCCGGCAGGTGGCTTCACCTCTATCCGGCCGGTAGCCGGCTCGAGGGTGAGGCGGCTCGGCCCCAGCACCGTCCAGTCCAGGTCGCTGGC
Organism: Mycolicibacter senuensis; assembly: GCF_002101885.1. GTDB lineage: Bacteria > Actinomycetota > Actinomycetes > Mycobacteriales > Mycobacteriaceae > Mycobacterium > Mycobacterium senuense. Next base: position 54,343 of record NZ_LQPS01000054.1, read on the forward strand.
CCGAAGGTGAGCGTCGGCGGCGGCCTTGGCCTGCGCGTACGGGAAGAACGCATCGTCCTCGGGCACGCCGTGCGCGGGGCCGGCGCCGAAATAGGACACCATCACGAATCGGCGCACCCCGGCCTGCCCGGCGGCGTCGATCACCCGGATCGCGGCATCGCGGTCCACCGCGTAGGTCCGGGCGGGGTTGCCGCCGCCGGCGCCGGCGGTGAACACCACCGCGTCGTGGCCGGCCAGCAGTTTCGCCAGGGCGTCGGTGTCGAGCTGTTCGATGTCTGCGACCACGGGGACCGCGCCTGTCACCGCCACCTCTTCGCTGTGGTCGGGGTTGCGGAACACCGATGTCACCTGGTCGCCGCGTTCGGCCAGCAAGGGGCTGAGTAGCAGGGCGACCTGGCCGTGGCCGCCGATGATAACGATGCGTGCCATGGTTTCGACCGTACCTGCCGGCCGCGCCACGCGACTGACTTCGTCGCCGCCGATAGGAACAAATATTAGGTTATAGTCTGCTGGATGCTCACTCTGCGCTTCGATATGCGAGCGCCCGCATCGGGTGCACCCAGCCGGGAGCTCTATGCCGCGGCTCTCGACATGTGCGCCTGGGCCGAGACCCGCGGTGCGATCGCCGCCGTGCTCTCCGAACACCACGGCACCGAGGACGGGCACCTGCCGTCGCCGCTGCTGCTGGCCGCGGCGATCGCCGCCCGAACCGAGACCTTGGCGATCATGCTTGCGGCGGTGATCCTGCCGTTCCGGGATCCGGTCCGGCTGGCCGAGGACATCAGCGTGCTCGACAATCTCAGCAACGGCCGCATCGCCTACGCCTTCGGGATCGGTCACCGCGCCGAAGAATACGAGCACTTCGGCATCGACAGCCGTACGCGCGGGCGGCTCGCCGACGAGAAGCTGGCATTGCTGCTAGGGCTATTGCGTGGCGAGCCGGTGCAGCACCAGGGCCGCCGTATCCATGTGACACCGGCGTGCGTGGGCCGGCCGCACATCATGGTTGCCGGCGCCAGCCGGGCAGCGGCGCGGCGGGCCGCCCGTCACGGGCTGGGACTGCTCGCGCAGGCGAACCCGCCTGGCCTGAAAGACTTTTACGACGCGCAGTGTCGCGCTCACGGACGTGAACCCGGGCCGTGCCAGTTCCCCGACGCCGATGCGCCGACGACGGTATTCGTCACGGACGACGTGGACCGGGCCTGGGACGAGCTGGGACCGTACCTGCTGCACGACGCCGTGACCGCTGCCGCCTACCGGCACGATGACGCGCCGGTCGTGAGCATCTCCCGGGCCACCAGCGTGGCCGAACTGCGGGAGACACCCGGCCCCTACCGCATCGTCACGGTGGATGACGCCGTCGCGCAGCTGCGCTCCGGTCGCAGCCTGCCGCTGCTGCCGTTGTGCGGCGGGCTGCCGCCTGTGCTCGCCTGGCCGTATCTGGAACACGCCGCCGCGGCGGTCGCCCGATCCACCGAAGGGACGAGATGAATCCGAAGACTCGAGTCGTGGTCTGGTCGACCGGTGGCGTCGGTTCCATCGCGATCGACGCGATCCGGCGCCGGCCCGATATGGAACTGGTGGGCGTCTGGGTGCATTCGCCGGACAAGGTGGGGCGTGATGCCGGTGAGCTCGCCGGCGGAACCGCGCTGGGGATCAGCGCGACCGACGACGCCGACGCGCTGATCGGGTTGCGGCCCGACTGCGTCGTGTACGCGGCGAGCGGCCCCGAACGCGACGCCGCTGCCGTGCCGGACTACCTGCGGCTGCTGGATGCCGGAATCAATGTCGTCTCCACGACGTCGACCGGTCTGGTGTACCCGCCGGCCTACTTCCACCCCGAGTGGCGCAAACAGCTCGAATCAGCCGCCGAAGCCGGTGGTGCCTCGTTCTACGCATCGGGTGTCTTTCCCGGCTTCGGCTCCGACCAGCTGGCACTGCTGTTGGCGACGCAGTCCAAGACCATCCGGTCGGTGACGGTGAGCGAGGTATCCCTCAACGACCACTACCCGGTCGCCGACGTCATGATGGACGGGATGGGTTTCGGCCGGCCGCTGGACTTCGACCCGATGCTGAGCACACCTGGCTTCATCGAAATGGCTTGGGGTGCCCCGATTCACCTGATGGCGCAGGCGTTGGGTGTACATGTTCAGGAGATTCGCGAATCGCTGGATCGGCGAGTCACCCATCACGACATCGTGGTCGCGTTCGGAACCATCGCGGCCGGCACGTGCGGCGCGGTGTGCACCCGCGCCGCCGGAGTCGTCGACGGCCGCGAGGCCATCGTGGTCGAGCACATCATCCGAATGGCCCGTGACGTGGCCCCGGACTGGAAGACGTCGGACTGCGACGCCACCTACCGGGTGGACATCGACGGTGACCCCGAGATCCACTGCGCGATGACGCTGGGGGATGCAGAAGGTCACGGTGCCGGCCGGGGCGCGATGGCCGCGACCGCGATGCGCGTCGTCAACGCCGCACCCTACGTGGTCGACGCCGCGCCGGGACTGCTGAGCTCGCTGGATCTGCCGATTACGTTGCCGCGGCACGCGATCTGAGACTATCCGCCCGGTCCGTTGGGCCACTTGAGCAGCGAGCCGGCGTCGACGCGGATGTGCTGGCCGGTGATGTAGCGGGCGTCGTCGCTGGCCAAAAAGACCCCCAGGTTGGCCATGTCCTCGGGCTCGATGTAGGGGATGGGCATGGCCTGGAAGAGCGTGAACAGCGGTTCGGCGTCCTCGCGGGTGGCCTTCTTTCCTGCGTTGGTCAGGTCCGGACGGAACATGGAGTACATCCCGTCGTTCTGCAGCAGGTGGGTGTTGCAGTTGGTCGGGTGGATGGCGTTGACCCGGATCATCCTGGGCGCCAGGTGCAGCGACATCTCGTCGACGTACTCCATCACGATGCGCTTGCTCCAGCCGTACCCGGCGCCGCCGGGTCCCATATTCGGGTTGTCGGTGGTGCCGCGGATCATGCCGGCGGTCGAACCGGTGACGATGACGGATGCGCCGTCGGGCAGGTGCGGAATGGCAACCGCGACAGTGTTCATCACACCGACCAGGTCGACATCGGAGGCGTCGACGAACTGCATCGGGTCCGGCTTGCCCATCGCCATCGGCAGGATGCCCGCGTTGGCGACGACGATGTCGACCCTGCCCAGATCCGCCAGGCCCGCCTCGAGCGCATCGCGCAACTCGTGGCGCTCGCGGACATCGGCGATGCGGGCGACCACCCGGCGGCCCAGTTCCTTGACCGCTCGTTCGGTCTCGGCCAGATCGTCGGGTGTCGCCAGCGGGTAGGGGTTCGACTCGATCTGGCGACAGATGTCGACGGCGATGATGTCGGCGCCCTCCCTGGCCATCGCGAGGGCATGGGCACGACCCTGACCGCGGGCCGCGCCGGTGATGAATGCGACTTTGCCGCTGAGCTTTCCGGACATGGACCGAACCTATGTGACGAGCCCGCCTTAATCAATAGGTTTCGGAACAAAACTTTGGTAGCGCCAGTTCGGCGGCGGCTACTCCGGGCTGCGTTCGGCGGCGCCGCGGATCAGGGTGTCGCGTGCCAGCGTCAGCGCCGTACGGGTGCCCGCAGAGCGCACGATGTTCTCCGGCATCCACAACAGGTCCATCACGCATCGCGACAGCATCTCCATGGAGGGCGCATCGATGTGGACATCGCCGGATCGAGTCCCTTCGGACAGCAGTGATTTGAGTTGCCGCAGTCGCATGGTGAACGCCAGGCCCGGATTGGGGGTGTCCGGCGGGGAGTGGCGCATCCAGGCCAGCTGGATCTTCCACTCGTCCGGGAACTGGTCCAAGGCGTTGATATTGACCCAGCTCAGGGCGTCGAACTTCTCGATGGGGCTCGCGTCGGCGCGCAATACCGCCGCGAACCCGCCACCGGCCTTGGCGCCGAACGACGCCATGATCGAGGCCAACAGCTCGTCCTTCGAGCCGATCAACCGGTAGACGGTGCCGGTGCCCATTCCCGCCGCGGAGGCGATATCGCGGACGGTGGTGACCTCGTAGCCTTTACGCCCGAACTCGGCGCGGGCCACTGCGCGGATGTGGGCGGCCTTGTCATCGGCCGCGTTCTCGTCGGCCCAGGTCTTGATCGCGTCTTCTGCCGCGGCGAATGCGGGGGAGCGGTCCAACTCCTCGTCGGAAGGAGGACGGCTGGCCAGCCCCTGCAACATGATTCGGCACAGCACCGTGGCCGTCCGATCGGCCGCCGACTTGTTGCGGATGACGTCGAGCCCCACGTGCATCATCGACTGGCACATCCGGTCGGCCAGCGTCGCCAGGTCGAGGTCTTCCCGGATGTAGCCGCTCCACCGGCCGGCCCGCAGGGCCTGCAGCATGGCCCGCTGCACGCTGGTGGGTGGCTCCTTGAGCAGTTTGACCAGCTCCGGATTCGCGCTCGGCGCCTCGTAGAACGACATCTGCAACGCGGCCCGGTGCGCCACCGCGCACCGCGCGATCTCCGACCCCAGCTCGACGATCACCTCGGCGGGAGGTTGCGAACCGGGGGCGTCCAGCCTGTCATCGGCGGCCTCGCCGATGCGTTCCAGGTCGGCGTGATAGCGGCGTACCAACTCGACCAGGATGGCTTCTTTGGAGTCGAAATGGTGGTAGAGGCTGCCCGGCAGGATCCCGGCCGCGTCGGCGATCTCCTGCAGCGAGGTCCGCAAACCTGAGGACGCGATCAAGGTGGCGGCGGTTTGGAGGATCTCGCTGCGGCGGGTCCCGTCCTCGTACGCATCGGTGAGGTTCGCGGAAGTTGCCGTTCCGGCTGGCTTTTGCCGCCCCACCGCACCTCCACTGCGCCCGTGATCAGTCGGGATTCGCCCGAGCACCTAAAGACCGAACATTTGGTTGAACGCTACCAGAAAGTAGCTATCGTTCCGGACAGTCAGGGCCGGGCTCCGATCAGGTTCCGGTCGGTAGTTTGGCGGCGAGGTCGAGGACGGTCACGGTGTCGGTGCCGGTCTTCTTCAGTCGTTGCGAGGAGCGGTAGCCCAGGTCCACGTCGCGCGACTGCGCCCGCAGCGCGCCGACGGTGACCTGTTCCCTGGCCAGCTTTCCGAACATGTCGAAGGAGAAGAGCCGCAGTGCGTTCTGATGGGTGATCTTGTCGATCTCGTCGTCGGGCACCCCGTCCAGGTAACCGGCGAGTGATTCGGGTGCCAGCGGCCACGTCGAGTCGGAGTGCGGGTAATCGCACTCCCAGGTGATCATGTCGAGGTTGAGCTTGTGCCGGTTCTCGATGCCGAAGCCGTCGTCGATGAAGCACGTCACAACGCGCTCCAGGAAGACCTCACTGGGCAGTTTGTCGCCAAAGTTCTGGTGGGTCCAGGCTCGGTGCATCTTGTAGACCCGGTCGACTCGTTCCAGGAAGTACGGGATCCAGCCGATTCCGCCCTCGGAGAGCGCGAAGGTCAGATCCGGGAACTTGCGCAGCGTCGGTGACCAGACCAGGTCCGCGGCCGCGTTCACGATGCTCATCGGTTGCAGGGTGATCATCGTATCGACGGGTGCGTCGACCGACGTGATCACCACCGATGACGACGACCCGATATGCAGGCAGACGACGGTGTTCTCGTCACTGCAGGCCCGCCAGAACGGATCCCAATGCGGGTCGTGCAGCGACGGATAGTCGAGCTTGGTGGGGTTCTCGGAGAAGGTGACCGCGTGGCAGCCCTTCTTCGCCACCCGCCGGACTTCGTCGGCCATCAGATTCGGGTCCCAGATCGGCGGTAGCGCCAACGGGATCATCCGCCCTGGGTAGGCGCCGCACCATTCGTCGATATGCCAGTCGTTATAGGCCCGCAGCACCGCCAGCCCCAGGTCCTTGTCCTGGGCGCGCGCGAAGTACTGCCCGCAGAACTGCGGATAGGACGGGAAGTTCATCGCGGCGGCAACGCCGTTGGCGTTCATGTCCCGGATCCGCTCGTGGATGTTGTAGCAGCCGTCGCGGATCTCGCTCAACTTGGTCGGTTCGGCGCCGTACTCGTCCGGTGGGCGGCCGGCCACCGCGTTGAGGCCGACGTTGGTGGCCTCTTGGCCCTCGAAGACCCAGGCGTCGGTGCCGTCGGCGCGCTGGATCAGTTTGGGCACATCGTCTTGGTATTTGGCGGGGATGTGGCCGTCGAACATGTCGGGCGGCTCGACGAGGTGATCGTCGACGGAGACGAGGACGAAGTCGTCCATGTTCATTCCGGGCTCCTTGTGCTGTGTGGGCATTCCACCGGCGTCGCGTGTCCGACCCTACGGCGGAACAAGTATTTGGTCAACCATCGAAGATGGCTTGGAACTCCGGCGCGATCTGATCCTCGATCGTCGACCACGGCACGGTCACGACCTTGATTCCGGGGCCGAATTGGACCGGGGGAAAGTGGAACTCAATGCCGGCGCGGGTCGGTATCCAATGCTTGAAGTTGACGTCAACCGGGGCGAACTGGCCGGCGCGGCGCCAGTCGCGCAACTGCGTCGCCGAGGCCACCGTGGCCAGCCTCGCCTCCACCTGCTCGCCGAGACGGGACAAACCCGCGGTCTTGTCCGGAAACACGGTGTCCCAGGTGATGATGTCGCCGCTGCGGGCGTCGCAGACGACCGTGCCGACGGTCTGCATCGGCATGTGCGGCTCGGCGGTGTCATAGGACCCGACGAACACCTCGGACACCGTCGTGGGCCGAACGCTGATCGTTCCGGTCGCATCGAATGTCCAGGGCCGCCTGGTCGATCCGTCCCACGTCGCCTGGGTGACCTCCCGGTTCGCTTCGGCGTCGATGCGGTCGTTGATGGCCTCTGCCACCGGCGAGTCACCGGGGTCGAGGCGTTGATAGTGCACCGCCCAGGTTCCCAGCCCGTCGGGGCTGGTGCCGGCGATCACCGCGGCAGTGGGTTCGGCCCGGGCCGGAGTCGTCACGATGGCGCTGCCCAGCGCGAGCAGCATCAGCAGCGATGCGCTTCGTCTTGCAACGGTCATCATTTCAACTCGACGCGACTGGCCAGCCAGCGGCCGTCGGTCAGCTCCATCGTCATCGCCACTCGACTGCGGTCGAGGCGAGCAGCCGGATTGGCGACGTTGGTGATCGCCTGGTCGATGAACAGCAGCACCTCGACTCTGCTGGTGGACGCCGACTTGACCGCGGCGTCCACCACCACGCCCTTGCTCATCGCCTTGTTGTCGATGAGCACCTGACGCAACTGTGTCGCCGACTGGGTGTACATGTCCTTGAATCCGGCTGTGGCGCCGTCGATCACCTTCGTGAAGTTGTCGTCGACGTTCTTGGCGTCGATGCTGGTCAGGGTCACGGCATAGTCCTGCGCTGTGGCGAGCGCGGCGCTGCTCGCCTCGGCGACGACGTGGTGTCGCTGGTACTGCCAGCCGAGGAAAACCAACGCCGTCAGCACGGCGGCGGACAAGACTGCCACGGTCGCGAGTGCGGCACGGCGCTGCCGGTGCGCCGGCCCTGCCGGCTCGGGAGCCTCGGCCGCCGCTACCGACTCGGTTGCGGTTTCGTCCTCGCAGAGCTGTGTTGCCATGATTGCCCTTCTCCTCAGTTCGGCGGGTCCGGCGGCAGTTGCACGTCCATCGGCACCCCACCGAACGGGGTGAGCAGGGTGTGCGGGCCGGGCGGAACCGGATCGGTCTGGGCGTGCGGGTCATAGCCCGGCGGCGGACCAGCGGTGTCGTCCCCCGGCGGACGTGGTGCATTGCGGGCGCCGCGGACCAGCACGGACGGGTCCGGGTTGTGGCAATAGGTATGCAGGTACGGCTCGGGATAGTTCGGGATGGCCGGTGGCAGCGGCGGAAGCCCGTAGTCGCAGCTGTAGCGCGGGTACAGATCCGCGATCACCCACACCGCCCCGTCCCGCACCACACTGCTCAACGCCTCCACCGCCGAGCCGCCACGGTCGGAGTTGACGATCTCATTCAGGGCCGGGATCCGCGCGGAGGACAGTTGTGCGGTGGTGACGAGATTGCCCAGCAGTCCGACCATGGTGTCGGAGTTGTCCTCGATGATCTTGTCCAGCACGGTCAATGGGCGCTCACCCTGATCGACCAGAGTGCGGAACCCGCTGTCCATCGACTGGGCGCCCGCCATGATGTCGTGCAGGTTCTGCGAGGCCCGCACCAGGCCGGTGTTGCTGTCGACGAGAGTGGTCAGTACGGTCCGGCTGGTCCGCAGCACGCTCACCGTCTGGGGCAGCACCGAGTCGAGAGTCGATATCAGAAACGCCCCGCCGTCGAGCAGGGCTGCCAGCTTGGCCGGTCCCTGATTCGATACCCGAAGTTCGGTGGTGATGGCCGCCAGCTGCTGCGGATCCGCTTGGGCGAGCAGTCCGTTGGCGTCAGCCAACAGTTGAGCCAGGGATACCGGAATGGCGGTGCGGTCCTCGTCGATCACCGCGCCGTCGGCCAGGGCCGGCCCGCCGGCCTGCTCGGGACGGAAGTCGAGGTACTGCTCGCCCGCCGCAGACAAGGCCGACACCCGGACGCGGCTGTTCGCCGGCACCCGCTGCCGGCCGTCGATCTCGACGGAGGCGACCACACCGGTATCGGCGAGTCGCACCGAGCTGACCTTACCGACCCGTACGCCACGCAGCGTGACGTCCTGGTTGGGCAGCAGGCCCCCGGATTCGCGCAGGTGTACCTGCACGGAGATGGTGGAGCGCAACGGACTGATCCCCAGGGTTCCGCCGACGATGTAGACGGTCACGGCAATCAGTGTCACGACGATACCGGCCACCGACATCGCGACGCGGTGTCGGTTGCACGCCCTGGTTGCATCGACCAGCAGCCGGGCCGGCGCTTCCAGGAGACGTAGGGCGTTGTTGGTCATCGCGGCTGATGCTCGGGTCCGTAGATGCGGCCCAACAACAGGTTCCACTCGTACCGAAGGCTTCCGATCATGGCGTGCCAGTCGGTGCCGTCCGGACCGTGGATGCCGGGATCGCCCGGATAGTTCTTGTCGGGCAACGCGCCGAGCGCCAACTGCGTGACGATTCCGACGGCATGGATGTCGGGTCCGCTGGTGATGTGGGTGATCCCGGTGATCATCCGATTCCAGATGTTCAGATTGAGTTCGGGGTCGGTGGAGATCTGGTTGAAGACATCCGAGAGCCGGTTGAGATCATGGATGCTGCTGCGGGTGTCGGTGCCCTGCATCGAGGGAAAGCGGTTGAGCTGGCCGGTGATCCGGCCGGCCGCAGCGACCATGTCGGCGATGTTCGTGGCGCTGTCGGCGAGTGTCTCCGTCGCCGGTGCGGCCGCTGCGAGAACCGTGGTGAGGCTGTCACGGCGGGCCGTCAGGGTGGCGGCCAGGTCGGAGGTGTTGCGCAGCGCGGTGTCGATCTGGCTCGAGCGATCGGTGAGCCGCGCCAGCAGCGTGTTCGAGTCACGCAGCAGGGCGGCGACCTTCGTTCCGCGTCCGCCCACCGCCGCGCCCGCGCCGTTGACCGCCCCGACCAGTCGGCGGATCGAGCCGCCGTTGACCAGCAGTGCGGCCGAGCCGAGGACGTCTTCGATGGTCGCGGCGGAAGCCGTATGGTCCAAGGTGATGGTGTCGCCGTCGCGCAGTCGTGCGGCGTCGGTGGCGGCGTTCGGCCCGCGTCGCATGGCGATGAAGATGTCGCCGAGCGGGGTCGCCGAGCGCAACTCGGCGACGGAGTCGGTGAACAGCGGTGCGCTGCTGCTGAGCTTCATCGTCACGTGGGCGGCGAAGTCCTCAGCGCGAATCGATTCGACCTCGCCGATGTCGGCACCGTTGAGCTTCACCTTCGCCTTCACCGGGAGGCTCAGCGCGTTGGTGAACACGGCGCTGACAGTGATGTCGCCGTCGATGCGGCCCGGTGCGGGCAGCGGAATGCTCGCCAGTCCGCCGCCGCCGCAACCGGCCAGCGTCGCGGCCAGGACGGCAGCGGTCACGGCCCGCATCATTTCTCGGCTCCCGCCATGCGTTCGAGCAGTCCCGTCATGCCCGCCACGAAGAAGGTGGTGCCGAACTCGGGCGCATTGTCGGCGACCGTCCCGGTGGCACAACCCAGGTCTTTGATGCCGGCGAGATTGCAGACCTCCTTGGCCATTTGGCCGTTGAGCATGAGCTTGTCGAGAGTGGGATGGATCCGCAGGGTGCGGCCGCTGGGATCGACGGCGTTGTAGATGTTGGTGCCCACCAGCGGCAGCACATCGAGGATCTCTTCGACTTGGCGGCGGTTGTCGGTCAGGGCGGTGGTGAGGTCACCGAAATCGCCGACGGTGCTTTTGAGGGTGCCGCGATTCTTCTCCAGCAGGGCCGTCGCCTGGTCGAGGATCTGGTTGACCTTGGCGCCGGTGCTGCCGGCGCCGAGGTTCTCGGCGGCGACCAGGTCGCTGAGCGCGCGGACGTTCGAACCGAATTCCCTGATCGCGGTGTCGTTGTCGGCGGCGGCCTGGGTCAGGTCGGCGAGGCTGGCGGCGATCGAGGCAACGGTCTTGCCGGTGGCGGCTCCGTTGTCCTCGCTGAGGCGCAACGCCTGCGAGAGTTGATCGAGGGCGGACTTGATGTCGGGGCCGCTGCCGGCGGAGATCTTGGCGCCGATCCCGATCAGGTTGGCGAGCGGGCCGTGGCCCCGGCCGTCTCCCTCCAGAGCGCGAGACAGCTTGTCGGCCATGGCCAGGGTGCGGTCGAATTCGACGGGCGTTCTGGTGCGGGCCAAACCCACCACGTCACCGTCGCGCAGCTTGGACCCACCTGCGTACGGCGGGGTCAGTTCGACATGCCGGTCGGTCAGGATAGACGTGGCGACGGTGACGGCCTGCACGTCGGCGGGGATGTCGACGTTCTTGTCGATGATGAGTTTCACCTCGACGTAGCTGTCTTTCGGCGTGATCTCGGTGACCTTCCCGACCGGCATGCCGAGTATCGACACCGCGTTGCCCTCGTACAGCCCGACGGCTTCTTCGAACTGCGCCGTGACGGTCAGCGGGCGGTGCCGTTCGTTCGAGGTGACGTACCAGATCAGCACTCCGGCGAACGCGAGGACGGCCAGCCCGATCGCGATCGACCTGCTGCGAGTGAGGTGTCGGCTCATCCGGGCAGCCTCGCCGGATCCGGTGGCGGCCAACCGGGAAACGGGTCGCCGGAGGGTTGACAGTCGGTGAAATACTGCGTCAGCCCGAATTGCTTTCCGCGCCCGCTCAGCGCGCACATCCAGGAGTCGATGAGTACGCCGGCCGGCAGGTTGATATCCAGTGCGGTGCCGCTGCCGCTGGCGTTGGCCAGGTTGCGGAACGCGATCGGCATGGTCTGCAGCGTGTTGCGCACCAGCGCGTCGTGGGTGGCGGCCATCTGCGCGAACTGCTGCAGGTTGGCCAGTAGTTGGTTGATCGCGGGCTCGTCGTTGAACAGCGTCTTCAAGATGTCGACCAGGGCCGTGGTGCCGTCGAGCAATCGGTGCACCGCGGCTTGCCGGGCGTTGACCGTCTGGAGCAGGTCCCGGCCCTGAATGACCAACGCGCCGAGGTCGGCCTTCTGGTCGCGGATGATTCCGGTGACGGTGTCGACGTTCCTCAGCAGGGAGCCCAGCTGACCGCGTCTTTCGCCGATCACACCCGCCAGGGTCCGCACGTTGCGCAGCGCCTCCGGCAGCGCTTCGGGAACCCCCGCGAGGCCGTTGCTCATCTCGGCCATCGATTCGGCGATGCGGTCGGCGTCCACCTGCTCGAAGGTGGTGGTCGCGTCGGCCAGCGTGGCCTGCAGGTTGTAAGGGACCGATGTGTTGGCCAAACCGATGGTGCGGGAAGGCAGTTCGCCCTCGCCGGCGGGGGACAGCTCGAGGTAGCGCCGACCCAGCAGGGTGGTCAGCTTGATCGCCGCCCGTGATGCCCCGCCCACTCGCACCTTCTTGCCGACAGTGAATTTCACCGTCACACGGTCGCCGGTCAGCGCGACGTCCTTCACGGTGCCGACTTCGATTCCGGCCACGGTGACCTGGTCCCCGGGACGGAGCTGGGCGGCCTGTGCGAATTCGGCCCGATACCCCCGCTGCCCCAGCGACAGCGTGCCGATACCGACGATCGTCATCACGACGACCGCCATGACCGCCACCGAGACGGTCCCCACCCAGATCGGGTGGTAACCCTCGATCGGGCGCCTGGGTCGCAACGGCATCGTTTCCCTACCTGCAGATCGGTGAATGCTCGACGACATTGCCGGGCGAGGCGAGTTTGACGGTGCCCGGGATCACCCGGCCCAAGAACGCGAACACCGTGGCGTTGATGTCGCAGATGTAGCCGTCGATGTAGCTTCCGCTCTGGGTTGCTCGGGCCAGGCCTTTGAGGACGAGCACGAGATTCCCGCCGTAGTGGGCGAACCGTTGCCGTCCCTCGCCGGTGAGATGGCCGACGAATCCGGGCTCGCGCGCCAGGAACTCGTCGAGCTCGGGGTAGACGGCGTTCAACAGCACCGACAACCGATCCGTCGCCTGGGTGATGGAGCCGGCCGACCTCACCAGCTCGTCGCGCCGAGCGGCCAGTGTGGCCAATGCGGTGCGGGAGTGGCCGATCACGGCTTGCAGTTCGCGATCCTGTTGGGCCAGTACACCGGTGACCTCGTCGAGATTGGCGATGACGTCGCCGAGAACCTGGTCGGGCCCCGCGAGCGACTCGGCCAGCGCCGAGGTCTGGCTGATCAGCGTCACCACGGACGCGGAATCACCTTGTAAGGCTTGGATGATGCCGCCGGTGAGATTGTCCACCTGCGCTGGGCTCAACAGGGTGAACAGCGGCTCGAATCCGCTGAGCAGTCCGGAGATGTCGAACGAGGGGGTGGTTTGCTGCACCGGGATGCTGCCGCGATCGGGTAGCGGGCTGTGGGAGGGGGCGGTGCCGGGGGACAGGCCGACATAGCGCTGGCCGATGATGTTCTGATACGTCACCGCGGCGGTGGTGTCGTCATAGAGGACGTAGGACTTGGGGATCCGGAACGTGACCCGCGCGAGGGTTCCGTCGAGTTCGACGCTGTCGACGCGTCCCACCCGCACTCCCGCGGTGCGTACGTCGTCGCCGCTGTGCAGGCCGGATACGTCGGTGAACACCGCGCTGTAGGTGTTCGTCGGCCCGGTGACCTCGCGGCGCAGCGTGACGAAGACCAGCCAGGTCGCCGTGGTGGAAACCACCAGGAACAGGCTCAATCCCAGCAGGGCCTTGCGGTATCTCATCGGCCACCGCCGGTGCTCGCCGTCAGCGCTACCGTGGTGCCGCGCAGCAGCGGGGCCAGCAGGAACTCGCTGGCGATGTTGGCGTGATCGCCCATGATGATCTCCAACTGCTGCTTCTCAGTGCTGCTGCCGACCGGTCCGACGTTGCCGCCGATCACCGCGGACTGCGGCTGGACCGGCATCGCGGGTTCGGGCTCGGGCTCCGGGGCCGGTTCGGGGGCGCCCGGCGGCAACACCGACCCTCGCGGCGGTGCGAAGTTGGGGCGGTTCTCGGTGATGCCGGGCGGCAGTGGAAATCCCCGGGATTCGAGTGCCGGGGTCAACGCCGGCGCGGTCGGTACCTCGGGGGCGGTGAAGCAACTGGGCCCGAGCATGTCGCCGTAGCGCGGGCAGTCGGCGCGCACGTAGGTCCGGGTCGGGTTCAAGGAGATGACGGCTTTGGCCTGCAACTGATTCGTGTCGTAGTTCCAGGCGATCTCCATGACCCTGCCGACCAGCGTCGTCAGCCGGGTCGAGATCGCGTGCAGTGTTTCGGCGTGATCGCCCAGCACGCCCAACACCGGTGTCAGCTTCGTGGAGATGTCGATCATCCGGTCGGTGTTGTGGTCGAAGGCGTCGCCGAGAACTCCGGACGTGCCCAGTCCGGCCGACAGCAGATTGGTTAGCTCCGAGCGCTTTTCGGCTAGCGTGCGCATGGGTTGCACCGCACCGTCGAGTGCGTCGAGTAGCTCGGGTGCGGCCCGGCCCAGCGCGGCGGTGGCCGCGGTGAGCGCGGACATCGTCGAGGGACCGATCGTGTCGCCGGTGACGACGGTGTTGAGCTGGTTGACGATCTCGTTGAGATCGCTGCCGGCGCGCTGCAGCCGATCACCGCGGCCGCTGGTGGCGTCCCCCAGCGCGGTGAGCCAGCCGACATTGTCGGCGGTGGGCTGGCGGCCGACCGCCGCGAGCACCTGGCGGAACTTGTTCAGGGTGGTCTGGAAGAGCACGGTCGGTAAGGTCTGGTCTTCGCCGATTACGGCGCCGGACCGCACCGGTCCGGTCGGTGTGCCGTTGTCGACCAGTTGCACCGAGGACACCGCGAAGACGTTCGACGGCACCACCCGGGCGGTGACCGTGCCGGGAATACCGGGAGCGTGTTCGGGGCTGAGATCGAGCCGCACGATGTTGGGACGGCCCGCGGCCGCGGGCGTGACGGCCGACACGAAACCCACGAGCACACCGCGGAATTTGACGTCGGACTTCACCGGCAGGCCGTCTCCGACGTTGGTGAGCTCGGCGCTGACCCGTACCGAATGTTGCAGCGCGCCCTGAGACTGCGCGATCATCAGTACCGCGGCGGTCGCCGCGATCGCGAGGAACGCCAGCCCGTTGACGAACAACCGGGGGTTGGACGGGCCACGGTCGTTGGCGTCGAAGGAGTTCGGCATCCTCAGCCACCGAACCTCGCGCCGGCGTTGACGCCCCACATCGCCATGGTCAGCAGTGCGTTCAAGATGATCACCACGGTGATGGTGGCCCGCATCGCATGGCCGGCGGCGACACCGACACCCTGCGGGCCGCCGGAGGCGAAATAGCCGTAGTAGCACTGGATCACGGCGGCGAAGAAGATGAACACGATCCCTTTGATCGTCGCGTAGAACACGTCACGCCCGCTGCTGAACAGGGAGAAGTAGTGTTCGTAGGTGCCCGCGGAGGTGTCTGCGATGATGCCGACCACGAACTGCGCGGACACATATGCCGCCGCCAGGCACACCAGGAACAGCGGTATGGCGGCCACCACCGACGCCGCGACCCGTGTGGTCACCAGGTACGGAATCGGTTTGATCGCCAGCGCATCCATCGCGTCGATCTCTTCGGCGATCCGCATTGCCCCCAGCTGCGCGGTGAAGCGGCAGCCTGCCTGGGTGGTGAACGCGATCGCGATCATCACGGGCACCAGCTCGCGGGTCGAGCCCCACGAGGACAACAGGCCGGTGGCCGGACCCAGCCCGAGCAGGTTCAGCGCGTTGTAGCCCTCGATCGCGAGCAGCGCGCCGGCGGTGATCCCCAATACCAGGGCCACCCCCATCGTTCCGCCGCCCACCACGAGTGCCCCGTTGCCCCAGGCGATGTCGGACAAGTTGCGCACAAACTCCCGGCGGTAACGCGCCAGCATGACCGGGACCGCCAGCACGACACGGCAGATGAAGTCCAGCATGTGGCCGGCCTTGGCGACGGGTTGCCAGATGGGGGCCCACACCACCTCGGCCGCTCGAAGGAGGTGGTGGACCGCGCGGGGACGGTAGACGGCTACGGTCATTGCGGTTACAGGCTCGCCTTGGGAAACAGCAGCAGGTAGAGCTGGCTCATTCCGACGTTGACGATCATCAGCAGCAGAATCGATTCGACCACCGCGGCGTTCACCGAGTTCGCCACGCCGGCCGGCCCCCCGCGGGTGTCCAGCCCCTTATGGCAGGCCACCACGGCGACGATCGCCCCGAAGGCGATGGCCTTGGCCAGGGCCAGCACGAGATCGTCGACGGTCGCGAACGAGGCGAAGGTCGCGACGAACGACCCCGGTGTCCCGCTCTGCACATACACGTTGAACAGGTAGCCGACGAAAAAGCCGGCACATGTCGCCAGCCCGGTCAAGGCGACTCCGACCAGAATGAGTGCGGCGAAGCGGGGAACGACCAGTCGGCGTATCACCGACACCCCCATCACCTCCATCGCGTCGACTTCCTCGCGCATCGTCCGCGATCCCAGGTCCGCGCTCACCGCCGAGCCGACGGCCGCCGCGAGCAATATCGCAGCCACCAGGGGAGCACCTTGGCGGATCACCACCAGCCCGTTGGCGGCGCCGGACAGCGACTCGGCGCCGACTTGTCCGGCGAGTACGGCGAACTGGATCGACAGCGTGACCCCGACGGGAATCGTCACCAGCAGTGTCGGCACCAAGGCGGTGCCCGCCATGAACGCCGCCTGCTTGATGAACTCCGACATCGCGAAGCGTCCGGTGAACAGGTCGACGAACAGGTACTGCGCGGTGCGCAGACCCAAGACCGTCTGACCGCCCACCGTTCCCAGCGACCGCAGGGGATGCGACCAGGTGTAGGACCGAACCCACGACCCGACCTCGGCAAGGGGAGACCCGACGGCGGTAGCGTCTTCGCGCTCCGATGAGACAGTCAGCGGACCCTCCCCGTTCTGCTCGACGATCGCGACCCGAAGGTCACCATCGGACGCGAGGCCGATGACCGACCCGCGAACGAAACCGACACCAGGGTGCGCCGTCGACCGGTCCGGTCGACGAAGCGGACCCAATATTTGGTTTCGTCAGCGGAGCCTATCGTGCGGTGTGGGCGTGGTCAACGATTTGCGCGTGCCCGTCGATTTCGACAGGTCAGCGGCCGTGCAGCGGCTGATTCGGCACGCCTGGGTAGAACTGTTCGCTGGGTCCCGAATTCACCCAACCGCCGAGCTTGGTCACCAGATGGGGCGCGAAGACCGATCCGTAGAGGGCATTCCCGATCACGACGACGGCGACGATGGACAGCACCGAGGACTGCAGCCGACTTGTCGAGCGCTTGTCGGCCCACATCTCGATGACGTTTCGGCCCTGCGCGTCCGTTCGTCCGAGCAGGTAGGTGAAGACCATCATCTGCACACCCATGGCCAGTGCGTCATACAGCGGGTACTGCTGCGGGGTGCCCTCCCGCAGGGCCAGTCCGGGTATCACGTAGCCGTAGACGAAGTTGCCCAGCTTGGCGCCCAGGATCGCGTTGAACATGAACGCCCAGCAGAACCCGACGACCAGGCCGACGGTCAGCAGGGTGTTGGGCCGGCGCCAACCGAATCTCGCGGCCACCCGTCGCCCGAGCCAGGATCCGATCAGAGCGGGCAGCACGAAGTAGGAGATGTATCCGATGGGTACCGCCAACGGCAGGCCGCCCCAGGTCATGTTCAGCGGCCACCACGACGGCATGCGCGGCAGCGCCGGCGGAAACTGTGCGTATACCGCCCAGTCATAGGGAGCCTCGATCCAGGAGAACGAGATGGCGGAGATGCACAGCAGCAGCAGTGGGTGCAGATGGCCTCGCCGAACACTCAGATAGACGCCGATGGCGAAGAACGCGATTCCGCTGATGTAGGAGAAGCTTTGGGCGACCTGCAGGGAGGGCGCCAGCCCGGCGCTCATCGGCGGGCTTCCGGGTCGAGGCGCAACACCACGCCGTAGATCAGTGCAATCAGTCCGAACAGCGTGCCCAACATGATGACCGCGCCCATGGGTGCGCCTCCTCCGTCAGCGACTCCGGTAGATAGTGGATACTATCCAATCAAGATAGTGGAGACTACCCTAAAGTTGTCCGGTGGAAAGTGGAATCGACAAGGGAGACGACGGTGACCCAGCGAACGACCAACACCCGTCGGCGCGCCGCGGTGGTGCGCCGGCCCCGCGGTGAGCCGCGTCGGTTGCTGCTCGACGCCGCCCGAGACCTCTTCGCCCGCCAGGACTATCGCGCCACCACGACGCGGGAGATCGCCCAGGCGGCCGGCGTCACCGAAGCCCTGCTGTTCCGCCACTTCGGCTCCAAGGCGACGCTGTTTCGTGAGGCGCTGGTCGAGCCTTTCACCGGCTTCATCGACGAATTCGGCCGCACCTGGTCCTCGCTCGATCCGGAGCAGACCGGTGAAGAGGACCTGGCCCGGCACTTCGTCGGGCGGCTCTACGACGTGTTCGTCGGTCATCAGGGTCTGCTGCTGACGCTCATGTCGTCGGAGTCGCTGACCGAGGACGAGCTGGTCGAAACCGGCATCGCCGATGTGCGGCGGGCGATCGCGCTGCTCGGCCAGATCAGCGCGGAGGGAATGAACATGCGGTCTATCGGGTCCGCGCACCCGAACCTGCCGGCGCACTCCACGGTAGCGATGATCGCCGGAATGGCCGCGCTACGTTCGACCTACTTCGGATCCAGGCCGCCGTCGCGAAAGGTGATCGTCGAAGAGCTCACCCAGGCGACGCTGCACGGATTCCTGCACCGGAACGACTGATTCGTTGACAGTCCACTGCTCGACCGAAGGGACACGACCATGACAGGTGCCAGCGCGATCCAGCTCTACTACGATCCGTTCGACCGGGACATCGACGACGATCCGTACCCGGTGTGGAAACGCATGCGCGAAGAAGCGCCGTTGTATTACAACGAGAAATACAACTTCTACGCGCTGAGCCGCTACGAAGATGTGGTACGCGAACTGCCGAACTGGCAGACGTATCGCTCCGGGCGCGGGACCACCGCAGACATCTTGTTCAACAACCTCGAGGTCCCGCCGGGCATCCTGTTGTTCGAGGACCCACCACTGCACGACCTGCACCGCAGCCTGCTCTCCCGGGTGTTCACCCCGCGGCGGATGCTGGCCGTGGAATCGATGGTCCGGGAGTTCTGCGTCAAGGAGCTGGATCCGCTCGTCGGCGCCGGCGGGTTCGATTTCATCGCTGACCTGGGCGCAGTGATGCCGATGCGAACGATCGGTTATCTGCTGGGCATCCCGGAGAAGGACCAGGAGGCGATCCGGGACCGCAACGGCTCCTTCATCGAGATGGCGGAGGGGCGCGAACCCGGCGACATCACCCAGCAGGTGTTCGCCGACACCATCGTGATGTTCGCCGAATACATCGAGTGGCGGGCCGAGCATCCCTCCGATGACCTGATGACCGACCTGCTGCGGGCCGAGGTCGACGAGCCCGACGGCACCCGGCGTCCGTTGTCGCGCACCGAAGTCCTCGCCTATACCGCCATGATCGCCGGCGCCGGGAACGAGACCACGGCGCGGCTGATCGGCTTCATGGCACAGCTGCTGTCGGATCATCCGGACCAACGTCGCGAGCTGGTCGCCGACCCGTCGCTGATCCCAGGTGCGATCGAGGAGACGCTGCGCTTCGAACCGCCGTCACCGGTGCAGGCGCGCTACGTCGCGCGCGACGCCGAGCACTACGGCCGGCTGGTGCCGGAGGGGTCCTACATGTTGCTGCTCAACGGTTCGGCCAACCGCGACCATCGGCACTTCGCCGACCCGGACCGGTTCGACATCCACCGTGAAGGCGGCCATCTCAGCTTCGGCAAGGGAGTGCACTTCTGCCTCGGATCGGCGCTGGCCCGGTTGGAGGCCCGGGTGGCCTTCGAGGAGGTGCTCAAGCGCTGGCCGGACTGGGAAGTCGACTACGCGGGCGCCGAACGCGCGCATACCGCGAGTGTGCGGGGCTGGGCGCGGCTACCCGTCATCGCGCGCTGATCCGCCGGCTGATCACATCGCGATGCCGAGCCGATCGCAGACGCCGAACACCTCGTCGAAGATGGAGCCGGGAACGGTGAACGGTTCGGTCGCGCTCACCTGCGCCAGTCGGGCCGCGATGTCGTCGGCGGTGGGTGCGTCATCGGCCTCGGAGACCCAGCCTTGCCCGAGGCCGACGAAGACCCGCGCGAACCGGCCGGCGCAGGCCGAGTAGTTCTGATGGGTGAGCTCGCAGTCCCGACTGGCCAGGTAGACCACGATCGGCACCACCAGTTCGGGACGGATCGCCTGGAGGAATCCGGCATCCTCAATCGCTGCGGCATCGTCGACGGTGTCGGTGACCATCCGGGAAAAGCCGAACGGCAGCACGGTATTGGACGCGATGCCGTGCGGAGCGCCCTCGATCGCAATGCTGTTGAAGATCCCGGCGTTGCTGATCACCGCATCGAGGCGGCCGAATCGCTCGACGGCCCCGGCGACGATCGCCGCGCCGCCCGCGGGGTCGCCCACCGAGTCATGCGACGCGACGGCGACCCCGCCGGCGGCGGTGATCTCGTCGACCACCAGCTCGGCGACGTGCGCGTCGGCGCCGTCGCCGTGCATCGACCCGCCGAGGTCGTTGACCACTATCGAGGCGCCGCGTCGAGCCAGCTCCAACGCGTAGAGCCGGCCCAGGCCGCGTCCTGCCCCGGTGACGACGACGACCTGGTCGGTGAATTCGATCATCCGCGGCGCCTACCCCTCGAACTGATTGACTGCGGTCCCGGCGGACTCTACGGTGGAACAGATATTTGGTCAACTAGCGGATGAGGGAGTCCGTGACGAGCCTCCACGAAGCAGCCGCATCGGTGCAGCGCTGGAACCTGTTGGCGTCCGCGCTTTCCGGGCGCCCGGTTCAGGTGATGGCCGCCGGGTCCGGTGAGCCCGCGTGGACCGACGGCAAGACCGTCTACGTCGACCCGGGTGCCACAGCGGCTCGCCAACTGGAGGCGGTCGCCGTTCAAGCCTGCCTGCTCTCAGCCGGAAGCCTGGAGCCCGCCCTGGTGCGCAGACTGCTCCGGCGCCGGGCGCTCGCCTCCCGCTACCTGGCGGTCGAGGGGCACCGGGCACTGGCGGCCGGCGCCGAGCTGCTGCCACCCGCGCTGGCGTCGCTGATCAACCACGAGCTCGCCGCCCGCACCGCGACACCGGCCGCATCACTGGCACTGGCCGGTACCGTCGACGACGATCCGCCGCTCGCCTTCGGTGTGATCCGCCCGGGAAAGTTGCTGGCCGAGCACAAGAATGCGGACAAGGCGAACGCCGGTGATGCCCACCGGCCGCGCCACCAGCGCAGGCCGCTGGCAGACCTCGACGACGAGGGCGACGCCGAGAGCGCCGACGACACGGCGGACATCTTCTCGAGTCCGGTCGGGGGCAGCGGCGCTCTGGGCCGGCTGGTCGCCAAGATGCTCCAAGTCACCCGCCGGCTCGGCGGCAACGGCCCGCCCGGTGCGGATTCGCCCACGCACCGGACCCGGTCCGGGCGGCGGGGCGGCAGCGCGGTGTCGTCGGCTGCTGTCGGGGCGCTCGACGACGACACCGCAGCCGGCGGCGCCGCGGGCGCGACGTATCACGAATGGGATGTTCATCGCCGGTGTTACCGGCAGAACTGGTGCACCGTAACCGAAGTCGTGCCGACCCCGGATCTCAACCCGGTGCTGCGGTCGGCCGAGTACGGATTGCGCAGGCCGCTGGCCCGGCTCGGGGTCGGCCTGGACCGCTACCACCGGCAGCCGCAGGGCGACGACATCGATCTGGATGCGGCGATCGAGGGCCGGGTCGAAGTGCTGGCCGGTTCCGCGCCTGACGAGGCGGTCTACCTGGACAGCCTGCGCCGCCGCCGTGATCTGTCCGTGCTGATACTGCTGGATGTCTCCGGCTCGGCGGCCGAACCCGGAACCGCCGGTCAAACCGTGCACACTCAACAGCGCGCGGCGGCCGCGGCATTGGCCACCGCGCTGCACGACCTGGGGGATCGCCTGGCGCTCTACGCGTTTGCCTCCCAGGGCCGTTCGGCGGTGCACCTGCTACCGGTGAAACGCTTCGACGACCCACTCGACGTGCTGGCGATGCGGCGCTTGCAGGGGCTCAAACCCGGTGCCTACTCGCGGCTGGGGGCGGCGATCCGGCACGGCTCGGCCGTGCTGGAGCGCCGCGGTGGTACCCCGCGGCGGCTGCTGGTTGTGCTCTCCGACGGGTTGGCCTACGACCACGGCTACGAACGCGGCTACGGCGCCGCCGATGCCCGCCGGGCTCTCACCGAGGCGCGCCGCTCCGGGACCGGGTGTCTGTGCCTGACGGTCGGGGCGGCCACCGACGTCGCGGAGTTGCGCCGGGTGTTCGGCAGCGCCGCACACGCCACCATTCCGCGGCTCGACCAACTCAGCCGGGTGATCGGACCACTGTTCCGCTCAGCCCTGTGTTCAGCCGATTTTCGACGGCGTGTGGCATGAAGAGAAGGGTATGAACGACATGGCAGCTGCGGCCCGCGGTCCGCGTCCCTACTATGTGTCCACCGGCAACGAGGAGCAGGTCTTCAAAGCCTCCTACCGGCAGGGGTTGTCGATCGTCCTCAAGGGCCCGACCGGGTGCGGGAAGACCCGCTTCGTCGAGGCGATGGCCCATGACCTGGACCGTCCGCTGATCACCGTCGCCTGCCACGATGATCTGACCACTGCCGATCTGGTCGGCCGGTTCTTGTTGCGCGGCGGGGAGACCGAGTGGGTCGACGGGCCGTTGACGCGGGCCGTTCGCGAAGGCGCGATCTGCTATCTCGACGAGGTGGTGGAGGCCCGCCAGGACACCACCGTGGTGCTGCACCCGCTGGCCGATCACCGCCGCCAGCTGCCGATCGAGCGACTTGGCGTGACCCTCGACGCGGCACCCGGATTCGGGTTGGTGGTCTCCTACAACCCCGGATATCAGAGTGTGCTCAAGGACCTCAAGGACTCGACCCGACAGCGCATGGTGGCCATCGAATTCGGCTTCCCCGCAACCGACGTCGAGGAGAAGATCGTTGCGTGCGAGGCCGCTGTGGACCACGAGCGCGCCGCTGAACTGGTCCGGCTGGGCCAGGCCATCCGGCGGGTGGAGACCGGCGGGTTACGCGAGGTGGCCTCGACACGGGTGCTGATCGCCGCCGGGCGGCTGATCGCGGAGGGCCTGGCACCCCGCGAGGCCGCCCGTGCCGCCATTGCCGGACCCCTCACCGACGACTCCGTGGTGACCGGCGGTCTGGTGGAGATGATCGACGTGTATCTGCCACCAGAGGTGATTGACGCCCAGCCGACCGCACGCTAGGGTCTGAACAAATATTAGGTTCGTCACGGAGGCGCGATGTCCTACGAGAGCACGGCGGAACCGATCAAGATCGGTTACCTGATGGACTTCCGGCTCCCCGAGGGCTTCCCGAAGACCTATTTCGAGGACCTGACCCAGCCGTTCGACCTGATCTTCAAGCAGGCGACCGAACAGGGTCTGCTGGACCGGCCGATCGAGATCGTCTACCGCGAGGTCGAGGGCCTGCCCAAGGGCTCGGTCAAGGCCGTCATCGACGCCTACGGCGAGCTGTGCGACGAAGGTTGCCTGGCCGTGTTCGGCCCGCACATCACCGACAACGCCGTGCCGACCCGGGAGGCGATCGAGGACCGCTTCAAGGTGCCGTGCATCAGTGTCACCGGCTCGGATGAGGCGCTGGGGGAGTGGTTCTTCGCGTTCCCGCAGGGATCACTGACCGACGAGCCGATCTTCTGGACGGATCTGCTCGCCAAAGGCGGGCACACGGAAGTCGGGGTGCTCAAGGAGCAGTCCCTGGTGGGCGAGACCTATCTGAAGAACTTCCGCGAGGCGTGCCGGCGCAAGGGCATCCGGATCGTGGCCGAAGCGACGATCGCGCAGACGGCACAGGACGTCTCGGCGGCGGTGCGCACGCTGCACGAGGCGAAGGCACCGGCGATCGTGCACTGCGGCTTCGGATTCGGCGTGGTCTTCATCAACCCGGCGTTACAGGAGCTCAACTGGGACCCGCCGCGATTCACCAGCACGGCGTTTCAGAACGCCTGGATCAACCCGGTCATGTGGAACGCGTTCATGGGCTGGGTCGGCATCGACCAGTACGACGAGGGCAACCCGGTCGGCCAGGCGTTCCTCGACGAATACCAGCGGGCCTACGGTCGGCGCACCGAGTGGTGCGTGTCAGTGGTGAACCGGGATGTGGCAATGACATTGGTACGGGCGCTGGCCGACGCGCATCCGCTGAGCCCGCGCGGCGTCAAGGAAGCCCTGGAGCGGGTGAAGATGATGCCCGCCGCCTCCGGAGCGCCGGGCACCCGGGTGTCGTTCGGGAACTGGACCCGCCGGGCCTGGATGGGCGCCGGATACCTGGTGGCCCGCAGGCTCGACGCCGACGGAGTCAACTCCCATCTCGTCGACCGTTTCGGAGAGGAATGACCGATGACCGCAGAACAGACGGCGCCGTCGCCGACACATCCGACATCCGCTGAACCCCGTAAGGGATCGCCGTGGGTATGGGCGTGGGCCGCAGCCGCGTTCGGCTTCCTCGCCTTCCTGCTCGCCAACGCCGAAACCGGCCTGAGCTCGGATCGGGTCCGTAACCCGGCGGTCACCGAGACGCCGCCGCCGCGGCCGGTGCCGGTGTTGTTCGGGTTCGAACACTGGCTCGGCGTCCTGGAGGCCTTCACCGTCGTGGTGATGCTCGGCATCACCATCACCTACGTGATCGCCTGGCGCCGCCATCCGTACCACCCGGTGTTGCTGATGGGCATCGTCACGACGTTGATCGTCTGGCAGGACCCGATCATGAACTGGGCGCCGTTCGCCGTCTACAACCCAGAGTTGCATCACCTGCCCGAGGACTGGCCGCTGGTGTCGCTGTCACCGACTGTGGAGCCGTTCGTGGTGCTGGGCTACATCATGTTTTACCTGCTGCCCTATTTCCCGGGGATCTGGCTGCTGCGCCGGATTCAGGTGCGCCGGCCCGTCGACTCCTTCGTGTGGCGCCACCCGCTGATCAGCCTGGGGCTCTGCATCCTGCCCTTCGGGATGCTGCTGGACGCGGCTCTGGAGATCACGCTGGTGCAGACCGGGATGTACATCTACTCGCAGGTGCCGTTCGGCTCGATCTTCATGGGCCAAACCCATCAGTTCCCGTTCATCTTCGAGATCCTCGCGGTGAACTTCGTGATGGTGCCGGCCGGGGTGCTGCTGTACCGCGACGACACCGGCCGCACCGTGGCCGAGAAACTGGCCCAGCGGGCGAAGATCTTCGCCAGCCGCCCCACCCTGGGCATGTTCATGGTGATGCTGGTGCTGATCAACCTCGGCTACTTCTGCTACGGAAGTACGTTCGCGCTGGTCAAGGCGTCGCACCTGTCCCGGACGGTGGCCTGCCCGTGGCCCTACCCGGAAGCGAAGATCTATGACCCCCAAGGCCTCTACGAGAAGCAGGGCCAGCCCGGACCGTACTCGGTGGGCATCTGGTCAACCTGGCTGAGCGGCCAGCCCGACGGGCGGCCGGAGGTCGAACTGGGTGCGGACGGCGAACGCTGCGGACCGGCCAATGGGTGAGCCCCGCAGTGTCGTCATCACCGGCGCCTCGCGCGGGCTCGGGTTGGCGTCGGCGGCGCACCTCTATCGCAGCGGCTGGCAGGTGGTGGCCGGGATGCGGTCACCGGAGAAGGGATTGAAGACGCTGCGCGACGCCACCGGCGCGTCCGACGGCGACCCGCGGCTGATCGGGATCCCGCTGGACCTGACCGATGCCGCGTCGGTGACCGCGGCGGCCAAGGCGATCGAAGCAGCGGTCGGGGCCCCGGACGCCGTGGTGCACAACGCCGGGATATCGGCGGCGGGAATGGCCGAGGAGACACCGGCCGAGCTGTGGGAGCGGATGTTCGCGACGTCGGTGTTCGGGCCGGTGGCGCTGACCAACGCGCTGCTGCCGTCGATGCGGGCGGCCGGGAGGGGCCGGATCGTGCTGGTCTCGAGTCAGGGCGGTGTGCGCGGCATGCCCGCCACGGCGGCGTACTCGGCGGCCAAAGGCGCGTTGGAGCGGTGGGGAGAATCGCTGGCCAGTGAGATCGCCCCGTTCGGCCTCGGCGTCACTGTTCTGGTGACCGGCACCTACGACACCGAGATCATCACCGACGCCGGCACCACCGACTGCCGTGATCTGACCGGCGTCTACGCCCGCCATCACGCCACCATGGACAAACGCGGCCGCTTCGCGATGAAGGTGGCCGCCCGCTCACCGCAGCGGTTCGCGGCCGGGCTGGCCAAGGCACTGGAGTCCCGCGCTCCGTTCGTGCGCCGACCGGTCGGGCCTGATGCACGAATGCTGTTGATCGCCAACCGGTTACTGCCCGCTGCGGGGTTGCATCAGATGATCCGGGTGATGATGGGGCTACCGCGCTTCGGCGCGCTGAGCAAGGACCGGCATGGCTGAGCACCCGCGCTTCGAATCCAGAATGCTGATCGATGGCAAGCTCGTCGACGGGCAGGGCGGCACGTTCGCCAACGTCAACCCGGCCACCGAGGAGATCCTCGGCGAGGTCGCCGACGCGTCCGCGGCAGACATGCACCGGGCCATCGACGCCGCGCGGCGCGCGTTCGACGACACCGACTGGTCGGCCGACCACGCCTTCCGGCAACGCTGTCTGCGGCAACTGCAGGACGCCCTGGAAGCCGAGCGCGAGGAACTGCGCGAAGAACTCATCCTCGAAGTCGGCTGCCCGCGGGCCATCACCCACGGCCCGCAGCTCGACGCGCCGCTCTCGGATGCGCTGAACTATCCGGCGCGGCTGATCGACAGCTATCCGTGGGAGACATCGCTGGGTGACGCGTTCGTCTCGGTGACCGGTGCCAACACCACCCGCAAGGTCTGGCGGGAGGCCGTCGGTGTGGTCGGGGCGATCGTGCCATGGAACTTCCCGTTCGAAGTGACGATCCACAAGATCGGGCAGGCGCTGGCGACCGGCAACACCGTCGTTCTCAAGCCGGCACCGGACACCCCGTTCAACGCCACCCGGCTGGGCCGGCTGATCGCCGAGAACACCGATATTCCAGCCGGTGTCGTCAACGTGGTCACCGCCTCCGATCCCTTGATCGGCGAAGAACTGACGCTGTCGCCCAAAGTCGACATGATCTCCTTCACCGGCTCCACCGCGGTGGGCCGGCGCATCATGGCAAAGGGCGCGGCGACCATGAAGCGGCTCTTCCTGGAACTCGGCGGCAAATCCGCGACGATCGTGCTGGAGGATGCCGATCTGGGGCTGGGCTGCATGATGGGCATCGCACCGTGCATGCACGCTGGCCAGGGCTGCGCCAACCCCACCCGGCTGCTGTTGCCGCGCTCGCGCTACGCCGAAGGCGTCGCCATGCTGCAGGGCATCTACGAAGGGGTGGCCCCGGGCGACCCACAGGATCCGGCGACGTTGTGCGGCCCGGTGATCTCGGCCAAACAGCGCAGCCGGATCCGCGGCTACATCGACAAGGGCATTGCTGAAGGCGCCAGGCTGCTCGTCGGCGGAGCCGAGGCGCCCGACGGGCTCGACCGCGGATTCTTCGTCAAGCCAACACTGTTCGTCGACGTCGACAATGCGATGACGATCGCCCAGGAGGAGATCTTCGGCCCGGTGCTCGCCGTCATTCCCTACGACGACGAGGACCACGCGATCCGGATCGCCAACGACAGCCCCTACGGGCTGGCCGGCAACATCATGTCGGGCTCGCTGGATCACGCGCTGGCCGTGGCCAAACGCCTGCGCGCGGGCTTCCTGGGCATCAACGGCGCCGCAGGGTACGGCGCCGACACCCCGTTCGGCGGCTACAAGGCCAGCGGCGTCGGCCGCCAGAACGGCACCGCGGGGTTCGACCAGTACACCGAGATCAAATCGGTCGCCTACCCGGCGGTTAGCGAGGCTCGACGGAGGAGAGCCGAAGCTGGACCGCCGAATCAACCCGCCGTCTAAAGGGGGCAATTGTGCAGCTATTTGATGACCTGGAGGATTTCGGCGCCTTCGACGACGTGGTGTCCGGGGACGTCCGGGACCCCTACACCGAACTGGCCCGCCTTCGCCGCGAGGAGCCGGTGCAGCGCATCGACATGTCGGGGATGCCGCATGAGGAATCCAAGCCGGTGTTCATGGTGTACCGCCACGAAGACGTGATAAAGATGTTGCGCGACAACGAGACCTTCTCGTCGTCGATCATCATCGACACCTTCGGTGACGTGCTCGGCGAGCAGGTGATGCTGGGCATGGATGAACCCGTGCACGGCCGGCACCGCGCGCTGGTGTCCAAGGCGTTCTCGCCCCGGGCGGTGGCCGGCTGGGAACACGAGTTGGTGATACCGGTGGCGAATCTGCTGATCGACCGGTTCGCCGACCGCGGCCACGCCGATCTGGTCAAGGAGTTCAACTTCGAATACCCGACCCGGATCATCGCCCGGATACTGGGCCTGCCCGAGCAGGACTACGAGCAGTTCCAGCGCTGGTCCATCTCGCTGCTGTCATTCACCATCAACCCCGAGCGGGGACGGGCGGCGTCGCTGGCGCTTCGCGACTACTTCACCCCGATCCTGGCCGCCCGCCGGGTCGATCCGCGCAACGACTTGATCAGCCGGCTGGCCGACGCGGAGATCGACGGTGAGAAGCTGTCGAATGAGGAGATCTTCTCGTTTCTGCGGTTGCTGCTCCCGGCCGGCATCGAAACCACCTACCGTTCACTGGGCAACCTGCTGTTCGCGCTGCTGACCCACACCGACCAGCTCGACGCCGTGCGCGCCGACCGGTCGCTGCTGCCGCAGGCCATCGAAGAGGGGGTGCGCTGGGACGCACCACTTTTGACCATCACCCGGGTGGCCAGCTGCGACACCGAGTTGGGCGGAGTGCCGATCCCGGCCGGCTCCGCGGTGATGCCGATGCTGGGGTCCGCCAACCGCCAGGAGGACCGCTACGCCAACCCGAACCTGTTCGACATCTTCCGCGAGTCCAAAGTCCATGCGTCGTGGGGCCATGGCGCCCACGTGTGTCTGGGCAGTCACCTGGCCCGGATGGAGATGCGCGACGCGCTCGGGGTGATGTTCGACCGACTGCCGAACCTTCGGCTGGACCCCGACGGGAGTGATCCGCACATCCGCGGCCAGGTGTTCCGGTCACCGACGTCGCTGCCGGTGCTCTTCGATGCCCCATGACCGAGCTGCGATTCGACGGCCGGGTCGCCGTCGTCACCGGCGCGGGCCGGGGCGTGGGGCGTAGCCACGCGATGCTGCTGGCGGCCAAGGGCGCTCGCGTGGTCGTCGCCGACTACGGGGCCGGCATCGACGGGGACGGCTCGTCATCGGCACCGGCTGACGAGGTGGTGCGCGAGATCACCGAGGGTGGCGGCCGGGCGGTGGCCTGTCACGCCTCGGTCGCCGAACCGCAGGGCGCACAGGGCATCGTCGACACCGCGATCGAGGCGTTCGGCCGGATCGACGTGCTGGTCAACAACGCCGGCATCCACGACCCCGGACTGTTCGAGGCGCTGTCGGTCGAAAAGTTCCGCCGCATGCTCGAGGTGCACTTTTTCGGCAGCCTGCTGGTGACCCGCGCCGCGTGGCCGCATTTCGTCGCGGCGGGATACGGCCGCATCGTCAACACGGTCTCCGAAGCCATGCTGGGCGGCATCTCCGAGCTGACCAGCTACGGCGCCGCCAAGGGAGCGGTGTTCGGGCTGACCCGCAATCTGGCGACCGAGGGCATCGCACACGGCATCCGGGTCAACGCCGTTGCGCCGCGCGCCTACACCCGCATGTCCGCGTCGCACTCGGACTCGGTGGCCGCGCAGCTGGCCATTCCCCAAGCGGTGATGGACACCATCAACGCCAGCATGCCGCCGGAATTATGTGCTCCCGCAGCGGCATTCCTTGCCCACGAGGACTGTCCACTCAACGGGGAGATGCTGCAGATCGGGATGGGCGGGGTGGCGCGCATCGCGGTGGTGCGCACCGCGGGCATCTCGAAAACACCGCTGACCGCGGAGGACATCGCGGAGAACATCGAGACGATCATGAACATTTCGGACGCCCAGGTGACCGCGGTCACCGAGATGGTGCAGTGACGAGCGTAGGAGGCGCGCAGTGAGTGATTTCGACTCGGTTGACTTCTTCACCGACCAATCGTTGATCCCGGACCCGTACCCGTACTTCGACCATCTGCGGGCCAAGTGCCCGATCGTGCACGAGTCACATCAGGGAACTCTCGCCGTCACCGGGCACGCCGAAGCCCTTACCGTGTACAAGGATCCGGCCTTCTCCGCATGTGTCTCGGTCGCGGGCCCGTTCTCCGGGCTGTCGTTCGACGCCGTCGGTGACGACGTCAGCGACCTGATCGAGGCGCACCGGTCCGAGATTCCGATGAGTGAGCACATCGTCACCCAGGACCCTCCGGAGCACACCCGGACGCGGGGGCTGTTGAGCCGGCTGCTGACTCCCAAGCGGCTCAAGGAGAACGAGGAGTTCATGTGGCGGCTGGCCGACGAACAGCTCGACAAGTTCGTCGCCCGCGGCAGCACCGAGTTCATCGAGGACTACGCCAAACCGTTCTCCATGCTGGTCATCGCGGACCTGCTCGGGGTGCCCACCGCCGACCACCAGGAGTTCCGCCGGGTGATGGCCGGCGAGCAGGTGGGCTCCCTGGATGACGACCCGGTCTCCCACAACCCGTTGCAGTGGCTGGACGACACGTTCTACGCCTACATCGACGACCGTCGTAAGCAGCCGCGCGGCGATGTGCTGACCGATCTGGCCCAGGCGAAATACGACGACGGCTCGACGCCGGAGATCATCGACGTGGTGCGCGTCGCGACTTTCCTGTTCGCCGCCGGCCAGGAGACCACCGTCAAGCTGCTCAGCGCCGGACTGCGGGTGATCGCCGAACGGCCCGATATTCAGGCGCTGCTGCGCGGGGACCGCAGCCGTATCCAGGTTTTCCTGGAGGAGACGCTGCGGACCGAGTCTCCGGTCAAATCGCATTTCCGGATGGCGCGCACCACCACGACCGTCGGCGGCGTCACCGTTCCGGCCGGCACCACGGTGATGCTGTTGCCCGGAGCCAGCAACCGGGACCCCCGCAAGTTCGACGAACCCGACGAGTTCCGCGTCGACCGCGCCAATGTGCGCGAGCATGTGGCGTTCGGGCGCGGGGTGCACTCGTGTCCCGGCGCGCCGCTGGCCCGCGCCGAGGGCAGGATCTCGCTGAACCGCATCCTGGACCGGATGGCCGACATCAGGATCTGCGAGGAGCGGCACGGCCCGCCCGAGGCGCGGCGGTACAGCTACGAACCGACCTTCATCATGCGGGGGCTCCAAGAGCTCCACCTGGAGTTCAACCCGGTCGGCTGAGGCGGGGCTGGCCACCCCCGCCCGCAGGTGTCATCGGTGGGTTGGTCGACAATCGACGTCAAGAACCCTCGTTGATGAAGGAGAGCACCATGGCCGAAGCAGTCATCGTAGAAGCGGTGCGTTCGCCGATCGGCAAGCGCAACAGCGGTCTGTCGGGGGTGCACCCCGCGGAATTGTCCGCCCAAGTGCTCAACGGGCTGGTCGGCCGGGCCGGGGTGGATCCCGAACTGGTCGACGACGTGATCTGGGGCTGTGTCATGCAGGCCGGCGAGCAGGCGCTCGACATCGGGCGCACCGCGCTGCTGACCGCCGGCTGGCCGGAGACGGTGCCCGGGGTGACGGTGGACCGCCAGTGCGGATCCAGCCAGCAGTCGGTGCACTTCGCCGCCGCCGGCGTGGTCGCCGGACACTACGACGTCGTCGTGGCCGGCGGCGTCGAGTCGATGTCGCGCACCCCGATGGGTGCCTCGCTGGCCAACGGCGGACACCCCTATCCGGAGGCGTTCCGGGCCCGTTACACCCAGACCCCCAATCAGGGCACCGGTGCGGAGATGATGGCCGAGAAGTGGGGACTGAGCCGCACCGCGCTCGACGAGTTCGCGCTGGCGTCGCACGAGAAGGCCGCCGCGGCACAGGATTCCGGCGCGTTCAAGGACGAGATCGTCTCGATCAAGGACGCCGAGGGTAGTGTCGTCAGCGACGACGAGGGCATCCGGCGTGGCACCACCATCGAGAAGATGGCCCAGCTCAAGCCGGCGTTCAAAGAGGACGGCGTCATCCACGCCGGCAACTCCAGCCAGATCTCCGACGGTTCGGCGGCGCTGCTTTTCATGTCGGCGGCCAAGGCGCGCGAGCTGGGGCTGACCCCGCTGGCGCGGGTGCACACCGCGACGCTGGCCGGCGCCGACCCGGTGATGATGCTGAGCGCACCGATCCCGGCCACCCAGAAGGCGCTGCAGCGCTCTGGCCTGAGCCTCGATGACATCGGGGTGTTCGAGGTCAACGAGGCGTTCGCCCCGGTGCCGATGGCATGGCTGGCCGAAATCGGCGCGGACTCCAAGAAGCTCAACCCCAACGGCGGGGCGATCGCGCTGGGTCACCCGCTGGGCGGTTCCGGCGCCCGGATCATGACCACCATGCTCTACCACATGCGCGCCAACGGGATCCGCTACGGCCTGCAGACCATGTGCGAGGGCGGCGGCCAGGCCAACGCCACCATTCTGGAGCTGCTGTGAGTGATGGGGCCGTTCTCGTCGAACGGCGCGACGGTGGCGTACTGCTGGTCACGATCAACCGGCCCGACGCGCGCAACGCGATCAACGGCGCCGTCAGCACCGGTATCGGCGACGCGTTGGCACAGGCGCAGGCCGACGACGAGGTGCGTGCGGTGGTGCTCACCGGCGCCGGCGACAAATCGTTTTCTGCCGGAGCCGACCTCAAGGCGATCGCCAACCGGGAGAACATCTACCACCCCGAACACCCGGAGTGGGGTTTCGCCGGCTACGTCCAGCACTTCATCGACAAGCCCACCATCGCGGCGGTCAACGGCACCGCGCTGGGCGGCGGCACCGAGATCGCACTGGCCAGCGACCTCGTGATCGCCGAGCAGCGCGCCCAGTTCGGGCTGCCCGAGGTCAAGCGGGGCCTGATCGCCGGCGCCGGCGGCGTGTTCCGCATCATCGACCAACTGCCCCGCAAGGTCGCCTTGGAGCTGCTCTACACCGGCGAGCCGATGTCGGCCGCCGACGCCGGGCGCTGGGGGCTGGTGAACCGGGTGGTCGACGACGGCGCGGCGCTGGAAGCCGCGCTGGAACTGGCGGAACGGATCACCGGCAATGCGCCGCTGTCGGTGCAGGCCAGTAAGCGGATCGCCTACGGCGTCGATGATGGTGCCATGACCGGCGAGGCGGCCGATTGGGCCCGGACCGGCCGGGAGTTCTCCTCGCTGCTGCGGACCGAGGACGCCAAGGAGGGGCCGCGGGCGTTCGCTGAGAAGCGCGCGCCGGTGTGGAAGGCCCGTTGAGCCGGTGGCCGAGCCGCTGATCATCCCGATTCGCGGGCACGCCCCGCAGCTTCACCCGGAGTCGTGGGTGGCGCCCAACGCCAGCCTCATCGGCCTGGTCAGCCTGGCCGCCCGAGCCAGCGTCTGGTACTCGGCCACGCTGCGCGCCGAGGTGGAGCCGATCGAGATCGGCGTCGACACCAACATCCAGGACGGGGTGACCATCCACGTCGACAAGGAGTTCCCGGCCCGGGTCGGGGCCCGCGTCAGCGTCGGACACAACGCGGTGCTGCACGGCTGCACCGTCGAGGACGACTCGCTGATCGGGATGGGAGCCATCATCCTCAACGGCGCCGTGGTGGGTGCGGGCTCCCTGATCGCGGCCGGCGCGGTCATCCCGCAGGGCACCGTGGTGCCGCCGCGGTCGCTGGTGTCGGGGGTGCCGGGGCGGGTGCGGCGGGAGCTCAGCGAGGCCGAGATCCGCAACAACCGGCACAACGCCGCGGCCTATCGGCGGCTGATCGAAGTCCACCGGGCGAACTGACGCAATCAGGCCACCGAACGGTGTTGGGCCGCTACGTTCTAGGGCATGACCCAGACCAGTTCGGCCCGGCCCGGCCTGCTGCGCGAGTTCACCAACATCTTGTCCAAGGTCTCGGCGCCGTACCACGAGTCACGGGCCGTCGTGCAGCGCCGCCGTGTCGTCGTCGCGGTGGTGGTGCTGCTCGGCGCCGCGGTGCTGGCGTTCATGCACACCAAGAACCCCGGTGACGCGGCGTTCTACCAACTGTCGCTGGCGTTGGCCGTGATCTGGTCGGTGGGGGCGGTGGTGGCCGGTCCGCTGCACCTGGGCGCGGTGCGGTTCCGGGGCCGCAACGAGCGGCCGGTGTTCACCGGCACCGGCGTCGGCCTGGTGCTCGGCGGGGTGTTCCTGCTGGGCGGGCTGGTGGTGCAGCAGATTCCGCCGCTGGCCGACCAGGTGCTCGCGATCCTGGACTACACCACCCACGTGTCCTGGCGGCTGGTGGTGCTGATCGCCATCGTCAACGCGATCGCCGAGGAGATGTTCTTCCGCGGTGCGCTTTTCAGCGCGTTCGGCCGCCGCTACCCGCTGGTCTTCTCGACGCTGCTCTACATTGCGGCGATGATGGCCGCCGGCAACCTGATGATCGGGATCGCGGCGCTGGTGCTCGGCACGGTCTGCGCCATCGAGCGCCGCGCAACCGGCGGGGTGTTGGCGCCGGTGCTCACGCATCTGGTGTGGGGCCTGGTGATGGTGCTGGCACTGCCGTCGATCTTCGGGATGTAGCGGCGCCCCATGGCGCACGTTCGCCAGGTCAGGAGTCGGTGAACTTCGGCGTGCGCCGGTCCTGAAACGCGCGGGTGCCTTCCCGGAAGTCGTGGGCGTTCAACAGGATCGACTGGCCGACGTACTCGCGGTCCAGCGTCGCGTCGAGCTCGCTGAGCGTCGCGGTGTTGATGGCGTGTTTGGTCTTGGCGAATGCCGCCGCCGGCCCGGCCAGCAGCCCGGCCATGGCCTTGTCGACCTCGGCGTCGAAATCCTCGGCCGGGTAGACCGCGCTGATCAGCCCCCAATCGAGGGCGTCGGCGGCCGACAGCCGTTCGGCCAACAACGCCAGCCGCATCGCCCGGATCCGGCCGACCGCCGCGGCGACCAGAGCCGAAGCGCCGCCGTCGGGCATCAGCCCGATCTTGGTGAACGCCAACAGGAAAAACGCTTTGTCGGAGGCCAGCACCAGGTCGCAGGCCAGGGCCAGCGACACCCCGATGCCGGCGGCCGGACCTTGCACCACGGCCACCACCGGCCGCGGCAGCGCCACGATCGCCCGGATCGCGCGGTTGGCCTCGACGATGATCTCCGTCGGCACCCCGTCGGTGGCATCCTCGGCGCTGATCCCGGCGCCCGAGCAGAAGCCACGTCCGGCACCGCCGAGCCGCACGGCCCGCACCCGCGGGTCGCGGGCGGCGCCCTCCATGGCGTCGGCGATTCCGGCCAGAACGCCGGTGGTCACCGAGTTGAGGCTGTCGGGGCGGTCGATGGTCACCGACAGCACGCCGTCGGCCAGGGTCACCGACAACCCCTCCACCGGTGCCAGGGTGTCGATGCCGGAGTCGATAGTCGTCATGGGTGTCACCTTAGGATGCACATCACAGGCGCAGACGACGAGGAGGCGGTTATGGCGGGACCACTGGCGGGCTTGCGGGTCATCGAACTGGCGGGGATCGGGCCGGGACCGCACGCGGCCATGATCCTCGGTGATCTGGGAGCCGAGGTGGTGCGCGTCGAGCGGCCGCCCAAATTCGGCGCCGAGGCGTCGAAGGACACCATGCTGCGCAACCGGCGTTCGGTGACCGCCGACCTGAAGTCACCGGAGGGCCGCGACCTGGTGCTCAAGCTGGTCGCCAAGGCCGACGTGCTGATCGAGGGCTTCCGTCCGGGCGTCACCGAGCGGCTCGGACTGGGCCCGGAGGACTGCGCGAAGGTCAACGACAAGCTGATCTACGGCCGGATGACCGGCTGGGGGCAGACCGGTCCCCGCGCCCTGCAGGCCGGTCACGACATCAACTACATCTCGCTCAACGGGACGCTGCACTCGATCGGCCGCAAGGGCGAGCGCCCGGTGCCGCCACTGAACCTGGCCGGCGACTTCGGCGGCGGATCGATGTTCTTGTTGGTTGGGATCTTGTCGGCGCTGTGGGAGCGCCAGACCTCCGGCACGGGGCAGGTGATCGACGCGGCGATGGTCGACGGCTCGAGCATGCTCGGGGCGATGATGTGGAGCTTCCGCGCGCAAGGCCTCTGGAGCGACGAGCGCGGTGTCAACATGCTCGACACCGGCGCCCCCTACTACGACACCTACGAGTGCTCCGACGGCCGCTACATGTCGGTGGGCGCCATCGAACCGCAGTTCTTCGCCGAACTGCTGGCCAAGCTGGGGCTGGACCCGGCCGAGTTGCCCGCGCAGAACGACACCAGCCGCTGGCCGGAACTGCGCGAGGTGTTCACCAAGGCGTTCGCCGCGCACGACCGGGACCACTGGGCGAAAGTGTTCGCCACCTCCGATGCCTGTGTGGCGCCGGTGCTGGCGTTCGGCGAGGTGTTGGCCGACTCGCACATCGCCGAGCGCGACACCTTCTACGACGTCGACGGTTATCTGCAGCCGATGCCGGCGCCGCGGTTCTCCCGCAGCGTGCCGGATGTCCCGACGCCGCCGGCGGCACTGGGGGCCGACAACGACACCATCCTGGGGGACTGGGTATAGTCCCGACCAACTAGGTGGTTGGTTCACGAGAGGGATTCCTGTGCAGATCAAGGATGCGGTGGCGGTAGTCACCGGAGGCGCTTCCGGGCTGGGCTTGGCGACGACGAAACGCCTGCTCGACGCGGGTGCGCAGGTGGTGGTGATCGACCTGCGGGGCGCCGACGCGGTCGCCGAACTCGGTGACCGGGCCCGGTTCGCCGAGGCCAACGTCACCGACCCCGAGGCGGTCACCGCGGCCCTTGACGTCGCCGAGTCGCTGGGCCCGCTGCGGATCAACGTCAACTGCGCGGGCATCGGCAACGCGATCAAGACGGTGAGCAAGAACGGCGCGTTCCCACTGGATGAGTTCACCAAGGTCGTTCAAGTCAACCTGATCGGCACCTTCAACGTGCTGCGGCTGGCCGCCGAACGGATTGCCAAGACGGAGACCATCGGGCCCGAAACGAGCCCAGAACGCGGCGTCATCATCAACACCGCGTCGGTGGCCGCGTTCGAGGGCCAGATCGGCCAGGCCGCCTACTCGGCGTCCAAGGGCGGGGTGGTCGGTATGACACTGCCGATCGCGCGGGACCTGTCCCGCGAGCTGATCCGGGTCTGCACCATCGCGCCCGGCCTGTTCAAGACGCCGCTGCTGGGTTCGCTGCCCGATGAGGCGCAGAAGTCGCTGGGTGGGCAGGTGCCGCACCCGTCCCGGCTCGGTGACCCCGATGAGTACGGCGCGTTGGCCGAGCACATCATCAGCAACCCCATGCTCAACGGCGAGGTGATCCGACTCGACGGGGCGATCCGAATGGCCCCGCGCTGAGCGCTTGAGCGAAGAACGTCAAACAGAACGAGGAGTTCACATGTCACTGACCACGAAGTTCACCGAAGTGTTCGGGGTCGAGCACCCCATCGCCCAAGGCGGCATGCAGTGGGTGGGCCGCGCGGAACTTGTTGCGGCGGTCGCGAACGCGGGCGCCCTGGGTTTTCTCACCGCGCTCACCCAGCCCACCCCGGCGGACTTGGCCAACGAGATCGCCAAGACCCGGGATCTGACCGACAAGCCGTTCGGGGTGAACCTGACCATCCTGCCGGCGATCAACCCGCCGCCCTATGACGAGTACCGCCAGGTGATCGTCGACGCCGGCATCAAGATCGTCGAGACCGCCGGATCCAACCCGGCGCCGCACCTGCCGATGTTTCACGACAACGGCATCAAGGTGCTGCACAAATGCACCTCGGTGCGCCACGCGGTCAAGGCGCAGAGCCTCGGTGTCGACGGCATCAGCATCGACGGCTTCGAGTGCGCCGGGCATCCCGGTGAGGACGACATCCCGGGCCTGGTGCTGATCCCGGCCGCCGCTGCTCAGATCGAGATCCCGATGATCGCCTCCGGCGGCTTCGCCGACGCCCGCGGTCTGGTCGCCGCCTTGGCGCTGGGTGCCGACGGCATCAACATGGGCTCGCGGTTCATGTGCACCGTCGAGTCCTGCATCCACCAGAACGTCAAGGAAGCCATCGTCGCCGGCGACGAGCGCGGCACCGAGCTGATCTTCCGGCCGCTGCGCAACACCGCGCGGGTGGCGTCCAACACCGTCTCGCGTGAGGTCGTCGACATCCTCAACAAGGGTGGCCAGTTCCCCGACGTGCAGGAGTTGGTGGCCGGCGTGCGAGGCCGCAAGGTCTTCGACGACGGCGACGTCGAGGCCGGCATCTGGTCGGTGGGCACCGCGATGGGGCTGATCAACGACATCCCGACCTGCGGTGAGTTGGTGTCGCGGATCGTGGCCGAGGCCGAGGAGCTGATCTCCGATCGGCTGGTCGGCATGATCGAGGCCGACGACGAGGAGAACGTCGCCTGATCGCCATAGCGGTCGGGCCCGCCGCCTGACCGTTCGATAACGCACGCTCGGCGATGTCGTGACCGGGGTTGCTGCGAGGGCATGCAGCGGCCCGGCCCCGATTTCAGGAAAAGGATGACTGAGGGATTGCGGTCGGCCCGGATGCGGGCGGCCGCCGACGCGGAGGGGCGCGCTAGTGAACGGCGCCGGCTACGCGGCGCCGATCAGTCAGCTGGCGAGCGGGCGCCAGTCTTCGAGCTGCTCCGAGGTGTCGCCCTCGACCAGAAGGTCGCCGTGGTAGAGAGCCTCGAAGTCAACCTTGATCACGTCGGCACTTGAGTCGTCGATCCACATGACACTGAGCGTATGGGTCACTATTAAGGGATCTTTGAGTCACGATTCGGGAAATGGTGGCAATCCTACTGACGAGTAGCGTTTGCCAGACTTTTCGGCTGAGACGGGCCCGATTGCCTGACTCGCGGTGTGATGGATGTCACATCGACCGGTAGGAACCCCGGTGGCGGTGTCCCGCTTCGCCCGGCTCCGCCGCCCTCGCGATCACCGCTAAGGTGGCGGCATGGCATCACCGGTGACTCTGGACAACCCGCTGTTCGCTCGAATCTGGACGTTCATGTCCAGCCGCGAGACCGACTGGCTGCGAGACCGGCGCCGGGAAAACCTTGAAGGGCTGTCCGGGCGGGTGCTGGAAGTCGGTGCCGGCACCGGGAGCAACTTCGGCTTCTACCCCGACACCGTGACCGAGGTGGTGGCCCCCGAGCCGGAGTCGCGATTGCGCGAGGCCGCCCGGGAGGTCGCTGCCGCCGCACCGGTGCCGGTGACGGTAGTGGCGAGCACCGTCGAGGCCTTGGACGCCGGCGAACCGTTCGACGCGATTGTTTGCTCGCTGGTGCTGTGTTCGGTGGATCAACCTGAGCAGGTGCTGCGCCAGCTGTACACGTTGCTCAAGCCCGGCGGCGAGCTGCGCTACTTCGAGCACGTCGCCAGCAGGGGAGCGCGCGGCGGGCTGCAGCGACTGGCCGACGCCACCATCTGGCCGAGGCTGTTCGGCAATTGTCATACCCATCGCGACACCGAGGCGATGATCACCGCCGCGGGCTTCACCGTCGCCACCTCACGGCGCGGGCACCAGTTCCCGGCGTGGGCGCCGGTGCCGGTCTCGGAGTTCGCGCTGGGCTGCGCCAGCCGGCCGGCCTGAGCCGCGCTGACGCCGACCGGCCCGGAGTCGGGTTAGCGCTGCCCCAGCAGGAAGGGCAGCCGCTGCACCATTCCCGGTAGTGCCGCCGACGCGGTGGTGCGCAGATACGTCGTGGCCCGCTCCGACAGCGGGGTCGGCTCGGGGTTGACCTCGATGACGACCTTGCCTAGGTCCAATGCCCGCTCGGGCAGGCCCGCCGCCGGATAGACCACGCCGGAGGTGCCCACCACGATCAGCGCGTCAGCGTTGTCGATGGCCTCGACCGCGGCGTTCCACGGACCCGCGGGCAGGTCCTCGCCGAACCAGACGACATCCGGGCGGACCAATCCGCCGCACTCGCACACCGGCGGCGCCACTTCGAGCACCGGCTCGGTCATCACCGGCACCTCCGGGTACTGCGGCTGATCGCAATCCCCGCAACGGAACGTGAACATCCGGCCGTGCAGATGGTGGACGGTGGAACTGCCGCCGCGCTCGTGCAGATTGTCGACGTTCTGGGTGATGACGTGGACCTCGGCGTGCTGCTCCCAGTCGGCGACCGCACGATGGCCGAGGTTCGGTTGGACGTGGCGGGCCAGCTGGCAGCGCCACAGGTACCAGGCCCAGACCAGTTCCGGCTGACGGTTCCAGCCGTCGATGCTGGACACCTCGTAGGGGTCGTACTGCGACCACAGCCCCTTCTCGTCATCACGAAAAGTGGGCACCCCGCTCTCCGCCGAGATCCCCGCACCGCTGAACACCGCCACCTGCACGCCACCAACATAGCTGGATACTGGGCGAATGAACTTCACCAAGCTGCTGCGGATCGACGCGCAGCCGGACGGGCCGTTGTTCGAGCAGGTCAGGATTCAGTTGATCGATGCGGTGCGGCAAGGAGTGCTACCGGCGGGAACCAGACTGCCGACCGTGCGCGAGCTGGCCGGGCAGCTCGGTCTGGCGGCCAACACGGTCGCCCGGGCCTACCGGGAACTGGAGGCGGCCGGTGTCGTCGAAACCCGCGGCCGCTTCGGCACATTCGTGGCGAGCAGCGATCCGGCGGAAGCGGCCATGACAGCGGCCGCGAGTGCCTTCGTCGCCGCGACCCGCGCAGTAGGCCTGGACAAGGCCGACGCGCTGCGCTATCTCGACGCGGCGTTCGGCAACGCCGGGACGAGTGGTGCTCAGCCGAATTCCAGCATGGTCAGCGACGGGCGCGCGTCGGCCAGCGACCGCAGTCGGTAAGCGTTCGGCAGCACCGTGTTGAACAACCACCCGCGGCCCCGCGGCAGCTGCAGGTCGTGGACTGCCCGGATGCCCGGCACGGTGTGCACCAGTTTGGCGGTGTCGGCAGCAGACAGTGTGAACGGCATCGAGGGCGCCCGGTAGCGCAGCGATGTCGGCACGCCGTGGCGGATCAGCCAGCCGATCCAGGACGGCGGCAGGTCGAAGATCATCCGGCCCCCCGGAAAGCGGCGCGCGCACTCGGCGATGAGCCCCAGCGACTGTTCGGGCTGCAGGTACATCAGCAGGCCCTCGGCGGTGATGAACACATCGTCGGAACTGTCGACCTGGTCCATCCAGCTGTAGTCCAATGCGGACTGCGAGCACACCGACACCCGCGACTCCTTCGGCAGCAGTCGCTGCCGGATCTCGATGATCGGGGGCAGATCCACGGTCAGCCACCGGAATTGCGGATCCGGTACCGCTTCGCTGAGCCGCCAGAAGCTGGTCTGCAAGCCTTCGGCCAGGGCCACCACGGTGCCCGTCGGGTGTTGCCGAAGGAAGCGCTGGGCCTCGGTGTCGATGCCCAGCGCGCGTACCGCGATGTCTTGGCGCGTCGATCCGAATTTCGCGAAGTCGAAGTCGATCGAATCCGCCAACCGCACCGCCATCGGATCGTTGATGATGCGGTCGGGACGGCGGGCCTCGGTCGCCCGGGCGTTCAGTGTCAGCAGCGCGGTCTCGGAGACGCCGGTCAGGGAAACATTCTGTGCCTGGCTCACCTGAGCGACTTTACCGGTGGCGTCTCAGCGCAGCATCTTTCGCAGGGTGCGCAGATTGCGGGTGGTCGTCGACGACGCGTAGCGCTTGTGGCCCATGGTCTTGCCCATCGTGCCGCCCAACGTGTTGCCCTTGGGGATCTGCCAGTAGATCACCCGGTCGCCGGGCGCGATCTTCTCGTCCGGGCCGCGCCGGGCCGGCGCTGACAATTCGGCCAGCACCGCCGGGTCGGTGACGAACGTGACATAGGAGTGCGCGCCGGGCACTTCCGGTTCGAACGGAAAGGCCGCGACGATCGCGCGCACCGCCTCGACGTCGTAGACCAGCACCCGGGCCGGGTAGCCGAAACGCTCCTGCAGCGCGGCCTCGGCGGTGGCGCGCACCGCCTGGGTATCGTTCGGCGATTCGAGCAGCACGTTGCCGCTGGCGAGTACGGTGCGGACCCCGGCGAATCCGGCTCGGGTCAGTGCGGCGGCGACGTCGGCCATCTTGAGGTTGACTCCGCCGACGTTCACTCCGCGCAGAAACGCCGCGTACCCCGCCATCTGCGCGATCGTAACGACGGCGCGCCCCTGCATCAATCGGTACGCTTCGAGGATGGGACGCCAGGTGTTCGACGACAAGTTGCTGGCCGTGATCAGCGGAAACTCGCTCGGCGTTCTTGCCACCATCAAACGCGATGGACGCCCCCAACTGTCGAACGTGCAGTATCACTTCGACCCGCGCGCCGTGACGGTGCAGGTGTCGGTCACCGAACCGCGGGCCAAGACCCGCAACCTGCGCCGCGATGCGCGGGCGTCGGTTCTGGTCAGTTCCGACGACGGGTGGTCTTATGCCGTCGCCGAGGGCGACGCTCACTTGACGCCGCCCGCCGCCGCTCCCGGGGACGACACCGTCGAGGCGCTCGTTGCGCTGTACCGCAACATCGCCGGGGAGCATCCGGACTGGGACGAGTACCGCCAGGCGATGGTCACCGATCGTCGCGTGCTGTTGACGCTGCCGATCACCCACCTGTACGGCATGCCGCCGGGCATGCGCTGACGTCGGTTCGCCAACACCGCTCCGCGGCGACGGCTAGGCTCCGGGCATGCCCGAAACAGATTCCGCCGCAGCCGAGAACAAGCGCAAGTTCCGCGAGGCGCTGGAGCGCAAGAACGCGAAATCGGCGGGGGGTTCTGAGCACAAGGACGCCGGCGCCAAGCAATCGCGGTCGCACGGCCCGCTGGAGAGCCGCCGGGAGTTCCGCCGTAAGAGCGGGTAGTTACTGCACGGGACAGGCGTACTGGCGGGCCACATCCATCAGGCGCTGGCCCGCTCCGGGGCCGATGACTCCCTGCGCGGTGAGTTCCCACCCGATAAGGCCCGGAAGACCGCCTTCACACGCTTGGTGGGCGACGCGCCACGCGGTGTCGGGATTCAGGTTGAACCCGTTGCGTTCCAGGCCCTGCATGTAGGTGTCGAACTCGGGGGTGCCCTGCTCGGGTATCGCACCGGCCGTGGCGGCTAAGGCGAGCGCGGTAACCATCGCTCCGACGAGAGCTGTCACTACACGGCTCATGGCTGCCTCCTGCACGTCGGTTGTCGTTAATACCGTTCCACAATCCACCGACACAGACGCACGCACCGCGGAATCGGGTTCGTTCTACACTGACGGCGTGCCGAAACTGCAGCTGGTGGGTGACACCGACGCCGATGCGTTGTTGGGCGCCGACCCGTTCGCGCTGCTGGTCGGCATGCTGCTCGACCAGCAGGTCCCGATGGAGGTCGCGTTCGCCGGGCCGAAGAAGATCGCCGAGCGGATGGGTGGGCTGGACCCGCACGACATCGCCGGCCGCGACCCCGAACAGTTCGCCGCACTGTGTGCGGAAAAGCCTGCGGTGCACCGCTTTCCGGGATCAATGGCGGGCCGGATCCAAGCCCTGGCTCGCGCGGTCATCGATCAGTACGGCGGCGACACCACCGCGCTGTGGACGGCCGGTGAGCCCGATGGGGCCGAGGTGCTCAAACGGCTCAAGGCGTTGCCCGGCTTCGGCGAGCAGAAGGCGCGGATCTTCCTGGCGCTGCTCGGCAAACAGTATGGCGTGACCCCGCCGGGTTGGCGGGCCGCCGCGGGAGCTTACGGTGAGGACGGTACTCATCTGTCGATCGCCGACGTCGTCGACGAGGCGTCGTTGCAACAGGTGCGGTCCACCAAGAAGGCCCAGAAGCAGGCTGCAAAGCAAGCCCGGGACAGCTGAGAGCGCAAACGAAAGGCGGCGGCAATGAAGACCCACCTGAACTGCCCGTGTGGCGAGGCGATTGTCGGCAAGGACGAGGACGACCTGGTCGACCTGGCCCAGAAGCACCTCGCCGATGCGCACCCCGGGATGAGCTACGACCGGGACGCCATCTTGTTCATGGCCTACTGACGGCTCAGGGCACCACCGTCGAGCCGATGGTGGGCAGGAAGTTGCACTGGTGATCCTTGGTGCTGACCTGCCCGAAGATCGTCGACATGATGCTGCCCGAGCCGGTGTCGACGATCGCGGTCAGCGTCGTCGGCCCCTCGGCGTTGATGTCTGAACGCGGTTGCAAGGTGGCACTGCCGGACTTGCCGGTGGTCAGGTTCACCCAGGTGACGTTCAACGGCAGCTTCTGGGTCTCGGCGGGGCCGGGCGTGCCGACGGCGGTGAACACGTAAGCGGTCTGGCCGGCCTTGGGGCCCGGGGTCGGAATGGTGGCCGGGCCGGCCACTGACAGCGCGGTCGCGATGACGTTGCCGCCGTCGGCCAGGCAGTTCTGGCCGATGGACGGGTACATGAAGTCCTGGGTCGGCGGCGCGTCCGGACCGAATCCCGGGTTGGCGGCGGCCGGTGTCGCCTCGGGTGCGGCAGCATCGGCTGGGACGGCTTCGGCAGGCGGTGCCGTGACAGCGCCGGCGGCGGCCGCTGCGCTTTCCGGGGGTGCGGGAATCGCTTCGGCGGGACCCGGGACGGCTTCCGGTGCGCTCGGTGCGGCCTGGGGAACCGGTCCCACCGACTTGGCGGGGTCGACGCCGCTGGGCAGGTGGGCCACCAGGCCCGGCGCTGATCCGGCCGTCGGCACGTGCTGGCCCGGCAGCGTGGCCGGCGCTTCGGGCGGCGACTGCACGAACTGCGCCACCGAGTCGGCCACCTGCCGGGACCCGGCGGGGGCCGAGGAGTTCCCGGCGAACGCCGCGGCCGCGGCCATCAGCAACTGGGACGCCCCGGCCGGGTCGGCGGCGGCCTGCTGGATCACCGGGCTCAGCTGTTCGATCGCGGGAAGGCCGGGAAACCCTGCGGCCGGCAGCGGCAGGGCCGGGACCGCCGGGTCGGCGGCGGCTATCGCGCCGAAGCCGGGGAGTCCGCCGAAGAGCAGCGCGGCTGAGGAGCCGACCGCGACGGTCGCGGTGGCGGTCGTGTTGAACAGTGTCCGGAAGCGCGACATGGGTTCCCCAATTCCTCGGCGGTGGCTTCTACGAAATTTGACGCTAGCGTGTTGCTGGTGAGGCTCAAGTGACACCAGTGTCATTTATGGGACTGTTACGGACCCGAGCCGCGACGGTGATCGGACCGCTGTTCGATAAAGTCGTGGCGGTAGACACCACCCTCGATCCCCCCGCCGCGCGTTCCTGGGCGAACCGATTGACCGCCG
This sequence comes from Mycolicibacter senuensis, assembly GCF_002101885.1. GTDB lineage: Bacteria > Actinomycetota > Actinomycetes > Mycobacteriales > Mycobacteriaceae > Mycobacterium > Mycobacterium senuense. The sequence continues at coordinate 99,229 of NZ_LQPS01000054.1, forward strand.
CGGCCCCGCTGCTGCTGGCGGTCAGCATCGTGGCGCGAATCGCGTGGACCTACCTCACCCCGCACGGCGCCAACTTCGTCGACCTGCACGTCTACATCAGCGGCGCGGCCGCGCTGGGCCAGCCCGGCGAACTGTATGACTACGTTTACGCCGACCAGACGCCGGACTTCCCGCTGCCGTTCACCTATCCGCCGTTCGCCGCGGTGGTGTTCTACCCGCTGCATTTTCTGCCGTTCGGATTGGTCGCCTTCGTGTGGCAGATCGGGACGATGGCTGCGGTGTACGGCGTGGTGCGGCTGTGCCAGCGACTACTCGGTGAGTCGGCCACCGCGGGCCGGCGGGTCGCGATGCTGTGGACGGCGGTCGGGATCTGGACCGAACCGTTGCGCAGTACTTTCGATTACGGCCAGGTCAACGTGATTCTGGTGCTGGCGGTGCTCTACGCGGTCTACAGCAGCCGGTGGTGGGTATCGGGTCTGTGCGTCGGACTGGCCGCCGGGGTCAAGCTGACACCGGCGATCGCCGGGGTCTACCTGGCCGGCGCGCGGCGCTGGGCCGCCGCGGTGTTCTCGGCGGTGGTCTTCGCCGGGACCGTCGCGGTGTCGGTGTGGGCCACCGGTGACCAGACCCGCCGCTACTTCACCGAGTTGCTCGGCGATGCCCACCGGGTGGGGCCGATCGGAACGTCGTTCAACCAGTCCTGGCGCGGTGGAATCTCCCGGATCCTCGGCCACGACGCGGGCTACGGCCCGGTGGTCCTGATCGCGATCGCCGTCACCGCGGTGCTGGCGGTGCAGGCCTGGCGCGCGCTGGACAGCAACCCCGCCCGGCCCGATCCGCTCGGCCTGCTGCTGGTGGTCGAGCTGTTCGGGCTGTTGGCTTCGCCGATCTCCTGGACCCATCACTGGGTGTGGCTGTTGCCGCTGATGATCTGGCTGCTGCAAGGCCCGTGCTCGGATCGCCGGGGCGCGCGGGTGCTGGGCTGGGGCTGGCTGGCGGTGACCCTGATCGGGGTGCCGTGGCTGCTCAGTTTCGCGCAGCCGACCATCTGGCAGGACGGCCGGCCGTGGTATCTGGCGTGGGCCGGGCTGGTCTACATCGTCGGCGTGCTGGCCACCCTCGCCTGGATGGCCACCACCCGTGTCAGCTCGCCAGAATCCGGTTGATCTCGCCCGCCATCGTCACGTCCTTGTCGGTGATGCCGCCCTCGGAGTGCGTCACCAGTGCAAACGTCACGGTCCGCCAGCGGATGTCGATATCGGGGTGGTGATCGGCCGCCTCGGCGCGTTCGGCGACCCGCCGTACCGCCTCGATGCCGGCCAGAAACGAGTCGAACTTGACCGAGCGGCGCAGCGCACCGTCGGCCCGCTCCCAGCCGTCGAGGTCGGGTAGTGCGGCATCCACCTGGTCATCGGTTAACAAAGCCATACCCGACGGTAGGACGGTATAGCCTCACACGCCATGCCCACCCAGATCGTCGTGGCCGGTGCCGTGATCGTCGGGTCTGCGGTGTTGATCGCGCAGCGTCGCCGGCCGCCGGAGCTGGCCGGGCGCTGGGAGCTGCCCGGCGGCAAGGTCATGCCCGGCGAGAGCGAACCGGCTGCGTTGGCCCGTGAGCTCGCCGAAGAGCTGGGCCTGGAGGCCGCGGCGATCACGGTGGGCGAACGCCTCGGCGCCGACGTGGTGCTGGCCAACGGCATGACATTGCGCGCCTACCTGGTCAGCCTGGCGCGCGGTGAGCCCCGCCCCGACGACCACCAGGCGCTTCGCTGGGTGACCGCTGTGGAGTTGCCTGATGTTGACTGGGTACCTGCCGATAGAGCTTGGCTCCCCGACCTGGCTCGGGCACTGTAGGTGAAACAGCTCTGTTAATTCTGCCGAAGAATTCGGTCGCTAGGCGATATATCCCACTACGCTGGGGTTTTGTCCTGAGACGGTGTGTGTCGCGGCCCCGTCCTGCCACTTGAACCGATCGAGTGCGGCGACCCGCTAAGGAGTACCCGATGACACTCGCCAAGCCGCCCACCCCCCGTATCGGCGGACCGCTTGAAGAACTGCTGGAACGCAGCGGCCGATTCTTCACGCCGGGCGAGGTCTCCGCCGACCTGCGCACCGTGACCCGTCGCGGCGGCCGCGAGGCCGACATCTTCTACCGGGACCGCTGGAGCCACGACAAGGTGGTCCGTTCCACCCACGGGGTCAACTGCACCGGCTCGTGCTCGTGGAAGATCTTCGTCAAGGACGGCATCATCACCTGGGAGAACCAGGCGACCGACTACCCCTCGGTGGGGCCGGATCGGCCCGAGTACGAGCCCCGCGGCTGTCCGCGCGGCGCCTCCTTCTCCTGGTACTCCTACTCGCCGACCCGGATCCGCTACCCCTACGCCCGCGGACCCCTGGTGCAGATGTTCCGGGAGGCCAAGGCCCGCCTGGGCGATCCGGTGCTGGCCTGGGCCGACATCCAGGCCGACCCGGAACGCCGCCGGCGCTACCAGCAGGCCCGCGGAATGGGCGGGCTGGTGCGAGTGACCTGGGCCGAAGCCACTGAGATGATCGCGGCCGCCCACGTGCACACCATCAAGACCTACGGCCCGGACCGGGTGGCCGGGTTCTCGCCGATCCCGGCGATGTCGATGGTGTCGTTCGCCGCCGGGTCCCGGTTCATCCAGATGCTCGGCGGGGTGATGACGTCGTTCTACGACTGGTACGCCGACCTGCCGGTCGCCTCCCCGCAGGTGTTCGGCGACCAGACCGACGTGCCGGAATCCGGCGACTGGTGGGATGCGGCCTACCTGATGATGTGGGGCTCCAACGTCCCGATCACCCGCACCCCCGACGCGCACTGGATGGCCGAGGTGCGCTACCGCGGCACCAAGGTGGTCAGCGTCAGCCCCGACTACGCCGACAACACCAAGTTCGCCGACGAGTGGATGCCGTGCGCTGCCGGCACCGACGGCGCGCTGGCGATGTCGATGGGCCACGTCATCCTCTCCGAGTGCTACGTCAAGCAGGAGGTGCCGTTCTTCACCGACTACGTGCGCCGCTACACCGACCTGCCGTTCCTGATCAAGTTGGAGGAGCGCGACGGCCGGCTGGTGCCCGGCAAGAACCTGACCGCCGCCGACTTGGGCGGGGCGGCAGCGGAATCGGAGAATTCCGCGTTCAAACCGGCCCTGCTCGACGAGGTGACCGACAGCGTCGTCGTGCCGAACGGTTCGCTGGGCTTCCGCTGGGGTGACGAGGGAATCGGCAAGTGGAACCTCGACCTCGGCGAGGTGCGACCGGCGTTGACCGTGCTGGACCCGAGCGCCCACAACGGGCACCGGCGCGCTGCGTTGGTGTCGCTGCCCGGCTTCGACACCGTGGACGGCCACGGCACCGTCGTCGAGCGCGGAGTACCGGTCCGTCAGGTCGGCGACCACCTGGTCTGCACCGTCTTCGACCTGATGCTGGCCAACTACTCGGTGGGCCGGCCCGGGCTGCCGGGCGAATGGCCAGGAGGATACGACGACGGCACCCAGGTCAACACCCCGGCCTGGCAGGAGCCGATCACCGGGGTCTCGGCCGCCCAGGCGATCCGGATCGCACGCGAATTCGCCCGCAATGCAGAAGAATCCGGCGGGCGGTCGATGATCATCATGGGCAGCGGGATCTGCCAGTGGTTCCACGGCGACGCCACCTACCGGGCGGTGCTGGCGCTGCTGATGCTGACCGGGTCGATGGGCCGCAACGGCGGCGGCTGGGCGCACTATGTCGGCCAGGAGAAGGTGCGGCCGCTCACCGGCTGGCAGACCATGGCCGCGGGCAACGACTGGTCGCGGCCGCCGCGCCAGGTGCCCGGCACCTCCTACTGGTATGCCCACACCGACCAGTGGCGCTACGACGGCTACGGTGCGGACAAGCTGACCACCCCGGTCGGCCGCGGCCGGTTCGACGGCAAGCACACCATGGACATCCTGGCCTCGGCCACCGCCATGGGCTGGAGCCCGTTCTACCCGCAGTTCGACAAGTCCAGCCTGCAGGTGGCCGACGAGGCTGAGGCCGCCGGCCGCGACGCCGGAGAGTACGTCGCCGAGCAGCTCGCCGCCGGTGAGCTGAAGCTGTCGGTGACCGATCCGGACAACCCGGTGAACTGGCCGCGGGTGCTTACGGTGTGGCGGGCCAACCTGATCGGCGCCTCCGGCAAGGGCGGGGAGTACTTCCTCAAGCACCTGTTGGGTACCGACGCCAGCGTGCTGGGCGAACCGCCGTCCGACGGTGTGAAGCCGCAGCATGTCCGATGCGACAACGACATTCCCGAAGGCAAGCTCGACCTGCTGATGTCGATCGACTTCCGGATGACCTCGACCACGCTGATGTCGGACGTCGTGCTGCCGGCGGCGACCTGGTATGAGAAGGCCGACCTGTCCTCGACCGACATGCACCCCTACGTGCACTCGTTCAGCGCGGCGATCGACCCGCCGTGGGAGACCCGCAGCGATTACGACGCGTTCGGCGCGATCGCCCGGACCTTCAGCGGGCTGGCCAAAGAACACCTGGGCGTGCGCAATGACGTGGTGCTGACCGCGATGCTGCACGACACCGCCGACGCGATGGCCTATCCCGACGGGACCGAACGTGATTGGCTGCGCACCGGCGAGACGCCGGTTCCGGGCAAGACGATGCCCAAAGTCACCGTGGTGGAACGCGATTACGCAGCGATCCACGACAAGTGGCAGACGCTGGGCCCGCTGGTCGAGAGCCTGGGGCTGACCACCAAGGGCTACACCGTGTTCCCGCACGAGGAGGTCGAGGACCTGGCCGGCCGGTTCGGGGTGATGAAGTCCGGTGCCGGACAGGGGCGCCCGGCACTGACCACGGCCACCCGGATGGCCGACACCGTGCTGGCGTTGTCGGGCACCACCAACGGCCGGATCGCCACCGAGGGTTTCCGTGAGCTGGAGAAGCGCACCGGCCAGCGGCTGGCGCACCTGTCGGAGGGCAGCGAGGAGAAGCGGATCACCTACGCCGACACCCAGGCCCGTCCGGTGCCGGTGGTCACCAGCCCGGAATGGTCCGGCAGTGAGACCGGTGGCCGGCGTTACGCGCCTTTCACCATCAACATCGAGTGCCTCAAGCCGTTCCACACCCTGACCGGACGGATGCACTTCTACACCGCGCACGACTGGATCGAGGAGCTCGGCGAGCACATGCCGGTGTATCGCCCGCCGCTGGACATGGCGCGGCTGTTCGACGCCCCCGAACTCGGCGAGGTCGGCGACGGCATCGGGATCAGCGTGCGGTATCTGACCCCGCACTCGAAGTGGTCGTTCCACTCCACCTACCAGGACAACCTGTACATGCTGTCGCTGTCGCGGGGTGGGCCGACCATGTGGATGAGCCCGGGTGACGCCGCGAAAATCGGTGTGAAAGACAATGATTGGATCGAAGCGGTCAACGTCAACGGTATCTTCGTCGGCCGGGCTATCGTGAGCCAGCGGATGCCGGACGGGGTGGTGTTCGTCTACCACGTCCAAGAGCGCACCGTTGACACTCCGCGCTCGGAGACCAACAACAAGCGCGGCGGCACCCACAATTCGCTGACCCGGATCCGGGTCAAGCCCAGCCATCTCGCCGGTGGCTACGGCCAGCATGCGTTCGCGTTCAACTACCTGGGCCCGACCGGCAACCAGCGCGACGAGGTGACGGTGGTGCGCCGCCGCCGCAACCAGGATGTGAGGTACTGAGCGATGAAAGTTATGGCTCAGATGGCCATGGTGATGAACCTGGACAAATGTATCGGCTGCCACACCTGTTCGGTGACCTGCAAACAGGCCTGGACCAACCGCGAGGGCACCGAGTACGTGTGGTTCAACAATGTCGAAACCCGCCCCGGCGGTGGGTATCCGCGCACCTACGAAGATCAGGACCGCTGGAAGGGCGGCTGGACGCTGGACCGCAAGGGTCGGCTGCGGCTGCTGGCGGGCGGACGCGTCCACAAACTGCTGAACATCTTCGCCAACCCCAACCTGCCCGGCCTCAAGGATTACTACGAGCCGTGGACCTACGACTACGAGAACCTCACCTCGGCGCCGCTGGGGGACACCATCCCGGTGGCCGCACCGCGGAGTTCGATCACCGGCGACCCGATGAACATCGAGTGGGGGCCCAACTGGGATGACAACCTCGCCGGCTCGCCGGAGAACCTGGTCAACGACCCGATCCTGGCCAAGGTCAGTGACCAGGTCAAAAGTGAGCTCGAAGAAACCTTCATGTTCTACCTGCCGCGGATCTGCGAGCACTGCCTGAACCCGTCGTGCGTGGCGTCCTGCCCGACCGGCGCGATCTACAAGCGCGAGGAAGACGGCATCGTGCTGGTCGACCAGGACCGCTGCCGCGGCTGGCGGCTGTGCGTGTCGGGCTGCCCGTACAAGAAGGTCTACTTCAACCACAAGACCGGCAAGGCCGAGAAGTGTCACTTCTGTTATCCGCGCATCGAAGTCGGGCTGCCGACGGTCTGCTCGGAGACCTGTGTGGGCCGGCTGCGCTACATCGGGCTGGTGCTCTATGACGCCGACAAGGTGCTCGAGGCGGCGTCGGTGGAGTCCGACACCGACCTCTACGAAGCGCAGCGCGGCGTGTTCCTGGATCCGACCGACCCCGAGGTGATCGCCGGCGCGCGCGCCGAGGGGATCTCCGACACCTGGATCGAGGCCGCGCAGCGGTCGCCGATCTACGCGCTGATCAACACCTTTCAGGTGGCGCTGCCGCTGCACCCGGAATACCGGACCATGCCGATGGTCTGGTACGTCCCGCCGCTGTCGCCGGTCGTCGACGCCGTCAGCCGCGACGGGCACGACGGCGAAGACCTGGGCAACCTCTTCGGGGCGCTGGAGGCGCTGCGCATCCCGATGGCCTACCTCGCCGAGCTGTTCACCGCCGGCGACACCGCCGTCGTCGAAGACGTGCTGCGCCGGCTGGCCGCGATGCGCTCCTACATGCGCGACATCAGCCTGGGCCGTGACACCCAGCCGGACATCCCCGCCTCGGTCGGCATGACCGAAGAGGAGATGTACAACATGTACCGGCTGTTGGCGATCGCGAAATACGAAGAGCGATATGTGATTCCGACCGCCTATAGCCAGAAGGCGCACGAGCTCGAGCACATGGGGTGCTCCATCACCGGCGGGCCCAACGGACACGAGGACGACCCGTTCGTCGGCGCCGACGAGGGATCGTCGTTCCACATGGTGGAGAACGGTGGACACGCGCAGCGGCCGCGGGGCCGGACCAACCTGCTCAACTGGGGCGGCGGCGACCGTGCGGTTCCCGAGATGTTCCCGGAGCACCAGTGAAGCGTTTCCTCCGGTCGCTGCGACGGCAGCCAGGCGGGCCCGCCGAGCGGGCGGTGTGGCAGGCGGCGTCGCTGCTGCTGGCCTACCCCGATGAGCAGCTGCACCAGCGACTCGACACCGTCGACGCCCTGCTCGCCCACGCCGATGCGGCACCGGCGGAGCTGTTACGGCGCACCGTGGTCGCGCTGCGCGACTCGGACCCGATGGCCGCTGCGGTCGACTACGTCGAAACCTTCGACATGCGGCGGCGTTCGACGATGTTTCTGACCTACTGGACCGGTGGGGACACCCGCAACCGGGGGATGCAGATGCTGGCGTTCGCCACCGCCTACCGCGAGGCCGGCGCCGAGCCGCCGCCGGGGGAGGCGCCCGATCATCTGCCGGTGGTGCTGGAGTTCGCCGCGCAGGTCGACCCGGAGGCCGGACGACGGCTGCTGCTGGCGCACCGGGTTCCGCTCGACGTCCTGCACAAGTCGCTGACCGACGCCGGGTCACCGTATGCCCACACCATCGCCGCGGTCTGTCAGACACTGCCGGCGGCAACCGATCAGGAGGTACGGAACGTGAGCGAGCTGATGTCGTCCGGCCCGCCGGCCGAAGCCGTTGGGCTGCAGCCGTACTCGGCGGTGGTTTCGCTGGGCATGCCGAAGGTGCCGACGCGATGACCGACGTCGCCGTCGTCAGCACGGCGGAGCTGTGGTGGGACATCGTGCCCTACTTCGTGCTGGCGATCGCCGGCGTCGCCACCTGGTGGCGCTACAAGTACGACAAGTTCGGCTGGACCACCCGCTCGTCGCAGCTGTATGAGTCCAAGCTGCTGCGCATCGGCAGCCCGATGTTTCACTTCGGCAGCTTCGTGGTGATCATGGGCCACATCATGGGACTGTTCGTCCCGGAGTCCTGGACCCGCGCGCTGGGAATGAGCGACCGGGTCTATCACCTGCAGGCGTTGATCCTCGGCCTTCCCGCCGGTATCGCCACCCTGGTCGGCGTCGGGTTGTTGATCTATCGCCGCCGCACCGAACGGTCGGTGTTCAAGGCGACCAGCGTCAACGACAAGCTGATGTACGCGGTTCTGGGGTGTGCGCTGGTGGCCGGCATGTGTTGCACGCTGTTGGGCACCACCGCCTACGGTGAGGAGCACGACTACCGGCAGACGGTGTCGGTCTGGTTCCGGTCGATCTTCACCCTTGACCCGCGAGGAGACCTGATGTTGCAGGCCCCGATCTACTTCCAGGTGCACGTGCTGATCGCGTTTACCCTGTTCGCGCTGTGGCCGTTCACCCGCCTGGTGCACGCGTTCAGCGCGCCGATCGGTTACCTGTTCCGGCCTTACATCGTCTACCGCAGCCGCGACTACGCGAAGAAGAATCAGCCGATGGGCTCGCGGGCGCCGAGGCGGGGCTGGTGAAGGCCCTCGCCGCGCCGCTGGGGGCGCTGCTGATGCTGGTGGCGGCCGGTCCCGCGCAGGCCGATCCGGCCGATGTCGACACCGACTTCCTGGCGGCCCTGCAGGCGGCCGGCATCACCTACAAGCGCCCCGACCAGGCCATCGTCACCGCGAAGATGGTGTGCGGGCTCATCAAGGAGGGCAAGCCGAGCCCGGAGGTGCTCGACGGGCTCAAGGCCCGCAATCCGGGCCTGACGACCGAGCACGGGAGCATTTTCGTCGGGATCGCGGCGCACACCTACTGCCCGGACCAGTTGGTGCAGAGCGACGCCGGGAGCATGCCGTAACGGCAGCGGCGCGCGCGAGCCGGTCGGTCGGCATAAAGTTACCGGCGTGGCCCTGCCTGACGACGTCTACACCCGGCTGCTCACCTTTCGGACGCGGCTGCGGCGCTTCGAACGGTGGAGCGCCGACCAGGCCCAAGCCGCCGGACTCACCCCGGCGCAGCACCAATTGCTGTTGGCGATCCGGGGGCATGCCGACTCGCGGGGGCCGACGGTCGGCGACGTCGCGGAATACCTGCTGTTGCGCCACCACAGTGCCGGGGAGCTGATCCAGCGTGCCGAAGCGGCGGGCTTGGTCATCCGGGTCCGCGACAACGACGACCAGCGGATGATCCGGCTGCAGCTCACCGAGGCGGCCGCGCAGTGCCTGCAAGCGCTGACCGAACTGCACCTCGAAGAGCTGGAGAGGTTCAGCGCCGAGTCCCCGCTGGCGCCGTGACCGGCTGTGACATAGCTTTCACGTTTTCGCGATTGGCAGGTTGCGCTGGCAGAATCGCCCGGTGAACTTTCGTAACGTCGCCATCGTCGCGCACGTAGACCACGGCAAGACCACTCTGGTCGACGCCATGCTGCGCCAGTCCGGCGCCCTGGCCGAACGTGGCGAGGCCCAAGAGCGGGTGATGGACTCCGGAGACCTGGAGCGCGAAAAGGGCATCACGATCCTGGCCAAGAACACCGCCGTGCACCGTCACCACCCCGACGGGACCGTCACCGTCATCAACGTGATCGACACCCCGGGCCACGCCGACTTCGGTGGCGAGGTGGAGCGCGGGCTGTCCATGGTCGACGGGGTGGTCCTGCTGGTCGACGCCTCCGAGGGTCCGCTGCCCCAGACCAGGTTCGTGCTGCGCAAGGCGCTGGCCGCTCACCTGCCGGTGATCCTGGTGGTCAACAAGACCGACCGTCCCGACGCCCGAATCGCCGAGGTGGTCGAAGCCAGCCACGACCTGTTGCTCGATGTGGCCAGTGACCTCGACGACGAGGCGCAGGCCGCCGCCGAGCACGCGCTGGGATTGCCGACGCTGTACGCCTCGGGGCGTGCCGGGGTGGCGAGCACCACCGCGCCGGCCGACGGCTCGGTGCCGGACGGCGATAACCTCGACCCGCTGTTCGACGTGCTGTTCGAGCACGTGCCGCCGCCGTCGGGGAACCCCGACGCACCGTTGCAGGCACTGGTCACCAACCTCGACGCCTCGGCCTTCCTGGGCCGGCTCGCGCTGATCCGCGTCGCCAACGGCCGCATCCGCAAGGGCCAGCAGGTCGCCTGGATGCGTGAGGTCAACGGCGAGCCGGTGACCACCACGGCCAAGATCACCGAGCTGCTGGTCACCGAGGGGGTGGAGCGCACCCCGACCGAGGAGGCCTGCGCCGGTGACATCGTCGCCGTCGCCGGGATCGGCGAGATCATGATCGGCGACACCCTGGCGGACCCGGCCGATCCGGCCCCGCTGCCGCGCATCACCGTCGACGAGCCGGCGATCTCGGTGACGATCGGCACCAACAGCTCACCGCTGGCGGGCAAGGTTTCCGGGCACAAGCTGACCGCGCGCATGGTCAAGACCCGGCTGGACACCGAGCTGATCGGCAACGTCTCGGTGCGGGTGGTCGACATCGGACGCCCCGACGCCTGGGAGGTGCAGGGCCGCGGCGAGCTGGCGTTGGCGATCCTGGTCGAGCAGATGCGTCGGGAGGGCTTTGAGCTGACCGTCGGCAAGCCGCAGGTGGTGACCAAGAAGATCGACGGCAAGGTGCACGAACCGTTCGAGCACCTGACCGTCGACTGCCCCGAGGAATATGTGGGTGCCATCACCCAGCTGGCGGCGGCGCGCAAGGGCCGGATGACCGAGATGGCCAACCACACCACCGGTTGGGTGCGGATGGAGTTCATCATCCCCAGCCGCGGCCTGATCGGCTGGCGCACGGACTTCCTGACCGAGACCCGCGGCACCGGGATCGCCAACGCGGTCTTCGACGGCTACCAGCCGTGGGCCGGCGAGATCCGCGCCCGGCACACCGGCTCGCTGGTCTCCGACCGTCCCGGGTCCATCACGCCGTTCGCGCTGATCCAGTTGTCCGACCGCGGCCAGTTCTTCGTCGAGCCGGGCCAGGACACCTATCAGGGCATGGTGGTGGGCATCAATCCCCGCGCCGAGGACCTGGACATCAACGTCACCAAAGAGAAGAAGCTGACCAACATGCGGTCCTCGACGGCCGATGTGATGGAGACGCTGGCCCGCCCGATCGAGCTGGATCTGGAGCAGGCGATGGAGTTCTGCGCCGTCGACGAGTGCGTCGAGGTCACCCCCGAGGTGGTGCGGGTGCGCAAGGTCGAGCTGGATTCGACGTTGCGGGCGCGCAGCCGCGCCCGGGCCAAGAACCTATAGATTTGGGCCGCCCGGATACCCTGGTGGCCGTGCCGAAGCCCCTCCGTCGTCCCCGTGTGATGGCGGGAGCACTGGCTTCGGCGATGTTGCTGGTGTTGACGCAGATCACGGCGGCGTGCACCGTCAACCCGCCGCCGGCGCCGCAGAGCACCGAGACGCCGAAAAGCACCGCGCCGCCGCCGAAACGGGTCAGCCAGATCATCATGGGCATCGACTCCATCGGCGCCGGCTTCAACCCGCATCTGCGCTCCGACCTGTCAGCGGTCACCGCGGCCATCAGCGCACTGGTGTTGCCCAGCGCCTTCCGGCCGATCCCGGATGCCGGCACGCCGACCGGTTCACGCTGGGAGATGGACCCGACGCTGCTGGTGTCGGCCGCGGTGACCGCCGAGGCGCCGTTCACGGTGACCTACCGGATCCGGCCCGAGGCGTCCTGGACCGACAACGCACCGATCGCCGCCGACGACTTCTGGTACCTGTGGCAGCAGATGGTCAGCCAGCCGGGCGTCGTCGACCCGGCCGGTTATGACCTGATCACCGGGGTGCACTCCGTCGAGGGCGGCAAGCAGGTGGTGGTCACCTTCGCCAAGCCGTACCCGGCCTGGCGGGAGCTGTTCAGCAACATCCTGCCCGCGCACATCGTCAAGGACGTGCCCGGCGGCTTCCCGGCCGGGCTGGCCCGGGCGCTGCCGGTCACCGGCGGCCAGTTCCGGGTGGAGAACATCGATCCGCAGCGCGACGCGATCCTGCTCGCCCGAAACGACCGCTACTGGGGCCCGCCGGCCAAGCCGGACCTGGTGCTGTTCCGCCGGGCCGGGTCGCCGGCCGCGCTGGCCGACTCCATCCGGAACGGCGACACCCAGGTGGCCCAGGTGCACGGCGGCTCGGCGGCCTTCGCCCAACTGTCGGTGATCCCGGGCGTGCAGACCTCCCGGGTGGTCACGCCGCGGGTGATGCAGCTGGCGTTGCGGGCCGCTGAGCCCAAGCTGTCCGACGTGCGGGTCCGCCGGGCGATCCTGGGATTGCTCGACGTCGGGCTGCTGGCCACGGTGGGCGCCGGCAGCGACAACACCGTCACCCTGGCCCAGGCCCAGGTCCGTGCTCCCAGCGACCCCGGCTACGTGCCGACCGCCCCGCCGGCCATGTCCGATTCAGCGGCGCTCGCGCTGCTGCAGGCGGCCGGCTACCGCGTCGAGAAGGATGCGCCACCGTCCGCGCTGGTGCCCCCGGCGGGCACCGACCCCGCCCCGCCGCATCCGCCCGAGATCACCCGCGGGCGGATCAGCAAGGGCGGCGAACAACTGTCGCTGGTCATCGGGGTGGCGGCCAACGATCCGACTTCGGTGGCGGTCGCCAACACCGCCGCTGACCAACTGCGCAACGTCGGCATCGCCGCGACCGTGTTGCCGCTGGACCCGGTGAAGCTCTACCGGGAGGCGCTGGTGACCCATCAGGTCGATGCCATCGTCGGCTGGCAGCAGGCCGGCGGCGATCTGGCGACGCTGCTGGCGTCGCGATACGGCTGCATCGCGCTGGAGTCCACCACCGTGCCGACGTCCACCGGCGCGGCGCCCGCCCCGGTTCCGGCGCCATCGTCACCGCCGGTCGCAGGATCGCCGACGCCGACGTCGAAGGCGCCGCCGCGCCCGGCCGGCGCCGGGGCGTTGGTGCAGGCGCCGTCGAACATCACCGGTGTCTGCGACCACGGCATCCAGACCGAGATCGACGCGGCGCTCGACGGCAGCAAGACCATCAGTGAGGTGATCTCGGCCGTCGAGCCCCGACTGTGGAGCATGGCGACGGTGCTGCCGATCTTGCAGGACACCACGATCGTGGCCGTGGGCCCGAGCGTGGCGAACGTCAGCCTGTCGGGAGCGGTGCCGGTCGGGATCGTCGGTGACGCCGGAATCTGGGTGAAGCGGCCCTGACGCGTCGGCGGCAGCGGGTCCGGCGGTTCGGAGCCGGAATTAGTCGAAGCAAATACTTCTGATTCGCTGAGAGTGAGGTCCGCGGGGGGTGCGAACCGGCGTTCCGGAGTTAGGGTCTCTGCACGGGAAGTCGGTCAGCGGGATGGGAAGGGGCCGCGCCGGCCGCCGAAGTCGGACGAACTGAGGGCTTGCGCACAGACAATCCTTGGTTATTATTAAGCAGCTTGCTTGCCGACACGTGGAGGGGATGGTCAATGGAACACCTCGCACACCGGTGCGCCACCGTAGCGGCTGCAGCCCTCACTGTAGGCGGACTCGTCGCGGCACTGACGTCGACGACACCGTCTCTTCCCGACGTGCAAGTCCATGACATCGACATGGCCGCGGCGAACGTCGACACGAACGCGATCATCGAAACCATCGAGAACCACGTCCGCCCGGACATGGTCGGCAGTGGCGGCACCGACCAGATACAGCAGATCGACCTCGGAGATCTGCTCACCGGCAATGGCGATGGCGACCTCGGGGACGGCGCGACGTTCAACGCCGGCGACCTGGACCAAAGCGCCCTGGACGCCTTGCTCAGCGAAGGCGGGGGATTCGACGCGCAGAGCGTGCTGGGCACCGTGGCGTTCGCTCCCGATCTCGGTGTTCTCGGAGTCCCCTCGGCCGGCGCGTTCGCCGGAACCGAGTCGGCCGCCGGCAGCGCGGCTGCCGGCGCTTTCGCCGGCATCGCCCTGGCCCTGAACGGCCTTCCGGCCGCCTACCAGTCGCTGCTCAGCGGCATTGCGAGCGCCGAATTGGCGTTCAACAGCGCCCTGGTGGAGGCACAGCTGGGTGTCCTCGGGCAGTTGGACGACGGCGACGCGGCCAGCGAGATCGCCCACTTCATCTTCCTGGCCAACAACTCGATCGTGGCCCAGAGCCAGTACGCGCTGAACAGTATGCTCGGCATCGATCTGAGCGGAGCCGCCCTGCACGACAGCCTGTTCGGTGATTTCGACGCGAGCAGTGCCGCGTTCGGAGCCGACTGGGATGCCCTGCTGGCCTCCTTCACCCCGGAAGTGGTGTCGGCGGTGCTGCACGACAACCTCGCGTTGCTGCTGGCCGACCTCGACATTCCCAGTTACCTGGCGAGCTTCCTCCTCAGCCTCTTCTGATAACCAGGCGTTCTCCGGACCATCGGTAGAGTTCCGGCCGTGTCGGATCAGACCCCGCGGTTGTTGTTCGTGCATGCCCACCCCGACGACGAGACGCTCACGACCGGCGCGACCATCGCGCACTACGCCGCGCTCGGCGCCGACGTGCATGTTGTGACCTGCACGCTCGGTGAAGAAGGCGAGGTCATCGGCGACCGCTGGGCCCACCTGGCGGTAGATCAGGCCGACCAGCTGGGCGGCTACCGGATCGCCGAGCTGGCCGCCGCGCTGCGGGAACTGGGCATCGGCGAACCGCAGTTTCTCGGCGGCGCCGGGCGCTGGCGGGACTCGGGGATGGCCGGCACCCCGCCCCGGCGACAGCAGCGATTCATCGACGCCGATGACACCGAGACCGTGGCAGCACTGGTGGCCGTCATCCGGCGGGTGCGACCACACGTCGTGGTGGGCTACGACCCGACCGGTGGCTACGGCCATCCCGACCATGTGCACGTCCACCATGTCACCACCGCGGCGGTGGCCGCCGCGGCGGCCGACGACGCCGGCCCGGACCAGGCCTGGTCCACGCCGAAGTTCTACTGGACGGTGACCGCCGCCAGCGTCTGGAGCGACGCCCGGGAGGCACTGCGGGACCCCGACCGGCTGCCGCACTGGTCGCTGCCGGGCGACGGCGACCGGCAAAACACGGTCGGAGGGTTCTCCGACGACCGCATCGATGCGGTCATCGAGGCCCCCGGATCGCGCGCGGCCAAGGTGGCGGCCATGGCCGCACACGCCACCCAGGTGACCGTCGGCCCCACCGGCCGGGCGTTCGCGTTGTCCAACAACGTGGCTCAGCCCATCGTGGACAGTGAGCACTACGTGCTGGCCGTCGGCAGCGCCGGCCCGCGCGACGACCGCGGCTGGGAGACTGATCTGCTGGCCGGACTTGGGCTCGGTGCGGCCGGGGACGCGGTAAGCTCCTGCTGAGCAAGTACCCGACACGTTAGGGCTAGGTGGTTTAGGCATGGATCCCGATCTGGACCCGAACTTGGAGCACTGGCAGTGGTGGCTGGACAGCTACCAGTGGATGGTCGGTTCGATGGTCAGCCAGCTGGACAGCATCCCGACTTGAGCTCGGTCGCGCCGCTCACCGAGCCCGCGATGACCACCGATCCGCCGGGCCGGGCCGTGAACTACCCGGTACTGGCCCTGCTGGCCGTCGACGGCGTGCTCTGCGCCGTTTCCACCGCCCTGCTGCTGCCCGCGCACCTCGGCGCGGTCCCGTTTCCGCTCAGCGCTCTGGTGGGCGGTTTCGTCAATGCGGGTCTGCTGTGGGTCGCCCTGCGTTGCACGGCGTCATTGCGGCTGGCCGCCCTGCCGCTGTGGACCTGGTTGCTGACGATCGCGCTGATGACCCTCGGCGGGCCGGGCGATGACCTGATCTTCGCCGACCGCGGCGTGATGGCCTACGGCGTGCTGTTGATGATCGTGCTGGGCAGCGCCCCGCCGGGGTGGCTGTTGTGGCGGCGCCGCCTGGCGCTGTCGGCCGGCCGGCCGGCCGGCGAGCCCTGAGGACCGGGCGGGCGCGCCCTGCGCTCCGGGCTACCTCGAAGGGCAGTTCGGGGCGGCGACTACTGTGGCGCATATGGCATGCGCGAGATTCCGGGTGCGGGTGACGCGCGGATGACGAACCCGTCGGCGCTGCGGCGAGTCCTGCGGCGGGCCCGCGACGGCGTGCTCCTCAACAGCGAGGAAACTGCCATCGCGATGAGTGCTCGCGGTCCCGACCTGGCCGACCTGTGCGCCAGCGCGGCCCGGGTCCGAGACGCCGGCCTGGCATCCGGTGGCCGGCGCGGGCCGGGCGGCAGGCTGCCGGTCAGCTACTCGCGCAAGGTGTTCATCCCGGTCACCCACCTGTGCCGTGACACCTGCCACTACTGCACCTTCGTCACCGTGCCCGGCGTGCTGCGAGCCCGGGGCAAGCAGATGTACCTGGGGCCCGACGAGATCCTCGAGATCGCCCGTCGCGGTGCCGAGTTGGGTTGCAAAGAGGCACTGTTCACCCTCGGGGACCGGCCCGAGGAGCGCTGGCCCGAAGCGCGGCAATGGCTCGACGAGCGCGGCTATGACAGCACGCTGGCCTATGTGCGAGCGATGGCCATCCGGGTGCTGGAGGAGACCGGCCTGCTGCCGCACCTGAACCCCGGGGTGATGAGCTGGTCGGAGATGTCGCGGCTCAAGCCGGTGGCGCCGTCGATGGGCATGATGCTGGAGTCCACCTCGCGGCGGCTGTTCGAGACCAAGGGGCTGGCGCACTACGGCAGCCCTGACAAGGATCCGGCGGTACGGCTGCGCACGCTGGCCGATGCGGGCCGACTCTCGATCCCGTTCACCACCGGCCTGCTGGTCGGCATCGGCGAGACGCTGGCCGAGCGTGCCGACACCGTGCACGCGATCCGCAAGGTGCACAAGGAATTCGGGCACATCCAGGAAGTGATCGTGCAGAACTTCCGGGCCAAAGAACACACCGCGATGGCGTCGACGCCGGACGCGGGCGTCGAGGAGTTCCTGGCCGCCGTGGCGGCGACCAGACTGGTGCTGGGCCCCAAGATGCGGGTGCAGGCACCGCCCAACCTGGTCTCGCCCGAGGAGTGTCTGGCGCTGATCGGCGCCGGGGTCGACGACTGGGGCGGGGTGTCGCCGCTGACGCCCGATCATGTCAATCCGGAGCGGCCCTGGCCCGCGCTGGACGATCTGGCCGCGGTCACCGAGCAGGCCGGCTACGACCTGGTGCAGCGGCTCACCGCACAGCCCGACTACGTGCAGGCCGGCGCGGCGTGGATCGACCCGCGGGTACGCCCGCACGTCGCGGCGCTGGCCGACCCGGACACCGGCTGGGCGCGCGAGGTCAACCCGGTCGGGTTGCCGTGGCAGGAGCCCGACGAGGTGGTCTCCGCCGGCCGGGTGGATCTGCACGCCGCCATCGACGTCGACGGCCGGGCCACCGAGACCCGCAGTGACCTGGGTAGCGCCTTCGGGGACTGGGAGTCGATCCGCGAACAGATTCACCAATTGGCCGCCCGCGCACCCGAACGCGTCGACACCGACGTGCTGGCCGCGTTGCGCTCTGCGGAACGCGACCCGGCCGGCTGCACCGAC
Source organism: Mycolicibacter senuensis (assembly GCF_002101885.1). Taxonomy (GTDB): domain Bacteria; phylum Actinomycetota; class Actinomycetes; order Mycobacteriales; family Mycobacteriaceae; genus Mycobacterium; species Mycobacterium senuense. The sequence continues at coordinate 116,907 of NZ_LQPS01000054.1, forward strand.
GCCGAGTATCTGGCGCTGGCCACCGCGGACGGCCCGGCATTGGACGCCGTTGCCGCCCTGGCCGATTCATTGCGCCGCGATGTCGTCGGCGACGACGTGACCTACGTGGTCAACCGCAATATCAATTTCACCAACATCTGCTACGTGGGCTGCCGGTTCTGCGCGTTCGCCCAGCGCAAAGGGGATGCCGACGCGTTCTCGCTGTCGAATGCCGAGGTCGGCCAGCGCGCCTATGAGGCGCATCTGGCCGGCGCCACCGAGGTCTGCATGCAGGGCGGGATCGACCCGGAATTGCCGGTCACCGGTTACGCCGACCTGGTGCGCGCGGTCAAGGCCCGGGTGCCGTCGATGCACGTGCACGCCTTCTCGCCGATGGAGATCACCAACGGGGTGTCCAAGAGCGGCTTGAGTATTCGGGAGTGGCTGATCAGCTTGCGCGAGGCCGGCCTGGGCAGCATCCCGGGCACCGCCGCGGAGATCCTCGACGACGAGATTCGCTGGGTGCTGACCAAGGGCAAGTTGCCGACCTCGATGTGGGTCGAGGTCATCACCACCGCGCACGAGGTCGGGCTGCGGTCGAGTTCGACGATGATGTACGGCCACATCGATTCGCCGCGCCATTGGATCGGGCACTTTAAGGTGCTGCGCGACATCCAGGACCGCACCGGCGGGTTCACCGAGTTCGTGCCGTTGCCGTTCGTGCACCAGAGCTCGCCGCTGTACCTGGCCGGGGGCGCGCGGCCCGGCCCGAGCCACCGCGACAACCGTGCGGTGCACGCGGTGGCCCGGATCATGTTGCACGGGCGGATCCCCAACATCCAGACCAGCTGGGTCAAGCTCGGGGTGCACCGCACCCAGGTGATGCTCAACGGTGGCGCCAACGATCTGGGCGGCACCCTGATGGAGGAGACCATCTCCCGGATGGCGGGCTCCGAGCACGGCTCGGCCAAGACCATCGCCGAATTGGTGGGGATCGCCGAGGGCATCGGCCGTCCCGCTCGCCAGCGCACCACCGACTACGCGCCCCAATTACCGCGAGCTGGGGCCACCACCCGCTTGCGGGGGAGCGCGTCCCCGGCCGACACGCCGGGCTGACAACCGGATTTGCGCACGCTCACCGGCGGGTGGACTACAGGCGCGCGGCCAGCTCGGTGCCCTGCTTGATGGCCCGCTTGGCATCCAGTTCGGCCGCCAGCGCCGCCCCGCCGATGACATGCGGACGCACCCCGCGTGGCCGCAAGCCGTCCACGAGGTCACGCACCGATTCCTGCCCGGCGCAGATCACCACGTTGTCCACGGCCAGCAGCTGCGGGCGCGACCTCTTCCGGCCGTAACTGATGTGCAACCCGTCGTCATCGATACGCTCATAGTTGACCCCGGAGAGTTGTTGGACGCCTTTGGCTTTCAACGACGCCCGGTGCACCCAACCGCTGGTCTTGCCGAGCTTGCGGCCCTGCGCGCCCTCGGTCCGTGCCAACAGGTAGACCTGCCGGGCCGGCGGCGCGGGATCCGGCGGCGCCAGCGCACCCCGTGCCTCCCAGGGGTCGGCGGCGCCCCATTCGGCCCGCCACTCTTTGAGGTTCAGTGTCGGCGAGGACTCCGGGTTCGCCACGACCAGGAACTCGCTGACGTCGAAGCCGATGCCGCCGGCGCCGATCACCGCCACCGCGGCGCCCACCGGGCGGCCGTTGATCGCATCGGCATACGACAGCACCATCGGATGCTCGATGCCGGGAATCTGCGGGATCCGCGGCTTCACACCGGTGGCCAGGATCACCTCGTCGAAGGCGGTCAATTCCTCGACCCCGGCACGACGGCCCAGTCGCACGGTCACCGCGTACTTGTCCAGCATCGTGGTGTAGTAGCGGATCGTCCCGGCGAACTCCTCTTTGCCGGGAATCCGCTTGGCCAGATCGAATTGACCGCCGATGAACTCGTTGGCCTCGAACAGCGTCACCTGGTGGCCGCATTCGGCGGCCGTCACCGCCGCCGACAGCCCGGCCGGTCCGGCGCCGACCACCGCGATGCTCCGGCGGCGCCGTGTCGGGCGCAGGACCAGCGTCGTCTCGTGGCCGGCGCGGGGGTTGACCAGACACGAGACCTTCTTGTGCACGAAGGCATGGTCGAGGCAGGCCTGGTTGCAGGCGATGCAGGTGTTGATCTGGTCGGCCCGGCCGGCGGCGGCCTTGCGAACCCAGTCGGGGTCGGCCAGCATCGGGCGGGCCATCGAGATCAGTTGGACCGAGGTCTCGGCGAGGATCTGTTCGCCGGCCTGCGGCATGTTGATCCGGTTGGACGCCACCACCGGGATCGTGACGTGATCGGCGAGGGCATGCGAGATGTCGACGAACGCACTGTTGGGGACCGACGTGACGATGGTCGGTACCCGGGCCTCGTGCCAGCCGAAGCCGGAGTTGATCAGGGTGGCCCCGGCGTCCTCGACTTCGGTTGCCAGCGCGAGGACTTCGTCCCAGCTCTGCCCTTCCTCGACGTAGTCGGCCAGCGACATCCGGTAGCAGATGATGAAGTCGGGACCTACCGCCGCGCGGGTGCGCGCCACGATCTCCACCGGGAAGCGGCGCCGGTTGGCCGGGGTTCCGCCGTAGCGGTCGGTGCGTTTGTTGGTGCGTGGCGCCAGGAACTGGTTCAGCAGATACCCTTCGCTGCCCATGATCTCCACACCGTCATAGCCGGCCTCCCGGGCCAGTTCGGCCGCCCGGGCGAAGTCGGCGATGGTCGAGTCGACGCCGCGCGAGGAGAGCGCCCGCGGCCGGAACGGGTTGATCGGTGCCTTGATCGCCGAGGCGCTGACCGAAAACGGGTGGTAGGCATAGCGTCCCGCGTGCAGCACCTGGAGCGCGATCTTGCCGCCCGCGTCGTGGACGGCGTCGGTGACGCGGCGGTGCCGGCGGGCGTCGGCGGGGCTGGTCATCGCCGAGGCGAATGGCAGCAGCCAGCCGGTCCGGTTCGGGGCGTATCCGCCGGTGATGATCAACCCGACGCCGCCGCGGGCGCGTTCGGCGAAGTACTCGGCCAGCTTGTCGATGTCGGAGGCCCGATCCTCCAGGCCGGTGTGCATCGAACCCATCACCACCCGGTTGGCCAGCGTGGTGAAGCCCAGGTCCAACGGGGACAACAGCATCGGGAAGGGGTTGGTGGATCGCGTCGTCATGGTGCCGCCTTCACCTCAGTGCCTCCTCGACCTCGTCGAGCCAGTCGATCGCGCTTTCTTCGGCCCGGATGCCGCCGCGCAACACCAGGTACTGGTGCAGTGCGGCCCCGGGCAGCGAGCCGGGATCGGGGAACTGCTTCTTCTCCAGGGCGCGGTAGACGTCGAGTCGCGCGGAACGCTCGGCGCGTAACGTGACGGCCTGCTCGCGCACCGCGGCGGCGTCCCCGTAGCCGGCGCCGCGGATCTTGACCGCCAATTCCCGCAGCCGGTTGTCGACGAGCGAGTTTCCGCGACCGGCGAGCGGTGCGGCGAGCCAACGTGCCAGCTCGTCACGGCCCGCCTCGGCGACGGTGTAGACCTTCTTGTCCGGGCGGCCCCGCTGGGCCACCTCGGTGGCGACCACCCAGCCGTCGGCCTCCATGCTGCGCAGCGTGCGGTAGATCTGCTGGTGGGTGGCGCTCCAGAAGTACCCGATCGAACGGTCGAATCGGTTGGCGAGCTCGTAGCCGGAGCCGGCCTGCTCGGATAGCGACACCAGGATCGCGTGGGGAAGGGCCACGACGGCGAGCATAGGCATCCGGCCGCCCGCTATGCAACTAGTTGCAGTGCAACTGCGTGCATAGCCGGGGTTATATCGCTCGGCGGCCCGCCGTCCCCCCGCGGCTACTATCAGAAACCGATGAATCCGCCGCCCCGTCTCCGCCCCGCCGCCGCCCCGTGAGTCCCGTGTTTGGCGGCCGATCGGCCGCCCTGCCGACTTTCCCGTGGGACACGCTGGCCGACGTGACGGCGCTGGCCAAGGCCCACCCCGACGGCATCGTCGACTTGTCGGTCGGCACCCCCGTCGACTCGGTCGCCCCGGTCATCCGCGACGCATTGGCGGCGGCCTCGTCGGCGCCGGGATATCCGACCACGGCCGGTACCCCGGCACTGCGGGCCTCAGCGGTCGCGGCGCTGGCCCGCCGCTATGGCATCACCGGCCTCGCCGAGTCGGCGGTACTGCCGGTGATCGGCACCAAGGAGCTCATCGCCTGGCTGCCGACCCTGCTCGGTCTCGGCGGCGGCGACGTGGTGGTGGTGCCCGAATTGGCGTACCCGACCTACGAGGTGGGAGCTCGGCTCGCCGGGGCGTCATGGCTGCGCAGTGACGCACCGGAGCGACTCGACGCGCCGCCGGCCCTGGTCTATCTGAACTCGCCCAGCAACCCGACCGGAGCCATCCTGACCGCCGGTGAGCTACGCGCTGTCGTCGGCTGGGCCCGCGAGAAGGGGGTGCTGCTGGTCTCAGACGAGTGCTATCTGGGGTTGGGGTGGGACGACACGGCACCGCGGTCGGTGCTGCACCCGCAGGTGTGCGACGGCGACCACACCGGTCTGCTGGCGGTGCACTCGCTGTCGAAAACATCGTCGCTGGCCGCCTACCGGGCGGGCTTCGTCGCCGGGGATGCCGCGGTGGTGGCCGAACTGCTCGCGGTGCGCAAACACGCCGGCATGATGGTCCCGACCCCGGTGCAGGCGGCGATGGTCGCCGCCCTCGACGACGACGAACACGAACACGAACAGCGCGACCGGTATGCGCGGCGGCGTAAGACACTGCTGCCGGCGCTGCGCGCGGCCGGCTTCACCGTCGATCTGTCGCAAGGCGGGCTGTATCTGTGGGCCACCCGCGGTGAGCCGTGCCGCAGCACGCTGGGGTGGCTGGCCGAGCGCGGCATCCTGGTGGCGCCCGGGGAGTTCTACGGGCCGGCCGGGGCCGAGCACGTCCGGGTGGCGCTGACCGCCCCCGACGAGCGGATCGCCGCGGCGGCCGAGCGGCTCGGTTCGGAGCGTTAGGCCGCAGCATCGATCGGCGCGTCTCCACGGTCACCCCGGGTTTAGCGGCTGCGAGATTCTATCTGCGTCCAGACGATCGGGGCCGGCATGTCGCGGTGGACGAACCTGGCCTGCGAGCTGCCGTCAAAGCTGGGCATTGCCGCAGGTGCACGCCGTAACACCGGCTCGCCGCGTGGCCGACGCAGACCGAGGTCGCGACCGGGTATCCGCCGGGGTGACGCCGGGCATACGCCGTCGCCGGCCGGCGGGATGGGTGCGGTAGTCGTACTAACCTCGCCTCAAACCGACGGCCGTGGACTGCGACGCAGGGTTCTCCCGAAGATGAGCTCCGTTGCCGTGAACGCCGACGGGGGATCGGTCTGGCGATATGCGCGAGGGGTTGTGGTGATGGACTTCGGAGCGTTGCCGCCGGAAATCAATTCCGCGCGAATGTATTCCGGAGCCGGATCGGCACCGCTGCTCGCAGCGGCGACCGCGTGGAGCGCTGTTGGGAATGAACTGTATTCGGCGGCCGAACTCTACCAATCGCTGATCTCCCAGATCGTCGAGGTCTCGTGGTGGGGGCCGTCCGCGACGATGATGCTGACGGCGGTAGGCCCCTACGTGTCGTGGATGACGGCGACCGCCACCGAAGCCGAGCAGGCCGCCGACTACGCCCGCGCCGCCGCCGGCGCGTATGAGATCGCCTACGCGGCAACGGTCCCGCCGAGCGAGGTCGCCGCCAATCGCAGCCTGCTGGCCCTACTCGTGGCGACGAATCTGCTGGGGCAGAACAGCGCTGCGATCGCGGCCACCGAAGCGCACTACGCCCAGATGTGGGCACAGGATGCCGTGGCGATGTACGGCTACGCGGCGGCCTCACGGATCGCCGCGATGGTGACACCATTCCAGACTCCACCGGAGACCACTGCCGCGGGCGGCGAGGAACGCCAACGGGACACGGTGACTCGAGCCGTGGGATCAACTGCGCAACAACAACTCGCGACTGATCTGGTCGAGGCCATCCGGCAGGGGCTGCAGAACCTTTCCGCATCGCCGTCGCAGTATGCGGTATGGGAGGACATCAAAGCCAACCTGCCGCAGCTGCTGAAAAGCTCCACCAGCACCGTGCAGATCGTCCAGCGGCTGGCCTCGACCCCGACGAACATCATGAACATCGCGAAGGGGATCCTGCCGCCCGCTTCCAGCGCCACCCCGGTGCCGCCGGTGCCCAGCGGGCCGATGCCGTCGGTGACGGCCGGCGCGGGCGGAGTGCCCGCAGCCGGTGTCGGACGCGCAGGCACCGTCGGCAGGTTGTCGGTGCCGCCGAGTTGGTCCGGCGCCGTAGCCGAGACGACTCCGCAGGCCCTGCCGCCGCCCGCTGCCGCCGTCCCACCCGACGGGAACCAGCCTCGAGGGATACTGCGGGGGATGCCGGTCAGCAGCGGGAGTGCGGCTCGCCGCAGCGACGGCTACGTCAACCGATACGGCTTCCGATACAGCGTGTTGACGCGCCATCCAGCCGGCGGCTGACCGGGCGGTCGCCACCGAGGGCGGCGACATTCCATATCCGTTGCGCCATAGTTGCATCCGATGGCAGTCGATGCGGAACATTAGCCGCGGCGGGATTCTTTTCCTCGCACCGCGACCCGAGCGGGTGGTCAACAGCCGGCGCGTTTCGGTCTTCGGACGGCGTTTGCGGTGGTCAGGGGCGTTTGAGTGACACCCGCGGGCGAGAAGTGCAGCCCCGGGCGCGCGCGAATGACGCCGAGGTGCCGTGGTTGCGTGACCGAGCGCCGGTAACGGCAGGTTCGACAATCCCCTAATCTCACGATCAACAACATTCGCGAAGTGCCGTGGCGCAGACAATGATTAGGAGGTGCCAGATGTCGTTCGTCAACACCCAGCCGGAAGCATTGGCCAGCGCTGCCAGTGAACTGCGGGGCATCGGATCGGTGGTAGCGGCGCAGAACATGGCAGCCGCCGGTCCCACCACGGTGTTGCCGCCGGCGGCGGCCGACGAGGTATCGGCGTTGACCGCGGCGCTGTTCTCCGCTCACGCACAGGCATACCAAGAAGTCAGTGCTCAGGCGGCGGCCATTCACGAGGCATTTGTGCGGACATTGGCGCTCAGCTCCGAGTCGTATGCGGCAACCGAGGCGGTCAACGCCGCTGCGGCAAGTTAGCTCGCGACAATGGATTTCGGGGCATTGCCACCGGAAGTCAACTCGGCGCGAATCTATTCCGGGGCAGGTTCGTCGCCACTGATCGCTGCCGCTTCGGCCTGGAGCAGGCTGGCCGCCGAACTGACCTCGGCAACCACCGGCTACGAGGCGATCGTGACGCGGCTGGCCGGCGAGGATTGGCTTGGGCCGTCAGCGGCTTCGATGGCGCAGGCGGTCGCGCCCTACCTGGAGTGGATGACCGCCACCGCGGCGCGGGCCGAGCAGGCCGCAACGCGGGCGCGGCAGGCCGGCGCGGCCTACGACTCCGCCGTGGCGGCCACGGTGCATCCCGCCGATGTCGACGCCAACCGCACCCAGCTGTCGTCACTGTTGTCGACAAACGTGCTGGGACAGAACACTCCGGCGATCGCGGTGACCGAGGCCGACTACGGGCAGATGTGGGCGCGTGATGCCGCCGCCATGTACCAGTACGCCGGTGAGTCGGCGTCGGCGTCGCAGGTGGCGCCGTTCAGCGGGCCGGATCCGACAACCACCGGTAATTCACCCTCCTCGCAACTGGTTTCCGCGGTCCAGTCGGCGTTGGCGAACTTGACCTCACCCGCCTCATCGGCGGCGGGTGCAGCGGGTGCATCGACGTCACCGCTGGATGACATGCTGGGCGATCTCTACGCCATAGTCGGCTTGAAGTACACCCCCGAAAGTCCGATAGCCAACCTGCTCGCCCCGTGGACGTCCTATGTCGCCCCGGCGCAAAGCAGCATCGCGATAGCGCACTTCTCCACGGGTGCGATCAACAGCGGGGTCTCGTTGTCCAAGGCCCTGGCGCCGGCTGCCGCTGCTGCGAAGGCTGCCGGTGACGGCGCCAAGGCTGCTGCGGGGGCGTTGCCCGCGGCGCTGCCTGCCGCCGGTTTGGCCGCCCCGCTCGGTGGCGGCGCACCGGTGGCCGCCGCCCTGGGCAATGCCGCGGCGGCCGGACGCCTGTCGGTGCCGGCCGGCTGGACCGCGGTCGGCCCGGCAGCGGGCGCGGTCCCGCCGATTCCGGTCAGCACGGTCTCCGCTATCAGCCCGGATGTCGAGGGCTCCGGGAATCTGCTGGGCGGGATGCCGCTGGCCGGTGCCGGGGCCGGCGGCAGGGGATCGGGTCCCAGGTACGGATTTGCGCCCAAGGTCATGGCACGCCCGTTCTCCGCCGGGTGACGGTCACGCCGGCTGATCGTCCCGGCTCTGCCGGACCGCCGCGGCGCTGGAATCGAAGGCTGCGCGAAGGAACTGGGCGGTCAGGGCCACGGTTTCGCGGCCTTCCGGGAGTAGGCCGGTGAGCACCGGAAAGGCGTGGACACCGCGTCGCCAGCGATGGGTCTGGACCGTGGTGCCGGCATCGTGGAGACGACCGGTGAAGGCGAGGATGTCGTGTTCCAGCAGTTCTCGTTCGGCGACGGTGAGGAATGCCGGCGGGAACGCGGCGACGGGTGCGTCGATGGGTGTGCGCAAACCGGGTAGTTCGATGTCGCCGCGCAGCCACTTGCTCTTGGCCCGGTGCACCGCGCTCAGGGGTTGGTAGGCATCGTGTTTGAGTAACGCGGGATCGCGTTGGTCGGCGTCCAGGCTCAGTTGGGGGGAGTAGCCGACGAATGCGGCGGGGCGCTCGCGACCGTCACGGTGGGCCAGCTCGCAGATCTTGGCAGCCAGGAAACCACCGGCGGAGTCACCGGCCAGGACGATCTTTGCCGGCGCCGTGACGCGGGTCAGCGCCTGGTACGCGGTGTAGGCATCGCGGACCGATGTGCCCACGCCGGCTTCGGGAAGCTGGCGGTACCGGACGGAATGCACCGGCACCCCGAGCGTTGCAGCCAGGCTGCTGCAGAGCCGGAGATGGGTTCCCGGGCCGCAGAACAGGAATGCGCCGCCGTGCAGAAACAGCACATGGGCGCCGGCCAGCGCATCGTCGGCGGGCCGCAACGGCGTGCACGTCCGGACCGGGACATCGCCGAGGACGCTGTGGCCGTGCAGCACCCGCCGCGATTTCGGCAGTCGCCCGAAGGTGGCTTCGATCAGCCGCAGCGCGCGAATCCCGCGGTCCCCCAACGGCCAGATCCGATAGACCTGCTTGAGGAAGATCCGCGCGAGCCAATACAGCACCACCGACACCGGGCTCGGTGCGCGATGCTCGACGATCGGGGCCCCGGTCACGAGGCCGATCGCTCCGGTGCCACGATGGTGCCGTAGTTCAGCCCGCCGTGGGAGAAGGTCGGGATCAGCGGCCACTGACGCTTCCACGCAGCACATTCCGACGACGGCAGCACCTGCAGCCAGCGCGGGTCGCGCGGCGAGGGGGAGGCCATCGTCTTCTCCTTGATCATCGAGTCGTACTGGTCGAGGCTGTCCTCGAGGGTGTTGCTGTTGAGCACGACCTCCCGGCCGTAGAACTCCGCCTGCTGCTTGACACCCGGGATCTTGGACAGTTCCGGCTGCCAATTGTCCGGCGCCATTCCGTTTTCCGACGAGATCCACACTCCGTCCGGGGTGTTGATGCACAGCGAGTGGTTCCCGTCGGTGTGTCCGGGAGTCCACAGCAGGCTCACGCCGACACCGAGCTCGACGTCTCCATCGAAGACTTCGAGCCGGTCTTCGGGAACGCCGGCCATCCCGTTCTCCACGTACCAGGCCCACTGCATCGGGTGCAGCGATTCGAACGTGCCGAGCTCCTTGCGGTGCACCAGCAGCTTCGCGTTGGGAAACAGCGGACTGCGCGGCTCGCCCTCGCCCTCGATCGGTTCGGTGCTGCCCATGATCATCCGCACGTCCTGGACGTGCAGATGATCGAAGCTGACGTAGTCGACGTCGGTGTTGGCCAGGCCCAGGCGGGGCAGTACATGGTCGGGATCGTTGTAGTACTTCACAAAGAAGCGGTCGACGTGCAGCGCGGTCCCGAACTTCTGGAACTTGTTGTAAAAGGGCGCTTCCGCGGAACCCGCGGCCACCGTCGGCTCCCACACCAGAGTCTTGAGTTTGCCGTCGAAGCCGTCGAACTGGATCACCATCATTCGGTTGATGATGGAGATGACCGGGTTGAGGTTGACCGAATAGCCTTGGAAGGCGAACCGGGCGGGGTAGGGCGCCGCGGCGATGTCGACGCTTTTGATCGCCCGGATCTGCCCCTGAGTCAGAAACCGCTCCCGGTAGCGGCGGGCGGCGTCGCGGACCGCCGCCAGGCGATCTCCGCGGGGCCAGATCTGGTGGACCCCGTTGAATTCCGGGATGGGACGTAGCAAGGCGGGCTCAAGCGTTGTCATCGGTGTTCTCCGTGTCGGTAGGGGCGAGGAACTCGGATTCGTAGCGGGTGCGGACGGACGATTCCCGTGTCGCCGCGACCTGATCGGGGACCAAGCGGCGCAGGACGGCATCCCGCGTGCGTTGCGGCAACAGATCGGCGATGCGGCTGAGCGGGCCGACGTAGCCGGGGATGGTCAGTTCGAATCGGGGCCGGACGATCACTCGCAGCACGGCGCGTGCGACATCGTCGGGCGTGAGCAGTCGGGCCGCGCCGCTGGCGGTGCCGGCCGCCAATTCGGTGTCGACGACGCCGGGCATGATCATCGACAGCTGGACACCGCTGCCGTGTAGTTCTTCGCGGACACCCGTCAGATAGCCCCGCACACCGTGCTTGGTGGCCGCGTACGTCGACTCTCCCGGTGGGGACAGCCGTGCGGCGGCCGAGGCGATCGTCACGATGTGGCCGCGGCCGCGGGACCGCATGGCCGGGGCCGCCAGGCGCACTCCGCGGATGACGCCGTGCAGGTTCACGTCGATCATGCGTCGGGTCGCCGATTCGGGCTCCTCGTCGAATGCACCCGCCCACAGCACGCCGGCGTTGTTCACCAGCACGTCGACGGGGCCCCATTGTGACTCGACCGCATCCAGGAAGCCGCGGAATGACGCGGCGTCGGTGACGTCGAGCGGGAAACCCTGCACGGCCGGCCCCAACTCGTCCGCGGTGGCCCGCAGCGCATGGCGGTCACGGTCTCCGATGGCGACCCGGGCGCCGGCAGTCGCGAGGTGCCGGGCGATCTCTCGCCCGATCCCGCGGGCGCCGCCGGTCACCGCGACGACTTGCCCCGCAAGGCGTGCGCGCAACTTGTGTCCTTCGAACGATCTGGCATCATCTGACATGAATGCATGTCAGAATTAGTTACTTTACTGTACACAGGGATGACGGGCAAGAAAACGGTGCCGGCAGGCCGCAGATATCAGGGCCGGACGTCGCAGGAGCGCACGAGCCAGCGCCGTGCCGCAATCATCGACGCCGGCCTGGAGGTGTTCGGCACGCTGGGCTACGCGGGCAGTTCGGTGAAGAAGATCTGCGAGTTCGCCGGGCTGACCGAGCGGTATTTCTACGAGTCGTTCACCGACCGCGAGAGTGGACTTGCCGAGGTGTACGACCAACTCGTTCGCCAGATCCGCGCGGCGACGGTGGCGGCCGTCGAATCCGCCGACGCCGACGTCGACGACCGGGCGCAGGCCGGTCTGCGCGCATTCATCGGCTACCTCACCGATGACCCGAGGCGAGCGCGGATCGTGTTGATCGAAGTGGTCGGCGTCTCACCGGCCATGGAGCAGCGGCGACACGGCGTGTTAGCCGAATTCGCCGACCTCGTCGCCGGCGTCTGGGCGGCTTCGCGCCCCGAACCGTTGACCGAACGTGAGCAGCTGACCGCCGTGGCGCTGGTCGGCGCCGTCAACCACCTCCTGGTCGACTGGCTGATGACCGGCCGGCGACAGGCTCCCGACGAACTCACCGACATCTGCGCCACCTTGTTCACCGCGGCGCGGGAACGGTTGGACAGCGGGCGGCAATCCGAGGCCGCACGCCGCTGAGTCAAGGCTGCGCGGCCAGCGGTTCCCCGGCGGGCGCGCCGCACTCGCCGGTCAGGATGCGGGCGATCGCATCATGTTCGGCCTGCGTCACCCACAGGCCGTAGCCGGACTTCACCTCCACGATGCGCGAGACGTACTCACAGCGGTAGGACTTGTTGGGCGGCAACCACGTTGCGGCGTCACCGTCACCTTTCTGATAGTTGATCGGACCGCTGGTGGCCTGCAGGTTCAGCGGATCGTTGGCGAAGTTGCGGCGGGTCGGCTCGTCCAACTGCTGAGCGCCCTTCTGCCAGGCGTCCGACAACGCCACGACGTGGTCGATCTGCACCGCCCGGGAGGTGCCCCGGCCGCGCTGAAAGGGGATCGCCGTACCGGTGTAGGGATCGTGGAGCACCCCGGAGAGCACCACGCAATCGTTCGTTCCCGGCTTGATCTCGATGTCGACCAGATCGCGGCGCAGGATGTCGTTGCGGGTGTCGCAGCCGTTGTGCCCGCCGGGCACCGTGACGTCATCGCTCCAGGCCTGCCCGAACAGGGCGCGGTCATAGCCGGTCCGGGGCGCGCGGCCCTTGATCGGCAGGCTCTCGAGCATGGCCAGAGCGGCCGGCCCGTCGGCCGCGCCGGCCGCAACCGGGTCGGCCGGCGCGGGAGTCGCCGGCGCGACGATCACCAGGGCCGCCGCAACCACGGCGTAGCCCGGCCACCTGCGTCGCTGGTCGGCCACGGCACCTCCGGAGTCTTGATGGGCTGGCGCGGACGTTATCAGGCTGCCCCGACACGATCGGATGGCGCGAAGCGGTTGCCGATCACCATAAGGTGAGACGGTGCGCGTCCATCCCGAAGTCGCCGATGCGCTGGCCGCAGGCCGTGCCGTGGTGGCGCTGGAGAGCACGATCATCACCCACGGATTGCCCCGCCCGGACAACCTGCGCGTCGCCCGAGAGATCGAGACGGCGGTGCGCTCGACGGGAGCGGTACCGGCCACCATCGCGATCATCGGCGGCCAGCCGCACATCGGTCTGGACGGCGAAGCGCTGCACCACCTGGCCACCGCGGGAACGGCGGTCAAGGTCAGCGTCCGCGACCTGGCGATGCTGGCCGCCACCGGCGGCCACGGCGCGACCACGGTCGCCTCGACCGCGCACCTTGCCGCGGCGGCGGGCATCGCGGTGTTCGCCACCGGCGGGCTGGGCGGCGTACACCGTGGGGCGCGCGAGAACTTCGACGAGTCCGCGGATTTGACGACGCTGTCGCGCACACCGGTGCTGGTGGTGTGTTCGGGCGTCAAGTCGATCCTGGACATCGGTGCGACGCTGGAGCGCCTGGAGACACTCGGGGTGGGCGTGATCGGGTACCGCACCGCCCGGTTCCCCGCCTTCTACCTGGCCGACTCCGGTTTCCCGATCGACTGGCAGGTGCACACCGCGGCGCAGGCCGCCGCGGTGTTGCGTGCCCGCGCCGGGGTGCACACCGAGGGCTACGGGCTGATTCTGGCCAATCCGGTCGACGCCGACGCCGAACTGGATCGCGCGCTGCACGACCGGGTGCTCGCCGACGGGTTGGCCGCCGCGGCGGCAGCCGGGATTCGCGGCAAAGAGGTCACCCCCTTCCTGCTCGACCACTTCCACCGCGGCACCCGCGGCGCGTCGGTCGCGACCAATGTCGCGCTGGTGCTGGCCAATGCCCGGCTGGCCGGGGAGGTCGCCGTCGCCTACGCGGCGGGGTGAGCGGCGACACATCGCGCGGATTTCCCGTACCATAGGTCGTTATATCCGCTGGTCTGGCCGGCACTCGCTGCCGACGGGGCTACGACTTCGGCGGGAGGCGTGCTGATGGCAGACGTGGTCAGCCGGGGTGCCGCGTGAGCCTGACGAGCATCCCCGGCAAGCAACTGTTACCGCGGCGCCCGTATCCGCCCCGAGGCGGCCCGCGAGGGGCCTTGCTCTACCGGGTCATCGCCACCACCGACCACAAGCTCATCGGCATCTTGTACATGGTGACCACGTTCAGCTTCTTTCTGATCGCCGGCCTGATGGCCCTGCTGATGCGCACCGAGCTGGCCGCGCCCGGCCTGCAGTTCCTGTCCAACGAGCAGTACAACCAGTTGTTCACCATGCACGGCACCATCATGTTGCTGCTGTATGCCACCCCGATCGTGTTCGGCTTCGCCAACCTGGTGCTGCCGCTGCAGATCGGGGCGCCGGACGTGGCCTTCCCGCGGCTCAACGCCTTCAGTTACTGGCTGTATCTGTTCGGCGGGCTGATCGTCGTCGCCGGCTTCCTGACGCCGGGCGGCGCCGCGGATTTCGGGTGGACGGCCTACTCGCCGCTGAGCGGGGCGATCCACGCCCCCGGAGCGGGAGCCGACCTGTGGATCATGGGGCTGGTGCTCTCCGGGCTGGGCACGATCCTGGGCGCGGTCAACATGATCACCACGGTGATCTGCATGCGCGCTCCCGGCATGACGATGTTCCGGATGCCGATCTTCACCTGGAATGTGCTGATCACCTCGATTCTGGTGCTGATCGTCTTCCCGATGCTGACCGCGGCCCTGCTCGGACTGGCGGTCGATCGTCACCTGGGCGGCAACGTCTTTGATGCGGCGAACGGCGGAGCGTTGCTGTGGCAGCACCTGTTCTGGTATTTCGGTCACCCCGAGGTGTACATCGTCGCGTTGCCGTTCTTCGGCATCGTCACCGAGATCTTCCCGGTGTTCGCCCGCAAGCCGCTGTTCGGCTACAGCCAGATGGTGTACGCGACGATGAGCATCGCCGGCCTGTCGACGGCGGTGTGGGCGCACCACATGTTCGCCACCGGCGCGGTGCTGTTGCCGTTCTTCGCGTTCATGAGCTTCCTGATCGCGGTGCCGACCGGTATCAAGTTCTTCAACTGGATCGGCACGATGTGGCGGGGCCAGTTGACGTTCGAGACGCCGATGCTGTTCTCGCTCGGGTTCGCGGTGACGTTTCTGGCGGGCGGGCTGACCGGGGTGATGCTGGCCAGTCCGCCGCTGGATTTCCACGTCCACGACAGCTATTTCGTGGTGGCGCACTTCCACTACGTGCTGTTCGGCACCATCGTGTTCTCGACGTTCGCCGGGATCTACTTCTGGTTCCCGAAGATGACCGGCCGGTTGCTCGACGAGCGGCTGGGCCGGCTGCATTTCTGGCTGACGTTCATCGGTTTCCACACCGCGTTTTTGGTGCAGCACTGGCTGGGCAACATGGGGATGCCGCGCCGCTACGCCGACTACCTGGGCACCGACGGGTTCCAGCCGTTCAACATCGTCTCCACCGCCGGGGCCTTCATCCTGGCCGCCTCGGTTCTGCCGTTCTTGTGGAACGTGTTTCGCAGCTGGCGCTACGGCGAGGTGGTGACCGTCGATGACCCGTGGGGTTACGGCAACTCGCTGGAATGGGCGACCAGTTGCCCGCCGCCGCGGCACAACTTCACCGAACTGCCCCGGATCCGTTCGGAGCGGCCGGCGTTCGAACTGCACTATCCGCACATGGTGCCCCGGCTCCGCGACGAGCTCCACATCGGGCGCCGGGAGATCGCTGAGCCGCTCGCGTCACGCGACTGATCGTGGGCGAGGTCAGCCGCTGCGGCGACCGGTCAGGGACCGATGACCCGGGCGATGCACAACTCCGGCTCGACGAACGGATCCAACTCGGCGTGCAGTGCGGCCTTTTCGTCGTCGGCATCGGTGTTGAGCAGTCCGCGCAGCAGACCCAGGTGCATGGCGCAGCTGACCTCCGGATGGGAGCGTGCCAGGTCGCGGACCGGGCAGGCGTGCAGCCGGATCGCACACTCGCGGCGGCCGTCGTCGACGTCGGCCGGCGCGGTGATCTCCGGGCCGAACCCCATTCGTTCGAAGGCCTCGGCGATCCGGCCGGTGCGGTCAGCGAGGGCCGGTGCCGTCGTGCCCGACTCGGCGGCGTCAGCGGCCTCGCCGGAGCCGTCCTGGGCCATGATCCGGTCGGCCCAGCGCCGGCCGGCCCGTTCGGCGCGCTCCCGGCGCTCGGCGGCGGTGTCGCCGAGTTCCATCGCGAGGATCTCGGCGAGGCCCCGGTAATCCAACCGGTCGCGCACCGCGACGTAGCCGGTGCGGGGGCGACCGACGCCGTCCCGCTTGATCCGGGTGCGCGCGACCGAGCCGTCCTCACACAGTGCGTCGAGGTGGAACCGCACGGTGGTGACGTGCAAGTCCATCTGGGTGGCTATCTCGGAGGCATCCACGGCGCCGGTTGCGCAGCTGACCAACCGCAGCACCCGTTCCCGCTGCTGGTTACGCGGCAACCGGCGGCCGCGTTCGGCGCCGCGCCGCTGGTCGGACTGGTCGTGCATCGGTGTGCCTCTCGTGAAGCCGTCTCCACAAATTTAATGGAACAAACTCGTTGATACCACTTACGGCGGTGGCCGGTTGTCCGGCTGAGCGGCCACGGCCGGCCGGGCCGGTAACCGGTAACGTCCCCCTGGTGCTGCTGACCTCGCTGGATACCCATGCCGACGATATTGCCGATGCGGTACGCATCGATGACACCACGCTCAGCCGGGCCGACCTGAGGGCCGCGGCGGCGGCGGCGCTCGAAGACCTCGGCGGCGCGGGGCGGGTCGCGGTGCTGGCCACCCCGACGGTGTCGACCGTGCTGGCCGTCGCCGGTTGCCTGCTCGCCGGGTTGCCGGTGGTCCCGGTCCCCGCCGACGTCGGCGTCGCCGAACGCGCCCACATCCTGCGTGACTCGAACGCGCAGGCCTGGCTGGGGGAGCGGCCCGACGAACTCGCCGGCCTGCCGCATGTGCCGGTGCGGCGTGGCGTCGGTGCGTCGAGCCTCCCCGAACCGCCGGGCGAAGACGACGCCGCGCTGGTCATCTACACCTCCGGCACCACCGGCCCGCCCAAGGGTGTGCAGCTGAGCCGGCGGGCGCTGGCCGCCGACCTGGACGCGCTGGCCCAGGCCTGGCAGTGGAGTCCCGAGGACGTCTTGGTCCACGGCCTGCCGATGTATCACGTTCACGGCCTGGTGTTGGGACTGCTGGGATCGCTGCGGGTCGGCAACCGCTTCGTGCACACCGGCAAGCCGACGCCGCAGGCCTACGCGCGGGCCTGCACCGAACTGGGCGGCACGCTGTATTTCGGGGTGCCCACGGTGTGGTCGCGGGTGGTGGCCGACGCCGGTGCCGCCGAAGCGCTGCGGCCGGCCCGGCTGCTGGTCTCGGGCAGTGCGGCGCTGCCGGTCCCGGTGTTCGACGCGCTCGTCGCCCGGACCGGCCACCAGCCCATCGAGCGCTACGGCAGCACCGAATCGCTGATCACGGTGAGCACCCGCGTCGACGGTGAACGCAGACCCGGATGGGTGGGCCTGCCGCTGCACGGCGTGCAGACCCGGCTCATCGGGGAGGACGGCGACCCGGTCCCGCACGACGGAGCGACCATCGGGCGGCTGGCGGTGCGCGGACCGACACTGTTCGACGGCTACCTCAACCTGCCCGAGGCGACCGCGGCGGCCTTCGACGCCGACGGCTGGTACCGCACCGGGGACGTCGCGGTCATCGACGCCGACGGGATGCACCGGATCGTCGGCCGCGAATCGGTGGACCTGATCAAGACCGGCGGGTTCCGGGTCGGCGCCGGTGAGATCGAGACCGCCCTGCTCGGGCATCCCGCGGTGGCCGAGGTGGCCGTCGTCGGACTGCCCGACGACGACCTGGGCCAGCGCATCGTCGCGTTCGTTGTCGCCGCCCCGAACGACACGGCGACATCCGACGAGCTGATCGACTACGTGGGCCGACAGTTGTCGGCTCACAAACGCCCGCGCGAGGTGCGGATGGTGGATGCGCTGCCGCGCAACGCAATGGGAAAGGTACTCAAGAAGGCATTGCTGCCGTAGGCTCGCGCTTGCGCGAACCGGAAACCAGAAGGGTGGGCCCCGTGAAAACTTGGACTCTTGCCGCCGGCGCACTCCTCGCCGGCGCGACGCTGCTGCTCGGTGGCTGCTCGGAGGTCAGCAAGGTCATCAACAAGGGCGGCGACACCACCTGCCAGGAGTTCAACAGCCACGACGACGAGAAGCAGCGCTCGGAAGTCTCCAAGATGCTCAAGGACAAGAACGGCAACGAGCCGTCCAACATGGAGCTGTCCGCGACGCGGGTGGCGGTCAGCGCCTACTGCAAGACGATCGGTAAGGACAGCGACAAGATCAGCAGCGCGATGCTGTAACCGCCGGCTGAACGCTCAATCGCCGTCGGGATGGGTGCTGAGGCGGTCAGCGCCGGGGCCCGCCGGTTCCCAGGTCCGCATCGCGGCGTCGACGGCGTCGTCGTCCATCGCGGCCACCGGTAGCGGCAATTGGTCGGTGCGGTAACGCATCCCGTCGAGGAGGAGGGCCACATAGCGGCGCCACAGGTCTGCGTCGACGTGGCCGGCGAACTCGCTGACCGTGCCGGCCAGCAGCCCGAATATGGGCATGTCGGTATCGGACAGTTCGGGACGCAGGCGGCCGTCGGCCCGTGCGCGCTCGACGAGCCGTTTCAGGATCGGAACAAGTCGCTCCTGGGCGGCGGTCACCCGATCGGCCCCGTAGCTCTTGCTGAAGGCGATCTCCCGCAATCCGCGGTCGGTCGCGGTGATCTGACACATCTGCTCGACGTACCACACGAACCCCTGCCATGGGTCTGGTTGGCGCAGAGCTGATTCCGCCAGGTCGGCCAGCTGGTGGAGGCCGTCGGCGAAGATCGCCTCGAATAGCTCCTCCTTGCTGCCGAACCTGCGGTACACGGTGCCTACTCCCACGCCCGCGTGGTGCGCGACGTCATTGAGATTGGGTTCGAGGCCCTTGCGGGCAAACAGATCTCGGGCGGCCTCCAAGACCCGCTTGCGATTGCGCTCGGCGTCCTTGCGCAGCGGGCGGCCCGTTGTGTTACTCGCGCTCACATCGGCCGAGTGTAATGCGCGCAACAAAAAACCGGATTGACTTCATCCACTTATGTAGTTAGCTTGGCTACTCGGAGAGCCGCAGGACTGCCCCCGGGCCGACATCGGGAAAGGTGACGATGACAAGGCTGCTAGGCCGGGTGTGGTTGCCCGTCTTGATCGTGACCGCCGCGGCGGCGGGTGTCGTCGCCGTCGCCCAGCTGCGAACGGTGTTCGGTGCGCATCCCGTCGTGGTGACCGACATCTCCTCGGATAACGCCGAGGACTTCAACCCGAAGTTCGTCACCTATGAAGTCTTCGGCTCGGGCAGCAGCGCCGTCATCAATTACATGGATCTCGAAGGCAAGCCGCAGCGCGTGGCGAGCGCGGCGCTGCCCTGGACGCTGACGCTGGAGACCACCTTGCCCTCGGTCATGCCCAACATCCTGGCCCAGAGCGACGGCGACAGCATCAGCTGCCGGGTCACCGTCGACGACGAGATCAAACAGGAACGGACCGCTACCGGAGTGAATGCCGAGACCTTCTGCTTCGTGAAGGCAGCATGACCGCGCCGACGGACGACACGCCGCCCGAGGCCGTCGCGCAGGCTCGCCACGCCGAGCGTCCGCTGCTTCCCCGGCTCATCCGGCGGTTCGCTGTGCCGATCATCCTGGCGTGGATCGCCCTCATCGCCGTCCTGAATATCGTTGTGCCGCAGCTGGAGGAAGTCGGCAAGCTGCGCGCGGTGTCGATGAGCCCCAACGACGCGCCGTCGATGATCGCCACCAAGCGGGTAGGCAAGGTGTTCGAAGAGTACGACACCAGCAGCTCGGTGATGGTGGTGCTCGAAGGCGACGAGCCCCTGGGCGCGCAGGCGCACGACTTCTACGATCGGATGGTGCGCGACCTGCGCGCCGACACCGCCCACGTGCAGCATGTGCAAGACTTCTGGGGCGACACGCTGACTGCCAAGGGCGCCCAGAGCGCCGACGGCAAGGCCGCCTACGTTCAGGTCTACATCGCCGGTGATCAGGGTGAGACGCTGGCGAACGAGTCGGTGGATGCGGTGCGCCACATCGCATCCCAGGGCCCCGCCCCCGACGGGGTGAAGGCCTACGTCACCGGGCCGGCGGCCACCAGCACCGACCAGAACCACGTCGGCGATGAGAGTATGAAACTCATCGAACGGCTCACCTTCGCCGTGATCACGGTGATGCTGTTGACCGTCTACCGATCCGTCATCACCACACTGATCGTGCTCGCCATGGTCGTACTCGAGCTGTCAGGTGCCCGGGGGGCGGTGGCATTCCTGGGTTACCACAACCTGTTCGGCCTGACGACCTTCGCCACCAACCTGCTGGTGACCTTGGCGATCGCCGCCTCCACCGATTACGCGATCTTCCTGATCGGCCGATACCAGGAGGCGCGCAAGGCCGGTGAGGACCGAGAATCCGCGTACTACACCATGTTCGGCGGCACGGCGCACGTGGTGCTGGCCTCAGGGCTGACCATCGCCGGGGCGACGCTGTGTCTGCACTTCACCCGACTGCCGTACTTCCAGACGATGGGTATCCCGCTGGCGATCGGGATGGTGATCGTGGTGGCGGCAGCCCTGACGCTGGGACCCGCGGTGATCTCGGTGTGCAGCCGCTTCGGCCGGGTGCTGGAGCCCAAGCGCATCAGCGCGGCCCGCGGATGGCACCGGGTCGGCACCTCGACCGTCCGCTGGCCGGGGGCGATCCTGGTGGTCGCCGTCGCGGCGTCGCTGATCGGCCTACTGGCCCTGCCGGGTTACCACACGAGCTACAACGACCGCATCTACCTGCCCGACGACGTCGCGGCGAACGTGGGCTACGCGGCGGCGACCCGGCACTTCTCCGAAGCGAAGATGAACCCGGACCTGATGATGATCGAAACCGACCGGGATCTGCGCAACCCGGCAGACTTTCTGGTGATCGACAAGATCGCCAAGGCCCTCAAGAATGTGCACGGTATCGCCCAGGTGCAGACCATCACCCGCCCCGACGGTGACCCGATCAAACACTCGACGATCCCCTACACCATCGGCCAGAGCGGTACCGCCGCGCTGATGAACAACGACTACATGCAGACCAACCTGGAGAACCTGCTCAGTCAGGCCGACGACCTGCAGGCCAGCATCGACTCGATGACCGAGATGATGAGGATCCAGACGGATCTGGCCGCGGTGTCGCAACGGATGGCAGACAAGATGGCGAAGACCTCCGACGACATCTCCGACATGCGGGACCACATGGCCGATTTCGACGATTTCTTCCGGGTGTTCCGTAACTACTTCTACTGGGAGCCGCACTGCTTCGACATCCCCATCTGCTGGGCGCTGCGATCGGTCTTCGACAGCCTGGACGGCATCGACACCATGTCCGGCGACTTCGACGACCTGGTTCCCGACATGCAACGCATGGCCGAGCTGATGCCGCAGATGGTCGCCGTGATGCCGGCGCAGATCCAGTCGATGAAAAACCAGAAGCAGACGCTGCTCAACCAGTACCAGGTGCAGAAGGCCCAGCAGGACCAGAACATGGCCATGCAGGAGAATTCCACGGCGATGGGCGAGGCGTTCGACGCCGCCAAGAACGACGACTCGTTCTACCTGCCGCCGGAGGCCTTCGAGACCGCCGACTTCAAGCGGGGCATCAAACTGTTCATGTCACCCGATGGACATGCGGTGCGGTTCACCATCATTCACCAAGGTGATCCGTTGACCCCCGAGGGAACATCGCGCATCGACCCGCTCAAGGTCGCGGCGGCCGATGCCATCAAGGGAACGCCGCTCGAAGGCGCCCGGATCTACCTCGGCGGCAGTGCGGCGATGTTCCACGACATGCAGCAGGGCGCCAACTTCGACCTGCTGATCGTCGGGGCGGCCGCACTCGTGCTGATCTTCATCATCATGCTGGTCCTCACCCGCGCCGTGGTCGCCGCAACGGTGATCGTCGGCACGGTGGTGCTCAGTCTCGGCTCGGCGTTCGGTCTGTCGGTGGTGCTCTGGCAACACCTCGTCGGCATCCCGCTGCACTGGATGGTGCTGCCGATGTCGGTCATCATCCTGCTCGCCGTCGGAGCCGACTACAACCTGCTGCTGGTCGCGCGCATCCGGGAGGAGATCCACGCCGGTCTGCACACCGGGCTCATCCGCGCCATGGTCGGCACCGGCGCCGTGGTCACCGCGGCGGGTCTGGTGTTCGCCTTCACCATGGCCTCCATGGCCGTGAGCGCATTGATCGTGATCGGCCAGGTCGGCACGACCATCGGACTGGGCCTGCTGTTCGACACCTTGATCGTCCGGTCCCTGATGACACCGTCGATAGCCACCCTGCTCGGACGCTGGTTCTGGTGGCCGCAGCTCGTGCGCCCGCGCCCGCGTCCGCAGCCCTGGCCGCAACCGAGTACCGCGGAGCCCGTGGCCGAGGGGGCGGCACGGGTCTGATCGCCGCCCTTCAGTTGGCGTGCAGGTCCTCGTTGAGCGCGATGCCCTGACCGTCGCGGGCGACGACCTCGACCGCCCCGGTTGACGAATTGCGCCGGAACAACAGGTTGTTGCCGCCGGCCAGCTCGCGGGCCTTGACCGTGGTGCCGTCGGGCATGGCGACCTTGGTGCCGGCGGTGACATAGAGGCCGGCCTCGATCACACAGTCGTCACCCAGCGGGATGCCCAGGCCGGAGTTCGCGCCCAGCAGGCAGCGCTGGCCGATCGAAATCACCTGGGTGCCACCGCCGGACAGGGTTCCCATGATCGACGCACCGCCGCCGACGTCGGAGCCGTCGCCGACCACCACGCCCGCCGAGATACGGCCCTCCACCATCGAGGTGCCCAGCGTGCCGGCGTTGAAGTTGACGAACCCCTCGTGCATCACCGTGGTGCCCGACGCCAGGTGCGCGCCCAGGCGTACCCGGTCGGCGTCGGCGATGCGCACCCCGGACGGCAGCACGTAGTCGACCATCCGCGGGAACTTGTCCACGCCGTAGACGGCGACCGGACCGCGGCGGCGCAGCCGGGCTCGCACCGACTCGAAACCCTCGACCGAGCAGGGACCGTGATTGGTCCACACCACGTTGGTCAGCACACCGAACAACCCGTCGGCGTTGAGTCCGTGTGGCGCCACCAGCCGGTGCGACAGCAGATGCAGCCGCAGGTAGGCGTCGTAGGCGTCGACGGCCTTGTCCGCCAGTGAACCGATCACGGTGCGCACCGCCACCGTCTCGGTGCCGCGGTCCTCGTCGGCGCCGACCAGCTCAAAGAGGTGAGCCAGATCGGCGGGCACGTCGGCAGCCGCCAAGCGAGTGGTGCCCGGGTCACCCGAGCCGTCCAACTCCGGTGCGGGAAACCAGGTGTCGAGAACCGATCCGTCTGCGGCCAGCGTCGCGACGCCGACGCCCGAAGCTCCAGTCACGCCGGTCAGGCTACCCGGCCCGCTACGCTGGGGCCGTGCTGGACCTGCACTCCGACCCGATTGCGCTGACCGCGGCGCTGGTCGACATCCCCAGTGAATCGCGGCACGAGGCACGCATCGCCGACGAGGTGGAGGCCGCGCTGCGGGCCCAAACCTCGGGCTTCGAGATCATCCGCGACGGCGCCGCGGTGCTGGCCCGCACCCGGCTGGGCCGGCCGACCCGGGTGCTGCTGGCCGGCCACCTGGACACCGTCCCGGCGGCCGGCAATCTGCCCAGCCGCCGCACCACCGGGGCCGAAGGCGACGTGCTGCACGGCTGCGGCACCGTCGACATGAAATCCGGCGACGCTGTCTTCCTGCACCTGGCGGCCACCATCGCCGAACCGGCTCACGATTTGACCTGCGTCTTCTATGACTGCGAGGAGATCGACGCGGCCGCCAACGGGTTGAACCGCATCGAACGCAACCTGCCGGACTGGCTGGTGGCCGACCTCGCCATCCTCGGTGAGCCCACCGGCGGCTTCATCGAGGCCGGCTGTCAGGGCACCTTGCGGGTCGTCATAACCGCCGGCGGCACCCGGGCGCATTCGGCGCGGTCCTGGCTGGGCGACAACGCCATCCACAAACTGGGGGCGGTGCTCGACCGGCTCGCCGCCTACCGGCCGCGCAGCGTCGACATCGACGGCTGCGTCTACCGCGAGGGGCTCTCGGCGGTGCGTATCGACGGCGGGGTGGCCGGCAACGTGATCCCCGACGCCGCCAGTGTCACGGTGAACTTCCGCTTCGCGCCGGACCGCTCGCCCGAGCAGGCGCTGACCCATGTCCGGGAGGTGTTCGACGGGCTCGACATCGCGATCGAACAGACCGACGTCGCCGCCGGCGCCCTGCCCGGGCTCACCGCCCCCGCGGCGGCCGCCTTGGTGGCCGCGGCCGACGGGCAGGTGCGGGCCAAGTACGGCTGGACCGACGTCTCGCGGTTCGCCGCCCGCGGCGTTCCCGCGGTCAACTACGGGCCCGGCGACCCCAACCTGGCCCACTGCGTCGACGAGCGGGTCCCGGTCGCCCAGATCAGCGCGGTAACCGATCTGCTGCGGCGGTTCCTCACGGGTTAGCCCGGGCCGCGGCCAGCGCGGTCCGGCCGAACGCGCAGTCGACCTCGTCGCACAGCCGGGCCAGCGGGTCGAAGGCCCGGGCATCACCGAGCTGGACCGCCACCTGCCAGGCCTGCAGCGCCACCGCGAACTGTCCGCTGCGCTCGGCCATCCGGGCGGCGTCACGGGCAGCGGTGACCGCGCCGTGTCGGTCGCGCATCCCGGCCCGCTGCCAGGCGCGCGCCATGCCCAACTCCGGGGCGAACAGCGCCGACTTGGTTCCATGCCGGGACTCCGCGCGGCTCAACGCTTTCGCCGCTCCGGCGATGTCGGACTGCCGCGCCAGGGCGGTGGCCAGCAGGGTCAGCGACAGCGGACCCCACGAATACCCGGTCCGCTCCAGGGTCGCCGCGGCCGGTGCCAGCAGCTCGGCCGCGGCGTCGAATTCGCCTGCCGCGATCAGCACCTGCGCCACCAGCACCTCGCCGATCGCCCGTCCGGGCTGGGCCAGCTCGGCGAAATCGGTGAACTGCCGGGCGGTTTCGTGTGCCTCGGTGAGCCGGCCCGTCATCAGCAGCACGGTGATCTCGGCCAGCCCGATGGTGAACCGCAGCAGGCCGGGATGTTCGGCGTCGGTTGCGCGGCGCGCCGGCGGCCCGACGTCGTCGAACCGGCCGGCCCGCGCCGCGCACAGTGCCGCGGCGCTGCCCGCCCAGGCCACCGCCATGTCGTCGGCGGCCGGATCGGCCAGCACCGCGGCTGCGGCCTCGGCGGCGCGGCCCAGGTTGCCGGCGTTCATCGCGAAGGTTGCACCGAGTGCGTCCAACGTGATGCGCGGGCCCGCCCCGGTAACCCGTCCGCGGGTGGCGGCCAAGAACGCGGTGGCGCGTTCGGGCTCGCCCAGCATGAAGAACTGGTTGGCGGCCCGCGGCAGCGCCCAGGCCATCAACTCCGGTTCGGTCAACCCGGCCGGGTCGACCGCGGACAGCACCGCGTCGGCGTCTCGCCCGCGGCCCTGCCAGCCCAACGCGTGAGCCAGCGCCAGCCGGGCCGGTAGGGCCCCGGACCGGTCGAGGGCACTGCGGGCCAGCCGCTCACCCAGCTCCAGATCCCCCAGTCGCAGCGCCTGCTGCGCGGCGCCCAGCAGCTCCGCGACGGGCTGCGGCGCGTCACTGTCGGCGGCCAGCGCCGCCAGCCGCAACTGTTCGCCGACGTGCTCGCACGGCCGGTCCGACAGCACTGCGATCGCCTCGGTGCGCAACCGGCGGGCGGCTTCGCCCTCCGGGCCGCCCAGTGCATCGCGGGCCCGCTCGCCGAACAGCGGGTGGGCGGTGTAGACCACCGGGTCCGGGCCGTGACCGCCGCGGCTGCGGATCTCGACCGCGCCGAGTTCTTCGGCCTGGCCGACGGCGTCGGCGCCGGTGAGCCGGATCAGATCGGCCAGCGGCAGCGGCTCGATGACCGCCAGGTAGTCCAGCACCGCGCGCGCGGCGGCCGGTAACCCGGCCACGAAGGCTTCGATATCAGCGACGTCGTGGCCGGCTTGGGTCGCCCCGTCCGGTGCCGCGATGTCGATGCGGGCCAGCAACTCGTCGCCCCACAGCGCGGCGACGGGCGGGGCGGCAACCGGCGCCGCGTCGGCGCACCCGGTGATGATCATGCGGGCCGCGCCGGTCAGCGCCAGCTGGTAGACCAGCGTCGCCGAGAGGATGTCGAGCTGATGTGCGTCGTCGACCACCAGCAGCAGCTCGCCGCCGTCCCGATCCTCCTCGGCTAGCGATTCGCGTGCCGCCCGCAGCAGCGCGGCGGGCTTGCCGATGTCGGAGACCCGGATCAGATGGGTCAGGGCGCCGAACGGCACCGTGCGCTCGGCGGGGGTGCCGATCACCCAGCGGACGCGGGTCGCCGGGTGCCGGCGGGCGCGGTCCTCGGCGGCGAGCCGGGCCAGGGTGGACTTGCCGCAGCCGTCGGGGCCGAGCACGACCGCACCCGCGCGGACCCCGTCTGCGTCGAGCGCTTCGGTGAGCCGGTGCAGGGCGGCCGCATGCTCGGGGACGTTCCACCGGATCGGCATCGCGGAGATTTTACGGTCTGAGCTACCCGCCGGATAGCCTTTCGGGTGTGCAGGGCAGCGAATGGGCGGTGTGCGTCTACTGTGCGTCCGGCCCGACCGACCCGGCGCTGCTGGCTCTGGCCGCCAAGGTCGGCGCAGCGATCGCGCAACGGGGCTGGACGCTGGTGTGGGGCGGCGGCAACATCTCGGCGATGGGCGCACTGGCGGTGGCCGTCCGCCAGCACGGTGGCCGGACCGTCGGGGTGATCCCCAAGGCGTTGCTGCACCGCGAGGTGGCCGACGTCGAATCCGACGAGCTGATCGTCACCGACACCATGCGCGAGCGCAAACAGGTCATGGACGAACGCGCGGACGCGTTCCTGACCCTGCCCGGCGGGATCGGCACGCTCGAGGAACTGTTCGAGACGTGGACCGGCCGGTATCTGGGACTGCACGACAAACCGGTCGTGCTGCTCGATCCCGACGGCCACTACGCGGGGCTGTGGGCCTGGATGGCGGGGCTGCTCGACGCCGGATTCGTGTCGCAGCGCGCGATGGACCGACTGCTGGTGGTCGACGAACTCGAGACGGCACTGGACGCCTGCGCACCCGGTACTGCCGGTACCGATTAAGCTGGGCTGTCTTCAGCACCTGCCGACCCCGAGGGGATAGCGTGTCCGATCACAATTCCGGGGCCCGCATCGGGCTGACCGACATCGCGACTCGGCTGCCGGTGCTCGTCGCCGACATGCCGGCGATGCTGCGCGGGATGCGGACCGGCCTGCTGGCCCGACCCACTTCCACGGCGTCGATCGGCAAGGTCTTCCAGGACCGCGCCGCCAAGCACGCCGACCGCGTCTTCATCCGGTTCGGTGAGCAGCAGCTGACCTACCGGGAGGCCAACGCGACCGTCAACCGCTTTGCCGCGGTATTGGCCGCTCGCGGCGTCGGCCACGGCGACGTCGTCGGAGTGATGCTGCGCAACTCGCCCAATGCGGTGCTGATGATGCTGGCCGTCGTCAAATGCGGCGCGGTCGCCGGGATGGTCAACTACCACCAGCGCGGTGACGTGCTGGCCCACAGCCTGGGCCTGCTGGAGGCCAAATTGCTGGTCGCCGAGTCGGATCTGGTCAGCGCCGTGCACGACAGCGGCGCGACCGCCGAGCCGGTCACCATCGAGGAGTTCGAGCGGCTGGCGGCCGGCGCACCCGCCGACAACCCGGCGTCGGTCGAGGCGGTGCTGGCCAAGGACACCGCGTTCTACATCTTCACCTCCGGCACCACCGGCTATCCCAAGGCCAGTGTGATGACCCATTACCGGTGGCTGCGGGCGCTGGCCACCTTCGGCGGAATCGGGCTGCGGTTGCGCGGCAGCGACACGCTGTACTGCTGCCTGCCGCTGTACCACAACAACGCGCTGACGGTCGCGGTGTCCGCGGTGCTCAACTCCGGCGCGACACTGGCGCTGGGCAAATCGTTCTCCGCCTCGCGCTTCTGGGACGAGGTCATCGCCGCCGACGCCACCGCGTTCGTCTACATCGGCGAAGTCTGCCGGTATCTGCTCAACCAGCCGGCCAAGCCGACCGACCGGGCGCACAAGGTGCGGGTGATCGCCGGCAACGGGTTGCGGCCGGAGATCTGGGACGAGTTCACCGACCGGTTCGCCATCAAGCGGGTCTGCGAGTTCTACGCCGCCAGCGAGAGCAACAGTGCGTTCCTCAACGTGTTCAACGTGCCGCGCAGCACCGGGTTGTACCCGCTGCCGCTGGCCTACGTGGAGTACGACCACGACACCGGGCAACCGGTGCGCGGCGAGGACGGCTGGGTGCGCCGGGTGCCGTCGGGGCAACCCGGGCTGCTGCTGAGCCCGGTGAACAGGCTTTCGCCGTTCGACGGCTACACCGACCCGGAGGCCAACGAGAAGAAGCTGGTGCGCAACGCCTTCCGGGACGGGGACTGCTGGTTCAACACCGGTGACCTGATGCGCCCGCAGGGCATGGGCCACGCCGCGTTCGT
Source organism: Mycolicibacter senuensis (assembly GCF_002101885.1). GTDB lineage: Bacteria > Actinomycetota > Actinomycetes > Mycobacteriales > Mycobacteriaceae > Mycobacterium > Mycobacterium senuense. The sequence goes on from NZ_LQPS01000054.1 coordinate 145,458, forward strand.
CGACCGGCTCGGCGACACCTTCCGGTGGAAGGGCGAGAACGTCGCCACCACCCAGGTCGAGGCCGCGTTGTCCGCCGACGAATCGGTCGAGGACTGCGCCGTCTACGGCGTCGAGGTGCCCGACACCGGTGGCCGGGCCGGGATGGCCGCGGTCAAACTGCGCGACGGTGCGTCGTTCGACGGGGCCGGGCTGGCGGGCACCGTCTACGACCGGCTGCCGTCGTATGCGGTTCCGTTGTTCGTGCGGCTGGTGGAAACGATGGCGCACACCACCACGTTCAAGAGCCGCAAGGTGGAGTTGCGGGAGCAGGGCTACGGCGCCGGTGACGCCGGCATCGACGACCCGCTGTACGTGCTGGCCGGTCGCGACGAGGGTTATGTGCCCTACTACGCCGAGTATCCCGGGGAAGTGGCCGCCGGGAAGCGACCGCGGGGCTGAGGCCGGTTTCGGCGGGTCAGGGTCGACCATCGCGTCGCCGCATCAGACCACCAGGCAACATAGAACCGTGCAGTCCACCCTCTGCGGTCGCCCGGTGGCGGCCGATCGCGCGCTGATCATGGCGATCATCAACCGCACCCCGGACTCCTTCTACGACGCCGGCGCCACCTTCGACGACGAGGCGGCCAAGGCGGCGGTGCATCAGGCGGTGGCCGAGGGGGCGGACGTCATCGACATCGGCGGGGTCAAGGCCGGGCCGGGGCAGACCGTCGACGCCGACGCCGAGACCGCCCGGGTGGTTCCCTTCATCGACTGGCTGCGCGGCGCCTACCCCGACCAGCTGATCAGTGTCGACACCTGGCGCTCGGAGGTGGCCAAACGCGCCTGCGCGGCCGGCGCCGACCTGATCAACGACACCTGGGGTGGTGTCGACCCGCAGCTGCCGGCCGTCGCCGCGGAGTTCGGTGTCGGCCTGGTCTGCTCGCACACCGGCGGCGCGGCGCCGCGGACCCGCCCGTTCCGGGTGCGCTACGGCACAGGCGTGGACGGCGTGGTGGACGCGGTGATCGGCGAGGTCAGCGCGGCCGCCCAGCGGGCGGTGGCGGCCGGGGTGCCACGCGAGAAGGTGCTGATCGACCCCACCCATGATTTCGGCAAGAACACCTTCCACGGGCTAGCGTTGTTGCGACACACGGAGAGGCTGGTCGCTACCGGATGGCCGGTACTGATGGCGCTCTCCAACAAAGACTTCATCGGGGAGACTCTCGGTGTGGGTCTGACCGAACGACTGGAGGGAACGCTGGCGGCCACCGCACTGGCGGCGGCCGCCGGAGCCCGGATGTTCCGGGTGCACGAGGTCGGGCCGACCCGGCGCGTCCTGGAGATGGTGGCATCCATCCAGGGCGTGCGGGCGCCGACCCGCACAGTAAGGGGACTTGCATGACCGACCTGGTCGCGGGGCTGGGTGACACCCGGCTGGCCGGGCGCACCTGGAACCGTCCGGACTGGACGGTCGCCGAGCTGGTGGCGGCCAAGGCCGAGACCGGGCGCACCGTCTCGGTGGTGCTGCCCGCGCTGAACGAGCAGGCCACCATCGAATCGGTCATCGACAGCATCACCCCGCTGCTCGACAACCTGGTCGACGAACTGATCGTGCTCGACTCCGGCTCCACCGACGACACCGAGATCCGGTCCATCGCCGCGGGGGCCCGCGTCGTCAGCCGCGAACAGGCCGTCCCCGAGGTGCCCCCGCAGCCCGGCAAGGGCGAAGCGCTGTGGCGCTCGCTGGCCGCGACCAGCGGCGACATCGTGGTGTTCGTGGACTCCGACCTCATCGACCCCGACCCGATGTTCGTGCCCAACCTGGTCGGCCCACTGCTCACCGGCGACAACGTCCACCTGGTCAAGGGCTTCTACCGGCGGCCGCTGAAGGTCAACGGCACCGAGGACGCCACCGGTGGCGGCCGGGTCACCGAGTTGGTCGCCCGGCCACTGCTGACCGCGCTGCGGCCCGACCTGGGCGCCGTGCTGCAGCCGCTGGGCGGTGAGTACGCGGGCAGTCGCGAGCTGCTGGCGTCGGTGCCGTTCGCGCCCGGCTACGGCGTGGAGATCGGCCTGTTGATCGACACCTATGACCGGTTGGGCCTGGATGCGATCGCCCAGGTCAACCTGGGGGTGCGGGCGCACCGCAACCGCCCGCTGGCCGAGCTGGCCGTGATGAGCCGGCAAGTCGTGGCCACCCTGCTGTCGCGGTGCGGCGTCCCCGACTCCGGTGTCGGGCTCACCCAGTTCTTCGCCGCCGGTCCCGACGGTACCGACTACCTGCCGCGCACCACGCCGCTGTCGCTGGTGGACCGGCCGCCGATGAACACGTTGCGCCAGCGCTGAACACACGCGTGCGGTCGAATGAGGCACTATCGATCCCGTGACACTGGTGTTGCTGTATCTCGTGGTGCTCGTCCTGATCGCGCTGCTGCTGTTCGGGGTGGCCAGCGTGCTGTTCGGCCGGGGTGAGCAGCTGCCGCCGCTGCCCCGGGCGACGACGGCGACCATGCTGCCGGCCTCCGGGGTCACCGGCGCCGACGTCGAGGCGGTGAAGTTCTCCCAGGTGCTGCGCGGCTACCACACCGGCGAGGTCGACTGGGTGCTGGAGCGCCTCGGCGCAGAACTCGACCAACTGCGCGGGCAGCTCGCCGCGGCACAGGCGCTCGCCGCGGACCCGTCGGGGCAGAATTGACCGGCCCCACCGACGACGGCCTGGTGCGGTGTGCCTGGTCCGATGGTTCGGCGCTGTACCGCGACTACCACGACCGGGAGTGGGGGCGTCCGGTGCGTGAGACGACGGCACTGTTCGAGCGGATCAGCCTGGAGGCCTTCCAGAGCGGGCTGTCGTGGCTGGTGATTCTGCGCAAGCGGGAGAACTTCCGGCGCGCGTTCGCCGACTTCGATGTCGAGACCGTCGCGCGCTACACCGACGCCGACGTGGCCCGGCTGATGACCGATGCCGGCATCGTGCGCAACCGGGCCAAGATCGAGGCGACGATCGCCAATGCGCGGGCCACCATCGCCCTGGGATCCACCGATTTGGCGGAGCTGTTGTGGTCATTCGCCCCGCCGGCGCGCCCCCGGCCCGCCGAGCTGTCGGAAATTCCGGCCGTCACGCCGGAATCCACGGCGATGGCGCGCGAATTGAAGCGGCGCGGGTTCCGATTCGTTGGACCGACGACCGCCTACGCGTTGATGCAGGCCACCGGCATGGTCGACGACCACCTGCGGTCTTGTTGGGTACCGACGGTAACCGTCTAGATCCATTAAAATGCACTCCTGGAATCGGGTCTTGTGCACGCGGCGTCGCCGATAGGGAAGAATGGCGTGGTGAAACTGCAGTTCGATGCCGGATGCTGCGATCGCGGTGCACAGCCGGCGCAGATCAAGGGCACGGCCGGTGGGCTGGTACCTGGAGGGAGCACTCGATGGCGGCGATGAAGCCCCGGACCGGTGACGGTCCACTGGAAGCGACCAAAGAGGGGCGCGGCATCGTCATGCGGGTACCGCTTGAGGGTGGTGGACGACTGGTCGTCGAACTGACTCCGGACGAGGCCGCCGCACTGGGCGACGAACTCAAAGCCGTCACGAGCTGACGGGCGGTCCGTCCCGACGGACTGTCAGCCGGCGCCCAATTGCCGATACACGGCGTGGGTCTGCTCGGCGACGCGCTGCCAGGAGAAGACCTCCTCGCAGCGGAGCCTGCCGGCCTCGCCGTATCGCCGTGCGGTTCCCGGGTCGTCGATCAGCGCGTTGACCGCCGCGGCCAGGCCGTTGCAGTAACCGTCCGGGTCGGCGGGGTGATAGGGCACCAGCGACCCGGTGACGCCGTCGGCGACCACCTCGGGTATGCCGCCGACGTCGGAGGCCACCACGGCGGTGCCGCAGGCCATCGCCTCAAGGTTGACGATGCCCAACGGCTCGTAGACCGAAGGGCAGACGAACACGTTTGCTGCCGAGAGCAATTCGCGGATCTGCCGGGCCGGCAGGGTCTCCTGGATCCAGAACACCCCGCTGCGGGTAGCGGCCAGATCCGCGACGGCCGCGCTCACCTCGGCGGCGATCTCCGGGGTGTCGGGTGCGCCGGCGCACAACACCAACTGCGCCTCCGGACGGAACCGGTGCGCGGCGGCCACCAGATGGGCCACCCCCTTCTGCCGGGTGATCCGCCCGACGAACGCCACCATGGGCCGGTCGGGGTCCACGCCGAGTTCGGCCAGCATCGACGACTCCGTCGCGGCCGGCTGCGGGCACCACACCCCGGTGTCGATGCCGCTGTGGATGACATGGACACGGTCGGGCCGCAGGTCCGGGTAGACCCGCAGCAGGTCGTCGCGCATGGCCGAGCTGACCGCAATCACCGCGTCGGCCGCGGTCGTGGCCACCTGCTCCGCCCAGGACGACACCCGGTAGCCGCCGCCCAGTTGCTCGGCCTTCCAGGGCCGCAGTGGCTCCAGCGAATGCGCGGTGAGCACGTGGGGGATGTCGTAGAGCAGTGCCGCCAGCCGGCCGGCCAAAGCGGTGTACCAGGTGTGCGAGTGCGCGATATCAGCCGTGCCGACGGCGTCGGCCATCGTCAGGTCGGCCGAGAGGGTGCCCAGCGCCGGATTCGCGTCCCGCAGCGCCGGATCCGGCTGATGCGCCGTGGCGCCCGGCCGGGGCGCACCCATGCAGTGCACGTCGACGCGGCACAGCCGGCGCAACGCCTCCACCAGGTTCGTCACGTGCACGCCCGCGCCGCCGTAGATGTCCGGGGGGTATTCCCGGGTCAGCATCGCCACCCGCATAACCCGCACCGTAGCGGTCGGCGGCGGGCGGGCGCGCGGCGGATGACCCGGCGATGGGCACGAACCGGGCACCAATCGTGCGGTCCACTGGCAGGTCCTCAAAACGGCCGATAGGTTTGGGGCTATGAGGGAAGCGCCGCATGTGCTGGGCATCGTGCTGGCCGGGGGAGAGGGCAAGCGGCTGCACCCGCTGACCGTCGACCGGGCCAAGCCGGCTGTTCCCTTCGGCGGCGCCTACCGGCTCATCGATTTCGTGCTGTCGAATCTGGTCAATGCGCGGTACCTGCGGATCTGCGTTCTGACGCAGTACAAGTCGCACTCGCTGGACCGGCACATCTCGCAGAACTGGCGGCTGAGCGGCCTGGCGGGGGAGTACATCACCCCGGTGCCGGCCCAGCAGCGGCTGGGGCCGCGCTGGTACACCGGGTCGGCCGATGCCATCTATCAGTCGTTGAACCTGATCTTCGACGAAGACCCGGAATACATCGTGGTTTTCGGCGCCGACCACGTGTACCGGATGGACCCCGAACAGATGGTGCGCTTCCACATCGACAGCGGCGCCGGTGCGACGGTCGCCGGGGTGCGGGTGCCGCGCGCGGAGGCGACGTCGTTCGGCTGTATCGACGCCGACGAGTCCGGGCGGATCCGCAACTTCGTGGAGAAGCCGGCGAACCCGCCGGGCACGCCGGACGACCCGGACAGCACCTACGTCTCGATGGGCAACTACATCTTCACCACCAAGGTGCTCATCGACGCGATCCGCGCCGACGCCGACGACGACCACTCCGACCACGACATGGGCGGCGACATCATTCCGCGCCTGGTGACCGACGGCATGGCCGCCGTGTACGACTTCTCCGACAACGAGGTGCCCGGCGCCACCGAGCGGGACCGCGGCTACTGGCGCGACGTGGGAACCCTGGACGCGTTCTACGACGCCCACATGGATCTGGTGTCGGCGCACCCGGTTTTCAACCTGTACAACAAGCGCTGGCCGATCCACGGCGCGACCGAGAACCTGGCGCCGGCGAAATTCGTCAACGGCGGCACCGCGCAGGAGTCGGTGGTGGGCACGGGCAGTGTCATCTCGGCCGGCTCGGTGCGCAATTCGGTGTTGTCGTCCAACGTGGTGATCGACGACGGCGCGATCGTGGAGGACAGCGTCATCATGCCCGGGACCCGAGTGGGACGCGGCGCGGTGGTGCGCCACGCGATCCTGGACAAGAACGTGGTGGTCGGCCCGGGCGAGATGATCGGTGTCGACCTGGAGAAGGACCGCGAACGGTTCTCGATCAGCGCCGGCGGTGTGGTCGCCGTCGGCAAGGGCGTCTGGATCTGACGGCGATCGCCGGCGCGGGGCGCCGGGCCTAGAACGGTTCCTCGGCGCCGCCGGGGTTGCAGCCGTTGGCCAACATGCTCAGCGTGCTGACGACCGGACGCCACGGCTCCAGGTTCCAACTGGTCTTGCCGGGGAGAATGAACTCGGCGAACTGCCAGTGGCACAGGAACTGTTCGCGCATGCCGGAGGTGTTGGCGTCCGGGTTTCGGTTCACCACCTCCGACCAGGCCTGCTCACCTTGACGTAGCGTGCCGGTCTCGCCGGCCTCGGTCCGCCCGGTGTCGGTCGGATAGACCCGCAGGCTGGTGCCGCCGTCGTAGTCCACCCATTGGGTGCGCTCGACGTAGGGCGACGCACTGACGCCCGACGCGCCCAGCCAGCCGCCCGAGCCGCCGAGACCGCCGGCGCCGCCGGCGCCGCCGGCGCTACCCAGACCGCCGTCGCCGCCGCGGCCCAACAGCAGCCCGCCCGCGCCGCCGTCGCCACCGGCCCCGCCGTTGCCCGCCTCGACGTCCGCCCAGCCGGCACCGCCGTCACCGCCTGCGCCGCCGGTGCCGCCGGTGCCCAGCCACCAGCCGCCGGCTCCACCGGTTCCGCCGGTGCCCCCGTCACCGCCGAGATCGCCGGTGCCGCCGGCCCCGCCGGGGCCGCCGATGCCCATGAACCAGCCGCCGGCACCACCGTCGCCGCCGGTTCCACCGGTGGCGCCCAGACCGCCGGCCCCGCCGTGACCGAAGAACCCGCCGTCACCGCCGGCACCGCCCGCGCCGTCGATCCCGGCACCGCCGTTGCCGAACAGGAACCCACCGTCACCGGCGTCGCCGAACCCGCCCCACTGGCCGAACAGACTGTCGTTGACGCCGTCGAATCCGTCGATGCCATCGCCGATCAGGTCGCGGCCGAACAGCGTGATGAACGGCGCGTTGATCAGGTCGAGGCTGAACTCTCCGAACGGGCTGGTGATCCATTCCTGCAGGCCGGCGTGCAACGGCGCGTAGAAGAACTGGTCCAGCCACGCGGCGGCGTCAAAGGTCTGCCCCGGGCCCGGCAGCGCCAGCACCGCGTCGATCGTGGTGGAGAAGAACGCGTTGCTCGCCGGATCCAGTTGGTCCACCCAGGTCTGCGCCAACTCCATCAAGCTGCCCAGGTCGAGGCCGGGCTCGGTGGTGTCGACGGCCGCCATCGGCGCGACCAGGTCGATGGCCCAATCCCAGTCCGCCTGTGCGGGCGGGGCCGGCGTCATCGGGGTGATCCCGAGCAGGGCCGCGGCGCCCAGTGCGCCGGCCACCCGCCCGGCCGAAAGCGCCCGAATACCGCCGCCACTGCCTCGCCGGGGTGTGCGCATGGCTCGACCAGCCTCCCTGAATCACGTCGACAGTCACGTTGAGCGGCCGCGTTTAACAGCCTGTGCTTAGGGAACTGTAAGCCAAGGTGGCTAAAAAGTGGAATGTTGACTACCAGAAATACGGAATCAGGCGGTAGCGGACTTTCTCGGTGTACTCCCGGTAGCCACTGAGCTCAGCGGTGAGCAGTTGCTCCTCGTCCCGGATCCGCAGCACCAGCAGCGCCAGTCCGGGCAGCAGGAACACCAGCCCCCAGTAGGAGCCGAGCGCCAACGGAGTCCCGATCATCAGCAGGACGTTGCCGGTGTACATCGGGTGCCGCACCCACGCGTACAGCCCGGTGGAGACCAGCGTCTGGCCCGCTTCCACGGTGACGTTGGCGGCCGCGTAGCCGTTCTGGATGACCACCACCATGGCGGCCCCGAGCCCGATCGCCACCAGCGCATCGCCGAGCAGGCACACCGGTGTCGGCACCGCCGACCAGCCGAAGCGGTGATCGAGGGCGCTGAGCACGAACATGGCCGCGAAGCAGATGAACACGGCGGTGATCACCCGCCGTTGCAGCGGTCGGCTCTCGGCCCGCGGGCCGACCTGCATTCGCCGTTGCAGCGCAGCGGGATTGGTGCGCATCAGATAGATGCTGGGAATCCAGGTGGACGCCGCGAACACCGCGAGGAACACCCACGCCTGCCAGTAGTGCAGCGTTCCGGCCGGCACGAACAGCAGCACGCCGAACACCACCAGCCCCAACGACGCGGTAACCAGTCCCTTGCCGACAGTCTTCACGGTTGCCTCCTCAGGAGTTGAGGTCTCTGCGGCGAAAAGCCCAGGCGCCCAGCCCGATCAGCGATGCATCGATCACCAGCAGCACCGCCAGCGGCACGACGCTGAATCCGCTGCTGACCAGCGGAACATGGCCGAACGGCTCGAGGTCGAGGAGCCACTGCGGCAATCCGGCGATGGTGCCCAACAGATACAGCGCGACGAACCAGATCAGCACCGCCCAGGCGGCGGGAGCGAATCGGGGCGCGAGTCCGAACAGCAGCACCGCCACCGCCGCGGGCAACCACACCGCTGGCAGTTGCACCGCGGCGCTGCCCACCGCGGTGGCCAGCTGCCCGCCGACGTCACCGGAGGCCGTCCCGTAGACGGTCCCGGCCACCACTCCGGCGGCCAGCATGGCTATCGCCGACCCGGCCAGTGCGATCACCAGATGGCTTGCCAGCCAACGATTCCGGCAAAGCGATCCGGCCAGCACGGTCTCGGCGCGCGCGGTGGACTCCTCCTGGTGCAGCCGCAGCACCAGCGACACCGCGAAGGCCGCGGCGACCATGCCCAACATGGCGAACGCCACCGCGATGAACGCCTGCTCGAGCGCTGCGGTGCCACCGAGCCGGATGACGATGTCGCGGGCGCTGTCGCTGCCGACCTCGTCGCCGATGCCGTGCGTCACGCTGCCGACCAGCAGCCCGTAGAGCACCAGACCGGTCGTCCACAGCAGCAGCGCGCCGCGATCGAGCCGCCACGCCAGCCCGAACGCCCCGGCCAGCGTCGGCGCCGCCCGGCGCGGCCCCGGACGATCGGTCAGCAGTCCGGCGCCGACATCCCGGCGGGCCGCGAGGCGGTAGGCCAGCCAGGTCAGCGCGACCGTCGTCGCCAGATGCAGCAGCAGCACCCACCACCGCTCACCGGCGTAGGGACGTACCTGCAACGACCAGCCGAGCGGGGAGAGCCACGACAGGACGCCGGATCCGGCGTCGCCGAGCGCCCGCAACGTGAAAGCCGCGGCCAGCACGCCGAACGCGGCACCGCGGGCGAACCGGGCGCCGGGGGACAACTGCGCGGCAACGGCTGCGACGGCCGCGAACACCAGCCCCGAGCAGGCCAGCGCCGCCCCGAACGCCCACGACCCCGCGGCCGGCACGTCGGTGGTGAGCAGGCCCGCCGCCCCGATGACGCCGGTGAGCACCGACGCCCCGAACGCCAGCAGCAGCGCGCCGGTCAGGCCGGCGTATCGGCCCACCGCGGTCGAGTCGATCAGCTCGGTGCGGCCGGACTCCTCGTCGGCGCGGGTGTGCCGGATGACGGTCAGGATCACCGCGACCGCGATGAGCAGATGGAAGATCCCGGCCTTCCAGATGCCCACGGCACCGAGGGTGTCGTTGTAGACAGGGCCGTAGACCGCGCGCTGCGCCGGGCTGGCCATGATGGTCGCCGCCAGACCGGCGCGGTCGGCCGCGGTGGGGTAGACGGCGGCCACGCTGGCGATGTAGACGCCGGCCAACGGCAGCGACAACAGCAGCACCCACAGCGGCGCGACGACGCGGTCGCGGCGCAGATAGAGCCGGAGCATGCCGAGGGCGCCGGTGAACTCCGGGCCGCGCCGGAAGGGCCCGGATGCCGGCGGCGCCTGCGGCACAGCGGCGGTGGTCATGCCCGCGCCGTGTCGTAGTGCCGCAGGAAGAGCTCCTCGAGGGTGGGCGGCCGGCTGGTGAGGCTGCGTACCCCGGCGGCGCCGAGCACGGCGATCAGGTCAGCGAGACTGGCGCTGTCGACCTGCGCGTGCAGCACGGTGCCGTGGTAGCGCACGTCGGCGACGCCCGGGATGCGGGTGAGATCGCCCGGATCGCGCATCAGGTCGGCTTGGATCGACGTGCGGTGCAAGTGGCGCAGCGAATCCAGCGAGCCGCTCTCGATGACGCGTCCGGCCCGGATGATCGTCACCCGCTGGCACAGCGCTTCGGTCTCGGCCAGGATGTGGCTCGACAGCAACACGGTGGCCCCGCGACGGCTCGCCTCGGCCACGCACTGCTGGAACACGTTCTCCATCAACGGGTCCAGGCCGCTGCTGGGCTCGTCGAGCAGCAACAGCCGGGCGTGCGAGGAGAAGGCCGAGATCAGCGACACCTTCTGGCGGTTGCCCTTCGAATAGGTGCGGGCCTTCTTGGTCGGGTCCAGGTCGAAGCGCTCGATCAACTCGTCACGGCGCCGCTCATCGATTCCGCCGCGCATCCGGGCGAGCAGGTCGATGATCTCGCCGCCGGACAGCGATGGCCACAACGTGACATCGCCGGGCACGTAGGCGATCTCACGGTGCAGGTCGACCGCGTCGGTCCACGGGTCCCCGCCCAGCAGGCGCACGGTTCCGCCGTCGGCTCGCACCAACCCCAGCAGGATGCGGATGGTGGTGGACTTGCCGGCGCCGTTGGGGCCGAGGAAGCCGTGCACCTCGCCGCCGTGCACCGTCAGATCCAGTCCGTCGAGTGCGGTGACCGGACCGAATCTCTTCTGCAGTCCCCGGACTTCGATGGCCGGCCAACGGTTCTCAGGTCGCATCGGTCTCCCTCTCCAAGAAGGCGTCGTACATGGTGCGGTCGGTCAACAGGCCCTCGGTGTAGATCTCGAGCGACGGCAGCACCATGTCGCGGGAGTAGTCGCGCAACACCGCACGCAGATCCGTCGGGTTCTCGTGCATCCGCAGGTACAGCAGGAAGGCGCCCCCGCCGGTGATCGCCACGTAGCGGGCCCTGGCCTTGGGGTCGCGGCTGGGTTTGAGGGTGCCGGCCCGCACGCCCTCGTCCAGGTATGACTCGGCGTTGTCGACCATCCGGCGCCACAGCGTGGTGGCCAGTTCACCGCCGGACTGCATGGTGCGCACCAGGTAGGCCATCACCGATGCGTAGGTCTCGATTTCGGCCATCGCGGCGAACCAGGTCGCCGGGTCGGCGGACTGCATCGCCTCGGATTTGCCGCTGCGGATCTCTTCGGCGACGAACTCGTCGCAGGCCCGGCGCAGCCCGTCTTTGGAGCCGAAGTGGTGGATGACCAGGGCCGCGCTCACCCCGGCGGCCTCGGCGATCGCCCGGATGCTCACCCCGAAGCCGTGTCGGCCGAACTGCTCGATCGCCGCGTCCCGGATTTTCGCGCTGGCCGTCAGGTCCGCTGAACGCATGTTCAATAGACTAAACGCGCGTTCAGTCCGGCGTCAACCAGCTGGCGGGAGCGCGCGTGGGCAGGGTCAGTCGCGGACGGCGGCCAGCAGTCCGTCGCCCAGCGGGATCAGCGCCGGCGTCAAGCGCTCGTCCTCGGCGATCAGCCGGGCCGCTTCGCGCACCGCGACCACCTCGGCGTCGTTGGCCGCGGGGTCTCCGGCCCGGCCGCCCAGCGCGGCCCGGTGCATGACCACCACCCCGCCGGGCCGCAGCAGCCGCACGGCCTCCAGCACGTAGTCGGGCTGGTCGATCGGGTCGGCGTCGATGAAGACCAGGTCGTAGGACTCGTCGGCGAGCCGGGTCAGCACCTCCTGGGCGCGGCCGCTGATGAACCGGGTCCGGCCCGGTCCGATACCGGCGTCCCCGAACGCCTGCTTGGCCGTGCGATGGTGCTCGGGCTCGATGTCGATCGTCGTCAGGACACCGTCCTCGCCCATGCCCGACAGCAGCCACAGCCCGCTGACGCCGGCCCCCGTACCGACCTCGACGACGGCCTTGCCGCCGCTGAGCTTGGTCAGCAGGCTCAGCAACGCGCCGACCGCGGCGCTGACCGACCCGACGCCGATCTCGCCGGCCCGGTCGCGGGCGGCCGCCAGCACCGCGTCCTCGGACATCGAGCCCTCGGCGTGTGCCAGGAGGGCGTCGGCCCGGCTGGGAGGCGGCTGCGGCCCGGAAGCGTCGTCGGTGCTGGCCATGTGCGCAGCGTAAGTCAAACCGCCGATCGGGGGTGCACAGGCTCGCCCGCGCGACACGCCCGGGATGGCGTCCGTGTCCGAACCGTTACCTGTCGTCGTAGCCGCACCATGCGGCCTATTCGAACACAAGTTCACAGTCGACGTTCAGGGCCGACACAGAGCCGACATACCGCGATAGGCAACGGTAGCGGCATGGAACGAGGTAGCAGCCAACCTCGAGGCACCCGGAATACGAGGGGCATGTCGCGCGTTGACCGCGATACCGCATTGCCGTCACCGGACGGCGGACCTGATACGGAGGACGTCACCATAACCACCCTGCTGCCCCCGGTCGCCATGTCGCACCCGACCACCCACTCGGACCGCTACTCCGACACCGACTGGGTCGAGCCGTCTGAGGAGCCGCAGGGGACCGCGGTCTTCGATGCCACCGGCGATGTGGCGGCCATGCCGTCCTGGGACGAGCTGGTGCGCCAGCACGCCGACCGGGTGTACCGGCTGGCCTACCGCCTGTCAGGCAACCAGCAGGACGCCGAGGACCTGACCCAGGACACCTTCATCCGGGTCTTCCGCTCGCTGCACAACTACCAGGCCGGGACGTTCGAGGGCTGGCTGCACCGCATCACCACGAACCTGTTCCTGGACATGGTGCGCAGGCGCGGCCGCGTCCGGATGGAAGCCCTGCCGGAGGACATGCTGGCCCGGGTTCCGGCCGATGAGCCCGACCCCGAGCAGATCTACCACGACGCGCGGCTGGATCCCGACCTGCAGGCGGCGCTGGACTCACTGGCGCCGGATTTCCGGGCGGCCGTCGTGCTGTGCGACATCGAGGGTCTGTCCTACGAAGAGGTCGGGGCCACCCTCGGGGTGAAGCTGGGCACCGTGCGCAGCCGTATCCACCGCGGCCGCCAGGCGCTGCGTGACTACCTCGCGAACCGCTCCGGCCAGCGTGACGGTGCCGCCTTCGGCGGTGTCGCGGCCGGCTGAATCTCGCCGCCGGCCGCCGGTTGCCGCGTTGGCGCCGGAACTCGCGCTACATTCTTATAAGGGCGATCCTTAATCAGGCGCATTTCGCTGCCGACGCCCTGGCGTGTGACGGAAGGAGACCGGTGGTGACGGACCGGGGAGGTGTCTTCCGTCGCGCGTTCTCCTGGCTTCCTTCGCAGTTCGCCTCGCAGAGTGACGTGCCGGTCGGCGCCCCGCGCCAGTTCGGCTCCACTGAGCACCTCTGCAGTGAGGCGATCGCCGCCTACGTCGACGGTGAGCTCCGGATGAACGCTCACCTGCGCGCCGCCCACCACCTGTCGCTGTGCTCCGACTGCGCCGCCGAAGTGGAGTATCAGGGTCGCGCCCGCTCGGCGCTGCGCGATTCGCACCCGATCCGGATCCCGTCCACACTGCTGGGCCTGCTGTCCCAGATCCCCGACTGCCCCACCGACTGTCCCCCCGATGAGCCGACGTCGCCGATGCCCGCCCGCTTCGCCGACGGCAAGCCGCAAGATCGCCGTAAACGTCGGTAAGGTGGATGCGACGCGGCGTCAGCGCCGAAGTAGCGCTTCGCCTGCGGCGCCTGGAAGCCGACGCGGGACCGGAAGAGGAATAGGTGAGTTCCAACAACGAGAACGCCGGCGGTAACCGCCTGGCGCCGCGGCCCGTCTACCGGCCCCCCGTGGACAACGCCTCCCAGAAGGCCTTCGGCCGTCCCGCCGGGGTGCCCGGGTCGTTCATCCCGGCCGAGGTGCGGCCCAAGAAATATCGCGAGCAGGGCGAATTCACCCCGCGTGACCTGCCGCCGGACCCGGTGCTCAGGGAGGCGTTCAGCCGCCCTTTCGGCTCCGGCCCCTCGCTGCAGCGGCATCCCGCCGACGCCGGCGCGCTGCAGCGCAACGGCAAGCCGGACGAGTTCACCGAGACCGACGACCCGTGGCGTGACCCGGCAGCCGGTGCCGCGCTCGGCGGGCCGGCCGTGGTTCCGCCCGCGCCGCTGGCGCGCGGAGAAGTGGGCGGCCGGCTCGGTGTGCGGGACGTGCTGTTCGGTGACCGGATCTCCTACCGTGCGCTGGCCACGCTGGCCGCGATCGCGCTGGCGATCGGCTTGGTCGGCGGCTGGGTCGGGCGGACCACCGCGCAGGTCGTCGAGGCGTTCACCTCCTCGAAGGTGACGCTGTCGACCAAGGGCAACGCCGAGGAGCCGGCGGGACGGTTCGCCAAGGTGGCCGAAGCCATCGCCAATTCCGTGGTGACCATCGAGTCCGTCAGCGACGACCAGGGCATGCAGGGCTCCGGCGTCGTCATCGACGGCAAGGGCTACATCGTCACCAACAACCACGTGATCTCCGAGGCCGCCAACAACCCCAGCAAGTTCAAGACCACCGTGGTGTTCAACGACGGCAAAGAGGTGCTGGCCAACCTGGTCGGCCGCGACCCGAAGACCGACCTGGCCGTGCTCAAGGTCGACAACGTCGACAACTTGTCGGTGGCCCGTCTCGGTGACTCCGACAAGATCCGGGTCGGTGACGAGGTGATCGCCGCGGGTGCTCCGTTGGGCCTGCGCAGCACCGTGACGCACGGCATCATCAGCGCCGTGCACCGGCCGGTGCCGCTGTCCGGCGACGACTCCGACACCGACACCGTCATCGACGCGGTGCAGACCGACGCCTCGATCAACCACGGCAACTCCGGTGGCGCGCTGATCGACATGGACGCGCAGCTGGTCGGGATCAACACCGCCGGAAAGTCGTTGTCCGACAGTGCGAGCGGTCTGGGATTCGCGATCCCGGTCAATGAGATGAAGATCGTGGCCGAAGCACTGATCAGGGACGGCAAGATCGTGCACCCCTCGCTGGGGCTGAGCGCGCGGTCGGTGAGCAACGCCCTCGCGTCGGGTGCGCAGATCGCCAACGTCAAGGTCGGCAGCCCGGCGGAGAAGGGCGGCATCCTGGAGAACGACGTGGTGGTCAAGATCGGTGACCGTACCGTCGCCAACGCCGACGAATTCGTGGTGGCGGTGCGCAATCTGACCATCGGTAAGGAAGCGCCCGTCGAGGTGGTCCGCGATGGGCGCCATGTGACGCTGATGGTGACCCCCACCCCCGACGGTTAGCAGCTCGCCTCGATGTTCGCGAATGTCGGCTGGGGCGAGATGCTGGTCCTCGTGGTGCTCGGTTTGGTGATCCTGGGCCCGGAGCGGCTGCCCGGAGCCATCCGATGGACCGCCGGCGCGTTGCGACAGGCCCGCGAGTACGTCACCAACGCCACCGATCAGCTGCGCGACGAGATGGGCCCCGAGTTCGAAGATCTGCGTGAGCCGCTGAGCGAGTTGCAGAAACTGCGCGGGATGACGCCGCGGGCGGCCCTGACCAAGCATCTGCTCGACGGCGACGACTCGCTGTTCACCGCGGTCAGTTCACTGGCCGAGGATCCGCGCACCGTGGCACCGGCGCCGGCCGTGACGCCCAAGCCTGCCCTGACGCCCAAGCCTGCCGGACCGGCCCCGTTCGATTCCGACGCGACCTAGCGGGATCAGCGCTGGGTGCTGCCGGTGTTGAGGCCCAGCGACATCCCCACCAATCCGCGACCGCGAGTGGCCAGCTGCTCGGCGATGCTGCGCAACTCCTTGCCGGCCACCGAATCCGGCGAGAGCACCACCGGCGATCCGGAGTCGCCGCCGGTCACCATCTCGCTGTCGATCGGCACCTGGCCCAGCAGTGGGACGTCGCGGCCCATCGCCCGGGTCAGCCGCTCGGCGACCTGCTCGCCGCCGCCCTCGCCGAACAGGTGCATGGTCGATCCGTCGGGCATGGCCAGCCCGGCCATGTTCTCGACCACGCCGACGACCTGCTGGCGGGTCTGCAGGGCGATCGCCCCGGCCCGCTCGGCCACCTCGGCGGCCGCCTGCTGCGGGGTGGTCACCACCAGGATCTCGGCGGGCGGAACCAATTGGGCCACCGAGATCGCGATGTCACCGGTGCCCGGC
Source organism: Mycolicibacter senuensis (assembly GCF_002101885.1). Classification (GTDB taxonomy): domain Bacteria; phylum Actinomycetota; class Actinomycetes; order Mycobacteriales; family Mycobacteriaceae; genus Mycobacterium; species Mycobacterium senuense. Next base: position 161,573 of record NZ_LQPS01000054.1, read on the forward strand.
GGCAGGTCCAGCAGCAGCACGTCCAGGTCGCCCCAGTAGACGTCGGCGAGGAATTGCTGCAGCGCGCGGTGCAGCATCGGGCCGCGCCACACCACCGGGGTGTTGCCCTTGGTGAACATCGCGATCGAGATCACCTTCACGCCGTAACCGATCGGCGGCATGATCATCGAGTCGACCTGCGTGGGCAGCGCCGTGACGCCCATCATCCGCGGCACCGAGTGGCCGTAGATGTCGGCGTCGAGCACCCCCACCGACAGGCCGCGCTCGGCCATCGCGACCGCGAGATTGACGGTGACACTGGATTTTCCGACGCCACCCTTGCCCGAGGCGATCGCATAGACCTTGGTCAGGGAACCCGGTTGGGCGAACGGGATGACGGGTTCCTTGGCGTCGCCGCGCAACTGTTTGCGCAACTCGGCGCGCTGCTCGTCGCTGAACACGTCCAGGCTCACCTTGACCGGGCCGGTGCCGGGCACATCGTTGACCGCGCGGGTCACCATGTTGGTGATCTCGGCTTTCATCGGACAGCCGGCGATGGTCAGGTAGATCGTGACGTGCACGCTGTGGTCGTCGGCGATCTCGATGCTCTTGACCATGCCGAGCTCGGTGATCGGACGCTGAATGTCGGGGTCCAACACGGTGCCCAACGCGGCGTAGATCGCGTCGTGTAGGGCTGCGGTGTCGTCTGGTGTCTTGGACATCGCAATCGAGTCTAGGCCAGCGGCTCGTGCCCCTGAATTGTGATGTCGGTCAGGCCGGCGGGCCGGGCTGCGCACCGTCCGGCGGTGCCGGGATCGGCGGTGCCTGGGGCGGCAGTGCCGCCGGGTCCGCCGGGGGAGCCGGCGCGACAGCGTAGGCCGGCATCGGCGCGGGTGGCGGGGGTGGCGCCTCCGGCGGGCCGAATGGCGCCGGCGGGCCGAACGGTGCGGGGGCGCCGAACGGCGCCGGGGGACCGAACGCCTCCGGCGGGCCGGACGGCGCCGGGGGGACCGATGCCCCCGGCGCTGCAGCCTGCGGCTCCAGGCAGATCATCCGGCAGGCCGCCGACGGGCGTGGCAACTGCTGCTGCTGTTGCTCGGCGGCGTTCATCCAGGGCGCGAGCCAGGGCAGGTTCGCCATCGGGCCGTCCGCGCCCGACTGCCCCAGGTTGATCAGCGACGATCCGGCGGTCTCGTGGACCGGCGACAAGCCGTGCATGCTGAGCGACTCCGGGCCCAACCCCTCCGGGTGCTCCAGATGCTCCAGGTGCAGGTCGGCGATCGGCGGCGCCGGCCCGATGATCGGCGGCAGATCGACCGGGGCCACCCCGGTGGCGTAGGCCGCCGCCCAGCCCATCACGTTCTCCGCATAGGCCATCGAGTTGTTGTAGCGCAGGATCGCGGTCAGCACCTGGGAGTGTTCGCGCAGGTTGAGCCCGCCGCTGCACAGGTACCGTGCGGCCGCCAGCGTCGCGTCGTAGACGTTCTGCGGGTCGGCTTTGCCGTCGCCGTCGCCGTCGGCGGCGTAGCGTGACCAGGTCCCGGGCAGGAACTGCATCGGGCCCATGGCCCGGGCGTAGACCACCCGTCCGGGGCCACTGCTGGCCACGATGACTTCGTTTCCGGGCAGCGACCCGTCCAGTGACGGCCCGTAGATCGGCTGCAGCGCGGTGCCGCGCGCGTCGGTGGCGCCGCCGTTGGCATGTCCGGACTCGATGCGGCCGATTCCTGCCAGCAGATTCCAGCTGACCCCGCACCCCGGGGCCGCGACGGCCATCTGGTGCTCGGCGTTGCGGTAGGCCGCCAGCGCGGTTTTGGGGATTCCCAGGGTGCCCGGCGCGTAGACGACCGCGGCCGGCGGCGCCGACGGGGCGCCCGCGGCGACGTGCAGATTCGGTTGTGGGCGCTGCACCGCGACGACGGCCGGACCCGACGAGGTGTCGATGGCGGCTGCCAGCGGCGTCACCGCGGCACTGCGCAGCGGAAGCGAGGTCGACGGGGAGCGCGGTGTTGCGCCCACGGCCCCGGCGAACACCAGCGGGGTGATGAAGGTCAGACCGAATGCCGGGCGCAGCGCGGCACGCGCCGCCCGCCGCCACCTGGCCGCGCGCGACGGGTGTTCGGCTTCGCCGCCCCCTGTAGGCACTCGACCGCCCCTTGTCCGCCGTTATCAAGCCTTGATGAAACCGTCTTGGCTTCGTGAACTAGGTCACCATACCCAACACTGGTCCCGCCGGTGTCGGTTATGCCGGTCCGCACGAGGTCAAACCGGGCGGCCGGTCCCGGGGTCTCCGCCGGTGGGCTCCGGCCTGGGACGCAATTCGTCGAGCAGTTCGCGGACCCGCTCGAGCTCATGGTGCAGGTAATCGCGGGTGGCGACCTCCCCGACCGCCAACCGCAACGACGCCAGTTCCCGGGCCAGGTATTCGGTGTCGGCCTTGGTCTGGGCGGCGCGCCGGCGGTCTTCATCCAGGCTGACCCGGTCGCGGTTCTCCTGCCGGTTCTGGGCCAGCAGGATCAGCGGCGCGGCGTAGGCGGCCTGGGTGGAAAACGCCAGGTTGAGCAGGATGAAGGGGTAGGGGTCCCACTTCAGGCTGACCGCGTAGACGTTCAGCACGATCCAGCCCACCACCAGCAGCGTCTGGATGGCCAGGTAGCGCCCGGTGCCGAAGAACCGTGCCACCGACTCGGTGAACCGGCCCAGCGCGTCGGGGTCCATCCGCAGGCTGGGGAGGCGCGAGGTGCGCGGGGTGGAGAGCCGCTGCAGTGGCGAGCGCTCGGTCACGACGGCCTCCCGGCGAGTTTGGGCCCCAGGTCCGGCTCGGGCGTTTCGCGCCAGTCATGCGGCAGCAGGTGATCCAGCACGTCGTCGACGGTCACCGCCCCCAACAGGTGATTCTGTTCGTCGAGCACCGGGCCGCAGACCAGGTTGTAGGCGGCGAAATAGCGGGTCAGCTCGGCCAGCGAGACTTCGGCGTTCAGCGCCGGCAGGTCGGAGTCGACGATCCCGCCGATGAGCTCGGCCGGCGGCACCCGCAGCAGCCGCTGCAGCGGCACGCAGCCCAGATAGTGGCCGGTCGGGGTGGCGGTCGGCGGGCGCGTCACGAACACCAGCGACGACAGCGCCGGGGTCAGGTCGGGGTCGCGCACGCGGGCCAGCGCCTCGGCGACCGAGGTGTCGGCGGTCAGCACCACCGGGTTGGACGTCATCAACCCGCCGGCGGTGTCGGGGGAGTGCTCCAGCAGGCGACGGACCGGATCGGAGTCGTCGGGGTCCATCCGCGCCAGCAGCAACTCCGCGTCGTTGGGGTTCATCGCCCCCAGCAGGTCGGCGGCGTCGTCGGGATCCATCTCCTCCAGGACATCGGCCGCGCGTTCGGTGCCCAGCTGGCCCAGCACCGCGGCCTGCCGCTCCTCGGGCAGTTCCTGCAGGATGTCGGCCAAGCGGCCGTTGTCCAGGGCGTTGATCACCTCGAAGCGCCGCTTGGGCGGCAGCTCGCGGATGGCGTCGGCCACCTCGATCGGCCGCCAGCCCTCGAACTGCTGCAGCAGCTGGGCCACGCCCTGTCCGGGCATGGCCAGCGCAGAGGGGGTCAGCCCCTGCACGTTGTGCCAGTCCACGATGTGCACGGCGGCGCGCCGGCCCAGCCGCCGCGAGTGGCGCACCGCGATCCGGGTCACCAGCCAGTCGCGGGTGCGGCTCTGCTCGATGGCCAGGTCGGTGATCGTCACGTCGACGCCGGCCAGCTCCGGCAGTTCGGGATCGGTGACCCGGACTTTGGTGTCCAGTACCTGTCCGAGCACCAGCACCTCACCGGGCCGCTGGGTGAACTTGCGCAGCGATACGGTTCCGGTGTTGAGGGTGACCGCGTTGGGCTCGATCGCCGCGACCCGGAGAATGGGTACGAAAATGCGTCTACGGGTTGGTAGTTCGACGACGAGGCCCAGAACGCGCGGCTGTTGACGCACGATGCTGAGGCTGACCACGACATCGCGGACCCGTCCCACGGATTCGCCGAACGGGCCCAGCACCAGCATCCGCGCCAGGCGCGCTGCGTAAACCCTGTTGCTCGACGCCATGGTTGAAAGGGTAGGAGTGTTTAGGTGACCAACGCATATCGCCCCCGCCGTACCTGCCTGTCGGTGCCCGGTAGCAGCCAGAAGATGATCGACAAGGCCAAGGGCCTGCCCGCGGACCAGATCTTCCTCGATCTGGAGGATGCCGTGGCCCCCGACGCCAAGGAGCAGGCCCGCAGTCGGGTCGCCGAGGCGCTCACGGCATCGGACTGGCGTGCGCCGCTGCTGGGCGTGCGGGTCAACGACTGGACGACACCGTGGACGCACGCCGACCTGATCGAGGTGGTCTCGGCCGTCGGCGCCGCCGGTACCCGGCTCGACGTGATCGTGTTGCCGAAGGTGTCCGAGGCATCCCATGTGCAGGCCCTGGATCTGTTGCTGACCCAGCTCGAGACCGTCCACGGCCTGCCGGTCGGCCAGATCGGCGTCGACGCCCAGATCGAGGACGCCCGCGGGCTGACCAACATCAACGCAATCGCCGCCGCCCCCCGGGTGCAGGCGCTGGTGCTGGGCCCGGCCGACCTGATGGCCAGCCTCAACACCCGCACGCTGGAGGTCGGCGAGCAACCCGAGGGCTACACCGAGGGCGACGCATATCACCACGTGCTGATGACGATCCTGGTCGCCGCGCGCGCCCACGGGATCGCCGCCGTCGACGGGCCCTACCTGAAGGTTCGCGACGTCGAGGCGTTCCGGCGGGTGGCCGGGCGTTCGGCCGCCCTGGGTTTCGACGGCAAATGGGTGTTGCACCCCGACCAGATCGCGGCGGGCAACGAGATCTTCAGTCCGCGGCAGGGCGAGTACGACCATGCCGAGCTGATCCTGGAGGCCTACGCGTGGCACACCTCGCAGGCCGGCGGTGCTCGCGGCGCGGTGATGCTCGGCGACGAGATGCTCGACGAGGCCAGCCGCAAGATGGCGCTGGTGGTGGCGGGCAAGGGCCGGGCGGCCGGGATGCGCCGCGAGGCCGAGCCGTTCACGCCGCCGTCGGCCTAGCGGTCTGCCCGGCTGGGCGCCTACCTCTGCGCGGGGCTCAATTCAGGGCGATCATCGCCAGGACGAACGAGAGCACCACCGCCGCACCGCCGACCGCGGTGCCGGCCACCGCCATGCCGTGGCCGGCTTCACCGGTGCGCTTGATCTGGCCCAGGGCGATCACACCCAGCGTGGCGCCGACGATGGCCAGCGGCCAGAACAGCAGGCCCAGCAGCGCGACCACCAGGGAACAGACCGCCACGATGTTGGTCTTCTGCGGCTGGCCCGGGTTGAAGTAGCCGCCCGGGTAGGGCGTGCCGTAGCCCTGCGGCGAATACCCGGGAGGTGCGCCGTAGCCCGGCGGGTAACCGGGAGGCGTGCCCGGATAGTCGGCCGGCGCGCCGTAGCCCGGTGGTGTGCCGCTGCCCGGATAGTCGGCCGGCTGGCCATAGCCCGGTGGCGGATAGCCGCCCGGTGGCGGCGGCGGGGGAAATCCGCCGGTCGGCGGCGGCGGGTAGCCGCCGGCGGCCGAGGGTGGCGGAAATCCGCTCGGTGGGTAACCGGGTGGAGGGGCCTGCGGGTAACCGGGCGGTGGGGGAGGATAGCCCCCGTAGCCCGACGGGTTGGCCCAACCGCTCTGCTCGGGCCCGGGCGCACCCGCGTCGGGCCAGGGTTGGTCGGCATTGGGTCGTGGATTCTCGCCAGAATCCCCGCCGGGAGCTGTCATGCTGTTCAACCTAGCGGATGCATCGGGCACCGGACCCGCGCGGAGTGCCGGTCCGCCATCCCCGAAGTGTCCCGGAACGAGGAGAGAGAAACCCCATGACCAGCCCTTTTCAGTCCGGACAGGCGCCCGATCCGCTCGGTGCGGCGGCCGCGGGTCGGCGAGACGTGGCCCGGCTGCCCACACCGCCCAAAGGTTGGCCGATCGGGGCCTATCCCACCTACGCCGAGGCGCAGCGGGCAGTGGACTATCTGTCCGATCAACAGTTCCCGGTGCACCAGGTGACGATCGTCGGCGTCGACCTGATGCAGGTCGAACGGGTCACCGGTCGGCTCACCTGGCCCAAGGTGCTCGGCGGCGGGGTGTTGACCGGCGCTTGGCTGGGCCTGTTCATCGGCCTGGTGTTGGGCATCTTCAGCGAGAACCCGGCACAGGCGTTGGTGACCGGTCTGATCGCCGGGGTGTTCTTCGGCCTGATCACATCGTCGGTGCCCTACGCGATGGCCCGCGGCACAAGGGATTTCAGCTCGACCATGCAGCTGGTCGCGGGACGCTACGACGTGCTGTGCGACCCGCAGAGCGCCGAGCAGGGCCGGGACCTGTTGGCGAAGCTGACGCTCTGACTCCGCGTTGTTGCACAGCGCGGCCGACCGGCCTTACCGTTCTGGCACGGAACGGCAACGGGAGGCGGGTGGCGTGGCGAGTCGGCGCGGACGCGTTCGACGGCTGGGCGCGGCCGCGCTGGCGGTACTGACCGTCGTATCCGGGTCGGCCTGCGGTTGGGCCGGGCGCGATGACGACGGCCTGGTGGTCAGCGTGTACACCCCGGCCAACGACACCGCGACGTTCCGGGTGCTCGCCCAGCGCTGTACCGAACAGGCCGGTGGCCGCTACCGCGTCGAGCAGTTCAGCCTGCCGCGAGCCGCCGACGACCAGCGCCTACAACTGGCCCGCCGGCTCACCGGCAACGACCGCACGCTGGACGTCATGGGCCTGGATGTGGTGTGGACCGCGGAGTTCGCCGAGGCCGGCTGGGCGTTGCCGCTGTCGGACGACCCGGCCGGTGCGGCCGAGGCCGACGCCGTCGCCGACACCTTGCCGGGCCCGCTGGCGACCGCCCGCTGGCGACAGCGGCTCTATGCCGCCCCGATCATCACCAACACCCAACTGCTTTGGTACCGGCCGGATCTGATGGCCGCTGCGCCGTCGACCTGGGACACGATGGTCGCCGAGGCGGGCCGGTTGCGTGCCGCCGGTGAGCCGAGCTGGATCGCGGTGCAGGCCAAGCAGTACGAGGGGCTGGTGGTGTGGTTCAACACCTTGCTGGCAAGTGCGGGCGGCCGGGTGCTCGACGATGACGGCAAGACCGTCACGCTGACCGACACCGCCGAGCACCGGGCCGCCACCGTTGCGGCGCTGCGGATCATGCGGGCGGTGGCGACCGCTCCGGGTGCTGATCCGTCGATCACCCAAAGCGACGAGGGCACCGCTCGGCTGGCGTTTGAGCAGGGCAAGGCGGCGCTGGAGGTCAACTGGCCGTTCGTGCTGCCGTCGATGCTGGAGAACGCCGTCAAGGGCGGCGTCGCGTTCCTGCCGCTGGACCGGCGTCCGGATCTGGCCGGCACCATCAACGAGCTGGGCATGTTCGTCCCCAGCGACGCCCAGTACCGGATGGCCTACGAGGCCAGTCGCGGCGTGCTCGGGTTCGCGCCGTATCCGGCGGTGTCGCCCGGCCGGCCGGCCAAGGTGACCCTCGGCGGGCTGAACCTGGCGGTGGCCCGGACCACTCGGCATCGCGCCCAGGCGTTCGAAGCGGTGCGGTGCCTGCGCGACGTCGCCAACCAGAAGTACCTTGCGATCGACGGCGGGCTGCCCCCGGTGCGCGCCTCGCTGTACTCCGATCCGCAGCTGCAGGAGAAATACCCGCACCACAACCTGATTCGCGACCAGCTCACCGAAGCGGCGGTGCGTCCGGTCACGCCGGTCTATCAGGCGGTGTCGACGCGGATATCGGCGACGCTGGCGCCGATCACCGCGATCGATCCGGAGCGCACCGCCGACAAGCTCACCGCCGAGGTGCGCAAGGCCATCGACGGCAAGGGGCTGATCCCGTGAGCGGTGCCCCGTGACGTCCCGCGCCGACGAGGCGTCCCAGCGGCGGCTGGCGTTGCTGCTCGTCGCCCCGGCCGTGCTTTTGATGCTGGCCGTGACGGCCTATCCGATCGGGTATGCGATCTGGCTGAGCCTGCTGCGCTACAACCTGGCCACCCCCGACGACACCGCCTTCGTCGGCCTGGCCAACTACCAGACCACCCTGACCGACTCGTATTGGTGGACGGCGTTCGCGGTGACGCTGGGCATCACCGTGGTCTCGGTGGCCATCGAGTTCGTGCTGGGACTGGCGTTGGCGCTGGTGATGCACCGCAGCCTGTTCGCCAAGGGCATGGTGCGCACCGCGGTACTGGTGCCCTACGGCATCGTCACGGTCGCCGCCGCCTACAGCTGGTATTACGCCTGGACACCGGGCACCGGTTATCTGGCGAATCTGCTGCCCGCCGGCAGTGCGCCGTTGACCCAGCAGTTGCCGTCGCTGGGCATCGTGGTGGTCGCCGAGGTGTGGAAGACGACACCGTTCATGGCGCTGCTGCTGCTGGCCGGGCTGGCGCTGGTGCCCGAGGATCTGCTCAAGGCGGCCCAGGTCGACGGTGCCGGCGCCTGGCGGCGTCTGGTCAGCGTCATCCTGCCGATGATGAAGCCGGCCATCCTGGTGGCGTTGTTGTTCCGCACCCTGGACGCATTCCGGATCTTCGACAACATCTACGTGCTCACCAACGGCTCCAACAACACCGGTTCGGTGTCGATCCTGGGCTACGACAACCTGTTCAAGGGTTTCAACGTCGGCTTGGGTTCGGCGATCTCGGTGCTGATCTTCGTCTGCGTGGCGCTGATCGCGGTGCTGTTCGTCAAGGTGTTCGGTGCCGCGGCGCCGGGATCGGACCGGAGATGACCGACACTCGGCGCCGCGCGGCGTGGCTGATCATCGATGTGGCCGTGGTGGTTTACGCGCTGGTGCCGGTGCTGTGGATTTTGTCGCTGTCGGTCAAACCGACGTCAACGGTGAAGGACGGCAAGCTGATCCCGTCGTCGGTGACCCTGGACAACTACCGCGGCATCTTCGCCGGTGATGTGTTCGGGTCGGCGCTGCTCAACTCGCTCGGCATCGGGCTGATCACCACGGTGATCGCGGTGGTGATCGGTGCGATGGCAGCCTACGCGGTGGCCCGGCTGGACTTCCCCGGCAAACGGCTGCTGGTCGGGGCGGCGCTGCTCATCGCGATGTTCCCCCAGATATCGCTGGTGACACCGATTTTCAACATCGAACGGGCCATCGGGCTGTTCGACACCTGGCCGGGACTGATCATCCCCTACATCACCTTCGCGCTGCCGCTGGCGATCTACACCCTGTCGGCGTTCTTCTCCGAGATCCCGTGGGACCTGGAGAAGGCCGCCAAGATGGACGGCGCCACCCCGGGTCAGGCGTTCCGCAAGGTGATCGCGCCGCTGGCGGCGCCGGGCATCGTCACCGCGGCGATCCTGGTGTTCATCTTCGCCTGGAACGACCTGCTGCTGGCGTTGTCGCTGACGGCGACCAAGGCGTCGATCACCGCGCCGGTGGCGATCGCCAACTTCACCGGCAGTTCGCAGTTCGAGGAGCCGACCGGCTCGATCGCCGCCGGCGCGATGGTGATCACGGTGCCGATCATCGTCTTTGTTCTAATCTTCCAACGACGGATCGTGGCGGGACTGACCTCCGGCGCGGTGAAGGGATAGGCCGATGGCAGAGATCGAACTCCTCCACATCAGCAAGAGTTACCCCGACGGCGCCGTGGCGGTCAAAGACCTGTCGCTGAGGATCGCCGACGGCGAATTCATCATCCTGGTGGGCCCGTCGGGCTGCGGAAAATCCACCACGCTGAACATGATCGCGGGGCTGGAGGAGATCTCGTCGGGGGAGTTGCGCATCGGCGGTGAACGCGTCAACGAGAAAGCGCCCAAGGACCGCGACATCGCGATGGTGTTCCAGTCCTATGCCCTGTATCCGCACATGACGGTCCGGCAGAACATCGCCTTCCCGCTGACCCTGGCCAAGATGAAGAAGCCGCAGATCGCCGAGAAGGTCACCGAGGTCGCGAAAATCCTTGACCTGTCGGAGTTTCTGGACCGCAAGCCGTCGCAGTTGTCCGGTGGGCAGCGGCAGCGGGTCGCGATGGGACGGGCGATCGTGCGGCATCCCAAGGCGTTTCTGATGGACGAGCCGCTGTCGAACCTGGACGCCAAGCTGCGGGTGCAGATGCGCAGCGAGATCGCCCGGCTGCAGCGCCGATTGGGCACCACCACCGTCTACGTCACCCACGACCAGACCGAGGCGATGACGCTCGGCGACCGGGTGGTGGTGATGCACGGCGGGATCGCCCAGCAGATCGGCACCCCCGACGAGCTCTACGAGCGGCCGGCCAATCTGTTCGTCGCGGGTTTCGTCGGCTCGCCGGCGATGAACTTCTTCCCGGCCACGTTGACCTCGACCGGGGCGCGACTGCCGTTCGGCGAGGTCCCGCTGGCCGCGGAGGTCCGCGACGTCATCGGTCGGCACCCCGGGACCCATCACGACGTCGTCATCGGCGTGCGTCCCGAACATCTCGGTGACGCCGGTTTGCTCGCCGACGCCGACCGGGCCGGGGCGGTGACCTTCGGCGCGCGCGTCGACCTGGTGGAATCGCTGGGCGCCGACAAGTACCTGTACTTCACCCCGAACGAGGCCGCCGGCACGTCGACCGAAAACGGGCTGGTGGCGCGGGTTCCCGCCGCCTCGAAGGCGGCCGGCGGGCAGCCGATCGAGCTGGCCTTGGACGCCGCCAAGGTGGTGGTGTTCGACGCCGAGTCCGGGGTGAACCTGACCGTAGCGCCGGCTCCGCGGTGAGCGACGACCTGGACCGGGTGCGTGAGCACCTGAAAGCGCACTACGCGGCTGCCGGCATCGCGTCGGAGCCCGGCGCGGCGCGGGTGACGTTCCTGGGCGTCGAGCCCGTCGACGTGCTGCGGTTCGGGCCCGGGCCCGACCGGATGGTGCATTACGTCTCGGTGGGCTGCTCACGCCACCCGATGGGCGACCCGGGCCAGATCCTCGCCGACCCGGTGCACGGTCCGCGCGCGGAGGTCGTGCTGCGGCTGCGGATCTCGGGTTCTGATGCCGGGTTGGCGCGCAGCCTGGCCATGGTGGCCGCCGCCCCGGTGGTGGAGGGTGTGGTGCTGGCCGCCGATGCGCTGATGGACCTGGGCGGTCCGCTGTGGACGCGGCAGTCGGGCGGCGTGCCGTTCACCGCGATGCTGCTGGGTGACAGCGATATCGCCGAGTTGGCGCTGGAGGCGCCGCGCGAGCCGGTGCGGTTCTTGTCGGCCATCCCGATCACCGCGACCGAGGCGGCCTGGGTGCGGCTCAAGGGCGCCGACGCGATGCGCGAGGCCTGGCGCGCCGACGGGGTGGATGTGCTCGACCCCGACCGCCCCGCCTCCCAGCCTTAACCCGAGGGCGGCCAGCTCAGAGCCAGCCGTTGCGGCGGAACGCGCGGTAGAGCACGGTGCTGATGCCGGCCATGCCCAGCAGCACGGTCGGGTAACTGAACGACCAGTGCAGCGCGGGCATGTGGTCGAAGTTCATTCCGTAGATGCCGGCGATCATGGTGGGGACGGCGATGATGCCGGCCCACGCCGACATCTTGCGCATGTCGGTGTTCTGCTGCATGCCCACCCGTGCCAGCGCCGCCTGCACCAGTGAACTCAGCATCTCGTCGTAGCTGGCGATCTGTTCGGCGGCGCGGGTCTGGTGGTCGGCGACGTCACGCAGGTAGCGCCGCACCTCTTTGGAGATCAGATCCTTGTAGTCGCTCTGCATCCGCTGAAGCGGAATCGACAGCGGTGCCACCGCGCGCCGCAGTTCGACGACTTCGCGTTTGATCTGGTAGATCGGCTCGACGTCGGTGCGGGTGCCCGGTGCGAACGCCACCTCCTCGATGGCGTCGATGTCGCTTTCCATCAGGTTGGTCACCTCCACGTAGCGGTCGACCACGTAGTCGGCGATGGCATGCATCACCGCGTACGGCCCCAGCCGCATGTGGTCGGGGTCGGCGTCCATCCGCTTGCGGACCTCGGAGAGTCGGCCGTGTTCGCCGTGCCGGACGGTGACGACGAAGTTCCGGCCGACGAACACCATGATCTCGCCGGTCTCGACGATCTGCCGCGGCAGCACCACCGATTCGTGCGGGAGGTAGTTGACGGTCTTGAGCACCAGGAACAGCGATTCGTCGTAGCGCTCCAGCTTGGGCCGCTGGTGGGCGTGCACGGCATCCTCGACGGTCAGTTCGTGCAGGTCGAAGGTCGCTGCCACGGCTTGCATCTGGGACTCGTCGGGTTCGTGCAGGCCGACCCAGACGAAACCGTCCCGGCCTTTCGCCTCGATCTCGCGGACCTTGGCCATCGCCCCGGCGGGGGTGAACTGGCCGGGAACGCGGTCCCCGTCGGTATAGACACCGCAGTCGATCAGCACCCGCGGAGCCGGATCTCGCAACGCCGTCATCGGCGGCCTCCCTCCCGGCGCATACGCCGGTCAAATGGTACGCGCCCGGACCCAAAGTGACCGGTCAGCGCCGTCGCCGCGGGGTCCGGAGTTTTCCGGCCCGCACCGGTGCGATAGTTTCGACCCGGACCAATCCAGACCATTCCAGACCAAGCCGAACCCGTTCGAGGAGCACTTGACGTGAGCACAACCCCGCTCAAGGTGGCCGTCACCGGCGCCGCCGGCCAGATCGGCTACAGCCTGCTTTTCCGCCTGGCCAGTGGCTCGTTGCTCGGCCCCGACCGGCCGATCGAACTGCGACTGCTGGAGATCGAGCCCGCGCTCAAGGCGCTCGAGGGCGTGGTGATGGAGCTTGACGACTGCGCGTTCCCGCTGCTGTCGGGGGTGCAGATCGGTTCGGACGCGAACAAGATCTTCGACGGCGCCAACCTGGCGCTGCTGGTGGGCGCCCGCCCCCGCGGCCCGGGCATGGAGCGCAGCGACCTGCTGGAGGCCAACGGTGCGATCTTCACCGCGCAGGGCAAGGCGCTCAACGCGGTTGCGGCTTCCGACATCCGGGTGGGCGTGACCGGAAACCCGGCCAACACCAACGCGCTGATCGCGATGACCAACGCTCCCGACATCCCCAAGGAGCGCTTCTCCGCGCTGACCCGACTGGACCACAACCGGGCGATTTCGCAGCTGGCGGCCAAGACCGGCGCCAAGGTCACCGACGTCAAGAAGATGACGATCTGGGGCAACCACTCCGCCAGCCAGTACCCGGACCTGTTCCACGCCGAGGTCGGCGGGCGTAACGCGGCCGAGGTCGTGGGCGACCAGTCCTGGATCGAGAACGACTTCATCCCCACCGTCGCCAAGCGCGGTGCGGCGATCATCGACGCCCGCGGCGCCTCGTCGGCGGCCTCGGCGGCATCGGCCACCGTCGACGCCGCCCGGGACTGGCTGCTGGGCAGCCCGGACGGGGACTGGGTGTCGATGGCGGTGGTCTCCGACGGCTCCTACGGGGTGCCCGAGGGCCTGATCTCGTCGTTCCCGGTCACCACCTCCGGCGGCGACTGGAGCATCGTGGGTGGCCTGGACATCGACGACTTCTCCCGCGGCCGGATCGACGCCTCCACTGCTGAGCTGGCCGAGGAGCGCGAAGCGGTCAAGGGGCTGGGCCTGATCTGAGCGCGGCCGGCGCCCACCGGCGCTGGCCGTTGCCGATCGAGAGCCACCAGCGCAGTACCCTGGACTATCGATGCCTGAGAACCTTGCGAACACGTTGGACAACTCGCCGATCGTCATCGGGGACGAGGAGATCTTCGAAGCCCACATGGGCGGGAAGATCTCCGTCGACCTGAAAACCCCGCTGGACAGCCAGCGCGCGCTGTCGATCGCCTACACGCCCGGGGTGGCGCAGGTCAGCCGCGCCATCGCCGCGGACCACACCCTGGCCGCCCGCTACACCTGGGCGCACCGGCTGGTGGCGGTGGTCAGCGACGGCACCTCGGTGCTCGGGCTGGGCGACCTGGGTCCGTCGGCGTCGCTGCCGGTGATGGAGGGCAAGGCCGCGCTGTTCAAGACCTTCGCCGGCCTGGACTCCATTCCCATCGTGTTGGACACCAAGGATCCTGACGAGATCGTGGAGACCCTGGTGCGGCTGCGTCCGTCGTTCGGCGCGGTCAACCTCGAGGACATTTCCGCGCCGCGGTGCTTCGAGATCGAACGCCGGGTGATCGAGGCGCTGGACTGCCCGGTGATGCACGACGACCAGCACGGCACCGCCATCGTGGCGCTGGCGGCCCTGATGGGTGCGGCCAAGGTGCTCGGACGTGACATCTCCTCGCTGCGGGTGGTGGTCTCCGGTGCCGGTGCCGCGGGCGTGGCCTGCGCCAACATCCTGATGTCGGTGGGCATCTCGGAGATGATCGTGCTCGATTCGCAGGGTGTGCTGCATGCGGAACGCACCGACATGAACGACGTCAAGACCGAGCTGGCGCAACGCACCAACCCCGGTGGCTGCACCGGTGGCCTGGCCGAGGCGCTGGCCGGCGCCGATGTGTTCCTGGGCGCCTCCGGAGGGGTGGTCCCCGAGGAGTTGATCGCGTCGATGAACCCGGGCGGGGTGGTGTTCGCACTGTCGAACCCCGACCCGGAGATCCACCCGGATCTGGCGGCCAAGTACGCGGCGGTGGTGGCGACCGGGCGCAGCGATTTCCCCAACCAGATCAACAACGTGCTGGCCTTCCCCGGGGTGTTCCGCGGTGCGCTGGACGCCAATGCCGAACGCATCACCGAGGAGATGAAATTGGCTGCCGCGGAGGCGATTTACTCCGTCGTCGCCGACGATCTGGCACCGGATCGCGTCGTGCCGAGCCCGCTGGACCCGCGTGTCGAGCCGGCGGTTGCGGCCGCGGTCGCAGCGGCCGCCGGGTCCGCGTCCTGAGCCTACGGTGCCGCGGTCGCCGAGACATCAACTGCGCCGGTTGGCGCTGGTACTGACCACGGCCCTGCTGATCGCCGGGTGTGGTGATCGCCCGGGGCCGGCGCCGCTGGGCGTGGCGACCGCGCCGGACCCGCAGTCGCAGGTTTTGGCCCAGCTGTACGCGAGCGCGCTGCGCGGTGCCGGTGCCGCGGTGCGAATCGATGTGGTCGCCGACCCGGTCGCGGCGCTGGATTCCGGGCAGTTGACCCTGGTTCCCGGTTTCACCGGCCGCCTGCTGGCGGTGTTCGCCCCCGACTCCACCGCACGGTCCGACCGGCAGGTCTACTGGGCGTTGGCCGGTGCGCTGCCCGAAGGGCTTGCGCTCGGTGACTACGCCATGACCGCCGCTGACAAACCGGTGCTGGCCGTGACGAAAGCCACCGCCGACGCGTGGGGCGGATCCGAGCTGTCCGCGCTGGTGCGGCACTGCTCCGGGCTGGTCGTCGGCGCGGTCGCCGGTGTGCGGACGCCGGCGGTGGTGGGGCGGTGCGCCCTGCCCAGACTGCGCGAATTCCCTGATAGCGTAGCGCTGTTCGCCGCGCTGCGTGCCCGCCAGATCACCGCGGCGTGGACCAGTACGGCCAGTCCGTCGACGCCCGACCACGGCACCGTGCTGCTCACCGATGGCCGGCCGGCACTGATGCGCGCTGAGAACGTGGTGCCGCTGTATCGGCGCAACGAGCTGACCGAATCCCAACTGCTGGCGATCAATCAGGTCGCCGGTGTGCTCGACACCGAGGCCCTGGCCGACATGCGCCGACGGGTGGCCGGCGGCGCCGATCCGCAGGCGGTCGTGGATGCCTTCCTGGAGGAGCATCCGCTCGGGCGGTAGTGCCGGCGAAACCCTACCGGGGAGCGAACCGGGGGATGACGAACGAGAACAGCCGCTGGTAGCGCGAACCGGTGAGACGCACGAGCAGGTCGAGTGCCCGCGCGTCGTTTCCGATGAGCACCCGGGCCCGGTTCTTGCTCACCCCGTCGAGGATCACCCGGGCGGCCTCTTCGGCACTGGTGGAGGCCAGCCGCCGGTCGAAGAAGTCGGCCATCGCGGCGTGGTCCACTCCTTCGACGGTGGTGGCGTTGCGGGCGATCGCGGTCTTGATGCCGCCGGGATGCACGGTGGTGACCTTGACCGGGTGCTTGGCGATGGCCATCTCCTGATGCAGCGCCTCGGTGAAGCCGCGGACGGCGAATTTGGCGGCGTTGTAGGCGGCCTGGCCGGGCATCGACAGCAAACCGAACAAGCTGGAGATGTTGATGACGTGGCCGTCGCCGGAGGCGATCAGGTGCGGCAGGAAGGCTTTGGTGCCGTTGACCACGCCCCAGAAGTCGACGTCCATCACCCGTTCGATGTCCTTGAACTCGCTGGCCTCGACGTCGCCGCTGAACGCGATCCCGGCGTTGTTGTAGATCTGGTTGACCTTGCCGAAGTGGCCTTTGACCTCGTCGGCGTAGCCGATGACCACTTCGCGCTCGGTGACGTCGAGCCGGTCTGCCTTGACCCGCACGCCCAGTGCGGCCAACCGTTGCTCGGTCTGTGCCAGCCCCTCGGTGTCGACATCGCTGATCGCCAGTTGCGCGCCGGCGCGGGCCAGCTCGACGGCCAGCGCCCGGCCGATCCCCGAGCCGGCGCCGGTGACGACGGCGACTTTCCCGGCGAATCCCTTCATGTGCCCTCCCCGCGGTCGATTGACCATCAGAGCCTATCCGGTACCAGCGGTACCGGCTTCAGCGCCCCGGTGAGCGTGTATGAACCCGGTGTGTCGCCCGGGGACCCGCACGCTGGCGGGGAAGGGGGTCAGCCGAACGCTCACCCAAATGCCAAGTCGATGATCTCCTGCTGCTCGACGGCGTGCACCTTCGAGGAACCCGACGACGGCGCCGACATCGCCCGCCGCGAGATCCGCTTGACCCCGGTCAGCTTCTCGGGCAGCAACTCCGGCAGCTCCAGGCCGAACCGCGGCCACGCGCCCTGGTTGGCCGGCTCCTCCTGCACCCAGAAGAACTGCTCCGCATTCGGGTAGCGGTCCAAGGTGGCGGCGAGGCGCCGCTTGGGCAGCGGGGCCAGCTGCTCGATCCGCACCAGCGCGATGTCCTCCCGGTCGTCCTTGGCCTTGCGGGCGGCCAACTCGTAGTAGATCTTGCCGCTGGTCAGCAACACCCGGGTGACCTTGTTGCGGTCGCCGTCGCCGTCGCCGTAGGTGGGCTCTTCGAGCACCGAGCGGAACTTGACGTCGGTGAAGTCCTTGATGTCGCTGACCACTGCCTTGTTGCGCAGCATCGACTTCGGGGTGAACACGATCAGCGGCCGCTGGATCCCGTCGAGGGCATGCCGGCGCAGCAGGTGGAAGTAGTTCGACGGGGTCGAGGGCATCGCGATGGTCATCGAGCCTTCCGCCCACAACTGCAGGAAGCGCTCGATGCGCCCGGAGGTGTGGTCGGGGCCTTGGCCCTCATGGCCGTGCGGCAGCAGCAGCACCACATTGGACAGCTGGCCCCACTTGGCCTCGCCGGAACTGATGAACTCGTCGATGATCGACTGCGCACCGTTGACGAAGTCGCCGAACTGCGCCTCCCACAGCACCATCGCGTCGGGGTTGCCGACGGTGTAGCCGTATTCGAAGCCGACCGCGGCGAACTCGGACAGCGGTGAGTCGTAGACCAGGAACTTGCCGCCGCTCGGGGTGCCGTCGGGGGTGCTGGCCAGCAACTGCAACGGGCTGAACTCGGCGCCGTTGGTGTGGTCGATGATCACCGAGTGCCGCTGGGAGAAGGTGCCGCGGCGAGTGTCCTGCCCCGACAGTCGCACCAGTTTGCCCTCGGCAACCAGCGAACCCAGCGCCAGCAGTTCGGCGAACGCCCAGTCGACCTTGCCTTCGTAGGCCATCTCCTTGCGCCGCTCGAGCACCGGCAACACCCGCGGATGCACGGTGAATCCCTCGGGAATCGACAGGAACGCGTCGCCGATGCGGGCCAGCATCGCCTTGTCTACCGCGGTGTTCAGCCCGCGCGGCACCTGCTGCTCGGATTCGACCGACTCGCTGGGCATGGCGGCGTGCTTTTCCAGTTCACGGATCTCGTTGAACACCCGCTCCAGTTGGCCGTGGTAGTCGCGCAGCGCGTCTTCGGCCTCCTTCATCGAGATGTCGCCACGGCCGATCAGGTCTTCGGTGTAGCTCTTGCGCACGCCGCGCTTGGTGCCGATCACGTCGTACATGTACGGGTTGGTCATCGACGGGTCGTCGCCCTCGTTGTGCCCGCGGCGGCGGTAGCACAGCATGTCGATGACGACGTCCTTGTGGAACTTCTGCCGGAAGTCCACCGCCAGCCGGGCCACCCAGTCGCAGGCCTCCGGGTCGTCGCCGTTGACGTGGAAGATCGGCGCGCCGATCATCTTGGCGACGTCGGTGCAGTACTCGCTGGAGCGGGAGTGGTCCGGCGCGGTGGTGAACCCGATCTGGTTGTTGACGATGATGTGGATGGTGCCGCCGACCCGGTAGCCGGGCAGCATCGCCATGTTCAGCGTCTCGGCCACCACGCCCTGGCCGGCGAACGCGGCGTCGCCGTGCAGCATCATCGGCACCACCGAGAACGCCGGCCGTTCGCCGTTGTCCGAGGAGCCCCGATCGAGCAGGTCCTGGCGGGCCCGGACAAGCCCCTCCAGCACCGGGTCGACGGCCTCCAAGTGCGACGGGTTGGCGGTCAGTGACACCTGAATGTCGTTGTCGCCGAACATCTGCAGGTACACCCCGGTGGAGCCCAGGTGGTACTTGACGTCGCCGGAACCGTGCGCCTCGGCCGGGTTGAGGTTGCCCTCGAACTCGGTGAAGATCTGCGAATACGGCTTGCCGACGATGTTGGCCAGCACGTTGAGCCGGCCGCGGTGCGGCATGCCGATGACGACCTCGTCGAGCGCGTACTCGGCGCACTGGTCGATCGCCGCGTCCATCATCGGGATCACCGCCTCGGCGCCTTCCAGGCTGAACCGTTTCTGCCCGACGTACTTGGTCTGCAGAAAGCTCTCGAACGCTTCGGCGGCATTCAGCTTGCTCAGGATGTATTTCTGCTGTGCGACAGTGGGTTTGATGTGCTTGACCTCGACGCGCTCCTGCAGCCACTGCTGCTGTTCGGGCTCGAGGATGTGGGTGTACTCCACGCCGACGTGGCGGCAGTAGGCGTCGCGCAGCACCGAGAGGATCTCGCGCAGCTTGCGGAAGTCGCCGCCGGGCAGGCCCTCGACCTTGAACTCCCGGTCCAGATCCCACAGCGTCAGACCGTGGGTCAGCACGTCCAGGTCGGGGTGGCTGCGGAACCGGGTGTTGTCCAGCCGCAGCGGGTCGACGTCGGCCATCAGGTGACCGCGGTTGCGGTACGCGGCGATCAGCTCGACGACGCGGGCGTTCTTGTCGACCACCGAGTCCGGGTTGTCGGTGCGCCACCGTACCGGCTCATAGGGGATGGACAGCTCGAAGAAGATCTCGTCCCAGAACGCGTCGGAGAGCAGCAACTCGTGCACGGTGCGCAAGAAATCGCCCGATTCCGCGCCCTGGATGATGCGGTGGTCATAGGTCGAGGTCAGCGTGATCAGCTTGCCCACCCCGAGTTCGGCGATGCGCTGCTCGCTGGCCCCCTGGAACTCGGCGGGGTACTCCATGGCGCCGACGCCGATGATCGCGCCCTGGCCGGCCATCAGCCGGGGCACCGAGTGCACGGTGCCGATGGTTCCGGGGTTGGTCAGCGAGATCGTCACGCCGGCGAAGTCCTCGGCGGTCAGTTTGCCGTCGCGGGCGCGGCGCACGATGTCTTCGTAGGCGGCGACGAACTGCGCGAAATGCAGCGACTCCGCCTCCTTGATGCCGGCCACCACCAGCGAGCGCTTGCCGTCCTTGCCGTGCAGGTCGATCGCGAGCCCCAGATTGGTGTGCGCCGGTGTGACGGCGTTGGGCTTGCCGTCGACCTCGGCGAAGTGCCGGTTCATGTTGGGGAACTGCTTGACGGCCTGTACGAGCGCGTAGCCCAACAGGTGGGTGAAGGAGATCTTGCCGCCGCGGGTGCGCTTGAGTTGGTTGTTGATGACGATGCGGTTGTCGATCATCAGCTTGGCCGGCACGGCGCGCACACTGGTGGCCGTGGGCACCGTCAG
Organism: Mycolicibacter senuensis; assembly: GCF_002101885.1. GTDB lineage: Bacteria > Actinomycetota > Actinomycetes > Mycobacteriales > Mycobacteriaceae > Mycobacterium > Mycobacterium senuense. The sequence goes on from NZ_LQPS01000054.1 coordinate 181,568, forward strand.
GGAGGTGTCCATGTTCTTGACCACCGCGGCGGCCGCGCCGCGCAACACCTGTAGTTCGGCGTCGGCGGCCGGAGCGGGCGACTTCGGCCGGGCGGGTTTGGCGGCTGGAGCGGGCTTCGCTTCGGCGGCCGGTGCGGGCTTGGCCGGGGCGGCCGGCTCGGACTTCGGCTGGGCGGGCTTGGCGGCCGGCGCGGGAGTGGGCGAGCCGTCACCGCCGGGTTTATGCGGCGATCCCAGCTTCGCCTCTCCTCCGTCGAGCCTCGCTGAATCGCCGGATTCATCCGGCTTGTAGTCGACCAGGAACTCGTGCCAGCTCGGGTCCACCGAGGACGGATCGTCGCGGAATTTGCGGTACATCTCCTCGACTAGCCATTCGTTCTGACCGAAGGGTGAACTCATACCGCTCACGACAGTTACTCGCCTCTATTCCTGTATTCCCGATCGTCTGGCCGGCCGCCCAAGCGGCGCCCGCCTGCCTGCATAAAGGCTAGCCTCTTCGCGTTATTCCGCCACCGGTGTTCGGTTGATCACGCCGACGGTTGTGACGGGCTGACCTGAGCGTCCGAGTCGTCGGGCAGGGCCGGCAGCAGGTGCAGCGTGACCGGCCAGCGGTCGGCGGCCGGACCGAAGGCCCGGCGGGCGTTCCCGACGATCTTCTTGCCGATGAAGCGGTTGCCGAGGGCTCCGATCACCGCGCCCAGCCCGACCGGCAGCAGCTTCCCGAACGCCAGCGCCCCGCGCCGCAGGGTGAAGCGCTTGACGAAGTAGCGCAGCAGCCGCGAGTTCAGCTCCGACACCGCCGGCAGCGGCAGCGCCGCCGTCCCCTGAGCGAGCCACGCGCCGCTGGTGCGGCCCGAGCCGAGCAGGTCGGCCATGGCGCCCTTGCCCTGGTCGCCGACCAGCACCGCCAGCACCAGGGCGCGCCGTCGTTCCCGGTTGTCGACGGGAATGCCGTGTACCTCCGCCACGCACAGCACGAAGAACGCGGTGGCCTCCAGGAAGACGGCGGTCTCGGCGGCGACCGCCGACATCGCGAGCAGGGTGCCGATCGCCGGCACCGCCGCCGTGGCGCCCACCGCGGCACCGCTGGCCGTGGCCGCGGCCAGGTAGCGCCGCTCCAGCTTCTTCACCACTTGCGCCGGCCCGACGCCGGGGTCGCGGTGGCGCAACCGCTCGACGTAGGCGCGCACCGCCGGGCCCTGCACCTTCTCGCTGCTCTCGATGACCCGCGACAACACCCGGGCCGTCATGCCGGGCTTCTCACCGCCGGGGGCGGGCGCCAGTTCCTGCGCCGACCGCCGTCGCCGAAAGATGCCCATGGTTGCCTCCCATTCCGACTCCGTAATTGTTCAGGCTAACGTTCCGGTGGGGGTTTACCCGCTCAACGGGCCGCTAGCCGTTCGGCGGCGAATCAGGGCACCGGCGCTGCGAGTTGTTCAAGGCAACTTCGGTCCGTAGCGTCGCATGAGGTGGTTAGAGGCCCGGACCGCAGAGCGCAGCGAGGGGAGGGGCGGCGCTTGAGCGCCACGAGTAGCCGGACTCGTCCCGGCGACCAGCCGAGACGCCCCGGTGGTGTGCGTTTCACGATCCCGCGACCGGTAGGTCGGGGGGATTCGGTCAATCCGTGGAACGCGTTGTGGGCGATGATGCTCGGGTTCTTCGTGATCCTGGTGGATTCCACCATCGTGGCCGTCGCCAACCCCAGCATCATGGCGGCGCTCGACATCGGCTACGACACGGTGATCTGGGTGACCAGTGCCTACCTGTTGGGGTATGCGGTGCCGCTGCTGGTCACCGGTCGGCTCGGCGACCAGTTCGGCCCGAAGAATCTCTATCTGGCCGGGCTGGCGGTGTTCACCGCGGCCTCGCTGTGGTGCGGCCTGGCCGGCGGGATCGACATGTTGATCACGGCGCGCGCGGTGCAGGGGATCGGTGCCGCGCTGTTGACGCCGCAGACCCTGACGGTGATCACCCGGACATTTCCCGCCGACCGTCGCGGCATGGCGATGAGCGTGTGGGGAGCGACGGCCGGGGTGGCGACGCTGATCGGGCCGCTGGCGGGCGGGGTGCTGGTCGACGGGCTGGGCTGGGAGTGGATCTTCTTCGTCAACGTGCCGGTCGGTGTCTTCGGCTTGGTCCTGGCGTACCTGCTCATCCCCGACCTCCCGGTCCATCGGCATCGATTCGACCTGATCGGGGTGGCGCTGTCGGGAATCGGCATGTTCCTGCTCGTCTTCGCTCTCCAGGAGGGCGAGTCGCAGGGCTGGGCGCCGTGGGTCTGGGCGCTGATCGTCGCGGGTGTCGGCTGCCTGGTGTTGTTCGTCTACTGGCAGGCGGTCACCGGGGGCGAGCCGCTGGTCCCGTTGCACATCTTTCGTGACCTCGACTTCGGCCTGGCCAACATCGGGGTGGCCGTCATCGGTTTCGCGGCGACCGCGATGGTGCTGCCGGTGATGTTCTACGCGCAGGCGGTGTGCGGGATGTCGCCGACCCGTGCGGCGTTGCTGACCGCGCCGATGGCGATCGCCAGCGGGGTTCTGGCCCCCGTCGTCGGCAAGATCGTCGACCGGGCCCACCCCCGGACGATGGTCGGGTTCGGCTTCTCGATGCTGGCGATCGCGCTGACCTGGCTGTCGATCGAGATGACGCCGGTCACCCCGGTCTGGCGGCTGCTGCTGCCGTTCACCGCCGTCGGTGTCGGGATGGCGTTCATCTGGTCACCGTTGGCTGCGACGGCCACCCGCAATCTGCCGCCGCACCTGGCCGGCGCCGGCTCCGGGGTCTATAACGCAACCCGGCAGATCGGCGCGGTGCTGGGCAGTGCCGGGATGGCCGCGTTCATGACGTCGCGGATCTCCACCAATCTGCCGCCGGCGCCGGGTGGTCGCCACCCTGGCTCCGGTGACCGGAACCTGCCCGATTTCCTGCACGAGCCGTTCGCGGCGGCGATGTCGGAATCGACGCTGCTACCGGCGTTCGTCGCGCTGTTCGGCGTGGTCGCGGCGCTGTTCATGGTCGGTTTCGTCATCGCACCGGATCGCCGGCGACCCCGGCCGGGCGCCGATCTCGACGACGCCGGCGACATCGACGACTTCGGTGACTTTGAAGACCTCGACGAAGTCGATGACCGTCGCCGGGGTTCGGATGCGCCCGTCCTGGAACGCGTCAGCCTGCCGCGTCACTTCGCGGCCTTCAGCGCACCCCGCAGCGACGAAGCCGGGAAGGCCGACGACGCCGGTGAGGTCGATGACGCCGATGACCCGACCGAGCTGATCCCGGTCGTCGTCCCGGGTCAGCGGGACATCCGCCCGGAAACGCACCGCCCCGGGCCACAGCAGTGGGCCCGCCCTGTTCGGCCTGCCCGGCCGGCGCGGCCGGTCCGGCGCGCGACGCGCCCACCGATCCGGCATGAGGACCCCGCCACCGAACCGCTGACCGTCGAGCTTCCGCCGGTAACCGCCCGGACGCCGGATGCGGATCCGACACCACTGCGGCACAACGGCTTTCACGTTGACGCCGGACGGCGCTACCGTCGGGTCGTCAACGGGGAACCGGTGCCGGACGTGCTGGCCAAGTTCGGGATCACCGGCGGGAGCCCGGGGCGCCGCAACAGGCACCACCGGCACGACGCCGAGGACACCGACGAATTCGGGCGACGCTCCCACCGCGGCGATTGATCGGGCGGCTCGCGCCCTAGCGGGTGGTGTTGCCGATGATCTCGACGCCGGTGCCGTTCCAGTGGAACTTCACCAGGCCGCTCAATCCGGCGATGCCGCTGGCGTTCTGCAGCGCCACCGTGTTCGCGGTGCAGTGCGCGAGGTCGATGCCGTTGAACCCGTAGGTGTCCTGCACCGATTGCGGAAGGAACTCGCCGCGGTGAAACAGCACGGCACGCGTACTCGGCGTCTCGGCGTTGGTGTTGGCTTTCACGATCACCGCGGACAAATCGGCGCACTCGCTGTAGTTGCCGGCCAGCGGTTCCGGGCTCCAGGGCTGCCCGCTGCGCGGGTCTTTGGGTAGCTCCGAGACGGCCTTGGCGATCGCCGGGGCGGCTAGGTTGACCGCGCACGGGTCGGTCGGCGCCGGGCTGGCGGCGGGTGTCGAGGTGATGACGGGCGTCTCGGCCGCGGCGGTGGGGCTGGTGTTCTGCGGGGTCTTGGCGACGGTCGAGTCGCCCGAACCGCAACCGGCCAGCAGCGCCGCGGACAGTGCGCCCAGGCCGGCGAACAGTCCTAACGGTCTTGCGGCAAACACATCGGGCACCGTACCGGCGCGCGGCCGAGAACTTCGGGAGGCGCGGCCGACCGGCGGATCAGTGGTGGCGAATGGCCGGCCTGGTTGGCCGTAGACTGCTAAACGTCATGACCTCGCCTGATGCCCCCGCCGGGCCTATCCCGGACTCGCCGGCCCCGCCCGCAGACCCACCCGTCACTACGTTCGCCGACCTGCAGATACACCCTTCGGTGCTGCAGGCCGTCGTCGACGTCGGCTACGAGACGCCCTCGGCGATTCAGGCCGCCACCATCCCGGCACTGCTGGCCGGCTCCGACGTGGTCGGGCTGGCGCAGACCGGCACCGGTAAGACCGCGGCGTTCGCCATCCCGATCCTGTCGCGCATCGACACCGCCAGTAAGGCCACCCAGGCGCTGGTGCTGGCACCCACCCGGGAGCTGGCGCTGCAGGTCGCCGAGGCGTTCGGGCGCTACGGCTCGCACCTGCCACGCGTCAACGTGCTGCCGATCTACGGCGGCGCGTCCTACACCGTGCAGCTGTCCGGGCTCAGGCGCGGCGCCCAGGTGGTGGTCGGCACCCCGGGCCGGGTCATCGACCACCTGGAGCGGGGCAGCCTGGACCTGTCGCACCTGGACTACCTGGTGCTCGACGAGGCCGATGAGATGCTGCAGATGGGTTTCGCCGAGGACGTGGAGCGCATCCTGGCCGACACCCCGGAGTACAAGCAGGTGGCGTTGTTCTCCGCGACGATGCCGCCGGCGATCCGCCGGATCACCACGCGCTACCTGCATGACCCGGTCGAGGTCACCGTCGAGGCGAAAACCACCACGGCGGAGAACATCTCGCAGCGCTACATCGAGGTCGCCGGCCCGCGCAAGATGGACGCGCTGACGCGGGTGCTCGAGGTCGAGTCCTTCGAGGCGATGATCGTGTTCGTGCGCACCAAGCAGGCCACCGAGGAGGTCGCCGAGAAGCTGCGCGCCCGCGGGTTTGCCGCCGCGGCGATCAACGGCGATATCGCCCAGGCGCAGCGCGAGCGGACCATCGCGTCGCTCAAGAGCGGAAATATCGACATCCTGGTGGCCACCGATGTCGCCGCGCGCGGCCTGGACGTCGAACGCATCTCGCACGTGGTCAACTACGACATCCCGCACGACACCGAGGCCTACGTGCACCGCATCGGGCGCACCGGGCGGGCCGGTCGATCGGGGACCGCGCTGCTGTTCGTCAGCCCGCGGGAACGTCACCTGCTCAAGGCGATCGAGCGGGCGACCCGCCAAAAGCTGACCGAGTCGACGCTGCCCACGGTCGAGGACGTCAACGCCCAGCGGGTGGCGAAGTTCGCCGACTCGATCACCGCCAGCCTCGGCGCGTCCGGCACCGACCTGTTCCGCAGCCTGGTAGAGGAGTACAGCCGGGAACACAACGTGCCGATGGCCGACATCGCCGCCGCCCTGGCGCTGCAGTCCCGCGACGGCGAAGCGTTCCTGATGGAGCCGGAACCGCCTGCGCGGGAACGCCGCTCACGCGAGAACTTCGAGCGTCCCGACCGCAAGGGCGACCGCAAGGGCCCGCCCAAGGAAGGGTTCGCCACCTACCGGATCGCGGTGGGCAAGCGCCACAAGGTCAACCCGGGCGCGATCGTCGGGGCCCTGGCCAACGAGGGCGGGCTGAACCGCAGCGACTTCGGCCACATCAGCATCCGGGTGGACCACTCGCTGGTGGAACTGCCCGCCAAGCTGCCCGGCAAGACGCTCAAGGCGCTGGAGCAGACCCGCATCCAGGGCCAGTTGATCAACCTGCGCCGCGACCGGCCGTCCGGCAAACCCGCTCGCCACGGTGACGGGGGGACGCACCGGAAACGGATGGGATGACGCTGCCGTCCGAGGAGGTCGCCCAGGGCGGACTGGAACAGGTCGCCCACGTCGATCGGGTCGCCTCGCTGACCGGTGTGCGCGCAGTGGCCGCGCTCCTGGTCGTCGGCACCCATGCGGCCTACACCACCGGCAAATACACCCACGGCTATGCCGGCCTGCTGGGTTCCCGGATGGAGATCGGCGTGCCGATCTTCTTCGTGCTCTCCGGTTTTCTGTTGTTCCGGCCCTGGGTGCGGGCCACCGCCCTCGATCGCCCCGATCCGTCGGTGCGGCGCTACGCCTGGCATCGGGTGCGGCGCATCATGCCCGCCTACGTCGTGACGGTGGCGCTGGCCTACCTGATCTATCACTTCCGCACCGCCGGCCCGAACCCCGGTCACAACTGGATCGGCCTGCTGCGCAACTTGACGCTGACCCAGATCTACACCGACAACTACATGTTCGGCTATCTGCATCAGGGCCTCACCCAGATGTGGAGCCTGGCGGTGGAGGTCGCCTTCTATGTGGTGCTGCCCGGGCTGGCCTACCTCACACTGGTGTGGCTGTGCCGGCGACGGTGGCGGCCGGCGCGGCTGCTGGCGGCGCTGGCGGCGTTGGCGTTGATCACCCCGGCGTGGCTGGTGCTGGTGCACACGACCGACTTTCTGCCCGACGGCGCCCGGTTGTGGCTGCCGACCTACCTGCTGTGGTTCCTCGGCGGCATGGCGCTGGCGGTGCTGCAGGCCATGGGTGTGCGCTGCTACGGCTTCGTGGCGATCCCGTTGGCGCTGATCTGCTATCTCATCGCGTCCACCCCGCTGGCCGGCGAACCGACCACCTCGCCGACCAAGCTGTCCGAGGCATTGGTCAAGGCGGTCTTTTATGCCGCGATCGCCACCCTGGCGGTGGCGCCGCTGGCGCTGGGCAATGAGGGCTGGTACGCACGGCTGCTGGCCAGCCGGCCGATGGTGTGGCTGGGGGAGATCTCCTACGAGATCTTCCTGGTCCACCTGGTGCTCATGGAGGTGGTGATGGTGGAAGTGCTGCGCGCCCCGGTCTACACCGGATCGATGCTGAACCTGTTCGTGCTCACCATGGTGGTCACTATCCCGGTGTCATGGCTGCTGCACCGGTTCACCCGGGTGAGGTCCTGAGCCGCGTTCCCGGCGGACCCATAGAGCCCGGCGGACCCATAGAGATAGTTGCCCGCCTTTGAGCGACAAGGTTGGTTATGTCAACCCACAGCTCGGAGCCATCCGGCGCCGGGACTGACATAATGTCAATTGTCGCTCAAAGGCGGGCAACTCTGCTATATCCCTGATCTCGCCCGCGCCGACCCGAGCCGGTCCGGCGCAACGACGACCGGGACTACGAACTGCGCCAGCATCGCCTTCTCGTCCTCGGCGTCGCGCCCCGGAAAGCTCAGCAGCGATGTCATCACCCGCACCACCCAGCGGGCGCGCTGTTCGGTCTCGGCGTCCTTGTCGCCCAGTCCCGCCAGGAACGTCGTGACCATCACGGTGATGACGTCGGACCGTTCGGCCATCGCGGTGCCGATCGGCGGCCCGGTCTCGGCGAACCACGACGCCAGCGCCGGGTTGCCGCGCACCAGGGCCAGCGACTCGGTGATCCCGGTGACCAGCAGCTGCGCCGGGTCGTCGATGCCGGCGAGTCGTTCGGTGAGCTCGTGGTAGAGCGCGTTGGCCCAGCGGTGCACGTAGGCGGTGTACAGCGCGTCGCGGCTCTCGAAGTAGCGATACAGCGTGGCGCGGGAACACCCTGCGGCACGGGCGATTTCGCTCATACCCACCGAGCCGGGGTCGTGGTCGGCGAACAGTTCCTCGGCGGCGTCGAGAATCTTCTCGGCGGCCAGCTCGCCGCGCTGATCCGACAGCCAGGACCGCCCGGCCATCACGCCCCCGCGGTGAACGGCACCGACAGCGGTCGGCGCACGTAAGCGCCGCCGGCCCAACTGATCCCGGCTTCATCGACGGTGAAGTCCGGGCAGCGGGCCAGCAGTTCCTCCAGCGCCACCCGTGCCTGCATGCGGGCGGCCTGGTTGCCGATGCAGTGGTGGGCGCCGTAGCCGAAGGTGAGGATCTGGCGGGGCTTGCGCAGCACGTCGAGTTCCCCGGCGGTCGACCCGAACTGTTGCTCGTCGCGGTTGGCCGAGCCGTAGAGCAGCAGCGCCCGGCGCCCGGCCGGGATGGTGGTGTCGCCGATGGTGACGTCGCGGGTGGCGGTGCGGGCCAGGCCCTGCACCGGCGAGGTCATCCGCAGCAGTTCCTCGACGGCCTCGTGGATCAACGCCGGGTCGTCGACCAGCAGCCGGCGCTGGTCGGGGTGCCGGTGCAGCAATTGCGCTGAGCCGCCGAGCATTCCGGTGGTGGTGTCGTTGCCGCCGGTGACCATGGTGAAGGCGAACGCCAGGATCGCGAAGATCCCGGCGTCGTCGCCCGGAGCGCCCATGCCCGCGGCGACCAGGTGCGAGATGGTGTCCTCTTCCTGGTCGGTGCGGCGCCGTTCGATCAGTCCGCTGAAGTAGGTCATCATCTCGACGACCGCGTCACCGGCGGAGGCGACCCCGTCTTCGCTGACGGTGGCCGCGACGATGGCATCGGTCCAGCGGTCGAACTGGGCGCGGTCGGCCTGCGGCACGCCGAGGAAGTGCGCGACGACCATCGACGGCAGCGGTTTGAACAGTTCGGCGACGATGTCGTGGGTGCCGCCTGCGGCGCGCATCCGTTCGAGGCGCTCGACGACGAACTCCCGGACTTGCGACTCCAGGCGCTTGACGTGTGCGGGGGTGAACGCGCGCGCCACGAGCTTCCGGAACTCGGTGTGCCGCGGCGGGTCCTGCATCACCATCGGCGGGTTGTCCGCCAGGCCGATCATCTCCAGGTCGTTGTAGTTGATCGTCAGGCCCTTGGCCGAGGAGAACGTCTCATGGTCGGCGGCGGCCGTCCAGACGTCGGCGTGCCGGGACAGCACGTAGTAGTCCTGGTCGGGGTGGCCGTCGGGGATCACGTGATGGACCGGGTCGTGCTCGCGCAACGCGGCGTACATCGAGTAGGGATTCGGCCACGTCTCGGCGTTGCACGGCACGAACTGCGGACGAGACATCATCGTTGTCATGTCTCATTGGTACGACATGAGCCGAGGTATGTCAACGGGCGAGTGTGAAATCTACGACGCGAGGCGCGGGAGAGCGTCGCAGGATGCCCAGCCGCGCCGGCGGCTAGATCCCCGAGCCGGGGTTGAGGATGTTCAGCGGGTCCAGCGCCGCCTTGACCCGCTGGTTCAGTGCCATCGCGTCCGGGCCCAGCTGGCGGGCCAGCCACGGCCGCTTCAGCCGCCCGACACCGTGCTCGCCGGTGATGGTGCCGCCCAGCGACAGCGCCAGATCCATGATCTCGCCGTAGGCGGCTTCGGCGCGCTGCACGTGGTCGGGGTCGTTCGGGTCGTGGACGATCAGCGGGTGGGTGTTGCCGTCGCCGGCGTGGGCGATCACCGAGATCATCAGCCGGCGCTCGGCGGCGATCTGCTCGATGCCGGTGATCAGCTCGGCCAGCCTGGGCAGCGGCACCCCGACATCCTCGAGCAGCAGCGGCCCCTTGGCCTCCACCGCCGGGATGCAGAACCGCCGGGCCGCGATGAAGCCTTCGGCCTCGACCGGATCGTCGGTGGAGAACACCTCCTTGGCGCCGTGTTCGGCGAACACCCGCGCCATCAGGTCGACGTCCTCCGCGCCGGCGTGGCCCCGTTCGTCGGAGCCGGCCACCAGCATGGCGGCGGCGTCGCGGTCCAGTCCCATCCGCAGCTGGTCCTCGACGGCGTTGATCGCCGCGGCGTCCATGAACTCCAGCATTGAGGGGCGCAGCCGGCCGGAGACGTCGAGGACCGCGTCGGCCGCGGCGGCCACCGAGTCGAACGTGGCCACCACCACCGCGGACTTCGGCTGGGCCGGAAGCAGCCGCAGGGTCACCTCCGTGATCACCCCGAGGGTGCCCTCGCTGCCGACGAACAGTTTGGTCAGCGACAGCCCGGCGACGTCTTTCAGGCGCGGCCCGCCCAGTCGCACCGCCGTGCCGTCGGCCAGCACCACCTGCAGGCCCAGCACGTAGTCGGTGGTGACGCCGTACTTGACGCAGCACAGCCCCCCGGCATTGGTGGCGATGTTGCCGCCGATGCTGCAGATCTCGAACGACGACGGGTCCGGGGGATACCACAGCCCGTGTTCGGCGACGGCTTTCTTCACCTCGGCGTTGAAGAGGCCGGGCTGGCAGACCGCGGTGCGCGTCACGGGGTCGACGGTGATGTCGCGCATCTTCTCGGTGCACAACACGATCCCGCCGTCGACCGCGGTGGCGCCACCGGACAGTCCGGTGCCCGCACCCCGGGTCACCACCGGAACCCGGTGGTCGGCGGCCCACCGCATGACGGTCTGCACGTCCTCGGTGCGCAGCGGGCGCACCACCGCCAGCGGTGTGCCGGCCAACGGATCCAGGGCGTTGTCCTGGCGGTAGCCCGCGGTGATCGTCGGATCGGTCACCACCATCCCGTCGGGCAGGTCGGTGATCAGCTGGGCCAGGGCATCCACGCAGGTCATCCTACGGAACAGCTGATTGCCCAGAGGCGGTGGCGAATTCCCAGCAAGAAGTCCTTCTTGGACATTGACCGCTTCCGGGTCGGCATTAAGCTCTCCCTGTGATGAGCCTGAGAGGCAGCGCCGGCGCGGCGGGAGTGGCGGTGGCGCTGGCGTTCGGCGCGGTGGCCGGCGCCATGCCCGCCCGGGCCGAGATCGACGAGCTGATCAGCAGTGCGGTCGACGCCGCCTCGGTTCCGCTGTATGTCGCCGGCGACGGATTCGGTCAGCCCATCGTCGACCTGTCCATCGGTGGGGGAGAGACCATTTCGGTCGCGCTGGACACCGGCTCGCAGGGGCTGGTGGTCTCGATCTGGGACGTGCCGTGGCAGGACATCCTCAACGAGCTGGCGCACTTCAGCTTCGACGACATCAACTTCGGGGCGTTCCCGGCCGGCTTCTTTATCGGACTGGACATACCCACCTCGGTCGACTTCGGCAACGGCATCGTCGCGGAGGACACCGTCGTCAACGGGCTGCTGTTCAGCTTCCCGTTCTCGGCTATCGACGCCCAGGCGCTGGCCGGCGCGCCCGTCGACGGCATTCTCGGTGTCGGCCCCAACGCCGGTGGCAGTCATCTGGTGACCGCGGACCTGCCCGGTGAGCTCGGCCAAGGGGTGTTGATCGACGAGCCCGGCGGGCGCCTGGTCTTCGGAGCGCAGCCCGACACCGTGGGCGGCATGGCTCCGATCGCCACCATCGACGGCGCGCCGTTCCCGGGCGCCCCGCGCGATATGGACCCCATCGAGATCCAGTTCGGTGACGGGCCGCTGGTGGAGACCGGCGGGATCTTCGACAGCGGCGGCAAGGGCGGCTGGGTGCCGTCGGAGGCGTTCATGGACTACCTGCTGTGGGAGAACCCGCCGCCGGACCCCGTTGGGTTCCGGGTCCTTGAGCAATTCGAAATTGGATTCGTCCCGGGCGGGGTGCCGGTCTCGGTCTACGCGCCCGACGGCACGCTGCTCTACTCCTACGTCACGCAGGATTCCACCATGCAGGTCATGCCGAACTGGCTGATGAAGATGCTGGTGAACATCGATGGCGTGGTCAACACGGGCAACGCCGCGTTCCTGCACAACCCGGTGTACATCTCCAACGCCGGCGGCGGGGCGATGACCTTCTACGGGAATGCGACGTCTGGCGGAGCCAACACCGTCGAACTGTGATCCAGTAGACCGATGCATCCGCACCCGCGCACCGGTCAGCTCTTCGACTCCCCGGTGCCTCCGGGTGCCGGGTGGCCCGGCGACCCGGCCACCCCGCAAACCCCGCAAACCCCGCAAGCCGCCGACGCCGCGCACGTGGCGCAGCTGGCCGGCCAAACCGAGTCGATCGCCGAACTGGATGCGCTGATCAGTGTGTGCCGGGCCTGCCCGCGGCTGGTGAGCTGGCGCGAAGAGGTGGCCGTCACCAAACGGAAATCGTTTGCCGACCAACCGTATTGGGGACGCCCGGTGCCCGGGTGGGGGTCACCGACACCGCAGCTCGTCATCGTCGGGCTGGCGCCGGCCGCCAACGGCGCGAACCGCACCGGGCGGATGTTCACCGGCGACCGCTCCGGCGACCAGCTCTATGCCGCATTGCACCGCGCCGGACTGGTCAACCAGCCGACCAGCGTTGATGCCGCCGACGGCCTGCACGCCAACAAGATCCGGATCATCGCCCCGGTGCGCTGCGCCCCGCCGGACAACGCGCCGACGACCACCGAGCGCAACACCTGTGCGCCGTGGATCGACGCCGAATGGCGGCTGATCGCCCCGCATGTGCGGGTGATGGTCGCGCTCGGCGGCTTCGCCTGGCAGATCGCGCTGCGGGTGGCCACCGATCAGCCGCCCAAACCCAAACCGAAATTCGGTCACGGCGCGCTCGCCGAACTCAGCCCGACGCTGCGGTTGCTGGGCTGCTATCACCCCAGCCAGCAGAACATGTTCACCGGCCGGCTCACCCCGGCGATGCTCGACGACATCTTCGGGCGGGCCGCTGAGCTGGCGGGACTATCCGGCTGAACCGCCGCGTTGACTATCAACGTGCGCCTATCCGTTCTTGATCTTGTTCCCGTCCGCACCGACCAGTCCACCGCCGACGCGCTGGCCGCCACGGTGCGACTGGCGCAGGCCGCCGACCGGCTCGGATTCACCCGCTACTGGGTGGCCGAGCACCACAACATGCCCTCGGTCGGGGCCACCAGCCCACCGGTGCTGCTGGCCTACCTGGCCGCGCAGACCGCGCGGGTGCGGCTGGGCTCGGGCGGGGTGATGCTGCCCAATCACGCCCCGCTGGCCGTCGCCGAACAGTTCGCGCTGCTGGAGGCCGCCGCGCCCGGCCGTATCGACCTGGGCATCGGGCGGGCGCCCGGTTCGGATCCGGTCACCTCGTTCATGCTGCGCTCCGGCCGGGGCGACGAAGACATCGCGAACTTTCCCGACTATCTCGACCAGGTGCGGGCGATGATGAGCAGCCGCGGCGTGCAGGTCCAACTGCGCGACGGCGACTACCTGCTCAAGGCCACCCCGGCCGCCGTGGCCGAGCCGCGGCTGTGGCTGTTGGGGTCGAGCATGTACTCGGCGCGGCTGGCCGCGGCCAAGGGCCTGCCGTACGTGTTCGCCCACCACTTCTCCGGTCACGGCACCGAGGAGGCGCTGGCCTATTACCGGGAGCATTTCACCGCCAGCGAGGTGTGCCCGGAACCGACGACGTTCCTGACGGTCAATGCCTCGGTCGCCGAAACCCGGGAGGAGGCAACGGCGTTGCTGCTGCCCAACCTGCAGATGATGGCCCGGTTGCGCACCGGGCGGCCGCTGGGTGCGGTCGACCTGGTCGAGGACGCGCAGGCGGCGCCGGTGTCCGACGCCGAGCAGCGCATCATCGACGGCGGACTGCGGCGCGCGGTGGTGGGCGCGCCGGCGGAGGCGGCCGATCAGCTCAAGGCGCTGGCCGCACACTTCGACGTCGACGAGGTGATGGTCAACCCGGTGGCCTCGGCGCGCCGCGGGACCGACCCGGCCACCGCGCCGGGGCGCGAGCAGACGCTGGAACTGCTCGCCAAGGAGCTGTTCTAGCCGCTGAAGATCGTCGACCCGAAACCGCTGGGCCGGTAGTCGATGTAGATCGGGTTCTCCGAGAACGGGAAGTAGCCGCTGTTCATCGAGGAGCTCGACCACACCCACGGGCTGTTGGACGAGGTGGTCGTGTAGGAGTACAGCAGGGTCTGGCCGTCGGCGGTGTACACCGAGATCTCGGTGCCGTCCGGCAGCCGCGAGCCGATGCCGGCACTGGGAACCAGCCACTGCGGGACACTGCCGAACATGCCGCCGGAGTCGATCGATGTGGAAACCGGCTGCGGCACACCACCGTTGATCGACACCATGGTGTCGACGAACGGTGAGCCGGGCACCGACAGCTCCGGCTCCAGCGGGTTGGGGCCGAACACCACTTCGCCGCGGGTGGCGTCGATGAGCACACCCTGGTTCAGGGCACCGGGCAGCGCCGAGATGATCGTCGAGGTCCCGGAGAAACCGTTGTTCGGCCCGATGCCCAGCACCCCGACGATGTTGTACTGGTTGAAGTACTGCGTCATCAGCGCCGTCGACGACGGGTCGACGATATTGACCGCGGTGGGATCGGTGACCAGATCCTCGAAGCAGGTGCCCGCCTTGTCGCAGAACCCGACCGTGGTGTCGTAGGTGGTGTAGCTGTAGGACTGGCCGCCCAGGCCGGCGTAGCTTGCGCTGCCGGTGAAGACCGAGTCGCCCAGACCCTGACTGTTGCCCAGGATCGTCAACCCGGTGGAACCGGTGTCGATCTGGACCGGCACCGGCGGGCCGCCGTTGATCGAGATGTAGACGATCGGGCTGATCCCATTGCTTTGCAGATACAGCGGGATGGTCGCGTTGACCGGGCCGTCGGGCCCGCCGGCGATCCCGTCGGCCGCGCTGCCCGAGCCCGCCCCGCCGCTGCCCCCGGCGCCGTTGGCGCCGTTGCTGCCGACCGGTCCGCCGTCCCCACCGGTGCCGCCGTCGCCGCCGTCGCCCCCGGTGGCGCCGGCGCCACCGGCGGCCACACTGCCTGCGGCTCCACCGTCGCCGCCGTCACCGGCCGCCCCGCCGTGCACGTTGGTCGACGCGAGGGTGGTGTCGCCGCCGTGACCGCCGTCGCCGCCGTCGCCGCCCGCGCCGGCGTTGCCGCCGGTGCCCGCGTGGGCACCCCAGCCGCCGGCCCCGCCGGAACCGGCATTACCGCCCGCCCCGCCGTCGCCGCCGTCACCACCGCTGGACCCCTGCGAGTAGAAGCTGCCGGTGGCGTCCCCGCCGTCGGCCCCGGCGCCGCCCACTCCGCCATTGCCACCGGTGCCGCCGTTGAACCCGGCATCGCCGACACCGCCGGTGCCGCCGGCTCCCGCCGCTCCGCCGTTCCCGCCGACACCGCCGATCCCGACCGGCGCCCGGTTGATTCCGGGCTGGGAGAAGGAGCCCGATCCGGGGGCGCCGCCGGCGCCGGCCGCCCCGCCGTTGCCGCCGTCGCCGCCGGTGCCACCCGAACTGTCCACCCCGGCCCCGCCGGTGCCGCCGCCGCCACCGGTCCCGCCACTGCCGCCGGCGCCGCCGTCGCCGTTGGTGCCGAACCGGCCGTGCTCGCCCAGGTCCGCGTTGCCCTGGTAGGACGAACCGCCCGCGCCACCGGAGCCGCCGGTCCCGCCGTGGCCGCCGTCGAAGCCGGTGCCGCCGCCGGAGGCGCCGCCGTCGCCGAGCCCGCCGTTGCCGCCCACGCCGCCGGCCCCGCCGTCGCCGCCGCTGCCGTACTGGACGTTGTTGGCGACGTCCAGGGTGGCGATGCCGTTGCCGCCGCCGTTGCCGCCGGCCCCGCCCGCGCCTCCGGCGCCGCCGTTGCCGGTGCCGGCGCCGTGCGCGCTGACGCTGCTGCCGCCGGCCCCGCCGGCCCCGCCGATGCCGCCGTTGCCGCCGCTGCCGGGCAAGGTGGCGCTGGGGGGAAGTTGGGATTGGTCCAGGCCGCGGCCACCGTCGCCGGCCGTGCCGCCGGCCCCGCCCGCGCCGCCGTTGCCGTCGCCCAGCGAGCTGCCGCCGTTGCCGCCGGCCCCGCCGTTGCCACCGTCACCGGCATTGCCGCCGTTGGTAGCCGCGACGCCGTTCGCGCCGTTGGCGCCGTTGCCGCCGGCTCCGCCATTGCCACCGTTGCCGTGGACGCTGCCGGTCCCGCCGTCGCCGCCGTTGCCGCCGTGGCCGCCGGCGGTGGTGGCGGTGTAACCGTTGCCACCGTTGCCGCCGTGGCCGCCGTTGCCGGTTCCGCTCTCACCGCCCTTGCCGCCGCTGGGTGCGCCGGTGCCGGTAGGACCGGTACCGCCGGCACCACCGCTGCCGCCGCTCCCACCGGTTCCGGCGCCGCCGCCGTTTCCGCCCCGGCCGCCGTCGATGTGGGCGGCGTTGCCGTCGCCGCCCCGGCCGCCGTCGCCGGGGTCACCGCCGGTGCCGCCGGTCCCGCCGTCGCCGCCCACGCCCCGCTGGCCCGCGGTTCCGTGGGTTGCCGTGCCTCCTGCGCCGCCGCTCCCACCGGTGCCCCCGGTGCCGCCGCGGCCGCCGTCGCCACCGTTGCCGCCGGTCCCGCCGCCGACACCACCGGCCGCGCCGTCGGTTCCGCTGCCGCCGGTGCCACCCGTTCCGCCGGTGCCGCCCGCTCCGCCGTGTCCGCCGTTGCCGCCGAGGGCCCCGCCCGCGCCGCCGGCTCCGCCGGATCCGCCGGTGCCGCCCTGGCCACCCGCATCACCGGTGGCGCCGAATCCGGACCCGTCACTGCCATGCGCGCCGATCCCGCCCTGACCGCCCGCGCCGCCGTTACCGCCGTCGCCGTACGCGCCGCCATTGCCGCCCGCCCCGCCGGCTCCGCCGACTCCGGTGGCCGCGTCGAAGCCCGCCCCGCCGGCTCCGCCGTTACCCCCGGTGGTCCCGGCCAATCCGGCTGCGCCGGCAATGCCGTCGGCGCCGCTTCCGGCTCGACCGCCGACTCCCGCGGCGCCGCCTGCGCCGCCGGTTCCAGCCTGGCCCGGGTCGCCGCCGTTGCCGCCGGCCCCGCCGTCGGGGTGGGCGGCTGTGCCCGCCGCGCCGACCCCGCCGGTTCCGCCCAGGCCCGCGGCGCCGCCGCGACCGCCGTCACCGCCGTCGCCGTTGGCGCCCGCGGTTCCGTGAGCCGATGCGCCACCGGCCCCGCCCACACCGCCGTTGCCGCCGGCCCCGCCGTTGCCGCCGTTGTCTGCGTCGCCGCCGGCTCCGCCGTTGCTGGCGAAGTCACCGGTGTGGCCGTCATTCCCGGCCGCACCGGCCCCGCCCGCGCCGCCGGCTCCGCCGGCACCGCCGCGTCCGCCGTCGCCGAACTGTGCTGCAAGACTCGCCCCGCCGGCCCCGCCGGCCCCGCCGGACCCGCCGATACCACCTGAACCGCCGCTGGCGCCCATGGCACCGGCAGCCCCGGCACCGCCGGCACCACCGTTGCCGAACCACCAGCCGATCGCGTCCCCACCGGCTCCGCCGGCCCCGCCGACACCGCCGTTGATACCGATCCCGCCGTCGCCGCCGGCACCACCGTTGCCCATGATCGACCCGCCGGCGCCACCGATGCCCCCGGCCGCACCGGCGCCGCCGTCACCGCCGGCGCCACCGTCGCCGAACATGCCGGCCGCCCCGCCGTTGCCGCCGGCCACCCCGGCGGCGCTCTGGTCGTAGCCGTCACCGCCGTCGCCGAACCACAGGCCGCCCGCGCCGCCGTGGGGGTTCTCCGCCGTCCCGTCGACACCGTTGCCGATCACGTAGGACCCGAGCATCTGGTTGATGCCGTCGTTGACCTGTTCGCCGAAGGGGCTGGTGATCCACGCCTGGAGCTGGGCGTGCAGCGGGTCGTAGAAGAACTGGTCGAACAGTGCCGCGGTGTCGAACGGGTCGGAGTCGGCGGCCACCCCCGGGGTGAACAGGTCGATCAGCCAGTCCAGGTCTGCGTCGGCGTGCGCCGGCGGCGCGGGAGCGACGGGGCCGAGCCCGAATGTCCCACCGATGGCACCGGCCGCGAGCACGGCACCGATCGCGGTGCGAGCCCGGTGCCGGTGACTTGGCTGCGAATTACGTCGGCGCATCGCCCACCTTGCCTAGATCGAGGGCGAAGCCTGCCCGGAGGCCCACGCGCGACAGCGTGGTCCAGCCAAAGTACTACCTAAGTAAGGACTGAACAACGGACAAGTGGATTCCACAGGCAGAAACACGGGCGGTTAAGTGGACGCGGCCGCCGGTGTCAAGACCACCACCGGGATCGGCCGGGAGGTGCGCCGCTGGTAGGCCTCGTACCGGTGGGCGTTGTTGGTGTTGACGATCTGCCACAGCCGGGCGTAGTCGGGGTCGTCGGGCAGCACCGGCCGCGCGGTGACGGCGAAGCGTGCCGGCCCGACGTTGATCTCGACGTCCGGATGCGCCTTGAGGTTGTGGTACCAGCCGGGGGAGCGCGGCGCCCCGCCCATCGACGCCACGATCAGATACGTCTGTCCGTCTCGGGCGTAGGTCAGCGAATTGGTGCGGGCCTGGCCGGTCTTGGCGCCGACGGTGTGCAACAGCAGGCTGGGCGGCACGCCCGGGAACCGGTGCCCGATCCGTCCGTTGGTGCCCTGATACAGCTTGTCGTGCAGGCGCAGCAGTCGCATCCCGAATTGATTCTCGACCCAGCTGGCGATGTCCATGACTCAGTCTGGCGCAGCGGCGTCCAATCGTGCCACCGCCGCCCGCAGCAGTTCCCCGGTGCGCTCCCGGTCCGGGTCCCGGCGCACCAGCATGCCCTTGGCGAAGGACAGCTTGTCGCCTAGACCGACACCGCGGCGCGGCACCACGTGCAGGTGGATGTGGAACACGCTTTGAAACGCCGCCTTGCCGTCGTTGATCGCCAGGTTGTTGCCATCGGCATGCAGCCCGGAGGCCCGAGCCGCCAGGGCGACCCGCTGCCCGACCGCGAGCATGCCGGCCAGCGTGGCCGCCGGGGTGTCGGTCAGGTCCACGAAATGCTGTTTGGGGATCACCAGGGTGTGGCCGCGGGTGAACGGCCGGATGTCGAGGAACGCCAGGTAGTCGTCGTCTTCGAAGATCCGAACGGCCGGGGCGTCGCCGGCGACCACGGCGCAGAACACGCAGGACATCTCGCCACGTTAACCGTTCAGTGCGGCGGCCATCGCGTCGATGGCCCGGTCCAGGATGGCCCGGGTGGTGCCGAAGTTCAGTCGCGCGAAGCCGGGACCGGCCCCGAACGGGATGCCGGGACTCAATGCCACGCGTGCGTTGGCCAGCAGATAGTCGGCCGGCTCGGCCGGCAGCGTCAACTCCCGGAAGTCGACCCAGGCCAGGTAGGTGGCCTCGGGCCGGTTGACCCGCAGCCCCGGCACCGCCGCCGGCAGCACCCGGCTCAGGTGGTCGCGGTTTCCCCGCAGGTAGGCCAGCAGACCGTCGAGCCAGTCGGCGCCGTGGGTGTAGGCGGCGATGTTGGCGCGGATGCCGACGGTGGCCGCGCCCATGACGTGCAGCATGTTGATGTTGCGCCACGCATCGACGTCGCGCTGGTTGGACAGGATTACCTGGGCGCACATCAGGCCGGGCAGGTTCCAGCCCTTGGAGGCCGACATCAGCGTGACGACGGTGTCGGCGGCGGCCTCGGACACCGAAGCGGCCGGCACGTGGCGGCCGTCGTAGACCAGCGGCGCGTGGATCTCGTCGGCGATCACCCTCGCGCCGTGGCGGGCGGCGA
Organism: Mycolicibacter senuensis; assembly: GCF_002101885.1. Classification (GTDB taxonomy): domain Bacteria; phylum Actinomycetota; class Actinomycetes; order Mycobacteriales; family Mycobacteriaceae; genus Mycobacterium; species Mycobacterium senuense. Next base: position 201,083 of record NZ_LQPS01000054.1, read on the forward strand.
TGTCGACGATCGCGCTGATCTCCGCGGCGGTGAACGCGGTGCCCAGCGGATTGTTCGGGTTGCACAGGATCAGCGACCCGGCACCGCCGGCGAACGCGGCGTCGAGGGCATCCAGGTCGATCACGTAGCGTCCGGACTTCTGTTGCAGCATAGGGATTTCCACCCGTTGTCGTCCGGAGACCTGCAGCAGGTCGAAGAACGGCATGTAGGCCGGAACCGGCAGCACCACCGGGCTCTCCGGGCGGGTGAGAAACGCGATGACCACTTCCATGCCCTTGAGCACGTCGGGCACGGTGCGCACCCATTCGGGCCGGACGGCCCAGCCGTACCGCTGCTCGCACCAGCGCGCGGTGGCCACCGGCAGGTCGTCGGAGCCCAGCGCCGGATAACCGAACTCCTCGTCGGCCACGCAGGCCCGCACCCCGTCGAGCACCGCCGGCGCGGTGGGGAAGTCCATCTCGGCGATCCACAGCGGCAGCACGTCGGGGCCGTAATGGTTCCACTTGATGGTGTTGCGGGCGCGCAGCCGCTCGTCGGTCAGGGAGTCGAAGACTTCAGCCACACCGACAGTCTGCCGGGAGATACGTTTGCGGGCGTGGCTGATACCGAGATCGATGAATTGCTCGACGGGCTAGACGGTGTCGCACGGGCCGAACGCGCCGAACTTATCGAATGGCTGCTGGGGCAGGGCATCACCGCCGATGAGATCCGCGTCTCGGCTTCGCCGATGTTGCTGGCGTCGCGGCGGCTGATCGGTGACGACGGCAGCTACGTCTCGGCGCGTGACATCAGCGAATCCGCTGGAGTGGATCTCGAGCTGCTGCAGCGCCTGCAGCGCGCGGTCGGGTTGCCCTGGGTGGACGACCCCGATGCGGCGGTGCAGATGCGCGCCGACGGCAACATCGCGGTGCACGCGCGCCGATTCATCGAGTCCGGTATCGGTGCCGAGCACGCCCTGCAGACGCTGCGGGTGCTGGCCGACGGGCTGGCGCACGCCGTCGACCCGATGCGTGCGGCGATGCTGTCGGCGATCGTGGAGCCGGGTGCCACCGAGTTGCAGATCGCGCAGCGCTCCCAGGAATTGGTGGGCCGGCTGGCGCCCCTGCTGGGCCCGTTCGTGCAGGACATGCTGTTGATGCAGCTGCGCCATCAGTTCGACACCGACGCCGTCAACGCCGGAGAGCGGGCCGCGGGCGCACCATTGCCTGGTGCGCGGCACGTCACCGTCGCGTTCGCCGACCTGGTGGGTTTCACCCGCCTCGGCGAGATGGTCCCGCCCGAGGAGCTGGTCCAACTCGCCGAGCGCCTCACCGGGCTGGCGCGGGAGATCGCCGTTCCGCCGGTGCGGTTCATCAAGACCATCGGCGACGCGGTGATGTTCGTCTGCCCGGAGCCCGCGCCCCTGGTCGATGCGGTGCTGCGGTTGGTCGAGGCGGTCGCTGCCGATGAGAGCCTGCCGCGGCTGCGCGCCGGGATCGCGGCGGGGGAGGCGGTGAGCCGGGTCGGGGACTGGTTCGGCAGCCCGGTGAACCTGGCCAGCCGGGTGACCGGGGCGGCACGGCCGGGCAGCGTGTTGGTGGCCGGGCCGGTGCAGGACGCACTCGCCGACGACGAGGCCTTCCGCTGGTCGTTCGCCGGAGCGCGGCACCTCAAGGGCATCAAGGGTGAGGTGAGCGTGTTCCGGGTCCGGCGCGCTGCACCGGCCTGAGCGCTGTCCGTCCCGGCTAGGGGCGGCATCTGACGACATGGTCCTCAATCGGCGACGACGGACGCGGGCTGCGTGACCAAAGCCGACCGGCCGGTGACCAACGGCCCCTGTCGCGGCTGCACCGGGCCTGGGAGCCTGGAGGTCAACGGAGCTGTTGGAGGTGGCTGATGCCGGACACGATGGTCGACGTCGAGATTCTCACCGAAGCGGTGCGGTTGGCCTGCCGGGCGCCGTCGCTGCACAACAGCCAGCCGTGGCGATGGGTTGCCGAGCGCGGCCGCTTGGAGCTCTTCTTGGAACCGTCCCGGGCGGTGCACGGCGACCAGTCGGCGCGTGAGGCGTTGATCAGTTGCGGCGCGGTGCTCGACCACCTGCGGGTGGCGATGGCCGCAGCCGGGTTCACGGCTGAGGTGCAGCGGTTCCCGGATGCGCAGCACCCGGACCACCTGGCGTCGATCGAGTTCACTCCCGGCGGGCGCGTCAGCGATATGCAGCGCTATCGGGCCAACGCGATCCTGCTGCGGCGCACCGATCGGCTGCCGTTTATGGCGCCGAGCAACTGGGAGCCGCTCGAGGCGGTGCTGCGTGACAGTGTCGACGATCCGGTGCGGCTGTGTGTGCTCGGCGACGGGGTGCGCGCCAAGCTGGCCGAGGTGTCCCAGCTCTCCGAGGCGCTGCGCATGTACGACGCGGCGTATCACGCCGAAATCAACTGGTGGACGGCGCCGTTCGAGGTCCGGGATGGGATTCCGCAGAGCGCGCTGGTGTCGGCCGCCGAAAGCGACCGGGTCGACATCGGTCGCGCCTTCCCGGTCACCCGGAATCGGGAGCGTCGTGTCGAGGTCGGCGACGACCACGCGACGATCGTGCTGTTGTCGACGGCCACCGATAATCCGTCCGACACGCTGGCCTGCGGCGAGGCGCTCTCGGCGGTGCTACTGGAGTGCACGATGGCCGGCTTGGCCACCTGCCCGGTGACGCATGTGACCGAGGTGCCGGCCGGGCGGGCGATGCTGGCAGCGGTGGCCGGTCGCGACGACCTTCCGCAGGTGCTGATCCGGATCGGCGGCGCACCGGCGCTGGAGACGGCGCCGGAGCCGACACCGCGACGTGCACTCGCCGAGGTGCTGCACGTCAAGGGCTGATCACCGGAGACATGGGGCAGGCCCGGCTGACGTGGGGGACGTCTTACACATCCTGCGTGGCTGGCTTTCACCCGCTGGGCCAGCTCTTCGGTTCGGTCATGTCCGGGCCTGCTTCGGGGTCGAATCTACGCCGGTGACCACTGGTCAGCAATGGGTGATTTCGGGCCGCAGCTCAACTGCCCTCGGCCATCGCCCAGTACGCCCCGCGGCGGGCCAGCAGCTCGGCATGCGTGCCCTGTTCGACGATCCGGCCGGCCTGCATCACCAGGATCAGGTCTGCGTCGCGGATTGTGGAGAGCCGGTGGGCGATGATGAAACTCGTGCGGTCCCTGCGCAGTTCGCGCATCGCCCGCTGGATCAGTAGTTCGGTGCGGGTGTCCACCGAGCTGGTCGCCTCGTCGAGGATCAGCAGTTGCGGGCGGGCCAGGAACGCCCGGGCGATGGTGATGAGTTGTTTCTCCCCGGCGCTGATGCCGGCGCCGTCGTCGCTGACCCGGGTGGCATAGCCGGCGGGCAAACCACGCACGAAGGCGTCGACGTGGGCGGCGCGTGCGGCCGCGAGCAATTCGTCCTCGGTGGCGTCGGGGCGACCGTAGCCGATGTTGTCGGCGATGGTGCCGGTGAACAGCCAGGTGTCCTGCAGCACCATCCCGATCGACGAGCGCAGCGAGCAGCGATCCACGCCGGCGATGTCCACCCCGTCGATCAGGATCTGCCCGCGGTCCACGTCGTAGAAGCGCATCAGCAGGTTGACCAGGGTGGTCTTGCCGGCCCCGGTCGGCCCGACGATCGCCACCGTGCTGCCCGGCTCGACGCTCAGTGACAGGTCTTCGATCACCGGAACACCGGGCCGGTAGCCGAAGCTGACGTCACGGAACTCGACGCGACCGATCGGCCCGGACCCATCGGGGCACAGTGCGACTCCGACCGGGGACGCGGCCTCTTCGGGCTCGTCGAGGAACGCGAACACCCGCTCGGCGCTGGCCGCCCCGGACAGCAGCGTGTTGTACATGCCCGCCAGGTTGCCCAGCGGCTGGTTGAACTGGCGCACGTAGGCGATGAACGCCTGGATGCTGCCCAGGGTGATCTGGCCGGTCGCCACCTGAAAGCCGCCGATCACCGCGACCGCGACGTAGCCCAGGTTGCCCACCAGTCCGGTGGCCGGGGCCACCAGACCGGAGAAGAACTGGGCGCCGAACCCGGCCCGGTACAGCTCGTCGTTGTGCTCATCGAAGCGCTGCTGCGCCCAGTCGCGGTGGCCGAACGTGCGGACCAGCGTGAAGCCGCTGTAGGTCTCCTCCAGGTGGGCGCCCAGCCGCCCGGTGGCGGCCCACTGCGCGGCGAACAGTCGCTGCGAACGCCGGGTGATCCACCGCACCGCCAGCAGCGACACCGGCACCCCCACCAGCGTGACCGCGGTCAGCAGCGGCGAGATGGACAGCATCATCGCCAGCACCACCAGCACGGTGAGCACCGAGGAAAACAGTTGGCTGATCGTCATCGACACCGACGTGGCGGTGTTGTCGACGTCGTTGGTGACCCGGCTGAGCAGCTCACCGCGGCGCTGGGTGTCGAAGTAGCGCAACGGCAGCCGGTGCACCTTGTTCTCGACGTCACGGCGCAACGTGCGCAGGGTGCGCTGCAGGATCACGTTGAGCAGCCGGGCCTGGGACCAGATCATCACCGCCCCAACCAGATACAGTCCCGTCGCCAGCGCCAGGGTGCGCGCTACCGCGGCGAAGTCGACGCCGGCGCCGGGCACCACGTCCATCCCGGACAGCATGTCGGCGTAGGTGCCGTTGCCGGCGGCGCGGGCGGCCTCGACCGCCTGCTGCTTGGTCATGCCCGCGGGCAGGCCGCGGCCGATCACCCCGTTGAACACCAGGTCGGTGGCGTGCCCGAGGATCCGCGGTCCGGCCACCCCGATCGCGATACCGGCCAGCGACAAACCGATCACCGCGGCGATCAGCCGGCGCTGCGGGCCCATCCGGCGCACCAGCCGCATCGCGGTCACCGAGAAGTCGGTGGCCCGCGCGGCCGGATCCAGCACCGGGCCCGTCACACCGGCTCACCCGCCAGTGACTGGGATTCGGCGAGCTCGGCGTAGGCGGGGCATTCGGCCAGCAGTTGCCGATGGGTTCCGGCGCCGACCACCCGCCCGTCGTCGACGACGATCACCTGATCGGCCCGGGTGACCGTCGAGATCCGTTGCGCCACGATGATCACCGTCGCCGCGGCGGCCACCTCACCCAGGGCGGCGCGCACCGCGGCATCGGTGCGGGTGTCCAGTGCGGAGAAGGCGTCGTCGAACAGATAGATCGGGGGCCGGCGGATCACCGCCCGGGCGATCGCCAGCCGCTGCCGCTGCCCCCCGGACAGGTTGATGCCGCCCTGGGCCACCGGCATCGCCAGCCCGTCGGGGTGGGCGGCCACGAAGTCAGCAGCGGCGGCCACCCGCAGCGCCTCCCACAGCTGCTCGTCGCTGACCGATGTGCCGGCCGGGGCGCCGTAGCGCAGGTTGTCGGCGACGGTGCCGGAGAACAGGTAGCCGCGCTGCGGCACCAGCCCGATGCCCGACCACAACTGTTCGGGGTCGCGGTCGCGCACGTCCACGCCGTCGATGAGCACTGCGCCCTCGGTGACGTCGCGCAGCCGGCAGATCAGTGACACCAGGGTGGATTTCCCCGACCCGGTGGAGCCGACGATCGCGGTGGTGGTCCCGGGCGACGCATCAAAGGACACGTCGCGCAGCACCGCCCGGTCGGCGCCGGGATAGCGGAAACCCACCCCGGAAAGCCGGACCTCGCCGGTGGCGGCTGCCGGTGTCACCGGGTGTGCCGGTGTGCCGATCGTCGGCTCGGTGGACAGCACCTCGGTGATCCGCTCGGCGCACACCGAGGCGCGCGGCAGGATCGCCACCACCATGGTGGCCATCAGCACCGCCATCAGTATCTGCATGAAATAGGACAGGAAGGCGATCAGCGAGCCGACCTGCATGTGCCCGGCGTCGATGCGCAGCCCGCCGAACCAGATCAGCGCGACGCTGGAGGCGTTGATGATCAACGTGGTGGCCGGCAGCATCAGCGCCTGCAGGTTGCCGACGGCCAGCGAGGTGTCCGACAGGGCGTGGTTGGCGACCGCGAACCGGTCCCGCTCGAAGGGCTCGCGGGCGAACGCCCGGATCACCCGGATCCCGGTGAGCTGGTCGCGCAGCACCCGGTTGATGTTGTCGATCAGCATCTGCATGCGGCGAAACAGCGGCAGCATCCGGACCACGATCGCGTAGTTGGCGCCGGCCAGCACCGGCACGGCCACCGCCAGCAGCCAGGCCAGCCCGGCGTCTTGGTGCAGCGCCATCGCCACCCCGCCGATGCTCATGATCGGCGCGGCGACCAGCACGGTCGCGCTCAACTGCACCACCAGCTGGATCTGGCGGACGTCGTTGGTGGTGCGGGTCAACAACGTCGGGGTGCCGAACCGGGCGCTCTCGCGCTCGGAGAACCCGATGACCCGGGCGAACACCGCCCGGCGCAGGTCCCGGCCGAAACCGGTGCCGGTGCGCGCGCCGAAGTACACCGCCGCCACCGCGCACAGCACCTGCAGGCCGGTGACCGCCAGCATCACCGCGCCCAGCCGGGTGATGACGGCGGTGTCGCCGCGCACCACCCCGTCGTCGATGATCGAGGCGTTGACGGTCGGCAGGTACAGCGAGGCCAGACTGCTGATCAACTGCAGCGTCATAACCGCCGCGACCGGCCACCGGTACGGCTTGATGTAGCAGCGCAGCAGCGCCAGAAGCATGGGGTTACTGTCGCACACCGGGGTGTGCCGGCCGCGGCAGCGACGGTCGCGGGGCGACACAAACCGACTGGTCACCCGGTGTGTCGTGGTTGGTGGCCGGTGGTGCCGCTACAGTGCATCGTGTGCGGCTCAAACTGATGGTCCCGGCCTTGGCGGTCGCTGCCGTGATTCCGATGGTCGCCGGGTGTTCCGACTCCGGCTCGACCGAAGCCCAGTCCGGCGAGTCGGCGGCCCCGGCGTCCGATCAGAGCAGTCACGGGCCGTCGTTCCCGCAGTGCGGGGGTGTGAGCGACGAGACCGTCACCAACCTGACCCGGGTGTCCGGGCTGGTCAACACCGCGCAGAACTCGGTGGGCTGCCAGTGGCTGGCCCGCGGCGGGATCATGGGCCCGCACTTCTCCTTCTCCTGGTATCGCGGCAGCCCGATCGGTCGCGAACGCAAGACCGAGGAAGTGTCGCGCACGTCGGTGGAGGACATCAACATCGACGGCCACAGCGGCTTCATCGCGATCGGCACCGCGCCGACGATGGGCGACAACCTGTGTGAGATCGGCATCCAGTTCAAGGACGACTTCATCGAGTGGTCGGTCAGTTTCGCCCAGAAACCGTTCCCGGACCCGTGCGACGTCGCCAAAGAGCTGACGCGCCAGTCGATTGCGAACGCCAAATGAGCCGGCGAATCCTGACCGTTGTCGCGGCGCTGGCCGTGCTGATCGCCCCGACCGCCTGCTCCCGTGACGTGGGCGGCACTGCGGTCAAGGCCGGTGCCGGTGACACCCAGCGCAACAACAACTCCGAGCGGCAATACCCCAACCTGCTCAAGGAGTGCGAGGTGCTGACCACCGACATCCTGGCCAAGACGGTGGGGGCGGACCCGCTGGACATCCAGAGCACGTTCGTCGGCGCGATCTGCCGCTGGCAGGCGGCCAACCCGGCCGGGTTGATCGACATCACCCGGTTCTGGTTCGAGAACGGCAGTCTGGACAACGAGCGCAAGATCGCCGAGTTCCTGCAGTACCAGATCGAGAACAAGTCGATCGTGGGCGTGCCGTCGATCGTGATGCGCCCGGCCGATCCCAACGGTTCCTGCGGGGTGGCCAGTGACGCCGCCGGCGTGGTCGGCTGGTGGGTGAACCCGCAGGCGCCCGGCATCGACGCGTGCGAGCAGGCGATCAAGCTGATGGAACTGACGCTGCAGACGAATTCGTAGCGGGTCAGGGCCGGTCAGCGGCGGCGTAACGCTGACGGGCGGCCTCCCCGCTGGTGCCAATGATCTTGCCGATCCGCGACCACGAAGCACCTTCGTGGCGGGCGGCAGCGACCGCGGCGGCGATCTGAGCTTCGGCGCTGGCACGCTCACGGGCCGCGACGATCAGTTCGTATTCGGCGGGGCTGACTTTCTCGCCGTCGAAGTCGTCGGACTCGAACCGGTCGGCCAGCGCTTCGGCGTGGGCAAGGATTTCTTCTACTGTGCGCGGCATGATCATCACCTTTCTTACTCAGAGGAACTTTCTGCGGACGGGCATGGCGTGCAGGATCACGACATCACCGTCCACGGCGCGGATGAAGCCGACTTCCAGCAGTGCGCCGTTGCGCGCCGGTCCGACCGCGATGTCCATGTCGTCGTCACTTACGCGGAAGTGCAGCGCGTTGCGGTAGGCGTGCAAGATGTCCTCGCGTTCGATGCCGTGGCGGTGCGCGGGTGGGGCGATGCGTGGTCCCAGCACCATGGGTCCAAGTTACCTTGCGATCAACCCAGACGGCAAGTTAACTTGTCACGCCGGTCCCTGATGCCGCCATTGCGATGATCGTGCCGGTGGCAGAACCAGAAGGTGCCGTGCTGCCCGAGCTTGTCCAGTGGCTGCCGCTGGTAGCGCTGGATGAGCCCATCGGCAACATTGGTGCGGTAGCGCTACAGGAGACGACGACGATGGTGACGGCTCTGATCTCCTGACGTTCGCGACGACGTACTTTCCCCGCGAGAAACTGGCCGGCATCGGCTGTTTCCTGTTGAACCAAGTAGTTCAAAGCGGCAGTTTCGGTGTTGCGGCCCAAGTTATCTAGCTGACCAGCGAAGTCCGGCCCGACGGCGTGTTGCCGAACGTGCTTGGTGCCCGGATAAACCCGCCCGGAAATCAGCGGCTCCCGCATTTCCACCCGTGCGGCGGTGGCGCGGTTTGCTAGGGTCCGGCGCCGTGGACCAGTCACCCGATATCCAGTCCGTGGCCGTGCTTCCCGGAGGGGGCGGGATCGAACGGCAGTGTTGGCAACAGTTTCTGAATGGCTCGTCCAACTCGATGGCGGCACTGGACATTCGCTTGCGTGGCGCACACGGGGTCACGCTTCGCGATGTGCTGCTGTTGGACCTACTCACCAGGCCGGACCGCCAAGCGCATCGCATCTGCGCGCTGGCGCAGACGTTGGGGGTGTCACCGAGTCGGTTGGCCACCCAGGTCCGTCGCCTCGAAGGGCGCGGCCTGGTCACCCGCAGTCCCAGCAGGCGTGACCCGCGCGGGATCTTGCCCCGGATCACCGGTGAAGGGCACATGCGGCTGCACGCGGTATCTCAGACCTATGGGCAGCGGCCCGTGCGTCCCGACTCGACCAGCTCGCTTACCAGCAAGCGGGAGGGGTGAGCACCAGTGATACCGGGGGGTGGGGGTGTCCGCAACGGCCTACCGGGCCGCCGTCGGAACCCAACCAGTGGGCGGGCAAGGACCGCCGGCGGCTTCGACGCGCAGCGCAGCGGGTCTGTGTCCTGACGCGTCATCACCTGCGTCAGCACGACATCGCCGCGGCGCTGGGAGTCAGCCGACCGGCGTTGGCGCAGATCGTCGGTCGGGTTCCACTGCCGCAGACACCCATGCCCCCGGCCGAGCGGCGAAAGTGCCTGGCAGCGCTGTGGCCCTTCCCCGTCGAGGGCGGCCTGACCGAGACCTATTGGTACAGCGTGGATCCGGTGGTGGAGCAGGTGCGCAGTTCTATCGAGTTCGGCGGGGAACGAGCCGTGCGGCTACTGGCGGGCGGCGAGGTCGCAGCGGAGGTGTTGCGGCCCTTTCTGTTGCCGACCCGCGGCCTGGTCTACGCCACGCAGTTGATCGATCTGGCGGCTTGCGGCCTGGTGGAGGTCAGCGCCGAGGAGGCGACGCTGACGGTGCGGGTCCCGGCCGACCCGACGGTGTGGGCGACGGCGTCCTGGTGGAACCGGGTAACCGATGGCGAGCATGCCTGCGTTTCCATGGTGGACCCGGTGGTTGTGCTCGAAGACCTGGCTGCCGGCACCGTTTCCGGCGGCGTCGCACGTGAGCGTCTCATCGAATGGATCGCGGATCGCTGAGTGCCGCGGCCGCCGAGAGCCCTCGTTTCAGGCCCGAAACCAACGTTTCGCTTTGAACCATGTAGTTCGGAGTGAGGGTTATCTGTTGCGGGTCAGCTACTCTCGTTGACCAGCGTAATCCACTGGGGTCGCGTGTTGCGGAACATCGTTCTCGCGGAAGTGAACTCGTGAGTAAGTCTGAGTTTCATCAACCCTGGGAGGCGCAACCTCGACAATCTTGGCTAACGTCCGGCGCCGTGGACGAGACACAGGATATTCAACCCATGCCGTCGTTGCCCGGGCTCGACGGAGTCGAGCAGCGCAGCTGGCAACAGTTCTTGGGCTGTTCGCTCAACCTGGTGGCGGCCCTCAACGGGCGGCTGAAGGGCACTCACAACCTCTCTATTCGCGACGTGCTGCTGCTGGAGTTGCTCAGCAAGCCGAACCGCCAGGCGCGCCGGCTGTGCGCCCTGGCCGAGACGTTGCGGGTGTCGCAGGGGCAGTTGTCCACCCAGATTCGTCGCCTTGAAGGGCAGGGCTTGATCACCCGGAGCCCCAGCAAGCGCGACCCGCGCGGCATTCTGCCCAGGATCACCGCGGAGGGGCACATGCGGTTGCATGCGGTGCTGGAGACCTACGCGCAGGGTGTGCGCATGCACTACCTCGATCAGCTCCACTACGAACAGCTGGTCGGACTGGTGGATAGCTGCCGGCGGATCAACGGCTCGCTCAAGGCCCAGGGCTGACCAAATCGGACCCGAAATACTGTCCGCAGCCAGCTCGAGCAGCGTTTGTACAGCGTTGGGACAGTGGCATTTTCAACCGCGGCGGTTCCTTTGCCGAAGGGCTTTCGCGCGACGTTACGCATGGAGAGACGGTTGGCTAGCACATGTTGCATTGTTAGCTTATGTAGCAAACTCCAAGATAGGGTATTTACAGCACATGAGCTCTATGTTAGCGTCTGCATAGCAAGGGTCGGGCAACTAATTTAACGCGTTGAAACATGTTTCAGAACTGGCGTGTCAAATGCTTTCACCTTGAACTAGATGATTCAATCCAGTTGTTTTCTGACCGGGATCGAAGTGCCCTATGACCAGTGTGTTAGCACCGTCGAAGCATTGCCGGCCGGCTGCGGAGGCAGAGGGATCCGCCGCTGCCGCGGAGTTTGCCGAAGTTTCATCGCCGATCCGGGCGCATCGTTGGATACCGTCGCCCGCCGTGGACGACGACGCGGCAGATGCGGCAGATATGCCGGCGCATCGCTTGCCGGGCCTGGACGAGGTGGAGCAGCAATGTTGGCAGGATTTTCGGGAGTCGGCGACGCAGCTGTATGAGGTGATCAACCGACGGCTACTGGCGCGGCACAACCTGAGCTTGTTCGAGTTCCTGGCGCTGGACTGGCTCGCGCGGGCGGCCGACGGGTCGTCGCGGATGGGCGACTTGGCGCACGAGATGGTGCTCTCGCCGAGCCGGCTGACCGAGCTGATGCGGCGGCTGGAATCGCAGGGCTGGGTCCGTCGCAGCCGGAGTCGCCGCGACGGCCGGGGTGTGATCGCCAGCATCACCCGCGAGGGCGGGGCGCAGGTGCGGCCGGCCGCTCGCACCTATGCCCAGACGGTTCGCACCTTCTACCTCGATCAGATGTCGCGCCCTCAGATGATCGCGCTGGGCGACAGCTGCCGGCGGATAAATGTGCCGCTGAAGGCGTCGGCGAGGTCCAAGCGCCGTAAGGGCCGCTAGGGAAGCCGGTCGCCCACAGCGCCGCAGCCGTCTCCCGCAGGCGGCGATGCCTGGGCATGTCTACTTGACAAACTCTCAGTTATTGGACTGAGCGGTGACCGGCTGTGGATGGTTGCCGTCGCGTGCGGTTTACCGTCAATATCCAGCAATAAATGCTTCAATGCGCAATGAACTATTTCAATTCACAAATAATTACTTACGTTGTCGGAACATGTTCTAGACAGTCGAAGATTCCAAGGTTGCCTAACTGTTTCGACTGCCGCAGAGTTTCGGGTAGTCCTCGCCTGATGTAGCAATAACCGCAGGTGAAGAGCATTTTTCTATAGTGACCACGCCCGTGGCGGGGCGCCTGCTGCGGCTGACAAATGCTACTCGTAAGTAAATTGCGGTTTGAAGTACGAGATGGAATGCAGGCATTTGCTTCCGTAGCCACATTGGCGCTCTACCTGCATGTATTGTTCATCAATCTGATTGCAGGACTGAACACAGCGGTGGCGAATTTAAAAAAGTGGCACAAACCTGTATGCGACTTAGGTTCATGCCAGGTAGTTTTTGGCTTGCTCTCGTCGGAGGAATGAGGAGACGGACCAACCCCCTTCTCCGTCTCGCCGTCGAGGGCCTATGCATTCGGATCGGACACGTACTAGCCCCGCAGGAAGGGACATACAGATGGCTCGTCAGCACCGCACCAACGGGACTGGGCGCTTGCGCAGTGTCAACGCGCTTACTCCGCAGTGCGCCGACTCACCGCTTCTAATGGATGCCGCGGGCAATGGCGGGACAACGGGCGCGGCCCGCCGGCGCATCCTGCGGCCCTACGCCACCGCTGGCGTCGCGATCGTCGGAACCGGCCTGATCGCCGTGACCCCGGTCGCCGCGCCGCTGTCCGGCATGCACAGGGTCATCGATGTCGAACTGGCCGCCGGCGGCGAGCTTCTCGACGCTGCCCTCAGTCCGTGGACGCAAATCTTCAACACCGCGTCGGAGAACTCCACAACGCTGTTCAACGCCTTCTCCCTGAGCGGAAATGTGGCATGGGAACAGCTCATTGCCAATCTGAATGGCTATGCGCAGCTGGTCCTTGACGACCCGTCGAACATCACCCAGGTGACTGACGCGCTCCGGGAGGATTGGAAGGCGGTGGACTCGGCGATCACGCTGATGAACGCCAACCCCGACACCGTGGACGCCATCATCCGGCAGACGATGGACGGCTCCACACTTAGCGGTCACACCCTGATGTTCGGTCAGATCCCGGGCTATTTGCCGGCTGATCAGGCCGACATGATTCAGCCGATCATCAATTTCTTGGGTTCCCCGTGGGGTGGCGTCATCATGGGCTCGCTGGGCCCCGGCATCAGTCCCTGGGTAGCACTCCTGAACAGCATGATCAACGGCGACAGCTTCGGCCAGATCATGGCCAGCCCGCTCAATGGCTTCTTGAACGGCGCCACCCTCGACCTGAGCGCCCTGACCCCGATGATCAACGGCCTGGGTCTTTTCCCCGAGGGCATGGAAATGACCCATTTGGACATCGCGTTCGGCGGGCTGCTCAGCCCGGGTGGCAACGTCGCCGCGGACCCGCTCAGTCTGGTCGACGCCGATGGCACTGTCACCGGCGACCAGGTGGCCGCCATCGGTGGCTCGATCTTCAACAGCGTCGGTATTACCTTCACTGGCGTTCCCGTTGTCAATACGCTTCAGCTTGACAGCGACCCGATCGGCCCGTTGGGTGCCTGGCTGGGTCTGAATCAGGTCATCGCCAGCCAGCTCGGCTGGGGTACCGGATGGTGGGACGGCAAGAATTCCAGGCCCGAGGTGCCTTCCCTGCCGCCCGGCTCCGATACCGACTTCCCCACCATCCCCGACGGCTTCCCCAGCGACTACTACCCGCCCGATGATGCCGGTGTCGGTGCGGCGGAGGCCACGGACTTCGCCAGTATGCTGCAGGACCTGTTCACCGGCGTGGGCGGCTGACCGGGCGCATCAACTCCACTGACCAATTTTCAATTCGCCGACAAAGACTTTTTCACAGGAGAGGTGTTCGCAAATGAATCGTCACATTAGCAGCCACGGTGCTAGGACCGGACCGCGCCGGCGCCACCGGGTGGCCGGTGCCGGGAGTACGGTCGCCGCGTTCTTGGCGTTCGGGATGGCGCCGCTGGCGACCGCGCCAGCCGCGCAGGCCGATTTCGATGATCTGTTCGACTTCAGTTGGCTCTCCGACATGCTCAACCCGGCCGATGCCGCGCCGCTCGATCTGGATCCGGGCGCTGCCCTGGGCTCCGAGTTCGACATGACGAGCTTCATCGGCCAGTGGTTCTATGAGCCGCTGCACGCCGGTATGCAGTGGTGGATAACCAACCCATTTGGTGAGTTGATCAACAACAGCATCAACGACCTGTCCGGTATGTACCTCATCGGCAACGGTGCCGACGGGACGCTGCTCAATCCCGATGGTGGCGACGGCGGCTTGTGGTTCGGTGACGGCGGCGACGGCTGGACCAGTGACCTACCCGGCATCGACGGCGGCGACGGTGGTGCCGCCATCGGGTTCTTCGGCAATGGCGGCGACGGCGGTGCGGGCGGTATCGGCGCTGACGGTGGCGCTGGTGGCGCCGGCGCAACGTGGATGGGCAACGGCGGTGTCGGAGGTGTCGGCGGCGCCGGTGGCAACGGTGGCGACGGCGGTGCCGCAGTCGGCTGGTTCTTCGGCAACGGCGGGATCGGTGGCGCCGGCGGTGAAGGCATCGCCGGCAGCTTCGCCAATGGCGGCACCGGCAACGGTGGTGCCGGCGGCAATGGCGGCGCTGGTGGCACCGGCGGAACCATGTATGGCAATGGCGGCAATGGCGGCAAGGCCGGTGTCGGTGGCGACGGCGCCGCTGGAACCAGTGTCAACGTCAACGGCGGCAACGGCGGCGTCGGCGGTAACGGCGGTGCGGCCGGAACCAACTTCTGGCAGAACGGCCAGGCCGGGATCGGCGCGAACGGCGCTGCGGGCGGCAACGGTGGCGATGCGTTCAAGGATGCCAACGGCGACTTCCTCGGCAATGGTGGTAACGGTGGCGCCGGTGGTGCCGGCGGTGGCGACGGTGCGGCTGGTAGTAGTTCCGTGGGCGGCAGCCCCGGTGCCGGTGCCGCCGGTGGCAACGGCGGCCAGGGCCTGACCGGCGGTAACGGCGGGACCGGCGGTAAGGGTGCTGACGCGGGCGACGGCGTGGGCGGTACCGGCGGGGTCGGCGGTGACGGCGGTGCCGGCGTCGCCAAGGGTGGTACCGGTGGTACCGGTGGAGTGTCTGGCGCGTCCACTGGATTCAATGATGGTGTAGCCGGTGGTGACGGCGGTCGCGGCGGCGACGCCAGCGGTGCCGCCGGTGTCCAGGGTGTTGGCGGTAATGGTGGCACCGGCGGTGCAGGCGGCATCAGCGTCGCCGGGCAATCCGGCGCCGGCGGTAACGGTGGTGACGGCGGCAACGGCGGCACCGATGACGACACCATCCAGACCTTCGGCGGTAACGGCGGGGCCGGCGGTAAGGGCGGCGCGACCAACGTCGGGGTCGCCGGTAACGGCGGTAACGGCGGCAACGGCGGCAACGGCACCGTCGGCGCCGGCGGTGGCCTGCTGTCCGGTACGCACGCTGCCGGTGGTACCGGTGGCGCCGGTGGCGGCCCCACTGCAACGAACAGCTCGGGCATTGGGGGTATCGGCGGTAATGGCGGCAATGGCGGCAGCGGCACCGGCTGGAGAGACGTCAATGGTGACGTCTTTACCGACGCTCCGGGCACCGTCTACAGCGTGGGTGGCAACGGCGGTAACGGCGGCACCGGGGGTGCGCTTCTCGGTGGAACCGGCAATGCCGGGGGTGATGGCGGCAACGGTGGCAACGGTGCGACTTCCGGTGTGAGCGTGGGCGGCAACGGGGGCAACGGCGGGACCAGCCAAATCGGAACCGGTGGCCACGGCGGCGACGGCGGCGACGGTACGACCACCGGTGGCAACGGGGGCAATGGCGGTAACGGTGGTGGGACTACCTCCGCTGTCACCGAAGCGCGCGGCGGCGACGGTGGCAACGGTGGCGAGAGCGCCGGAGTACAGGCTCCGACCAGCAGCCTGAACCTGGCCAGCCACGGTGGTAACGGCGGCAACGGCGGTAACAGCTCCACTAACGCCGTCAGGTTCGGCACCGGTGGTGGTAACGGCGGTGATGGCGGTGCCGGCCACCTCGGTGCTGACGGCGGCAAGGGTGGGAACGGCGGTAGCGGCGGCACCGCTGGCGCCGCCCCCAATATGGGTGGCAACGGCGGGAACGGTGGTTCCGCTGAGGCTGGTAACGGTGGCACCGGTGGCACCGGTGGCACCGGTGGCACCGGCATCGCCGGAACCGCCGGTGAGAGCCCCGAAGCTGGCGCCGGTACTGATGGTGGCAAAGGTGGCACCGGTGGCATCGGTGGTAACGGCGGCACTGGCGGCACCTCAAACACCGGCAATGGTGGTCAAGGCGGTACCGCCGGCACCGGTGGCACCGGTGGTCAAGGTGGTGGCGGCGGCCGCGGCGGGACCGACAGCGCCGGCAATGGCCTCGACGGCGGCAACGGTGGTACCGGTGGCGACGGCGGCGCACCCGGTGTCGCCGGCGCGGGCGGCACCAGCACCAGTGGTGCCGATGGCGCCGCCGGCAACGCCGGAGTCGACGGTACCGGCGGTACGGGCGGCTCGGGCGGCAGCGGCGGGAACGGGGTCGCCGGCGTGGACGGTGCCAGCTCCGCGACTGGTGTCGGCGGTGACGGAACCGCCGGCGGCAATGGCGGTAACGGCGGTGAAGGCGGTACCGGAGGCACGTCGGGTACGGGCCTCGGCGGCCGGGGCGGCGGTGCCGGCGGCGGTGGCGCCGGTGGTGCCGGCGGCAACGGTGGCAGCGGCGGCACCGACAGTGACGGTGTCGGCTACGACGGTGGTACCGGTGCTGCCGGTGGCAATGGCGGCGAAGCCGGCAACGCGGGCCAGGGCGGCTTGGGCGCGGGTGGCACTCAAGGGCAGGGAGGATTTGGCACCAACGGCGGCCGCGGTGGTGTCGGCGGCAATGGCGGCGCCGGCGGCGACGGCATCGGACCCGCGAACAGCGCCGGTGACGGCGGTGACGCCGGCGCTGGTGGCAACGGTGGGACTGGCTCGCCCAACCTCAGCAATCCCGGTGGCGGCAGCGGCGGTGACGGCGCAGCCGGCGGTGTCGGTGGTGCCGGTGGTGACGGCACCGGCAACGCCGCCGGCGGCGACGGTGGTACCGGAGGAGACGGCGGCGACGGCGGTCCTTCCCGGTTCCCCGGGGACGGAGGCACGGGCGGAGCGGGCGGCGCTGCTGGCACCAGCACGCCCGACGGCACCCCCGGCAACCCCGGAAGCGCCGGCACCGACGGCCAGCCGGGTCCGGTTATTCCCTGAGGCCGGCACCGGTAGATCACCTCACGGGCGCTGGGTCCACTACGGACCCGGCGGCCGTCGGGGTATCTGAGAAACGCGAGGAGATTATGTCCAAGGGCGCGAGCCGTCGCGGCCAACCTGCGCGGCCCGGGGGTCGAGCCATTGCGCGAGCGGGCGTGTTTCCGGGGCATATATCCGGTTTTACGTTGCTCGCTCGTCGCGAAGCTCAGCGGAGCGCGATGTCGGCCTGGATGTCGCCGAGGTTGCGGACCATGCGCAGGGACGGCTCGGTCGGCGAAAGAAGGAAGCCATAGTGCTCGTAGAACCGGGCTGCGTCATCTTCAATGGCGTCGACCACGAGGTAACGGGCCGCGACGGTATGCGTCGCGGCCAAGACACGGTGGTAGGCGTCGAACAGCAAGTGCCCGCCCAAACCCCGTCGGTGCAGTCGACTGTCCAGCGCCAGCTTGCCCAGCAGTACCGCCGGGATGCGCTCCGGCATGCCGCGGGCGAGACGGCGCGGCAGATCGGCCTCGACGATCTCGTGCGCCGACAGGGTGAAATAGGCCAGCACTACGGAACGGCCTTCCTCTGTCCACACAAACACCCGAGCGGTGCGTTTGGCCTGTGCGGTAGCGGCATGTCGGGTGAGCCACGCCGTGAGCGTCGGCTGCCCGCGATCGAACGCCTCGACGGTGAACCGTTCGTCGTACGTGGAGCAGACGAACACCACCGGGCTCAGTCGTGCCGGGAGACGTCGTGCCGGGAGACCCGCGGCGAGCGGGCAACCCGCCGCATCGCCTCGTTAGGGTCCGGCGGCTGGGACAACGCGTCGAACATCGCGTCGAAGAATTCGGCTGGGACCGTTGTTCGCCGAGACAGCACCGCCTCCGCCCGTTCCTCAGCGGCGGACAACACGAACTCAGTCAGTGACTGCCGTTCTATCTCCGCTGCGGACCTCAGCCGCGCTTGCGTATCGGCGCGGACTCTGAAGTGGAGTCGTTCTGTACTGGTCATGTCGATTCACCTCTGTGCGCCAATCGTACGCACGAAACTCACGCCGAGCAGCACGAAAGTACAGGTGAGGCGATGACAGCGCAGACCGCCCACACCCTGGTCGACTTATTGCGCCACCAAGCCGAGCGCTACGGGGACAAGGTGGTGTTCAGCTTCTCCTATAACGGTGATGGCGAAGACGAGAGTCGACTGACCTACCGCGAGCTGGACCTCAAGGCGCGGGCCGTTGCGGCCAATCTGCAACAGCAGGGCGCGGCGGGAGAGCGGGTGTTCGTGTTCTGCCGCCCGGGGTTGGATGCGATCACCGGCTTTTTCGGCTGTCTGTATGCGGGGGCGATCGCGGTGCCGGTGCATGAGCGGCTGGCGCCGCGACTGTCGTCGGTGATCCCCGATGCCCAGGCCGATTTCGCGGTCGCCCCGCCCGCCATGGCGGGGAAGGTCACGACTTTCGTCGAGGCGGTGATGGGCTTGGTCAGCGACCGCCCGATGCAGTGGTGCACCACTGATGTTCCCGTCTCCGACGCCGATGCGTGGGTGCCGCCCGATGTCGATGCGACTAGTACCGCGATGGTGCAGTACACCTCGGGTTCGACGACGGCACCGAATGGTGTGGTGGTCAGCCACGCGAACCTGATGCACAATCTGGGCGCCATTCGCGAGAGCTGGCCCGGGGATGATCAACAGGTCGCGGTGCTGTGGTTGCCGCCGCATCACGACATGGGTCTCATCGGCGGGGTGCTGCAGACAATTTACTTGGGCTACACCACCTTCTTGATGTCGCCGAGCGCCATGATGAAGCGGCCGATGGGGTGGTTGGAGGCGATCTCGCGCCACGGTGCCACCTACACCGTCGCACCCAATTTCGCCTTCGAGATCTGCGTGCAGCGCAGCACCCCCGAAGAACGGGACGCGCTGGATCTGTCGCGTCTGGCTGTCGTGATGAACGGCGCGGAACCGGTGCGCATCGAAACCATGCGGGCCTTCACCGATGCCTTCGCCGCGGCGGGTTTCCGGTTGGAGGCGTTCTGGCCGGTGTATGGACTGGCCGAGGCGACCCTTCTGGTCACCGGCGGGTCGGATTCCCCGCTGCCGCTGGTGCAACACGTGGATCGGGGCGCGCTGGAACTCGACCGTGTCGTCAACGGTGCGCCGGATGCGCCGACCACCGTGGCGCTGGTGGGCTGCGGGAAGGCTCGCGGCGGCCAGCAACTCGCGATCGTCGATCCGGAAACCCACCGGCGCAGCCGAGCCGACAAGATCGGTGAGATCTGGGTCGCCGGCCCGAGCGTCGCCCTTGGCTACCTCGGCAACCCGGAGAAGACGGCGCGAACCTTCGCGGCCTACATCGCCGATACCGGGGACGGGCCGTTCCTGCGCACTGGAGACTTGGGGTTCCTGCGTGACGGCGAGCTCTTCATCACCGGTCGCTACAAAGACCTGGTCGTGATCGACGGCGCCAACTACTACCCGAATGACATCGAGGTCACCGTGCAAGGTTGCCACCCGGCGCTGCAGACCGGGCGTAGTGCGGTTTTCGCGGTCACCCTGGAACCGGACGGCGCGCCGCAGCTCGTCGTCGTGCAGGAGGTGGACCGGGAAGGGGTCACCGAAGCCGAACTCAACGACATCGCCGGCGCGGTCCAGGCTGCGGTCATCGCACACCACCGCGTATCGGTCAATTCGCTGATCCTGGTTCCTGCCAGAGGGATTCCCGTGACATCGAGCGGCAAAGTGCAGCGCGGGCTGTGCCGCCAGCGGCACCTCGACGGCGAGTTTGAGACGGTGGCCGAATGGCACGGGCCGGTGCGAAAGGCCAGCACGGAGGATTCAGCCGAATTTATCCAGGAGGTGTTAGCCCGGCCACGGCTCGGGTCGCGGACATCCTGGTGAGGCAATCAGGTGTCCTGTGGCGTCACCGAGAACGCTTCAGTCCGTCGGCGATCTGCCGGCAGCTGGTGGCCATGGCTGCGATCTGCGGGCGGGTCAGCGGGCCGAGGAAATGCCTCCGCACCTCGGTTTCGTAGGTGACCAAGGCTTCTTCCACCACTGTTCGGCCGGCGTCGGTGATGCTGGCCAGGACGCGACGCCGGTCGTGCGGACTCGCCGCCCGCAGCACCAAACCTTTGTTCTCCAGGCGACGGATCTGCCTGGTCAGCCGACTCGGTGGGGATGGCAGCGCTTCGGCCAGATCACCCATCTGAAGACCGTCAGCAGGAGAATCGTCGAGCAGCGCCAGCAGTTCGACATCGACGAGTGAGAGCTGGTGGAGATCGGTCAATTTCCGATTCAGCGCAGCGTTCATCCGCAAGGCGGTGGCCAAGTAGTTCTGCCACGACTTCTGCTCCGCTAAGTCCAGTTCGGGTGTGCCACCGCCGATTCGGCGTGGAATGAAGCCGGACATGGTGCGATATTACTCGATGAACAATGCGCAGCGCAGCCGAAAGCGTCGATAGATAGCCAGAATTCAGAAGAACGCATCGGAAAAATCGTTGCGGTTTGAATGAATTGCGCGGATAAACAATGCTTCTCGCTCGCGGTCTGGTGGCGGGCGACTGAGCGGCTGCGGTCGGCCCCGAGTCTCTGAGGCTGAGCGGTGCAGGCTCGAGGCTCGACTAGCATTGTCGCATGCCGGGTTTCAGGCAAACCATCTTTTTGGCGGGCCGACTGGCCGAAGCGAAACGTGGCGCCCGTTGACGTCAGAATTGGAACCCCCTCCGAGTGGAGCCATATTATTTTCGGATTGAAGAATTCCGGCGATGGCGGCTGCGGAGTGTGCCCTCCGGGTAGGGCATATGGCAGCTCTTTAGGGCCCATCCGGGCAATTCGCCGCGTTTGCGACCGTGACGCCTGCCGACGTGCTTAGTGACAGGATTTCGTGGCACTCGCGGGGCCGGCGCGCGTCGGCGCCCGTATGATCGGCGCTACGTTATATGGTCTCGGGGTGGCCGGTGGCGAGGTCACGTAGCTCCGCAAGGACCTCAACCGCGGTCGGTGCACTGTCGGGGTTGATCAGTGACTGGATCATCAGACCGAGCACGATTGCGAGGGCGACCGAGCCGCCCGTCTCGGTGCGCGCTCGCGCTTGCCCCTCGGCCAGGCGGGTCCGCAGTTCGTCGTTGCGCTGGGCTTGCACAATCGCTTCCAGATGCGATGTCCACAGGGCCCTGTCGGTGGTGAAGGAGTCGATCAGCGGCTGCCAGCGATCCACCGCTGACGGTGACCGGTCCTGGGGGGTCAGCCTCGTGTCGAGTTCGTCCATCTCCTCAAGAAGAGCCTGCACCAGCAGTCGTTCACGGCTGCCGAAGTGATAGCCGATGGCGGCGTGGCTGACCCCGGCGGCCGCGGCGATGTCGCGCACCGTCGTGCTCGCCCAGCCTCGCTCGACAAGGCAGCGCTTGGCGCCCTGCAGTAGGTCCTCTCGGTTGCCCATCGATGCAGGTTAACCGCGGTTAACCGGATTGCACAAATGGCTGGACCGAATGGATTGACCATATGGACAAATCGGGAGTACGGTGCGGGACAAGCCCCGCGCGTGGGGACCCCCGCAGTTGTGGAGGTGACGTCGTGGCGCACGTCGTGGTCGAACGCGTCGAGCAGATCGCGGGGCGCCTGACCGCTGCGGCCGAGGAAACCGAGCGGCTGGGCACGCTCTCGCAGCAGTCGGTGGCGCTGATCCGTCAAGCCGGTGTGATGCGGATGCTGCAGCCGCGCGACTGCGGCGGCTACGCCGCGCACCCCCGCGAGTACGCCGAAGCCGTCATGGCGGTCGCGAAGGCCTGCGGCTCGACCGGTTGGGTGTGCGGCGTCGTAGGGGTGCACCCGTGGGAGATGGCGCTGATGGACCGCCGGTTGCAAACCGAAGTCTGGGGGCAGGATCCCGAAACCTGGATCGCATCCCCGTATGCCGCACAAGGGGTCGCCACCCCCGTCGACGGCGGCTACCAGTTGAACGGGCGGTGGGCCTTCTCGTCGGGCACCGATCACTGCGACTGGATCGTGCTCGGCGCGCGAGTGGGGGAGACGTTGCTGCCCCGGGTGCTGCACGTGGTGCTACCGCGCAGCGAGTACACGGTTGTCGACGATTCGTGGGACGTCATCGGCCTATCGGGCACCGGCAGCAAAGACATCGTGGTCGACGGGGCGTTCGTTCCGCATTACCGCACGATCGATTTCGAGCATGTCGCGTCCGAGATGGACCCCGCCGAGCGGGTCGGGCGCACCGAAACGCTGTACCGGCTGCCGTTCTGGGCGATGTTCCCGCTCGGAATCACCGCCGCTGTCATCGGTATCGCCGAGGGTGCGCTGGCCGCCCACTTCGACTATCAGCGAGACCAGGCCGCCACCACCGGAACCAGGATCAACGACGACCCGGATGCGCGGTGCGCGGTCTCCGAAGCCGCCGCCGAGATCGCCGCCTCCCGGGTTGAACTCCTGGACGGCATCAGCCGGCTGTTCGATGCTGCCGACGCGGGCGAAGTGATCAGCTGCGAAGAGCGCTCGCTGGTGCCTCGCAATCAGCTTCGCTGCGCACGGCGGGCCGTGGCCGCCGTCGATGCGATCTTTACCCGCTCGGGCGGCACAGCTGCGCGTAAAAGCAATCCGCTGCAACGGTTCTGGCGTGATGCCCACGTCGGGCTGGGGCAGGCTATCCACTTGTCGGACACGATCTACCATTCCAGCGCGCTCACGGCGACGGGGGAGCAGGCACCGGAGGCGCTGCGGGCGTTGATGTGATGGATTGCGGGCCTTGCCGGGCTTCGCTCGGTGCCCCACGTCAGACAACCAAATAGCCTATTCGCTGTGCCGCAGCAGCGATCCGCAGCGCCAGTCCGGGATGGGTCAGCGGTAGTGATAGCACCGGTCGAGACGGCATCGCCGCGGCGGCGGGTTAGGGTGCGAGCGGTCAGCTGCCGCCGATCGCGACCGTGATCTGTTCGCGGATGCTCGCCAATTGGCGAGCGGTGACTGCGGAGCCGGTGGCGCTGACCCTCCGCAAGGAAACGCTGGTGACATGGTGCGCCAACGCCCAGCATGTCGCCTCGGCGCCGTTCTCCGCTGTCGGCTCGATCCGCTCGGCAAAGGATCTGTGCGCCAACCCCTCATCCCGGGTCAGCGGGACTACCAGCAGGTTCGGATAGCTGTCGGGAAACAGCTCGTGGTCTTCGACCACTACCGCCGGACGCAGCTTGCCGGGTTCGTGAAGTGCGCCGCTGCGCCAGTCGACGACAACGATGCTGCCGGCCTGGTGGCGGTTCACGGCAGGTCGGTGAGCGGCGTCCCGAGTTCGTCGAGTTCGCTGCGCGCATCGGGGTGCTCGGCCAGGTGGGCCATCACGCGCTCGCCGTCCGCCCGGATCATCTCCCGTCGGGTCTGCCGCGCCTGGGCTTCGGCCAGCTCTCTAACGAATGCGCTCAGCCCCTTGCCTTGCTTACGGGCCGCTGCTTCGAGCACTGCCCGATCGTCAGCGTTGAGCCGAATCGTCAGCGTCTGTGCCATACACGCGAACGTACCACGGAGGCGTCATACATCTGGGCTCCGGCCAACCCGAACGTGGCGGTCGGGGTCGCGGCTGGTGGTGTCGAACATTTGTCGAACTTTCGCTAGCGTGGGTGTCATGGCTGGATCAATCGGCTTCCGTCCGACGCAAGACGACGAGCGCATCCTGCGCGAGGCCTCGCGCCCGGGCGAGAGCACTTCGGACACGTTGCGCCGAGCGCTGCGGCTGTTGGACCACGAACGGTGGCTGACGCAGTTTCGCGCGGACGCGGAAGCGCTCAAGGACGAGGATGTCAACGCAGAGCCCGAAGCCTGGTGATCCGCGGAGCCGTCTATCGGATCGATCTCGGGCGGCCCCGCGGTCACGAGCAGGGCGGCAACCGCCTGGGTTTGGTTGTGTCCCCGTCGGATTCGCCGCTATCGGTGGTGACTGTGGTCCCCACGTCGACCTCGGCTGGTCCGTCCATTCACCGTCCCGAAATTGAGATCGCCGGTCGGCCGACGCGCATGCTGGTCGACCAGATCCGCTCGATCGACACCCACTATGTTGTGGGCGACCCGGTCGACTACCTGACTCGCGACCAGCTCATCGAGGTCGAGCTCGCGCTGGTCCACTATCTCGGTGTTCAAGAGGCCATCCCCCCGCGATCTTCGTGACGCCCGGGCAGCCCGTCGGTGTTGCTTGGCGGCGCTGCGCGGACCGGAGTGCGCCGTAGCACTTATCGCTACGCTTGGGAGATGGCCAGGACGATCCCGCAGCGTGAACTGCGCAACGACAACGCCAAGGTGATGGATGCCGTTGTGGGAGGCGAGACGTTCATCGTGACCCGCAACGGCGAACCGGTGGCCGAACTGCGGCCGATACGGGTCACTCGCCGCACGTTCATCCCGCGGGGTGATATCGCCGCGCTGGCGGACGCGGCGGTGCGTATCGACCACCGCCGGTTCCGCGCCGATCTCGACCGGGCGATTGATCAGCGTGTCTGAGCCGACGTCTGGGCTACTGGACACCTCGGTCGTCATCGACTGGCATGACCCGAAGGTCGTTGTCGCGCTTCCCGACGAGGTCGCGTTCTCGGCTATCACCGCAGCGGAGTTGGCCGCCGGCCCACTGCTGGCCACCAGCGCCGTCGAAGCGGCCAGACGCCAGGAGCGGTTGGATTTCGCCGGGCTCAAGGACCTGATTCGCGTCGTCGCGGTCTGATCGCTGGTCCGGGGGCCGTCGCCGAAACCCGCCCAGGGGCTTCGCGGCCTGGCTAAGCTCAGGCCGGCATGCAGGGGGAGCCACCGTCATCGCGCACGATGAGACCCCAAGGAGTAGGCAGTGAACCGTCACCTTCTTCTCGCCGCGGCAGCCGCGAGCACAGCGGCCATGGGCGTCGTTCTCGCGCCGGTCGTCTCGGCAGGCCCGCCGTACAAGAACTGCTCCGAGGCTCACGCCGACGGCCGGTACAACATCCCGGAAGGTGACGACGCCTACTCGTCGAAGCTTGATCGCGACGGCGACGGCTTGGCCTGCGAACCCAAGCGCTGAGGCCGGGCAGCCGGCAACCCCTGCTCGGACGTTAGGCAGCGGCGATACGGATGGTGAGTCGCTGCCCGCAGGCGCGGGCGAGGTGTTCGAGCAGCTCGACAGTCGGAGTGCGGGCCCCGGATTCGATGGAGGCGATGGCCGACTGCGTGGTGCCCATCTTGCGGGCCAGCTCAGCCTGGGTCAGCCCAGCGGTCTCACGGGCACGGTAGGCGGTCTCCGCCAGCTCCATCGCCAGACCCGGCAAATCCTCGAGCAGCTATTGACAGATCTCGATCGGGCTCAGTCTGGAGATCACGCCCATAGCTAACATTTGCACTGTAAAACTATAATACAGATGCTGTAGGTATGTGTTGCGCGAGAAAGGTTCACTATGGGCTGGCCTTCCCATCGAACCGAACAGCGTGAATGGACGCCTCGCGGACGCCAGGGCACCCGCGAAGACCGCACGCTCAAGCAGATCGAAGTTGAGCTGCCGCCGATGGTCGGCAGGCTCAGCTATGACCCAGTGGGCGCTGTCGCGCGCGCGCATGAAGCCGCTTTGATCGCTGTGGCCCGCCTCGAGGCCGGGTTCGGCCAACATCTCGCGCCGTTGGCGGACTTCCTGCTGCGCAGCGAGTCCGTGGCTTCGTCCAAGATCGAGCACATCGACGCCGGTTGGCGAGCATTCGGCAAGGCTTTCGCAGGCGGTAGG
Organism: Mycolicibacter senuensis; assembly: GCF_002101885.1. GTDB lineage: Bacteria > Actinomycetota > Actinomycetes > Mycobacteriales > Mycobacteriaceae > Mycobacterium > Mycobacterium senuense. The sequence continues at coordinate 226,953 of NZ_LQPS01000054.1, forward strand.
GCCAGTGTGGAGGCAGCATCCCAACTGGCAGCGGTGCGGGCCCTGATCCAACTCGTCGACGCAGCCAACGCCGGCCCGCTCACGCTCGACGTGGTTCTCGAGACCCACCGGCTTCTGATGGCGCCAGACCCTTACGCCGACAGTCCGGGGCAACTGCGCACAGTGCAGAACTGGATCGGTGGCAGCGACTATTCACCAATCGGCGCGCTGTACATCCCGCCGCCTCCCGAGCTGGTGCCCTCGCTGATGGATGACCTGCTGGCGTTCGCCAACCGCACGGATCTGCCGATCATCGGGCAGGCCGCCATTGCCCACGCCCACTTTGAATCAATCCACCCGTTCACCGATGGCAACGGCCGCATCGGGCGGGCGCTGATCAGTGCCATCATGCGCCGGCGGGGGCTGACGCAGCGCGTGACGGTGCCACTGGCATCCGTCATGTTGGCCGACACCGCTGACTACTTCGCGCGGCTCACCGCCTACCGTCGCGGTGACGCCGACCAATTTGTCGGCTACCTCGCTCATGCCGCCGTCCATGCAAGTGCCGCCGCGGAAGAATCGGCGGCCCGGCTGGCTGAATTGCCCAACCGCTGGCGCTCCGTCGCGCGCCCGCGATCGGGCTCGGCCGATGAAACACTTCTCGCCGTTCTCCTGGATGTCCCGATATTCAATGCGGAGACCGCCCAACGGCTCACCGGGACAACCGATGCCAGTACGTACAAGGCGCTCGGCCGGCTGACGAAGGCCGGCATCCTCGAAATATTGTCGGCGGGCGCACGCAACCGCGTGTGGGCCGTCGCAGACGTGCTGACCGAACTCGATGCCCTCAGTGATGCGATCGGCCGACGGGTCCGGGTGGGTTGAAGTACATTCCAGGCGCGCCCGCGGACCGAAGCCCTGCAAGCCCGGCCCGCGGGTTGTCAGCTCTACCGCGGCACGTGAAACCCGACCAGCGCCGCCGACCCTGGCTGCACGCCGGCCCAGCTGCCGGTGACGCGTAACACCGCGATGCCCGACGTCGGGAACTTCTCCGAGATCTGTTGGACAACAGCCGCATCGGTGACCGCTGCACCAGCGAGCCCGAGCGCGACGCTCGACATCGTCGGCTCGTGGCCGATCACCAGCAGCGTGGCGATGTCGTCGTCGACGGTGTTGATCGCGGCGATGACGGTTCCGGGCATGGCGTCATAGAGCTCGTCGCGGTAGCTGACGGCAGCGTCGATGCCGGTGCGCTCCAGGGTGTTTCGGGTGCGGGTGGCCGTCGAGCAGAGCACCCGGTCGATGGTGGGTACGTTGACGCGCAACCAGTCCCCGGCCAGTGCGGCCTCGCGTATCCCGCGCTTGGCCAACGGCCGGTCATGATCGACCACTCCGGGCGGATAGTCCGATTTGGCGTGGCGAAGCAGGATCAGCGTGCGCGGTGCGGCGTTCATCCGCCCAAGGTTAGGCCAGCGCGGCCGGTGAGGTGACTGCGGCGATATCGCCGGCGCTGGTCATTCCGGACGACCCACCTGCCCCGGGGGCGTGACGGATGTGTCGGGTGTGACGTGCGGGGTGGGGTCGTCCCCGCACGCCGAGACCTGCCGATCAGGGTCCGCGGACTTGTCGGTGCACCGCCATACACTCGCGGTGCCCGGCCCCAGCCCGGGTGAAAGGACGACCGACATGCGATTCCTGCACACCGCCGACTGGCAGCTCGGCATGACCCGGCACTTTCTGGCCGGGGACGCCCAGCCGCGCTATTCGGCGGCCCGGCGCGACGCGGTGGCCGGCCTCGGCGCGCTCGCCGCGCAGACGGGCGCAGAGTTCGTCGTCGTCGCCGGGGATGTGTTCGACGACAATCAGCTCGCCCCGGAGGTCGTCAGTCAATCCCTGGAAGCCATGCGCACCATCGGGATTCCGGTGTACCTGCTGCCCGGAAACCACGACCCGCTCAACGCCGCATCGGTCTACACCAGCAAGTTGTTCACCGCCGAACGCCCCGACAACGTCGTCGTTCTCGACACCGCCGGGGTGCATCAGGTGCGCCCCGGGGCCGAGATCGTCGCTGCACCGTGGCCCTCCAAGCGGCCCACCTGCGACCTGGCGGCCGCGGCGGTTCAGGGCCTGCCCGCCGACGGCACCACCCGGATCCTGCTCGCCCACGGCGGCGTCGACGTGCTCGACCCCGCCCCGACCAACCCGGCGCTGATCCGGCTCGCCGCGCTGGAGGACGCGCTGGAGCGCGGTGTGATCCACTACGTCGCGTTGGGGGACAAGCACTCCCGCACCCAGGTCGGCACCGGCGGCCGGATCTGGTATTCCGGCTCGCCGGAAGTCACCAACTACGACGACATCGAACCCGACCCCGGCTACGTGCTGGCCGTCGACATCGACGAGACCAGCGGTGCGGTCAGCGTCGAATCCCACCGTGTGGGCAGGTGGCGGTTCGTCACGCTGCACCGCCAACTGGACACCGGTCGCGATATCGCGGACCTGGACATCAACCTCGACCAGCTGCCCGACAAGGAGCGCACCGTGGTGCAGTTGGCGTTGACGGGCTCGCTCAGCGTCACCGACCGGGCCGCCCTCGACGCCTGCCTGGACCGGTATTCGCGGCTGTTCGCCTGGGCCGGCACCTGGAACCGCCACACCGACCTGGCGGTGGTGCCCGCCGACGGGGAATTCACCGACCTCGGGCTCGGCGGATTCGCCGCCGACGCGGTCGAGGAACTCATCGCCGCCGCCCGCGCCGATGACGCCGCCGGTGCCGACGACGCCCATGCCGCGCTGGCACTGCTGCTGCGGCTCGTCGACCGGGGTGCGGCATGAGACTGCACCGGCTGACCCTGACCAACTATCGCGGCGTGGCACACCGCGAGATCGACTTCCCCGATCACGGGGTGGTGGTGGTCGCCGGCGCCAACGAGATCGGCAAGTCCTCGATGATCGAGGCGCTGGACCTGCTGCTGGAGTCCAAGGACCGCTCCGCCAAGAAGGATGTCAAACAGGTCAAGCCGACCCACGCCGACGTCGGCGCCGAGGTCACCGCCGAAATCAGCACCGGCCCTTACCGGTTCGTCTACCACAAACGCTTCCACAAGGCGCCCCGGACGCAGCTGACCGTGCTGGCGCCCCGCCGGGAACAGCTCACGGGCGACGAGGCCCACGAGCGGGTCCGCACCATGCTGGAGGAGACGATGGACACCGGGCTGTGGCAAGCCCAACGGGTGCTGCAGGCCGCCTCGACGGCCGCGGTGGATCTGTCCGGCTGCGATGCGCTGTCTCGCGCGCTGGACGTCGCCGCCGGTGACACCGCCACCCCCAGCGGTACCGAACCCGTTCTCATCGAACGCATCGACGCCGAGTACGCGCACTACTTCACCCCCACCGGACGCCCGACGGGGGAGTGGGCCGCCGCGGTGGCCGCGCTGGCGACCGCCGACGCCGAGGTGGCGCGCTGCAGCGCCCTGCTCGCCGAGGTCGACGACCGGGTGCTTCGCCACACCGAACTCAGCGAGCAGCTGGCCCGGCTGACCGAAGAGCGGGCGGCGGCAGCGGCCCGGCACACCGCCGCGAAAGCCGCCGGCGACACCATCGCCGCGCTGCGGGACCAACTACGCAACGCGCAACTGGTGGCCACCGCGGCTGAGGCGACCGGCGCCGCGGCCCGGACCGCCCACGCCGAACGGCAACGGCTCTGCGGTGAACTGGACTCCCGGGCCGCCGCGATCGCCGTGCTGGACAGCGAGCTTGCCGAGGCCACCCAAGCCCACGACACTGCCGACGCCGAAGCCGCCGCCGCGGAGGGCGCAGCCGCCGAGGCCGAGCGGCTGCTGGCCGCCGCCACCGAACGCGTCGAGACCGCCCGCCGAGTCGTCGACCAACTCGCCGCCCGCGATGAGGCCAACCGGCTGGAAGCCCGGCTGGCGCGGATCGATGCCACCGAACATGACCTCGAGCAGGTGGTGGCCGAGTTGGCCGCGATCACCGTGACCGAGTCGGTGCTGCGCCGCATCGAGGACGCTGCGGCCGTGCTCGACCGCGCCCAGGCCTCCTTGGCCGCGATCTCGGCGACCCTGGAAGTCACCGCGGCCGCCGACGTCGAACTGGTGATCGCCGGCGAGCACACGCCGCTGGCCGCCGGCGACAGCTGGTCGGCGGCGGTCACCGCGGGTGCCGAAGTGGAGTTGCCCGGGCTGTTGAGCGTGCGGGTCAGGCCGGGCGACAGCGCCCGTGAGGCCGCCACGAAACACGCTGCAGCGCAAGATGAACTGGCTGCCGCCCTGGCAGCGGGCCGCGTCGAGGACCTGGCGGCGGCCCGCCGCGGCGACCAGCGGCGTCGCGAGCTACAGGGCAGCCGTGATCAGCTGACCGCCACCCTGGTGGCGTTGCGCGGCGACGACGCGGTGGAGGAGCTGCGCACCCGACTGGTGCAACTGCGCGGCGAACACGCCGAGGTGGGCGCCGAGAACACCCTCGAGGACGCCCGCGCCGAACGCGACGCCGCCGAGGCGCAGCGCACCCGGGCCCACGCCGACTGCGAAACCCGCCGGTGGGCCGCCTCGGAGTCGGCGGCCCGACGCACCGCAGCCGCCACCCGCGTGACGCTGCTCCGGGACAAGGGCGCCACCCAGCGCGCCGAGCTGGCCACCGTCACCCAGCGCCTCACCGAACAGCGGGCATCGGTCGGCGACGAGGAACTGGCGGGCGCCGCCGAAACCAGCGGCCAGGCGCTGCAGGCCGCGCAGCAGCGCCTCACCGAGATCACTGAGCACCTGGCCGCCGCCGCCCCCGAGCTGGTCGACGCCGAACTGGCCGACGCGGCGCAGCAACTGCAGGCCCTGTCGGACCGGCACGCCGAGACCGCCCGCGACCTGCACCAAGTAGAGGTCGAACTCGCCGTCTTCGGCACCGAGGGCCGCAAGGGCCAACTCGATGCCGCCCAGATCGCACGGGAACACGCTGCGGCCGAGCACCATCGGATCGGCCGACGGGCCCGGGCGGCAGCGCTGTTGCGGTCGACCATGATCCGGCACCGCGACGACACCCGGCTGCGCTATGTCGAACCGTTCCGCGCCGAGATCCAGCGGCTGGGTGTGCACGTCTTCGGCGACGACTTCGAAGTCGAGGTCGACACTGACCTGAAGATCTGCGCCCGCACCCTCGACGGGCGCACCGTGCCCTACGAGTCGCTGTCGGGTGGGGCCAAGGAACAGCTCGGCATCCTGACCCGGCTTGCGGGCGCGGCGCTGGTCGCCAAGGAGGACAGTGTCCCGGTGGTGATCGACGACGCACTGGGCTTCACCGACCCCGACCGGCTGGAGAAGATGGGCGCGGTGTTCGACGCCGTGGGTGCCCAGGGCCAGGTGATCGTGTTGACCTGCAGCCCGGACCGCTACCGCAGCGTCAAGGATGCACACCGCATCGACTTGAGTGCTTGAGGCCCCTGCCGTGTGTTATTGGGGGCGACTGCTTTCGTTATGGCGTCGTCGGAGGAGCGGGCGGTAGCCAGGTACGACGTGCCGCCTCGGCCAGTGCTTCTGCGGCCCGTTTGGCCTTCTTTCGTTCGTCCGTTGTGGGCGTTAGGTGCGTGTAGGCCGCTTTGGTTTTCACACCGAGCAGTGTGCGGAGATGCTTCTCCACGGTGGGATCCGCTTGCTTGAGTAATGCGGCCGCCTCGTTGTGATTCTCGCCCACAGCGTATCGCCCCAGCCGCGCGCAGCAGATAACGTCCGCAGCCGCGATACCAGCGAGCACAAACAGATTGGTCGCGGTGTCGGGCTTCTGGCCTGCTACTAGCAGCGCGGTATCGAGGAACTCCGTGGCCTTCTTCAACCGGCCGAGGCGGAACGCGTCTGAGCAGGAACGTGTCCGTCCGGCCATCGCTTAAGCTCTCTTCTTCGGCATTGACTGCACCAGCTTGAGCAGCCATGTTCTCGACCCTGCGACGGTCAGACCGCTGTCGAGAACCTCACCTACCATCGGCTCGGCGGCAGATTTGCGCAATTCACTGATGGAGTATTCGACGATGCGAGCATCGTTGCCCGTCCAGCGAGTGACGTTCGCAGCGAGTTCGTTGATGTCGTGGGCCCAAACGGCCGGTGGAGTCCCGCGGTCTTGCACCACAAACAGGTCGATGTCGCTGTCAACGGTCATGGTGCCGCGAAGTGCCGACCCGAAAACAGCCGCGTATTTCGGTGGGTGCGCCCACTGGTCAAGTTCGTGCTCCAGCTTGGACAGGAAAGTGTTGGAAAGACCGGCCAGTGCCACGATAGGTGCGGCTGCGAGATGGTCTCGGTTGAGGCGATACGTAAAGGCATTTCCGACTCGGTCGGCGGTGACTACACCCTGCGAGACCAGACGAGCGAGAACCTTGCGGATACCTTCCTCGGAGAACTTATTCACGATCCGGTGGATCTGTCCTGTCGTGAAAGCGATGTCGTTTGCCGCCAGCACCGCGAGAACATCGCCGTCCAGCGTCGGCGTGACGGTCGCGAGCGGCCGGTGTAGCTCCATTCGAACCTCCAACTATAGTTGGTTAACACGTACTATAGTTGGCCTCGTGCCGCACTGCATCGACACGGGATGCCAGGCACCGGCCGATCACCGCCGGATGGTGCGTCATCCGTCCTTCATGAACCCGATCGCGGTGTAGTCCAGATCCGCCAGCCCCGGCGCCCCGAAGTTCGCCAGGGAACTGCGCACCGCCACGTTGCCGGTCGTCTGGATCAACGGCAGGCTGAAACCCTCGGCCCACAACAACTCGTCGACCTCATTGGCACGGGCGCGGGCGGTATCGGGGTCCAATGCCTGCAGCGTCTCCTCGATCTTGGCGTCGATCTGCGGGCTGCCGATCTTGCCGAAGTTGGCCTCCCCGTAGGAGGCCGAGATCTGGTTCAGCCCCGCCAGCGGGAAAGCGTCACCGACCCAACTGAACTGGGCGATGTCGAAGTCGCCGACATTGACGTAGTCGGTGAAGAACCCGCCGCCGGCCTTGGCGTCCAGCTGCAGTTTCACCCCGATCTGGGCCAGATTGTGTTGTGCCACCTGGGCGAACTGCCGAGTGCTCGACGCGTCGTAGAACAGGTGCCGGATCACCAGCGGGCGACCGTCCTTCTCCCGGAACTTCCCAGTCAGCTTCCAGCCCAGCTCGTCGAGTTCCCGCGCAGCACGCTGCGGGTCGTAGGCCACCACCGCGGAGTTGTCCTGGTAGCCCTCCTGGCCGGCGACGTAGATGTGATTGTTCAGCGGCACCGGATCCGACGTCAGACCCCGCTGGGTCACCTTGGCGATCGTGGTGCGGTCGATGCCGCGCATCACCGCCAGCCGCAACGCCTTATCGGACAGGATCGCCCCCGGCGCCCCGTTGAAGGTGAAGTGGTTCCACGCCGGAGTCGGGGCGCGGCGGATCGCGATACCCTCGGTGCGCCGGGCGATCGTCAACTGATCCAGCGTGGCCACCCCGGCGGCGTCGATGGTGTGGTTCTGCAGCGCCGGCATCCGTGCCGACTCGTCGAGCACCAGGTAGTTGATGGTGTCCAGCTTCGGCGTGCGGCCCCACCAATCGGGGTTGCGCACCAACGTGATCCGCTGGCTGGTGCGGTCCAGCGTGGCCAGCTTGAACGGCCCGGCCGATGGCCCGGGGCTTTGTAGTTGCGCCTTGTTGAAGGTCTCCGGGTCGGCGGTCATTCGGGCCGGCAGCAGCATCGAGTTGCCGGCGAACATGCCCCGCCATTCCGCGTAGGGCTTGGCGAACCGCACCACCGCTTGGCGGTCGTCGACGCCCCTGGTGACCGAGGCGACCCGTTCGGCGCCGTTGGTGCTGGCGATCGCGTAGCCGGGGTCGGCGCCGCTGGTGGCGTGGATCTGGCTGGCGATGTCCTGCCAGGACAGCGGGGTCCCGTCGCTCCAGGTGGCTTTCGGGTTGATGGTGTAGGTGACCACCTGCGGGTTGGTGCCGGTCAGCTCCACACGGGTGAAGTAGTCGGTGTCCACCGTCGCCGAGCCGTCCGGGCCGATGATGAACGCCCGCGGCATGGTGGCTTTGAGCATGGCGGCGTTCTCGGCCAGGTTGCCGTCGATGTGCAGCGGGTTGAAGTTCGGCGGGAACTGGCTCATCGACAGCCGCAGGCTGCCGCCGTCGCGCAGGGTGGCCGGGTCTTGCGGGTTGATGTCGCTGGCGCTGCCCACCGCCGAGACGCCTTCGGGGGCGGTGATATCCACCGCGGCGCACCCACTCACAGCCAGGAGCAGCGCTACTGCCGCGTTGACACTGCATCCAGGGCGTGCCCTTCTCGCAAAACCTCGCCATGAGCGCAGTGTCAACGTCATATTCATGAGCGCACCACCGGCTGGGGCACCGCAGCCAGCAGCCGACGGGTGTAGTCGTGCTGCGGGTCCCCGAACACCTGCTCCGCATCACCCTGCTCGACGATCTCCCCGGCGAACATCACTGCCACGGTGTGTGCCAGGTGTTTGACCACCGACAGGTCATGCGAGACGAACAGATACGACAGCCCGAACTGCTGTTGCAGATCCAGCAGCAGGTTGATGATCCCGGCCTGAATCGACACGTCCAGCGCCGACACCGGCTCATCGAGCGCCAGGATCTTCGGCTGCAACGCCAGCGCCCGGGCGATCCCGATCCGCTGCTTCTGCCCGCCGGAGAACTCCGCCGGATACCGCAGCGCGTCGCCGCGGCGCAGCCCCACCAGCTCCAGCAGCTCGGCCACCCGGGCGTGGGTCGCGGCCTTGTCGAACCCGTTCGCGCGCAACGGCTCGGCCAGCACCTCGAAGACCGGTAGCCGCGGATCCAGCGAGGCCACCGGATCCTGGAACACCACCTGCAGATCGCGGCGCAGCGCGCGGCGGCCGTCGCGTGTCAACCCCGCGACATCGCTGCCGAGCACCTCGATCGAACCCTCCTGCGGGGCAGCCAGTTCGAGTATCTGGTGCAAGGTGGTGGATTTGCCCGAGCCGGATTCGCCGACGATCCCCAGGGTGCGGCCCTGCTGCAACGCGAAGCTGACACGAGAGACGGCGCGGACCTCGCCGACCCGGCGGCGCAGCACCCCCTTGGTCAGCGGATAGGTTTTGACCAGGTCGCGAACGCGTAGCACGGTTCCGGAATCCGTGGGGGCGGGCGCGGTGACCGCGGTGGGTACGCGATAGATGTCGGCGGCGCTGCGCCCGGTGACCTGATCGGTATGGATGCAGGCGGCGGTATGAGAAACCCCGACGTTCAATAGCTCCGGCTCCTGCGCCCGGCACTCGTCGGTGGCCAACGGGCAGCGCGGCGCGAACGGGCAGCCCGGCTCGATGGCGGCCAGCGACGGCGGCGCCCCCGGGATCGGCACCAGCCGGGTGCCCTGCGGGGCGTCCAGGCGCGGCACCGAACCCAATAGCCCCACCGTGTAGGGCATCCGCCGATCGGCGTACAACGCGGCCACGGGTGCGGCTTCCACCACCCGTCCGGCGTACATCACCAGCGCCCGGTCGGCGAACTCGGCGACCACCCCCAGGTCGTGGGTGATGATCAGCACCCCGGCGCCGGTCACGTCACGCGCGGTCTTGAGCACCTCGAGGATCTGCGCCTGCACCGTGACATCCAGTGCGGTGGTGGGCTCGTCGCAGATCAGCAGGTCCGGGTCACACGAGATCGCGATCGCGATCACCACCCGCTGGCGCTCCCCGCCGGAGAGCTCATGGGGGAAAGCCCGCGCCCGCTCCTGCGGCCGTGAGATACCCACCAACTCCAGCAGTTCCACCGCGCGCCGGCGCGCCGCGGCCCGCCCGATCCTGGGCTGATGCACCTCGATGGCCTCGGCGATCTGATCGCCCACGGTATAGACCGGGGTCAGCGCCGACATCGGATCCTGGAACACCATGCCGATCGATGCGCCGCGGAACTTCGACATCGCGGTGTCGCCCAACCCGATCAGCTGCGTGCCGGCCAGCCGCACCGAACCGGACACCTGCGCGTGCTCGGGCAGCAACCCCATCACCGCCATGGCCGCCGCGGATTTGCCCGAACCCGATTCGCCGACCATCGCCACGACTTCGCCGGGGTTCACCCGGTAACTGATGCCGCGCACCGCTTGTACCGCATCGCGGCCGGCGCCGAACGTCACGGCCAGGTCGGCGACTTCCAGCAGGGCGCTCATCGGCGGCCCCGCAAACTCGCGGCGTCGGGGTCGAGTGCGTCACGCAGGCCGTCGCCGGCGAGGTTGGCGCAGACCAGGATCGTGATCAGCACCCCGGCCGGGAACAGGAACACCCACGGGAAGGTGATCGCCGAGGCGGTGCCGTCGGCGATCAGCGTGCCCAACGACACGTCGGGCGGCTGGATGCCGAAACCCAGGTAACTCAAACCGGTTTCGGCCAGGATCGCCACCGCCACGTTGAGCGCGGTGTCGATGATCAGGATGGATGCCACGTTGGGCACGATGTGGTCGATGATGATGCGCCGGCTCGACACTCCCATATACCGTGCGGCGCGGATGAATTCACGTTCGCGCAGGCTCATCGTCAGCCCGCGCACCATGCGGGCGCTGATCATCCAGCTGAACCCGGCCAGCAGCAACACCAGCATGAAGATGTTGCCGCTGTTTTTGGTGCGCGGGGTGATGATCGCGATCAGGATGAACGCCGGCACCACCAGCAGCAGGTCCACCAGCCACATCAGCACCCGGTCGCGCCAGCCGCCGAAATACCCCGCGATCGCCCCGACCGTCGCGGCGATCACCGTGGAGATCAGCGCCACGCAGACCCCGATCAGCATCGACTTCTGCATGCCGCGCAGGATCTGGGCCAGCAGGTCCTGGCCCAGTGCGTTGGTGCCCAGCCAGTGCTGTGCGCCCGGCGGCACCAGCAGCGCGTCGTAGTCCAGGTCGGTGTAGGAGTAGGGCAGCAGGCTCGGCAGTGTGTAGCAGCCGACGAACATCACCGCCAGCAGCGCCAGCGCGCCCACCGCGGTGCGGCTGCGCAGGAATCGGCGCAGCACCAGGGTGCGCCGGGAGGCGAACGCGATCTCGGTGCTCGTCATGACACCCGCACCCGCGGGTCCAGCAGCGCGTAGATGACATCGGAGAGCAGCCCGGCCAGCAGGACCACTGCACCGGAGAACACCGTGATCGCCGCGACGATATTGGTGTCCTGGGTGGCGACGCCTTGCACCACCCATTCGCCCATGCCGTGCCAGCCGAAGATCTTCTCCACGAACACCGCCCCGGTGACCAACCCGGCCACCCCGTAGGCGAACAGCGTGGCCATCGGGATCAGCGCGGTGCGCAGCCCGTGTTTGAACAACGCGCGGCGCCGGGTCAGCCCCTTGGCGCGGGCGGTGCGGATGAAGTCCTGGCCGAGCACATCGAGCATCGCGTTGCGCTGGTAGCGGCTGAAGCTCGCGGCGGCCCCCAGCGCCAGGGTCAGCGACGGCAACACCAGGTGCTGCAGCCGATCGAGCAGCCCGGGCCAGAAGCCGGTGACCAGCCCGGGGGAGGTCTCGCCGGTGTAGTCGAACAGTTGCGCGCCCAGTGCCCAGTTCACCCGCAGCGCGCCCAGGATCACCAGGTTGGCCAGCACGAACGTGGGCACCGACAGCACCAGCAGCGCCGCCATCGTGATGACCCGGTCGGAGAGCCGATACTGGCGCACCGCCCCCCAGGCACCGGCCACCACACCGATCACCGTGCCCGCCAGCGAGCCGACCAGCAGCAGTCGCAGGCTCACTCCGATGCGCCGGCCCAGCTCGTCGGAGACCGGCTGACCGGTGACGGTGACGCCGAAGTCGCCGCGGACGGCATGCGAGGCCCAGTGCGCGTAGCGCAGCGGAATCGGCTTGTCCAGGCCCAGTTCGGCGGCCTTGGCGTCGATGACCGCCTGCGGGGGACGCGGGTTGCGCTGCATCAAGCTGTCCAGTGGGGCGAACGCCAGCGAGGTCAGGCAGAAGGTGAGGAAGGATGCGAGGCCCAGCAGCACCAGGTAGTTCAGCGCCCGGCCGGCCAGAAACCGCATCATGGCCAAAAGGGTAGAGCCCCCTCGCGCGAGCACGCCGGACGCCTCATCCCCGCGAGCGCGCGTGTCCCCGGCCGACACGGCGCGGGAATCACCGGGTTTACGCACGCTCGCGCCCGGGAGACGCTCTGGCGAATCATTGATTCGAATGATTATTACCCGTGGAAACTCGCGGCTCGTTGATTAGTCTCAGACGTCAGACCGCGACAGAGGGAGACCCCGTGACCGTCACCGACGACTACTTGGCCAACAACGCGGAGTACGCGAAGACCTTCAAGGGTCCGCTGCCCATGCCGCCCAGCAAGCACGTCGCGATCGTCGCCTGTATGGACGCGCGGCTCGACGTGTACCGGGTACTCGGCCTCAACGAGGGTGAGGCGCACGCGATCCGCAACGCCGGCGGGGTGATCACCGACGACGTGATTCGGTCCCTGGCGATCAGCCAGCGGTTGCTGGGCACCCGGGAGATCATCCTGATCCACCACAGCGACTGCGGGATGCTCACCTTCACCGACGACGAGTTCAAGCGCTCGATTCTGGAGGAGACTGGAATCCGGCCGGGCTGGGCGCCCGAGGCATTCCCGGACCCGGCCGAAGACGTCAAGCAGTCGTTGCGCCGGGTCAAGGCCAGCCCGTTCATCACCGCGACGACCTCGCTGCGCGGGTTCGTCTTCGACGTCGCCACCGGCAAGCTCGGCGAGGTCACCGTTTAGCGCGCCTGGTCTCCGCGCGATCTGAGCCATCCGCCGCCGGCGAGCGTGCGCCGATCCGGTCGACACGCCGAGCGGGCGGCCGGGGACCCGCCCGCTCGCCGGGAGGGGGCGGCCTGGGCAGCTCACATTGACAGCGCCCCGACCAGCCTGGTTACATGTCCGCCTATAACAAACAAATCCGGCAAGTCTTACCAAGATTATCGGATATCCCTGGCGAGGAACTCATGACCAGCAACATCACCGCGCTCGTGGAACCGTCCACGGCCGGGAAGTACCAGCTGACGCATCTGCGCACCCTGGAGGCCGAGGCCATCCACATCATCCGGGAGGTGGCCGCCGAATTCGAGCGGCCGGTGCTGCTGTTCTCCGGCGGCAAGGACTCCATCGTCATGCTGCACCTGGCGGTCAAGGCATTCGCGCCGGGAAGACTGCCGTTCCCGGTGATGCACGTCGACACCGGCCACAACTTCGACGAGGTCATCGCCGCGCGTGACGATCTGGTCGCCCGCACCGGCGTGCGACTGGTGGTGGCCGGCGTGCAGGACGACATCGACGCCGGCCGGGTGATCGACGACGGGCCGTCGCGCAATCCGCTGCAGACCGTCACCCTGCTGCGCGCGATCCGGGAGAACAAGTTCGACGCCGCGTTCGGCGGCGCCCGCCGCGACGAGGAGAAGGCCCGCGCCAAGGAGCGGGTATTCAGCTTCCGCGACGAGTTCGGCCAGTGGGACCCCAAGGCGCAGCGACCCGAGCTGTGGAACCTCTACAACGGGCGGCACCGGGCCGGCGAACACATCCGGGTGTTCCCGCTGTCGAACTGGACCGAATTCGACATCTGGTCCTACATCGGAGCCGAGGAGATCCTTTTACCCTCAATCTATTTCGCCCATCAGCGCAAGGTCTTCCGCCGCGACGGCATGCTGCTGGCCGACCACGAGTTTCTGCGCCCCGCCGACGGCGAGGACGTGTTCGAGGCCACGGTGCGCTTCCGCACCGTCGGCGACGTCACCTGCACCGGCTGTGTGGAGTCCACCGCGGCCACCGTCGAGGACGTCATCGCCGAGACCGCGGTCTCGCGGCTGACCGAGCGCGGCGCCACCCGCGCCGATGACCGGATCTCCGAGGCAGGCATGGAAGACCGCAAACGGCAGGGGTACTTCTGATGAGCGCGGCGACCACACTGCTTCGCATTGCGACGGCCGGATCGGTCGACGACGGCAAGTCCACCCTGATCGGGCGCCTGCTGTTCGACTCCAAGGCCGTCATGGAGGACCAGCTGGCCTCGGTGGAGCGCACCTCCCGGGAACGCGGGCACGACTACACCGACCTGGCGCTGGTCACCGACGGCCTGCGCGCCGAGCGCGAGCAGGGCATCACCATCGACGTGGCCTACCGCTACTTCGCCACGCCCAAGCGGAAATTCATCATCGCCGACACCCCGGGCCACATCCAGTACACCCGCAACATGGTGACTGGCGCCTCGACCGCCCAGCTGGCGATCGTGCTCGTCGACGCTCGCCACGGCCTACAGGAGCAGTCGCGCCGGCACACCTTCCTGGCGTCGCTGCTGGGCATCCGTCACATCGTGCTGGCCGTCAACAAGATGGACCTGATCGACTGGGACGAGCAGCGATTCGCGTCCATCCGTGATGATTTCCACTCGTTCGCCACCCGGCTGGACGTGCACGACGTGACGACCATCCCGATCTCGGCGCTGCTCGGCGACAACGTGGTGACCAAGTCCGACAAGACCCCCTACTACGAGGGCCCTGCGCTGCTGTCGCATCTGGAAGACGTCTACATCGCCGGTGACCGCAATCTGGTCGACGTGCGCTTCCCGGTGCAGTACGTGATCCGCCCGCAGACCCACGAGCACGCCGACCACCGCAGCTACGCCGGCACCGTCGCCAGCGGCGTACTACGTCCCGGCGACGACGTGGTGGTGCTGCCGTCCGGGAAGCCGAGTCGGGTCGCCTCGATCGAGGGACCCACCGGTCAAGTGGGCGAAGCATTTCCGCCGATGGCGGTCTCGGTCAGTCTCGAAGACGACATCGACATCTCCCGTGGCGACATGATCGCGCGCACCAACAACCAGCCGCGGATCGTGCAGGACTTCGACGCCACGGTGTGCTGGATGGCCGATGGTGCGACGCTGCAGCCCGGCAATGACTACCTCATCAAGCACACCACCCGCACCACCCGGGTGAAGGTGATGGCACTGGACTACCGCCTCGACGTCAACACCTTGCATCGGGACAAGGAGGCGAACGCGCTGCAGCTCAACGAGCTCGGCCGGGTCTCGCTGCGCGCCCAGGTCCCGCTGATGCTCGACGAGTTCAGCCACAACGGCGCCACCGGGTCGTTCATCCTCATCGACCAGTCCACCAACGGAACGGTCGCGGCCGGCATGGTGCTGCGCGACGTCTCGGGTCGCAACCCCAGCCCGAACACGGTGCGCCACGAGTCGCTGGTCACCGCGGCCGACCGGCTTTCCAAGGGCCGCACGGTGTGGCTGACCGGCCTATCCGGGGCCGGTAAGTCGTCGGTGGCCATGCGCATCGAGCAGCTGCTGCTCGAAAGGGGAACGCCAGCCTACGTTCTCGACGGTGACAATCTGCGCCACGGTCTCAACGCCGACCTCGGGTTCTCGATGGCCGACCGCGCCGAGAACCTGCGCCGGCTCGCGCACGTGGCAACCCTGCTGGCCGATTCCGGCCAGGTCGTGCTGGTGCCGGCGATCAGCCCGCTGAACGAGCACCGCCAGCTGGCCCGGCAGGTCCACACCGACGCCGGTTTCGAGTTCATCGAAGTGTTCTGCGACACCCCGCTGGAAGACTGCGAGCAGCGAGACCCCAAGGGGCTGTACGCCAAAGCGCGCGCGGGCCTCATCACCCACTTCACCGGCATCGACAGTCCCTATCAGCGGCCGCGGAATCCCGATGTGCGGCTGACCCCAGACGACGACGTCGATGAACAGGCCCGCCAGGTCATCGC
This sequence comes from Mycolicibacter senuensis, assembly GCF_002101885.1. GTDB lineage: Bacteria > Actinomycetota > Actinomycetes > Mycobacteriales > Mycobacteriaceae > Mycobacterium > Mycobacterium senuense. Next base: position 242,657 of record NZ_LQPS01000054.1, read on the forward strand.
GGCGATCGACGCCCGAAAGTGAACGACCACCAGCTGGCCGCCCAGCTCGCCGCCGACGCCGGCCGGCTGTTGCTGACCGTCCGCGACGAACTGGCCGACGCACCGCAAGCCGAGCGTAAAGCGGCCGGCGACAAACGTTCTCACGACTACCTGATGGCCGCGCTGGCCGCCGAGCGCCCGGCGGACGCGGTGCTGTCCGAGGAGGGCGCCGACAACCCGGTGCGGCTGCAAGCCGAGCGCGTCTGGATCGTCGACCCGCTGGACGGCACCCGGGAGTTCTCCGAACTCGGCCGCGACGACTGGGCCGTGCACGTCGCGCTGTGGCAGGCCGGGGAGCTGACCGCCGGCGCCGTCGCGCTGCCGGCCCGCGGCATCACGCTGGCCACCCCTGATATCGCCGCACCACCCGAGCACGCCGGCCCGCCGCGCATCGCGGTCTCGCGCAGCCGCCCGCCGGCGGTCGCCGATGCCGTGCGCGCTCACCTCGACGGCGAACTCGTGGCGATGGGATCGGCCGGGGTGAAGGTCGCCGCGGTCATCCAGGGCGCCGCCGACGTCTACGTGCACGCCGGCGGGCAGTACGAATGGGACTCCGCGGCGCCGGTGGCCGTCGCCCGGGCCGCCGGCCTGCACACCTCGCGCATCGACGGCTCCCCGCTGGTCTACAACCGGCCCGACCCGTTGCTGCCCGATCTGGTGGTGTGCCGGCCCGAATACGCCGACGCGGTGCTTGCGGCGATCGGCTGACGTCGCCGGGACGAGCGCAGATGGCAGAATCGCCAGGATGCGGATGTCGGCCAAGGCGGAGTACGCGGTGCGGGCGATGGTGCAGCTCGCCACCGCCGAAGCCGGCACCCTGGTCAAAACCGACGACATCGCCACCGCGCAGGGCATCCCGGCGCAGTTTCTCGTCGACATCCTGTCGGATCTGCGCACCGACCGGCTGGTCCGCAGCCAGCGTGGCCGGGACGGCGGCTACGAACTGGCGCGCGCAGCCACCGAGATCAGCGTCGCCGACGTGCTGCGCTGTATCGACGGCCCGCTGGCCAGTGTCCGCGACATCGGACTGGGCGATCTGCCCTACGTCGGTCCCACCGCCGCGTTGACCGATGTGTGGCGGGCGTTGCGGGCCAGCATGCGGTCGGTGCTCGAGCAGACCAGTCTGTCCGATGTCGCCGCGGGGCAACTGCCCGCACACGTCGCCGAGTTCGCCGCCGACTACCGCGCCCAGGAACGCCAGCGCGGCCACGGCTGACCCCTTCCCGGCGTAGCCCGACCTAGGAACCCGAGCCGTACGGGCGGGTGAGGATCTCCATCGCATGACCACTGGGGTCGCGGAAATAGACCCCGCGCCCGCCGTCGCGACGATTGATCTCACCGGGGCGCCCACCGCGCGGGTCCGCCCAGTGCGCCAGCCCCCGCGAGGTGATCTTGCCGTAGATGGCGTCGAAGTCGTGCTCGGAGACCAGGAACGCATAGTGCTGCGGCCGGATCTCCTCGTCGCCGGGCACCTCGGCGTAGTCGAGGCTGGCCTGGTGATCGAGCCCGACGACCATGAAGTGGCCGAACGGTTGGGGATCGGGCAGACCGAACAGCTCTGCCAGGAATGCCGCCGACTCCTGCTTGTCGTGGGTGGCGACGATGGTGTGGTTGAAGGAAATGCTCATGGCTCAAGTGTCGGCCGTCACCGGCGCGCGTGCCACAATCGCGGGCATGCAGGTGGGAATGACCATGCCGGTGATGGAGCCCGATCTGGATGCGACGCTGCTGCGGGACTGGGCGCGCGCCGTCGACGAGGGACCGTTCTCGTCGCTGGCCTGGGGCGAGCGGATCGCCTTCACCAACCCGGACAGCCTGACCCTGCTGGGGGCGTTGGCGGCCTGGACCGAGCGGGTGCGGTTGGTGACGACGGTGATCGTCCCGCAACTGCACGATCCGGTCATGCTGGCCAAAGCCTTGGCCACCGCGGACCTGCTCAGCGGTGGGCGGCTCACCGTGGGCATCGGCGTGGGCGGCCGGCACGAGGACTACCGCGCGGCCGGCGCCGACCCGGCGACGCAGACGATGCGCGAGATGGCCGAGCGGGTCGCGATCATGAAGCGGGTCTGGGCGGGGGAGAAGACCACCGAGTCGGTGCTGCCGGTCGGTCCGGCGCCGACCCAGCCCGGCGGGCCACCGCTGGTGGTCGGCACCATCGGCCCGAAGACCTTGCGCAGCGCGGCGGGTTGGGCCGAAGGGTTGGCCGGCATCACCATGGACCTCGACGTGGCCAAGCAGAACGAGTTGTTCGACGTCGCCCGGCAGGCATGGCAGCAGGCCGGCAAGGCCCGGCCGTATCTGGCGACCTCGTTCTGGTTCGCGCTGGGCGAGCCCGACGCCGCGCGCAACCAGGTGCGCGAGCACCTGTTGCGCTACATGAACTGGATTCCCGCCGAGTACGTCGAGGCGATGGCCCCGACCACCGGCTGGGCGGGCAGCGAGGACGAGCTGCTCGCCGTGTTGCGCAGCTTCCAAGCGGTGGGCGCCGATGAGATCCACCTGATTCCAACCAGTTCCGATCCTGATCAGCTGCGCCGCGCCGCCGACGTGGTCACTGAGCTCAACCGCTGAGGTCTCCCGAGCGCCGCGGGCAAACCCATTGCGACACGGTCACGGAAGCGTCTCTATCAATATCTCACTAGTCACAACTGTCTCACCAGACACTATCGTCGCAGCAGGCGAGGCCCGGAGCGGTCCCGGAAAGGTGTGACATGTCGGCGACGCGCGCGATCGTCTCGGCCGCGATGGTCCCGGCGGTTGTTCTCGGCATGGTGCTCGCCACCGAATTCGCCCCGCCGGCGTTCGCGGCAACCTGCAATGCGCCCGAGGCCAGCATCGAACCGCCGCCGGGTTCGCCGACGACCGGAGCCGGTCAGCTACCCAGCGGGCGGCGGCCCCGCGGCACCAACGACAGTGCACCCCTGCCCAAGCTGGGCCCGCTGATCGCCGCACTGATCAACCCCAACGCCGCCATACGACAACAGGCCGCGGTGGTGCCCCCGGCGCCGAACCCGGAGGGTCAGGTCGCGCCGAACGCCGCCCAACCGGTTCAGCCCGTTCCGGACGCCGGCGCCGACCCCGGGCTGTCGAACGCTGATGCCGCCGGTGCCATCGCCGGCTCCCAAACCTCGCTGGTGGAGTGGGTGACCGGCCCCAACAGCCCCAACCAAACCCTGCAGCGCTTCGGGATTTCCGGCACGGACCTGGGAATCCCTTGGGACAACGGTGATCCCGCCAACCGTCAGATTCTCATGGCGTTCGGCGACACCTTCGGCTACTGCCGCATCCCGGGCCACCAGTGGCGGCAGAACGTCCTGTTCCGCACCCAGGACAACAACCTGGCCGACGGCATCACGGTCGGGCCCGGCGGAATCGGCAACAAGTACTCGGGTTCGCCACTGCGCCAAGCGAACTTCTCCAAGCAGATCCTGCCCGCCGTGCAACTGGCTCCGCACCAGGAGGGGATGATCCCCACCGCCGCCATCGGGATCGCCGGGAACCAGTACATGAGCTTCATGTCCATCAAGCAGTGGGGACGTGACGGCGAATGGTCCACCAACTACTCGGCGATCGCGGTCTCCAACGACAACGGCGAAACCTGGGGCGTCTATCCCGGGACGGTGCGTTCGACGTCGCCGGAGAACGTCCCCCGCGCGCACTTCATCCCCGGTAACGAGAACTTCCAGATGGGTGCGTTCCTGCGCGGGGGCGACGGCTACCTGTACTCCTACGGGACACCCTCGGGCCGCGGCGGCTCGGCGTACCTGTCTCGGGTGCCCGAGCGCACGATTCCCGACCTCACGAAGTACCAGTACTGGAACGGCGACAGCGGATCGTGGGTGCCGAACAACCCGGCGGCGGCAACGCCGGTGATCCCGGGCCCGGTGGGTGAGATGTCGGTGCAGTACAACACCTACCTCCGGCAGTACCTGGCGCTGTACGGCAACGGCGGCAACGACGTCGTCGCCCGCACCGCTCCGACGCCGCAGGGTCCCTGGAGCGCCGAGCAGACGCTGATTCCCACCGGCCAGATCCCCGGCGGCATCTACGCGCCCTACGTGCACCCCTGGTCGACCGGCAAAGAGGTGTACTTCACGTTGTCGCTGTGGAACGCCTACGACGTGATGCTGATGCGCACCGTGCTGGGTTGAGCCCGCCCGCCTCAGCCCGCCGGCATCAGCCGCCCACCGCCGGCCGCGGCATCCGGTAGCGCCGGTCCCGCATCCGCAGCACCGGATACCCCCTGCGGCCGGCGCCCAGGGCGCGAACCGGCGCGGCGGGCGCCAGATGCCGCGACGACGCCGGGCGCCCGGGTTCTTCCGAGGACGCCAACGGCTGGGTGGCTGCGGCCAGTTGCACCTGCTGCACCGCCGAGACGTTCGCCGGTGCCGCCGGCCAGCTCGAGGGCACCGACAAGCCGCCCACCGGGGCGGCCTGGCCGACACCGGCCAGCACCATCGCCGGTGCGCCGGCGCCGAACTGGCCCGCCGCTACCGCAGCCGCCGGAGCCTTGGCGGCCGCCGAGGCGGCGGCCGGAAGCAACGCCAGGATCCAGTTGCCCATCTGACCCGCGGTGCGGATGGAGTCGGCGGTGAATCGCGCCGGGTTGGTCACGGTGTTGATGGCGCCGGTGGTGCCGACCGTCGAGGACACCAGCGCGGCCATCGGGTCCGCTTGTGTCGCGGTGGCGGCGGCAGTGGCTTGCGCGACGGCCGCGGATTGCCCGGATTGCGCTGCCGGACTGGTGGTTTGCTGAGGCTGCTGAAACGGGGTCAGCGTGGCCGCGGCCGACGAGCCGGCCGCGTAAGCGTACATCGCGGTGGCGTCCTGGGCCCACATCGCGGCGTAGGCGGCTTCGGTGGCCGCGATCGCCGGGGTGTTCTGCCCGAAGAAGTTGGTGGCGACCAGGGTGGCCAGCTGGACCCGGTTGGCGGCGACGACGGGCGGCGGCACCGTTGCCGCGAAAGCGGTTTCGTAGGCGGCCGCGGCGGCACGGGCCTGGCTGGCGGTCTGTTCGGCCAGCGTCGCGGTGGCCGACGCCCAGGCGACATAGGGGGTCGCGGCGGCGATCATCGCCTCAGCGGAGCCGCCGGACCAGGCGTGACCGTGCAGTTCGGACAGCGTCGAGGAGTAGCCGGTCGCAAACGATTCCAGCTGCCAGGCCAGCGCGTCCCAGCTCGCCGCGGCGGCCAGCATCGGCCCCGAACCCGGGCCCGAATACATCAAGGTCGAATTGACCTCGGGAGGAAGCATCCCGAAATCCAGCATGGACGGTTCCTGCCGTTATCCGCCGATTGACGGGCGTGGCATGGCGAAACGCTTCGGCCCGACCCGCAGCATGCTGCTGACGGTGGAGCGTCCGGCGCCGCCGGCCGCCGCGCCCATCGCCGCCGCCGGCGCGGCCATCATGCCGCTTGCTGGAGTTTCCTCCCAGGAGCCGGTTGCGGCCAGCTCGGCTTCGGACAGGAACAGCGGCTCCTCACTGGCGGTGGCGATGGGCGCGGTGTCGGCCCAGGCCTTCGGTACCGACAGCTGACCGATCGGCGAGGCGGTGCCCATGCTGGCGGTGCTGCGCACCAGCGACGGCCCCGCCTGCACCGCCGAGGCCATGCCGGCGGCGGGAAGGACCGCCGGCACGGCGGCGGCCGCGGCCTTAGGTGCTGTGCCGCCGACCGCCTTGGCCAGGGCGGTGAAGAAGCTGCCCGCGTTGGTCACGGTGCGGCTCATGGCGGTGGCGAAACCGACCGGGCCGCTCAGCGTGTTGAAGGTGCTCGCCCCGTCGATCACGCCGTCGGCCGCCGACTGGCTGCCCTGCGAGGCCGCGGCGTTGCCGAGGGCGGCCGCCGGCGCCAGCGCCTGGCTGGCGGCTGCCGCGGAGTTGGTGGTCTGCGGTGGCTCCTGGAACGGCGCCAGCTGGGTGGTGGTGTAGGCGGCGGTGGCGTAGCCGTGCATGGCCGCGGCGTCTTGCGCCCACATCTGGGCGTAGGCGGCTTCCAGGGCCGAAATCAGCGCCGTGTTCTGCCCGAAGATGTTGGTGGCCACCAGATTTGCCAGCTGCGTGCGGTTGGTGGTGACGACGAGCGGCGGAACCGTTGCCGCACGGGCGGATTCATAGGCGGCTGCGGCGGCGCGTGACTGGCTGGCGGCCTGCTCGGCTTGCGTTGCGGTCTGGCTCACCCAGGCGATGTAGGGCGCTGCGGCTGCGAGCATCGCCTGGGACGAGGAACCCTTCCACCCCTCGTCCTGCAACCCGGTGAGCGCGGTCGAGTAGCCCAGCGCGAACGCATTCAGCTGCCCGCTCAACGCATCCCAGGCCGCCGCCGACGCCAGCAGCGGTCCCGAACCGGGTCCGGTATACATCTGGGTCGAGATGACCTCGGGCGGCAGAATCCCGAAATCCAGCATCAGCGAAGCCTTTCCTCGATCGCATCGGGTGATGCGCAGCCGGTGAGATCGGCAGGCGAGGTGTGAAGGATCAGCCGAAAAGGGCTGTGGCCTACCGAATTGATTCGTGGCGGTCACGCACCCGGCGACATCGCCCGGTTGCGCCGGCGGCCCGGAGTTCGCATTCCAACGGAGTTGTCATGGGAATCGGGTGCTCGCTTCTCGCTAGTGCGTTCTGGTTAGCCACGACGTTAGACGCGGGTTGCGCGGAATCCCGCCCGGCGCTTGGGCGCGTGCGATGACAAGAAGGCTTCAGCGGCGTGGGCAGCGTCATCGCCGAATCGCTCATTCAGGCCGACAAATGTGCTGCTACCTGCACGGATGCGGCGAATTCCGGTCATGCCCGGTGCGGGGACGCTCGTCTTGCGTACCGCCGCGGGGTTAAAAATCAGCCTGCAATAAACCGGCTTGTGCGCAGGTGGGCGCCCCGGAGCGGGATCTTCACTGCTCAGTCTGGTTTGGCCGCCCGGCGCGCTCGGCGAACGCGTCGAGCGCGGCGAGCACTTCAGGAGAACGCCACACCCGGTTGCGGGGGCCGCCTGTATGCGTAAGTGAAGTTAAAAAGACCGGTTGACTTCACTTACGTAGGTGCATTCGCGCGGTCAGGCGTCGACCACCGCGCGCAAGGCGGCGCCGACGTCAGCGATCACGCCGGGGGTGTAGCCGGGAATGTTCATGGTCACCCCGCCGACGCCGGCATCGAGCACCTTGGTCTTGATCTGTTCCGCGATCGACTCGGGGCTGCCGGCCACCATCCGCTGGCTCATCGCGGCGGGAATCTGGTCGGCGCTGGCATTCTGGCCGGCCAGCGCGGTGAGCAACATGGTGGTCTCCAGCGTGGCCGGGTCGCGGCCGATCGCCTCGCAGCTGCGCTGCACCGCAGCCATTTTCGCGGGCAGTTCGTCGAAGCCGGCGATGATGTTGAGGTGGTCGAAGTGGCGGGCCGCCAGCGGGATGGTCTTCTTCTCGCCGCTGCCACCGATCAGCAGCGGAATGTGGTCGCGGAAGCGGGGTTCGGCCATCGCCTCGCGGGCGCGGTACCACTTACCCTCGAAGGTGGGCCGTTCGCCCTTGATCATCGGCAAGATGATCTCGAGTGCCTCGTCGAGCCGGTTGAACCGGTCGGTGAAGGTGCCGAACTCGAAACCCAACTGCTCGTGTTCGAGCTCGAACCATCCGGTGCCGATCCCTAGCACCGCCCGCCCGGAGCTGACGACGTCCAGCGTGGTGATGATCTTGGCCAACAGTGCCGGGTTGCGGTAGGTGTTGCCGGTGACCAGCGTGCCCAGCTGGACGCTTTCGGTCGCGGTCGCCAGCGCACCCAACGCCGTGTAGGCCTCGAGCATCGGCTGGTCGGGGGAGCCCAGCATGGGCAGTTGGTAGAAGTGGTCCATCAGGAACACCGCGTCGAACCCGGCGGTCTCGGCCTCCTGGGCCTGGGCGATGACGGTCGGGAACAGCTTTGAAACATCGGTGCCGTAAGAGAAATCGGGGATCTGGAAGCCAAGGCGGATCGTCATTCGTTTGACCCTAGGGGTCGCGGGGGCTTGGCCGGGGGGAATTTCGCTGGGCGCGAACCGGGTCAGCCATCGCACGCCGCGGGGCCGGCGCGGCTAACCGCCGTCTCGCACGCCCGCGCGTCGGGTCAGGTGGTCGATCTGCAGATAGGTCGCATAGACCACCAGGGGCGGCAGCACGATGAACGGCACGTTCTCGCCGATGAACTTGAACCAGAAGCCCCAGCTGCCTTGGCCGATGTCGGCGAACCCGGCGCCCACCTCACTGAGAAAGTAGACCGCGGTGCTGCTCATCAGCACGGAGACGCCGACTGCCACCACCCACAGGCAGCGGATACGGGTCTCCAGCGGCAGCGTGGAGCGCAGCAGCTTGGTCCACATCACGAAGACGGTGATGCCGGTGCTGACCCCGACCACTTCGAGAGCGAACACCCACGGATTGCCGCTGACGTAGCGGGTATCGGCCAGACCGTACTGCCACCACAGCCACTTGAAGCCCGGATCGTCGGTGGGCGCCCACCAGCCCAGCGGCTGACCGATCAGGAACATCAGCTCGTAGCCGATCTGGCTGGCCGCGGTGAACGGGATGTAGAACAAGGTCAGCTCGGCGGCCCGGTCCAGTCGGGTGCGCTGCTCGCCGGGCGCATCCCAGAGGATCACGAACGGCAGCAGCATTACCGGGATCCCGAAGACGATGTTGGCGATCACATCCACCTGGAAGCTGGCGGGGATGATGCGCAGACTGACCGCGATGGTCAGTAGCAGGAACATGCCCAGGACGAATAGCGCGACGCCGGTATAAATGCGCAACCGGTGCGGCGCCCAGGGCCGGGCGAAATCGGTCTCGTGTTCCTGCACGGCAGTCATCGTCGTCGCCCTTCGCCGCATAGTCTCAACTACTTGTTATTGCGGGGCAGTCTAACCGGCTGGGGCCGCCGCTTTTCGCCGTTTCGGGGCTCCCTTCTCACCACCGCCACAAGTACTGCGGACACTGCCCCGCGACGACGGACCGGATGTACACCCGGGCATCAGCCGGCGTCGCGTCCGGGCCGAGCACCTGGCGCACCGTCACCGACGATTCCAGGATGCTGGGCGTGTTCCCGGCAGCGAGTAGGCGACAGATCGCGTCGCCGGCCGGGTCGGCGTGAGCAGTCGCGGTGCTCATCACCGCGACTGCTGCCAACATGGCGGGAATGAGCCGCTTGATGGCCGCGCCGTTCCGCCGACGATAAACAGCCGGAGGCCGGCTGAGTGTGTTTGTCATGCTCGACAGCGTGCCACCGGGGCCTGACAGTGTTTCGGACGACGACGAGGGCCGGGTTGACCGATGGTTCGGCTATCGTGCGTTGGAGCCACACCGCATGTTGCACGGACTTGCATTCGTGCTGGTGGAGAGTGCCCCCGGCAGGATTCGAACCTGCGGCCTTCTGCTCCGGAGGCAGACGCTCTATCCCCTGAGCTACGGGGGCGCACGAACTACGGGCGCCAAACTGGGCTCCGACAGACTAACGCATGAAACCGAGAGCCCAAGAACCGGACGGATTCGGGTCCTGACCACGTCAGACCATAGGATGGAGCCTCGTGACCCCCGCCGATCTGGCCGAATTGCTCAAGACCACCGCCACCGCGGTGCTGGCCGAGCACGACCTGGACACCGCCGCGCTGCCCGCGACGGTGACCGTCGAGCGGCCGCGCAACCCCGACCACGGCGACTACGCCACCAACCTGGCGTTGCAGCTGGGTAAGAAGGTCGGCGTCAACCCGCGTGAGCTGGCCGGCTGGCTGGCCGAGGCGCTGACGAAAGCCGACGGGATCGCCTCGGCCGACACCGCCGGTCCCGGCTTCGTCAACATCCGCCTCGACGCCTCGGCGCAGGGCACCATCGTGGCCAACATCGTGGAAGCCGGCCCGAGCTACGGCCACTCGCAGGAGTTCGACGGACTCAACGTCAACCTGGAATTCGTCTCGGCCAACCCCACCGGTCCCATCCACATCGGCGGTACCCGCTGGGCCGCGGTCGGTGATGCGCTGGGCCGGCTGCTTTCCACCCAGGGCGCGGCGGTCACCCGCGAGTACTACTTCAACGACCACGGCGCCCAGATCGACCGGTTCGCCAACTCGCTGATCGCCGCCGCCAAGGGCGAACCCGCTCCCGAGGACGGCTACGCCGGCGCCTACATCACCGACATCGCGGCACAAATCCAGGCCCAGGCCCCCGACGCGCTGAGCGGCCCGGACTCTCAGGAGACGTTCCGCGCGATCGGCGTCGACCTGATGTTCAGCCACATCAAGGCCTCGCTGCACGAGTTCGGCACCGACTTCGACGTCTTCACCCACGAAGACTCGATGCACACCTCCGGCCGTGTCGAGCAGGCCATCGAGCGGCTACGTGCCAACGACAACATCTACGAGAAAGACGGCGCCACCTGGCTGCGCACCAGCGCCTACGGCGATGACAAAGACCGCGTCGTGATCAAGAGCGACGGCAAGCCCGCCTACATCGCCGGCGACTTGGCCTACTACCTGGACAAGCGGCAGCGCGGCTTCAACCTGTGCATCTACATGCTCGGCGCCGACCACCACGGCTACATCGCCCGGCTCAAAGCCGCCGCGGCCGCCTTCGGCGATGACCCGGCCACCGTCGAAGTCCTGATCGGCCAGATGGTCAACCTGGTGCGCAACGGCCAGCCGGTCAAGATGAGCAAGCGCGCCGGCACCGTCATCACCCTCGACGACCTCGTCGAGGCCATCGGCGTGGACGCCGCCCGCTACAGCCTGACCCGCTCCTCGGTGGACACCCCGATCGACATCGACCTGGCGCTGTGGTCCTCGGCCAGCAACGAAAACCCGGTCTACTACGTGCAATACGCGCACGCCCGGCTCTCCGCGCTGGCCCGCAACGCCGCCGAGCTCGGCATCACCGCCGACACGGCCCACCTCGGACTGCTCACCCACGACAAGGAGGGCACGCTGATCCGCAACCTGGGGGAGTTCCCCCGGGTGCTCAAAACCGCTGCCGCGCTGCGTGAGCCGCACCGCGTGTGCCGCTATCTGGAAGACCTCGCCGGTGACTACCACCGGTTCTACGACAGCTGCCGGGTGCTGCCGCAGGGCGATGAAGCACCGAGCGATCTGCACGGCGCGCGGTTGGCGCTGTGCCAGGCCACCCGCCAGGTGATCGCCAACGGGCTGGGCATTCTCGGCGTGAACGCACCGGAGCGAATGTGAACGTCCATCCCGCCGGGCCGCGCCACGCCGAGGAGATCCACCACGACGGACTGCCGCCGCGGCCGCAAACCCCCCAGAGCCTACTCGAACTGGCGCCGAATGTGTGGCCGCGCAACACTGTTCGCGACGACGACGGCCAAGTGAGCATCGCCGGAGTAAAAGTCACCGACCTGGCCGCCGAATACGGCACCCCGTTGTTCATCATCGACGAGGACGACTTCCGGGGCCGCTGCCGTGAGATCGCGCAGGCGTTCGGCGGCGGCGACCACGTGCACTACGCCGCCAAGGCCTTCCTGTGCAGCGAGATCGCCCGCTGGATCGGCCAGGAGGGGCTGTCCCTGGACGTCGCCACCGGCGGCGAGCTGGCCGTCGCGCTGCACGCCGGCTTCCCCGCGCAGCGAATAACGATGCACGGCAACAACAAATCGGTTGCAGAGCTGCAGGCCGCGGTCGATGCCGGCGTCGGCCACATCGTGCTCGACTCGCTGATCGAGATCGAACGCCTCGATGCCATCGCCGCGGCGGCCGGTGTCGTGCAGGACGTGCTGGTTCGGGTCACCGTCGGCGTGGAGGCCCACACCCACGAGTTCATCTCCACCGCCCACGAAGACCAGAAGTTCGGCCTGTCGCTGGCCAGCGGTGCGGCGATGGACGCCATCAGAAAGGTTTTCGCCACCGACCAGCTGCGCCTGGTGGGCCTGCACAGCCACATCGGGTCGCAGATCTTCGACGTCGCCGGTTTCGAGTTGGCCGCTCACCGCGTCATCGGCCTGTTGCGCGACGTGGTCGCCGAGTTCGGTGTCGACAAGACCGCGCAACTGTCGGTCATCGACCTGGGTGGGGGACTGGGCATTTCCTACCTGCCCCAGGACGATCCGCCCCCGATGGACGAGCTCGCCGGCAAGCTCACCGCGATCGTGCGCGAGGAATCCGCCGCGGTCGGCCTGCCGGCCCCGCAGCTGGTCGTCGAACCCGGCCGGGCCATCGCCGGGCCGGGCACCATCACGCTCTATGAGGTCGGCACCGTCAAAGACGTCGACATCAGCACCACCGCGCGCCGCCGCTACGTCAGCGTCGACGGCGGCATGAGTGACAACATCCGCCCCGCGCTGTATGACGCGCACTACGACGTGCGGCTGGTGTCGCGGGGCGGCACCGCGCAACCGGTAGCTGCGCGTGTCGTCGGCAAACACTGCGAGACCGGCGACATCATCGTCCGCGACACCTGGGTACCCGAGGACCTGGTTCCCGGTGACCTGGTTGCGGTGGCCGCCACCGGCGCGTACTGCTACTCGATGTCGAGCCGCTACAACCTGCTCACCCGTCCGGCGGTGGTGGCGGTGCGCGGCGGGAAAGCGCGCCTTATGCTGCGCCGGGAAACCGTCGATGACCTGATCAGCCTGGAGGTGAATTAAGGATGTCCGATGCGAATGTTCCCGTGAGCCCGGTGGGTGTCGCTGTCCTGGGACTGGGCAACGTCGGCAGCGAAGTCGTCCGCATCCTCGAGGCCAGCGCCGACGACCTGGCCGCCCGGATCGGTGCGCCGCTGGTGCTGCGCGGCGTCGGGGTGCGCCGGGTGGCCGATGATCGCGGAGTGCCCGTCGAGCTGCTCACCGACGACGTCGACAGCCTGGTGTCACGCAGTGACGTCGACATCGTCGTGGAGTTGATGGGCCCGGTCGAGCCGGCCCGCAACGCGATCCTGTCGGCGATCAAACACGGCAAGTCCGTCATCACCGCCAACAAGGCTTTGCTGTCACGGTCCACCGGCGAGCTGGCCGAGGCCGCCGAGACCGCGCGGGTGGACATGTACTTCGAGGCCAGCGTCGCCGGCGCGATCCCGGTGATCCGGCCGCTGACCCAGTCGCTGGCCGGTGACACCGTGCTGCGGGTGGCCGGCATCGTCAACGGCACCACCAACTACATCCTGTCCGAGATGGACTCCACCGGCGCCGACTACGCCAGCGCGCTGGCCGATGCGAGCGCGCTGGGCTACGCCGAGGCCGACCCGACCGCCGACGTGGAGGGCTACGACGCCGCCGCCAAGGCAGCGATCCTGGCCTCGATCGCCTTTCACACCCGGGTGACCGCCGACGACGTCTACCGCGAGGGCATCACCAACATCACCCCCGATGACGCCGCCGCGGCGCGCGCGCTGGGATGCACCATCAAGCTGCTGGCCATCTGTGAACGCATCTCCAGCCGCGACGGCCAGCAGCGGGTCTCGGCGCGGGTCTACCCGGCGCTGGTGCCGCTGGAGCACCCGCTGGCCACCGTCAACGGCGCGTTCAACGCCGTGGTGGTCGAGGCCGAGGCAGCCGGCCGGCTGATGTTCTACGGGCAGGGCGCCGGCGGTTCCCCGACCGCCTCGGCGGTCATGGGCGACCTGGTGATGGCGGCCCGCAACCGGGTGCAGGGCGGTCGCGGACCGCGCGAGTCCAAGTACGCCCAACTGGCCATCGCGCCGATCGGGGACGTCCAGACCCGCTACTACGTGAGCATGGACGTCGCCGACAAGCCGGGTGTGCTGGCCACGGTCGCAGCCGAGTTCGCCGCCCACGAGGTGAGCATCGCCGAGGTACGCCAGGAAGGCGTGACCGACGACGAAGGCCAACTGATCGGTGCCCGGATCGTGGTGGTCACCCACCGCGCCGCCGAATCGGCGCTGTCGGAAACCGTTGCGGCGCTGGCAGAACTGGATGCGGTACAGCAGGTCGCCAGCGTGCTACGACTGGAAGGAACAGACCAGTGAGCTCCGCCCGGACACCGGTCCATCAGCCCTGGCCCGGCCTGATCGGCGCCTACCGCGACCGGCTTCCCATCGGCGACGACTGGACGCCGATCACGCTGCACGAGGGCGGCACCCCGCTGATCCACGCCAAGCGGATCTCCGAACAGATCGGCTGCACGGTGCACCTCAAGGTGGAGGGGCTCAACCCGACCGGCTCGTTCAAGGACCGGGGCATGACGATGGCGGTCACCGACGCGGTGGCCCGCGGGCAGCAGGTGGTGCTGTGCGCCTCGACCGGAAACACCTCGGCGTCGGCGGCGGCCTACGCCGCGCGGGCCGGCATCACCTGTGCGGTGTTGATCCCGCAGGGCAAGATCGCGATGGGCAAGCTGGCGCAGGCGGTCATGCACGGCGCCAAGATCATCCAGATCGACGGCAACTTCGACGACTGCCTGGAGTTGGCCCGCAAGATGGCCACCGACTTCCCGACCATCTCGCTGGTCAACTCGGTGAACCCGGTGCGAATCGAAGGCCAGAAGACCGCGGCGTTCGAGATCGTCGACGCGCTGGGCACCGCGCCGGACATCCACTCGCTGCCGGTGGGCAACGCCGGCAATATCACCGCCTACTGGAAGGGCTACCGCGAGTACCACGCCGACGGCCTGAGCGACAAGCTGCCCAAGATGCTCGGGACGCAGGCCGCGGGCGCGGCGCCGCTGGTGCTCGGTGAGCCGGTCAAGAACCCCGAGACCGTCGCCACCGCCATCCGCATCGGCTCGCCGGCATCCTGGACCCAGGCCGTCGAAGCGCAGGTGGATTCCGGTGGGCGGTTCCTGGCCGCCACCGACGAGGAGATTCTGGCGGCCTACCACCTGGTGGCGGAGTCCGAGGGGGTCTTCGTGGAGCCGGCGTCGGCGGCCAGCATCGCCGGGCTGCTCAAGTCGGTGTCCGACGGCTGGGTTCCGCGGGGCTCGACGGTGGTGTGCACCGTCACCGGAAACGGGCTCAAGGATCCCGACACCGCCCTGCGCGACCTGCCCGAAGTCACCGCGGTTCCCGTCGACGCGGCCACCGTGGTCGCCGAGTTGGGGCTGGTCTAGTGGTCCAACTGTTACCGACCGGGTTGACGGCCAGCGTCGCGGTGGCGGCGTCAAGCGCCAACCTGGGCCCCGGCTTCGACAGCCTCGGGCTGGCGTTGGGGCTCTACGACGAGGTCATCGTCGAGACGGTCGATTCCGGCCTGGTGGTCCAGGTCGACGGAGAGGGCGCAGGCCAGGTTCCGCTGACATCGGATCACCTTGTGGTTCAAGGCATCCGACGCGGCCTCCGGGAAGCCGGGGTGGACGTGCCGGGAATGGTGGTGCGCTGCCGCAACGCCATCCCGCATCAGCGTGGGCTGGGCTCCTCGGCGGCCGCCGTGGTCGGCGGTCTGGCCGCGGTCAACGGACTTGTCGCACAGCTTGATCGGCCGGGGCTGTCGGAGTCCCGCCTGGTCCAGCTGGCATCGGAGTTCGAGGGCCATCCCGACAACGCCGCCGCCGCCGTGCTCGGGGGCGCGGTGGTGTCCTGGACGGCGAACCGACCCGACGGCGGTGGGACCGGCTATTCGGCGGTGCCGTTGCGGCTGCACCCCGACATCCATCTGTTCCCGGCGATACCGCAACTTCGGTCATCGACCGCCGAGACGCGCATGCTGCTGCCCGAGCAGGTCAGCCACCGCGACGCCCGATTCAATGTCAGTCGTGTCGCGCTGCTGGTGGTGGCGCTGACCGAGCGGCCCGACCTGCTGCTGACGGCCACCGAGGACCTGCTGCACCAGCCGCAGCGCGCCGCCGCCCAGCCCGAGTCCGCGCAGTTCCTGCAATTGCTGCGGCAGCACGGAATCGCCGCGGTGCTGTCCGGTGCCGGGCCCGCGGTGATCGCGCTGAGCACCGCACCCGAACTTCCCGCTGAGGTGCTTGAGGCGCCGGCGGCGCGTGGGTTCAATGTGACGCAGATGCGTGTCGGTGATGCAGTCAAGTGGAATTCCGGGGTGGTGGTGCCCGGTTGAGGCACGCCGCGCCGTATTTGTTGCGCGAGCCACTCAAGACGGCTATCCTCGGTTCCGTCCCGCATTCGCGGCATCAGCATCTGACTCAGACTGCGTTGTCACTGGGACGCCACCAAATTCTTCTCGTAGCTGACGGCTCGCGATTTGACGCTGTCGATACGGGTATCACCGTTAAAACAGTCGACGGTGACACGCACTCGGCGGTTCCGCTGGATGCACCCAACCCCTCGCGTGACAAAACCGACGAGGGAAGAAAGGAAATCCGTGACCGAAACGGACCTCTTCACGGCTGACAGCAGCACCGGACAGGCTTCGCTGTCGACCTCCCAGAACGCCGCCTCGACCCCGGGCGCTTCGGAGGCCTCCGATGTCAGCACTCCGGCCGCCGGCGACGACACCGCGGTGTCGTCCCCCGAAGCCGGCTCGACGCCCGCCACCAGCGACTCCGCGCCCGCCGCGGCACCGGACAACGGTGCTCCCGCCGCTGCGGAACCGTCGTTGTCGGCGATGGTGTTGCCTGAGCTGCGCGCGCTGGCCAACCGCGTCGGCGTCAAAGGCGCCTCCGGGATGCGCAAGAGCGAGCTGATCGCCGCGATCCGTGAGGTCGGCGGCAATGGCGGCAATGGCGGCAATGGCGGCAGCGGCGGAGACGCTGCCGAGACGCCTGCCGCCGAAGCACCCGCGAATGGCGCCGCCGTCGGCGACGAGCCGGCCCGGGCCGAGGGCACCGAAGCCGGTGGGGCTGCCGAGGCCGGCGAGGCGCCGCCTCGTCGTGAACGGCGCGGCGCCAGCCGTGCGAGCGGTGCACCCGCCGCCGACGGAGGAGACCAGGACGAGGGCGAGCCTCGCAAGCAGGGGGAGTCCAACAAGCAGGACAAGCCCGACGAGAAGGCCGAGCAGTCCGGCGGCCGTCGCGACGGCGGCAAGTCCGACGACCGTGCTGCGGGCAAGGCAGACCAGGCCAAGGGCGACCAGACCAAGGGTGACCAGGCCAAGGGCGACCAGAACAAGGGCGACCAGGCCAAGGGCGACGAGCAGAACCGCGGTCACCAGGGCCAGCAGAACTCCGATGACGACGACGGGCGCGGCGGCCGGCGCGGCCGCCGATTCCGCGACCGGCGCCGCCGGGGCGAACGTGGCGGCGAAGGCGGCGACACCGAGCTGCGCGAGGACGATGTCGTCCAGCCGGTGGCCGGCATCCTCGACGTGCTGGACAACTACGCGTTCGTGCGCACCTCCGGCTACCTGGCCGGCCCGAACGATGTCTATGTGTCGATGAACATGGTCCGCAAGAACGGGCTGCGCCGCGGTGACGCGGTGACCGGCGCCGTGCGGGTGCCCCGCGACGGTGAGCAGCCCAACCAGCGGCAGAAGTTCAACCCGCTGGTGCGGTTGGACTCCGTCAACGGGGGACCGGTCGAGGAGGCTCGGAACCGCCCGGACTTCTCCAAGCTGACCCCGCTGTATCCGAACCAGCGGCTGCGGTTGGAGACCTCGGGTGACAAGCTGACCACCCGGGTCATCGACCTGATCATGCCGATCGGCAAGGGGCAGCGCGCACTGATCGTGTCGCCGCCCAAGGCCGGTAAGACCACGATCATGCAGGACATCGCCAACGCGATCACCCGCAACAACCCGGAGTGCCACCTGATGGTGGTGCTGGTCGACGAGCGGCCCGAGGAAGTCACCGACATGCAGCGCTCGGTCAAGGGTGAGGTCATCGCCTCCACCTTCGACCGGCCGCCGTCGGACCACACCCAGGCCGCCGAGCTGGCCATCGAGCGGGCCAAGCGCCTGGTCGAGCAGGGCAAAGATGTGGTCGTCCTTCTCGACTCGATCACCCGGCTGGGGCGGGCCTACAACAACGCCTCTCCGGCGTCGGGCCGCATCCTGTCCGGTGGTGTGGACTCCACCGCGCTCTACCCGCCCAAGCGGTTCCTGGGCGCCGCGCGCAACATCGAGGACGGCGGCTCGCTGACCATCATCGCCACCGCGATGGTCGAGACCGGGTCCACCGGTGACACGGTCATCTTCGAGGAGTTCAAGGGCACCGGCAACGCCGAGCTCAAGCTGGACCGCAAGATCGCCGAGCGCCGGGTATTCCCGGCCGTCGACGTCAACCCGTCCGGCACCCGCAAGGACGAGCTGCTGCTCTCGCCGGACGAGTTCGCGATCGTGCACAAGCTGCGCCGGCTGCTGTCGGGGCTGGACTCGCATCAGGCCATCGACCTGTTGATGAGCCAGCTGCGCAAGACCAAGAACAACTACGAGTTCCTGGTCCAGGTCTCCAAGACCACGCCGGGAATGGACAACGACTGATCGGCGTTTTGGTGGCGTCAGCGCAGCTGGCATAATCGAACGCCTCAGGTTCCGGTTCACGTCCGCCTCACCGGCTGGCGACCCGGCGACCCACGATTGAAGAGGACATCATGAAAACTGGCATTCACCCCGCCTACGGCGAGACCACCGTGGTCTGCGGTTGCGGCAACAGCTTCACCACCCGCAGCACCAAGGAGAGCGGCCACATCGTGGTCGAGGTCTGCTCGCAGTGCCACCCGTTCTACACCGGCAAGCAGAAGATCCTGGACAGCGGCGGCCGGGTCGCCCGCTTCGAGAAGCGCTACGGCAAGCGCAAGGCCGGTGCCGCAACCGACGCAGCCGAAGCCGCCGACAAGTAGCTTCCTCACCGACGCCCGGAACGTGTCAGCACGTCGCCCGGGCGTCGGCTTGTGTTCGGGGATGGAGGTGAGATGACCCGCAGCATGCAGGCGATCGATGCCCTGCTGGCCGAACACGCCGCGCTGGAAACTCAGCTCGCCGACCCCGAACTGCACAACGATCCGGTCGAGGCCCGCCGGGCCGGCCGCAGGTTCGCTCAGTTGGCGCCGATCATCGCCACCCACCGCAAGCTCGAGTCGGCTCGCGGTGACCTGGAAGCCGCCCGCGAACTGGCCGCCGACGACGCGTCGTTCGCCGCGGAGGTGCCCGAACTCGAAGCCGCTGTCGCCGAACTGGACACCACGCTGACCGACATGCTCGCGCCACGCGACCCGCACGACGCCGACGACATCGTGCTCGAGGTCAAATCCGGCGAGGGCGGCGAGGAGTCGGCGCTGTTCGCCGCCGACCTGGCCCGGATGTACATCCGCTACGCGGAGCGGCACGGCTGGAAGGTGACGTTGCTCGACGAGACCACGTCGGATCTGGGTGGCTACAAAGACGCCACAATCACCATCGCGAGCAGGGGCGACAGCGCCGACGGGGTGTGGTCGAAGATGAAGTTCGAGGGCGGCGTGCACCGGGTCCAGCGCGTCCCGGTCACCGAATCCCAGGGCCGCGTCCACACCTCGGCGGCCGGGGTGCTGGTCTATCCCGAACCCGAAGAGATCGCCGAAGTGGCCATCGACGAGTCGGACCTGCGCATCGACGTCTACCGGTCCTCCGGCAAGGGCGGCCAGGGCGTCAACACCACCGACTCCGCGGTGCGCCTCACCCACCTGCCGACCGGGATCGTGGTGACGTGTCAGAACGAGCGGTCCCAGCTGCAGAACAAGGCCCGCGCACTGCAGGTGCTGGCGGCCCGGCTGCAGGCACTCGCCGAGGAACAGGCGCAGGCCGACGCCTCAGCCGACCGGGCCAGCCAGATCCGTACCGTGGACCGCAGCGAGCGCATCCGCACCTACAACTTCCCGGAGAACCGGATCACCGACCACCGCATCGGCTACAAGGCGCACAACCTCGATCAGGTTCTCGACGGGGACCTCGACGCGATGTTCGACGCGCTGGCCGCCGCCGACAAGGAAACCCGGTTGCAGGGGACGTCGTGAGTCTCCGGGACGCGATCGACTCCGCTGCCGCGCTTTTCGTCGATGCCGGAATCGATTCGGCCCGCTACGACGCCGAAGAACTCGCCGCTCATGCCGCCGGCACCCAGCGCGGCCGGCTGGCGCTGCTGAATCCACCCGATGACGAGTTCTTCGGACGTTACCGGGAATTGGTGGCCGCCCGCAGCTCCCGGATCCCGTTGCAGCACCTGATCGGGACCGCGGCCTTCGGTCCCGAGACACTGCACGTCGGTCCCGGCGTGTTCATCCCGCGACCGGAAACCGAGGCAATGCTCGAATGGGCGCTGGCACAACCACTTGGCCCGTGCCCGGTGATCGTCGACGCCTGTACCGGCTCCGGTGCCCTGGCGGTCGCATTGTCCCGCGCACGACCCGGCGCCCGGGTGCTCGCGGTCGACGACTCCGAGCCGGCACTGAACTACGCCCGACGCAACTGTGCGGACACGCCGGTGGAGTTGCGGCATGCCGACGTCACCACGCCGGGCGTGCTCTTTGAACTCGACGGCCGGGTCGACCTCGTGGTCAGCAACCCGCCCTACATCCCCGACGGCGCAGAACTGGATCCCGAAGTGGCCCAGCATGATCCACCGCACGCGCTGTTCGGCGGCCCGGACGGCATGTCGGTGATCACCCCGCTGGCCGCGCTGGCCGCCCGGCTGCTGCGCCCCGGCGGCCTGTTCGCCGTCGAACACGACGACACCACGTCGGCGGCGACGGCCGAAACCGTGCGCAGCACGGATTGCTTCGACGACGTGGTAACCAGAACGGACCTGGCCGGACGGCCGCGGTTTGTGACGGCGGTCAGGAACGATCAACGATGACAGAGGTTTTCGACTGCGCTGATGCGGCTCAGCGCGCGGCGGGGATCGCCGCGGCGATCGACGCCGTCCGCGGGGGCCGATTGGCGGTGCTGCCCACCGATACCGTCTACGGCATCGGCGCC
This sequence comes from Mycolicibacter senuensis, assembly GCF_002101885.1. Taxonomy (GTDB): domain Bacteria; phylum Actinomycetota; class Actinomycetes; order Mycobacteriales; family Mycobacteriaceae; genus Mycobacterium; species Mycobacterium senuense. The sequence goes on from NZ_LQPS01000054.1 coordinate 263,454, forward strand.
GACGCCTTCAATGTTGCCGGGGTCACCGCGCTGCTGGCGGCCAAACGACGCGGCCGCGACATGCCGGTGGGCGTGCTGGTCGGCTCGTGGACCTCCATCGACGGGCTGGCCCTGGTGGTGCCCGATAGCGCCCGCGAACTGATCCGCGCGTTCTGGCCGGGCGCGCTCAGCGTGATCGTCAACCAGGCGCCGTCACTGCAGTGGGACCTCGGCGACGCCCGCGGCACCGTCATGGTGCGCATGCCACTGCACCCGGTGGCCCTGGAAGTGCTCAAAGCCGTGGGCCCGATGGCGGTGTCCAGCGCCAACATCTCCGGCGGCGCCCCGGCCGTCGACGCCGACGCAGCGCGCGGACAACTCGGCGACACCGTCGACGTCTACCTCGACGCGGGCCCCGCCGAACAGGGCGAAGCCTCCACGATCGTCGACCTGACCGGACCCGCGCCGCGCATCGTGCGGACCGGCCCGGTCTCGGCCGAGCAGATCGGCGCGGTCCTGGGACAGGACCCGGCGGCGCTGACGGAGGCGCCGTGACCAGCCTGCTGGCGCTGGCCGACCGCGGTGCCGGGGTGCCGCTGCGGGAACTCGCGCTGGTCGGATTGACCGCCGCGATCATCACCTACTTCACCACCGGGCCGGTCCGCTGGCTGGCCACCCGGATCGGTGCGGTCGCCTACCCGCGCGAACGCGACGTGCATGTGCAGCCGACGCCGCGGATGGGCGGGCTGGCGATGTACGTCGGCATCGTCGCCGCGATCTTCCTGGCATCGCAGCTGCCCGCGCTGACCCGGGGCTTCGTCTACTCCACCGGTATGCCGGCGGTGGTGCTGGCCGGCGGGGTGATCATGGGCATCGGGCTGCTCGACGACAAATGGGGCCTGGACGCGCTGACCAAGTTCGCCGGTCAGATCACCGCCGCCAGCGTGCTGGTCACCATGGGCGTCGCGTGGAGCGTGCTCTACATCCCGATCGGCGGTGTCGGCACGGTGGTGCTCGATCAGGTGTCGTCGATCCTGCTCACCCTGGCGTTGACGGTCTCGATCGTCAACGCGATGAACTTCGTGGACGGACTCGACGGCTTGGCCGCGGGCCTCGGATTGATCACCGCGCTGGCGATCTGCATGTTCTCGGTAGGCGTGCTGTCCGACCACGGGGGCGACGTGTTGTTCTATCCGCCCGCGCTGATCTCGGTGGCGCTGGCCGGAGCCTGCCTGGGATTTCTGCCGCACAACTTCAGCCCCGCGAAGATCTTCATGGGGGACTCGGGGTCGATGCTGATCGGTCTGATGCTGGCCGCCGCGTCGACCACCGCCGCGGGCCCGATCTCGCAAACCGCTTACGGCGCCCGCGACGTCTTCGGGCTGTTGGCGCCGTTCCTGCTGGTGGCGGCCGTGGTCTCCGTACCCGCGCTGGATGTGCTGCTGGCGATCATCCGCCGTACCCGTGCCGGGCGCAGCCCGTTCAGTCCGGACAAGATGCATCTGCACCACCGGCTGCTGCAGATCGGCCACTCCGAGCGCCGCGTGGTGCTGCTGATCTATTTGTGGACGGCGATCGTCGCCTTCGGCGCGGCGGGAACGATCTTCTTCGACCCGCGCTACACCGGTGCGGTGATGCTGGGTGCGATGCTCATCGCGATTGTCGTTACGCTCATCCCGCTGCTGCGTCGTGGTGACGGACTGGAGGACAGCCCCTACGACACGCGGTAGTAGCACCGTCTAAGATGGTGTTGTAGGTGGTTCCGCAGCGCGATCGGGCATCCGATACGCTCGGCGGGCGACTTCAGGACAGTGACGCAGGGCAAGTCGAGATTGGGGTGAGGCGGTGACGACACCAGCGCAGGACGCGCCGTTGGTGTTGCCGTCGGTGGTATTCCAGCCGATTCGGCTGCTGCTCATTTGCGTAGCGCTGACCGCGGTGGCGACATTGGCCGCCGCCGGACTCGGCCACGTGATGTTCGGGGCGTTCTTCGGCTTCGGGCTGGCCCTCGGATTGGTCAACGCGCTGCTGATCCGCCGCTCAGTCCAGTCGATCACCGCCCAGGACCACCCGCTGAAATCGAAGATGGCGATGAACTCCGCGACGCGCCTGCTGGCGATCACGGTCGTCGGTCTGGTCGTCGCCTACCTGTTCCGCCCCCAGGGCCTGGGTGTGCTGTTCGGGCTGGCACTGTTCGAGGTCCTCTTGGTGGCTACCACCGCACTGCCGGTGATGAAGAAGCTGCGCAGCGCGGCAGCGACCGGCACAGACGCTCTTGGCACGGAAGGGACTGCACAGTAGCGATGATCGAGACCACCCTGGCCGAGGCCGCGATCGAAGTCGGCCACCACGAAACCGCCGTCTGGCCGGTGCTCGGGACCGTCAACATCGACACGATCACGTCGAGCGCGATCGCCGCGGTGGTCGTCATCGCCTTGGCGTTCTATCTGCGGGCCAAGGTCACCTCGACCGGGGTTCCCGGCGGTGTCCAGTTGTTCTTCGAGGCGATCACCGTTCAGATGCGCAACCAGATCGAGGGTGCGATCGGGATGCGAATCGCCCCGTTCGTGCTGCCGCTGGCGGTGACCATCTTCGTGTTCATCCTGGTGTCCAACTGGATGGGCGTGTTCCCCGTGCAGTACTCGGATGCATCCGGAGCTACCAAGGAACTGTTCGCCCCGCCGGCCTCCGACATCAACTACGTGTTGGCGTTGGCCCTGTTCGTGTTCTTCTGCTACCACCTGGCCGGGTTCTGGCGCCGGGGCTTCCTGGGCCACCCGTGGCGGGTGCTCAAGGGACACGTGGCGATCCTGGCTCCGATCAACCTGGTCGAAGAGATCGCCAAGCCGGTTTCGCTGTCGCTGCGACTTTTCGGCAACATCTTCGCCGGCGGCATCCTGGTCGGCCTGATCGCGATGTTCCCGCCCTACATCATGTGGGCGCCCAACGCGGTATGGAAAGCGTTCGACTTGTTCGTCGGCCTGATCCAGGCCTTCATCTTCGCCCTGCTGACGATCCTGTACTTCTCGCAGGCCATGGAGATGGACGAACATGCAGACCACTAGTAACCAGCAAGCCTGACACCACAACAAAGACCTGGTAGAGAACTACCAGCTAGCAAGGAGGAAAAGTATGGACCCCACAATCGCGGCCGGCGCCCTCATCGGCGGTGGCCTCATCATGGCCGGTGGCGCGATCGGTGCCGGTATCGGTGACGGCATCGCGGGTAACGCGCTGATCTCCGGAATCGCCCGGCAGCCCGAGGCGCAGGGCCGGCTGTTCACCCCGTTCTTCATCACCGTCGGTCTGGTGGAAGCGGCCTACTTCATCAACCTGGCGTTCATGGCGCTGTTCGTCTTCGCCACCCCGGTCGGTTAGTCCGCTCCTATGGGTGACATGAGCGTCGTCGTCCTGGCCGCGACCCGCCAGGTCGCCGCGGGAGCGGAGGAAGGCGAAAGCGCCAACTTCCTGCTCCCCAACGGCACCTTCTTCGTCGTGCTGGGCATTTTCTTGGTCGTGCTCGGTGTGATCGGCACCTTCGTGGTGCCGCCGATCATGAGGGTGTTGCGGGAGCGCGACAACATGGTCACCAAGACTCTCGCCGACAACCGGGAGTCAGCCGAGCAGTTCGCGGCCGCCGACGCCGACTACGAGAAGCAGATGGCGGCCGCGCGCCTGGAGGCGACGACCGTGCGCGACGAGGCTCGGGCCGAGGGCCGCAAGGCCATCGACGAGCAGCGGTCGGCGGCGGAGGCGGAGGTGGCCACGACGTTGCAGGCCGCCAGCGAGCAACTCAAGCAGGAAGGCGATGCGGTGAGTGAGCAGTTGCAGGCCCGGGTGGCGACCCTGTCAGCCACCCTGGCCGGTCGGATTCTCGGCGTCGAAGCCGAGACACTCTCCGCGGCGAACACGGGGCGGTAGCAACAGAGATGTCGACATTCATCGGGCAGCTGGTCGGCTTTGCCGTCATCGTCTGGCTGCTGGTCAAGTTCGTGGTTCCGCCGGTGCGCAGGCTGATGGCCGACCAGCAGGAGTCGGTGCGTCGGCAGTTGGAGGAGGCCGCTGCGGCCGCCGCCCGGCTGACCGAGGCCGGCCAGGCGCACGCCACCGCAATCGCCAACGCCGAGACCGAGTCGCAGCGGGTGACCGCCGAAGCCCGCACCGATGCTGAGCGGCTCGCTGAGCAACTGCGCGGTCAGGCCGGCGTTGAGGCCGAGCGCGTCAAGTCCGCCGGCGGTCAGCAGGTGGGCCTGATGCGTGCCCAGCTGATCCGTGAACTGCGGGCCGGCCTCGGGGCGGAAGCGGTACAGCGCGCGGCCGAGCTGGTTCGCGACCACGTCGCCGACCCGCAACGCCAGGCCGCCACCGTCGACCGGTTCCTCGACGAACTCGACGCGATGGCACCGAAGTCGGTCGAGGTCGAATCGCCGATCCTGGCCCGGATGCGCTCCGCGAGCCGGGACGCCCTCAAGGGTCTGCTCGGCAAGTTCGACGAGGTGGCAGGCGGCCTCGATGAGCAGGGCCTGTCTACGCTGGCCGGTGACTTGACCGCGGTCGCCGACGTGCTGGGGCGCGAGACCGTGGTGACACGGCACCTGACGGTGCCCACCGAAGACCCCGCCCCGAAGGTTCGCCTGGTGCAGCGGTTGTTCTCCGGCAAGATCGGTGATCCGGCCCTGACGCTGGTGTCCGACGCCGCCGCGGCCCGGTGGTCCAACGACGGCGACCTCATCGCGGCGGCCGAACACGTCGCGCGGCAGGCGCTGCTGCTGTCTGCCGAACGCGCGGACAGCCTCGACGAGGTGGAGGACCAGCTGTTCCGGTTCTCCCGCATCCTCGATGCCCAGCCCCGGCTGGACACGCTGCTCAGTGACACCGCAACGCCGGCCGCCGGCCGGGTGGGGCTGGTACGCAACGTCATCGGCGGCGGCAGTGGCGCCAATTCGATCACCACCGCGCTGCTGGAGCAGACCGTCCGGTTGCTGCGCGGTCAGTCCGCGCACCAGGCGATCACCGAACTCGCCCAGATCGCGGTGGCACGCCGCGGCGAAGTGGTGGCGCACGTCGGGGCGGCCGCCGAACTCAGCGACGCCCAGCGCACCCGGCTCAACACCGTACTGAGCCGGATCTACAGCCACCCGGTGCGCGTGCAGGTCGGCGTCGACCCCGAACTGTTGGGCGGGCTGGCGATCGCCGTCGGCGACGAGGTGATCGACGGGACACTGTCCTCGCGCCTGGTCGCCGCAAAGACGCAATTGCCCGACTGACCAAAAACCTAGATCCATCACCAAGAAGGCAGGAAGACGAGAAGCCATGGCAGAGTTGACAATCTCCTCTGACGACATTCAGGGGGCGATCGAGGAGTACGTGAGCTCCTTCAGCGCCGACACCGCGCGCGAGGAGGTCGGCAGCGTCATCGACGCCGGTGACGGCATCGCACACGTCGAGGGTCTGCCTTCGGTGATGACCCAGGAGCTCCTCGAGTTCCCCGGCGGGGTGCTGGGCGTGGCCCTGAACCTCGACGAGCACAGCGTCGGCACGGTGATCCTGGGAGACTTCGAGCACATCGAGCAGGGCCAGCAGGTCAAGCGGACCGGCGAAGTGCTCTCGGTGCCGGTCGGCGACGGTTTCCTCGGCCGGGTGGTCAACCCGCTCGGCCAGCCGATCGACGCCCGGGGCGAGATCGAGGCCGAGACACGTCGGCCGCTGGAGATGCAGGCCCCCTCGGTGGTGCAGCGCCAGAGCGTCAGCGAGCCGCTGCAGACCGGCGTCAAGGCCGTCGACGCCATGACCCCGATCGGTCGCGGCCAGCGCCAGCTCATCATCGGTGACCGCAAGACCGGCAAGACCGCATTGTGTGTGGACACCATCCTCAACCAGCGCCAGAACTGGGAGACCGGGGACCCCAACCAACAGGTCCGCTGCGTGTACGTCGCGATCGGTCAGAAGGGCACCACCATCGCCAGCGTGCGCCGCGCGCTGGAAGAGGGCGGCGCCATGGACTACACCACGATCGTCGCGGCTCCGGCCTCGGACTCCGCCGGCTTCAAGTGGCTGGCTCCCTACACCGGCTCGGCGATCGCCCAGCACTGGATGTACTCGGGCAAACACGTGCTGATCGTGTTCGACGACCTCACCAAGCAGGCCGAGGCCTACCGCGCCATCTCGCTGCTGCTGCGCCGTCCCCCCGGCCGCGAGGCCTACCCGGGCGACGTGTTCTACCTGCACTCCCGGCTGCTGGAGCGTTGCGCCAAGCTCTCCGACGAGCTCGGCGGCGGTTCGCTGACCGGCCTGCCGATCATCGAGACCAAGGCCAACGACATCTCGGCCTACATCCCGACCAACGTCATCTCGATCACCGATGGCCAGTGCTTCCTGGAGAGCGACCTGTTCAACCAGGGTGTCCGGCCGGCCATCAACGTAGGTGTGTCGGTTTCCCGGGTCGGTGGCGCCGCCCAGATCAAGGCCATGAAAGAGGTGGCTGGCTCGCTGCGTCTGGATCTGTCGCAGTACCGCGAGCTGGAGGCGTTCGCGGCCTTCGCTTCCGACTTGGACGCCACCTCCAAAGCGCAGCTGGAACGCGGTGCTCGGCTGGTCGAACTGCTCAAGCAGCCCCAGTACGCGCCGATGCCCGTCGAGGAACAGGTCGTCGCGGTCTTCCTGGGTACCGAGGGGCACCTGGACTCGGTGCCGGTCGAGGACGTCGCCCGGTTCGAATCCGAGTTCCTCGACCACATCCGGGCCTCCGAGAGCGACATCCTGACCGGCATCCGCGAGTCCAAGAAACTCTCCGATGAGGCCGGCGAGAAACTGGTCGCGGCCATCGGACAGTTCAAGAAGGGCTTCGCCGCCACCGACGGCAGCTCGGTGGTGCCCGACGAACGCGTCGAAGCGCTCGACGAGGACGAGCTCGGCAAGGAAGCGGTGCAGGTCCGCAAGGCCCCGCCGGCGAAGAAGAGGTAACACCGCCATGGCAGCCACACTTCGCGAACTACGCGGGCGAATCCGCTCCGCCGGGTCGATCAAGAAGATCACCAAGGCCCAGGAGCTGATCGCTACGTCGCGTATCGGACGGGCGCAGGCCCGGCTCCAAACGGCGCGGCCGTACGCCGATGAGATAACCCGGATGCTCACCACGTTGGCCGCCGAGGCGGCCCTGGACCACCCATTGTTGGTCGAGCGCGAAAACCGCACCCGGGCGGGGGTGCTGGTGGTGTCGAGCGACCGTGGTCTGTGTGGCGGGTACAACGCCAACGTCTTCCGTCGGGCCGAGGAGCTGTTCGCGCTCCTGCGGTCGGAGGGCAAGGAGCCGATTCTCTACGTCGTCGGCCGGAAGGCACTGGCGTACTACACTTTCCGGAACTGGGAGATCACCGACTCGTGGGCGGGTTTCTCCGAGCAGCCGACCTACGAAAACGCCGCGACCATCGCCTCGACCCTGGTGGACGCGTTCATGTCCGGTGTCGACGACGAGGGCGACCACCCGGGTGCCGACGGGGTGCTCGGCGTCGATGAGTTGCACATCGTGTCCACGGACTTCCGCTCGATGCTGTCGCAGTCGGCCGAGGCGCGGCGAATCGCGCCGATGCTGGTGGAGTACATCGGTGAGGAAGACACCGGTCCGCGGACCCTGTACTCCTTTGAGCCGGACGCCACCACGCTGTTCGACTCGCTGCTGCCGCGGTATCTGACCACCCGCGTGTACGCGGCGCTGCTCGACTCGGCTGCTTCTGAGCTGGCTTCGCGCCAGCGCGCGATGAAGTCGGCGACCGACAATGCCGACGACTTGATCAAGGCGTTGACACTCGAGGCCAACCGTGAGCGCCAGGCCCAGATCACCCAGGAAATCAGCGAAATCGTCGGCGGCGCCAATGCCCTCGCCGATGCCCGATAAGCACAGCCCGCCAAGCACGCTAAGCACTAGGAAGCGAAGAAGATAATGACTGTTACCGCTGACAAGACAACCGCCGGCCGCGTCGTGCGCGTAACCGGCCCCGTGGTTGACGTCGAATTTCCGCGGGGCGCGGTACCCGAGCTGTTCAACGCGCTGCATGCCGACATCACCTTCGAGGAGCTGGCCAAGACGCTGACCCTCGAGGTCGCCCAGCACCTCGGCGACAACCTGGTGCGCTGCATCTCGATGCAGCCCACCGACGGCCTGGTCCGCGGCGTGGAGGTGACCGACACCGGTGCGGCGATCTCGGTGCCGGTCGGCCACGACGTCAAGGGCCACGTGTTCAACGCGCTGGGCCACTGCCTGGACAAGCCGGGCTACGGCGAGGACTTCGAGCACTGGGGCATCCACCGCAAGCCGCCGGCCTTCAACGAACTCGAACCGCGCACCGAGATGCTCGAGACCGGGTTGAAGGTCGTCGACCTGCTCACCCCGTACGTGCGCGGCGGCAAGATCGCCCTGTTCGGTGGTGCCGGTGTGGGCAAGACCGTGTTGATCCAGGAGATGATCAACCGCATCGCCCGCAACTTCGGTGGCACCTCGGTGTTCGCCGGCGTGGGTGAGCGCACCCGTGAGGGCAACGACCTGTGGGTCGAGCTCGAAGACGCCAACGTGCTCAAGGACACCGCCCTGGTGTTCGGTCAGATGGACGAGCCGCCGGGCACCCGTATGCGGGTGGCGCTGTCGGCGCTGACCATGGCCGAGTGGTTCCGCGACGAGGCCGGCCAGGACGTGCTGTTGTTCATCGACAACATCTTCCGGTTCACCCAGGCCGGCTCCGAGGTGTCGACCCTGCTGGGCCGGATGCCCTCGGCGGTGGGCTACCAGCCCACCCTGGCCGACGAGATGGGCGAGCTGCAGGAGCGGATCACCTCGACCCGCGGCCGGTCCATCACGTCGATGCAGGCCGTGTACGTGCCGGCCGACGACTACACCGACCCGGCGCCGGCCACCACGTTCGCGCACCTGGACGCCACCACCGAGCTTTCCCGTGCGGTGTTCTCCAAGGGCATCTTCCCGGCGGTGGACCCGCTGGCGTCGAGCTCGACCATTCTGGACCCGGCCATTGTCGGCGACGACCACTACCGGGTCGCCCAGGAGGTCATCCGGATCCTGCAGCGTTACAAGGACCTGCAGGACATCATCGCCATCCTCGGTATCGACGAGCTGTCCGAGGAGGACAAGCAGTTGGTGAACCGAGCACGGCGTATCGAGCGGTTCCTGAGCCAGAACATGATGGCGGCCGAGCAGTTCACCGGCCAGCCCGGTTCGACGGTGCCGCTCAAGGAGACCATCGAGGCCTTCGACCGGCTGACCAAGGGCGACTTCGACCACCTGCCCGAGCAGGCGTTCTTCTTGATCGGTGGTCTCGACGACCTGGCCAAGAAGGCCGAGAGCCTGGGCGCCAAGCTGTGACGCGAAATCCTCTGACCGCGAAAGGCGGTGGGTAGTGGCAGAGATTGACGTCGACGTCGTCGCGGTCGATCGCAAGGTGTGGTCGGGCAAGGCGACGTTCATCTTCACCCGGACCACCGTCGGTGAGATCGGGATCTATCCGCGGCACATCCCGCTGGTCGCCGAACTCGTCGACGACGCGATGGTGCGGGTGGACCGCGTCGAGGAGGGCGAGCTGCGGCTGGCGGTGCACGGCGGTTTCCTGTCGGTCACCGACGAGGGCGTCAGCATTCTGGCCGAGTCCGTCGACTTCGCCGCGGAGATCGACGAAGCGACCGCACGGCACGACGCCAACTCCAACGACCCGAAGTTGGCGGCTCAGGGCAGGGCTAGGCTTCGTGCCCTGGGCGTGATCGATTAGCGGGGCGTGAACCGATGAGCACGCCCATGATCGCCATGGTCGTGCTCGTCGCCGTGCTCTTGGGCGCTGTGCTGGCGCTGAGTTACCGGCTGTGGAAACTGCGCCAGGGCGGCACGGCGGCGATCATGCGCGACCTGCCGGCCGTGGGTGGGCACGGGTGGCGGCACGGCGTCGTCCGTTACCGCGGCGGCGAAGCCGCCTTCTACCGGCTCTCCAGCGTGCGGCTGTGGCCGGATCGCCGGCTGTCCCGCCGCGGGGTTGACGTGGTGTCGCGGCGTGCGCCGCGCGGCGACGAGTTCGACATCATGACCGACGAGATCGTGGTGCTCGAACTGCGCGACACCACCCAGGACCGCCGGGCGGGTTTCGAGATCGCGCTGGACCGCGGTGCCCGCACCGCATTTCTGTCCTGGCTGGAGGCGCGCCCGTCGCCGCGGTCCCGCCGTCACAGTTACTGATCTGACGGAACCGTTTGGCGGCGCCTACTTTTCGGGACGGTCGGTGCGCTCGCCGCCGGGCTGCCACAGTACGTCGCCGTCGGCGTTGGCCACCCGGCACAGTACGAACATCAAGTCCGACAACCGATTCAGGTATTTCGCCGGCAGCACCGACACGCCGTCGGGATGCGCCTCGACCGCGGCCCACGCCGACCGCTCGGCGCGGCGCGCCGCGGTGCGGGCGACGTGCAGCAGCGCCGACAGCGGTGAGCCGCCCGGCAGGATGAACGAGTTCAACGCCGGCAGCGGCTCGTTGTATTCATCGCACCACGCCTCCACCCGATCGATGTAGTCCTGGGTGATGCGCAGCGGCGGGTACTTGGGGTTCTCCACCACGGGAGTGGCCAGGTCGGCGCCGGCGTCGAACAGATCGTTCTGGATGCGCAGCAGCGTCGCGCTGACCGATTCGTCGGGTTCGCCCAGCGCGATCGCCACGCCGATCGCGGCGTTGGCCTCTTCGACATCGGCGTAGGCCACCAGGCGCTGGTCGGTCTTGGGAACCCGGGAGAAGTCGCTCAATCCCGTGGTGCCGTCGTCGCCGGTGCGGGTGTACACGCGAGTGATATGCACTGCCATGCCCCAAACCGTACCGGGCGCGACAACCGGTGCGAGCCGGGCCGGGATTCGGTCGGGATCACTGCCCGGTCGTCACTACACTGACGCGCGTGGGTGAGCGTTTCGTGGTTACCGGCGGCAATCGGCTGGCCGGGGAGGTCGCCGTCGGCGGCGCTAAGAACAGCGTGCTGAAGCTGATGGCGGCGGCGCTGCTGGCGGAGGGCACCAGCACCATCACCAATTGCCCGGACATTCTCGACGTGCCGCTGATGGCCGAGGTGCTGCGCGGCCTGGGCGCCAACGTCGAGCTCGACGGGACCACGGTGCGAATCACCTCGCCGGATGAACCCAAGTACGACGCCGACTTCGCCGCGGTGCGCCAGTTCCGGGCGTCGGTCTGTGTGCTGGGCCCGCTGGTGGGCCGGTGCCTGAAGGCCAAAGTCGCACTACCGGGCGGCGACGCGATCGGATCGCGCCCGCTCGACATGCACCAGGCCGGCCTGCGTCAGCTGGGCGCCACCTGCAATATCGAACACGGTTGCGTGGTGGCGCACGCCGAAAAGCTGCGCGGCGCGGAGATCCAGTTGGAGTTCCCCTCGGTCGGCGCCACCGAGAACATCTTGATGGCGGCGGTGCTGGCCGAAGGCGTCACGACCATCCACAACGCGGCGCGTGAGCCCGACGTCGCCGACCTGTGCACCATGCTCAACCAGATGGGCGCGCAGATCGAGGGCGCGGGGTCGCCGACGCTGAAGATCACCGGGGTCCCGCGGCTGCACCCCACCGAACACGAGGTGATCGGGGACCGGATCGTCGCGGCAACCTGGGCCATCGCCGCGGTGATGACGCGCGGCGACATCGCGGTGACCGGCGTGGACCCGGCCCATTTGCAGCTCGTGCTGCATAAGTTGCACGACGCCGGGGCGACCGTCACTCAGCACGACAACGGCTTCCGGGTCGTCCAGTACGACCGCCCCAAGGCCGTCAACGTCGCGACCCTGCCGTTCCCGGGATTCCCGACCGATCTGCAGCCGATGGCGATCGGCCTGGCGGCGATCGCCGACGGTACGTCGATGATCACCGAGAACGTCTTCGAGGCGAGGTTCCGGTTCGTCGAAGAGATGATCCGGCTGGGCGCCGATGCCCGCACCGACGGGCACCACGCGGTGGTGCGCGGCCTGCCGCAGCTGTCGAGCGCGCCGGTGTGGGCCTCCGACATCCGGGCCGGCGCCGGCCTGGTCCTTGCGGGCCTGGTCGCAGACGGTGACACCGAGGTCCACGACGTCTACCACATCGATCGGGGATACCCGTTGTTCGTGGAGTACCTGGCCGGTCTCGGCGCCGAAATCGAACGTGTAAGATAGGTCAGGCCGGCGCCCCGCACGCGGATCGTCGAGCAGTCTGGAAGAACCTTCTGGTAGCCCCGAAAAGTCGGAGTTGACTCAACTCCGGCTACCGAGTATAGTGGCGGGGTTGCCTGAAAGCCGGGCGTGTTGTTTGAGAACTCAATAGTGTGTTTGGTGGTTTTTGTTTGTTGTTGTTTTTGCCGCATCCTTGGCGCCC